>NZ_PSYX01000001.1:0-1374607 GCF_003586325.1 Haloferax sp. Atlit-10N
GTCCGCTTCGGCGCGTTCGCCCGCACGCTTCGATGGTGCGAGGCTCACGCGCAGACCCCCCTCTGTTCGGGTGGAAAACCGCGGCAAAACAGGCCGCTTTGTTTATATACCCAATGGGACCGCCCGGATTTGAACCGGGGTCACGGGCACCCAAGGCCCGAAGTATACCAGGCTAACCCACGGTCCCGCACATACGACTCTCCCCGTCGCGGAGTAAAGGGTTTCGTTCCGCCCCGTCAGGTCAGGGGGAAGAAGTACGCGACGCCGAGCGTCGTCACGACCCCGAGGAGCAACTGTAGCGGGCCGCCGACGCGGATGTAGTCCGTGAACTTGTAGCCGCCGGGGCCGTAGACGAACAGGTTCGTCTGGTAGCCGACGGGGGTCATGAAGGCCGTCGACGCCGCGAACATGACCGCGAGGACGAACGAGAACGGGTCGGCTCCGAGGGTCGTCGCGGCCTCGATGGCGACGGGAATCATGAGCACGACGCTCGCGTTGTTCGAGATGACGTTCGTCAGGAGCGCCGTCACGAAGTAGAACACGCCGAGGACCGCGATAAGGGGGAGGTAGTCGCCGGTCATCACGACCAGTTCGGCGAGGAGTTCGGCGGCCCCGGAGTTCTCCATCGCGATGCCGAGCGGGATGACGCCCGCGAGGAGGAAGATAACGTCCCACTGAACGGCGTCGTACAACTCGGTCGGCCGGAGACACTTCGTGGCGACCATGGCGAGCGCGCCGAGGAGCGCGGCGACGACGATGGGGAGAAAGTCGAGCGCGGCGAGCGCGACGACGCCGGCGACGATGCCGACGGCGACCGGAATCTTCGATTCGCGGTAGTCGTGGCGCTCGATTTCCTGGGCGACGATGAAGTTGCGGTTGTTGTCGAGACGTTCGATGCTCTCGACGGTCGCCTGCACGAGCAGCGTGTCGCCGACGCGGAGCGGGAGGTTGTCCATCCGCCGGCGGATGAGTTCGCCGCCGCGACGGAGCGCGAGCACGGTCGCGTCGTACCGCTGTCTGAAACTCGCCGAGGCGAGCGACTCGCCGACCAGCGCCGACCCCGGTGCGACGACGACCTCGACGAGGTTCTGGCCGCGGTCGGCGAGTTCGAGTTCGTCTTCGGTGACGGTCGCCGGCACGAGGTCGAGTCCCTCCACGTCGAGCAGTTCGACGAGCGTGTTGCGGTCGGTCCGGAGGGTGAACACGTCGCCCGGCTGAATCTCCTTCGGGCCGAGCGGTTCGAGGAAGACGCTCTCGCCGCGGATGAGTTGGAGGAGGTCCACGTCGAACTCGGTCTCGACGAGCGCCCGCTGGACCTGCTGGCCGACGAGCGGGGAGTCCTCGCGGACGACGACCTCGGTCAGGTACTCCGCCATCTCGAACTCCTCTGTCAGGTCGCGCCGGGGCTCGATTCGCGCCGGCGTGAGCCGCCGGCCGATTGTCATGAGGTAGACGACGCCGACGACCATGACCACCGCACCGAGCGCGGTGAACTCGAACATCGTGAAGGGCGCTTCGCCCGTGATGCGCGAGTAGACGTCGCTGGCGAGGATGTTGGTCGAGGTCCCGATGAGCGTCAGCATGCCGCCGAACATCGAGGCGTACGACAGCGGTAAGAGGAGCTTCGAGGGCGAGGTCCGCCCGCGTTCTGCGAGGTCGGTCACCATCGGCAACAGGATGGCGACCGCGGCGGTGTTGTTGATGAACCCGGAGATGGGGCCGACGAGGCCGACCGTCGCGCCGAGTTGTCGCAGTTCGCTATCGCCGGTGAACGTCGATATCTTCGCGCCCAGTAGCTGAATGATACCGGTCCGCTGGACGCCCTCGCTGAGGATGAACATCGCGAGGACGGTCAGCGTCGCCGTGTTGGCGAACCCCGAGAGGGCGTCGCCGGGGTAGGATTCGAAGAGAACG
Source organism: Haloferax sp. Atlit-10N (assembly GCF_003586325.1). Classification (NCBI taxonomy): domain Archaea; kingdom Methanobacteriati; phylum Methanobacteriota; class Halobacteria; order Halobacteriales; family Haloferacaceae; genus Haloferax; species Haloferax sp. Atlit-10N. Next base: position 1,915 of record NZ_PSYX01000001.1, read on the forward strand.
ATGGACGCGCCGAGCATCCCCGCCGAGGCGAGCGCCTCCGAGGCGGGTTGAATCAGCATCAACGACACCATCACGCCGATTGCCGTCACGTCGACCGGCACGGGTTCGGTCGCGAAAAACGCCAGCGCGACGAGGATGACGGCGAAGACGACGAGGATGTCCGGCGTTATCGCTACCACGCGGTCACCGACGCGTCGGCGGCCAAAAAGCGTGCGGGATTCGGAATATCCGCCCCTGCTGAAGGCGTCCGGACGCTACCGGCCTTCCTCGTCGAGTTCGAGGTCGGCGACGATTTCGTACGGCGACGACCCCTTCCGGATACCGTCGAGGATGGCGAAGGCCTCTCTCGGCGAGAGGAACTGCCGCGTCACGGCGAGCCCGAGTGGCGTCGGGTCGAGGCCGTCGATGAAGCCCCACTCCAAGAGCTTCCCCACCGCGTGGGTCGTCGGCACCTCGCCGAGCATCCGGCTGTTGAGCGCCTTCGCCTTCTTGCCGGCGACGACGATGTTCGCCAGCGTCTCTTCGACCGCCGAGGACTGGTCGTACACCGTCCGGACCTCCTCCATCTCGCCTTTGAGGAGCTTGAACGCGACCTCGTCTTCGGTCATCTCCATCGTGTTGTGATAGCTCGCGTCGGGTTCGACGAGCAGGTAGACGACGCCCTTGTCGTGGTAGTCGGGGCGGCCGGCGCGGCCGAGCATCTGGCTGAACTCCTGGACGGAGAGCCACTCGATGCCCATCGCCAGCGTGTCGAAGATGACCTGCGACGCCGGGAAGTCGACCCCGGCGGCGAGCGCGGCGGTCGTCACGACGGCCGCGAGGTCCTGATTGGCGAACTGTCGCTCCACCCGCTTTCGCTGGCCGTAGTCCAAGCCGGCGTGGTACGCCGCGGCGTTGTAGTCCATCTTCCGGGCGATTTCGTGGCACCGCCGCCGCGAGTTGGTGAAGATGATGGTCTGGCCGCGGTAGCCCTTCGAGGACTTCGAGTCGAACGCCTGCCGCACGAGGCGGTTTTCGATTCGCGGCTTTTCCTGCCCGTCGGCGAAGGTGACGTGGCGCTCGATGGGGACGGGGCGGTCCTCGTACTCGACGAGGTTGGCCCGGAGGGTCTGTGCGAGCCACTTCGGGTTGCCGACGGTCGCAGAGAGGTAAATCCACTGCGCGCCGCCGTAGCTCTCGCGGCGCTTCGCGCGGGCCTCGCAGTAGTGTTTCAGGCGGGCTATCATCCCGTCGAGGCGGTGGCCGCGCTCTTCTTCTTTCAGGGTGTGGACCTCGTCGATGACGACCGTGCCGATGTCGCCGAGGTCCTTGCCCGTCCGGAGCGCGTGGTCGATGCCCTCGTAGGTGCCGACGATGACGTCGGCGTTCGGGTCGAATCGGTTGCCGTCGTCGTTGATTCGGCTCGCGCCGACGCGGATGGTCACCTTGCCGAGGTGGCCGTAGCGCTCCTTGAAGTCCTCGTGCTTCTGGTTCGCGAGCGCGACCAGCGGGACGAGAAACAGCATTTTCCCGTCGTCGTTCAGCATCCGGTTGATGCCGGCGAGCTCGCCGACGAGCGTCTTCCCGGTCGCCGTCGCGCTCACGACGAGCTGGTCGTCGCCGTCGAGCAGCCCGTTGTCGATGGCGAGGCTCTGGACGGGAAGCAGGGTGTCGAAGCGCTCGGTCAGCATCGACTTCAGGTTCGGGTGGAGGTCGAGCGTCTCCGTCTCGACCAGCTCCACGTCCTCGGTCGTCGCGCTGATGGTGTCGAACTTCGTCAGGTCGGGGTCCAACTCACCCTGCAGTAAGTTCGTGATGCGGGTCAGGTCGCCCGTCTCGTAGAGCAGTTCCTCCAGGCGCTCTTGGGCGGCCTGCGTGAGCCCGCCCGCGAAGGAGAGTTCGCCCTCCAGTTCTTGGACGGCGCAGTCGCGACAGATGTGCTCGTGTTCGGCCTTGATGGCCGTGTCGTCGGTGATGGGCGAGTACCGGCCGTTGACGGCGCAGCGGCGGCAGGTCCGCACCGTCAGCGCCTCCAACTGGTAGCCGTCGAGCATCTCTTTCAGCTCGTCGCGGCCGTCTTTCGGCGTCTGCTGAGAGATGCGGATGCGGGCGGCCGACCGGGCGAGTTCGACGAACTGACTCGGGTCGCGCGGCGAGTCGTCTCCCTTCCGAGTCACCAGAAAGCGCAGGGGTCGAGGCCCCGCGTTCGTCTCTTTGAGTTCGAGCTTGCCGCGGAGCACCCGCTTTCCGTCCCGGCGGGCGACGACGAGGTAGTCGTCTCCCGTCTGGTGGAGAAAGAGCGTGTCGACGCGGGTGACCTGTTTAGACACGGTGCCTGCTACGGCGACGTGGTATTTCAGCGATTCGCCTGCGAACGCTCAGGCTCGATAGCGACCCGCATGCGGCTTCGTACTCTGGCCGCCGCGGCCGCCGCGTCCTCGTCCACGCTCAGACGTCGGCGTCGTCGGCGAGTTCGATGGCGTCGTCGCCGTTGGGGACCGCACAGAGGAACGACCCCTCTCCGTCGGACTCGTTTCGGTACCAGTGGACGACGCCGGCGGGAATCAAAAGCGAGTCGCCGGCTTCGACCTCGTACTCCTCGTCGCCGATGCCGACGACGTACCGACCCGAGAGGACGTACTGCTCGTGTTCGACCTCGTTGGTGTGTTTCGGCACCGTCGCGCCGGGGTCCAGGACGAACCGCCGGATTGCAAAGTTCGGCGCGCCGTCGGCCTCGGAGACGAGGACGCCCTTCGACATCCCGTCGGCCGCGCCGACCCGCTCGTACTCAATGTCCGCGCCCCGCTTGACCACCGGCTCCGGTCGGGAATCACTCATATCTCCCCGTCGATTGCCCGCCTGCGTAAGCATTTCCCCGTCTCTTCGCCCTGACTGCTTAAGGCCCCTCCGGGGTTACTACGGGTATGCGAGGAATCCGCATCGGTAGCGCCTTCGGCATCCCGATAAAGCTGGACCTCACGTTCCTCATCGTTCTCCCGCTTTTCGCGTGGCTCATCGGCTCGGACGTGACGAATCTCGCGCTCGTCGTCAACGACCTCTTCGGCTCGAACATCGACGGCGTGGCCATCTCCGCGGGGTCGATGCAGTGGATACTCGGAAGCGCGGCCGCCATCGGGCTGTTCGCCGGCGTCCTGCTGCACGAGTTCGGCCACTCGCTCGTCGCCATGCGCTACGGCTACGAAATCGAGTCCATCACGCTCTGGCTCTTCGGCGGCGTCGCCCGGTTCAAGGAGATTCCCGAGGACTGGAAACAGGAGTTCACCATCGCCGTCGCCGGCCCGCTCGTCTCGGTCGCCATCGGCGTCGTCTCCTACGCCGGCTTCCTCTTGCTCCCCGAGTCGCAGGCCCCCGCGCAGTTCGTCCTCGGCTACCTCGCGCTGGTGAACGTCTCGCTCGCCGTGTTCAACATGCTCCCCGGCTTCCCGATGGACGGCGGCCGCGTCCTCCGGGCGCTCCTCGCGCGGAACCGCCCGCACGCGAAAGCGACGCAGATGGCCGCCGAGGTCGGCAAGGTGTTCGCGTTCCTCCTCGGCCTGTTCGGCCTCTTTTTCAACCTGTTTCTCGTCGCGCTCGCCTTCTTCATCTACATGGGCGCGTCCGGTGAGGCCCAACAGACCGTCCTCAAGGCGACGTTCCAGGACGTGGTCGTCCGCGACATCATGACCAGTCGCGAAAACCTCGACGTGGTCGACGAGAGGACCTCAGTCGCGGAACTCCTCGAACGCATGTTCGTCGAGCGCCACACGGGCTACCCGGTCCTCAGAAACGGCAACCTCGTCGGCATGGTCACCCTCGACGACGCCCGCGGCGTCAAGGAGGTCGAACGCGACGCCTTCCGCGTCGACGACATCATGAGCGACGAACTAACGACCATCACCCCCGACGCCGACGCGATGGACGCCATCGCGCTCATGCAGGAACGCGGCGTGGGTCGCCTCCCGGTCGTCGACGAGACGGGTGACCTCGTCGGCCTCGTCTCCCGGTCGGACCTCGTCACCGCCTTCAACATCATCCGCAGTCGCGGCTCGCTCGACGCCATGCCCCGGTCAGACGCTGGACTCGCCCAACTCCGCTGATTCGCCGACCGGCTCTCAGTTCTCGGGAGCGTCGCTCCCCGCTCTCTCCTCGCGCGCCGCCGTCACTGCCGCCTCGCTATCGTAGAGGTCGACCGTCGCGTTCGCCCGGAACCACGCCACGGCCTCGTCAAGCACCGCCGGGTCGCCGCCGGTGAGTTTGATTCGGGTCGGCCCGCCGCTGTTGGGGTAACTACCGACGCCCACGCCGAAGCGCTCGGCGACGACGCCGAGTTCGCGGGCGACGGCCCCCTCCGGCGCGTCGGCGTAGCACTCCCGCGACTCCACGTCGCCCGCGAACCGCTCGGCGATGCCCTCGAACATCGGCTTCATCTCGTCGGGGATGCCCGGCAGGACGTAGACGTTCCCCGCCCGACAGCCGGGTGCGAGGCCCTCCTCGTTCGGGAGCACCTCGGCGTCGGCGGGCATCGACGCGTACCACTCCGGTTCGAGGTCGAAGTCGATGTCCGGCCGGCGTTCGAGAATCGCCGCGATGGTCGATTCGACCTGCGTTTCGGCCTCGTCGTTGACGACGAACGCCCGGTCGAGGCCGGCCGCGACGGCTTCCATCGTGATGTCGTCCGGCGTCCCGCCGAGGCCGCCGGTGACGAGGACTGCGTCGAAGGCGGCCGCCCAGTCGGCGACCGTCTCGGCGATGACCTCGTGGTCGTCGGGGACCGTCTGAATCCGCGCCACCGTCGCCCCGCCCTCGGTGAGTCGCCGGGCCAACCACGTCGCGTTCGTGTTCTCGATGTCCCCCGCGAGCAGTTCGTTGCCGACGGTGAGGATGGCGGCCTGCATGGCCGGGTCGTAGGACCCCCGATAGAAAGACGTGCTCGTTTCCGGCGTTCCCTTCGGGTTGTCGGCGACGGCCGCGCTATCGACGGTTCGTGGCGGCTCGCGCTCGGTAGTTCGAGCGCGGAAAAGCGAGGTGGACCGGCGACGACCTGCGGAACCGGCCGGTCAGCCCGTCGGTACCGTTGGGCCGACGGGCGCTTCGTTGTCCTCCGGGTCGCCGCGGTTGAGTATCGCGTCGCGGATGCGGTCGAACACCGAGTTGTCCGCGCGGAGTTGGGTTCTCATCCCAAGTGGTATGTTTGTTCATGACACACTTGGGTCTGGTGGGAGTCCCAATCGGGGGTGTTGTCAGTCTTGGTGCGAGAATTGAACGCCGTGAGGCTCCACCTCACGTATTCACGCTCGTTTCACTCGCGTGAACCTCGGTCGCTTCGTTCGCTCTCGCTCACTTCGCTCTCTGGTTCAATTCTCTCGGTTCGACTTCGCACATTCTCGTGAGTTCTCGCGGTGCTCGCTGACGCGAGCACACGCTCGAAAGAGTGAGAATGTGAAGAAGGTCCAGGTGCGAGAATTGAACCCGCGTCTCAGCCTCCACAAGGCTGAAGGATAGTCCACTACCCCAACCCGGACACGCTGCAATCCTTCCTAATCCGCTACGACTAAAATACGTTACGCTACGGTCCCGGAATGACAGTACGTAACAGAGCTCACCCACGTCGACGACGCCGCGCCGGCGAGCGGGACGCTTTTGCCGCGGAGGCCCGAAGTCGCGGGTAGCAGTGGCTATCACGGACAAGATCTATCTCAAAAATCACCGCCAGATCGTCTCGCAACTGGATACGAACATCCCCAAGCGCGTCTTCAGCGGTGCGACCCTCGAAATCCTCTACTCCGGCGAGGGGCTCGCCAAGGTGGACGACGCCACCCGCGACCGCCTGCTCGACTTCGCGCAGGACTTCCTCGACTGCGAAAATTCGGACGACATCTACACCGGCTACCCCGAACGCCAGTTCATCGAGTACCTGCTCGAACTCCGCGCGCAGGGGCTCGGCCCCGACGCCATCGTGGACGTGATGAGCGACGACTACATGGTGTACGCCTACCCCGGCGACGTGCTCTCGTTCCTCGACGACGCGGTCCGGACGCTCGAATCGGTCGAGGCGCTCGCGGACGTGGAAGGAGACAGAGAGATGCAGGACGACGCACGACGGGCGAAGCAGGACCTCGTCGGTCCTCGCTGAATCGGACCCGCTACCGCGAATCGACAACAGCGCAGAGAGCGCCGGCGGTCGGCCGGCTTAGCCGAGGCGGAACGACGGCTCGTCGCCCGTGTCGAGGTCCTCCAGTTGGATGACCTCTTCGACGTCGTCGTGGTCGTTTTCGACCTGCTCGCGCAGGTAGTTCACGTAGCCCTTGTGCTCTTCGAGCTGCTCGCGGAGGTGTTCGGCCTCCAGTTCGAGGCGCTCGTGCTCGCGGATGAAGCTCTTGGGAACCTCGACGGTCGGGGGGAACGACTCGTCTTCGCCCTCGCGCAACTTCTCCAGTTCGTGCTTGGGGACGACCTGCACCTGACCGTCGTGGGCAACTAACGTGTCCACGTAGTCGCGGAAGACGGCGGACAGGGAGATGTCCCGCTCTTCGGCTATCTCCCGAAGGGTCTCGAACGCGTCTTCGTTGACGCGAAACGAGATGGTCTTGTTCTTGTTGCCCATGATATTCGTCGGTCCGTGGTGAGGCCACTTAATGGTTCGTCAGACGAGGGGTCTCGGGCGTCGCGATTCGTCGCAAAACGGGGCGTGTGACGGTGGAAATCGGCCGTCAGTCGGGGTTGGATACGTTCGGTGGGTTCGGCGACCGGTGCGCGTCCCGCTGACGCGCCGGGTCGCGGCCGGGGCGTTCGCTTACGCGCTCAGCTCGTCGGCCTGTTCGAGGCTTTCGAGCGCGGCGATGGCGGCGCGCTTGTACTCCTCGGGGTCGAGGTCGTAGTGCTCGCGGGCCATCCGCGCGTACTCGTTGCCCTCGTCGTCGAACGCCGCGATGCGGTCGAGCGTCTTGTCCGCGGTCTCGGTCACCCAGCGGTCGCGCGTGGCCGCGTCGACCTCGGTGATGGACTCGGGGCGGACGGAGACGTTGATGCTGCCGTCGTCGGTCTCGTACGTCCGCGGCTTGCCGACGACCGCGACGTAGGCGGGCGCGTCGAGGTCGCGCAGCGCGCTGGCGGCCTCGGGCTGGTACTGGCCGGCGTAGACGAAGAACGTCCCCGTCGGGTCGACGATGCGACCCCGCCAGTACTCGTTGTCCTCGCCGACGTCTTCCTTCTCGGTCAGCGTGCCGACGAGGAAGACGCGGTTCGCGCTCTCTCCCGTCGGAAGCAGCAGGTAGACGGGCGCGCGCTCGTCGTCGGACTCCTTGAACGTGTAACCGGCGTCGTTGAACTCCTGTGCGAAGACGCGCCGGGCGACCTCTCGGGTGGGGATTTCGTTGGAACTCATTTACATCGACCTCGCTTTGATGAGCAGTTCTTCTGCGTCCGCTGGCTCGCTCAGCCGCTCGACTTCGTTGGCGAGCACGTACCGACCCAGCGTCGGGCCGGTGACGCGGTAGTAGAACCCCACGAGGTCACCGCGCATCTCCTCTTCGACGATGGTGGTGTCGAGGGCGTCCATGGCCATCTGCTTCGCCTCGTCCAGTTCGATACCGGTCAACTCCTCGGTCATCTCACGATTGAAGATGACTTCGTGGACCTCGTCGCCGTCGTCGACGACGGCCTTGATGCGGAGGTCGAACTCGCCTTCGACGCTGCCGTGTTCGGAACAGCGCCCGTTCTGGAGGACGCGCGTGCAGCCCTCCTCGGGACAGCGCTTGATGAGGCCGCTCCCGGACTGGATGTCCACGAGCGCGCCCTCGACGCTGGTCGAGTCGTCGCCGACTTCGATCTCCTCGTCGAGTTCGGTGATGCTCGTCGTCCGGTTGAGCTTCACGGAGAAGTTGCCCTGGTACTCGTCGGTGACGACGTTGCCGAGCGCGTACGATTTCCCTTCTTCGAGTTCGGGGAGTTCGGACGTGGTGAACGAGACGAACTTCATCCGCCCGGAGTCGTCGCCGAGCAGGCCGACCTGCGCGATGGACTCGCTCCGGGGTTCCCAGAGTTCGACGACCTTCGCGCGCACGTCGACCCACTGCTCGTCTTCGTCGATGTCGTTGAGCAGGGTCTGTTCGTTTCCGCCGGAGCCGCCGGCGAGCTCGTCGCGCTCGATACCGGCCTCGTCGAGGTAACTGTTGACGACGCTCCGCCGCGCTTCGTCGACGGGGACGCGGTACTCGGTGACGAGGCTCTCTAATCGTTCTTCGACTTCGTCCGCGGACACGTCTAGGTGGTCCGAGAACTGGTCGGCTATCTCAGCCGCATGGGTTCGCAAATCAGTCATGGTCTACCTCGCCTCCACCTTGGTTTCCATTGGGAGGCATACTGACCTTGGATGCGTACTCATATAAAAAGTTGCAAACGGCGCAGTGAAAGTGAACGTCGCGGCCGAGAGCGCGCCAGAACCGCCGCACCGAGCGAGGAATTGATAGCCTCGGGGCACGCACTCGACAGCATGGACGACCGCCTCGAAAGCATCATCCGCAGCGCCGCCCGCACCGCCGGCAAGCGCTACGAAGAGGCCAAACGCGCCTATCGAGACGGTCGGGACCCGTCTCCGACGCACTCCCTCCCGCGGGACGCCGAGGGTCGCGCGAAAATCGTCTGCCGCCGCCACGCCGAGCGCCGCGCCGTCGCCGTCGACGCGAAGGGCCGTCCCGCCTGCTTCGACCCCGACCACCCCGACTGTCAGGGCTGTGTCGAGGACATTCGCGAGGGGATGGTCGAGACGTGGTAGGCGACGTGGTTGGAGACGTGGTACGGTTTTGAGGCTGTAGCGCCACCCTCCGACATGGACCGACCACTCGTCGCGCTCGTCCTCGCCGGCGGCACCGGCACCCGCCTGTACCCCGCGAGCCGGAGCGACCGGCCCAAACAGTTCCTCCCGCTCGGCGGCGACCGCTCCCTCCTCACCGAGACCGTCGCCCGCGCCGACTTCGCCGACCACGTCGTCGTCTCGACACGGCCCGCGTTCGCGGACGACATCCCCGACCACGCGCCCGACGCCGAGGTCGTGGTCGAGCCCGCGGCCAAGGACACCGGCCCGGCGCTCGTCTACGCGACCCACCGAATCGCCGAGTTGTACGACGACCCGGTCGTCGTCGTCCTGCCGAGCGACCACCACGTCGGCGACGGCTTCGCCGAGGCGATGACCCGCGGCGCGCGCGTCGCCGCCGACACCGGTGCGCTCGTCGCCTTCGGCGTCGACCCGACCCGTCCGGACACCGGCTACGGCTACATCGAACCCGGCGCGGACCGCGGCGACTACCGCGACCTCGCCGCGTTCCACGAGAAACCGGACGCCGAGACGGCCGCCCGCTACGTCGACGAGGGCTACCTCTGGAACGCCGGGATGTTCGCGTGGACGCCCGACGCGCTGTTTGCCGCCGTCCGCGACTCGCCGCTCGCGCCCCTCCTCGACGCCCTCGACGACGGCGACACCGACGCCGGCTTCGAGGCGGTCGAGGGCGTCAGCATCGACTACGCGGTGATGGAACGCGCCGCGGACGCGGCGGTCGTGCCGGTCCACTTCGAGTGGGACGACCTCGGCTCGTGGGACGCCCTCGAACGAATCGTCGACGCCGACGAAGACGGCAACGTCGCGCTCGGTGACGACCCGGTGTTCGTCGATGCCGCGGACAACGTCGTCGCCACCGACGGCGCGAACGTCTCGCTCGTCGGCGTCTCCGACCTCGCGGTCGTCGCGTGGGGCGACCGCGTGCTCGTCGTGCCGAAAGAAGACGCGCAGAAAGTGCGCGACGCGGTCTCTATCCTCCGCGACCGCGACGCGTTCTGAGACGGGTCGAGCGCCGCGTCAGGCGCTCCGCAGTCGTCCGCCGTCGACCGGGACACAGGCCCCGGTGACGAAGCTCGCGCGGTCGCTGGCGAGGAACGCGACCACGTCGCCGAGTTCGCGCGGGTCGCCGACGCGACCCAGCGGAATCCCGTCGGACCACGAGTCGAGACCCTCCTCGTAGGTCTCGTGGTCGCCGCGCTCGACGGCCGCCTCGACCAGTTCCTCGATGCGACTCGTCTCGTGTGCGCCCGGCAGCACCGCGTTCACCCGCACGCCCGGCGCGAGTTCGCGCGACAGCGACTTCACGAGGCCGATGACGCCGCGGCGGACCGCGTTCGAGAGGATGAGGTCGTCGATGACCTCCCTGACCGACGTGGAGGTGATGCAGGTAATCGTCCCCGCGTCGCTCGCTTCGAGGTGCGGCCGGGCCGCCCGGACGGTCCAGACGGCGCTCATGACGAGCATGTCGAACGCGCCGTACCACTCCTGTTCGGTCAGGTCGGCGAACCCGCCCGGGGGCACGCCCCCGGCCGAGGTGACGACGTGGTCGACGCCGCCGAACTCCTCGACGGCCGCCTCGACCAGCGACTCGACCTCCCGTTTGCTCGTGATGTCGGTCTCGACGCCGAGCACGTCGCCGTCGAGGTCACTCAGTTCCGATTCGGTCGCCGCGAGGCGCTCGGGGTCGCGCCCGCAGACGACGACGTTCGCTCCTTCGTCGGCCAGCGCCGCGGCGCTCGCGCGCCCGAGGCCGGCCGAACTCGCCGTGACGACGACCGTGTCGCCGTCGAGTCCGAGTTCCATGCGCGGGCTGACGACCGCCGCGAGCAAAAGCGTGGGCCTCGCGGCACGTCGTGGGGTGAACCGAGGTCGCCGGCTGTGAGAGCGATTCCAGCGCGGGCGCGCGGTCAGATTCCGTCAGCGTGCCGACGGACCCGGACGCGCCCGTCGCTCGTGACCCCGACGAACAGCTGTTCTTTGATTTCCCGCCCCTCGACCGCGTCGCCGGCCGCGTCGGAGACGATTTTCATCAGGTCCGGCGCGGTCTGGTTCACCTTCACGCCCGCCTCGTCGCAGGCGTCGTACACCTGCTTGGGCACGTCGTAGAGGTCGCTTCCGGCGGGGACCTCCACGCGGACCGGCGCGGTGAGCGCGTCGACGAACGTCACCGTCTCGCGGGCCTTCTCGACGTTGGCGCGGGCGCTGGCTTCGATACTGGAGACGTTCGCCCGCGAGGTGCCGAGGGAGTCGGCGATAGTCGACTGGCGGACGTCCCGCTCGCGCAGCGCGAGCACCTCCGCTTGCCTCCGGGTGAGGACGCTCGTCTCCGGGTCGAACCCGGCTCTATCGAGGAGTTCGTCTACGTCGGGGACCGTCTCGTCGTCGCGTCCGGCGTCGCTCATACCACGGGGTAGGTCTCGGGGGTGAAAAAAGATACAGCAGGCTGACTGTCCACGGGACGCCGCCGACGAGTCGGCGTTATTCGCCCCAGAAGTTGTCTCGGCTCCCGAGCGCCTCGGGGCGCTTCGGGCCGTCGCGACCGCTCGATTTGGACTTGGATTCGGTGTCGGCTCCGGTCGCCTCGCCCGTCTCGCCCGTCTCGCCCGCCTCGCTGTCTTCGGCTTCGGGGTCCAGCGGCAGGCGCTCAACGATTTTCTTCGCGCGGGCGTGGCTCCCCTTCACCCGGTCGATGCGGACGATGGCGCGCGCATCCGGCAGCAGTCCGTCGACGAAGACGATGAAACCGTCTTCGGTCCGACCGACTCCCGCACCGCTCTCGTGGATGTCCTCGACGGTGACGATAACCTCCTCGCCCGGCTTGACGGGCTGCTGTTTGAGCTCGTAGATGGGGCGCTCGTAGTGGTCGCACCACTCCGCGCCGCCCCGGTCGCCGTAGTACTGGCACCCCATGCCCGCGATTCGTTCTGAGAAGCTCGGGCAGTCGTCCGCGAGTGGACAGTCGGACATGCGGGGAGGTACACTAGGGGCACTCTAAACGCTTGCGGGTAGCCCGCCGCCCGCCGAAACGCTTTCCGTCGCTCGCCCGAACCCCGCGGTATGGCAGAACGCGTCCCCGAGTTCGCACTCCTCATCGGCGTCTTCCTCGGCCTGTCTGCGACCGTCTCCGCGGCGGTCCTCTCGGGGACGCTGTTTCGCCCGCTCCTCTTCGGTGCCGTCGTCTGCTACCCCTTCGCCGCCTTCGGCGTCCTCCGGTCTGACGACCCCTCCGAGGCGCTCCCTCCGCGAGTCGTCCTCGGCCTCGGCGCGGCCATCGGGCTGTTGACCGCGACGACGGCCGTCCTCGAACGGGCGACGGTCGAACCGCTCGATGGCGTGTTCGCCGCGGTGGTGGTCTCACTTCCGCCCGTCGCCTACGCGGTCCGGTTCGGCGCGGACGTGAACCCCCTTTCCCCGGTCCAGTCGCTCGTCTGTTGTGCGGTCGTCGGCGCGGCGTTCCTCGCGGTCGCGCCCCGCCTCGGGACGGTGAGCGCGCTTCTCGGGTTCGTCCTCGGGCTTTCGGGAGCGCTCTACGCCGACGCCCGCGGGTTCCGGCCGACGCACCGTCAACAGCGCGTCGGTATCGCCTCAGGCGCGCTCGTCGGCGTATCGGTCGCGGGTGCCGGCGTCGCGATGCGTCTCCCGCTCGGACCGACGACGGCCGCGGCCGCGGCGCTCGCGCTCACGCCGAGTCTGTTCGTCGCGCTCACGAGAACCCGGACGCGGCGGCACCACCGCTTTCGGTCGTGATGGCACCATGACAGTTCGGAGGAAACAGAGGGAAACTCAGGCCAGTGGCGTCCGCTCGACGACCGTCCCAGTCCCACCTTTTTCCGGAGTTCGCTCACGCTCACTCCGCAAAAATCTGGACCAAAAACGGTGACACTCAGGCCAGCGGCGTCCGCTCGACGACCGTCCCAGTCCCACCTTTTTCCGGAGTTCGCTCACGCTCACTCCGCAAAAATCTGGACCAAAAACGGTGACACTCAGGCCAGCGGCGTCCGCTCGACGACCGTCCCAGTCCCACCTTTTTCCGGAGTTCGCTCACGCTCACTCCGCAAAAGTCTGGACCAAAAACGCCCGAATTCAGGCCAGTGGCGTCCGCTCGACGACCGTCCCGTCGTAGGTCGGGTACTGCTCGACGATTTCGCCGTCGTCCACGTCGCCGTCTTCTATCATCTCTTCGAGGAGCCACCACGCGACCTCGACGTGGTTCGACTTGATGCTGTAGAACTCGTCGGGGACGCCGAGTTCGATGAAGCGCTCGGCGGGCGTGTAGGTCTTGCCGTAGACGAGCGTGCCGTCGTCCGTCACCTCGTCGAACGGCCGGCGGAGGTTGCGGGCCATGCGCTTCAGGCGGTTTCGGTGCTGGGCGGCGTCCTTGAACACGGAGGTACAGAAGTAGACGCGCTCGTGGTCGCCCATCTCGTCGAGGATGGCCTCCTTCGAGCCGTCGACCGCCGACATGTGGCCGTCCTGCAGTTCGTAGCCCTTCTCCTGCATCCGGCGGTAGTTACCGTCGGACATCTCGAACTCGTTGATGTTGCAGAACTCCGCGGCCCCCTCGTCGAGGAAGTCGAGGAACTCCCGTTCCGCGCGGATGCCCGGAATCTCGAACGCCGGGGTGAGGCCCTCCTCGCGGGCGATGTAGAGGATGTCCTCCCACTCGGTGCCGTGCATGTCGCCCCAGAGTTCGAGCGGCGGGTGGAAGCGAATCTCGTCGAGGCCGGCCTCGGCGAGGCGCCGCATGTTCTCGCGGCCGCCCGTGATACCCGTATAGAGGTGGATGTGGTGGTCCTCGCCGAACTCGTCTTTGAGAAGCGAGATGTAGCGGCAGGTCTTGTCGAGCGCCTCCTGGGGTTCGCCGCCGGTGATGGACGAGCCGAGCGCGTCCATGCGTTTCGCCTCCTCGATGACGTCCGCGTCGGACTCGACTTTCCGCTCGTTGGCATACACGTCGGTGACGTTCTTGCGATTCTCGCCGAGCGGGCAGTAGAAACAATCGCGCTGGTCGCAGTACCCGTAGACGAACAGCACCATCTTACCGCCCATGGCGCACTGTTCGCATCCCTTCGAGATCATTCGATTACGGAACCGTACTTGGCGCATCGTCAAAAGGCGTCCGACTTTGCCCTGGGACCTTCCCCCTCGCCGGTAGGGTTATTGTTGTATATGACTGACAATACAGCATGTCTCTCGGTTCCGTCGTCCGTGCTGAGGGTCAGGTCCGGGTCCTCATCGTCGACGACGACCCCGAGACCGCGGCAGACACGGTTTCGGTACTCGACGGATGCGACAGTCTCGACGTCGCGGCGGTCGACGACCCGATCGCGGCGCTCGACGCGCACGCCGAGTCGCCGTTCGACTGTATCGTCACCGAGTTCGAGTTCGACGGCACCGCCGGTCTCGACACGCTCCTTCGCGTCCGCGAGTCGCCGAACCCGCCGCCGGTGATTCTGTTCACCCGACTCGACTCCGAGGACGTGGTCCACGAGGCGTTCGCCGCCGGCGTCGCCGACGTGGTGGACAAGCGATCGACCGACGTGAAGCTCGCGGTACTCGCCCACCGTATCTCGAACGCGGTCGTCGCGGCTCGCCAGTCGGCCGAACTCGACGAGCTGTACGCGTGGCTCCGGGTCATCGCCGAGCAGTCGCTCGTCGGCCTGTACGTGATACGCGACGGCCGAATCGAGTTCGTCAACGAGTACCTCTCGAACCTGCTCGGCTACGACACCGACGAGGTGGTCGGTCGTCCCATCACCGACTTCATCGTCGAGGAGGACCGCGCCATCGTCGACGAGAGCCTGAGAAACAGAGACCACGGCAGCGTCGAATCGATGTCGTACACCGTCCGCGTCAGCGACCGCACCGGCGAGTTGACCACGCTGGAAATCACCGGCCAGCGGGCGGCTGTCGACGGTGAGCCGGTCGTCGTCGGCACCGCCATGGACGTCACGGCCCGGCTGGAGTCCGAACGGCTCCTCAGGCGCTCCGAGCGCCTCACCAGACAGATCATCTCGTCGCTCCCGGACATGGTGTTCATCTCGGAGCCGACCGAGCTCGACGTCGTCTACATCAACGACCAGTTCGAGAGCGTCTGGGGGCGAGACGTGTCGCTCCTCTACGAGAACCCGCATTCGTTCCTCGAACTCGTCCACGTCGACGACCGCGACCAACTGCGGCGAGCCATCGACGAGATGTTCGTCGACATCCGAGACGGTGCCGTCGACGAGCAGTACGAGTTCGAGTTCCGGTTCATCCCCGAGGGGAGCGAAACCATCCGTTGGGCGAACGCCCGCGCGGTCCCGCTCCTCGACGAGAACGGCGACGTGACAAACATCCTCGGCGTGATGTCCGACCTGACGGAGCGCATCAGCCACGAGCGCGAACTCGCCCAGCAGAACGCCCGGCTCGACGCCTTCGCCCGCGTCCTCTCGCACGACATCCGCGGACCGTTGTCGGTCGCGCAGGGCCGGCTCGAACTCGCTCGCGAACTCGACGACGGCAGCCACCTCGACTACGTCGAGCGCGCCCACCAGCGCATCACCGACGTGGTCGAAGACGTGCTCTCTCTCGCCCGCGACGGGCGTTCCGTCCTCGACGCGGAGGAAGTCTCGCTGGCGGACGCCGCGGCAACCGCGTGGGAGATGTGCTCGCCGAACGCCGGCCACGTGCGCTGTGAGGTCGGCGAACTTCCGGTGGTCGAAGCCGACGAGAGCCGGGCGACGCGGCTCTTCGAGAACCTGTTTCGGAACGCGCTCCAGCACGGCCAAAGCGACCGTGACGACGCGTCCACCGCGAGCGACGACTCGGAGCTCGTGATTCGCGTCGGTGCCCTCCCGTCGCACCGCGGCTTCTTCGTCGAGGACAACGGGCCCGGCATCCCGGCGTCGATTCGCGACCACGTCTTCGACTCTGGGTTTTCCACCAAAGACGGCGACGGAAACGGCCTCGGACTCGGTATCGTCCGGCAGATTGTCGACTCCCACGGCTGGATAATTCGGGTCGCCAACGGCGGGTCCGGGGCGCGCTTCGAGGTGCTTTTCGACCCCGTCGGCGAGGCCGGCGCGACCGACTGACCGGGGCGAACCGAAGGGGACGACGACCGCGCCCCGGCGACCGCCCGTCCGCTCCGCGAGACCGACCGACCGCGCCACCGCGGCCGCGCCCCCGAAAGCAGATATATCCCCGTGGCATAGGAGTCAACGATGCTCTTGGTCCTCTGTGTCGACCTCGACGACGACCTCGGCCGCAAGACGGGTCTCTCGACGCCCGTCGTCGGCCGACAGCGCGTCGAGGACGCCGCGGTGGCGCTGGCCACCGCGGACCCGGAGGACTCCGACGTGAACGTCCTCTTTCAGGGCATTCAGGTCCACGACGAACTCCTCGAATCGGAAGACGAGGAGGTCGAGGTCGCGGCGGTCACCGGGTTGGAAGGAAGCGACGTGAAAGCGAACCGCGCCATCGGCGACGAGATTGACACCGTCCTCGCGAGCCTCTCGACCGGCGAGCCCGTCCACGCCATCGTCATCACCGACGGCGCACAGGACGAGTCGGTCCTGCCGGTCATCCGCTCTCGCGTCCCCATCGACGGGGTCCGTCGGGTCGTCGTCAGACAGGCCCAGAACCTCGAATCGATGTACTACACGATGAAGCAGGTGCTCGCCGACCCCGAGACTCGTGGGACCATCCTCGTCCCGCTCGGCATCCTGCTTCTCATCTACCCCTTCGTCACCATCGCCAGCTTCTTCGACGTGCCCGGCGCGGTCGTTCTCGGCCTCATCTCGGCGCTCCTCGGCCTGTACACGCTGTTCCGCGGGCTCGGCCTCGAATCCGCCGTCGACGAGGCGGCCAACCGGGCGCGAAACGTCCTCTACGCCGGTCGCGTCACCATCATCACCTACGTCGCCGCCGCGGCGCTCCTCGTCGTCGGCGGCGTCCGCGGGGTCGAACTCCTCGAAACCGTCTCCGACAGCGTCGGCGGCGACCCCGCCCCGGGACTCATCCTCGCGACGCTCGTCCACGGCGCGGTCGAGTGGTTCGCCGCCGCCGGTATCACGAGCAGCCTCGGGCAGGTGACAGACGAGTACCTCCACGACCGGTTCAAGTGGCGCTACCTCAACGCGCCGTTCTACGTGTTCGCCATCGCCATCGTGCTCTACGCGCTCTCCGGCTTCTTCCTCCCCGAGGGCGTCGTCGGTGTCCAGAAGTTCTACCTCCCCGGCCTCGCCGTCGCGCTCACGGTCGGCACGCTCCTCGGTGTGCTGAGCACGCTCACGTTCGCGGTGGCGGAGTCGCGCTATCCGACCGGCTCGGACGGCGACGGCGAGCAACCGGCGTAATCAGTCGCGGGCGGCCTCGCCGCTCGGCGTTTTCTGTCGGTTTTTAGCGTCGTCGGTGCCGAACTCGAAGTCGCCTCGTCAGCTCTCGCGGACGATGACGAACTCCGCGAGGTCGCGGAGATACTCCAGCGGCTCAGAGTCCTCGACGCCCGAGGAGTCGAGGGCCGAAAGCGCTTCGTCGGCCTGCTGTCGGGCCCGGCGGTTCGCTTCCTCGGGGGTCAGGTCCGTCACCTGTACGAGCGACGGCCGACCCATCTCGGCGTCCTGTCCCGTCGGCTTGCCGAGTTCCTCGGCGTCGGCCGTGGCGTCCAGCACGTCGTCGCGAATCTGGAAGGCGACGCCGACGCGGGCCGCGTAGTCGCCGAACGCCTCGACGACGTGGGCGTCGCCGCCGGCGGCGACAGCGCCGAGTTCGGCGGCGGCGCGGAACAGCGCCCCCGTCTTGCGGTGGGCGAGTTGCATGTACTCGGCTTCGTTGGACGGGACCGCGACGAGTTCGGTCGCCTCGCCCTCGCCGAGTTCGACCATCGATTCGGCGACGATGCGGGTGGCGCGGTCGGACGACGAGAGGAGGGCGAACGCCTCGCCGAGCAGGCCGTCGGAGGCGATGATTGCCGGGCCGTAGCCGTACTCGGCCCACGCGCTGGGCGTGCCGCGACGGATGTCGGACCGGTCGATGATGTCGTCGACGACGAGCGAGGCGTTGTGGACGAGTTCGACGCCGACCGCGAAGTCGACGGCGTCCTCGGGGGTGCCACCGACGGCCTCGCAGGCGAGGATGGTCACGGCGGGGCGGACGCGCTTGCCCCCCGCGAGAGCGACGTGGTCGAGTTGGTCGGCGAGTTCCGACGGCTCGACCGCCGAGACGACCTCCTCGAGGCGGTCGTTTACCATCGTGACCCGGCGCTCCAGGTATTCCATTGTCGGTTCGTAGGGTTGGGTAGGGAAGTACGTACCGGATTTGGAGAAACCGCGCGACTGGGGTGCGGCGGTAGTCGGAGAACACCTGATTGGGAGACGCCTGCCCGAACTGTTCGATGAGTTCCGGAACCACGTGCGACAGCCTTTTCCGGACGCTCACCGGTTCGCGTCCGCAAAAATCTGGACCAAAAACGGATGACGTTTACTCGAACTGTTCGATGAGTTCCGGAACTACCTCGAAGAGGTCGCCGACGATGCCGTAGTCGGCGATGTCGAAGATGGGCGCGTCGGGGTCGGTGTTGATGGCGACGATGTTCTCGGCACCCTTCATCCCGGCGACGTGCTGGACGGCGCCGGAGATGCCGATTGCGATGTAGAACTTCGGCGTGACGACCTTCCCGGACTGGCCGACCTGTCGGTCCTTCGGGAGCCAGCCGTTGTCGACGATGGGCCGCGACGACGAGAGCGTCGCGCCGAGCGCGTCGGCGAGTTCCTGCACGAGTTCGATGTTCTCTTCTTCTTCGATGCCGCGGCCGACGGAGACGAGCACGTCGGCGTCGGTGATGTCCACGTCGCCGCTGCCGACTTCCTCGAAGCCGGTCACGCGCGAGCGCACGCGAGACTCGTCAAGGTCGAACGAGAAGGCCTCGACGGTGGGTTCGCCCGGCTCCTCGGCGGCGTCCCACTCGCCGGGGCGGACGGTGACCGCGGCGCGGTCGGCGTCGACCTCGACGGTCGATTCGACCTTCGAGGCGTACATCTCGCGGGTGACGACGAGGCCGCCGTCGTTCTGTAGGCCGATGGCGTCGGTCACGAGCGGGAGGTCGAGGCGTTCTGCGACCGCGGGGGCGTAGTCGAGACCGTTGACCGTGTTGCCCATGAGGACGTACGTGGGGTCGAGCTCCTCGGAGAGGGCCTCGACGGCCTGCACGTACACGTCGTGGTTGAATTCGTCGCCCTCGGCGACGGTGTGAATCGCGTCCACGCCGGCGAGCGAGAGCGCCTCGGCGAAGGCGTCCACGTCGCCGCCGATGACCGCGAGGTGGAGGTCGCCGCCGGTGTCGCCGACGAGGTCGGCGCCGGCCGTCACGAGTTCGAACGACACGTCGCGGAGGCTTCCGCGGCGGTGCTCGACGACGGCGAGCACGTCGCTCATTGCGCGCCCACCCCCTTCTCGCGGAGGACGGTCGCAAGGTCGGCGGCCTGCTCTCCGGCGTCACCCTCGAAGTAGGTCGCGTCGGACTCGGTCTCCGGCTCGTACACGTCGGTCAGGACGAGGTCGGACTCGACCGCCGCGGCGTCGAGGCCGAGGTCGGAGAGCGCGAGCGGCTTGATCTCCTTCGACTGGGCCTGCCGAATCCCGCGCAGGCTCGCGTAGCGGGGCTCGTTGATACCGGTCTGGATGGTGAGGACCGCGGGCAGGTCGACCTCGGTGAGCTCCTCCACGCCGCCTTCGAGTTCGCGGCGGACGTTCGCCACGCCGCCGTCGGCGTCGAGGTCGAGCGCGTTCACGACCGCGGCCCACTCGAAGTCGATCGCCGAGGCGAGCGAGACGCCGGTCGCGCCGAAGCTGTCGTCGTTCGCCTGCACGCCCGTCAGGACGAGGTCGGGGTCTTCCTCCTCGACGACCGCCGAGAGCAGGCGCGTCTTCGCGCCCACGTCGAGCAGGTCCACGCCGTCGAGCGCGTCGTCCCACACGCGGACCGCGCGGTCGACACCCTTGGCGAGCGCCATGCGGATGGTCTCTTCGGACCGCTCGGGGCCGATGGTGACGGCGACGACCTCCACGTCGTCGTCGCTCTCCTCGGCGATTTGGACGGCTTCCTCGACCGCGTACTCGTCCCACTCGTTGAGGTCGTAGTCGAGGTACTGGTCCGCCACGCGGAGCCCGTCGAGCTCGAAGTCCTCTTCGACCTCGGCGACCTCCTTGACGGTTACGAGAACTTTCATCAACGTTCACTACCGACCGGGGAGAATAAACGTTTTCGCACCGCGGTCGTCGGCGACGCCGTCCCCCGATTACTCCTCGTCTTCGTCCTCGTCGGGGAGCGAGATGAGGTTCTCGCGGCCGAGGCGCAGTTTCTCGACGCGCTCCTCGTCGGCCATCGCCGACAGGAGCTGCGAGACTTTGGCGTCGGACCAGCCGGTCTCCTTGACGATGTTCGCCTGCTTCATCCGCCCGCCGCTCCGTTCCAAGAGGAGTTCGACCCGCTCTTCGTCCGAGAGTAAGTCGAGGTCGATATCGTCGGGCGCTTCGCCTGCTTCGCCGTCGTCGTCAACCTCTTCGTCGGTGCCGAGTTCGTCGGCCGGCTCCGGCGTCGGCTCCTGACGCCGCGTGGGCGTCGATGCCGACGGTTTGGCCGTGGCCGCGTCGCCCGGCCGCCGCCGGGTGAACAGGACGACTCCCGCCACGAGCACCAAGAAGACGATGGCACCGCCACCGACGAGCGTCCACGGAATGGCTCCGTCAGACCCTGTGGAAACGTAACTCACGCTTAGTTGCTCGGTCGACTCGAACGTCCGCGGCCCCTCGGCGACGACGGCGTTGTTCTCCAGCGGGATGTCTGTGTCACTGACGGCGTAGCCCGGGGGCGTCTGAATCGTGAGGTTCTGGTTCGACTGCAGCGAGGTGACCCACGTCTCGCCGCCACCGGCCGAGAAGGCGTCACCGACGCGCAGCCCTTCGTCGGTCTGTTCCGCGAAGTTCGTCCAGGTGAACCTCAACACGAGGACGCCGGTCCCGTTTTCGACGTACCCCGTCGTCGTCGCGTTCTGGACGGTCATCGACCGACCGGTCTGCTCGGCGGCCGTCTGGCTGACACGCTGAAAGAAGGCGGCGTCGGGGCCGACATCGGTGGTTCCCTGCTCGTACTCCTGTGCGAACTCTTCGAACGCCGCGGTCTCGTTTCGCGTCTCGAGCTCGTAGCGCATCTCGATGCGCCAGTCCGCCGAGCGGTCGTCGCGAACTCGAATCGATATCTCCGTCCGCGGCGACCGTTCGAGACTCGTCTGCTGGGTGACGAGCGGTGCGCGGCCGAGGGCGGTGGGCGCTTGCGAGCGAGAGTCGGAACCGAAAACGTCGACTCCGGAATCGTCGACTGCCGCGTCAACGCCGTGAGCGCCAAGCGCAGTCATATCTGTGGCCGCCGCCGGGACTGCGACGCCGGAGACGATGGTGAGGAGGGCAACGATGAGGGCGGCGCTCCGCATACGTAAATCCGTTTCATCCGGCGATGAAAACGCTTTCCATCGACTCAACAGCGTCATACGTCGCCGACGTGCGCTCTCGAGGCTTCGCCGTGCCGACGCCGCCAAGAGGGTCATTTTAGTACCGGCACCGTGTACCCTCACGGCGATGAAGGCCCTCCCGCTCGTCGTCGTCATGCTCTTGGTGGCGTCGCCGGTTCTCGGCGCGGTCGGTCCCGCGGACGGCTCGGCCCAAGCGACGGCTCTCGACGAGCCGGCCCCCGCGCAGGTCCAGTCGCCGTCCAACGAGACGATTCACGTCCTCGATATCCCGTCGTCGCAACTGGTTCGAGCGACCGTCGAGCCCGCCCATGTCGACCTCGGCCCGTCCCTCGGCTTCGCCGGCCTCGATACCAGCGGCGAGGTTCAATCGCGCGCGTCGATCGAGCGTATCGAGTCCGCGGGTGACGACAGCACCCGCCAACAGCTCATTCTCGACGAGATAAACAGCATCGAGCAGCGCGCGATTGCGCTGCAAAGCGCACAGCGCTCCGCAGTCGAACAGTTCAACGCGGGGGAGCTCACCGCGCGCGAACTCCTCGTCGAACTCGCGCGAATCGACGCCGAGGCCCGCGGCCTCAACGAGCGACGCGTCGCCCTCCGGGAACTCGCCACCGAGACGCCGGACTTCTCTATCAACTCCGGCCGGCTCGCGGCGCTCGAACGCGAACTCGACACGTTCACCGGTCCGGTTCGGCAGTACGCCGTCACGGTCATGTCCGGCCAGTCCGACACCGCTCGGTTCTCCGTCCGAACGAGCGAGACGGGCGTCGTCCTCGGCGTCGTAGCTGACGGAGAGTACGTCCGCGAGGCCTACCGCGCCGGGCTCCGCAACCGCGACCAGAGCACGGTCTCCTACGAGGAGGCGCTCGACATCGTCGCGGAGAGCTACCCCACCATCTACTCGAGCCGCGCCGCGCAGAACGGGACCAACGTCATCAGCGCCGGTGACAGCCACCGCGTGCGAATCAACTACGACCGCGGTCAGTTGACCGCCTACGTCGACGCCGGGAGCGGGCGGGTGTTCAAGGAATCGCAGACCCGCCCCCTCGGTTCGATTGCGACCGGGGCCGTCGCGACCGAGGTCAAAGACGGCCTCGCGCTCACTGTCGACCGGACCTACCCCGGCGGACCGCTCCGAATCCAGCTGAACGAAAGCGGGAGCGACGACCCGGTAGACGCGAACGTCACCATCGGGCTCGAAGCCAGCCAAGAGAGCACGCTTCTCGGCCACACCGGCACCGACGGGACGCTCTGGACCGTCTCGCCGTCGTCTCCCTACACCATTACGGTGATTAAGGGCAACTCGGCGGTCGTGCTCACCACTTCACCGACGCCGATGCCCGACCTCGTCATGAACACGACCGCGGAGGCGAACGACAGCGCCGCGATGATCACCTCGACGCCGACCGAGTCGACGAGTTCCGCGTCGGTCGGTTCGGAGGGCGCACCGCCCGGTCCGCCGGCGGTCATCTGACCGGAGCTTCTTATCCCATGACGGGGCCACCCCGTCTCGATGTCCCGTCAGTTCCGCCGCTCGACTCGCGGCTCGTCCGTGCTCCTCGGGAGCGTGCTCCTCATCGGTCTCGTGGTCGTCGTCGCGGCCGCCGTCGGCGCGGCGGCGTTCGACGCGGCCGACTCCTCGCCGACGCCGACCCGGCCGACGGCGCTGTCGCTCGAGGTCTCGGGCGACACGCTGTCGCTGACCCACGAGGGGGGCGCGCCACTCGACGTGGAGTCACTCGCGATTCGAATCTCCGTGGACGGAGAGCCGCTCGCCCACCAACCGCCCGTGCCGTTCTTCTCGGCCAGCGGGTTCCGTCCCGGACCGACCGGTCCGTTCAACGCCGCGGCCGACTCCCGGTGGACCGCGGGCGAGACGGCGACGCTCGAACTCGCGGGGACGAACGACCCGGACATCGAACTCGGCGCGACGGTAACCGTCCGCGTCTTCGACGGGGAGACGCCGGTCGCGGCGCTCGAAGCGAGCGCGTCGTGAGTCAGGGGTGACGAAAACGAGCGTCCGAGTCGAACGCGGCGGCCGCGATTTATTCCTCTGGTGCGCGCGCGATGGTCACGATGGCCCGCGGACTGCCGGGCTGGCGCTGGAGGATGTGGTGTTCGATGTCGACGAAGCCGGCGGCCTCGAACATTCGGTCGGCCTCCTCCTCGTCGTAGAACAGCATGATGGCGTCCGCCAACTTCTGGAAGACGCCGGATTTCGGGTCGTCGGGACCGACGACGAGGACTTTGCTCCCCGGCTTCACCACGCGTCGGAACTCCTCGAGCGCGGTGACCGGGTTCGGCCAGTACTCGATGGAGCCGGACGACCAGATGACGTCGAAGGAGTCGTCGGCGAAGGGGAGCCGCTCCGCGTCCCCGCGATAGAACCTGACCTCGTCGTTCTTGCCGAACTTCTCCCACGCCTTCTGCATCTGGTGGATGCTCTGGTCGAGGCCGTGGACGTCGTCGGTGTAGCGGAGCAGTCCCTCGGTTCCGAAGCCGGTGCCACAGCCCACGTCGAGGACGCGGTCGCCCTGCTGGATGTCGAGCATCTCCAGCGCCTCGTCGCGCATCTCCTCGTTCCAGATGAACGGGTTCACCCGGTCGTACACCTTCGAGAGGTACTTGTAGAACAGGCGGGCCCGCGCTTTGTTTTCGAGGACTCCCATCGCGCCGGGATTAGGACTCACCGATGATAACGGTGCGGATTCGCCGCGCCGGTCGGCGTTCACGGGGGGTAAACCGCCGCGTTCCCCGAGCGTCTGTCACAGACTTTCCGCAAACACCTTATACAGCGCTTGTGCAACGTTCCTGTGATACGAGTATGCCGAGACAAGAGGTTCTCGAACGAATCAAAACGGCCGAGCAGGAGGCCGACGACATCGTTGAAGAGGCCGAGGCCAAACGTGAGGAGCTCGTCGCGGAGGCGCGTCGCGAAGCCGATGAGATTCGCTCCGAGGCCGAAGAAGAGGCCGCAGAGCTCGAATCCGAGCGTCTACAGGAGGGACGCGCGGAAATAGAGACGGAGCGGGAACGCATCCTCGAAGAAGGCGAGGACGCCCGCGACGAATTGGTTGCCGAGGCGGAAGACCACATCGACGACGCGGTCGAATTCGCCATCGGCAAATTCGAGGAGGCGGTTGATGCTCAGACCTGAGCAGATGAGCAAGGTCTCGGTGACCGGTTCCAAGGGCGTCATGCCCGAGGTCATCGAGGCTGTCCACGACCTCCGACTGCTGCACGTCACCGAATACGACGGCTCGTGGCAGGAGGAGTTCGGATTCGAGACGGGGTCGCCCATCGAAGGCGCCGAGAGCGCGTCCGACAAGCTCGTCACCGTCCGCTCGCTCAAGAGCATCCTCGGGGTCGAAGACACCGACTCCGGCCGGCAGCGCATCGTCCCCGACGACGCGCTCGGCGAGCCCCTCGAAGAGATTCGAGCCGAGGTCAACGAACTGGACGACCGCCGCTCAGAGCTCGAAAACGAGCTCCGCGCGGTGGACGAAGAAATCGACGCGATGGAGCCGTTCGTCGACCTCGGGCTCGACCTCGACCTGCTTTCGGGGTACGAGACGCTGCAGGTCGTCGTCGGACAGGGGAAGGTCGAACCCGTCGAGCGCGCCGTCGTCGACGCCGACGACATCAACGCTTACGAGATCTTCTCGGGCGAGCGAACGCACGCCATCTTCGGCCGCCCGGTCGACGGTGCCGACGAGATGGCGCTCGCCGACGCGCTCGTCGGCGTCGAGTTCGCCACGCTCGAAGTCCCGGACGCCTCGGGAAGCCCCGAAGAGCACATCCGCAACCTCGAACAGCAGAAGCGCGAAATCGAGTCGAAGCTCGAGACCGTCGAGTCCGAGCTTCACGACATCGCCGTCGAGGAGGGCGAGTTCCTCCTCGCCGCCGAAGAGCGCCTCGCAATCGACGTCCAGAAGACGGAAGCACCGCTCTCGTTCGCGACGACGGAGAACGCCTTCGTCGCCGAGGGCTGGATTCCGAGCGAGCGGTACAACACGTTCGCGAGCACGCTCAAAGACGAGGTCGGCGAGCACGTCGCGGTCGAGGAGCTCGAACGCGCCGAGTTCTCGCGTGACGGGCACGACCACGCGCGCGAGGATGTCGCCGAGAGTGGTGGCACGGTCGCCGCCACCGACGGCGGAACCGTCTCGATGTCCAGCGACGACCCGCCGGTCGTCCAGAAGAACAGCGGCGCAGTCAAGCCGTTCGAAATCCTCGTTCAGGCGGTCAATCGCCCGAGCTACTACGAGTTCGACCCGACCATCATCCTGTTCCTGACGTTCCCGACGTTCTTCGGGTTCATGATCGGTGACCTCGGGTACGGTGTCATCTACACCGCCATCGGCTTCTTCCTCTACTCGAAGTTCGATGACGGCGCGATCAAGAGCATGGGTGGCGTCACCATCGCCGCGGGGCTGTTCACGACGTTGTTCGGCATCCTCTACGGCGAGATATTCGGCTTCCACCTCATCACCGAGTACTTCTGGGAAGGCGTGCTCGGGATGTCGAACCCGCCCATCGAGAAGGGACTGTCGCCGGCCACCTCTGAGTGGGCCCTCGGTTGGCTCACCGTGAGCGTCGCCGTCGGTATCTTCCACGTCAACGTGGGGTACATCCTCGACTTCTTCGAGAACTACGAACTCCACGGCGCGAAGGACGCAGTCCTCGAAAGCGGTTCGTGGATCCTCATGCTGAACGGCCTGTGGATCTGGATCTTCAGCGACGCGCTCGGTGGCGTGCCGCCGGAGTTCCTGTTCACCACGTTCGCGGCTGACGGGCTCATCCCGCTCGGCTTCTCCGGCTTCTCGTTCATCGTCGGCTGGGCCGGCTTCGGGATGTACATCCTCGGCGCGGTGCTCCTCGGGATGGCCGAACTGGCCGAACTCGTCGAGTTCGCCGCCCCGCTTTCGAACGTCCTGTCGTACACGCGTCTCGGCGCGGTCCTCATCGCGAAGGCGTCGATGGCGTTCGCCGTCAACCTGCTCGTCTTCGGCGTGTACGTCGACGACCACGGCGGCTGGCACTTCGGGCTCGGCGGGATGCCCGACTCCGCCGCGGTGGCGGCACTCGGCGCGGGTGAAACGCTGAGTTACCACGGCTACGAAGTGACCGAGGTCCTGTTCGGCGGCATCTTCCACACGGGTGCCGCGGGCGTCGTGGGCGGACTGCTCGTCCTCGTCGTCGGTCACCTGGTCGTCCTCGCACTCGGCGTCACGAGCGCCGGCCTACAGGCCGTGCGTCTCGAGTACGTCGAGTTCTTCAACAAGTTCTTCGAGGGCGGCGGCCGCGAGTACAACCCGTTCGGGTACGACCGCGAGTTCACGACCGAAGACTAACCCTCTCCGGCGATTCTTCTTTGACTTCGTTCGCTCGGAGCGGCCGCTTTTGCAATGACGACGATTCCGCCGTCGTAGACAGACCGTCCAGACGTTTTGGGAACCTTTATGATACGGCTGACGCCACATGCAGACGTTCGGAGACGACAATCCGGTACTCAGGAACACACAATGATTGAAGCAATTGAACCCCTCATGACTGCACTGCAGAGTGAAACCGCTTCCTCGCCCGCTATCACCGCCGACGCTGCGGCGGCCCTTTCCGTCGGTATCGCCGCCTTCGCCGCGGGCTATGCGGAGCGTGGCATCGGTTCCGCTGCGATGGGCGCCATCGCGGAAAACGAGGACCTCTTCGTTAACGGGCTGGTCCTTACGGTTCTCCCCGAGACCCTCGTTATCCTCGCACTGGTCGTTGTCTTCGCGGCCTAAGCACCCCCTCTCTTTCCCATTATGAGTTTGGACAACGTCGTTGAGGACATCCGAGACGAAGCCCGCGCACGCGCAGAGGACATCAGGCAGGACGGCCAGGAACAGGCAGACGAAATCGTCGCCGAGGCCGAGGCCGACGCCGAAGAACTCCTCGAATCGCGGAAGGCGGACGTCGAGCAACAACTCGAACGGGAGCGCGAACAGGCGCTCTCCAGCGCGAAGCTCGAAGCCAAGCAGGCTCGACTCAGCGCCCGTCGTGACGTGCTCCAGCGCGTCCGCGAGCAGGTCGAAAGCGAGCTCGCCGAGCTGGAAGGCGACCGTCGCGAAGAGCTCACCCGCTCGCTGCTCGACGCGGCGTCGGTCGAGTTCGAAGACGAAGACGAAGTCTCCGTCTACGGCCGCGCCGACGACGAGGACCTGCTTTCGAGCATCCTCGAAGACTACGACGGCTACGAGTTCGCCGGCGAGCGCGACTGCCTCGGTGGCGTCGTGGTCGAGGGCTCGAACTCGCGCGTCCGGGTGAACAACACCTTCGACTCGGTCCTCGACACAGTCTGGGAGGACAATCTGAAGGAAGTGAGTGCGCGACTGTTCGACGACCAATGAGCACTACAGGCGGCTCGAATCCCGAATACGTCATCGCTCGCGTTCGAGCGCGACGTAGTGCCCTGTTCGGCGACGAGGAGTACCGCAAACTGGTCCGCATGGGGCCGGCCGAAATCGCTCGGTTCATGGAGGAATCGGAGTACGAAACCGAGGTCAACGCGCTCGGCAGCCGTTTTTCGGGCGTCGACCTCATCGAGTACGCGCTGAACCAGAATCTGGCGAAGCAGTTCAACGATATCCTCGACTGGGCAGACGGCCGCCTCTACGACCTCATCGCGCGGTACCTCCGTAAGTTCGACGCGTGGAACGTGAAGACGATCATCCGCGGCATCTACTCCGGCGCGTCCCGCGACGAGGTCGAATCCGACCTCATTCGCGCCGGCGAGTTCGACGACCGCCTCCTCTCGCGACTGCTCGACGCAGACGAGATAGAGGAGATCGTCAACCTCCTCTCCGGCACTATCTTCGGAGACGGCCTCGCGGCCGCCTACGAGGAGTTCGAGGAAGTCGGCGTCCTCGTTCCGCTGGAGAACGCGGTCGACCGCGCCTTCTACGAGCAGCTGCTCGAGGGTCTGGTCGTCGGCGAAGAGGCGAAGAAGTACCGCGAGTTCCTCGAAGCCGAAATCGACTTCCGAAACGCCCGCAACGCGCTCCGCATCGCTCGCAGCGGTGCCGACCTCGACCCCGTCGACTACTTCATCGAGGGCGGCACGCTGTTCCGCGCGTCGGAGCTCGCGTCGCTGGCGACCAGCCCGGACGAGCTGGTGTCGAAGATTCGTGACAGCCGGTACGGCGACCGCCTCTCGACGGCCCTTTCGGACCTCGAGGAGGCCGACAGCCTCATCGGCTTCGAGCGCGCCCTCGACGCGGCGCTCTTGGAGTACGCGGACACGCTCGGTTACGTGTTCCCGCTTTCTGTCACGCCAATCGTCTCGTACATCCTCGCCAAGGAGCGCGAGGTCGACAACATCCGGGCCATCGCCCGCGGCCGCGAGGCCGGGCTGGACCCCGATGCAATAGAAGAGGAGCTGGTCATCCTATGAGCCAGGAAATCGCAGTTATCGGCAGTCCGGACTTCACCACGGGCTTTCGGCTTGCGGGCGTCCGCAAGTTCGAGAACGTCCCGGACGAAGCGAAGGACGACGAACTCGACGAAGCCGTGACGCGAACGCTGGAGGACGAGGACGTCGGCATCATCGTGATGCACGAAGACGACCTCGACCACCTCTCGCGTAACGCCCGGCAGTCGGTCGAGCGCAGCATCGAGCCGACGCTCGTGACGCTCGGCGGTTCCGGCGGCGCGAGCGGCCTCCGTGACCAGATCAAGAGAGCAATCGGTATCGATCTGATGGACGAATAACCAAACATGAGTCAGGCAACACAAGATTCCGTTCGCGAGGACGGTGTCATCGCAAGCGTGAGTGGTCCGGTCGTGACCGCCCGTGGCCTCGACGCCCGCATGAACGACGTCGTCTACGTCGGCGACGAAGGCCTAATGGGCGAGGTCATCGAAATCGAGGGCGACCTCACGACTATTCAGGTGTACGAAGAGACCTCCGGTGTCGGTCCCAGCGAACCCGTCGAGAGTACGGGCGAACCGCTGACCGTCGACCTCGGTCCGGGGATGATGGACGCCATCTACGACGGCGTGCAGCGTCCTCTGGACGTGCTGGAGTCGAAGATGAACTCGGCGTTCCTCGACCGCGGTGTCGACGCGCCGGGTATCGACCTCGAAAAGAAGTGGGAGTTCGAACCCACCGTCTCCGAGGGCGACGAGGTCGCCTCCGGCGACGTCGTGGGGACGGTCCCCGAGACCGTGACCATCGAACACAAGGTCATGGTCCCGCCGGACTTCGAGGGCGGCGAAGTCGTCGCCATCGAGGAAGGCGAGTTCTCCGTCACCGAGACGGTCGCCGAACTCGACAACGGCGAAGAGATTACGATGCACCAGGAGTGGCCGGTGCGTCAGGCGCGTCCCGCCGCGGAGAAGAAGACCCCGCGCGAACCGCTCGTCTCGGGGCAGCGCATCCTCGACGGCCTGTTCCCCATCGCGAAGGGCGGAACGGCCGCGATTCCGGGTCCGTTCGGGTCCGGGAAGACGGTCACCCAGCACCAGCTCGCCAAGTGGGCCGACGCGGACATCGTCGTCTATGTCGGCTGCGGCGAGCGCGGTAACGAGATGACCGAGGTTATCGAGGACTTCCCGGAACTCGACGACCCGAAGACCGGCAACCCGCTCATGGCTCGGACGTGCCTCATCGCGAACACGTCCAACATGCCCGTGGCGGCCCGCGAGTCCTGTATCTACACCGGCATCACCATCGCGGAGTACTACCGCGACATGGGATACGACGTCGCGCTGATGGCCGACTCCACCTCCCGGTGGGCCGAGGCCATGCGCGAGATCTCCTCGCGTCTCGAGGAGATGCCCGGCGAAGAGGGGTACCCCGCGTACCTCGCCGCGCGTCTCTCCGAGTTCTACGAGCGCGCCGGCTACTTCACGACCGTCAACGGCGAGGAAGGTTCCGTCTCCGTCATCGGCGCGGTTTCGCCGCCGGGCGGCGACTTCTCCGAGCCGGTCACGCAGAACACCCTGCGTATCGTGAAGACGTTCTGGGCGCTCGACGCGGACCTCGCAGAGCGCCGTCACTTCCCGGCGATTAACTGGAACGAGTCGTACTCGCTCTACCAAGAGCAGCTCGACCCGTGGTTCGTCGAGAACGTCGAGGACGACTGGGCCGAAGAGCGCCAGTGGGCCGTCGACGTACTCGACGAGGAGAACGAACTGCAGGAAATCGTTCAGCTCGTCGGTAAGGACGCCCTGCCGGAGGACCAGCAGCTGACCCTCGAAATCGCTCGCTACCTCCGCGAGGCGTACCTCCAGCAGAACGCGTTCCACCCGACGGACACGTACTGTTCCCCCGAGAAGACGTACGGTATCCTCACCGCCATCCACGCGTTCAACGACGAGGCGTTCAAGGCGCTCGAAGCCGGCGTCCCCGTCGAAGAGATTCAGGCCATCGAGGCGGCTCCCCGGCTGAACCGCATCGGTGTGCAGGAAGACTGGGAGGCGTACATCGAGGACCTCAAAGCAGAAATCACCGAGCAGCTCCGCGAGCTGTACTGAGACCATGAAGGAATACCAGACTATCACCGAAATCAGCGGCCCGCTGGTGTTCGCCGAGGTCGACGAGCCGATCGGTTACGACGAAATCGTCGAAATCGAGACGCCCCAAGGCGAAACCAAGCGCGGACAGGTTCTCGAATCCTCCGAGGGCCTCGTCGCGATTCAGGTGTTCGAAGGCACGAGCGGTATCGACAGGAACGCGTCCGTCAGGTTCCTCGGCGAGACCCTCAAGATGCCCGTGACCGAGGACCTCCTCGGGCGCGTGCTCGACGGGTCCGGCCAGCCAATCGACGGTGGCCCCGAAATCGTTCCCGACGAGCGTCGGGACATCGTCGGCGCGGCAATCAACCCCTACTCCCGCGAGTACCCCGAGGAGTTCATCCAGACCGGCGTCTCCGCCATCGACGGCATGAACACCCTCGTCCGCGGTCAGAAGCTCCCGATCTTCTCCGCGTCGGGGCTTCCCCACAACAACCTCGCGCTCCAGATCGCCCGTCAGGCGACGGTGCCCGAGGACGAAGAAAGCGGCGAAGAGTCCGAGTTCGCAGTGGTCTTCGGCGCGATGGGTATCACGCAGGAAGAGGCGAACGAGTTCATGGAGGACTTCGAGCGCACGGGCGCACTCGAGCGCTCCGTCGTCTTCACGAACCTCGCGGACGACCCCGCAGTCGAGCGGACGGTCACGCCGCGTCTCGCGCTGACGACCGCCGAGTACCTCGCGTTCGACAAGGACTACCACGTCCTCGTCATCCTGACCGACATGACCAACTACTGCGAGGCGCTCCGCGAGATCGGTGCGGCTCGCGAAGAGGTCCCCGGTCGCCGTGGCTACCCGGGTTACATGTACACCGACCTTGCACAGCTCTACGAGCGTGCAGGTCGCATCCAGGGTCGCGACGGCTCTGTCACGCAGATTCCCATCCTCACGATGCCGGGTGACGACGACACGCACCCGATTCCGGACCTGACCGGCTACATCACCGAGGGTCAGATCTACATCGACCGCGACCTCAACTCGCAGGGTATCCGCCCGCCGATCAACCCGCTTCCGTCCCTGTCGCGTCTCATGGACGACGGTATCGGTGAGGGCCTCACCCGCGAGGACCACGCCGACGTGTCCGACCAGATGTACGCGGCGTACGCGGAGGGTGAAGACCTGCGCGACCTCGTGAACATCGTCGGTCGCGAGGCGCTGTCCGAGCGCGACAACAAGTACCTCGACTTCGCCGAGCGCTTCGAAGCCGAGTTCGTCAACCAGGGCTTCGACACGGACCGGTCCATCGAGGAAACCCTCGACATCGGCTGGGACCTCCTGTCGATGCTCCCGAAGTCCGAGCTCAACCGTATCGACGAGGAGCTCATCGAGGACTACTACCACGAAGACGCCGAGTCGGTCGAAGCGGAAGCCTAGACCGCGACGAACGCCGCGTTCGTCCCTCGGTTCGATTCTTCTCTTCTATTCGCGCCCCGAGCCGTGCGACCGCACGCCCGCCGCGAGAACTTCCTTATGGCTCGGCGACCACACCCCCGTATGGACGCCACTTCGTCTCGCGCGCACGTCCTCGCGGTCGTCGGCCCCGCCGTCGACCGGGGGCGACTCTTAGACGCGCTCTCGCCGCTTTCGGTGTCGCTCGCCGCGTCCGTCGATGCGGTGGGCCGGCGCGCCGAGGACGAACGGGTCGACTGCGTCGTGCTTGCGACCGACCGACTCGCGGACGTTGAAGCGGTCCACGGCGCGCTCGCGGTCCCGCTGGTCGTCGTCGTCCCGACCGACGGCGACCTCTCGGCGGCGGCCGCCCGCGACGCCGGCGCGGCCGACGTGGTACCGGTCGTCGACTCGAACCTCTTCGAGCGGCTTCCCGAACGGGTCGAAAGCGTCGTCGCGTGGCGTCGCCGCGGCGCGACGGCCGCGAGCAAGATAACCGAGGACCTGAAGGAACAGGCGATAGACGAGGCACCGGTCGGCATCACCGTCGCCGACTGCTCGCTTCCCGACCGACCGCTCGTCTACGTCAACGAGGCGTTTGAGGCGATGACCGGCTACTCGGCCGACGCGGCGCTGGGGCGGAACTGCCGATACCTTCAGGGACCGAACACCGACCCCGAGCGGGTCGCCGAACTCCGCCGCGCCATCGAGGCCGAAGAGTCGGCGTCGGTCGAACTGCTGAACTACCGCGCGAACGGCGAGACGTTCTGGAACCGGGTCGACGTCGCGCCGTTGAGCGGGCCGGATGGCGAGGTGACCCACTACGTCGGCTTCCAGACCGACATCACGGAGCGCGTGCGCGCGGAGACGGCCGCCGAGCGGTACGCCGAGAGAGTCGACGAAGAGCGCGAGCGTCTCCAGACGCTCGTCGAGCACATCGAGGGCTTGTTGGCGGACGTGACGAGCGCGCTCGTCCGCGCGGAGAGCAGACAGGAACTCGAAGCCGCCGTCTGCGACCGAGTCACCGCCGCCGGGTCGTTCACCTGCGCGTGGGTCGGCCACTGCGACCTCGCACCGGCGGTCATCGTCCCGAACGAGCGGGCCGGAGCCGACACCGAATTCCTCGACGGCCTCGAAATCGACCGGTCCAACCCCGACGACCCCACCGCTCGCGCCGCGGAGACGCGGACCGTCCAGTCGGCGACTGTCGGTGACGGGAGCGTCTCCGCGGAGACGCTCGTCCCGTTCGACTCGGTCATCGCGGTTCCGTTGGCCCACCGCGGGACGCTCTACGGCGTCTTGACCGTCTACACCGACGCCGCGGAACTCGACGACCAGGTTCGGGTGGTCTTCGGGACGCTCGGTCGGGCGGTCGGCGCGGCCATCGACGCTTTCGAGAGCCGGCGGTCCCTGCTGTCCGACGAGCGGCTCGAACTCGAAATCGAGGTGCGCGACGAGACGCAACCGCTGGTCCGACTCGCCGCCGCGGGGGACTGCAAACTCTCGTACCGCGGTTCGGCCCAACACGACGACGGGACCGTGAGTCTGTTCGTCTCGACGGACCCCGCGACGGAGTTCGACGAGGTCGACACCGCGCTCGACGGCCTTCGGAGCGTCGACGTCCTCCCTCGCGGTGACGACGCCGAACTCTACGAACTCACCTTCGCCGACGGGTCGCTCGTCCACCTCGTCGCCGACGCGGGCGGGCGACTCGTCGACCTCGAAGTAGACCGCCTCGGCTGTCGGCTTACGGTCGTCGTCCCCGACCGCGTGGCGGGGCGGGCGCTCCTCGACGACTTCAAGTCGGTCGCGGCGAACGCCGAACTCCGATCCGTGACGAACCGGTCCGAACCGCCGGAGGCGCGCCGCGAGTTCGTCGCGAGCGTCAACGACGACCTGACCGACCGCCAGCAGTCGGCCCTCCAACTCGCCTACCTCGGCGGGTATTTCGAGTGGCCGCACGCCGTCACCGGCGACGAACTCGCGGAGACGATGGGTGTCTCGCGGGCGACGTTTCACCAGCACCTGCACGCGGCGGAGCGAAAACTCATCTCTCGGTTTTTCGATGGAGAACCGTACTAGCGGGGATATCCGGCGTTTCGATAGCCGCTCGATGTCTACCGGCCTCGGTACCCCGACATCAGCACCCGTGACGACCCACGAACTGAATCGCGGTCTCGACCCACAGACGTGACGTCTCCCCGTCACGACGGAGTTCGGGCGGTCCGGCCGGCCAGACAGTAAAAGATTAACACCCCAGGCGAACAACCCCCGCCAACGATGGCCGAAGACGTCAAGCCGACCCGCAAGAACTTGATGGCGATCGAAGATCGCATCGAACTCTCCGAGCGGGGCCACGACACGCTCGAACAGAAGCGTGACGGGCTCATCATGGAGTTCATGGATATCCTCGACCAGGCCCAGGACGTGCGGGCCAACCTCAATCAGGACTACGAGCGCGCGCAGAACAAAATCAACATGGCCCGCGCCATGGAGGGCGACGTGGCCGTCCGCGGCGCGGCCGCCGCGCTGAAGGAGTACCCCGAAATCACGACGCAGTCCAAGAACATCATGGGCGTCGTCGTTCCGCAGATCGAGTCCTCGCGTGTGAAAAAGAGCCTCGATCAGCGCGGCTACGGGCTGCTCGGCTCCTCGGCCCGCATCGACGAGGCCGCCGACGCCTACGAGGAACTCCTCGAATCCATCATCCTCGCCGCGGAGGTCGAGACGGCGATGAGGAAGATGCTCGAGGAAATCGAGACGACGAAGCGCCGCGTCAACGCGCTCGAGTTCAAACTCCTGCCGGAACTCTACGAGAACCAGGAGTACATCGAGCAGAAGCTCGAAGAACAGGAACGCGAGGAGATCTTCCGCCTGAAGAAGATCAAGGCGAAGAAGGAAGAAGAAGAGAAGGAAGAACGCGCCGCCAAGGAAGCCGCCGCCGAAGCGGAAGCGGCGACCGCGGCCGACTGAGGCCGACCGCGCGCGACCGTTCTCTCTCCAGTTCTCTCTCGGTCGGGTCTCCGACCGTTTTTCACCGTCTCGGCGCGTAGAGACTGCTATGTCCTGTCCCGACTGCGACGGTGAAATCGCCGTCTTCGCAGTGCCCGAACCGCTCGAGTCTCACGCGCCCGAAGCGGCGCTGACCGTCGGGTTGTGTGCCGGTTGCCTCCGACTTCACCCGGCGGAGACGGCGCCGACCGGCGGCGACGAGCGCCCGCTCGCGGACGTGCTCCCCGAGGGCGACGCGGGCGCTTCGGTCGCGCTCCTCGTCGGCATGCTCGACTCGCTGGCGCTCAACCGCGCCGGCATCGTCGACTGCGTCGAGTTCGCCGAACGGTCTGGCATCGACGTGCATCTCACGCTCGACCGACTCCAGCGGGAGGCGACCGACCCTCACTTCGACGTCGCCCGTCGGCAGGCGCAGTTGGACGCGTTCCTCTGAGCGCCGCCGCTCCGTGCTGTCTGACAGCGTGGCGCGCGAAGACGCCGAGGAGGGGTCGCTTAGACGCCGGTGGAGTACCGGAGAATGCCGGCGATACCGCCGAACGCGTCGTAGAGCTGTTCGCCTTTCTCGAAGTCCGTGCTGATGAACTTCGTCTCGGTGCCGCGCTGGTCGGCGAGGTCCATGAGCCACTCGATGACGTCCTCGCGCTCTTTCAGCTCGGCTTCCGAGCCGCCTTCGCACTCGTGGGTCGGCGTGTTGTGACGGTGGTCGACGAGTTCGTACTCCTCTTGGCCGTCGCAGTCGTAGATGGCGATGTCCTTCCGCAGGTCCTCGGAGATGAGGAGACGGTCGACAGAGCCCATCACGAGGTTCTTCCGGGTCGCCTCGAACCCGTATGTGGACTCGTTGCCGCGGTGGAGCTTCTCGAAGAACTCCTCCATCTGCCTTTTGTCCTTCATGACCTCCTGGTCGGCCAGCGCGTCCTGGCCGGCGTCGACGAGGTCGTAGAGGCCGGACTCGTCGGTGTAGGCTACGTCGAACTTCCCGACGACGAGGTCCTGCAGTTCGTGGTGGAGGTAGTCGCCGTCGAGGAACTCGTCTTTCGTCGGCGAGGGGCCGCCCACGAGGATGCCGTCCATCTCGTGTCGCTTGGGGACGAACAGGTCGTTGGCCATGCCGGCGACCTCCTGATAGAAGTTGTCGATGGCTTCGAGGCGGAGGCGGGCGAAACGCTGGGCGGACTGACCACCTTTGCGCTGCTTACCGGGGACGAGCGACGAGGCGCTCTTGACCGGCTCGACGCGCTTGCCCTTGAGCCAGCCGACGTTGGCCTCGCGGCGGTCGAGGACGATGAGCCCGAACAGGCCCTTGTCCATGAGCATGTCCTCGAGCGGCCCGGTGAGGAAGTTCGAGTCGCAGTGGTACCGGAACGACTGAATCGGCTCCGGCGGGCTCTCCAGCACCTTCGTGACCATGTCCGTCTGGCCGCCGCCGGAGTTGACCGCTCCGGAGAACATGACGATACCGCGGTCCGGTGGGAAGGTGTCGTAGTACCGGAGTCGGTCCTTGATGCTCGTCAGGGCGTCTTGGACGTTCGTTCGCGTCTGCTTCGATTTGATGTTAGACGCTTCGCTGTGCTCCGTGATGACGTGTTCGACCACGTCGGAAATCTGCTTGTCTTCGGGGATGTAGATGGTGACGAGCTGCGTTCCTGACCCTTCGTACTCTCGCAGGTCCTCGATGACCTTCTTGAATTCGTACTTTCGGCGGTCCTCGCTCGCCTCCTCGGCGTCGCTACTCATCACTCCACCTAGTCCCTCCAGCGGCTAAGTAACCTTTGACTGGTCACGTTCCACGGTATCCTGCCGCACGAGCCGCCCTACGACCCGACTTCGAGACGAGCGCGGTCGGAGAACATTTATGTGGCTGTCACGGGTGGACTTCGACGTTGGAATTATGGCCCGGGTGTACGCAGTTGCCAGCGCGAAAGGCGGGGTTGGAAAGACGACGACCACGGCCAACCTCGGGACGACGCTCGCGATGGCCGGTCACGACGTCGTCGTCGTCGACGGTGACCTCGGGATGCCGAACCTCGCCGGCGCGCTCGGCGTCGACCCGGACGGGGCGACGCTTCACGACGTATTGACAGGCGAGGCGGCGGTCGAGGCGGCCGTCTACGAGGGACCGGCGGGACTCTCGGTGCTCCCCGGCTCGAACGCCCTCGAAGCGTTCGCGACGGCGAACGCGAAGGAACTCGAACCGGTCGTCTCGGCGCTCGAAGCGAGCTACGATATCGTCATCATCGACACCGGCGCGGGGCTGAGCGACGACACCTTCGTCCCGTTGAAGCTCGCCGACGAGGTCGTCTTGGTCTCGACGACCGAGCGCGAGTCGCTCGGCGACACTGAAAAGACCCGACAGCTCGCAGAGCGCATCGGCGCCGACGTGGTCGGCGTCGTCCTCACGCGCGTCAACCAGTCGAACCCGAACGCCGACGTGGTCGCCTCGCTCCTCGACGCCGGCGTCATCGCCGTCGTCCCCGAGGACCCGGCCATCCGCGAGGCGCTCAGCACGCAGATTCCGGTCGTCGCCCGCTCGCCCGACAGCATCGCGGCCGCGGGCTACCGCGCCCTCGCCGAAGCGCTCACCGGCAAGCCGGTGCCGATTCCGGACGACGCGGTCGACTCGGCCGACTCCGAGGTCGCGGCGGACGAGTCGGACACGGAACCCGAACCGGCGGCCACCGCGGAATCCGCTTCCGACGCGGCCAGCGACGACGACGCGGTCGACGGCGAAGCAGCCACGCCGGAGGCGAGTGAGCACACGTCGGTCGTTCAGGTCGACGCGGACCCCGCAGCGGAGTCCGACCCGGAATCGGAACCCGACGTCGAAGCCGAGACCACTGACATGGACCCAGAGCCGGCGGTCGAGGACACTGACGCCGACCCCGAACCGGACGACGACCTCGCGGCGTCGATTCCATTCTCCGGTGGCTCCGCTGGAGCGTCGGACGACTCCGCCGAACCCGACGCGGACCCCGCCGAGGACGCGGGCGAACCGGCGGTCGAAACGGATGCAGTCGCCGACCCGATGGATGGTGACGACTCCGCCGAACCCGACGGTGTCGTCGAAGCCCCAGACGTTGGTGCGGCCGCCGTCGAAGCCGGTGATGACGACGCGCCGGCCGACCCGCTGGCGGCCGACGCGTCCGACGACTCGATGGTCGCAGACCCCGAACCGGTCGGCGACGAGGAACCGGAGAGTGACCCGCTGGCGGCGGACCTCGAAGCGGTCACTCGCGGCACCTCGACCGCCGACCATGAGGCCGCCCTGGATGTCGACGCCGACGCCGGTGCGACGGGCACGGACCCGCTCGCTGAAGGGACCGTCGAAGCAGAGTCGGTCGGCGACCTGTCGCCCGGTTCACCGTCCGACGACCCCGCCGAGGTTCCCGAGACGCCGGCGGACGATGCTGACCCGGTGACTGCGGGTTCCGAATCTGAGGATTCCGAATCCGCGGAGTCCGTCCCTACGGGTTTCGACCCCGACGCCGAGGAGACGGACGCGCACGGCGCGGACGAACCCCTCGTTGCCGAGGCTGAGCCGAGCACCGCCGACACTGGTGCTGACGCCGACGCCGACGCCGACGAATCGCCCGAAGCCGGCGGCGACGAGGAGGGCGTCTACACCACTTCGCTCGTCGAGGAGGTCGAGTCGTTCGACGACGACGAGCGCGACGAGAAGAAAAAGGGATTCTTCAGTCGTTTCCTCGGCTAAACGGGAAGGCCTTTTACTCGCGTCTGCGGAAAGCCCTCTATGGCAGACTCTGAGTCCGTTCCCTTCTGGTGGATAGTCCTGTTTCTCGTCCTCGCGCTCGGCAGCGGTGCCGCCGTCGTCTTCTCGGTCGGCGGGTCGCTCATCTCGGGGGCCGCGGTACTCCCGCTTTTCTTCTGAACCGCCGGAAAAAAGCCGTCTCCGAAGAACTCGCTCAGCCCGCGGTCACATCGACTCGGGCGCTTCCACGCCCACGATAGCGAGTGCGTTCGCCACCGCGTTCCGCGAGGCCTCAACGAGCGCGAGGCGGGCCGCGCCGACCTCCTCGTCGGCGTCGAGCACGGGGCACTCGCGGTAGAAGGTGTTGAACACCTCGGCGAGCTCGCGGGCGAACGTCGCCACGGTGTGGGGTTCGAGGTCGTCGGCCGCGGCCTCGACGACGGCGGGGAACCGCGCGATGGTCGCCAGCAGGTCGCGCTCGGCGTCGGTCGTCAGCACGGTCGGGTCGACCTCGCTCGCGTCGAGGCCGGCGGCGGCCGCCTCGTCGGCGATGCCGCAACAGCGCGCGTGGACGTACTGGATGTACGGCGCGGACTGCGCCTCGAAGTTGAGCGCCTGGTCCCACTCGAAGGTGATGGTCTTCGTGGGCTGTTTGGAGACGATGTCGTAGCGGACCGCGCCGATGCCGACCTGCCGGGCGATGCGGTCGATGTCGGCCTCGCCGAGGTCGTCGTCGCGAGTGCGGCCTTCGAGGCGGGTCTCGACCTCGTCGCGGGCGCGGTCGATGGCCTCGTCGAGGAGGTCGTCGAGCATGACGCCCGTCCCCTTGCGGGTGGACATCGTCTCGCCGCCGGGGAGGTTGACCCACGAGTAGATGACGTTCTCCAGTTTGTCCACGTCGTTGCCGAGGATGTCCAGCGCGGCGCGGAGCTGTCCGGACTGGAGCTTGTGGTCCTCGCCGAGGACGGTCACGGCGCGGTCGTAGTTGTCGAACTTCCACTCGTGGTGAGCGAGGTCACGCGTCGTGTACAGCGAGGTGTCGTCCGACCGGAGGAACACGAGGTTCTTCTCGAAGCCGTAGTCCTCGAGTTCGAGTTGCCACGCGTCTTCCTCGTAGACGGCGTGGTCGGTCTCCTTGAGGCGCTCGGCGAGGTCGCGGGTGCTCCCGTCGAACATGAACCGCGTCTCCTTGACGAACTCGTCGAACTCCGCGGGGAGGCGTTCGAGACACTCGCGCATGCCGCCGAGCACCTGGTCTACCACGGTCTCGACGCGGGCGTAGGTCTCCTCGTCGCCCTCCTCGATGCCCTGGAGAATCTCGGTAATTTCCGCTTCCGCCTGCTCGACTTCCTCGGGGTCGGCCTCTTCGAGGAACGCGTTGCCCTTGCGGTAGTAGCGAACGAGGTCGTACTCGACGCGCTCGCGCGCGGGTTCGCTGTCGAGCTCCGCTTCGTCGAACGTCTCGTAGGCCCACGTGAAGACGGCCATCTGGCGGCCGGCGTCGTTCACGTAGTAGTGGCGGTCGACGTCGTTGCCGGCGAAGTCGAGCAGGTTGGCGACGGCGTCGCCGATGACCGGGTTACGGGTGCGACCGACGTGGACCGGGCCGGTCGGGTTCGCGCTCGTGTGCTCGACGACGACGCTGTCGCCGGTCGCGGGCAGGCGACCGTACTCCTCGTCGGCCGCGGCGGCTTCGAGGGTGTCGTCGTAGTAGGCGTCGGAGACGTGGAAGTTGACGTACGGGCCCTGCGTGTCGACCGCGGCGAGGTAGTCGTAGCCCTCGACGGAGAGTTCATCTGCGATGTCGACGGCGATCTTCGGCGGCGGCGCGCCGACGACCCCGGCGAGTCTGAAGGCGACGCTGGAGGCGAGCGTCGCGGGTACGTCCTCCGGCGGTTCCTCGACCCCGAGGTCGTCGGTGGGAAGGTCGAGCGACGAGAGCGCCGCAGAGAGCGCCGTCTCGACCTCCTCACGGAACTGTCTGAACATGTACGCGGATTCTCGATAGGCGGCTAAAGGCCTTTCCGAACCGTTCGAGCGACCGCGCGCCGCATCGAACGGTGACGCTCGTTTCCCCGGTTGACGGGGTAGTCTTCCCGCCGCTCGCTCCGATACCTTACCAGTTAGGTAATAGTGGTATATCGTAAGCGGACGACATTCAAATCACGGGCGGCGACCCGCCGCTCTCACCACCCCACCCATGAGTCAATGCAACCACTGCGATGCGTTCGTGTCGAACAACTTCGTCCGCGTCTTCGGCGACGAGGACGGCAACGTGTACGCGTGTCCCAGTTGCTCGGCGAACGCGGGTATCTCACAGGTCAGCACCGAGCGGCGAGCGTCGTCTCCCTGAGGTTGCGATTCGGTCGCTGGCCCGACGGCCCGGAGCTCGTGGCATCACACACTCACCGCCACTCTCCATCACACCCACACTCTCCACCACCACACACCCACACCGTCACACCGACCCAGCGGCCGGTGCCGCTCTCGTCGAACCGAGAGACTTGACCGCGCGCCCGCCGAACACGCCCTTCTCGACGCGGTAGACTGACCGACGGACTTACCCGTTCGCGATTGGAACTGTCGCGTATCCACGGCGGTCGCGTCCACCGGTCGTTCCTTCTCTGACTATCTCACTATTGGAGCGCATCTCACTTACGATACGCTTATGGGGAGCGCGTTCGAAGCGAGAGGTATGTCAGAATCGGCAGTCGCCGCGGCGGTCGGGTACGACGAGTTGGCCACGCTCAAACTCGTCGCGCTCGACGGCGGGCGCTCCGGCCCGGTCAAGCTCTCCTGTTCCGGCGTCGCGAACCGACTCGACGTGTCGAACCAGACGGCCTCTCGTCGCCTCCAGCGCCTCGAAGAAGCCGACTTCGTCGACCGCGAGGTCGTCGCCGACGGCCAGTGGATAACCATCACCGACGCGGGGGAGTCCGCGCTCAGACAGGAGTACGCCGACTACCGACGCATCTTCGAGACGCCCTCGGTTGTCGTCCTCGACGGCGAGGTCACCGGCGGGATGGGCGAGGGTCGCCACTACATCTCGCTTTCGGGCTACATGGAGCAGTTCAGAGACCGGCTCGGCTACGAGCCGTTCCCCGGCACGCTGAACGTCCGCCTCGACGACGACGCGGTCCGCGCTCGCGCCGGCATGACCGCCCTCGACGCGGTCCCGATAGACGGCTGGGAAGACGACGAACGCACCTTCGGCCCGGCGACGTGTTACGCCGCCTCCGTCGCGGTCGGCGACGAGTCCTACGAACCGGTCCACATCATCGTCCCCGAGCGAACCCACCACGACGAGTCGCAACTGGAGATAATCGCGCCCGATAAGCTCCGCGACGAACTCGACCTCGACGACGACGACGAGGTCACGGTCCGCGTCGAGGAGGCGGATTACGAATGAGCCGCACCGCCGAGTCGACCGGCGACTTCGACGCCGTCTCGCGCGTTCTCGACGCCTTCCGCGCCGGCGAACCGGTGCTCGTCCACGACTTCGACGACCGCGAGGGGGAGACCGACCTCGTCTACCCCGCGGGCGCGGTCCGTCCGGCCGACGTGGCCCGGATGCGCAACGACGCCGGCGGCCTCGTCTGCGTCGCCCTCCCGAACGACGTGTCAGAATCCCTCGGCCTCCCGTTCATGGACGACGTGCTCGACCACCCGGCCGCGTCGTCTCACGACCTCGCCTACGACTCTCGGTCGTCGTTTTCGTTCACGGTGAACCACCGCGACTCGTTTACGGGCATCACCGACCGCGACCGCGCGATGACCATCTCTCGACTCGCACCCGTCGCCGAGGCCGCCCGCGCCGGCGAGTACGACGCCGACGACTTCGGCGGCGAGTTCCGTGCGCCCGGCCACGTCCACCTGCTCCGCGGCGCGCCGAACCTGCTTTCTGACCGGCAGGGCCACACTGAACTCGGCCTCGCGATGGCCGACGAGGCGGGTATCCCGCCGGCGGTCGTCGTCTGCGAGATGCTCGACGACGAGACCGGCGCGGCCCTCTCGAAGGACGCCGCCCGCGACTACGCCGACCGACACGGCTTCGCCTTCGTCGACGGCGACGGCCTCATCGACGAACTCGTCTGAGCGATCGGGGGGGTCCGCCCCGATTTACCTTCTCACGCGCGCCCGTCGCGCCACGACCACGTCGGTTCCCAGCCGAGCAGTCGCTTTGCCTTCTCGGTCGAAACGAGCGCCTCGTGGTCCGAAAGCGGCGCTCTGACCTCCGCGCCGGGGTAGACCTCGCGGGCGACTGTCTCTGACTCGACGGTCGTCGAGGTGTCGGCGGCCGCGGCCCAGAACACCTCGTGGCCCGCGAAGTCGGCTTCGAGCGCCCGGCGGACGAGCCGCGCGGCGTCCTCTCTGCCGAGGTACGAAAAGAGCGTGTTGCGCGCGGTGTGGAAGTGCCCGGCGTCCCGCAGTCCCGACAGCGAGCGGTCGGCCTCGGCGAAGGTCCGGCGGGCCTCTTCTTCACTCGGCATCCACGGGAATCGGAGGCTGGCGACCGTCTCGGGTGCGTCGTCGCGGCGGACGACCCCCGCGGCGGTCTGCTCGGCGACGTACTTCCCGAGGCCGTAGGGGTTCGAGGGCGTCGCGCGGTGGGTCTCGTCGACCGGGAGGAAGTCGATTCGAGCGGGGTCGGGTTCGAAGCTCCCGCCGATGGCGCTCATGCTGGAGGCGGCGACCACGCGGTCGATGCCGAGCGCGGCGGCGACTTCGAGGACGACGTAGGTCGACTGGACGTTGCTCTCGAAGACGCGGTGGCCGGGGTCGTTCGTCGGCGTCGAGATGGTTCCGAGATGGACGACTGCGTCGGCGTCGACGTCGCTGAGCGCCGCGGTGAGGTCGCCCGGGTCGAGCGCGCTCACGCGGTAGTCGTGGTCCGCGAGCGACGACTCGCTGTGCCGCGAGCAGTTCGTGACGGTGTAGCCGCTCGCGCGGAGGTGGGCGACGACGGTCGGCCCGAGGTTTCCGGTCCCGCCCGTGACGGCGACGGATTCGAGGCTCATACCCCGTCATGACGGCCCGCGGACAAAACCGCGGGGGACGCGGTGGTCGGGTCGTCATGATTTTAGAGGGGGGCCACCGAAGGCCACTACATGGGATTTGACGAGATGGATGTCTCGACGATTTGGCAGAGTGGAGAGTACAAGGACTGGGAGGACGCGACGGTGCACGTCCTCACCCACGGACTCCACTACGGGACGGGCGTCTTCGAGGGCGTTCGCGCCTACGACACCGACCGCGGCCCGGCCATCTTCCGTTGGGAGGAACACCTCGAACGGCTCTATCAGTCCGCGAAGCCCTACGACATGGAGATTCCGTACACGCGCGAGGAACTCACCGAGGCGACGCTGGAGGTCATCCGCCGCAACGACCTCGACGGCGGATACATCCGCCCCATCGCCTTCTACGGCTACGACTCGCTCGGCGTCAGCCCCAAGGACAACCCGACTGAGGTCGCCATCGCGGCGTGGCCGTGGGGGACCTACCTCGGCGAGGACGCGCTCGAAAACGGCGTCGACGTGATGGTCTCGTCGTGGCGCAAGCACGCCTCCAGCCAGATTCCGACGAACGCGAAGACGACCGGGCTCTACGTGAACTCCATGCTCGCGGGCGAGGAAGCCCGCCGCAACGGCTACGTCGAAGCCATCGTCCTGAACAAGGAGGGCAACGTCGCAGAGGGTCCCGGCGAGAACATCTTCATGGTCCGCGACGGGAAGCTCTACACCCCCGGGCTCTCCCAGAGCATCCTCGACGGCATCACCCGCGACACCGTCATCACGCTCGCCCGCGAGCGCGGCTACGAGGTCGACGACAGCGCGACCATCAGCCGCGGCGAACTCAACACGGCCGACGAGCTGTTCTTCACCGGCAGCGCCGCCGAAGTGACTCCCATCCGCAAGGTCGACAACGTCGTCATCGGCGAGGGCACTCGCGGCCCGGTCACGGAGGAGCTGCAGTCCGCCTTCTTCGACCTCGTGGAGCGCCGCACC
Source organism: Haloferax sp. Atlit-10N (assembly GCF_003586325.1). Lineage (NCBI taxonomy): Archaea > Methanobacteriati > Methanobacteriota > Halobacteria > Halobacteriales > Haloferacaceae > Haloferax > Haloferax sp. Atlit-10N. Next base: position 46,904 of record NZ_PSYX01000001.1, read on the forward strand.
GACGACCACGAAGAGTGGTTCACCTACGTCGACGAGCAGTAGACGCCCGCGAAAACGAGCTCCCTTTTCACGTCACTGTACCGCCACGGCCCGATAGCGACGACCGCCGCCGCCGAATCCTTACTCGTTGCTGGGGACTCGCCCGTCGCCGGACTCTTCGGTCACTTCGATGTTGAACTCGTCCACGTGGTCCTGTTCTGCGAACCCGGCCGAGAGGACGCGCGTGAGGGCCTCTTCGACCTTCTCGCCGGTCTCTTCGATGTCTTCGGGGTCGACTTCCATCACGAACCCGGTGGTGATGTTCGGCGCGGTCGGCATGAAGACGATCTCCTTGCCGTCTTTGGTCGTCTTCCCGGTCTTGAACGCGGTCATGCGGATGCCCGGCCACGTTTCGAGACGGACCGGCTTCTGGAGGTCTTCGGTACCAGTGAGGGCGGTTTCGACCGCGAGCTTAGAAGCGTTGTAGATAACGCGAACGAGCGGGACCTTGTTCATGGCGGCGTCGAGGCCGGATTCGAGCAGGCGACCGGCCGTCGTCCGCATCAGGTAGCCGACTGAGAGGACCAACAACAGGAAGATGATGATGGCGACGAAGAACCCGAACACCTCCGAGAGGTAGGTGTACGGCTCCGGAAACTCCAACAGGCGGTCAACTCCCGGTATGCGGACGATTGCGCCGTACAGAATGGAGAGGACGTACAGGATGACGATGAGCGGAACGAGGACCACGAGGCCGCTGGCGAAGTCGCGTCTCCACGAGGACATTGATATCGGGTACGTGAACCCGCGGGCATAAGGGGATTTCTAGTGCGGGACGGGGGCGTACCCGCACCCCATCGCTCTCTCAGACGCCGACGACCGCCCGGAGTGCGAACAGGGCGTTTTCCTTGCGCTCGCGGACCCGGCGGTAGAAGTACGAGACCCACTTGTCGCCGTAGGGCGCGTACTGCCATACTTCGACGCCCTTGGCGGCGAGTTCGCGCTGGGCGTCCTCGCGCACGCCCATGAGCATCTGCACCTCGTAGTCGCGGTCGTACTCCGCGCCGAGGTCCCGGGCGTAGGCTATCATCTCGGGGTCGTGGCTGCCGACCGCGATGCCGCCGTCGTACTCCCGAAACAGGTACGCGAGGAGCTCCTTGTACGCCTCGTTGACCGCCGATTTCTGCTTGTGGGCGACCGCGGCGGGTTCGTCGTACGCGCCCTTGACGAGGCGAATCTTCCCCGGCACGTCGGCGAGGCGTTCGAGGTCTTCGGGGGTGCGCTTGAGGTTCGCCTGCACGCACAGCCCCATCCCGCCGTCGAACTCGCGGGCGAGTTCCTCGAAGGCGTCGAGGGTCACGTCTGTCGTCTCGTGGTCCTCCATGTCGCACCACAGGAAGACGCCGTGTTCGTCCGCCGCCTCGGCGATGCGCCGGTAGTTCTCTTCGAACACGTGGTCGCCCGCGTCGAGACCGATTTGGGAGGGCTTGACCGACACGCAGGCGTCGATGCCGGCCGAGGCGATGTCCTCGACGAGGCTGACGTACGCCGCCGCGTCCTCGTCCGCGGGGCCGCGCTCCGCGTAGTGCTCCCCGAGGAGGTTGAGGATGACCGCCACGCCGTCGTCGTTCATCCGTCGGGCGTGGTCGAGCGCTCCCGCCGCGGACTCCCCCGCGACGAACCTGCTCGCGATGGGCGGAATCATAACGAACGATTACGACCCTCAGCTATTGAGGGTTATCATCGGTTCGGACGCGAAATCGAACGACTCCGGCGCTTCGAACGGCGACGAACCGTCGGAACTTACATTCTTCGCCGCCGACGGGTCGGTATGGTCGTCTCTCTCGTCGCCACCGCCTTCTGGGCGATGTTGCCCGCGTACGTGCCGAACAACGCCGCCGTCCTCGCGGGCGGTGGCCGCCCCATCGACGGCGGGCGCATGTGGGGCGGTCGGCGCGTCCTCGGGGACGGAAAGACGTGGCGCGGCACCGCCGCCGGGACGCTGGCCGGGACGCTCCTCGCCGTCGTCCTCAACGCCGCCGCGCCCGCGGTCTCGGGCGCGCTCGGCGTCTCGCTCCCGACGTTCCCGCTCGCCGCCGGGTTCGGCCTCGCGCTCGGCGCGATGCTCGGCGACATCGGCGCGTCGTTCCTCAAGCGTCGGTCGGGTCGGGAGCGCGGTGCCGCCTTCCCCGGTCTCGACCAGCTCGACTTCGTCGTCGGCGCGCTCGTCCTCGCGCTCGTCGCTGCACCCGGCTGGTTCTCGGCGACGTTCACCCTGCCCGTGCTCGCGGTCGTGCTCGTGATGACGCCCGTGCTCCACGTCGTCACCAACGTCGGCGCGTACCTGCTCGGGCTGAAAAACGAGCCGTGGTAGGCGGTCGAGCGTCCGCGCGACGGGTCGCCGACCGACGCGCGCAAGGCGACGAGGCCGGTCCCTCGGTCGCTCTCGCCGCCGTCCCTTCGGTCCCCGCTCGTTCCTGTTACGAAGCCGATATCACCGCGAGACACCGCGATTAACTCGGCATAATTCGAGTCAAACGTCCCGTACTGCGCTGGACGGACGCCGCGGTTCAAGTCCCTCCGACGGTTGCGACTCGGCCAGATGAAGACAGAACGCATCTCACTCATCGTCGGTGGACTCGTGGCCGTCCTCGCGGCCGTCGGGACGGCCGCGCCGTGGCTCGCACCCGGCGGGGTCGACTGGACCGCCGCGGGCGAACTGCTGGTCGTCGGAACGACGGCGCTTTTCACTCTCACGGCCCTCGTCTGGGTCGTCCTCACCTACGTCGTCGGCGCGGGCTACGAGCCCCCGGCCCCGGAGTACGGCCCCGACGAGATTCAGGTCCGCATCCTCACCGTCGACGCCGAGTCGATCGTCCAATCGACCGTCGACTCGCTTCCGGCGTCATTCGACGAGGTCCACGTCGTCGCCGAGACCGACATCGACGTCGCGGGCGCAGCGGTCCACGCCGTCCCCGACGAGTTCGACTGCGACGCCGTCCGGAAGGGTCGCGCAATCGAGTGGGCGCGGCGGAACCTCGAAACCGACCGCGAGTACGTCCTCTACCTGGACGAGGACAGCCTGCTGGAGTCGTTCGACGGGCTTCCCGGCTCCGACGTGGTCCAACTGCGCGAACGGCCGCGTCGGACCGACTCGCTGTTTTCCTACCTCGCCGACGTCTACCGGATGGGCGTCCAGATAGAACAGCGCGCCTTCGCGCGCCTCTCGATTCCGCTGTTCGCGTGGGGCGGCGGTATCGCCGTCCGCCGAGAGGTCGAAGAGGCGGTCACGTGGGACCGCGAGACGCTCGTCGAGGACACCGCGTTCGTCTGGGCGGCCGCACAGGAACTCGACGACTTCACCTTCGACCTCGCGACGGCGACCTGCGCCAACGAGGCCCCGCCGTCGCTCACCGAGATTCTCCAACAGCGCCGCCGCTGGGCCGCCGGCAATCTCGACGCCGCGACGGCGCTCCCGGTTCACTACCAGCTTCTCACTCGCGTCCGCAACTACGCGTGGGCGCTCTCGCCGGTGGTCACGGTCGTCGCCGTCCCCCTGTCGGTCCTCGGCGTCGGCCTCGTCGCCAGCGGCCTGTTCGCGCTCGCGTCGCTCGCGCTCGGCGCGCTCACGGCGTTCTGGTACCTCCGGGGTGTGGTCTACTACGGCCGCGACAAGTTCTCGTGGGCGCTCGCGGTCCCGCTCGCGCCGGTCGTCACCGTCGTCCACTCGATGGGGACGGTCGCGGGAATCCTCGACCCGCCCCGCGACTTCCGCGTGACGAAGAAGACCGGGAAGTAGGGGTTCGCCTCGATTGCCGCGGTAGCGTGGGTCGGCGCGACCGAACCGCCCCGAACCGTCCCGCTTAAGCGCCTCCCTGAACCCTCTCGAAACAAGATGGCGAACGCAGCACTCATCGAGGCGCTTCGAGCCGCCGACGCGGTCCAGTTCGGCGAGTTCGAACTCTCCCACGGCGGCACGTCGAGCTACTACGTGGACAAGTACCTCTTCGAGACCGACCCCCGGTGTCTGAAGCTCATCGCCGAGGCGTTCGCGGAGCGCGTCGCGGACGACGACAAACTGGCTGGCGTCGCGCTCGGTGCGGTCCCGCTCGTGGCCGCGACCGCGGTCGAGACGAACAAGCCGTACGTCATCGCCCGCAAGAAGGCGAAGGAGTACGGGACGGCCAAGCGCATCGAGGGCGCGCTCGACGAGGGCGAGGAGGTCGTCGTCCTCGAAGACATCGCGACGACCGGCCAGAGCGCCGTCGACGCCGTGGAGGCGCTCCGCGAGGCCGGCGCGGTCGTCGACCGCGTCATCGTCGTCGTGGACCGACAGGAGGGCGCAGCGGAGCTGTTAGCCGAACACGACATCGAACTGGAGTCGCTTCTCACCGCCGAGGATCTGCTGGCTGACGCCGACCGCTAATACACGCTTGTGACTAATTCACTCGGAATCGGCAATCGAAGTATTCATTTTTGTGCAAGTACGAAGGCGGAGGCATGAACAGAGCAGAGAAGGCCGCACTCCAGTTGCAGGCTGTCTCCGTGCTCCGGATGCTCAAAGAGACCCGGACGTACGACGAGCTGGCCGAACTCACGGGACTGCCGGCCGGCGACCTCAACCGCTACGTCAACGGGCACGTCCTGCCCGGAGTCGAACGCGCCCGGGAGGTCGTCGAGGGCGTCGGCCGCGACGCGCTCGCCGACGAACTCGAAGCCCGCGTCCGATTCGACGACGAGGGCTACGTCGACAACTCCGGCGTCGTCTTCGACCAGTCGTTCCTCGACCTCGTCGCGCCCGTCGCGGCGAACACGCTGAACCTCGAACGCCCCGACGTGATTCTGACCGCGGCGACCGACGGCATCACCCTCGGCGCGGCGATGGCGAGCTACTTCGGCGCGCGCCTCGCGTACGCGAAGAAGTCGAAAGAGACCGCCGTCGAGGACTTCATCGAGTCGCGCCAGCGCCTCGCGTCCGGTATCGAACTCACCTACTACCTCCCCGCCAGCGCCATCGACGACGGCGAGCGCGTCCTCGTCGTCGACGACCTCATCCGCTCGGGCGAGACACAGGAACTCCTCTTGGACATCGCGCTGCAGGCCGACGCCGACATCGCCGGCGTCTTCGCGCTCATCGCCGTCGGCGACGAGGGGACGAACCGCGCCCGCGAACTCACCGACGCCCCGGTCGGCGCGCTGAGCAGTTTCGACTGAGGCTCCCCCGCGGCCGCTCGAATAAACGGCTCTAAACTCGTTAGCCAACTTACAAATGGTGGGAAAATAGGCACTTATGTGCCGTTCTCTCACGCTGAATGGGCTGTTTAACTCACGTTCGTGGATAATTCTGCCCGGGAGGATGGTAATGCTTATGTGTGCAATCGTGGGTATGCTTAGTCGTGCATCATGGGGCTCTCTGAAACCCTCGCAAACTACTTCGACGTGCATAAACACGGGTCCACGGTCAGGACCGAGATTCTCGCGGGCATCACGACGTTCCTCACGATGTCGTACATCGTCGTGGTCAACCCGTCGCTTCTCACAGACCAACCGTACATCGAGGGCGTCGACGGCATCGCCATCGCCGGGTACACGCCGGGCGAGGTCCAGTCCATGCTCGCTGTCGTCACCATCCTCGCGGCCGCCATCGCGACCACGGTCATGGCGTTCTACGCCAACCGACCCTTCGCGCAAGCGCCGGGCCTCGGCCTGAACGCCTTCTTCGCGTTCACCGTCGTCGGCGCGTTAGGCGTCCCGTGGCAGACGGCGCTCGCGGCCGTCTTCGTCGAGGGAATCATCTTCATCGCGCTCACCGCCGTCGGCGCGCGGGAAGCCATCATCAAGGTGTTCCCCGAACCGGTCAAGATGGCCGTCGGGACCGGTATCGGACTGTTCTTGGCGATTATCGGCTTACAGGCGATGGGCATCGTCGTCAACGATAACTCGACGCTCATCACGATGGGTGACCTCGCGTCGAACCCCGTCGCCATCGTCTCCATCGTCGGCCTGTTCTTGACGTTCGCGCTCTACGCGGCGAACGTTCCCGGTTCCATCATCATCGGCATCGCCGGCACGGCGATTATCGGATGGGCTGTTACTGCCTTCGGATTCGTTGCTCCTGATGCGGGTCTGGTCGCAGGTACAACAACGACAACGATTTCGCTCCCTCTCCTTGGTGCTATTGACCTCGTTATGCCCGGTGGAGGTGCCGCAACCTACGACATCACGCCGCTCGCCGGCGCGTTCATCTCCGGCTTCGGCAACGTCGAGGCGTTCAGCTTCGCGCTTATCGTCATCACGTTCTTCTTCGTCGACTTCTTCGACACCGCCGGCACGCTCGTCGGCGTCGGGCAGGCCGGGGGCTTCCTCGACGACAACGGCGACCTCCCCGACATCGACAAGCCGCTCATGGCCGACGCGGTCGGTACCACGGCTGGCGCGATGCTCGGGACCTCGACGGTCACGACCTACATCGAGTCCGCCACCGGCGTCGAAGAGGGCGGTCGCACGGGCCTCACCGCGCTCGTCGTCGCCCTCCTGTTCCTCGGCTCGCTCGCCATCGTCCCGCTCGCGACGGCCATCCCGCAGTACGCCTCTCACATCGCGCTCGTCGTCATCGGCGTCGTGATGCTCCGCAACGTCGTCGACATCGCGTGGGACGACATCACGTTCACCATCCCCGCCGGCATGACCATCCTCGTCATGCCCTTCACGTACTCCATCGCCTACGGCATCGCGGCGGGTATCGTCTCGTACCCGCTCGTGAAGGTCGCCGCCGGCGAGTACGACGAGGTCAGCGTCGGGCAGTGGACGCTCGCAGCCGCGTTCGTCCTCTACTTCGTCATCCGTACCTCCGGGATGCTGCAAGCGCAGGTCTGAGACGCCGATCCGCGACCGCTCGATTCCCCCGCAGGCGTGCGTTTCTCTCCGATGCGTCCGCGACACACACCACCGCCGCGTTTTTCCGCTCGGACTCCATACCTCCGAGCGATGTCTCAACTCGTCCTCTACGAACTGCAGGGCTGTCCGTACTGCGCGAAGGTGAAGAACAAGCTCGCCGAACTCGACCTCGAATACGAGTCGCGGATGGTTCCCAGCGCCCACGCCGAGCGCACGGAAGTCGAAGCGGTAAGCGGGCAGACCGGCGTCCCCGTCCTCGTCGACGAGGAACACGGCGTCGAGGGGATGCCCGAGAGCGACGATATCGTCGACTACCTCGAAGAGACCTACGGCTCGGCGGCGTAACCCCCTCCCCTTTCGCGGCGGCCGTCGGGCTCCCGCTTACTGTTCTCGTTTTCGACCGCACGCGGTCTCGTAGCTCGCGCGGAGCGCGTCCGAGAGTTCGGCGATTCGGCTCGGCTCGATATCGACCGTCGCCCACGACCCGACGATTCGACCGTTCGCCTCGAACGGCAGGACGCGGTGTCGTTTCGCGACCGCCGCTCGCGACTCGGCCGACAGCGACGTGAGCGAGAGCCCCTGCTCCGAGACGACGGCGAAGAGCGTCCCGTTCGCCCGAAACGACGGGCAGCCGAAAAGCGCCGTCCGCTCGACCGCCGGCCACGACGCGGCCTCGCGCCACACCGCGGCCGCGAGCGTTTCGACGGCGGCCGGCGACTCCTCACTCGTCCCCGCACCCTCGGTTGTCCTCTTCGATTTCGACATCACAGTCGCTACGCTGTCGAGGAGAATAACGGTAGTTGCTCGGAGGCGAGCACCCGACCCCGCCGGTTAGCTCTCTGCGGGGTCGCGGGTCCGCTCTCGAATCAGGTCGCGAATCTCGTCGGGGTCGTCGATGGCGGCGAGTTCCTCGCAGCTGACGATGCCGGTTCCGTCGACCGACTCGCGTTTCTGTTGTTCCTCGACGAAGTAGACCGAGCGCGTCCGCGTGATTTCGCCGAGCGAAGACATGATTTGGGCGCGCTTTTCGGCGCTTCTGGTGAACGACGAGTGGCCCGTGAGAACGTTCGTCTCCTTCTTTCGTCCGGCGTCCTCGCTGACGGCCTTGAACGGTGCGCGGGCGGTCGGGTGGACGGTGAAGCCGGCGCGCGTCAACACCGACAGAACGTGTTCGTCGTCGGGGTCCACGTCGGGGTCTTCGGGAGTCGGCTCGGCGTCGCGCACGTCCTCCGCGCCCGTGAGCACGTCGACCGGGCTCGAGAAGGGACGATCGAACAGCTCTTCGAGGTGAATCGCCACTTCGATGCTCGCGTTCATGCCGTTTTCGTACTTCGAGACGGTGCGCCGCGAAACGCCGAGCTCGGTCGCGAGCTGTCCGAGGCTCCACCCGCGTTCTTGCCGCTCTTCGGCGAGCACGTCGCCGTCGAGGCTCACGTACAGACCGCCGGGGGCGGCGTAGATGAGCGGGGGAACCTCTTCGACGAACAGGTCCATGGCGGTGTCGGGGTTCAACACCGGCACGCCGTGACGGAAGTAGACGACTCCGGGTTTGAGGTCCTCGTCTCGGGTCCGAAGCCCGACGACCAACGGCGTGGCGTCGAGGTACGAGCCGAGGCGTCGCATCTCGGAGCCGGTGACGCCGTCGAACGCGTCGATGTTCCCCAGTATCTTGAGGAGCAACAGGTCCTCACCTCTCCGGGCGGCGAGGTCGAAGCTCTTCGGCCGGATGGCGATGCGGTCGCTCACGACGAAGCCCGCGTCTTGGAGCATCGCGGCGACATTACCAACCAGCGCTGACCGGGACATAGGGGGCAATAAGCGATTCGGCCCATAAAGCGTTTTCCCCGGTATCGACGCCCTCGCCGACGTGTATCCCTTCTCGATGCCGCATTTATATAGCCGCGACCGACCCGAAAGGCGTTACTGCGCCCTCCGGCAATCTCCGCCGATGACCGTCATCGGCCTCGACGACACCGACTCCCGCACCCTCGGGATGTGTACGACCTACCTGGCGACGCTCGTCGCCGAGGCAGTCGAGGCCCGCGGCGGGACCGTCGAGCGGCGACTCCTCGTCCGGCTGAACCCGGCGGTCGAGCACAAGACCCGCGGGAACGCGGCGCTGGCGCTTCACGCCGACCTCCCCGCGGGCGCGGCGCTCGACGTCGCCCGCGACGAGCTCGACCGCTGGGCCGTCCTCGACGACGACCGAACCAGTCCGGGCCTCGTCGTCGCGCCGGGGTCGCCCGACACGGTTTCGACCGCCGTCGCCGACTTCGCCCGCGACGCCGTCCGCGACTTCCACGACCTCGACGCCGCGGTCAACCTCGCCGAGCGCTCCGGGTTTCTGACCGAGGGTTGGCACGGCGGGCGGGGGCGCATCGGCGCGCTCGCGGCCGTCGGCGCGTGGGCCGCCTTCGACGAGTGGACCTACGAACACATCTCCTACCGCGAGTTCCACCGCTGCGGGACGCCCCGCGAGGTCGACTTCGACTCCGTCTTCGACGCCGCGGACGCGGCGTACCCCGACGCGTGGGACACCGTGGACCGCGAGGAGGGCGAGGCCGTCTGCGTGCCGAACGCGCCGGGACCGATTCTCCACGGCATCCGGGGCGACGACGCCGACACCGTCCGCGAGGTCGCCGCCGCCATCGCCTCCGAGCCCGTCGACCGCTCGGCGACGTTCCTCACGAATCAGGGGACCGACGCGCACCTCCGCGACGGCGCCGTCTCGGACCTCCGCGACGGCCGCGCCTACCGGGTCGCCGGCACCGTCGCCTCCGACCCGGAGACGCGCGCCGGCGGCCACGTCTTTTTCGACCTCGAAGCGGGCGGCGCTTCGGTTCCCGTCGCCGCCTTCGAACCGACGAAGCGCTTCCGGAACCGGGTGCGGGCGCTCCGTGTCGGCGACGCCCTCACCGCCTGCGGCGAGGTCGGAGACGGGACGCTCAAACTGGAGAAGTTCGCGGTCCGCGACCTCGTGCACACGGAGCCCGCGACGCCCGTCTGTCCCGACTGCGGGCGGACGATGAAAAGCGCCGGGCGGAATCAGGGCTACCGGTGTCGCGACTGCGGGACCGACGCGCCCGGTAAAGTCGAGCGGGCGGTCGACCGCGACCTCGAACTCGGCTGGTACGAGGTGCCGCCCTGCGCCCGCCGACACATCGCCAAACCGCTCGTTCGCGGCGGCTTCGACGCGGCGACGCACCCCGAACGCTGAGCCCGCGGCTCGCAGCCGTCCACCTCAGTCTTGGACGACCAGCACGTTCGTGTTCTCGCGGCGGTCGACGAAGGAGCCCCCCGCGGGCGGTTTCACGTCCACGACGAGCGTTCCGTCCTCGCGGTTCGCGCCGAGTTCGGCGTCGACGCGAACGGTCGCTGAACCCCCGTCTCCCGTCTTCGCCGTCGCCACGCCGTCGATTTCCGCGGTTCCGGACTTGACGATGACCGTCGCGCCCTCGACGGGGTCCCCCTCGTGGTCGACGACGGTGAAATCGAGCGTCTGTGCGCCGGGACCGACCACGTCGGGCGTCGGCTTTACGTCGAGCTCCGAGGTGGCGAGTCCCTGCACTCCCGAGAGCATGTTGAGCATGACGCTCATGCTGGCGACGCCGACCACGAGAGCGACGACGAGGCGGACCGGGAGCCCTTCGATGGCGCGCGTGTCTGACCGAAACGTATCGAGCATGGACCGTCTGGCCGCGGGTTCGTATATAAACTCTCGTCCGGAGGTTCAAGTCGCATCGCGGGACCAGTCCGCGCCATGCACACCATCGGCCGCGACTCGGACGAAGATGGTCCTGTCTGCCGGTTCGGGAACTACCGCGCCCGCGACGGGAGCGACGGCGCGGCCGTCGGCCTCGACGTGAACCGCCCGCACGCGGCGGTCGTCGTCGGCAAGCGCGGAAGCGGGAAATCCCACACGCTCGGCGTCGTCGCCGAGGGCCTGGCGCGCGCCGCGGGCGTCGCGCCGGTCGTCATCGACCCGATGGGCGTCTTCGACGGCCTCGAAGCGTCACCGATAGACGGGACGGTCCACGACGCGCCGAGCGTCCGGGCCGACGCGCTCCCGCCGAGCGCGTGGCCGGACCTGCTCGGTCTCGACCCGACCGCCCCCGCGGGGTCGCTCGTGTGGCGACTCGCGGCCGAGGAAGACTCGCTGTTGGCGATGCGCGGGGCGGTCGACGACGCCGACGCCGCGCCCGAGACGCGCAGAGCCGCGGCGAACCACCTCGCGCTCGCCGACTCGTGGGACGTGTTCCACCCCGACGGGCTCGACCCGAGGTCGCTCTGCGGTCCCGCGCCCGACGTGCTCGACCTCTCCGGACTGGACGAGACTCCCGCGAGCGCCGTCGTCCGCGTCGTCGCCCGCGGCCTCTACGACGCCCGCGTCGCGGACGCTGTCTCCCGCATCCCGTGGATGCTTCTCGACGAGGCCCACGCGTTCGTCGGCGGGCTCGCAGACTCCGCGCTTCGGACACTTCTCACGCGCGGGCGAGCACCCGGCGTCGGCGTCGTTCTCGCGACCCAGCGGCCCTCCGCGCTCCCCGAGGTCGCCGTCTCGCAGGCTGACCTCCGGGTCATCCACCGACTCACCGCCGGTCCCGACGTGTCGGCGATTTCGGCCGCAGACCCGACGTACTTCGACGAATCGCTCCGCGCTCGGCTCCCGCGGGAACGCGGCTGCGCCCTCGTCGTCGACGACACCGCGGAGACGGTCCACGACGTGCGGGTCCGTCCCCGAGAGACGCCGGACGGGGGCGCGACGCCGCGGGCGGTTCCCGAGCGTGACGGTTCCGAAACCGTGGAGTAGTCTGCCCGGAGAAGAGCCGTATGGACCGCTCGGAACTGGCGTTAGTCGCCCTCGGTGGATTCGCCGGTGCGATACTGCGCTACGGCGTCTCCGTCGTGATTCCCGGCGCGGGCGGCACCCTCGCCGTGAACGTCCTCGGGGGCTTCGTCCTCGGGACGTTCATCACGTCGGTCTCCTCTCGCCGGGCGCAGTTGTTCTTCGGGACCGGGCTGCTCTCGTCGTTCACGACGTACAGCACGTTCGCCGTCCAGACCGCGTCGCTGTCGCCGGCGGGCGGCGCGCTCAACGTCGGCGCGAACTACGCGCTCGGTTTCGCCGCCGCAGCACTCGGACTCGCGTTCGGAGGACGACGATGAGTCTCTCGCTTCTCCCGGCGGTCCTCGTCGGCGTCGGTGGGATGGCCGGCGCGGTCTCTCGGCACACCGTCGACCAGCGAATCGTCGGCAAGTGGAGCACCGTCACCGTCAACGTCCTCGGAAGCGTCGCGCTGGGGTTTCTCGTCTCCGCGCCCGTCGGCGATGCGGCGGTGACGCTCGCCGGAACCGGATTCTGCGGGGCCTTCACGACCTTCTCGTCGTTCGCGGTCGGCGTCGCCGAACTCGTTGACGCGGGTGAGTACGACACGGCGGCTCGGTATGCGTTCGGGACGCTCGTGGCGGCGTTGGTCGGCGTGGCAATTGGCGGGGCTGTGGGCGGGATGGTCGGGTGAGTCCGGCGCTCACCGCACGTCACCGCTCGCCCGATTCGACGGCCGCCTCGCGCTCGTCGAGGAACTGTTTGGTACCCCGCTTGACGATGAACGGGAAGCGGCGGGCGAGGTACAGCCCGATTCTGGTCGTCAGGTCGGCGGTGATGACGAGACGGGTAGATTCGATTTTGTCGGCGAACTTCCGCCCCACGTCTTCGGGGTCACTCATCATCGACGACGGGAGCCCGAGTCGGGCCGCCGACCGGGTGGCGGTGTAAGGCGGGTGCATCACCGAACAGGAGACGTTCTCGCGTTGCAGTTCCATCCGAAGCGAACGGGTGAACGCCTCGATTGCGCCCTTCGTCGACGCGTACCCAGATAGTCCCGGCGTGCCGACGAGCCCGACGCCGGAGCTCACGTTGTGGATGTGCCCCGAGTTTCGGGCCCGCATGTGGGGCAGGACGGCCCGTATCATTCGAAGGTAGCCGAAGTAGTTCACCTCGAACTCCTCGCGCGTGTCGTCGAGTGTTCGGTCGTCGAACAAGCCGAAGTTGAATATCGCTGCGTTGTTGAGGAGGATGTCGATGTGTCCCCACTCGTCCAGGAGTCCAGCCACCGCCGCCTCCACGTCGTCGTCGTTCGTCACGTCGCACTCGTAGACGCGGATGCGGTCGGGGTACGTCTCCCGAAGCGGGCGAAGGCTGTCCACGTTGATATCGACCCCGGCGACCCGATAGCCCTTCTTCAGGAGCGCCCTCAGCGTGTGGTAGCCGATACCTTCGTTCGCGCCGGTCACGACGACGACCCGCCCGTCGGTTGTGCTGTTCACGATACTGTACAGACGTCACGCGAGAATATGGCGGTAGTGACGTCCCTCACGGCGCTCGGCGAGTAATTCGTCGAAAAGCACGCCTGTCGTCGCTTACAGATTTCACTCGCTGTCGCTCGGCGACGAGACACCTCGCTGGAGGAGTTGAAATCAGAGAAGCGCCCGAGGTGGGATTTGAACCGTACCGACGTCGCTCGTTTCACTCGCTCGTCGTCGGGTTCAATCCCTTTTGGGGTATTCACGAGAATCACGGCCGCGCCGAGACGAGACTCGGCGCTCAGCGAGTAATTCATCGAAAAGTACGCCCGAGGCGGGATTTGAACCCGCGTCACGACCGTGACAGGGTCGTATGATGGGCCACTACACCACCCGGGCTTACTGAAGTGAGTTTGCGGTACGGAGAGCGCCCGAGGCGGGATTTGAACCCGCGTCACGACCGTGACAGGGTCGTATGATGGGCCACTACACCACCCGGGCCCTCCGTCTGCACTCATCCGTAGCCGAGGTTTATAGATAAGACTTACCATCTGGGTTGCCCTTGGCCCGCGGTACCGCGATTCTTGCCCCGAAGACATTTATATCGCGATACCCCATGCCAACACGTGACGATTCGCGCATCTCCGGTGCGTGACCTCCGATAGCGTTGCCTTTCTTCGACGCAGTTGGCAAGTGTTAAATGGGTGCGTCCCAAAATCAGCCGTAGTATCCCGTGACAGCTTCTTCCAGCACCCAGCAGCACCATACATGGTAGACGTAAGCCAACACAAACTGGTTCCGGAACACACGAAACTCGACGACGAGGCCGTCGAGGACGTGTTACAGGAGTATAACGTCGAGAAGACGAACCTCCCGAAGATCAAGCTGAAGGACCCGGCGCTCCCCGAGGACGCAGAGCCCGGCGACGTCATCAAGATCGTTCGGAACTCTCGAACGACAGACAAAGCAGTCGTATACCGACTGGTGATCGAATGAACCGACAAGCGCGACGCGAGGTCTCTCGCAAGTACTTCTCCGAAGAACGGCTCGCTGAACACCACTTCCGCTCGTTCAACGCGTTCCTCGAACGCGGCATGATGGACGTCGTCGAAGAGAAGGCGACCATCGAGACCGACATCGGCGACAAGGAGGGCGAGGAACCCGTCTATGTCGAACTCGGTGGCGTCCGCGTGGAGACGCCCCGCGTCCGCGAGGCCGACGGCTCCGAGGAACTGCTCTTCCCGCAGGAAGCCCGCCTGCGCAACATCACCTACTCCGCCCCCGTGTTCATGGAGATGTCCATCGTCCGCGGCGGCGAAGAAGAAGAGGAGGTCGTCGTCGACACCGCCGAGACGAAGGTCGGCCGGATGCCCATCATGGTCGGCTCCTCGAAGTGTAACATCGCGGAACTCTCCGACGAGGACCTCGTCGAAATCGGCGAGGACCCCGTCGACCCCGGTGGCTACTTCATCGTCAACGGCTCCGAGCGCGTGCTCATGACCTCGGAGGACCTGGCGCCGAACAAGATTCTCGCCGAGTACGACACGAAGTACGGCGACGAGATTCAGGTCGCAAAGACGTTCAGCCAGCGCCGCGGTTACCGCGCGCTCGTGCTCTGCGAGCGCAACCGCGAGGGGCTCCTCGAAGTGTCGTTCCCGTCCGTCTCCGGGAGCGTCAACTTCGTCACGCTCGTCCGCGCGCTCGGCCTCGAATCCGACGAGGAGATCGTCCACCGCGTCTCCGACGACCCGGAGATTGTGAAGTTCATGCTCGAGAACCTCGAGGAGGCCGAAGTGCAGACCCAAGAGCAGGCCATCGAGGCGCTCGGCAAGCGCGTCGCCGGCGGCCAGGGCAAGAACTACCAGCTCAAGCGCGCCAACTACGTCATCGACCGCTACCTGCTCCCGCACCTCCACGAGGAGGGCGCGGAAGAAGAGGAAGTGCGCATGAACAAGGCGTACTACCTCTGTCGCATGGCCGAGGCGTGTTTCGAACTCGCGCTGCAGCGCCGCGACTCCGACGACAAGGACCACTACGCCAACAAGCGCCTGAAGGTCTCCGGCGACCTCATGAAGGACCTCTTCCGGACGGCGCTCAACAAGCTGGCACGCGACGTGAAGTACCAGCTCGAGCGCGCTAACATGCGGAACCGGAACCTGACGGTCAACACCGTCGTCCGGTCCGACGTGCTCACAGAGCGGCTCGAACACCCCATCGCGACGGGTAACTGGGTCGGCGGCCGCTCCGGCGTCTCCCAGCTCGTCGACCGCACCGACTACATGGGTGTGCTGTCGCACCTTCGCCGCCTCCGCAGTCCGCTGTCGCGGTCGCAGCCGCACTTCGAGGCGCGCGACCTGCACGCGACCCAGTGGGGTCGCATCTGTCCCTCCGAGACTCCCGAGGGACCGAACTGTGGACTGGTGAAGAACTTCGCGCAGGCGATGGAGCTCTCCCAGAACGTCGAAGACGAACAGTCGCTGAAACGAGAACTCGCGTCGATGGGTGTCGAGGGTATCCCCGGCATCGACAGCGTCGACGCCACACCCGCGGACGACTAACATGGCTCAGGCACAGCGAGAAGCGAAAGTATACGTCAACGGTAGTCTCGTCGGGACCCACCCGGACCCCAACCAACTCGCGGCACAGATTCGAGAGGCGCGCCGCCGCGGCGACGTGAGCCAGATGGTGAACGTCTCCGTCAAAGAGCGCACCCGCGAAGTCATCATCAACGCCGACGCGGGCCGCGCCCGCCGTCCGCTCATCGTCGTCGAAGACGGCGAGCCGCTCCTCGACGACGACCACGTCGAGGCGCTCGACAACAACGACCTCGACTTCGACGACCTCGTCGAGCGCGGACTCGTCGAGTTCATCGACGCCGAGGAGGAAGAAGACATCTACGTCGCGGTCGACGAGGACGAACTCAACGAGGACCACACGCACCTCGAAATCGACCCGCAGCTCATCTTCGGCATTGGTGCCGGGATGATTCCGTACCCGGAACACAACGCTTCGCCCCGCATTACGATGGGTGCAGGGATGATGAAGCAGTCGCTCGGGCTGCCCGCGGCGAACTACCGCATCCGCCCGGACACCCGTCAGCACCTCATGCACTACCCGCAGCTCTCGATGGTCAAAACGCAGACCACGGAGCAGATCGGGTTCGACGAGCGACCCGCGGCCCAGAACTTCGTCGTGGCCGTCATGTCCTACGAGGGCTTCAACATCGAGGACGCGCTCGTCATGAACAAGGGCTCCGTCGAACGCGCCCTCGCCCGCTCGCACTTCTTCCGCACCTACGAGGGCGAAGAGCGCCGCTACCCCGGCGGTCAGGAAGACCGCTTCGAGATTCCGTCGCAGGACGTGCGCGGCGCGCGCGGTGAAGACGCGTACTCGCACCTCGACGAGGACGGCCTCGTCAACCCCGAGACGGTCGTCGACGAGAACTCCGTGCTGCTCGGCAAGACCTCGCCGCCGCGGTTCCTCGAGGAACCCGACGACATGGCGGGTCTCTCGCCGCAGAAGCGCCGCGAGACCTCCGTCACGATGCGCTCGGGCGAATCCGGCGTCGTGGACACGGTCACGCTCATGGAGGGCGAAGACGGCTCGAAGCTCGCCAAGGTGTCCGTCCGCGACCAGCGCGTTCCGGAACTCGGCGACAAGTTCGCGTCCCGTCACGGACAGAAGGGCGTCGTGGGCCACCTGGCACCCCAGGAGGACATGCCGTTCACCGCCGACGGCGTCGTTCCCGACCTCGTCCTTAACCCGCACGCCCTGCCGTCGCGCATGACGGTCGGCCACGTGCTGGAGATGCTCGGCGGCAAGGTCGGTGCGCTCGAAGGCCGCCGCGTCGACGGTACCGCCTTCCAGGGCGAAAACGAAGAGGAGCTCCGCTCGGCGCTCGAAGAGCGCGGCTTCATGTCCTCCGGCAAGGAGGTCATGTACTCCGGCGTCACCGGCGAGAAGATCGAGGCCGAAATCTTCGTCGGCATCATCTTCTACCACAAGCTGTACCACATGGTGAGCAACAAGCTGCACGCCCGCTCGCGCGGTCCCGTGCAGGTACTCACCCGCCAGCCGACGGAGGGGCGCGCCCGCGAGGGTGGCCTCCGTCTCGGGGAGATGGAGCGCGACACCGTCATCGGCCACGGTGCCGCGATGGTGCTCCAGGAGCGCCTGCTCGACTCCTCCGACAAGGAGCAGGTCTACATCTCCGCCGACACCGGCATGGTCGCCGTCGAAGACCGCGACCAGCGTCGTATCTACGACCCCGTCACCGGTGACGAGGACAACATCCACGAAATCGACATCAGCTACGCGTTCAAGCTGCTCTTAGACGAGATGGTCGCACTCGGCGTTCGCCCGCGAATCGAGCTCAAGGACGCGGTCTAACCACTCATGTCAATGCAGACACCCAAAGAAATCGGCAGCATCCAGTTCGGGTTGATGGACCCGGAGACGTACCGAGACATGTCCGCGACGAAGGTCATTACCGCGGACACCTACGACGACGACGGCTACCCAATCGACATGGGTCTCATGGACCCGCGGCTGGGCGTCATCGACCCCGGGCTGCAGTGCCGCACCTGCGGCCAGCACTCCGGGTCGTGTAACGGGCACTTCGGCCACATCGAACTGGCCGCGCCCGTCATCCACGTCGGCTTCACGAAGCTCATCCGCCGCCTGCTCCGCTCGACGTGTCGCGAGTGCGGTCGCCTCTCGCTCACGCAGGAGGAGGCCGACGAGTACCGCGACAAGCTCGGTCGCACGAAGGAACTCGGCGACGACTGGAGCGACGTGATGAAGTCGGCGGTTCGGCAGGCCCGCAAGGCCCACCGCTGTCCCCACTGCGGCTCGCCGCAGCACGACATCAAACACGAGAAGCCGACGACCTACTACGAAGTCCAGAACGTGCTCGCCGGGGACTACTCCGAGCGCATCGCCGAAGCGATGCAGCCCGACCCCGACGACGAGGACGACGAGGGCGTCGACCCCGTCACCCTCGCTAACGAGACCGGCCTCGACGCCGAGCGCGTCAACCAGGTGCTCGCCGGCGAGTTCCGCCCGGTCGGCGACGACCGCAAAGCGCTCGAAAAGGCGCTCGACCTCGACCTCACGGAAGAGGACATGAACAAGCTGATGCCCTCGGACATCCGCGACTGGTTCGAGGACATCCCGGACGAGGACCTCATCACGCTCGGCATCGACCCCGACCGGTCGCGCCCCGAGTGGATGATTCTGACCGTCCTCCCCGTCCCGCCGGTCACGGCGCGTCCCTCCATCACGCTGGACAACGGCCAGCGCTCCGAGGACGACCTGACCCACAAGCTCGTGGACATCATCCGCATCAACCAGCGGTTCATGGAGAACCGCGAGGCGGGTGCCCCGCAGCTGATTATCGAGGACCTGTGGGAGCTGCTTCAGTACCACGTCACCACGTTCATCGACAACGAGATTTCGGGCACGCCGCCGGCGCGGCACCGCTCCGGCCGCCCGCTGAAGACGCTCAGCCAGCGCCTGAAGGGCAAGGAGGGTCGCTTCCGCGGCTCCCTGTCCGGCAAGCGCGTCAACTTCTCGGCTCGAACCGTCATCTCGCCGGACCCGACCCTGTCGCTCAACGAGGTCGGCGTCCCGGACCGCGTCGCGTCCGAGATGACCCAGACGATGAACGTCACCGAGCGCAACATCGACGAGGCTCGCCAGTACGTCCGTAACGGACCCGAGAGCCACCCCGGCGCGAACTACGTCCGCCGTCCGGACGGCCGCCGCCTGAAGGTGACAGAAAAGAACTGCGAGGAACTCGCGGAGAAGGTCGAACTCGGCTGGGAGGTCAACCGCCACCTCGTCGACGGCGACATCGTCATCTTCAACCGACAGCCGTCGCTGCACCGGATGTCCATCATGGCGCACGAAGTCGTCGTGATGCCGTACAAGACGTTCCGCCTGAACACCGTCGTCTGTCCGCCGTACAACGCCGACTTCGACGGCGACGAGATGAACATGCACGCCCTCCAGAACGAGGAGGCCCGTGCCGAGGCGCGCGTCCTCATGCGCGTCCAAGAGCAGATTCTCTCGCCGCGCTTCGGTGAGAACATCATCGGCGCGATTCAGGACCACATCTCGGGAACCTACCTGCTCACCCACGACAACCCCGAGTTCGTCGAGACGCAGGCGCTCGACCTGCTCCGCGCGACGCGCGTGGACACGCTCCCCGAGCCCGCGGGCGAAAACGAGGACGGCCAGTCCTACTGGACCGGCCAGCAGATCTTCTCCGAACTCCTGCCCGACGACCTGAACATGGAGTTCACCTCGAAGGTCGGCGACACGGTCACCATCGAGGACGGCCAGCTCACTCAGGGTACCATCGACGAGGACGCCGTCGGCGCGTTCGGTGGCGAAATCGTCGACGCCCTCGCCAAGGACTACTCGAAGACGCGCTCGCGCATCTTCATCAACGAGATTGCCTCGCTCGCGATGCGCGCCATCATGCACTTCGGGCTGTCTATCGGTATCGACGACGAGTCCATCCCGGACGAGGCGACGGCGCAGGTCGACGAGGCCATCGACGCCGCCTACGACAAGATTCAGGAACTCATCGAAATCTACGAGGCGGGCGAGCTCGAGTCCCTGCCGGGCCGCTCCGTCGACGAGACGCTGGAGATGAAGATCATGCAGCGCCTCGGCAAGGCGCGTGACTCCGCCGGTGAAATCGCGGAGGACCACTTCGAGGAGGACAACCCCGCGGTCGTGATGTCGAAGTCCGGCGCGCGTGCGTCCATGCTCAACCTGACCCAGATGGCCGGTTGTGTCGGCCAGCAGGCGGTTCGGGGCGAGCGCATCAACCGCGGCTACGAGGGTCGCACCCTGAGCCACTACCAGAAAGGCGACCTCTCGGCCGAGGCCCACGGCTTCGTCGAGAACTCCTACCGCGCCGGCCTCACGCCGCGTGAGTTCTTCTTCCACGCGATGGGTGGCCGCGAAGGGCTGGTCGACACGGCAGTCCGGACCTCGAAGTCCGGCTACCTGCAGCGTCGGCTCATCAACGCCCTCTCCGAACTCGAAGCGCAGTACGACGGCTCCGTCCGCGACACGTCGGGGACCATCGTTCAGTTCGAGTTCGGCGAAGACGGCACGAGCCCGGTGAAGGTCTCGTCCGACGACGAGACGCCGATCGACGTCGAGAACATCGCCGACCGAATCCTCACCTCGGAGTTCAGCTCCGCCGAGGAGAAGGAACGCTTCCTCGGCGAGCGCGAACCGCCGACCAACCTCTCCGAGCACGCCGAACCGCGTGTCGACGCCCGTGCGGGGGTCGAATCCGATGACTGAACACGACGCAACCGCCGACTACGAGTTCGTCGACGACGCCATCGTCGACGTCGTCGAGTCCAAAGAGCTGTCTCGACGCCTGAAGGACCGCATCTACCAGACCATCGAAGAGCGCGAGGGCGTCTCGTTCGAACAGGCCGGCGAAATCGCGCAGGCCGTCGAGGCGCGCTACCTCGACACCCGCGTCGACCCGCTCGACCCCGTCGGGACGGTCTCGGCGCAGTCCATCGGTGAGCCGGGGACGCAGATGACGATGAACACGTTCCACTACGCGGGCGTCGCCGAAATCGACGTCACGCAGGGACTGCCGCGCCTCATCGAACTGGTGGACGCGCGGAAGACCCCCGACACGCCGATGATGACCGTGTACCTCGAAGACGAGTACGCGAACAACCGCGAACTCGCCCACCAGGTCGTCTGGAACATCGAGTCCACGAAGATTCTGGCGCTCGGCGACATCTCGACGAACGTCGCCGACATGGTCGTCCAGATCAACCTCAACGACGAGACGCTTCTCGAACGCTGGCCGACCTACGACGACGAGGGCGTCGTCGCGAGCGAAATCGCGGAGACCATCGAGGACGCGCTCGGTATCAAGACTCGCCGCGAGGGGACGCTCATCGAGTTCGGCCCCGAGAGCCCGAGCTACCGCCGGCTCCTCCAACTCGTCGAGGAACTGCGCGACATCGTGTTCAAGGGCATCGAGGAGGTCTCCCGCGTCGTCATCCGCAAGGAGAACAACGAGGACACCGACGAAGAGGAGTTCGTCCTCTACACCGAGGGTTCGGCGTTCGGCGACGCGCTCGCCATCGAGGGCGTCGACGCCTCCCGGAGCACCTCGAACAACATCCACGAGGTGCACAAGCAGCTCGGCATCGAGGCCGCCCGCGAGGCCATCATCGACGAGACGATGAACACGCTCCGCGAGCAGGGTCTCGACGACGTGAACATCCGCCACCTGATGCTCGTCGCGGACATCATGACGAACGACGGGACCATCGAGTCCATCGGCCGTCACGGTATCTCCGGGTCGAAGGACTCCGTCCTCGCCCGCGCCGCGTTCGAGGTCACGGTCAACCACCTGCTCGACGCCGCCATCCACGGCGAGGAAGACGACCTCGACGGCGTCATCGAGAACGTCATCGTCGGCAAGCCGATTGCGATCGGCACCGGCGACGTGGACCTCCGCATGGGCTCGCTCGACGTCGAGGACGCGGACGCCAACGCGGCACCCGAACCGTCTGACGACTGACGATGAAAGTTACGCTGTCGGATACGGCCCGGCGCTTCATCGCCCTCTTCGAGGAGGAGACGGAGGCGACCGCCCACGACTGCCTCGTGTTCGAGGACCGGGTCGTCTTCCTCGTCGCCGCGGGCGACATGGCGACGGCCATCGGCCCCGGCGGGCGGACCGTCCAGTCGGTCGAGCGGCAACTCGGTCGGTCGGTCGAGCTGGTCGAGGACGCCGACACGCCGGAGGCGTTCGTCGCGAGCGCGCTCGCGCCGGCGGCCGTCCGACACGTGACTCTCTCGCGGCAGAACGACACCGTCGCGTACGTCGAGGTCGCCGAAGCCGACCGCGGCGTCGCCATCGGCGCGAGCGGGAAGACCATCGACACCGCGCGCGAGCTGGCGCGTCGTCACTACGACATCGACGACATCCAGTTGACGTAGGGCGGCGGCCGACCCGACCACACGTTTTTGTCCCCACCGAACGGCGAGCTACGCATGTCGCCGATACGACAGTCGGTCGGGCTCGCGGTCGGACAACTCGACCCGACGGGATTCGCCGAGTACGAGGAGCTCGCGAGCGCGACCGTGGGGTTCGCCGCTGCGGCGGTCGTGGTCTATCTGGTCGGTCGGCTTCTCGTCGTCCCGGGCGTGACGAGGCTCGTCAGCGCCCGGAACCGGAACAACCCGACGTTGCAGTCGGCGACGGAGACCTACGCGCACGCGTTCGTCATCGCGCTCGCAACGCTCGCGGGCGTCGTCGGCGCGGGCTACGCGTCGGTGCTGACCGACACCGCGCTCATCGTCGCGGCGCTGACGCTCGTCGTCGGCGTCGCCGGGCAGGAGGTCATCGGCGCGCTCATCAGCGGCCTCTTTCTCGTGGCCGACCCGGACTTCAACGTCGGCGACTGGATATCGTGGCCCGGCGGCGAGGGCGTCGTCGAGGCGGTCGACTTCCGGGTCACGCGCGTGCGGACGGTCAACAACGAGACCATCTCCGTGCCGAACACGGAACTCACGACGAACGCGCTCACCCGCCCGTACGGCCGAGAGCGGTACCGCATCACCGAGCGCGTCGACGTCGCGTACGCCGACGACACGGAGTTGGCGCTCCGCGAACTCGTCGAGACCGCGCGGGAGGACGACCGCGTGCTCGACGACCCGGAGCCGACCGCGCGCATCCTCGAGTTCGCCGGGAGTTCGATCGGTCTGCAGGCGGAGTTCTGGGTCGAATCGCCGATGGACGTGAGCCTCGTCGACGTTCGCTCGCAGTACCGGCGTCGAGTCAAGCGGCGGTTCGACGAGGAGGGGCTGACGCTGGGGCCGGCGTCGGGCCGGGAGGTCAGCGGCCGCCTCGACGTGGACCTCGTCGGGGAGCGCGGCGGCGAGTGACCCGGTCAGACGGGCGCGTCACCCCGCGTGCGTGTCGTTCGCATGGGTGGACGAAACGACACCATCTCCGGGCGGTTTAGTCCCTCTTCGCCGCGGAGGGGGCGTCGTTCGAATCGGAGAAACGACCTCAGATTCCTCCTTAGGGGTCGCTAATCGCTCCTGAAGCCGTCTCACCGGATTCGAAAAGGGAGGCTTAAGTAGCTCCATCTGGAACTGTTGTTCACTATGGCGAACGGCAAATACGCCGCGCGCAAGCTCAAGCAGGACCGGCAGAAGCGCCGCTGGTCCGACTCTGAGTACGCGCGCCGTGAGCGCGGTCTCGGCAAGAAGTCCGACCCGCTCGAGGGTGCTCCGCAGGGTCGCGGCATCGTCCTCGAGAAGGTCGGTATCGAAGCGAAGCAGCCGAACTCGGCGATTCGGAAATGCGTCCGTGTTCAGCTCATCAAGAACGGAAAGCAGGTCACCGCCTTCTGTCCCGGTGACGGCGCGATTTCGTTCATCGACGAACACGACGAAGTCACCATCGCCGGTATCGGCGGCGCGAAGGGTCGCGCGATGGGCGACCTTTCGGGTGTCAACTACAAGGTCGAGAAGGTCAACGGCGTCTCGATGATCGAACTCGTCCGCGGGAACGCTGAAAAGCCGGTGCGCTAACCATGTCGGAAAGCGACGCACCCGAGCCCGAGTCCCCCGCGAGCAGCGAGGAAGCAAAGGAGAACGCGCTTCTGTTCGGCGTCTGGGACGTCTCCGAGATGGAGTACACCGACCCCAGCATGAGCCGGTACATCAAGGCGACGCCCATCGCCCACACGATGGGTCGCCACGCCTCGAAGCAGTTCCAGAAGTCCGAAATCAGCATCGTCGAGCGGCTCATCAACCGCCTGATGCAGACCGAGGACAACACGGGACACAAGCAGAAGACGAGCAAAATCGTCAAGGAAGCGTTCGAAATCGTCAACGAGCGCACCGAGGAGAACCCCGTGCAGGTGCTCATCCGCGCGGTCGAGAACGCCGGCCCCCGCGAGGAGACCGTCCGACTCAAGTACGGCGGTATCTCGGTCCCGCAGGCCGTCGACGTCGCCCCGCAGCGCCGCGTCGACGAGGCGCTGAAGTTCATCGCGCAGGGCACGCTCAGCGGCTCCTACAAGACGACGACCACCGCCGCCGAGGCGCTCGCACAGCAGCTCGTCGGTGCGGCCGACTACGACGTCCAGACGTACGCTATCTCCCAGAAAGAGGAGAAAGAGCGCGTCGCCGAAGCAGCCCGGTAATCTCTCCACTCTCTTTCGTTTTTCACCGCGCCGAGTGACGACGCCGTCCGGTCGGGCCGGTGGGACCCACGCCGTCCGTCTGACGCCTCGCGGCCGGTACGTAGCGCTCAGTCGGCGGCCATCCCCGGGTTGACGACGTAGTGTTTCACCACGTCGACGAGCGTCCGGCGGTACTCGCTTTTCGAGGGGTCGTCGGCGAGCGTTCGGAAGTGCTCTTTGAACGTCTCGAGAGACACCGACGGCGCGTCGTCGCCCGCGGCGTGGGCGAGGTCGTACAGCCGGTGGTCGGACTCGACGAGGTCGTGTCGCTCCACGAGCGCGAGGGCGAACGCGGCGTTCACGGCCGTGATTTCGGGGTCCGAACCCGCGGTGACGAGTCGGGAGCCGGGGCGGCCGGACGCCTGCGGTCGGTCGGCGAGCGCCGCCGCCAGTTGCGATTCGAGGAACTGGACGAGTTTGTCAGCGGGCGCGACAGACAGCGTCAGGTCGTCGGCGTAGATGTCCTTGCAGTGGTTAGCGATTTGATAGCAGTGCGCGAGCTTTCGGCGCTCGACGGTGCGCCCCGCGAGCGCGAGAAAGACCGCCTCGCGCGTGGACTGGTAGTGCGAGACGTGGCCCTCTTCGTTTCGGGCCATGTGTGAGAGCTCGTGGAGCGCGAGTTCGCGGGCCATCGCGCTGGTGGCGGCCTGCCGGGAGATGTTGAGGACGTGGTGGTCCTGATAGTGGCCGGCCCACGTGCGGGAGTCGGGATCATCGCGAACGCGCACGTACACGGGGTACGAAAGCTCGAACTCGGTTTCGAACAGGTCGGCGGCGCTCAAGAACGGGTCTGCCGGTGCGCCCCCGACGACTCGGAGGTCCATTCGACTTGAGAAATGTTATCAATCAACATGACTCTTACGCCGAGTGGGCGACGAGATCCGCGTCCGGCGGACAGTCTCGCCTATCGTGACAAAAATGCTCATACCCCGGCGGTAGGGCGGCTGAAAATGGGAAATCCGCTCGGCAAAAACACTACTCTTTTGACCCTCCTGCCGGTAGACCCCTGTATAATGGGCCGACGAAAGAAGATCGTCCAGGAATGTGAGAAACTGATGGACAAGCCGGAGCAGATCCGGAACATCGCCATCGCCGCTCACGTCGACCACGGTAAGACGACCCTCTCCGACAACCTCCTCGCGGGTGCGGGCATGATCTCTGACGAGACTGCCGGCCAGCAGCTCGCGATGGACACGAAGGAAGACGAACAGGAACGCGGCATCACCATCGACGCCGCAAACGTCTCGATGACCCACGAATGGGAAGGCGAGAACCACCTCATCAACCTCATCGACACGCCGGGCCACGTCGACTTCGGTGGCGACGTGACGCGCGCGATGCGCGCCGTCGACGGTGCGCTCGTCGTCGTCGACGCCGTCGAGGGTGCCATGCCGCAGACCGAGACGGTCCTGCGTCAGGCGCTCCGCGAGGGCGTCAAGCCGGCGCTTTTCATCAACAAGGTCGACCGCCTCATCAACGAGCTGCAGGAAGGTCCCGAGGAGATGCAGAAGCGCCTCGTCGACGTCATCTCTGACGTCAACGAGCTCATCCGCGGGATGACCGAGGAGAAGGACTACGACTGGACGGTCTCCGTCGAAGACGGGACTGTCGCCTTCGGGTCCGCCCTCTACAAGTGGGGTGTCTCCATGCCGTCGATGGAGGAGACCGGTATCTCCTTCGGCGACATCATGGAACTCGAGCGCGGTGGCGACCGTCAGGAACTCCACGAGCGCACGCCGCTTTCGGACGTCGTTCTCGACATGGTCGCGGAGCACTTCCCCGACCCCCTCGACGCCCAGCCCCGTCGTATCCCGACGGTCTGGCGCGGTGACTCCGAGTCCGACCTCGCGCGCCAGATGCGCGAAGTCGACGACGACGGCGAAGTCGTCTTCATGGCGACCGACATCTCGATGGACCCCCACGCGGGCGAAATCGCGACGGGTCGCCTCTTCTCCGGTACCATCCGCAAGGGTCAGGAGCTCTACGTCTCCGGGACCGCGGGCAAGAACCGCGTCCAGTCCGTCGGTGTCTTCATGGGCGGCGAGCGCGAGGAACTCGACCGCGGTGTCCCCGCAGGGAACATCGCGGCCGTCACGGGTCTCCGTGACGCCATCGCCGGTTCCACCGTCTCCTCCGTCGAGATGACGCCGTTCGAGTCCATCGAGCACATCTCCGAGCCTGTCATCACGAAGTCCGTCGAGGCAGAGCGCATGGACGACCTGCCGAAGCTCATCCAGACGCTCCAGCAGGTCGCGAAGGAAGACCCGACCATCCGCATCGAGATTAACGAGGACACGGGCGAGCACCTCATCTCCGGTCAGGGCGAGCTCCACCTCGAAGTCATCACCCAGCGCATCCGCGACAA
Source organism: Haloferax sp. Atlit-10N (assembly GCF_003586325.1). NCBI lineage: Archaea > Methanobacteriati > Methanobacteriota > Halobacteria > Halobacteriales > Haloferacaceae > Haloferax > Haloferax sp. Atlit-10N. The sequence goes on from NZ_PSYX01000001.1 coordinate 73,706, forward strand.
CCAGGGCATCCCGGTCCGCACCGGTGAGCCGATTGTCGTCTACCGCGAGCAGGTCCAGGGCAAGTCCCACGAGGTCGAGGGCGTCTCCCCGAACCGCCACAACAAGTTCTACATCACGGCGGAACCCCTCTCGCAGGACATCGTCGACTCCATCAAGCTCGGCGAAATCTCGATGGACATGCCCGAACTGGAGCGCCGCGAGGCCCTCCAGGAAGCCGGCATGGACAAGGACACGTCCCAGAACGTCGAACACATCCACGGGACGAACATCCTCATCGACGACACGAAGGGTATCCAGCACCTCAACGAGACGATGGAACTCGTCATCGAGGGTCTCGAAGAGGCGCTCGACGACGGTCCGCTCGCCGCGGAGCCCGTTCAGGGAACGCTCCTACGCCTCCACGACGCGCGACTCCACGAGGACACCATCCACCGCGGTCCCGCCCAGGTCATCCCTGCGACGCGTGACGCGGTCCACCGCTCGCTCATCGCGGGTCAGGTGAAGCTCCTCGAACCCATCCAGAACGTCCGCATCGACGTCGCCTCCGAATACATGGGCTCGGCCTCCGGCGAGATTCAGGGTCGCCGCGGCCGCGTCGACGACATGTACCAGGAAGGTGACCTCATGGTCATCGAGGGCATCGCGCCCGTCGAAGAGATGATCGGCTTCTCGTCGGACATCCGTTCGGCCACGGAAGGTCGCGCCTCCTGGAACACGGAGAACGCCGGCTTCCGCGTGCTCTCGGACAACCTCCAGCGCGAGAAGATCATGGAGATCCGCGAGCGCAAGGGCATGAAGCTCGAGCTCTCGCAGGCTATCGACTACATCTAAGCGCGAGCCTTCGCGCCTTCTTTCGTTTTTTCACCCGGGCAGCGATGGCCCCGGTCCGTCGGCCCGCCGCCGTGCCGCGCCCGACGGCCTTCCCGCGTCGTCCTCCGGTGGCCGAGACCGTCTCCGAGCGCTCTGTCGCGGTCGACCTCCCCGTGACACATGCCAGCACGCTGTCGACGTCGGCAAACCGTGTCGGCTGCGAAGGCTTATACCACGTGGCCGAATCACGGATACGTATGCGTAAGGGTACGTCTCTCGACTCCTGGCGCGACGACGCGAAACCACGACCGAACCGCGCGTCGCGGACAACAGCGTCGGGACGGCCCACGGGGGTGGGGCGATGAGCGCACAGGACCTCGACGGCGGGAGCGACGCCGAGACCGACGGGAGCGGCGAGATGCCGAAACCGCACACGATTCGGCTCGAACTCGTCGACGAGCCCGGACAGCTTTTGGCCGCGCTCAAGCCCATCTCCGACAACGGTGGTAACCTGCTTTCCATCTTCCACGAGCGCGGGAGCCTGACTCCTCGGGGGCACATCCCCGTGGAGGTCGACCTCGAGTGCCCGCCCGACCGCTTCGAGCGAATCGTCGAGGCGCTCCGCGACGCCGGCGTCAACGTCATCCGCGCCGGCGCGGAGCACTTCGGCGAGGAGGTAATGGTCATCCTCGTCGGCGACATCGTCGATTCCGACCTCTCGGACACGCTCCACCGCATCGAGTCCTCGGCGGACGCGACGTTACAGGACCTGTCGCTGTCCGCCCGCGAGGGGACTAACGAGGCGTCGAGCGCACGACTCCGGCTCGCGGTCCGCTCCGGCCGCGTCGACGAGACGCTGTCGGTCGTTCGCGACCTCGCCGCCGAGAAGGGACTGCACGTCGTCGAGCCGCTCGCGGAGGGGTCCCAATGAGCCTCAGACTCGCCGTGCTCGGTGCGGGCGCGGTCGGTGGCTCGGTTCTCGACCTCGCGGGCGACTACGGCCACGACGTCGTCGCGTTCGCGGACTCGTCTTCCTCCGCGGTCGACCCCGCCGGACTCGACCCGAGCGCGGTCCACGACCGCAAGGAACGCGACGGCGTGGTCGGGGAAGCGGACCCCGGTGCGGTGTTCGACGCCGACTACGACGTGTTGGTGGAGGCGACGCCGACGACGCTCGGCGACGCCGAGCCCGGGTTCTCGCACGTCGAGCGGGCGCTGGCCGACGACCGGCACGTCGTGCTCGCGAACAAAGGGCCCGTGGCTGAACGGTACGCCGACCTGCGCGCGCTCGAAGCCGAAAGCGAGGGGACCGTCCAGTTCGAGGCCGCCGTCGGCGGCGCGATTCCCGTCCTCTCGACCATCTCGGACCTCGGCGCGCCCCACGTGACCGCCGCTCGCGGCGTGCTGAACGGGACGGCGAACTTCATCCTCTCGCGGATGGCCGCCGAGGGACTCGACTACGAGCACGTGCTCGCGGAGGCCCAGGACCTCGGCGTCGCCGAGGCGGACCCGACGTTCGACGTCGACGGCATCGACGCCGCGCTGAAGTTCGTCATCCTCGCGAACGTCCTCTCCGACGGCGAGACCGAGTACGCGCTCGACGACGCCGAGGTCGAGGGCATCCGCAACGTTCCGGGGACGGCGCTCGACCTCGCCGCCGAGGACGGTCGGACGGTCCGCCTCATCGGCGAGGCGACCGCCGACGGGGTCCGCGTCGCCCCGCGGCTGATTCCGCAAGGCTCCGCGCTGTCGGTCACGGGCACGCAGAATATCGTCCAGTTGGAGACCAAACACGCGGGCCAACTGAATATCAGCGGCCGCGGGGCGGGCGGTCCGGAAACGGCGACCGCCGTCCTGTCCGACGTTTCACGCCTCGAATAGCGGCACAGGCGGCCCCTATCCCTGTTTCTTTCGACTGTCGGTATCTACCGGACACGCCGTTTCCGGGACCGTGGTATGGTTCCGCAAATCGCAGTACGGCGGTTAGACGGCTCGTAGCGCGTATCGAAATCGTTTTAGGGGTTTCAGCAAAAACATTCCCCACAGAGCGCCTTAGCGCGTGAACACACCAATGAGCGACAAACCCCACCAGAATCTGGCCATCATCGGCCACGTCGACCACGGTAAGAGTACGCTCGTCGGCCGACTCCTGTTCGAGACCGGCTCCGTCCCGGAGCACGTCATCGAGCAGCACCGAGAGGAAGCCGAGGAGAAGGGCAAGGGCGGATTCGAATTCGCCTACGTCATGGACAACCTCGCCGAAGAGCGCGAGCGCGGTGTCACCATCGACATCGCCCACCAGGAGTTCGACACGGACGAGTTCTACTTCACCATCGTCGACTGTCCTGGCCACCGCGACTTCGTCAAGAACATGATCACCGGTGCCTCGCAGGCTGACAACGCGGTCCTCGTCGTCGCCGCCGACGACGGTGTCGCGCCTCAGACCCGCGAGCACGTCTTCCTCGCCCGCACCCTGGGCATCGGCGAACTCATCATCGCGGTCAACAAGATGGACGTCGTCGACTACAGCGAAGACAAGTACAAGGACGTCAAGGAGCAGGTCAACAAGCTCCTCAAGCAGGTCCGCTTCAACTCCGACGACGCGACCTACGTCCCGATTTCGGCCTTCGAGGGCGACAACATCGCCGAGCGCTCCGACAACACGTCGTGGTACGACGGCGACATCCTCCTCGAAGCGCTCAACAACCTGCCGGCACCGCAGCCGCCGACGGACGCGCCGCTGCGCCTGCCCATCCAGGACGTCTACACCATCTCCGGCATCGGTACGGTCCCGGTCGGCCGTATCGAGACGGGTACCCTCAACCCCGGCGACAACGTGAGCTTCCAGCCCTCTGACGTCGGCGGCGAGGTCAAGACCGTCGAGATGCACCACGAGGAAGTCGACCAGGCCGGACCTGGCGACAACGTTGGTTTCAACGTTCGTGGCGTCGGCAAGGACGACATCCGCCGCGGCGACGTCTGTGGCCCGGCTGACGACCCGCCGAAGGTCGCCGAGACGTTCAAGGCGCAGGTCGTCGTCATGCAGCACCCCTCGGTCATCACCGCTGGCTACACGCCGGTCTTCCACGCCCACACGGCGCAGGTCGCGTGTACCATCGAGTCGATCGACCAGAAGCTCGACCCCGCGTCGGGCGAGGTTGCTGAGGAGAACCCGGACTTCATCAAGTCCGGCGACGCCGCCATCGTGACCGTCCGTCCGCAGAAGCCGCTCAGCATCGAGCCGTCCTCCGAGATTCCGGAGCTCGGCAGCTTCGCTGTCCGTGACATGGGTCAGACCATCGCGGCCGGCAAAGTGCTCGAAGTCAACGAGCGATAACGATGCAACAGGCACGCGTTCGGCTCGCCGGCACGAGTCCGGAAGACCTCGACGATATCTGCGACGACGTCCGCGAGATCGCGAACAAGACGGGCGTCAACCTCAGCGGGCCGATCCCGCTGCCCACGAAGACGCTCGAAGTCCCCGCCCGCAAATCGCCTGACGGCGAGGGGACGGCAACGTGGGAGCACTGGGAGATGCGCGTCCACAAGCGTCTCATCGACCTCGACGCTGACGAACGCGCTCTGCGCCAGCTGATGCGCGTTCAGGTTCCGAACGACGTCAGCATCGAGATCGTCCTCGAAGACTAACGACGGCGCTGTCCGGACTTCCGGACCGCCCGTTCGTGACGGCCCGCCCGTCACACTCGCGGCTGTCGAGGCGCGCGTCCGGAGGACTCTGCCTCCGAGCTGACTTTCAGCGCTAAGGCGCGTGTCATCTCACTTCCGTTCGACACGCGAGCAGACGCCCGTAGAATCACCCGACGGAACGGGATGCTATCGCATGCCCGGCCGCGGACAAAACATAGGGTATAAGTGTATCCCACGACTCCGTGGGAATGAGGGCTCGTAGATCAGTGGCAGATCGCTTCCTTCGCAAGGAAGAGGCCCGGGGTTCAAATCCCCGCGAGTCCACTACTTTCTCTCGACACCACACCTTCGAGCAGTGGCTCCGTCAGGTGCCCTGCGAGTACCGACGGTGTCGAGTGTAATCGTGAATGTCCGAGCGGGGATTTGAATCAGAAAACGAGTACCGCGAGCGAACGGCTCCACGACTACACAATCGCGACCCGGACGAAGTACCACTCCCCCTCGTACCGGACGAGTTCGGGCCGTTCCGAATCGCTGAACGCGAACGGATTCTGTTCGTCGGGCCCGAACGTGACTCGGCCGTCGAGCGCGTCCCGAAACACCGATTTCCGCGGTTCGGAGAGGTTCTCGAAGCGGGCGGTCTTGTTATCGGGCCACGCCTCGGCTCGACTTTGATTCTCCAGTTTCGAGACGGAGACGAACTCGGTCCCGTACGTCGGGGAATCGGTCGCAGTCGTCGTGGTCGCTGCCGTCGCGGTCGTCGTCTGGGTCGTCTCGGCCGCGGTCGTAGCTGTTGTCGTGGTCCCGGTCGGACCGGGGTGCCGACACAGCCGGGGGCAAGGAGGACGCAGGCGACGAGACAGGCGCGCCAATGTGGGGACATACCGTTCGAAGCTTGCGGAACCCTCGTGAAGTGTTCGCGGGGGACGCGTCGCCGCCGTGAGTCGTTCGGCTCGCTGACACGCCTTCACTTCCGCCGAACCCGACACTTTCACTCCGCTCATGGCGGACCCTCTTATCGTCTCGCTCCGAGGGCGTCGGTATGGAAACACGACGAGGCGACCCCCCGTCGGACCCGACGGCCCTCTTTCGAGCAATCGTCTCGAAACTCCGCGAGACGCGCCGCGGAGTCCACCAGCATCGGATGGCGCAGGCGCTCCTTCAGAAGGACGCCAACGGCTCGCGGCTGGTCGGACTCGACGAGGACACCGAGCGGGCGGTCTTTTTCAACCCCGCGTCGCGGACGCTCGAACTGGTTCCCTTCGACCGTGAGGGGACTCACGAGGAGCGCGCGGCGGTGCTGTCGCGTCGGTTGAGCGACCCGTCGTCGTGGGTCGAGGCTAACGCCGCGGGGCTGTCGTGGGTCCACCCGCACTTCCGGTGGGCCTGCGGGTTGGACGACGCCGGAGGAAGATGAGCCACCACTCGTGCGTCGCGTCCGACCGTGACCGGTGTCCGACCGTGAAGAATTATACGCACGCCGCGCGCACAACACGTCCATGAACGACGAGGAACTCGACGAACTCCGGTCGTCGCTCACGCCCTACGAGTCGAGCGGCGGCGTCACCACCTACCAGAACACCGTCTCTATCGCCTGTCCGGCCTGTGAGAAACCGTTCGACGACTTGGTCGTCTGCGAAAACGACTACAACAGTCTCGAACTGAGCATGATGCTCGACCTCTGTGTGACTCAGCACGACGGCGACGTGCTCTTGTTCACGCACAAACAAGAGGAGTAACGCAGCCGGCGGCGGTGAGCGCCTTTCGGTCGCTTCGGCACATCGCTGACTGAGCCTATGGTCTCGCGTTCGCCTCGCCGGCCGCGGGCGGCGGGGTCGCCCGCCCGGTTATTCGCGCGGCGGGAGGCCGTTTTCGTCGATGACCTCGCCGTCGTCGTCGACGGTAACGATGCCGCGGTTGTTGACCGCGTAGGGGTCCAATCCGACTTCTTGGAGGAACTGCTTGTAGAGCCGCTCGGCCGTCTCGGCGTCCTTCTGACGGTCGGAGGCGCGGTCGCAGAGCTCGACGAGGTCTTCGGGCACGTCGTTTTCGTGGACGATCCAGTGGTTGATGAGGTCCGACAGCCGCCGGATGGGCGAGGTGAAGTGGCCGTAGATGTCGAAGTTGAGCGCGTAGTGGCCGCCGAAGGGGTCGTTCATGTACTTCGCGCGGGGCATGACCTTCAGCACGGCGCGCTGAATCTTGTTGAGCGTGCGGGAGTTCGCGCTCTCTAAGGCGTCGTTGACGGCCTTCCGCGGCTCGTCCCACGACGTGGACTTGATGCTCACGCCGTCGAGTTCGGTGATTTCGCGGAGCGCCTTGTCCCACTGGTCGGGAGTCGGCTGCGGGTGGACGCGGTACATCGCCTCGACGCCGCGGTTCCACATGAGTTCGTGCGTGACGGCCTTGTTCGCCTTCAGCATGCACTCCTCGATGATGGTGTGGGCGCGGTCGCGGCTCGGGTTGAGAACGAGCGAGCCGTCTTCCTTGCGCTGTTCGTGGAGTTGGTCCGCGAGGTCGAAGACCAGCGCGTTCTCGTCGTGGAGGGGGAGGTCGGGGTCTTCCAGCCGGTTTTCACACTGCGTGTAGGTGAGCCGTTCGTTGGAGTGGATAACGGACTTGTAGATGTCGATAGACTCGAACGAGAGCGTGTCCTTCTTGATCTCCATCTCGACGGTGTGGGCGAGGCGGTCCTCTTCGGGGACGAGAGAACAGACCGTCTCGGCCAGCGCCGGCGGGAGCATGTGGATGGTGTAGGCGGGGAGGTAGACGGTGTTCCCGCGCTTGACGGCCTCGGCCCACATCTCCGAACCGGGGTGGACGTAGTGGGTCACGTCGGCGATGTGGACCCACAGCGTGTACGTCTCCTCGTTCTCGCGGATGCTCAGGGCGTCGTCGAAGTCCTGGGCGTCGACGGGGTCTGTCGTCCACGTCGTGAGGTCTCGGAGGTCCTTGCGGTGTTCGAGCTCGTCTTCGATCTCCTCGTGGACGCCGTCGGTGCGCGCACGCGCCTCCGAGAGGACTTCCGGCGGGAACTTGTCTCGAATCTCGAACTCCTCGAACAGGTCCTCGCGCTTGTTCTGGAGGTGTCGCGCGAGTTCGGCGTCTATCTCCACCGGTCCTTGCCCTTCGGCGGTCCCGGCGTACGCCTGCGCGTCGTCTGACATAGCCCCGACTAGACGGGGCAGGGAGAAATGAGTGTCGGGCACGAGCCGCGACGAGAGGGAAACGACGTCGCTCGTGAGCACGCTCGCGCGCGCCCCGGCGGCGGGCCAAGGAAAGCGACCTCAGCGACCGCGCTCGCCGGGGGATTCGTACCGCTCTTTGACCGCGTCGAAGTAGCGAAGCAGGAACTCCTCGTTGGTGATGCCGTGTTCTTCGATGTCGATGAGGAGGCCTTCGAGCTCCCCGCGGGGCTGGTGACAGAGCCCTCGATAACAGGACTTACAGAGGTGTTCGAACCGCTTGCCGTGCCGTTCCCAGCGGTTCCCCTCTTTGTCGTACTCGCGCGCCGCCGACCGGAGGACCGCGTCACCGCATGCGATGCACACGACACGTTTCCGGTCCCGGTTCGTCCGGGAGCGCCACATATCGTTGGAGTGGACCCAATCGTACTTAGCAGTTTATCCTGTCACAGTCTGACGCGCGTCAGACGCCGACGTGGTTCGGGTTGCTTCGGATTGCTTCGGGTTGGTTTTGGGTTAGCTCGGGTCGACTCGCGTTCGACCGGCCGCCGGGGTCGTCGCCGACCACTCGATGCGGAGCGGTCGATTTATCGGCCGTGAGCGTCCACGACCCGGTATGAAGGTCAAGTCTCGCCACCACCTCCGAAGCGACGAAATCGACGCCCTGTGTGATTCCATCGAATCGTCCCTCGGCGTCGCCCTCGACGGCGACGCGTTCGAGGCGGTCGAGTTCGCCGACGCCGACTACGAGGTCGTCCTCGTCGACGGCGAGCCGGCGGTCATGTACGTCGACGACCAGCCGTTTCTCACGGTCAAGGGCGCGAACCAGTTCCCGCCGACGACGAACGTCGTCACGGTCGACGCGGGCGCGGTCTCGTTCGTCTCCAGCGGGGCCGACGTGATGCGCCCCGGCATCACCGAGGCGGACGACACCATCGAGGCTGGCGACCTCGTCGTCATCGCCGAGGAGACCCACGGCAAGGTGCTCGCCGTGGGTCGCGCGCTCGAAGACGGGGCGGACCTCGTCGGCGACTCCGGCAAGGTCGTCGAGTCAATCCACCACGTCGGCGACGACCTCTTCGAGTTCTCCGTCTGAGCCGACTGTTTCTTTGCCCCGGCGCGCGCGGCTCTCGGCCACGTCGGCTACTCTTCGGTGTACTTCTCCAGCGCCGCCTCGTATCCCTCTCGCGCCATCGAAAACGTCTCCCGAAGGTCGCGAAGCGGCGTCTCCGTCGCGTCGACCCGGAGGTCGTTGTAGTACGGCTCCATCTCGCGGTCCTCGGTCGTGGTCACGACGACGGCCGCGCTCTGGACGTCGAGGTCGTCGCGCTTGTCGCCGCCCGCGGCGTGTCCCGCGCCGAGCGCGTCGATGAGTCGCTTCGCGAGCGGCTCGTCGCCGTCGACGCTTCGCTCGTAGGCGTCGGCGGCGGCTTCGACGACTTCCGCGCCCGTGAGCAGGTTGCCAGCGACGGTGTAGTCGTCGCCTTCGCGGTGGCCCGCCCAGCCGAGACAGTCGTCGCCGGTGAAGGCGAACGTCCCCTCGGAGCCGACGCCGTGGAGCTGTCGCTCCGACCGGCCGTCGTCGGCGTTCAACAGCGCCTGTAGGGCGTCGTCGACGGCGAGGCCGTCTTCGAGGTAGTCCATGCCCTTCTCCCCGAGTTCGACGTTCGTCAGCGCCTGTGTCGCGACCGCGCCGTGTTCACTTGCAAACGGACAGAGGGCCCCGACGCCCGGCAGGCGGGTCGTCACGGCGACGCCGAAGCGGTGCTGGTCGTCGCCGCCGTCGTCGACGTACGACTCGCGGACGCAGATGCTGAAGGTCATCGTGTTCGTCTGCTCCCGCGCGCCGCGAGGTAAAAACACCCGGCGAAACGACGCGGACGGCGCGCGCGTCGGACGTCCGCCGGCGTCGTCGCCTCCCGCGGCACCACCCTCCTGTGGCCGTACTGCCGTCGATTCGTCCCGCCTCAGCGCTCAGACATGTCTGAAGAGAGACAATCGTCTGACGTAAGAACTAACCCCGTTGTGGCCTCTCTACGTCCTATGGGTATCATGAGTAAGATTCTCGGTGGTGGTGGTTCCCGAACGACCGAGGACTACGTCGAACTCGACCTCGACGACTTCGACACCGCTCGCGGCGACGCCGGCCTCTCGGTTCACATCGCCGAAATCGGCGGCCAGCAGGACGTTATCGCCATCAAAGACGCCGTCTACGACGGCAATCTGGTCATCGCGGACATCACCCGCCACACGACCTCCGACAACACGATGGAACACATCATCGACGACCTCCGGCAGGTCGCGCGCGAGGTAGACGGCGACATCGTCCAGAAGGGCGACGACCAAATCGTCATCACGCCGACGGGCATCTCCATCTCGCGGCAGAAGCTCAACGGCTGACGCCGGCGGACGACACCGCGCACGCTCCGATCTCTCCCGAGTCGCCGACGCGAGCGATGCGGCTCGAACGGCCCGAACCGATGCCTATTCGGTCCTCTCGTTCCTAGAGTCGTCCGAATGAGCAAGGACTACATCGAGGTTCGCGGTGCCGAAGAGCACAACCTCAAGAACCTCGACGTTCGCATCCCCCGCGAGACGTTTACCGTCGTCACCGGCCTGTCGGGGTCAGGCAAGTCCTCCCTCGCGTTCGACACCGTCTACGCGGAGGGTCAGCGGCGGTACATCGAGTCGCTTTCGGCCTACGCGCGGAACTTCCTCGGCCAGATGGACAAGCCGAAAGTCGAGGCCGTCGAGGGCCTCTCGCCCGCCATCTCCATCGACCAGAAGAACGGGGCCAACAACCCCCGGTCGACCGTCGGGACCGTCACCGAACTCCACGACTACCTCCGCCTCCTGTACGCCCGCGTCGGCACCCAGTACGACCCCATCACGGGCGAGGAGGTCGGCGAGCAGTCCGCACAGGACATGGTCGACCAGATTCTCGAACTCCCCGAGGGCACCCGAGCGAAGGTCGTCGCGCCGGTCGTCCGCGACCAGAAAGGCGAGTTCAAGGACCTGTTTTCGGACCTCGTCTCCGAGGGCTACGCCCGCGTCGAGGTCGACGGCGAGGAGTTCGACCTCTCGTTCGAGACGCCCGAACTCGACAAGAACTACGACCACACCATCGACGTGGTCGTCGACCGCGTGAAGGTCGCGCCCGAGGCGCGCTCGCGCATCGCCGACTCCGTCGAGACCGCGCTCGACGAGGCCGGCGGCGTCCTCAAACTCATCGTCCCCGACCCGCCCGAGGACCTCCCCTTCGCCTCCAACACCCGTTCGACCGGGTCGCTCGCGGGCGAGGGCGACGACCGCCTCGTCGTCGAGTTCTCCGAGGAACTCGGTAACCCGAACTCGTCGTTCCGTTTTTCGGAAATCGAGACGCGGTCGTTCTCGTTCAACAGCCCCCACGGGGCCTGCCCGGAGTGCGAGGGCCTCGGCAAGGCGAAGGAGGTCGACCCCGACCTCGTCGTCACCGAGCCGTCGAAGCCGCTCAAGCACGTCTTCGAGCCGTGGAGCTACAACCGGACGTACTACCGCCGCCAGCTCGACAACGTCGCCGACCACTTCGGCGTCAGCGTGGACACCCCGTTCGAGGAGCTTTCGGACGAGGTGCAGGACGCCTTCCTGTTCGGCACCACCGAGGACGTGGTGTTCGAGTGGACGACGAAAAACGGCACGCGCCACAAGGAACACCCCTTCGAGGGCGTCGTCGGCAACCTCGAACGCCGCCACGTCGAGACCGACTCCGACCGGACGCGGGACCACATCGAGGAGTTCATGGCCGTCACGACCTGCCCCGACTGCGACGGCTCGCGGCTCAAAGAGCAGTCCCGCCACGTCCGCGTCGGCGGCACGACGCTCCCCGAGGTCAACTGCATGACCATCGCGGGCGCGCTCGAACACTTCGAGGGCCTCGAAGCCGACCTCTCGGAGCGCGACCGCACCATCGCACAGGAGATTCTCAAGGAGATTCGCGCCCGCCTCGGCTTCATGACCGAGGTCGGCCTCGAATACCTCACCTTGGACCGCGAGGCCGCCACGCTCTCGGGCGGCGAGTCCCAGCGCATCCGCCTCGCCACGCAGGTCGGCTCCGGCCTCGTGGGCGTTCTCTACGTCCTCGACGAGCCGTCTATCGGCCTCCACCAGCGCGACAACGACAAACTGCTCAACACGCTCGAAGGCCTCCGCGACCTCGGTAACACGCTCATCGTCGTCGAACACGACGAGGAGACGATGCGCCGGGCCGACGAAATCATCGACATGGGGCCCGGCCCGGGCAAGCGCGGCGGCGAGGTCGTCGCGCAGGGCGATTTCGACGATATCGTCGCGGCCGACGACTCCATCACGGCCGACTACCTCTCGGGCCGCAAGGACATCGACGTGCCCGACGCGCGGCGCGAGGGCGACGGCGAACTCGTCGTCCGCGGCGCGCGCCAACACAACCTCGACGACCTCGACGTGCCGCTTCCCCTCGGGACGTTCACCGCCATCACCGGCGTCTCGGGGTCGGGTAAGTCCACCCTGATGCACGAGATTCTCTACAAGGGACTCGCCCGGCGGATGAACGACAACACCTCCGTCGACCCCGGCGAGCACGACGCCATCGAGGGCTACGACGAAATCGAGACCGTCCGGCTCATCGACCAGTCGCCCATCGGTCGCACCCCGCGGTCGAACCCGGCGACGTACACCGGCGTCTTCGACTACGTCCGCGAACTGTTCGCCGAGACGAAGCTCTCGAAACAGCGCGGCTACGAGAAGGGCCGGTTCTCCTTCAACGTCAAGGGCGGCCGCTGTGAGGCCTGCAAGGGACAGGGCAACGTCAAAATCGAGATGAACTTCCTCTCCGACGTGTACGTGCCCTGCGAGGAGTGTAACGGCGCGCGCTACAACGCCGAGACGCTCGACGTGACGTACAAGGACAAGACCATCGCCGACGTGCTCGACATGGAGGTCGACGAGGCGCTCGACTTTTTCGAGGCGAACTCGCAGATTCGCCGCCGCCTCCAACTGCTCCACGACGTGGGCCTCGGCTACATGCAACTCGGCCAGCCGTCGACCACGCTCTCCGGCGGCGAGGCACAGCGCGTCAAACTCGCCGAGGAACTCGGCAAGAAGCAGACCGGCGACACGCTCTACCTGCTCGACGAGCCGACGACCGGTCTCCACAAGGAAGACGAGCGGAAGCTCATCGAGGTGCTCCAGCGCCTCGTCGACAACGGCAACACCGTCCTCGTGGTCGAACACGAACTCGACCTCGTGAAGAACGCCGACCACATCGTCGACCTCGGCCCCGAGGGCGGCGCGGGCGGCGGCACGGTCGTCGCCAGCGGCACCCCCGAGGAGGTCGCCGAGAACCCCGACTCCCACACGGGTCGGTACCTCCGCGACTACCTCCCCGACGTGGACGAGGAGGGGCCGCGCTCGGACCGCCGCAACCCCGCGAAAGTGGCGAACGACGACTGAACGCGCGCCGACTTTTCTTCAGCGCCGACGGTGCTCTCAGCGACGCTGATACCACCAGTAGCCGACGCCCGCGAGCGCGAGGACCACGACGAGCGCCGGGAAGAAGGGGAACGTCGTCGCCGGTTCGACCACCTCGACGGCGACCCGCTGGGTGCCCGTCGAGAGCTGTCTGCCGGCGTCGTCCTCGTAGCTCACGTCGACGCCGACGACCTGCGTCTTCGGGACGGCGTCGCCGCTCACTTCGAGGTCGAAGACGACGAGGCGCGTCTCGCCGGCGTCGAGTCGCGGGACGAACGCGACGGCGTCCTCGCTCGAAAGCGGCTCCTCGGCGACGAGCCTGACCGTCACGTCGGTCTGCGGCGTCGCCTCGGTGTTCGTCACCGCGAGGACGAGCCGGCCGGTCGAATCCACCTCGAACGTCGCGTTCCGCGGTTCGACCGCGACGGCGGGGTCGCCGGTGCTCACCGCCGCGAGCACGTCGGTCCGGTCGGCCGCGCGCAGTTCGTCGCCCGGCGGCCGGTACTCGACGACGAACGGGAGTCGACGCGTCCCCGGCGTCGTGCCCGCGGCGAGGCCGATGGCGTACTCGAACTCGGCGACCTCGCCGGGCGCGAGCGTGCCGACGGTCACGTCGAGGTCCGTCGGCGTCAGCGCCGGGTCGTCGGATTCGAGGCGGAGCACCACGTCTCGGGCCTCGCCCTCGCCGACGTTCTCGACGGTGCCGACGACGCGGCCGACACCGCCGACTCTGAGCGTGCTCTCTTCGACCGTCACGGCGAACGCCGGGCCGGCTCCGGGGTCGAGACCGGCGACCAGTGACTGGACCTTCCGGTCGCCACCGGGGTTGCGGAACGAGACGGCCACGTCGAGCGAGTAGGGCCGGTCGAGCGCGTCGTCGGCGACGCGGGCGCGGAAGCTCACGCGCCTCGTCTCGCCGGGTTCCCACGCGCCGACGTAGGCCTCCGCGGCGGGCGCGCCGGCCCCGAACGTCACCTCGGAGTCGGCGGACGCCACGCCGACGGTCGTCGCCGAGGCGGTCGCGTCGCCGACGTTCACGAGTTCGAGCGTCAGCGTGCCGGTGTCGCCGACGGCGACCGCGGCGTCCACGTCCGCGAGTTCGAAGTCGGCCCCGCGGGTCGGGCGCACCCCGGCGACGAACGACCGCGAAGTCCGCGTTTGACCGTCCTCGTCTCGGTAGGTCACGGTCAGGTCGACCGAGTAGTTGCGGACGATGGCGTCGTCGGCGACGCGGGCGCGGAAGCTCACGCGCTCTGTCGCGCCTTCCTCCCACTCGCCGACGAACGTCTCCGCGGAGGCGACGCCGCTTCCGAACGTTATCTCCGGGTCGGTCGAGGTGACGGTCACCGTCGCGTCCGCGGCCCCGACGGGCCCGACGTTCTCGATGTCGACCGCGACGGTCCCGCTGTCACCGACCGCGAGGGCGGCGTCGACCGTCCGGACCGCGAACGCGGGTCTGCGCTCGACGACCACTTCGAGGTCCCGCTTGATGGTCCGACTCCGGTGGGTCGTCCGGACCGTCTCGCCGTCCACGTACACCGAGGCGGTGTAGTCGTAGGTGAACGTGACGGGGAGTTCGTAGGTACCGGGCCGCGCGCCCTCGGCGACGCGGAGGCGGAGCGACGCCGGCCCGGAGACGCCCTCGGGGACGGTCCCGACGGGAATCTCACCGCTGACGACGGTGATGGGGCCGTTCGACTCGCCGCGGATGGTCAGCGCGCGGGCCGTCTGGACGAGCGCCTCGTACTCCTCGGGGCCGTCGTTGGTGACCGTCCCGCTGTTGACGACGAACACCTCGACCGCGGCCTCGGTACCGGCGACGAGTCGGTTCTCCGGCGCGATAATCGAGAGGTCGGGACTTCCGGTCACTCGGCTGGCGGCCGCGGCGCTCCCGGTTGCGCCGGCGAGGGCGGACAGGACCAGTAGCGTGGCGAGGAGCGCCGCGCTCGCCCGCCGGGTACGACGAGTCATGGTGAAGGGACCGGCGGGCGAGCCCGCTTCAGTCGCGCTAGATACGCGGCATGTAAGCTTAACAACACGCTCGGCTCTCAATCGGTGGTAACGTCACGCAAGGGATACGTCCGGAGCGCGCCTACGTGTGGGCATGTCTGTCCCCGCCATCGACATCGACGGCCTCACCAAGTTCTACGGGGACGTTCGCGGGGTCGAGGAGCTCTCGATTTCCGTCTCGGAGGGCGAGCTGTTCGGCTTCCTCGGCCCCAACGGCGCGGGGAAGTCAACGACGATTCGCCTGCTTCTCGGCCTGCTCAAACCGACCGACGGCACGGCGAGCATCCTCGGGGTTCCGGTGGACGACCGCGCGGCCTTCCTCGACGTGCTCTCGCGCGTCGGCCACATCCCCGGCGACCCGCGGTTCTACGACGACGTGACCGGCCGCAAGACCCTCGACTACTTCGCCGGACTCTCCGGCGACGCCCGCCGCGACGAACTCCTCGGCCGCTTTCCGGTGCCGCTTGACCGGCCGGTCCGGGCCTACTCCCGCGGCAACCGGCAGAAACTCGCCATCGTGCAGGCGTTCATGCACGACCCGCGGGTGGTCGTGATGGACGAGCCGACCTCGGGGTTGGACCCGCTCGTCCAACAGGAGTTCTACGAGTTCCTCCGCGAGGAGCGCGCCCGCGGGGTGACGGTGTTCTTCTCGACGCACATCCTCGGGGAGGTCCGCGAGGTCTGCGACCGCGTCGCCATCATCCGAAACGGTCGGCTCGTCGCCGTCGAGGACATCGACGACCTGCTCGCCCGGAGCGGGAAGGTCGTCACGGTCCAGTCGCCCGACTCCATCGACCTCGCCGACTTCGACTTTCCGGAGACCATCGACGCCCGCATCGAGCCCGACGGCTCCCTCCGACTCGTCACCTCGGGCAACTACGACGCGCTCGTGGACGCCCTCGACGGCTACCGAATCGACGACCTCGAAGTCCGCGAGACGGCCATCGAGGACGTGTTCATGCACTTCTACGACGAGGGTGACGGCGGAGAAGACGGCGTTGACGTCGGCGACAGCGCCGCCACCGACGACGGGGGCGACGCCGAGGACCCGTCGCCCGCCGACGCCGAGGAGTCCGCGAATGCGTGAACTCGACATCGCGTCCTTCGAATTCGCCCGGCGACGGCGCGGGCTCGTCATCGTCTGCGTGCTCCTCGTAGCGACCGCGGGGCTCACCATCGCCGTCTTCCCGTCGTTCGGCGAGTCCGACATCGACTTCGCCGAACTGCTGGAGTCGTACCCCGAGGAGTTTCAGGCGGCCTTCGTCGGGAGCGTCACCGACTTCTCGTCGCTCGAAGGCTACCTCGTGGTCGAACTCTACCAACTCGTCTGGCTCCTCATCGTCGGGAGTTACTTCGCCTACGCCGCGGGGTCGCTCGTCGCCGGCGAGGTCGACCGACAGTCGGTCGAACTCGTCCTCGTTCGGCCCGTCTCGCGCACCCGGTTCGTCGTCGGTAAGTTCCTCGCGATGCTCCCGGCGGTCGCCGTCGTCGACCTCGCACTCCTCGCGGCCGTCGTCGTCGGCGCGGGCCTCATCGACGAGGAGATTCACCTTACCCGCCTCCTCGCGGTCCACGCCGTCGGCGGCCTCTACCTCGTCGCCTGCGTCGCGGTCGGCCTCCTCGCGTCGGCGTTCTTCGGGCGCGTCCGCCGGGCGCAGGGCGCGGCCATCGGCGTCGTCTTCGGGACGTTCCTCCTCGACTCCCTGACCGTCGACACCGACTACGAGTTCCTCGGAGCCCTGTCGCTCACGCGCTACCTCGACCCCGGCGAACTCCTCGTCGCCGGCGACGTGGACTGGGGTGGCATCGCCGTGCTCGTCGCCGTGACGTGCGTCCTCGTCGTCCTCGCGGCCGAGGTGTTCGAGCGTCGCGACCTGTCGTAATCGTCGTTCTGCTCTCGGTCACCCGCGGCCCGCGCGACCGCCGCGAGCCACGCCCCGCGCCCGCTTTTTCACCGTCGAGCCCCTCTGTCCCCCATGCACCTCTACGCCGCCGCGAACGGCGCGGTCCTCTCGGTCTCGGGGTCGCCCGACGACTCGACCGCCCGTCGGAGACTCGCCGACCACCGCATCGAGTGCGTCGCGGCCGACCCGCGCGCGCCGGACCGGGCGTTCTGCGGGACCTTCGACGCCGGCGTCTTCCGAACGACCGACGGCGGGGCGTCGTGGCACGCGGTCGGCACCGACGCGCTCCCCGAGTCGGTGACGAGCCTCGCCGTCTCGCCGGCCGACCCGGACGTGGTCTACGCCGGTACCGAGCCCTCGGCAGTCTTCCGTTCTCCCGACGGCGGCGACACGTGGGCCGAACTCGCGTCGCTTTCGGACCTCGATTCGGCGTCGTCGTGGGCGTTTCCGCCCCGCCCGCACACCCACCACGTCCGCTGGATAGAACCGGACCCGACCGACCCCGACCGGCTGTTCGTCGCGGTCGAGGCCGGGGCGCTCGTCCGCTCGCTCGACGGCGGGGAGACGTGGCAAGACCGCGTGCCGTCGAGCAAGCGAGACACGCACTCGATGGCGACGCACCCCGACCGACCGGGTCGCGTCCGGGTCGCCGCGGGCGACGGCTACGCCGAGACCGACGACGCGGGCGAGACGTGGACGACGCCGACCGCGGGGCTGGGCCACGGCTACTGCTGGAGCGTCGTCGTCGACCCCGCGGACCCGGACTCGGTGCTCCTGTCGGCCGCCTCCGGGCCGATGCGCGCCCACCGGGTCGAGTCGGCGGCGGCGTACCTCTACCGCCGGGCGGACTCGTCGGAGGACGGCGGCGAGTCGTGGGAACGCCTCGACGAGACCGGACTGCCGACCGGGCCGGGCGCGACGCGAGGGATTCTTGCCGCCGGTCTGTCCGGCGGCGAGTGCTACGCCGCGAACGACCGCGGCCTCTACCGGACGACCGACTTCGGCGACTCGTGGGACCGAATCGAGGTTCCGTGGGACGGGACACGACGGACTGCGGCGGGGCTGGCGGTCGTCGAGTAGCCGGGCGGTTTTTCCTCCGAGACGTCCCCTCGTCCGAAGCGAGAAGATTCATGGGTCGGCGCGGCAACGGCCAAGCATGTACGATTTCGCCGTCGTCGGCGTCGGTCCCGCCGGCGCGCGGTTCGCCCGCCGCGCGGCCGACGCGGGCTACGACGTGCTCGCGCTGGAGAAAGGCGAGGTCGGGACGCCCCTCGCGTGCTCCGGGCACGTCAGCACCGACATCTGGGAGTACGTCCCCGACGAGGCGCGCGACCGCCTGTTTCAGAACCGTATCTACGGGGCGAACTTCCGCGTCGGCGGCCCGAACTCCAAGGCATACCCGTTCTACAAGCAAAGCGAGGTCTCGAACGTCATCGACCGCGTCGAACTCGACCGCACCCTCGCCGACTGCGCCCGCGACGCCGGCGCTGACGTGCGCGAGGGCCACACCGTCACCGCCGTCGAGGAACTCGACGACCGGGTCCGACTGACCGTGAGCGTGGCCGGTGAGGCCGGTACCGTCCGGTTCGAGGCGAAGATGGTCGCCGGGTGCGA
Organism: Haloferax sp. Atlit-10N; assembly: GCF_003586325.1. Lineage (NCBI taxonomy): Archaea > Methanobacteriati > Methanobacteriota > Halobacteria > Halobacteriales > Haloferacaceae > Haloferax > Haloferax sp. Atlit-10N. Next base: position 92,362 of record NZ_PSYX01000001.1, read on the forward strand.
CGGCCCGACCTCGCGGGTCCGCCGAGCGCTCGACCTCCCCGAACCGTCGGAGACGCTCCACGGCGTCCTCGCGTTCGACCCTGACCCGGACGACGGCGACTTCGTCGACGTGCACCTCACGGTCCCGCGCTTTTTCGCGTGGCGCATCCCCCGCGGCGACGCCGGCGTCGAGTACGGCCTCGCGGCCCCGCCGGGCGCTGAGGTCAACGAAATGTTCGACGCGCTCACGAACACCTACGACGTGGAGACGGAGCACTTCTGTTCGGGTGCCATCCCCATCGGCCCGCCGGACCGGACGACCACTCGTCGGGCGTTCCTCGTCGGGGACGCGGCCGCCCAGACCAAGCCGTTCACCGGCGGCGGCATCCTCTACGGGATGACCGCGGCCGACATCGCCGCCGCGACCATCGACCCCGACGACCCCGAGACGCTGTCGGCCTACGAGGACGCGTGGCGCGACGAACTCTCCCGGGAGATTCGGCTGGGCCACCTCGTGCGCCGGTGTTACTCTTTCCCCGAGTGGCTCCAGCGGGTCGGTCTCCGGTCGCTGTCGGGGGAAATCGGCGTCCACATGGACAAGCCGAGCTCGTTCTTCTCGCGCGAACACCTGAAGAAACTGCTCTGAAAGGGCCGGGAGCGCCGAAACGCTCCGCTCCTATTTCTCGCCCGGATACGTCGGGAGCCGCGCCGACACCGCGCTCCCCTCGACGAACGGGAGCGACTCGCGGGTCGCGCCGACGCGGTCGTCACCGACCGCGACTTCGAGGTCGTCGGCGTCGAGGCCGTAGTCCACGAGCGCGAAGCCGATGGGTGATTCGAGCATCGGGCTCTCGACGGCGCGGGTGACGGTCCCGACCGGGTCGCCGTCCGCGGAGACCTCGGCGCCCGCGTCGGGGAGGTCGTCGGCGCGGAAGCCGACGAGTCGGCGCGAGGGCCGCCCGCGGTTTTCGACCTTCGAGACGACCTCTTGGCCGACGAAACAGCCCTTGTCGAAGTCGAGCGCGTTGCGGACGCCGACGACGTTCGGGAGGTTGCCGCGGAGTTCCGACTCGAAGAGCGGCGTGCCGGCCTCGGCGGTGAGGCTGTCCCACGTCTGGTAGCCGACGGGGACCGAGGGGTTGCCGTAGAACAGCAGCGCGTCGAGCACGTCTTCGGCGTCCTTCGCGCGGCAGATGACGTCGTAGCCCTCCTCACCGGTCGGGTTGTCGGAGGCGACGACCGTGACGCCGAGTTCGCCGCCGATAGAGCCGCGGACGAAGGAGAGCTCCGGTTCGGGCGCGCCCGCCCCCGAGAGGATGCTCGCCACCTTCTCGGTGGACTGCGGGCCGTGGACGCCGAAGACGCCGAACTCGTCGGACGCGTCGCGGAGTTTGACGCGCTGGAGGAACGTCTTCGAGCGCCACTCCTCGACGAGCGGTTCGGCGCGGTCCCGCGGGGTGAAAATCAGCAGTCGCTCGCCCGCGTTGTAGACGTACATCTCCGTCTCGATGCGGCCGTCGGGGTCTAAAAGTAGGGCGTAGACGCCCTCGCCGTCCTCGTCCGGGACGGTGTTGGTCACCGCGTTGTCGACGTAATCGACCCGGTCTTCGCCCTCGACGACGACGACGCCGTAGCCGTGTTCGATGACGCCGACGCCGTTTCTGACGGCGCGGTGGGTCCGCTCGGGGCGGCCGTAGTGGCTCACGACCTCGATTCCGCCGCGCGTCTCGAACGTCGCACCGTGTGCCTCGTGGATGTCGGCGACGAGTGTCATTACCCCCCGTTTCGCCTTCGGCGCGTAAAACCCTCCCACTCCCGGACGACTCGCCCGGCTTTCGGTCGGCGGTCCGTCGGCGGCGGCCGCGGGCGGACCGGACAGTCAAAACGAGTCCGTTCTCCGCGCTGGCTCGCTCAGAGCCCGAACCGCTCGCGGAGTCTCTCGAACAACGACGCGTCCTCTTCGACGGCTTCGCTCGGGTCCGGAACGACGCGCTCGTCGGCGTGGATGAGCACCCCCGTGTCGGCCTCCTCGACCACGATGAGGCCCTCGTCTTTCAGCGCCGACAGCGCCTCTTCGATGGTGTCGATGTCGGCATCCACGGCGGCACGGAGTTCGAACACCGTCATCCCCTCGTCGTGGCGGTCGACGAGCGCGTCGAGCACCGCGACCTCGATGTCGCGGCGGTTCCGGAACTCCCGCCTCGCTCTCATAGCGGGTACATCGTTCGCCTCCTGTTTACTTGTACCGCCCGTCTGACGGACGTCCGACAGGCAGGGGGTACCTTTTTGTTTCCGAACCCCGGAATCCTCGCGTAATGGGACTTACTTGCCGTCTTCTCGGGCACTCCTACGGAGACCCCGAGACGGAACGGGAGCGAGAGGAACGCGGCGACGAGGTGGTCGTCTCGATTCGGGAGATACAGGTCTGTTCGCGGTGCGGACACGAACAGGTAATGAGCGAGAACAAGGAGGTCACGGCCATCCGAACGCCCGAGGAGGTCGGGATGACGGAGGGCGAAGTCGAGACCGCGGCCGCGGGGTTCGAACCGGCGAACCCGCAGCCCGGCGTCTCCGACAGCGAGGACGCCGCCATCGAGACGGCTCCGGACGCGGAGACGCAGGCCGAGGTCGACGACGCCAACGCCGGCGCCGACGCCGCTGCGGACGCCGACGCCGGCGCGGACCCCGCGGCGCAACAGCCGGCCGAGGCCGCGAACGCCGCCGACGCCCAGCCCGCAGACGGGCCGGACGCGGCTGACGACGCCGGGAGCGTCGACGCCCCACCGGTGACCGACGACGGCATCATCCTCGACGACGACGACGAGGAGCAGTCGGCCACCCGCGACCGGACGCAGTGGCCCGACGAGGTCGACGAGGTCGAGACCGACGACCCGACGCCGCCGGCCGACGGCGACGACGCGGAGTTCATCGACGCGGACGCCGAGGCGGGCGTCGGAGCCGACGCCGAAGCGGAGCCCGAACAGGCACAGACCCGCGAACGCGGGGCGTGGCCCGACGCGCCGGGCGACGACGAGGGATGGAACGCTCAGCCCGACGACGGCGAGCCCGTCTCGGTCTCGTTCGGCGGCGGACTGGCCCCGGAGGGCAACAGCTCGCCGAGCCAGCAGTCGAACGGTCAGTACGTCGAGGCGGAGGAAGACGACTTCGTCCGCGCCGACGAGTCGAACGTCGGAAACGAGGCCCCCGACGACGCCGTCGAGTACTACTGTCCGAACTGCGGTCACGCCCGCGGCGCGTCCTCGTCGTCGATGCGGGCCGGCGACATCTGCCCCGAGTGTAAAAAGGGCTACATCGCCGAGCGGGAATCCTGACCGCGGCACGCCCTCGCAGGCGTCGCAGAGTCGCGAAACAGGTAAACCATCCCCTATCGAAAAGGCGTCCATGAAGGAGTACAAGATGCGTCGTGGGGAGACGCTCGAAGAGCGAATTCCGGACATGAAAGCGACGGTCGAAGACTACTTCGGCCCCATCACGGACACCGAGGAGTTCAAAGGAAGCGACCTCTACGTCGTCGGCGAGCCCAAGAACCCCGTGTTCACCCGCATCGTCGCCGGTGCGGTCAAGTACAGCGGCAAAAAGGACAAGCTCGCGGTCAACTTCGAGGAGGCCGACCCGGCCGACCTCGCTCCCGAAGACCTCGAAGCCGCGGGCGAGGCCGTCAGCGCGAAGAACGACTTCCTCCTCGAGGCGACGGGCCGCGACGCGAAGTCCCGCCGCGACTCGATGAAGCGCGCGGTCGAAGACGACGCGCCCGACGTCTGAGCCGTCCGACGCGGTCTGGTTTTTCTCGCACACTCACCCGCCGAGCGGTGGTGCCGCCAGCGAAACGTACATATTGCTACCGCGTGACACTCCCGCTGTCAGCGACTGCGAAACCGCCGAACACGAATTTTTATTTCGATTCTGAGTAAAAATCTCCGGCACGATTAAGTGACGTCGGGGCGAACGGGCTGGTATGGCTATCGAAACTATCTTGCTCGCGGTCGGCGCGGGCGACGCCGATCGAATCGACAGACTCGCCGAGGAGACAATCGACGTGGCCGGACCGACCGGCGCGACGGTCGTCATCGGACACGTTTTCACGAGAGACGAGTACGACGAGGCGCTCGACAACCTCGATTTCGACATCACGGCCGAGGAGGTCTCTGCGGACGACGTGGCCCGACGACACGCCATCGTCCGAGAGCTCACGCGGCGCTTCGACGACGCGGACATCGACTACGTCGTCCACGGCCGAGTCGGCCACCACGGCGAGAAGCTCGTCGAACTCGCGGGCGAGGTCGACGCCGACCGCCTCGTCGTCGGCGGTCGAAAGCGCTCGCCGACCGGCAAGGCCGTCTTCGGCAGCGTCGCACAGGAGGTCATGCTCGAATCGCCGTGTCCCGTGACGTTCGTCCGCGCGGACACCAAGTGACGACTCGCGGCGGCACGGTCGCCGGAACGACCGGTTTCGCAGGCAACTACATATCTTAGCGCGCCGTCAGCTCCCGCATGGACCACTCCATCGATTACCGCCCGTCGTTCGCCCTCCTCACCGTCTCGCTCGACGAGGGCGAGTCGCTCCGGTCGGAGGCCGGCGCGATGGTCAGCTACTCCGACGGCATCGACATCGAGACGAACGCGAAAGGCGGCCTCTTCGGGTCGCTCAAACGGAGCGTCCTCGGCGGCGAGTCGTTCTTCCAGAACACGTTCAGCGCGCGGCAGGCGGGCGAGGTATCCTTTGCGCCCCCGCTTCCGGGCGACATCGTCCACCACCGCCTCGAAGACGAGACGCTCTACGTGCAGTCCGGGTCGTACATCGCCTCGGACCCCGCGCTCGACCTCGACACCTCCTTCGGCGGCGCGAAGACTTTCTTCGGGAGCGAGGGGCTGTTCCTGCTCAAACTGACCGGCACCGGCGACAGTTTCCTGTCGAGCTACGGGGCCATCCACGAGGTCGAACTCGGCGAGGGCGAGCGTTACACGGTCGATACCGGCCACATCGTCGCCTTCGACGAGACGACGAGCTTCTCGGTCGAGCGCGTCGGCGGCCTGAAGTCCACGCTGTTCAGCGGCGAGGGGCTCGTCTGTACGTTCACCGGCCCGGGAACCGTCTGGATGCAGTCGCGCAGCATGGAGTCGTTCCTCTCGTGGCTCATCCCCAAACTCCCGACCAACAACTCCGCGTAGGCGGTGGCCGCCGACTTACATCGCGGCGAGTAAATCTACCGAGAATCCCGCTTAGTTAAGTGGAGGGCGCATCGCTATGGGAACGATGGCGTACTACGTGGGCGTCGACCTGGGGGCGACGAACGTCCGTTCCGTGGTGGGCGACGACGATGGAACTATCCTCGGAGAGGCCCGTGACAACACTCCGCGCGGCCCGACCGGAATCGCGATCACCGAGGCGGTCCTCGGCGTCGTCCGCGAGGCGTGTGCCGAGGCGGGTATCGACCCGAGCGACGCGGTCGCGGCCGGCATCGGTGCTATCGGCCCGCTCGACCTGGCCGAGGGCGCGGTCGAGAACCCGGCGAACCTACCGGACACCATCGACCGCATCCCGCTGACCGGTCCCCTCTCGGTGCTCTTGGAGACGGACGAGGTGTACCTGCACAACGACACGAACGCCGGGGTCATCGGCGAGCGGTTCCACTCCGACCGCAACCCCGACGACATGGTGTATCTCACTATCTCCTCGGGTATCGGCGCGGGCGTCTGCGTCGATGGGCACGTCCTCGCCGGGTGGGACGGAAACGCCGGCGAGGTCGGTCACCTGACGCTCGACCCGAACGGCTTCATGACGTGCGGGTGCGGACACAACGGTCACTGGGAGGGCTACTGCTCGGGGAACAACATCCCGAAGTACGCCCGCGAACTCCACGAGGAGGACCCGGTCGACACCGAACTTCCCGTGTCGGACCCCGATTTCTCCGCGGTCGACGTGTTCGAACACGCCGGCGAGGACGAGTTCGCCGACCACATCATCAACCAACTGGGCCACTGGAACGCGATGGGCGTCGCCAACATCGTCCACGCGTACGCGCCGCTCATCATCTACGTCGGCGGCGCGGTCGCGCTCAACAATCCGGACCTCGTGTTAGAGCCCATCCGCGAGCAGATGAGCGAGATGGTCATGTCGAACATCCCCGAGATTCAGCTGACGACGCTCGGCGACGAGGTCGTGGTCGAGGGGGCGTTGGCGAGCGCGATGACCGGCGGAACTGGCGACCGCTCGCGGCTGTGAGGCCGCGAGGATTCGCGGGTTTCGGCGCAGGTGGCACCGGTGACAGGTCTCGACTGTAACGCGGTGCTTAGTTTCCCACCCCGAGTTATCTCGATTGATACTCGGTGGCGCAATGTTATAACCCCGGTCGAGAAACGCGATGGTGTGCACCCGACGACGCCGAGTCGCTCGGCGCGCCGGTCGGCGCGTTCCCGTTCTCGTCGAACCGAACGGTGCACGGGCGTTCCACCGGAAGCCTAGAACGGGACTGGTCGACAACCCCCACCACCATCGTCGACCGACCGACGCCGAGGGGGTATCCACACCCACCCACCCACCCACCCATCCCCATCGGCGTCGCTTCAGTTCTCACGCAACCCAGTGCAGACTGAGCGGTCCCCGCTTTCCCCCGGTCCCCAGGCCTTCCCGCTACCCAAGGACCTCCGTCCGATTTTTCTCCTCGGCACTCTCAGACTCACCGTGGACCGCCGCCAGTTCCTCCGCTCCATCGGCGTGAGCGCGGTCGCCGCCACGACCGTCTCCGTCGCCGGTTCCCGCCCCATCACCGCCCATCCCGGTCCCTTCGAGCCGCTGGGTCGCATCGATATCGACGGCGCGAAAGAGGCCGTGGTCTCCGCCGACGGCCAGACCGTCTTCGTCGCCGCGACCAGCGGCTACGCTGTCGTCGACATCGCCGCGCCCGACCACCCCGAACTCCTCGCCGAGCGCCGCGACCCGCTTTCCGACCGCGAGGACGGTCCCTTCCGCGGCATCTACGACGTGAAGCTCGACGGGGACACGCTCCTCGTCGTCGGCCCGGCCAACCCGATTCCGGGCGCGCCGGCGGGCGTCCTCGTCGTCGACGTGTCCGACCCCGCGACCCCCGAGGAAATCGCGTTCCACGAGACGGAGTTCCCCATTCACAACTGCTTCGCCGCCGACGGGCGGGCGTACCTCACCGCCAACGACGGCGACCGGAACCCGCTGGTCGTTCTCGACACCGACACCGGCGACGAACTCGGCCGCTGGTCGGTCGTCTCCGCGGACGACCGCTGGGCCGACGTACCCGCCTCGGTCCGGTCCGTCCACGACGTGTGGGTCCGCGAGGGCGTCGCGCACGTCGCCCTCTGGGACGCCGGGACGTGGCTCGTCGACCTCTCGGACCCCGCGTCGCCGTCGGTCCTCGGGTCGGTCTCGCCCGGCGACCCCGAGGAGCTGTCGGGGTTGGGTGCCCGCGACCGCCGCCGCGAGGGGCGGACGCCGCCCGGCAACCACCACTACGTCGCCACCGACGACTCCGGCGACCTCCTCGGCGTCGGCATCGAGTCGTGGGCCGTCGAAGTCGAACGCGACGACGGGACGACCGACCTCGTCGGCGGGCCGAGCGGCGTCGAACTCTGGGACGTGTCGGACCCCGCGACCCCGGAACGGCTCTCGACTATCGAGCCGCCGGCCAGTCCGGACCCGACGGTCGGCGGCGTCTGGACCACGGCGCACAACTTCGACTTCCGCGACGACCGGCTCTACACCTCGTGGTACCGCGGCGGCGTCAAACGCCACGACGTGTCGGACCCGACCGACCCCGTCGAACTCGCGTGGTGGCGCGACCCCGAGCGCGCGAGCTTCTGGACCGCGCGGTACGCCTACCCCTTCGCCGACGAGGGCGTGTTCGTCGCGTCGAGTTGGGGCGTCGGCGACGCGTCGCCCGCGCTCTACACGTTCCCCGACCACGCCGGCGACCAGCGCGACCCGCCGACGCTCGGTCCCGAGACGACCACCGAATCGCTCGTCAACACGCCGACGCCGACGCCGACCGAGACGACTGCGCCCGAAGCCGGAGGCGAGTCGTCGGAATCGACATCGACGACCGACGCGCCGGGGTTCGGACTCGGTGTCGGCGCGGCGGCCCTCGGCGTCGCCGGCTGGCTGGCCCGTCGTCACCGGCGGCGCGACTGAGGGCGGCGCGACCGCGGGCGACCGGCTCCAACGCCCGATGCGCCGATTCACTGGCTTCCGTGGTTCCCCCGCCGAATCTATCACGAACGACCGAGACAGCCTTTCTCTCGCCGGCCGGCGCGTTGGGAGAACCGTTTCATTCTAATCCGTGGGGCTCGAAGCGTCGGGGTATGAGCGACGAGTCGGAGAGCCTCAAAGAGCGCGTCGAGACGTGGATGGTCGGCCAGATGCCCATCATCCAGATGCACGGCGGCAACAGCGTCGTGCGCAAGGCCGATGCGGAATCGGGGGAAGTCGTCGTCGAACTCGGGGGCGCGTGCGCCGGGTGCGGCATCTCGAACATCACCGCCCAGAACATCCAGTCGGACCTCATCATGACGTTCGACGAGATTACCGACGTGCAGGTCAAGGTCCCCAGTTCCGGCGACCACGGCAGCAGCACCGTCGAGGGCGGCCGCGGCGGCGAACTGCAGTACGGCGACGAGGGGCCGGGTCACTTCTAACCCACCTTTTTTCACGGGGTCCTCGGCAACTTCGTTGCCTCGAACCCCGCCAAAAAATCTGGACCAAAAAAGGCGGCTACTCCCTCCGGTCGTAGCCGTACGGTTCCCTCCAACACTCGCACCCTGTTCCGCGGTTCTCAGTACGTATTTTCGACGACTCCCGCCACCACGACGTCTGAGTCCTCCTCGGCAACGACGACTGACCGTCTTCCGGAGTTGCGACGCCTACCCCGACAGCGCCGACTCCAGACTCGACGCCACCGACCGCGCCTTCTCGGCCAGTTCCTCGGAGATGTGGCCGGCCTCGACGGCCTCGTCGAGTTCGTCGTCGTCGACCCGCTCGACCGTCCCGTCGGCGTGTTTCACCACGTCCACGTGGAGGTCGACGTACCGAATCTGGTCGGGGAAGCACTCGACGGGCGTGCAGATGTTGACGTAGGTCCCCTTGACACCGCCGTCGGCGTCGCGATACACCGTCGGGTACCACCAGCGCCCCTCGCGGAACTTCGTGACCGCCACGTCCCCGGACTCGCGGTCGACGCTGAGGGCGTCGTAGGTACCGCCGCCGGTCATGCCGCGCCGGAGCTCCACCGTTCCCTCGGCGTCGCGGTCCGTCACCTCGCCGGAGCCGAGCGTGATGAGCCGACCGTCCGGCTTCCCGTGGCCGATTTCCACGTCGTCGCCTTCCAGCGGGCCGAACTGCGCGGTCACCACGTCGAAGGGGAACTCGCCGTCGCCGACCGACTCGCAGAGCGACTCCGCGAGGTCGACGCCGGCGGAGGCCTTCGGCGAGGCGGCCTTCGTCCGGTGGTGGCCGGGCATCGTCGCCTCGACGGCCCGGCGCTGGGCGTCGAGTTCGAACCGGGTCTCGCGGCCGAACCAGACCCACGTCGTCGCGGTGGGAGCCGCGACCGCCCGCGGGGCGTCGACGGGTTCGGAGAGCGCGTCGTCGAGTTCCGCGGCCACCTCGGCGGCCCGGTCGAGCGCGTCGTTCAGGGCGCTCATGTCGGCGTCGACGGCGTCGCGGTGCCAGCGGATTCCCCAGCCCTCGGGCGGGTCACCGCCGAGCAGGTCCGTCATTCCCGCCAGTTCGCGGGCGGCGGCCTCGTCGCGGGTGTCGACGCGGACGCCCTCCGAATCGGGGTCGAGCGTCGCCAGCCCCGCGACGGCGCGGATGTCGCCGGTCAGTTCGGCGCGGCGGGAGGCCCACGGCGGGGCCGACTCGGCGACCTGCACGCGAACCTCGTCGCCGACGTCCACGCGGCCGTCGATGTCGCCGTACGACAGGTAGCCCTCGGTCTCGCCGAGGTCGCAGACCGCGCCGCCGCCGAGGGTGTCGGTCACGCGGGCGTCGAACACCGCGCCGGTCGGCGCGGGGTCGTCCCACGCGAAGGTGTCGATGCCGAGCTCGGTAAGTCGCTCTGTGGCCGTCGCGACCGCCTCGGTCGCGCCGCTCGCGCCGACGCCCTGTCGGTTCCGCGTCGTCTCGACCGACACGTCGTGGTCCGACGAGTCGAACTCGGCGTCGAAGCGCTCCCGAATCGGGCCGGACGCCTGCACCACGTCGTGACCGTCGTCGAGGAAGATGCCCGTGAGCGCGGTGGCGTAGATGCCGCGGACGCGGACTCTCATAGCTCGTCGGCGTCGCGGGCGAAGGTGACGCGAGCGTCGACCGTCGGGCCGAGCGTCAGTTCGATTTTCTCCTCGGTGAGCACGCGGCCGCCCTCGATGGGGACGCCCCACGAGTCGAACTTGAGGTAGCCGCGGAGGTCTGCACCGTGGGTGTAGAGGTCGACGTGGTCGACGGCGTGTTCCTGCACGTCACTCGCGCTGTGGGCCATCTCCATGTCCGAGTAGACCGTGCCGCCGTCGCCGAAGAACGCGGCGATGGCGTCTGCGTCCGATTCGACTGCGTCGCTCACGAGGTCCGACGCGGCCCGGAGATCGTCGGTGTCGAGGCCGACCTCGCGGAGCGCCGCCTGTTCGCGGGGGTCGAAGTGCATACCCGCCCTTCGGAGCGGAGGCATTAACGTCGTACGGTCGGCAGTCGGTCGCTGGGCCGGACGAACGGTCGTCGGCCAGTCGGTCATCGGTTACTCGGTCGCCGGTCACCCGACTATTGACCGTTCGGCCGGTCGGTCGCGGGATGCCGTGGCCGAAGCTATTACCAGATGCGATACCCTTTATCCCACGTGATGGACCAGCAGGACCCAGTCGAGCAGGCGTCCGACGGCTCGGACGACCTCTACGACATCGCCACGTGGGAGGAACGAACCTCGGTTGACGGGCTCGCGGTCGCGCTCTACCGGGTGCTGGTCGCGTCGACCCGTGCGGTGGTCGTCCTCGCCGCGCTGCTCATCCTCGTCGGTATCGGCGGTCTCTCGGCGCTCACGGACCCGCAGGTCGGCGCGCTCACCCTGCTTTCGGCACTTCCGGCGCTCGCGCTCGCGGGCTACGTCTACTACTCCGACGTGACCCAAAACGAGCCGCTATCGATGCTCGTGGTGACGTTCCTCCTCGGCGTCCTCACGGCCACATTCGCCGCGATTCTCAACTCGCTTCTGAGCAACGTCGGTCAGACTATCGCGGCCGAGTTCCAGCTGTCTATCGGCTTCCTCGGCAGTATCGTGTTCTACTTCCTCGTGGTCGGTCCGGTCGAAGAGACCGTCAAGCTCCTCGCGGTCAGGTTGTACGCCTACTCCCACGACAGTTTCAACGCCGTCATCGACGGCGCGGTCTACGGCGCGATGGCCGGTCTCGGCTTCGCAACCATCGAAAACGCCCTGTACATCACTCGGAACCTCACCTCGTCGGGACTCGATGTCGGGTCCGGCGGCGTCGGTATCATCGCCGCCGGCGGGACGATTACCGCGGTCCGAGCGCTCGCCGGTCCGGGTCACGTCATCTACTCGGCCATCGCCGGCTACTACCTCGGTCTCGCCAAGTTCAACAAGGAACACGCCGGGCCCATCGTCATCAAGGGCCTCATCCTCGCGGCGCTCGTCCACGCGACGTACAACTCGACGGTCGGCCTCGGCTCGTCCGTCATCGCGGGGATAACCGGCATCGGCGGTCTCGCGGCCTTCCTCGTCTACGTCATCATCTACGACGGCATCTTCGGGCTCTACCTCATCGGGAAGCTCCGCAGCTACAGTCAGGCCTACCACAGCGCTCACGCGCCCGGGCCGAGCGCGGCGTCGTTCGCGTCGGAGCAGACCGAGTTCGAGGACTGAGTCGGCGACGGCGCGGGAACGTACGAAACGAAAGAACCGGCCGCCCTACTCGGCGACCAACCGCTCGGCGTAGCCGTCGAGCATCGACTCGACGTACTTCGCCACCACATCGACCTCGACGTGAATCGGGTCGCCGACCTCCTTTTCGGAGAGCGTCGTCAGGTCGTAGGTCGTCGGGATGATGGCCACGGCGAAGGAGTCCTCGCGGCGGTCGGCCACGGTGAGGCTGATGCCGTCGAGACACACCGAGCCCTTCTGGACGACGTAGCTTGCCAGCGGCTCTGGGAGGTCGAACTCGAAGAACCAGTCGTCGCCGACGCGCTCGACGTTCGTGACCGTCGTCGTGCCGTCGACGTGGCCCTGGACGATGTGGCCGTCGAAGCGGTCGTCGGCCGCGAGGGCGCGTTCGAGATTGACGCGGTCGCCCTCGCCCACGTCGCCGAGGTAGGTCTTCTCGACGGTCTCCGCCGCGAGGAACACCTCGAACCAGTCGTCGCCGAACGCCTCGACGGTCAGACAGACGCCCGAGACCGCGATTGACTGGCCGTGGTGGAGGTCGTCGAACGCGAGATCGGTGCGGATGCGGAGGCGGCGACCGCCGTCGGTGTCGGCCACGTCGACGATTTCGCCCGGCCCCTCCACGATTCCCGTGAACATACCCGCGGCTTCGGACGGGTGAACTTAATGCCTATCGTTTTCGTTCTCTATCACGTTTCTGTGACACTCTCGCCCATACAATTTTACGCTCGTCGTCCGGAGAGTCGGTATGGACGTTCTGGCCCGACTGCGGAGCAGTTTCGTCACCGGTCTCATTCTCGTCACCCCGCTGGCCGTGACCGTGTTCGTCCTCCAGTTCGCGTTCAATCGAATCACTGCCGCGCTCCGTCCGGTCGTCCGTCAGGTGTCGCCATTCCTCGCCGAGGCGCTCAACTACTCCGGCGACATCGTCTTCATCTCGCAGGTGCTGTCGGCGCTCATCATCGCGGTGGCCGTCTCACTTCTCGGCTACCTCGCGTCGATGAGTCTCGGACAGCGGCTCTTCGGGAGCTTCGAGCGCGGTGTTCGGCTCCTCCCGCTCGTCCGCACCATCTACTTCGGCGTCCGGCAGGTCTCCGAATCGCTCACGGAACCGACCGCCGGCTACGACCGCGTGGTGTTGGTCGAGTACCCGCGCGAGGGGCTGTTCTCCATCGGCTTCGTCACCAACGAGGCTCCCCCGTCGGTCTCGGCGGTGTCCGACGACGAACTCTTTACCGTGTTCGTCCCGCACAGCCCGAACCCGACCGCCGGGGCGCTCATCATGGTCTCGCCCGACGAGATTCGCGAACTCGACATGCCGGTCCGCCGGGGTCTCCGACTGCTCGTCACCACGGGCCTGAGCGTCGACGACCCCGAGACGCTCCCGTCGGGTCCCGCGGGCTACGACCCGTCGAACGGTGACGGCGTCCGCGACGGCGTCCGGTCGGAGTCGGAGCAGCGACGGAACGCGGGCGAGACGCAAAAGCGAGCCGAGTGAGTCGCCGCGGCGGCCTCACAGTCCCCAGATGAGGACGATTCCGGCAGTCGTGACGACCGTGAGTAACAGTTGGAGCGGCGCGCCGACGCGGAGGTAGTCGGTAAAGCGGTAGCCGCCGGGGCCGTACACCATCAGGTTCGTCTGGTAGCCGATGGGCGTCATGAACGCCGTGCTTCCGCCGAAGGTGACCGCGATGGCGAAGCCGAAGGGGTCGGCGCCGAGGCCGAACGCGGTGTCGACGGCGACCGGCAACAGGAGGACGACGCTCGCGACCGGCGTGATGACGTTCGCCAACAGGCCCGTGAGCAGGTAGAACGCGGCGAGCACGACGATGACGGGGAGGTAGGTCGCCGCGACGCCAACGTACTCCGAGAGCAGCGTGACGCCGCCGGTCAGTTGGAGCGCCCGACCGAGCGGGATGACGCCCGCGAGCAGGAAGATGACGTTCCAGCTCACCGCGTCGTAGGCGTCGCTCGCCGACAGACAGCCGAGCGAGACCATCGCGGCGACCCCGCCGAGCGCGGCGATGGCGATGGGGACGACGCCGATCGCGGCCAGTCCGATGACCGCCGCGACGACGGCGAACGCGCGGAGCGCCGTGGGTGACGGTTCGCCGTTGTCCTCGATGAGTTCGTCGGCGACCTCGCTCGTCACGACGAAGTCGCCGCTGTCCCGGAGGTACCGCGCCGTCTCGTTCGTCGTCTGGAGGAGCAGCGAGTCGCCGACCTGGAGGTCCACGTCTCGGAAGTGCTCGCGGATGAGGTCGCCGCCGCGCCGCCGGACCGCGAGCACGGTCGCGTCGTACCGCTCGCGGAGCTGCGCCCCGCCGATGGTCTCGCCGACGAGTCCGGACTCGCGGGGGACGACGAGTTCGACGAGCGCCACGCGGTCGGGGCGGTCGAGTTCGGCGTCGGTGACCGACGCACGCGGGAGGAACCGCAGGTCCGCGAGGTCGCAGAAGCGCCGAATCGTCGCCGGGTCGCCCCGGATGGTCAGGATGTCCCGCGACTCGACCTCGCGGTCGGAGTCGGCGGCGATGAAGTGCTCGCCGCCGCGGAGCACGTCGAGGATGTCGACGTTGAGGTCGCGGTAGGTGTCGTCGGAAACCTCGCCCGCCGGGATGCCGACGAGCGGCGACCGCGCGGGGACGAGCACGCGGGCGAGAAACGGCTCGACGCCGTAGTTGCCGGTTCGGTTCCCGGGCTCGATTCGCTCGGGCAGGAGCCGCGGCGCGACCGTCAGCAGGTAGCCCGCGCCGACGACGAACACCACCGCGCCGAGGGGGGTGAACGTGAACATCGAAAACGGCGGCAACCCGGTCGCCTCGGCGTAGGCCTCGCTGGCGACGAGGTTCGTCGCCGTCCCGACGAGCGTGAGCGTGCCGCCGAGCATCGAGGCGTAGGAAAGCGGGATGAGGAGCTTCGACGGCGAGATGTTCGCCTGGTCGGCGAGGTCCGAAACCATCGGGACGAACACGGCCACGACCGGCGTGTTGTTGACGACGCCCGCGATGGGACCCGTGAGCCCGACGACCGCGGCGAGCAGTCGGCCCTCGCTCCCGTTCGTAAAGGAGGCGACCGCGTCGCCGAGGACGCGAATCGCGCCGGTCTGTCGAATCCCCTCGCTGAGGGCGTACATCGAGAGGATGGTGATGGTCGCGGCGCTCGAAAACCCCGACAGCCCCGTCTGGAGGTCGACCCCGGTCCACGGTTCGAGCACGACGAGCGCGACGATGATGCCGATTGCCGTCACGTCCGGCGGGGCCGCCTCCGTCACGAAAAGCGCCATCGTGACGACGACGAGACCGAAGACGACGAGCATCCCGGACGTGATGGCGACCATGCGGGCAGTCGATTCGGAGGCGGCTTAATGCTACCCCGCGAGAGTGTCGGCCGCAGCGACGGGTCGTTTGGCTCCGACCGTCGCCCGACGCCCCCGTTCGCTGCCGGTCGCGACGCTTTTAGTTGCCCGCGGAGTACCCTCGGGCGATGCGACTCGGAATCTTGGAGATGGTCGGTCTCGCGGCGACCCTCATCTTCGCCATCCCCGTCGGCGGCTTCGGACTCACGCTCCTCGCCGACGGTCAGACCGTCTTCGGCGGCGCGATGCTCCTTCTCGCGGTGCTGATGGTCGCGCTCCCGAAGTTCCTCACCATGCCGCAGGACATCCCCTCGCTCGCGGCCGAGAAAGTCATCGGCGGCGTGGCAAAAGACCCGGACGAAGAGGAGTAGCTACCAGCGACTCGGGTCGAGACCGGTCGGCGCGTCGCCGAGCAGTCGCGGCCCGTCTTCGCCGACGACCAGCACGTCCGTCAGTTCGACTCGCCCGTGGTCTGGGTGCGTGACCGCGGACCGGACCCGCAGGACGTTGCCGGCGACGAGTTCTCTGTCGCCGTCGAGCGGCGGGTCCTCGCGGGCCGCGAGTCCGATGCCGCCGCCCACGTCTCTCGTCACCTCGTCGGCCATCGAGAAGCCGAACGCGGCGGTCTCCGCGCGGAGTTCGCTCCCGAGGAAGCCGGCGTCGTCACCGGGGTCGGCCTCGACCAGACTGACCTTTCTGGCGGCGTCGCAGGCGACGTGCGCCCGGCGCTCCCACCCGCCGTCGGGGTCGACGACGAACGTTCGGGCCAGCGCGCCGCGGTAGCCCGTCGGGCCGCGCGGGCCGACCGAGACGACTATCGGCTCGCCCGGTCGGAGTTCCACCGGTTCGTTCCCGCCGCCTCGGGTTCCCGCCCGGACCGTCGTCGCGCCCGTGTAATCGACGCCCTCGGCCGCGAGCGTCGCGTTCACCTGTCGGCGGAGTCGCTCGCTCGACAGCGGCGCATCGTCCCAAGAGAGGACGGCTTCGCCATCGTCGCCGCGGTCGTTGCCCACGGAGCCGCCGTCGCGGTCGTCGGCCGCTTCGACCGTCGCCGCCGACAGTATCGCGGCCGCGCGACCGACGCCGCGGGTCGCCGCGCGCTGGGCGGCCTCGATGGCGTCGCGCTCGGCGTCGTCTTTCACCGCACGGGCGTCTCCGACCGCCGCGGTCGACGCGAGGTCGTAGCCCGCCGCTTCGAGGTGGAGCGCGGCGTCGTGCGGAATCGTCCGGGGTGCGAGGACGGTCCCTTCGGAAGCGGCGTGTTCCGCGAGGACGGCCGCGGCGGCCCTCCCTGGGGGCCTGTCGTCGACGCGGACCGAGGCGACCGGGAGCGACGGCGGTTCGACGGTCGAGGGGACTCGGAGATGCGTCTCGCCGTCGACGCGGACGAACACGAGGTCGCAGTCGAAGGCCCGACCCGTAAGGTAGCGACTCGTCGGGTCGGGGCCGCGGCAGACGGCGACGAAGCCGACGGTGTCTCGCTCGTCGACGGCAGCGTCGATGGCGTCGCCGCCGCGAGGTCTCCCTCGCACGGGACGTTACGCCTCGGGTTCGGGCGCGGGCGGTTCCTGCGCGTCGTCGACGAGCTCCTGTGCGGGGTCCTCGCGAATCTCGTTGTGGAGGAGGACGCTGATGGGGAGCGTCGGCGCGCCGGTGACGAGGTTTTCGAGGACGATGAGGCGCTCTCGGGCGCGGGACATCCCGACGTAGAAGACGCGGCGCTCGTTGTCGGTGATGAGCGGGACGGGGCTCGTCGTCGCGGTGAACTCCTCGATACCGCGGGCTTCGAGCTCCTCGTCGGAGACGGAGGCGGCCATCTGCTCGACGACCTTCTCGGTCAGGTCGGTCGCCATGAACACGTGGTCGGCCTCGCGACCCTTCGCGGAGTGGATGGTGCCGACGCGGACGCGGCTGGGGTCCATCCCCTCGTAGTCGCCGCCGAAGTACGCGTTGACGGACTTGCGCTGGAAGCTCGTCACCTTGCGCACCATGTCGCTTGCGGACGCGCTGTCGGGGGCGAACGGCGCGAAGTTCTTGATCTCCTTCGGCGTGAACTCGATGTTCGTGATGTCGTCGACGCCGGCTTCCTCCTGTCTGTCGTCGATGGCGTCGAAGAGGTCGTCGCGGTCGTTGGTGCCGAACGCGGAGTCCTGAAGCATGTCGGCGAGCCGGCGGGCCTCCAGCCCGTCGACGGGCTCTTCGGCCTCCAGCGCCTCGACCGCGCGGACGTACTGCGTGAGTCGGTCGGTCCACATGCGCTGGTCGGTCAGCGTCGAGAAGGGGATGCCCGACGGCAGGAACTCGTCGATGAACTGGAACATCTGGTAGCGCGCGCGGAACAGCACCATCACGGTGCCCTCGTCTTTCTCGACGGTGTAGCGGACGTTCCGGGCGAGTTCGAGCATCGACGGGCTCTCGACGGCCT
The DNA here is from genome assembly GCF_003586325.1 of Haloferax sp. Atlit-10N. Taxonomy (NCBI): domain Archaea; kingdom Methanobacteriati; phylum Methanobacteriota; class Halobacteria; order Halobacteriales; family Haloferacaceae; genus Haloferax; species Haloferax sp. Atlit-10N. The sequence continues at coordinate 110,057 of NZ_PSYX01000001.1, forward strand.
CGACCGCGCCGCCTTCCTTGCGGGGCTTGAGGTCTTTTTCCTGTCGCTTGTCGATGTGGCGAATCTCCCGGTTGACGACGTTGAGGACGTTCGACGGGAGGCGGTAGGAGTTCGGGAGAATCTCGTCGTTGTCGCGTTCGGCGTCGAGAAGCAGGTTCGGGTCCGCACCCTGCCACGCGTAGACGACCTGGTCGTCGTCGCCGGCGATGAGGACGCCCCGCATGTGGGGCTTCCACTCCTCGTACACGTCGTACTGGAGGGTCGTGATGTCCTGGAACTCGTCGATGACGAGGTAGTCGACGTTGGGGACGAGCGCGCGCTGCTTGACGCGTTCGAGCATGTCAGCGAATCCGACCAGCCCGTTTTCGCCCTTGTAGGCGCGCCACGCGCGGATGGCCTCGGGGATGTCGATGCGGTCGTCGTCGGAGGGCCACGTCGGCGTGTACTTGTTTCCTTCCTGCGCGTTCGGGTCGACCTCAGGCGGGAGGCGGACCTCTTCGACGTTCCACTGGAACGGCACGTCGTACCAGTCGGAGACGTCGCGGCGGGTGCGCTGGAGCCACTGGCTCGTGGCGATGACCTTGTTCCCGATGGTGGTCGAGCGGGCGGTCCGACGGCCCGCGCCGCCGTACTCGTCTTCGAACTCGACGCCGTACTCCTCGCAGAACTCCTGTTTGTCGTTCTCGCCGACCACGTCGTTCCGCGAGAGGCTCAAGAGTTCGTACGCCTTCGCGTGCATCGTCGAGACGTTCCCCTTCAGCGACCGCGGGTTGATGTCGAGACGCTCCGCGAGCCGGTCGCGGACCTCGGCCGCCGCGGCTCGGGTGTAAGAGACAACGAGAATGTCGCGGATGGTGACGCCGTCTTGTTCGAGAATCTCCTCGACCTTGTCGAGCAAGGCCGTGGTCTTCCCGCTTCCCGGGCCGCCGAACAGCCGGGTGACGGTCACGTCGGATTCGCTCATTGTGCACGTTCACGGCCTTATCGGTGATAAGCGACGTGCTTCGGACGAGGGCGAACGCGCCCGGAGTAGTGTAACTCGCCGGGCGTTCGCGGACGGCTCACCGAACGGGTGAGAAACCGTCGAGAACAGGTGCTTGTGGCTTGGTCAGTTCGGACGCGTCAGGCCTCCGGCACCCACCCGCAGACGGAGCAGGTCGCCGCGCCCATGTCGTGCAGGGCCCCGCAGTCGGGACACTGCAGCTTGTTATAGGATCGGTCCCAGCGTACCGGTTCTGTCTCGTGACCGCGGTCGGTCAAGAACTGGTCGAACAAGTCGTCACTGGGTGCTGAGGCCATACGTGGTATGATATGGCATACCCCTATTTAGTTCCTGCGACGACTCCGAAGCGTCGAAAATCGGGGGACTGCGGCGGACTGTCTGTCTCGCCTACAGGTCGTACAGCGACCCGTACTTCGACTCGACGTAGCCGAGGAAGTCGTCGGCGGCGAAGTCCTCGCCGGTGGCCCGCTTCACGAGGTCGTTGGTCTCGTAGCGGCGGCCGTGCTGGTGGACGTTCTCGCGGAGCCACTCGCGGAGGTCGCCGAACTCGCCGTCGGCCAGTTTCCCGTCGAGGTCGTCGATGTCCTCCTCGGCGGCCGAAAACAGTTGGGCGGCCATGATGGAGCCGAGCGAGTAGGTCGGGAAGTAGCCGAAGTTCCCGTACGCCCAGTGGATGTCCTGCAGACAGCCCTCGGAATCGGTGTCCGGGCGGATGCCGAGGTACTCCTCGTACTTGTCGTTCCACGCCTCCGGCACGTCCTCGACGGCGAGGTCGCCGGCGATGAGTTCGCGTTCGAGTTCGAACCGGATGACGATGTGCAGGTGGTAGGTCAGTTCGTCCGCCTCGACGCGGATGAGGTTGTCGTCGTACACCTGATTGGCGGCCTCGTAGGCCTCTTCGACCGTCGCGTCGACCTCCGGGAACCGGTCTTCGAGCGTGGGCAGGAAGTGCCGCCAGAAGGCCCGCGAGCGCCCGACGTGGTTCTCCCAGAGCCGCGACTGCGACTCGTGGACTGAGAGGTTGCGGTTCTCACCGAGCGGCGTCGCGTAGTGTTCGTCCGGCAGGCCGAGCGTGTACAGCGCGTGGCCGAACTCGTGGACGGTCGAGAACAGCGACCCGAGCACGTCGGACTCGTCGTAGCGGGTCGTCACGCGGGCGTCGAACTGCGTCCCCGACGAGAACGGGTGCGGGGCGGTGTCGAGGCGGCCGCGCTCCCACGGGTAGCCGAGCGTCGAGAGCGCGTCGCGGACGAGCGTCTCCTGGTCTTCCTCGGGGAACTCGCCCTCGAAGGCGTCCACCGCGAGGTCGACGTCGGACTCGCGGATGTCCTCTATCATCGGGACGAGCACCTCGCGCACCTCGGCGAGAATCTCCTCGGCCTGTTCGAGGGGCAGACACGGCTCGTAGTCCTCGAACAGCACCTCGTAGGGGTCGCGGTCGGGGTCGATGTGCTCGGCGTACTGCCGCTTCAGTTCGACGTGCTTCTCCAGATGCGGCGCGAACGTCTCGAAGTCGTCTTCGGCCTTCGCCTGCTTCCACGCCGGGATGGCCTCCGAGGACGCCGCGGAAATCTTCTCGACGAGGTCGTTCGGCACGCGGGCCGCCCGCTCGTAGTCGCGGCGGAGTTCGCGCAGCACGTCGGCCTGCTCGTCGGTCGGGTCGTCGGCCTCGGCCGAGTCGAGGAGTTCTCCGAACTCGTCGTCGGTCAGGAGTTCGTGGCTCAGCGCCGACAGCGCCGACATCTGCTGGGAGCGCGCGGGCGTCCCCTCGTCGGGCATCATGACCTGCTGGTCCCACGAGAGGATGCCGCCGGCGTTCTCGACGTTGGCGATTCGCTTGTACTTCTGGAGAAGTTGGTCGTACGCCGACTCCGAGTCGGACTCTGCGGAGGATTGCGCCATAGTACGAATGGTGGTCTCGGAGGCGTATTAAATCGCAGGAGCCGGTTATCCGTGGTGGGCTTTTGATACGCGGTTGTCGCTTGTCGCTCCGTCCCCGAGGATACCGGAATCGCCCCCGCCGCCGTAACAGCCGCGGTCGATACCACCGCGAAAGCCCCCGCGAGCGACGACTCCCGCGGCGACGCGCGCTCCTCGGCCTCCGGCCTGCAGTGCTCACGCCGCCGGGGTTCGCCCTCGCTCGCGGCCCCTTTCAGTCCCGCCCGGTGGTTTGTCGGGAGTCGTCGCGGGTGGTGTGTTCAGGCGTCGTCGCGGGGTGTTTTGACCGCTCTCACCAGTCTTCCACGAGGTCACGGTACGTCTCGTAACACCGCGCCAGCACGTCGAGCGACACGCTCTCGTTTTTCGTGTGCGCCTCGCCGGGCTCCGAGGGGCCGTAGACGACGCAGGTCGTCCCGGCCTGCGCCAGCCATCCGGCGTCGGTCGCGTGGGGCTTCGTCGTCTGCTCCGGCTCCGCGTCGCTGCGGGCCTCGTGAACCGACCGGGCGGCGTCGAGGACGCGCTCGGCGAAGTCGGCGTCGTCGCACGCCATCGGCGGGAGGTCCTGTTCGACGACCCACTCGACGCCCTCGAGTTCCGCCGTCCGCGCGAGGTCGGCGAAGCCGCCGGGGACGGTCCGCTCGTCGATGGTCACTTCACAGCGGTCCGGGATGACGTTCCACGCGCTCCCGCCGTCGATTTCGGTGACGGCGATGCTCCCCGAGACGGGGTGGCCGAGGACCTCGGCGTCCGGCACCGAGAGGCCGCGGACAACGTCCACGGCGTCGGTCGCGCGGTAGACGGCGTTCTCGCCGCGCTCGGGTTCGCTGGCGTGGCATGCGGTCCCCGACGCGACGAGGGTGCTCGCCCGGCGGCCGCGGTGGGCGACCACCACGTCGGTCCGGTCGGGACCGGTGTAGTTCGTCGACCCCTCGGCGACGACGGCGTAGTCGAGTTCGAAGCCGTCGTCGAGGGCGGCGCGGACGCCTTCCCCGCCGATTTCCTCGCCGACGAACGAGGCGAAGACGACCTCAGAATCGACCTCGGCGGTGGCGTCGCGGAAGGCGAGCATCGAGGCCGCGACGGCCCCTTTCATGTCCGCCGAGCCGCGGCCGTAGAGTCGGCCGTCGCGGGTCTCGACCACGTAGTCGCCGTCGTCCGTCGTCTGTCGGTCGGCCGGCGGGACCACGTCGTGGTGGCCGACGAGCGCGAGCGATTCGCCGACGCCGGGGTTGACGCGGGCGACGACGTTCCCCGCGTCGTCTCTGGTCACGTCGGCGTCGGTCTCCTCGCGGAGCCACGATTCGATGCGGTCGCCGACGGCGGTCTCGTCTTCGTGGCTCGGCACCGACACGAGGGCCGCCGTGAGGTCGCGGAGTTCGTCCATGCGGGCCCGTCGAGGGGTCGCTCCAAAAGCGTGTGGCGTCCGGCAGTCCGCGCGTGGGCCCGCCGCAGCCGAGGACGACTGTCGCCACGCGGCACCCGCCGTTATCAATATTCGAGAATTCACGGCCCGGCTTATTGTGCGTTCCCTGCACGTCCGAGTATGCGACTCGTCTCGACGTACGAACGGTTGCTCTGGGGAAGCATGGACGCGCTTGGAATCTCGGACTCGGTCGAGAGAAAGGTCGTCGCAGCCGTTGCCATCCAGTTTGCGGTCTCTCTCGCACAGGCCGCGCTCCCGTGGGTCGCGACCGGCGCGCTCCGACTCGAACTCTCGGCGCTCTTCCTGTTCGGTGCCGGCCTCGCGTTCGTCAACACGATTATCATCACGCGAAAAGACATCGTCTCGCCTATCGAGTCCATCTCGTCGGCGGCCGCGGGCGTCGCGGCGGGCGACCTCTCGGCCCGGCCCCCAGACGTGACCGGGAACGACGAGGTGGCTCGGCTTGCCGACGACTTCGCCGCGATGCACGACCACCTCTGTATCGTCGCCTCGCAGGCGGGCGCGCTCGCCGACCAGCGGTTCGACGACCCGGCGCTCGACGAGGACTTACCGGGCGAGTTCGGCGACGCGCTCGACCGGATGCAGCGCGACCTCGCCGACTACACGCGTAACCTCCAGCACCTCGTGGAAGCGTTCGCCGAGGCGACCTCGCGGGCGCAGGCGGGAGACCTCACCGTCACCATCGACACCGACGACTGGGGCGTCGACGACGAGCGATACGAGGAGGTCGTGGCGACCTACAACGACCTCGTCCGCACCCTCTCGTCGACCATCGGCGAGGTGCAGTCGTTCGCGCAGGCGGTGTCGGAGATGAGTTCGACCGCCCGCGAGCACGTCCGCCGGGCCGACGCCGCCAGCGAGGAAGTCGCCGCTTCGGTCACCGAAATCTCCGACGGCGCGGGGGCGCAGACCGAGCACCTCCAGACCGTCTCCGACGAACTCAACACGCTCTCGGCGACCGTCGAGGAGATAGCCGCCTCCGCGGACGAGGTCGCCACCACCGCCGAGACGGCCTCCGAGCGCGGCGAGGTCGGCCGGGACGCGGCGACCGAGGCGATGCGGGAGCTGGACACCGTGGAGGCTCGCATCGACCGCACCGCCGACGCCGTCGCCGAACTCACGGAGAGTATCGAGGAGATAGACGAAATCGCGGCGTTCATCGAGCACGTGGGGTCCCAGACCGACCTGCTCGCCATCAACGCGGCCATCGAGGCCGCCCACGCGGGCGAGGCCGGCGACGGCTTCGGCGTCGTCGCTCAGGAGGTCAAGTCGCTCGCCGAGGAGACTCGCGACTCGGCCGACGAGGTGTCCGGCCTCATCGCCGACATCACCGACCACTCCGAGGAGACGCTCGCCGACGTGCGGGAGATGAACCGGCAGGTCGCCGACAGCCTGGAGACCGTCACCGAGGCCATCGGCGAGTTCGAGAGCATCGTGGACATGGTGACGGACATCGACGCCAGTGTGGCCGAGGTGAGCGCCGCGACCGACCAGCAGGCCACGTCGGCGGCGGATATCGCCGCCCGCGTCGACGACGTTGCCAACATCTCCGAGGAGACTTCCGGTCAGTCGCGGACCGTCGTCGAGACGGCACAGGAACAGTCCACGTCCATCGGTGACCTCGCGGACCAGACCGAGGTGCTGTCGTCGCGGGCGGCCGACCTCGACGGCCTCGTCGGGTCGTTCGAAGTCATCGGCGGGAAGCGAGCGGTCGCGCCCGGCGACGACTGAATCGAAGTCGAGAGCCGCGGTCCCACCCGCCGCCCCGTCGGCGGTGTCACCGCTTTTATCTACAACCTTATCCGTCACCCGCCCAAACCCACGCGCATGAAGATAGTGCCGGACACGAGCGCGGTCATCGACGGTCGCGTGTCCGAGCGAGTCGACGACGGCACCTACGAGGGTGCCGACGTACTCGTCCCCGAGGCGGTCGTCAGCGAACTCGAATCGCAGGCCAACGACGGCCGTGACACGGGCTGGGAGGGCCTCTCCGAACTCCAGCGTCTCGCGGAATTCGCCGACGACGGCGTCATCGACCTCAAGTACGTCGGTCGCCGCCCGAGTTCCGGCGAGACGAAGGGTGCCGGCGAGGGCGACATCGACGCGCTCATCCGCGACATCGCCACCGAGCGGTCGGCGACGCTCCTGACGAGCGACGTGGTGCAGGCCGAAGTGGCGAAGGCGAAGGGCGTCTCGGTCGAGTACGTCGAGGCCGCGGTCCGCGGCTCCGGCGGGCTCATCATCGAGCGCTTCTTCGACGACCAGACGATGTCGGTCCACCTCAAGACCGGCACCCGCCCGAAGGCCAAACGCGGCGCGGTCGGCGAGATGCACTACCAGCCCATCGCCGACGAGCCGACCGACGAGGCGACGATGAAGGAGTGGGCGGACGACATCATCAACTCCGCCCGCGCCGCCACCGACGGCTTCGTCGAACTCTCCGAGCCGGGCATGGACATCGTCCAGTTCCGCGACTACCGCATCGCGGTCGCTCGCCCGCCGTTCGCCGACGGCATCGAAATCACCGCCGTCCGGCCCATCGTCAAGACGGAACTCGACGACTACGAGTTCGCCGACGAACTCCGCGACCGACTCGCCGAGCGCCAGCGCGGCGTCCTCATCGCGGGGGCGCCCGGTGCCGGGAAGTCCACGTTCGCGCAGGCGGTCGCCGAGTTCCTCAACGACAGCGACTACGCGGTCAAGACGATGGAAAAGCCCCGCGACCTGCAGGTCGGCCCGGACATCACCCAGTACACCGCCCTCGGCGGCGACATGGCGAAGACGGCCGACTCCCTGCTGCTCGTGCGCCCGGACTACACCATCTACGACGAGGTCAGAAAGACCGAGGACTTCTCGGTGTTCTCCGACATGCGCCTCGCGGGCGTCGGCATGGTCGGCGTCGTCCACGCCACCCGCGCCATCGACGCGCTCCAGCGCCTCGTCGGCCGGGTCGAACTCGGCATGATTCCGCAGGTCGTCGACACCGTCGTCTACATCGAGGACGGCGAGGTCCACACGGTGTACGACGTGAGCACCGAGGTCAAGGTGCCCGAGGGCCTCTTCGCGGAGGACCTCGCCCGCCCGGTCATCCAGATTCGGGACTTCGAGACCGGCACGCCGAAGTACGAGATTTACACGTTCAACCGGCAGGTCGTCACCGTCCCGCTCGGCGAGGGCGGAGAAGAGAAAGAAAGCGGCGTCTCCCGGCTGGCGAAACAGGAGATCGAACGCGAGATTCGCTCTATCGCCCGCGGCCACGTCGACGTCGACCTGAAGGGCCAGAACCGCGCGGTCGTCTACGTCGAGGAAGACGACATCTCCTACGTCATCGGGAAGGGCGGCGGCCGCATCTCGGACGTCGAAGACCGCCTCGGTATCGATATCGACGTGCGGACCCACGACGAAAAGCCCTCGTCGTCGGGACAGCGCGCGGGCGCGAACGCCGGCGGTCAGTCCGGTGCGTCCGGTTCCGGCGGCGGGACCGGCGAGGGCGTCGTCGTGACGCCCGAGGTCACCTCGCGGCACGTCATCGTCCGGATGGACGGCCACGTCGGCGAGACCGTCGAGGTCCGCGCGGACGACGAATACCTGTTCACGGCGACGGTCGGCCGCGGCGGGGACATTCAGGTCTCGCGCGGTAGCGCCATCGCCGAGGAACTGGAGAACGCTATCGATAGAAAACAGCAGATTACGGTCGTTCCGGCCTAGGAGAACGGCCGAATCGTCGTTTTCGTCGTCTGTCGGTCGTTTTCGACCGGGGCGACGCGTCGCAACTGGTCTCTTCCGACACCGACTGCGAAGCGTGCGGTGGTTCCGCGGCGGTTCTAGTTACTCGGCGCAGCAGGCCTTTTCCTTGCCGCCGTCGGCTTTGGCCTGCGCCTGCTGCGGCGCGAGATCGGTCAACTGATAGAGGTTCTGTCGGGCGTCGGCGAAGTAGACGTCCTCGTCGACGATACCGATTCCCTCCAGTCGTTCGAGCGCGTAGCGAACGGTTCGCGCCGAGAGCATCGACTCTTCGACGATGCCTTTCTGGGTGAGCGGACCGTTGTATTCGAGCACTTTGAAAACGAGCTTCGCACTCGGTGGGAGGTCGTCGAGACTCTCCTCTTCTGTTCCAGCCATCGTTACGAATCGAAACGCGCTACCAGCATAAACCTTGTTGGCCCGCGACCGGCCGACAACGCTTTATCCGCGCGGCGGCCGCAGGAACGAACGCCTTTTGACGCCGGATATCGCAGAGGAACACATGGCCACGGAAACGCAGACCGGTCTCTCCAGTCATATTCGTGGAGTGACGGTCACGACACTCGCCTGCCTCGCCGGCATCGCCGCCGCGGTGCTCTCCGGGGCTGTGGTGGGGACGAGTCCCGAGGCCGCGACCAATCAGTTGGCCGTGGGTATCCTCGGGGCGTTCGTCCTCGTCCAGTTCCCGGTGCTTCGCGTCGTCGGCATCGATGTCAACGGGTTCGGCGTGAAGGACTACCTCTACGTGGTGTTCATGACCTTCGCGCTCTGGTTCATCACGTTCGCCATCCTCCTGACTTCGGGTGTTCAGATCTAACGATGGCCGACGATAGTATCGCCGTCGTCGACTTAGACCGGTGTTCCCCCGACCGCTGTAGCTACGAGTGCTCGAACTTCTGTCCGCCGAACCGGACGGGTAAAGAGTGCATCACGCTCCGTGGCGAGGACGCCGAGCAGGGCGGTCCCGACCAGGTGCGCATCTCCGAGGAGATCTGCCTCGGTGAGACCTGCGGTATCTGCGTCGAGAAGTGCCCCTTCGATGCAATCGAAATCATCAACCTCCCCTCGGAACTCGACGAGGACCCGACCCACCGCTACGGCGAGAACGCCTTCTCGCTGTACGGCCTTCCGGTCCCCGAGTCCGGCTCGGTCACGGGTATCCTCGGACCGAACGGTATCGGGAAGACCACGGCCGTCCGCGCCCTCGCGGGCGAAATGGTCCCCAACCTCGGCAACTACGACGAGGAACCGACGTGGGAGGCCGTCCTCGACCGCTTCCGCGGGACCGAACTCCAGAACTACGTCGAACAGGTTCGAGACGGCGAGGTCTCCATCGCGCGCAAGCCGCAGTACGTCGACCAGATTCCCAAGCAGTTCGACGGCTCTGCCCGCGACCTCTTGGAGGCGACCGACGAGCGCGGCGCGCTCGACTCCTACATCGACCGCCTCGACATCGGCCCGGTCGTCGACAACGACATCGAGACGCTCTCCGGCGGCGAGCTTCAGCGGGTCGCCCTCGCGGCGACGCTCGCCCGCGACCGCGACTTCTACTTCCTCGACGAGATTTCGCCGTACCTCGACATCGGCCAGCGCGTCACCGCCGCGCGGCTCATCCGCGAACTCGCGGAGGAAGAAGACCGCGCGGTGCTCGTGGTCGAACACGACCTCGCCATCCTCGACCTGCTCGCCGACACGCTCCACGTCGCCTACGGTGAGCCCGGCGCGTACGGTGTCATCACCGACCCCAAGTCGGTCAGAAACGGCATCAACGAGTACCTGAAGGGGTATCTTTCGAACGAGAACATGCGCATCCGTCCGGAGGCAATCACCTTCGAGGAGCACGCGCCGCGCGAGACGACGAAGGCCGAACCCCTCGTCGAGTACCCCGAACTCGCCAAGTCCTACGGCGACGGCGAGTTCTCCCTCGACGTCGAGGCCGGCACCATCTACAACGGCGAAGTGCTCGGCATCGTCGGCCCCAACGGCATCGGGAAGTCGACGCTCGCACAGCTCTTTACGGGCGACCTGACGCCCGACGTGGGCGAACTCGACTTCGCGCTCGACATCTCGTACAAGCCGCAGTACATCGAAATCGACCAGCCGATGCGGGTCGACGCGTTCCTCTCGTCCATCACCGACCAGTTCGGTTCGTCGTACTGGAACACCGAAATCGCGAACCCGCTCCAGCTCAACCGCATCATGGAGCGCAACCTCACCGACCTCTCCGGCGGCGAGCGCCAGCGCGTCGCCATCGCGGCGTGTCTCTCACAGAACGCCGACCTCTACCTGCTCGACGAGCCGTCGGCCCACCTCGACGTGGAACAGCGCGTGCAGGCCACCTCGGCCATCCGCCGCTACGCCGAGAACCACGACGCGACGGTCATGGTCATCGACCACGACATCTACATGATGGACCTGCTCGCCGACCGCCTGATGGTGTTCGACGGCGAGCCGTCCATCGAGGGCCACGCCTCGAAGCCCCAGGAGATGCGCGACGGCATGAACGACTTCCTGTCGGACCTCGACATCACGTTCCGCCGCGACGAGCGCACCCAGCGCCCGCGCATCAACAAGCCCGACTCGCAACTCGACCGCGAGCAGAAGCGCGCCGGCGAGTACTACTACGCCGAATAGCGACCCGTTCGCTCGCGTTTCCACCCCCCGGTTCTCCGTTCTTCGCTCCCTCACCCTCGGTTACACCTCGCGCCGCGAGTGACTCCGATGTTACTACGGGCGTTTTCACGGTCACGCTCGAAGACGGAGATATGACGACTCAACCTTCATCAGATGGCTCGCTCACGGACGACACCCACCTCGGCCGGGTCGCGCTCCGCGTCGGCTCGCTCGACCGCGTCGTCCCGTTCTACCGCGACGTGGTCGGCCTCGCGGTCGAGCGCGAACGCGACGGTTCGCGGGCGGTCCTCTCGGCCGGCGAGACTCCCGTCGTCGTCCTCGACGAGGACTCCGACGCCCCGGAGCGCGGTCGCCGGGAGGCCGGGCTGTTCCACCTCGCGGTTCGCGTGCCCGACCGAGGCGCGCTCGGCGACGTGCTCTCCCGCGCCAGAACCCGCGCAACCGAGGCCGGCGCGACCCTCTCCGGCGCGTCCGACCACCTCGTCAGCGAGGCGCTGTACTTCCGCGACCCGGAGGGCAACGGCGTCGAGGTCTACTACGACCGGCCCCGCGAGGAGTGGCCGTGGACCGACGACCGCCGAGTGTCGATGGACACGTTCGCGCTCGACCTCGGGTCGCTCGCCGACGACGCCGCCGGCGAGGACCGCGCGCCCGACGGCACCGACCTCGGACACGTCCACCTCGAAGTCACGAACGTCTCCCGTTCGCGGGACTTCTACGTCGACGCGCTCGGCATGCGCGTCCGCGACGAGGGTTACCCCAGCGCGTCGTTCGTCGCCGCCGGCGAGTACCACCACCACGTCGGCCTGAACAGTTGGAACACCCGAAGCGCCCCCGCCGGTGAGGGCCGCGGCATCGAGTGGTTCGAAGTCGTCGTCCCCGACGCCGCGACACTCGACGCGGTCCGGGAGTCGCTGGCCGACGGTGGCCACGGGTTCGACGACGGCGGGTTCGACGGGGACGAATCCGGGGACGGCGACGCGGCCGGCGCGACCGACTCGCTCGTCGTCTCCGACCCCGATGGAATCCAAATCCGCGTCGTTCACGGCGGCTGACGGGTCGATTCGGCCGAACGAATCGTTTTGTCGCTGGTCGCCCAACGGGCGGGTAATGATATCGAGTGATTCGAGCGAGCGCCGCCGCGGGCTCACCCTCCGAAGCCCGGCGTTCGACGACGGAAGCCCGATACCCCGCACCCACGGCTACGCGACCGAAAACGAGAGCCCGCCGCTCCGAATCGGCGGCGTTCCCCCCGGGACCGCCTCGCTCGCCCTCGTGATGGACGACCCCGACGCGGTGAAACCCGCGGGCAAGGTGTGGGACCACTGGCTGGTCTGGAACATCGACCCCGAGACCGACGCCATCGAGGCGGGCGAGACGCCGCCGGGCGCGGTCGAGGGAACCAACAGCTACGGCGAACGGGACTACGGCGGCCCGAACCCGCCGGACGGCGAGCACACTTATCGGTTCCTGTTGTACGCGCTCGACACCTCCCTCGACCTCGACGCCGGTGCGACGAAAGCCGACCTGAAACGCGCCATCGCGGGACACGTCACCGCCGAGACGCAACTGACCGGGAAATACGCGCCCTGAGGCTGCCGAAGCCGGTTCTTCCGGTCAGCGGCCGCCGTCTGACTCGACGACCGCGCCCGTCCCCGTCCCCGGACCTGCGCCAGCGCCCGACCCCGCGCCGCGGTCGCCGTCTTCGCCCGCCCGAAGCGACACGTCGTAGCCGAAGGCACGAATCACGCCGAGGTTCGTCCGCACGTGGTCCGTGACGGCGGGAATCCGTACGCGACCCCCGGCGAGCGCGACCCAGACGAGCAGTTGGTCGGCCATGTGGCGGTCAACCGGCGCGTCGCCGCCGAGCCAGTCGAGAAGCGAGTCGGCCGCCCGCGATCCGACCGTCTCGGCCGGCGTGCCGCGCTCGCCGTAGGCGTCGAAGCCGGCGACGAGCGACGCGGAGCCGTCGCCGCCTCTCTCGTCTTCTCCGCCCCGAGCGACGACGACCACGGCCGAACCGGGCGAGTCGCTCTCGACCGACGAGACCGACGACCGAATCGGGAGGTCGACGCCCGCCTCGGCGAGCGCGTCGCGGACGCCCTCGACCTGTCGCTCGGCCACCGCGGCGTCAGCGAGCGACTCGCTCGCGACCGAGTAGACTCGAAGTTCGTCGGGCTCCGCGCGGCGAGTCAGTTCGACCGGTGTCGGCTCGGCCGGTTCGATGCGGAGCGAAAGCGTGCCCCCGCCGGCCGGGTAGAAGCCGCGACGAGGCACCGAGACGCCGAACTCGACGCCGAACGCCGAACACAGCGGACGCTTCGCGTACCGGAGGTAGTCCGCAGGCGGCGACCACCGAACGTCGGTGCCGCCGGTGACGGTGAGCGAGAGCGGGTCGTCGAGAGCGACGGCCGCGGGGAGCAGCGTCTCGCAGACGAGCGTCGCGCTCCCGGCGGTGCCGACGGCCGCCTCGACCGGGTCGGCTCGGACGTTGCGGGGGGAAAAGCGGAGCGTCGACGACCCGACCTCGTCGCCGGCGACGTCGGCGTTCGAGACGGCCGCGGCGACGGAGACGCAGGCGACGTGCTGGGCCTTCAGCCCGGGCGTCGAGCGGTTCCCGCGGACGTTCGTCATCTCGAACGGCTCGCCGGTCACGACCGAGAGGGCGAGGGCGGTCCTGAGGGGCTGTCCGCCGCCCTCCCGCCCGTCGAGTCGGCGCATTCAGCGGACGACGGTGACGGGGCAGGACGCCCGCTCGACCAGTTCCTTGGCGACGCTCCCGACCAGCCCCTCGTAGCGTTTCGAGAGGCCGCGGTGGCCGACGAAGATGCCCTCGGCACCTGACTCGTCGGCGTAGGTCGGAATCGCCTCGACGGGGTCGCCGTAGAGGAGTTCCGTGGTCGCTTCGACGCCCGCGTCGGCGGCGCGTTCGGCGGCCGCTTGTATGACGTGTTCGGCGCGCGATTCCGCGTCTTCGAGGCTCTCGGCGACGATTCGGTCGCCGGTTCTGGCGACCCCCGCGACGGGTTCCTCGCCGCCTTCGACGAGGACCTGCGGTTCGACCGCGTGGACGATGGTGACCGTCGCACCCAGCGGTTCGAGCATCGTGAGCGCGTGGTCGAGCGCTCTGTCGGCGGCCGCAGAGCCGTCTACTGCAACGACGAAGTTCATACCTGAATACAGGTGCCGAGACGAGAAAAAGGGTGAGACGGCGCTCGCGTTCGGAGAACTAGTGGACGAGCCGACTGCAGGTGCCGCAGAGGTTCTCTTCTTTCACGTCCACCTCGCGGACCGTCGGCGAGAAGGACATGACGCACTTGTTGTTGTCGCAGTGTTCGAGGCCGAGGGTGTGGCCGATTTCGTGGACGACCTCCTTTCGCACGCGGTCGGACAGCACCTCGTCGGCGGGCTTGTTCGTGATGCCGCCGTCCGTGGAGGTCTGGAGGCGGTACGTGGAGATGACGGAGCCATTGCCGTTGAGGTACGCGAGGCCGAAGACGTAGTTTCGGCGGCGGTAGTAGAGGTCCTTTTCCGTGATGCCGATGTTCTTCTCGCCGCGACCGATGCGGCTCGCCAGCTCGATGAACTGCTCGGCCCGGTACTGGTTTCGGCTCCGGTCGAACGCGCCCTCGGGAATCGCCTGATTCGAGTGCACGGTCACGTCGCAGTCGTAGACGGAGCGGAGTCCGGCGGATGCCTCCCGCTTGACGGCCGCAGAAATATCCCCGATAGGCACGATATCGACGAGCATGCGAGGGATTAAGCGGGGACGCTTCATAAATATCCCGACGTGAAAAAATCGCTGCGCGACGCGCTCGTCGCACGGTTGTCGGGGTACGACCGCGCGGTCGAAGTCGGGGTCGGCCGGGAGCCGTCGGTGGCGGCTGCCCTCGCCGACCGCGGGGTCGACGTGGTCGCCGTCGACGTACACGAGTTCCCCGTCCCCGAGGGTGTCTCGTTTGTCCGCGACGACGTGTTCGCCCGCGCCGACGCCCCCGACCTCGGTCCCTACGCCGACGCCGGCGTCGTCTACGCTCTGAACGTCCCCGTCGAACTTCACCGGCCCGCCGCGGAGGTCGCCCGCCGCGCCGACGCCGACTTCCTGTTCACCACGCTCGGCTACGACGAACCCTCGATTCCGGTCGCCCGCGAGACGCTTCCGGGCGACACGCTGTACGTCGCCGAGCGCGGACGGCGGGGCCAGCGCGCCCGGGGGGACTAGCCCGCCCGGCCCCAAGAGTAAGGCACTTGCCCGCTCGCCGCGCGGTTCCGGTATGCACGCGGACGCTGTCGTCTTCGATATCGACGGAGTGCTCGTCGACGTCGCCGACTCCTACCGGCGCGCCATCGTCGAATCAGTGGACCGACACTACGGCACGACCATCTCCCGCGACGAGGTCCAACTGTTCAAGGACGCCGGCGGCTTCAACAACGACTGGGAACTGACGTACGCGGCGGCGCTGTACGTCCTCGCCGCCCGCGAGACCGACCTGTCGGTCGCCGAGTTCACCGACGACATCGAGGCCCGCGGCGGCGGCCTCGACGCCGCCGAGGCGACCGTCGAAGCCCTGTTTTCCGACCCGAGCGTCGTCTTCGACGAGTGGGACCCCGAGGCGCTCCGCGAGACGTTTCAGGCGCTCTATCTCGGAAGCGACCGCTACCGCGACCTCGAAGGCGGCGACCCGCCGTTCGAGGCCCCGGGCTACATCCACGACGAACCCGTGCTCCTCCGTCAGGAGACGCTCGACGCCCTCGGCGACCGCGAACTCGGCGTCGTCACCGGCCGGCCCAGCGCGGAGGCCGACATCGCGCTCGACCGCGTCGCCCTCGACGTGGCCGACGACCACCGGTTCACGATGGACGACTGGGAGGAGGGAAAGCCCCACCCGGCCGCGCTCGTGACGGTCGCGGAGCGCCTCGGAGCCGAGTCGGTCGTCTTCGTCGGCGACACCCTCGACGACGTGAAGACGGCGCTGAACGCCGACGCCGCTGACCCCGACCGTGTCTACTACGGCGTCGGCGTCCTCTCGGGCGGCCTGACCGGCGACGACGGCCGACAGAAGTTCTCCGAAATCGGCGCGGCCGCCGTCGTCGAGGACGTGAACGAAGTTCCGGACCTCCTCGACTGATGGCTCCGACGCTGACTCCGACTCCCGTTTCGCCGCCGGAGGGCCGCTGATGGGACACCTCCGCGCCTTCGTCGTCACGCTGCTCGCGCTCGACGCGCTCGTGGTCGTCGTCGGGACGTACCTCCTCCCGCCGGACCCGTTCACGCAGTTGTTCCTCGTCGGGCCGCTGTTGCTGTTGGCTCCGGTGGTCGCGTGGTGGCTCGTCTACCGCGACGGCTTCGAGCGGGTACAGGCGCTCGTCGAGTCCGACGACGACGCCTGACGCCTCAGCCGGACCGGCTCCCGAACCGCGCGCCGAGGTCGTCGACCAGCCTGACGGCGATGTACACCGGAAGCACCCATACCAGCGCGATACAGAAGACACCGAGCGCGGTTCCGAGAACCCCGTCGATACCCGGCGCAGTCTGCATGAAAATCAGCACGACGAACCACAGCGTCAGCGCCTGAACGTACCTCGGTTCGTTCACGCTTTCGTGACAGTTTTTTGAACTCATAGCGCTTTCTCCTCGCGGACACAGGCAGAACCGACCGGTCGCACAACCCTTTAGGTCGGCTCGGTCCGGAGGTGTGAGTATGCGAATCGCACTCCTCGGTGGGACCGGCGACATCGGCGAGGGCCTCGCCCTCCGCTGGGCCTACCACACCGACCACGAGGTCATCGTCGGGTCGCGCGACCCCGACAAGGCCCGCGCGAAGGCCGACGAGTACGAGACCGAACTCTCCAGCCGCGGCCGCGACGTGAAGGTAAACGGCTTTACGAACGAGATGGCCGCCGACCGCGCCTCCGTGGTCGTCCTCGCCGTGCCGCCGTACCACGTCTCCGACACCGTCGAGGCCGTCGCCGACTCCCTGTCCGAGGGAGACGTGCTCGTCACGCCCGCCGCGGGCATCAAGCGCGACGACGACGGCTTCCACTACCACCCGCCGAAAGCAGGGAGCGTGACGGCGCTCGTCGCCGACGCGGCCCCCGACGACGTGCCGGTGGTCGGCGCGTTCCACAACCTCGCGGCCGGTCGACTGGCCGACCTCGACGCCGACCTCGGCATCGACACGCTGCTCGTCGCCGACGACGAGGACGCAAAGGAGACCGTGCGCCTGCTCGCCGAGGGCATCGACGGCCTCCGCGCGCTCGACGGCGGCGGCCTCGCCAACGCCGCCGAAATCGAAGCGGTGACGCCGCTTCTCATCAACGTCGCACAGAACAACGACGGGATGCACGACCTCGGCATCGAGTTCAAGTAGCGGCGTCCGACCCGCACCCGGCGCGATTTCTCACGACAGTTCAGACCGCGGCACCGTCGCCGCCTCCCCGTAGAGCGTCCGCGCCACGAGCAGTCCGACGACGACGACGAGCGCGACGCAGGCGAGGTACTCGACGCGGAAGCCGACCACTTCGGCCAGCGGGACGGCCACGAGCGGGCCGAGCGTCGACCCCGAGTCGCCGAAGACGTTGTAGACGCCGCCGAGTTTGCCCACGTCGTCGGCCGGGCTGAGGTCGCCGAGATAGGCTAACAGCGGCGGGTTCGACCCGCCGACGCCGATGCCGATGAGCGCCACGCCCGCGAGCGTCGAGGGGAGCGTCGGCACGAGCGCCAACAGCGCGAACCCGGACGCGAGGACGCCCAGCGCGGGCAGCGTCAGCGCCGCGCGGTTCGACAGACGGTCGGAGTACCGCCCGACGACGAGCGTCGTGACGCTCGACGCGACGACGCCGACGGCCATCACGACGCCGCTGACGCCGGCCCCGGAGAGCCCGCCGAGCGAGATATCGTTCGCCGTCGCGTACAGCACGGCCGTCGAGAGGAGGACGCCCGCAAACAGGAAGCGGACGGCGAAGTTGACGGTGCCGACGGTGAAGATGCGGATGTCGGAGCCGACCAGTCGCGGCACGTCGCGGAGCGAACTCGCCGCCGTCACGTCGGTCTTCACGTCCGGGAGGACGGAGATGGCGACGAGGGCGGCGAACAGGCCCGCACAGCCCGCGACGGCGAACGCGGTGGCGTAGCCGAACGCGTCGGTGACGAGGCCGCCGACGACGAGGCCCGCGGGGAACCCGAGGCTCTGGCCGCCGCGCATGTAGCCGACCCACTTCCCGCGGTTTTCGCCCGAGGTGACGTGCGTGATGGTGCTGAACGCGCCGACGAAGACGAACGCCGAGCCGACGCCCCAGCAGGCCCGCGACAGGAGGAAGATAGTCGCGCTGTCGAGCGGAATCGGGCCGGGATTTAGCCCGAGGACGTAGCCGAACGGCGACAGCCCCTGCACGACGAACCCGGCTATCATCGGCCGGCGCGTCCCCATCCGGTCGAGTATCTGCCCGGCGGGCGTGTTCACGACCAGTCGGGTGAACCGGTTCGCCGAGAGGATGAGACCGACCACGAACGGCGTGATACCGATGATGGGACCGAGCGTCGGCAGCGTCGGGAAGGCGACGCCCGCGCCGACGCCGCCGAAGAAGACGCCCGCGATGAGGCTCCCGGCGACGAACTCGACTGACGGCTCGTCGCCGCCGAACAGCCGACTCACGCGGCCGACCCTCGGGAGACGGTCGCGGCGCGGTGGGGCGTGAGATGCGCGGGAGCGAACTGGCGGACGCGGGTTCGGGAGACGTGCATCGAGAGAGTGCGCTATCGTGGATGCACGCTCTTGGTGCTTTGCAATCGGGCCGTCTCGTCCGGGAACTGCGGGCGGCGAGCGGCGAATGGCGGCGGCGTCGCAACCGCGGTCGCGGTCAACCGTCTCAGAAGCGGTTTTTCAGCTCTTCGCGCAGGTCGTCGAGCGAGGCGTCCTTCATCGACAGCAGGACGAGCAGGTGGTAGACGAGGTCGGCGCTCTCGTAGAGCAGTTCCTCGCGGTCGTCGTCCTTGGCCGCGAGGATGGTCTCCGTCATCTCCTCGCCGAGCTTTTCGAGGACGTAGTTCTCGCCTTTCTCGTGGGTAAACAGCGTCGTCGTGTAGGAGTCCTCGGGGAGTTCCGCCTTGCGCGACTCGATAGTCGCAAAGAGTTCGTCTAAGACCTCCTCGGTCGGGGTGTCGGCGTCCATGGTCGCACGACGGGCGGGCGCGGAAAAAGACCCTCTGGTTCCGGCGGGCGGGCGGCCAGACCTCGCTCGAACAGGCGACCCGCACTCCGGCCGGCCGACCGCTCAGGCGTCGACTTCGACCGCCAGTTCGTCGAAGAACGCGAGGTCGTGGATACGGCTGTCGGGCGTCAGTTCGGGGTGGAACGAGGTGCCGACGACGGGGCCGTCGCGGACGGCGACCGGGTTGCCGTCCCACTCGGCGAGCACCTCCACGCCGTCGCCGACCTCGTCGATGAGGGGTGCGCGGATGAACACCGCGGGGAACGGCGAGTCGAGGCCGGCCACGTCCAGCGGGGCCTCGAAGCTGTCGACCTGCCGGCCGAAGGCGTTGCGGTCGACCGTCACGTCGAGGAGGTCGAGCGTGGTCACGCGGTCGTCCTTGGCGTCGCGGGAGGCGACGATGAGGCCGGCGCAGGTGGCGAGGACGGGTTTCCCGGCGTCGACGTGGGCGCGAATCTCGTCGGCGATGCCCTCGCGTTCGAGAAGCCGGGAGATGGTCGTGGACTCGCCGCCCGGCATGAGTAACACGTCGCAGTCGGGGACGAGGCCGTCGCTTCGAATCTCGACGATTTCGGCGTCGACGCCGTGGGCCGCGGCGGCCCGCTCGACGGCGTCGGCGTGCTCGGACACGTCGCCCTGCACGGCGACGACGCCGGCGCGTAGCGTAGTCATGGAGGGGTCTCGGGAAGCCGCGGACAAAAAGCGTCCGTTCGGCGGTCGGCGCGGTTCAGAGCGCGAGCGCGTTCAGCACCAGAATGCCGATGCCGAACAGCGCTCCCGTGGCGACGACGGTCTTGGGGTCGACTCGAATCGCGTTGCGGTCCTCCGCGTCGAAGTAGCGGACGAGGCCCGCGCTCGACATCAGACCGCCGCTGTTCTGGCCCTTGCTCATGTTCCACCGTCCGTGCGTCCGCCGCGTAAACGTTTCGGCTCGCGCTCGGAACGCGTCTCGACGCGGCCGAAAAATCGCGCTCATCGGACGAGTCCGCTCGCGGCCGTCTTGGGGGTCGACGGGTCGGAATCCGTTTTGGATGACCGGAAGCACAACCGGAGAGGTGCGGGCCCATGAGTAATCCTTATGCGCGGGGGCAGGCAAGTTGCGTCGGGATACGATGACTGTTCGACTCTTGGACTTCTACGCGGACTGGTGCGGCCCTTGTAAGACGCAGGACCCGATTCTCGACGACCTCGAGGGCGACTACGAGAACGTCGAGTTCGTCAAGGTCGACGTCGACGAGGAACAGGACGTTGCCAACCAGTATCAGGTTCGCTCGCTCCCGACGCTCATCGTCGAGAACGACGACGGCATCGTCGACCGCTTCGTCGGCGTCACCCAGCGCGACGACATCGAATCGGCGCTGAGCCAGGCCGGCGCGTAAGCGCGCCGCGGACCGCCGCGTTTTCCGACCTATCCAGATGGCCGCCGAGAGCCCCGCGAGCGCCGGCGGTGTGTCTCGCAAGCGTTATACGACCGGCGGGGGGACTCGTATGCATGGCTAGTGACGCTGCGACGAAGCGGACGCTCGAGAAGCAGATCTGCATGCGGTGCAACGCGCGCAACCCCCAGAAGGCAAAGCAGTGCCGCAAGTGCGGCTACAAGCACCTTCGACCCAAGTCGAAGGAACGCCGCGCCGCGTAAGCCCGCACGCTTCTCTCTCAGGCGTCTCGCCGATACAGTTCGACCAGCACCGCGAGCAGTGCGAGCTGGACGAGCTTGTCCACGATGCCGCCGATTCCGAAGATATTCGGCCAGTTCAGTGCGACGTAGAGGACCACCTGTCCGACGGTGAAGGGGATGCCGAGCAACACCACCCGCGAGCGGAGGCGCTCGTCGCCGCGCAGGACGCCGACGATGCCGGCGGCGAAGCCCGCCGCGGCCCCGATGAACGCGATGCCGAGCGGATCGGCGAGGTTCGCGGCCAGCGCGCCCGCCCCGAGGACGAGGTGAATCACGCCGGTCACGGCCGCGAGGCCGACGCCGACGTAGTGCAGTCGCGTCAGGTCGCCGCCCGCGCCCCCGGTCGTGTCGGTCGCCATCTCAGGCCTCCGGGTATTTCGGTTTGCGGCGCTCCGCGCGTTCGAGCGCGCGTTCGAGCGCGTCGCGGACGGTGTCGCCCCCGATCTCGTTCTCGAAGGGGTCGCCGTGGCCGGCGTACAGCGCCTCGACGGTCGACGGGAGGCGGTCGAGGAGCGTGTGCAGGCTGCTGATGAGGCGCTCGCGGGACTGTCCCGGCATGTCGGTGCGACCGAAACTGCCGTCGTCGAACGCACCGTCGTTGTAGACGAACACGTCGCCGGAAAACAGCGACCGCCCGCTCACGAGCGAGACGTGGTCGTCGGCGTGACCCGGCGTGTAGATGACCTCGAACGTCTCGTCACCCATCTCGACGTGGTCGCCGTCTTCGAGTTCGTGCGTTCGAAGCGGGTGGTCGGCGTAGGCGTACACGTCCGGGGCGAACCGCTCGACCACCGCGTCGAGTTCGCCCACGTGGTCCGAGTGCTGGTGGGTGACGACCACTGCGTCGAGGTCGTCGGTGTGCTCGGCGACGACCTCCTCGACGCCGGGCATCGTTCCGGCGTCGACGAGGACGGTTCGCGCGCCGAGGACGAGGTAGGCGTTGCAGGTGAAGGTCTCGGCGTCGGCGGTGACTGGGATGACTTCCATACCTCCGCGTACGCGCCCGAACGGAAAAAGTCGGACGGGTGAGACGTTCCCCGCGACACCGCAACTCGCCCTCAAACGTCGAACTCGCGCGACAAATCCTTTTTGGGGCTCGGTCGTGTACGTATGACTGTATGGGATTTGGGAGCTACGACGAGTCCGAACAAGGAGACCAGAACGTCGACTTCGACGAGGAAGACGGCGTCACGACGAGCGAGGAGAAACACGAGGGCGAGGTCGATTTCGAAATCGGCGCGTCCAACGACGAACTCCTCGACCGGCTCCAGGAGATTAAAGACGAGTGAAGCCTGGGTCTCGCGCCCTCGGGGTCGCGGAATCTTCCCCCGGGGCGGCGCGCGCACCCACAGACGACGCTGACGACGCTCATTTTTCGACAGACCCGTCTCCGGAGAGCGTCCTCTGCGGCGCGGTCGTCCGCGCCGACCGGGTCGTCGACGGTCTCGCCTTCGAGACGTGCACCGTCGGCGGCGACGACGCGACCCACGCCATCGCCTCGCTGTACGCCTCGCTCGGCCGCGAAGACGTGCGCTACCTGCTCGTCTCCGGCATCGCCCCGGCGTGGTTCAACCTCGTCGACGTCGAGCGCCTCGCCGCGGACCTCGACCGCCCGGTGGTCTCGGTCTCCTTCGAGGAGAGCGAGGGGCTCGAACCCGCGCTCGCCGAGCAGTTCTCGGGCGCGGCGCTCGACCGACGACTCGCCACGTACCGCGCGGCCCCGCCCCGCCGCCCGCTCGATGTGAACGGGGAGACGGTGTTCGTCCGGGCCGCCGGCTGCGACGACGACGAGGCCGCGCGGGTCGTCCGCGGGTTCACCCCGACCGGCGGCCGTCCCGAACCGATTCGCGTGGCCCGGATGGCCGCCCGAGCGGCGCGACGCTTCGCCGGGGATTAAGCCGTCCCCGCCCTCGAACCGAGTATGGAACACATGGAGGGCCTCTGCGTGACGGGCTGCGAGCAGTGCCCCGAACTCGTCGACTCGCGGAGTCGCATCGTCAACGGGGTCGGCCCCGACGACGCCGACCTGCTCTTCCTCGGCGAAGCGCCGGGCGCGAAGGAAGACGAGGGCGGCGAGCCGTTCGTGGGTCGCTCCGGCTCCGTGCTTGACGACGCGCTCCGCGAGGCCGGCCTCGCCCGCGCCGACGTTCGCATCACCAACTGCGTGCGGTGCCGCCCGCCGGACAACCGCGACCCGACGAGCGACGAACTGTCGAACTGTCGGGGCTATCTCGCCCGCGAACTCGAACTCGTCGACCCCGAGCTAATCGTCACGCTCGGGAAAGTGCCATCGCAGCACCTGCTCGACCGCGGCGTCGCCATCACGAGCGAGTCCGGGTCGGTCGTGGACGCCCGCGTCGGCGACGCCTCTTACCGCGTCCTCCTCTCTGTCCATCCGGCGGCGACGCTCTACGACCGGAGCCAGCGCGAGGGCTTCTTCGAGACCATCGCGCGCGCCGCCGACCTCTCGGGACTCTCCGACTCCTCGGACGGACAGGCCAGCCTCGGCGACTTCTGAGCCCGCGAGAGCGCCCGTCCACCCCGACGTTCAGGCCGAGGCGTCGTTGACTTCGATTCGCTCGCCCGCCGGTTCTTCGGGCCGTTCCGCCCGCTTTTCGGCGCGGGCGTGTTCTCTGAGGTGCGCGCCCGCGTCGAGCGCGGTTTTGACGACGACCATGACGACGAGCGCCGCGGCGGGCGCGCCCGAGGCGGCGACGAGGAACGCGCCGAGGATGATGGTCAGGTGGAGGACGATGACCCGGCGGTAGGGTTCGGACATCTGCGTGCCGGGCGAGACGCTCCGGTACTCCTCGCGGCCGACGAAGTTGGCGGCGAACGACCCGCCGTGGCTGAGGACCGTCGCAGCCGCCGCGAGAAGGACCGCGCCGAGCGGGACGCCGCCGACCGCGCCGGCCGCCCCGCCCGCGAAGGCGTCGAACGACCAGACGAACACGCCGTGGACGACCCAGAAAATCCCGTAGTGCATGGCGAAAAAGCCCGCGATGGGGACGTTCGTGGGGTAGAAGTGAAAGCCGTCGCGGGGCGATTCGGGCGGCAAGAGGTCCACCCGCCGACCGTTGATGGTGGCGTTGATGCTCGACCCGCCGTCGCCGCGGCCGCTGGCGGCGAGAATCTTGGGGACGTTCAGGAGACCGACGACGCCGCTTTCGAGCCAGTAAGCGACGAGCAGCGCCTTCAGGCTCCAGTCGAACCAGACGACGCCGACGAGGGGGACGAGGTTCGCGGCCACGAGCGCGGCGAGGGCGACGGGCGAGGCGGCGAGACGCGACCCCGAAGCGGCGGAGTGCGGCGGCGAGGGAACGGAACGCGGCGACGACGGCATGGGCTACGCTGTGAGACGCGGGGAACCGATAAAAACCGTACCGCGGAGCGGACCAGAACTCAATCGAGCTCGGAACATCATGTCTGTGGCACCAACTCTCAAATGGTGGGACTATCACACTACAAAACAAATTCACATTTCTCAAATATCTATAGCACTACTCTGAATGTAGCCCAATAGTACTCTCCCCAGCTACGATTGACAGACTCGTCAGTTCCCATCGAACCGGATTATCTTTGTGTTTTCCGTCGTCGTAGACTTGCCATAATTTGTCCTGGTTTGGTTCCACTAGCAACCTCATCTTGCCGCCTCGGGGACCATCCATCTCAACGCGTGTTTTTGTCCCTTCGGTGGTTGACATTTGGTTGAACCCCACGACTGTAAACGGCTGTTTCATCGATTTGCGACCAGTTGACGTAAATACGACTTTATCATCGACCTGCAATCGATCTATTAAACTTCTGAGGCTGTCGTTAGATGATGAGAAGTCCCTTAGCACTCTCGTCGTATTCTCTGACTGGTCTCGTTTTTCTCTGATTCGCTTCGCGTATTCGTCTACCGTGGACCTCTTGAGATCCAATCTGTCAGCGATATCTGCATGTGAACTAGTCCCTGCTTGTTTCAAGAGTAGTACCTCAGCTTCCCGCTTAGAGAGGTTAGTCCTCTCCGTGATCTGTTCGGCCTCCTTTCTCCTCTCTTCTGAGAGATCCATGGCTACACTATTTGTAGTGTATAAGATAATACTTCGGGTGTTGATTCTCTATCCTACTTTAAGACCGAAGCGGCAGGCCGCGGATGCCTACTCCCAGATGGAGCGGGCCATCCGCTGGGGGAACTCGATGACGAGTTTGAGGACGCTCATACCCTCTTCTTCTTCGCCGCGGATGTACGAGCGAACGCGCTGGCTCACGAACTCGACGGAGACGACGAGCACGAAGATGACGAGAATCGTCGCCATCATGTTCGTGTACTTGAACAGGCTCCGCTGGGTCTGCAGGACGTAGCCGATACCGCCGCCGCCGATGAGCCCCATCGTGACGGCGATGCGCGTGTTGATTTCGAGGATGTACATCGTCCACGCGATGAAGGGCGTAAAGACCTGCGAGAGCATCCCGAAGACGACGGTCTGCCGGCGGTTCGCGCCGGTCGACTCGATGGCCTCTATCGGTCCGTCTTCGACCTCTTCGAGCGCGTCGGTAAACAGGCGGCCGAGGTTGCCCATCGTGTCGGTCCCGATGGCGAGCGTCGCCGTGAACGGCGAGACGCCGCCGAGCGGGATGTAGATGAGCGCCCAGACGAGCGCCGGGATGGCGCGGATGACGCTCATCGTGCCGCGGAAGATGAAGTTGAACGGGTAGGGCGTCACGCGCTCGGAGCCGAGGACGCCGAGGAGGAGCGCGCCGGGGATGCCGAGGACGGTTCCGGCGAAGCCCATCGCCAGCGTGACGATGGCCGCGCCGAACAGGTCCCGCTCCTGGATGAACTGCCAGTAGGAGCCGAAGTCGACGAACGGGAGACCGAACAGCGTCGTCCGCGGGAAGAAGTCCCCGAGCGCCTCCTGGAACTCGGGCCAGTAGTAGAGGATTTCTGCGACCGAGAAGCCGACCTCCGAGAGCGCCTCGAAGAAGAAGAAGCCGAAGACGACCGAGATGGCGAACGCCATTCCCCACTTGATGCGCTTCGTGAGGGTGAGGTCTCGGAGCGCGCGGTCGAGCGTCCCCGACCGGGCTTCGGTGCCGCCGTCGGTTCGCGCGTCGCGGGGTCGGTCCTCGCCGTTTCGCGAGCCCCCGTCCGAGGCCGCGTCGCCGCCGTTCATGCGCTCACCTCGGTCCCCTCGCGGATGTCCGCGGTCTGGACGTCGCCGTAGATGCGGTCGATGACGTCGACGGTCAGGTCCTCGCGGTAGCCGTCGAAGACGAGTTCTCCGTCGCGGAGCGCGAGGAACCGCTCGCCGAACTCGCGGGCGAGGTTCACTTGGTGGAGGCTCGCGAGCGTCGAGAGGTCGCGCTCCGCAGCCGCGCTCCGGATGTACCCCATCACCGTCTCGGCGCTGGCGGGGTCGAGGCTGGCGACGGGTTCGTCGGCCAAAAGCAGGTTCGGCCCCTGGACGAGCGCGCGGGCGATGCCGACGCGCTGTTGCTGGCCGCCGCTCATGCTCCGGGTCCGCTGGTTCGCTTGGTCGAGCAGTCCGACCGTCTCCAGCGCGCGGAGCGCCTCGAACTTGTCTTCCTCCGCGTGCCAGCCGACGAGACTACGGAAGAACGAGGTGCGGTTGAGCGCGCCGGTCAGCGCGTTGCCGTAGGCGCTGAGTTGTCCCAGCACGTAGTGTTGCTGGAAGATCATGGCCACGTCGTCGCGCGGGCCTTTGACCGGCTCGCCGTCGATTCGAATCTCGCCGGACGTCGGGTTCGTCAGGCCGTTCAGACAGCGAAGGAGCGTGGACTTTCCCGCCCCCGACTGCCCGAGGAGCACGGCGAACTCGCCGTCCTCGATGGTGAAAGAGACGTCGTCCAACGCCCGGACGTCGCCGAACGCTTTCGTGAGGTTACGTACTTCGATGGTACTCATAGTGTGTGGGCGGACTTCCCGCGTCTACGGTTCGTGGGCGCGGCACCGCCAAAATGATACTGCAATGGAATTGTTCGTGAGCTGATTACTGTCCGAGAGAGATTCCGAGCGTGTCGATGACGTTCTGAATCGGCTGGTAGTCCTCGACGGTCCCCGGCTCGACGCCGGTGAACCAGAGCTGTTGGTCCTCGCCGAGGTCCTCGTTGATGAGGTCGTCCTGCGTGACGCTCGTGAGCGCGTCCGTCATCGACGACTTCATCTCCGACTCCAGTTCGGAACGCACGATTATCGGCGCGCGGGGGATGGGGTCAGAGACCGCGAGCAGTTGGAGCTCGGGGTCCGCGGTTCCGAGGTCGCCGTCGTTCTCGGCGGAGGTGTCGAGGAACTGCTGGGGGAATTGGTCTTCCGGGACGTGCGGCGCGGTCGAGAACGCACCCGTGCCGGCGGCGACGACCTCGTCGCGGTTGACGAGCGTCTCGCGGGCGGTCGCGTGGTCGGACCACTGTCCGGTGAAGTCGACGGGCTCGCCGTCGGGGGCGTTGCCCGTGTCGAGGCCGGCCTGATTCAACATGTACAGCGGAAACAGCGACCCGCTCGTCGAGAGGCGGTCGGCGAACGCGATGGTCTCGCCTTCGAGGTCGGTGAGTTCCTCGATACCGCTGTCGGGCGTCGTCGTCATGATGGAGAAGTACTTCGCCGCGCCGTAGGCCACGCGGATACCCATGACCTCGGTGACGTCCTCGTTGCCGCCCTGAATGGCGATGGTCGGCGAGGAGTCGGCGAGGTCGGCCTGCCCGGACTTGAACGCCTGGTACACCGCGGCGTAGTCCGCGGCGACCGACGATTCGACCGTCACGTCGGCCTCGGATTCGAGGTACTCGAACAGCGGCTGATACTGCTGTTTGATGTCCACGTCCGATTCGGACGGCGTGAGGAGGAAGTTGACCGAGTCCGACCCACCCGTGACGCTGCCGATACACCCGCTCAACCCCGAAACGCCGAGCGCGCCGAGCGCGCCGGTCTGCTTGAGGAAACTCCGTCGGGAAGACATGTGATTCGTCAGAACACTCAGACACACTGAGGTTAAATCTTCCTATTCTTTCTCCGTATAGATACATAGATATAAAGTCATATTGCGTACTCTGTGAGTAAACATAGAACAGTCGGGCGATTTTGTGATGCCGGGTCGGTCCCGCGGTCATCGGGCGACCGTCGCCGCGACGGAAACTCACTTGCCTCCCGGTCTCGCACGTGTACGCATGAGCACGACACAGTCGCCCGAAGAGACCCTCGCCGACGTGGTGATGGTCGACTACGGGCTCGGAAACCTCCGGAGCGCCATGCGCGGGCTCGAACGCGCGGGGGCGAACGTCGTCGTCTCCGACGACCCGGCCGACTTCGACGACGCCGACGGCATCGTCCTCCCCGGCGTCGGCGCGTTCTCCGAGGGCATGGAGAACGCCGGCCCCTTCCGCGAACCGCTCGCCGAGGCCGCCGCCGACGGGACGCCCATCTTCGGTATCTGTCTCGGGATGCAGATGCTGCTTACCTCCTCCGAGGAGGCCGACCACGCGGG
Organism: Haloferax sp. Atlit-10N; assembly: GCF_003586325.1. NCBI lineage: Archaea > Methanobacteriati > Methanobacteriota > Halobacteria > Halobacteriales > Haloferacaceae > Haloferax > Haloferax sp. Atlit-10N. Next base: position 138,199 of record NZ_PSYX01000001.1, read on the forward strand.
CGAGGGCGAAGTCGAGGGGCTCGACTTCATCCCCGGTCGCAACGTCCGCTTCGACGAGGGACAGAAGGTCCCGCACATGGGCTGGAACGAACTCAACGTCCGGCGCGACCACCCGCTCGTCGAGGGCGTCGACGGCGAGTACGCCTACTTCGTCCACTCGTACTACGCCGACCCCGACGACGAGGACGCGGTCGTCGCCTCGACCGACTACGGCGTGGAGTTCCCCGCGGTCGTCGCCAACGAGGAGGGAACCGTCTTCGGCACGCAGTTCCACCCCGAGAAGTCCGGCGAGACCGGGCTGACCATCCTCCGAAACTTCGTCGAGTTCTGTGCGGAGCGATAGGCCGAATCTGCCTGCCCCGACGGTCTTTTGTCGCCGCTTCGTGAAGGGGGTGGCATGCAGGCAGTCACGCTCGGCCCGGCGGGCACGTACTCCCATCGCGCCGCCCGCGCGGTCGCCGACGACGTCGCCTTCCGAGAATCGGTCACTTCTATCGTCCAAGCGGTCGCCGACGGGTCGTTCGAGCGCGGCGTCGTTCCCATCGAAAACAGCATCGAAGGGAGCGTCACCGAGAGCCTCGACGCCGTGGCGAACTCGGACGTGAGCGTCGTCCAGGAGATCGTCACGCCCATCCGCCACGCGCTGTTGGCCCAGAGCGCGAACTTCGACGTCGTCGCCAGCCACTCGCAGGCGCTCGCGCAGTGTCGGTCCTACCTCGAAGAGAACTACCCCGACGCGAAGCTCGAAGCCGTCGCCAGCACGGCCCGCGGCGTCGAACGCGCCCGCGCGGACCCGTCGGTCGCGGGCATCGGTCACCCCGACAACGTGGGTGACGACCTCGAAATCATCGCCGAGGACATCCAGGACCAGTCGTCGAACGCGACGCGGTTCCTCGTCATCGCGCCCGAGTCCGCCCGCTCGGACGCCGGCGGCAAGAGTTCGCTCGTCGTCTACCCCAACGCCAACTACCCCGGTCTCCTCTTGGAACTGCTCGAAGCGTTCGCCGAACGCGACATCAACCTCTCGCGCATCGAGTCGCGCCCGAGCGGCAACCGCCTCGGCGACTACCTGTTCCACATCGACGCCGACGCCGGCCTCTACGAAGAACGGATGCAGGAGGCGCTCGAAGAGGTCGAGGGCATCGCCCGCAACGGCTGGGTTCGCGTCCTCGGGTCGTACGACACGCGGCACGTGCTGTACTGAACACCCGCGGCCCGCGTTCCGCGGTCCGGCCGGACGCTCTCGATATGTGGGTCTGAGCACATCTTTCTTTGCCGTCGGCGACGTACTCGGACGCGTATGCAGCGAAACCCGTTCGACGAGATAGAAGACCTGTTCGACCGGATGGGCCGGTCGTTCGAGGAGTCCGGTATCGGTCGGTTCCAAGATATCTCCCTCGACGTCGTCGACGACGACGAGGCCATCGAGGTCGTCGCCGACCTCCCCGGCTTCGAGAAGGACGACCTCGACGTGAGCGTCAGCGGGCGGCGACTCACCATCGCGGCCGACCACGAGGAATCGTCGGAGGTCGACGACGACCAGTACGTCCGCCGCGAGCGGAGCCAGCGGTCCGTCTCCCGGACGATTACGCTCCCAGCCAAGGTCGTCCGCGACGAGGTGACGGCGTCGTACAAAAACGGCGTCCTGACCGTGACGCTCCCGAAGGCCGAACCCGCGGGCGACGACTCCACGCAGATCGACATCGAGTGATGCGGCTCATCTTTTGAATGCGGATGTTTCGGGGGCTGTAGCGTGCGAACTGCTATCCACGTTCCGGAAACGATTATCTCCTCAGACGGCGTCCATATGCCTCGGTGAAAACACACATGATGCGACGTACCAACCCCTTCGACGACTTCGAGGAACTGTTCGAGCGAATGTCCCGCCAGTTCGACGAGATGGGACGGCAGTTCGACCGCTCGGGCATGATGGCGCAGGTCCGCCACGAGATGGCCATCGACGTCACCGACCACGACGGCGAAATCGTCGTCACCATCGACCTCCCGGGCTACGAGAAAGAAGACATCTCCCTGTCGGTCGCCAACCGCACGCTGACGGTCGACGCGACGCGCGAACTCGACGAGGAACGCGCCGACGGCGAGTATCTCCGCCGCGAGCGCCGCCACGAGTCCGCCCGTCGCACGATTCGCCTCCCCGAGTCGGTCGACGAGGACGGCGCGTCCGCCGGCTACCACAACGGCGTCCTGACGGTCACCCTCCCCAAGCGCGACGTCGAACCCGACGACTCCCGCCGCATCGACATCGACTGAGCCGGCGTCGCCGCCCGCGATAGTCCCCGACGCGCCGCCCGCGACAGGCTCTCTCTTGGCGGGTCGTTCGCCGCTTTCGTTCCCGCTTTCGCTTCTTTGCCCGCCCGCCCGTCGGCGCGTTGCGGTCGCGATTTGCGTCGTCAGTTCTGTACTGGTCTCGATTCTGGCGAAACGAGGCCCCGACGCCGTTTCTCGGCCAGTCTCTCCCGTTCGTCTCGTGCCATCGTGTGGCAACATCTGCCGCAATCAGACAGCCACACAAGTCGAGTATAGGAGTTATTTTAGGCCGGGGTACCACTACCACGGATATGGACTACGACCCGCAGGAACTCGAAGCGCGTTGGCGGGAGCGCTGGTCCGAGACCGGCCGATACGAGGCCGACCCGGACGCAGACGCCGACGACGCGACGTTCGTGACGGTGCCCTATCCGTACCCCAGCGGCGGGATGCACATCGGGCACGCGCGGACGTACACCGTTCCCGACGTGTACGCTCGCTACCGACGACAGCAGGGCGACAACGTCCTGTTTCCCATCGCGTGGCACGTCACCGGAACCCCCATCATCGGCGCGGTCGAGCGCCTGAAAAACCGCGAGGAGAAACAGCTCTCGGTTCTGACCGACACCTACAACGTCCCCGAGGACACGCTTTCGGACCTCGAATCGCCCATGGGCTGGGCGCGGTACTTCATCGAGGAACACTACAAGAAGGGGATGCAGTCGCTCGGTCTGTCGGTTGACTGGCGGCGCGAGTTCACCACGAACAACGAGCGCTACTCGAAGTTCGTCGAGTGGCAGTACCGGACGCTCCGCGAGCGCGGGCGACTGGAGAAGGGCCTTCACCCCGTCAAGTTCTGTACGAACGAGGAACAGCCGGTCACGACCCACGACCTGCTCGAAGGCGAGAACGCGGAGTTCCAGGAGTACACGCTGGTCCGCTTCGGCTGGGAGCGAGCCGGCGGCGACGTGGTCGTCCCGATGGCGACCCTGCGCCCAGAGACGGTCCGCGGCGTGACGAACGCCTACATCGACCCCGAGGCGACCTACGTGGTCGCCGAGGTCGACGGCGAGACGTGGTTCGTCTCCGAGTACGCGGCCGACAAACTCGAATATCAGGCCCGCGACGTGGAGATTCTCGAAACCGTCGAGGGTGCCGAACTCGTCGGCCAGACGGTCGAAAACCCCGTCACCGGCGACGACGTGCTCGTCCTGCCGGCCGACTTCGTCGACGCCGACAACGCGACGGGCGTCGTCATGTCCGTGCCGGCCCACAGCCCCGACGACTACGTGGCGCTGCAGGAGGCCAAGGCCGACGCCGACTACCTCGAATCGTTCGGCATCGACCCCGCCGACGTGGCCGACATCGAACCGATTCCGATTCTCGACATCGACTCCGAGGACGACACGTACGGCGAGATTCCCGCGAAGTCGGCCGTCGAGAACCGCGGAATCGAATCCTCTGACGACCCGGCCCTCGAAAAGGCGACGAAGGACCTCTACAACAAGGAGTTCCACGCGGGTCGCCTCAAGGAGTTCTACGGCGACTACGCCGGCGGCCTCGTCGAAGAGGTCCGCGACGACTACAAGGCCGACGGCATCGAGGCCGGCCAGTTCGACGTGATGCAGGAGTTCTCCGAGGAGGTCGTCTGCCGCTGTGGCGGCGACGTCGTCGTCGCCGAACAGGACACGTGGTTCCTCTCGTACGACGACGAGGACTGGAAGCGACTCGCCCACGACGTGGCCGACGGGCTGGACGCCATCCCCGAGAACACCCGTGACGAGTACCACCACACCATCGACTGGCTCAACGGGTGGCCGTGTATCCGCAACTACGGCCTCGGCACCCGCCTGCCGTGGGACGACCAGTTCGTCATCGAGCCCCTCTCGGACTCGACCATCTACATGGCGTACTACACTATCGCCCACCGCCTGCAGGAGATTCCGACCGAGGAACTCACGCAGGACTTCTTCGACGCGCTGTTCTACGGGGCCGACGCGGTCGACGACGCCCCCGAGAAAGCGCTCGAACTGCGCGAGGAGTGGGACTACTGGTACCCCGTCGACTACCGGTTCTCCGGTAACGACCTCATCACGAACCACCTGACGTTCTACCAGTTCCACCACGGCGAACTGTTCGACGAGCCGCAGTGGCCCCAGGGAATCGTCATCATGGGCATGGGCCTGCTCGAAGGCCAGAAGATGTCGTCCTCGAAGGGTCACGTCGTCCTCCCCGGCGAGGCCATCGGCGAGTACGGCGCGGACACCGTCCGCTTCTTCCTGCTCAACTCCGCGGAGCCGTGGCAGGACTACGACTGGCGCGACGACCTCGTCGGCTCGGTTCACGACCAGCTCGAACGGTTCTGGAACCGCGCGCAGGAGATTATCGCCGACCCCGGACCGGACGAGCGGCCCGAACTGGAGACGGTCGACCGCTGGCTCCTGTCGAAGCTGCAGGACACCGTCCGCGACGTGACGACCGGGATGGACGAGTCCGAGACGCGCTCGGCCAGTCAGGCGGCGTTCTACAACTTCGAGGAGTCGCTGCGGTGGTACCGCCGCCGGACCGACCTCGACCGCCCCGCGGCGAAGTGGACGCTCCGGACGGTCCTCGAAACCCGCCTGCGCCTGCTCGCGCCGTTCATCCCGTTCATGACGAACGAGCTGCACGAGCAGTTGACCGGCACGCCCGCCGAGGACGCGCCGTGGCCCGAACCGGACGCCGAGTTCGAAGACGAGTCGGTCGAACTCGAAGAGCGACAGGTCGAACGCCTGACCGAGGACGTGCGCGACATCATCGACGTGACCGACTCCGACCCCGACACCATCCGGGTCTACGTCGCCGCCGACTGGAAGCGCGACGTGTTCGAGACGGTCGTCGACAACGGCGACAACGTCGGCGCAATCATGGGACAGGTCATGCAGGACCCCGACCTCCGCGAGAAGGGCAACGACGTGAACGACCTCGTGCAGGACCTCGTCGACCAGACCCGCGGGCGCGACGAATCGACGCTCCGCGCGCAGCTCGAACTGGACGAGGCCGGCACCTACGAGCGCGCCGCCGACTTCCTCGCTCGCGAGTTCGACGCCGACGTCGAGGTGTTCGCCGAGGACGACCCCGACATCGTCGACCCCGCCGACCGCGCCTCGAAAGCGATTCCGTTCCGCCCCGCGGTCCACCTCGAATAGCCGGGCGCGCCGCGGCACGACCGAATTCTATTTTTCAGCGCTGATATGCAGCTACGAGCACTGCTAAAAACGCCCACTGAGCCGAGTATCTGGGCGCTCCCCTAGATTTACGGTATCACATGCGATAATTAACACATGCTGTGCGAGGCATGCGAAGTCGAGATGTATCGCGTGGACGACGAAAAGCGGACCGACCTCGAAGACAGGCGGACCTACGAGTGCCCCGACTGCGGCGCGACCGAAGAGCGGGCGAAGTACCGACATTGGTGAGGTCGACCCCGCGGTCCGGCGTTCGGTTTATCGTCTCGCCGAACTAACACTATTTCATGAGCGAAGACGACTCGCTGAGCCTCGCACAGAAGGCCTACCACACCGTTACGCCGGGGACTCGACCGCGGGCGAACAGCGAGATGGACTCCATCGGGTGGACGATGTTTCTCATCCTCGTCGTCCTGATGGTTCCGTTCTTGCCCTTCATCGCCATCGTCTACGTGCTCTCGAAGGTGTTCGGCTACCTCAACGCACAGCGAGGGCCGAGCCCGTAGCACGGGGCGTCGGACCGCAAAAGAGAACGGTGAATGCCAGCAGCGTCGGGTCGGGCGACCTTACTCGGCGAGACCGAGGAGGTCGAACGCGTAGCCGTTGTCGTTCTCGAACGCGTGCTCGTAGGCGACGTGGGCCGCCGCGACGTCCTGAATCGCGAGCCCCGTCGAGTCGAAGACGCTGATGCCGTCGGCGTCGGTGCGGCCGTCGAGGTTCCCGAGGACGATGTCGCCGATTGCGCCGTAGATGTCGTCGTCGGTGAGGACGCCCTGATTGTACGGGACGTTGATTTCGCCGGAGTGGGTGGTCTGGGCGTGGTCGTCGATGACGAGCTTGGCGTCCAAGAGCACCTCGTCTGCGAGTTCGTGTTTGCCCTCGGCGTCGGCACCCATCGCGTTGATGTGGGTGTGGTCGCCGACCGCGTCGCGCGGGACGATGGGCGACTCGACGGGCGTCACGGTCGACAGCACGTCACAGCCGGCGGCCTCCTCGATGGAGCCCGCACGGATGTCGAACTGGTCTTCGAAGGCGTCGATGAAGTCGGCGACGCGCTCCTCGTCGAGGTCGGAGATGACGACTTCCTCGATGTCGCGGACCTCGCTGATGGCGCGAAGCTGCGTGTACGACTGGACGCCCGCGCCGATGATGCCCATCGAGGAGGCGTCCTCGACGGCGAGGTAGTCGGTGGCGACGGCCGCGGCCGCGCCGGTGCGGAGCATCGTGAGCTCCGTCCCGTCGAGGAGCGCCAGCGGGAAGGCGTTCTCGGGGTCGGAGTAAATCATCGTGCCCATGACCGTGGGCAGGTCGTACTTGTCGCCGTTGTCGGGGTGGACGTTGACCCACTTGATGCCCGCGGCGTCCCAGTCGCCCGCGTCCAGGTAGGCGGGCATCGACCGGAAGTCGCCGTTGTACTGCGGCAGGTCGATGTAGGACTTCGGCGGCATCTGGGCGTCGCCGGACTCGTAGGCGGCGAAGGCGTCCTCGATGGCCGAGATGAGCTCCGGCATCTGGACGTTCTCGTGAACGTCGTCCTTGTTCAACAGCAGCGTCTTGCGCATAGAGACACGTTGCCGTACCTGCTACTTAGTTCGTTCCATTTCTGAACACAACTGCAAGTGTAACTTGGAAAGTGAGATAATTATCCAACTTCTAAGCAGTCGGTGGCGCCACGTGGTCGGCGCTCGTCCGCCCGTCGGGGAGCGGTGCAATGACGCTCGTCGGTTGGTCTCCGCCGCGTGCCGTCGTTCGAACGGTCCAGCCGCGGCTCATCGGAGGTTCGACAGCCGTCTTCGTCAAAAAGTGAGAGATTCGTCGCGCGGTGCAGGCGTCGGGTGATGGGGGTGTGAAGTCGTTAGCCGATCTTCACATCGCGCCGCCCATACCGCCCATGCCGCCCATGCCACCCATGCCGCCGGGTGCGCCGCCCTCTTCGTCGTCGTCGCCGCCGGTGGAGAGGTCACCGGCCGCGATGATGTCGTCTATCTTGAGGACGAGGTTCGCGGCTTCGGAGGCGGAGGCGACGGCCTGCTCTTTCGCGTGAGCCGTCTCGACGACGCCCGCGTCGAACGCGTCTTCGACCTCGCCGGTGAAGACGTTCAGACCGGCGCGGACCTGACCTTCTTCGTGGGCCGCGCGGAGGTCGACGAGCGTGTCGATGGAGTCGAGACCGGCGTTCTCCGCGAGGACGCGCGGGACGAGTTCGAGCGCGTCGGCGAACGCCTCGACCGCGAGCTGCTCGCGGCCGGAGACGGAATCGGCGTAGTTGCGGAGGCGCGAGGCGAGTTCGACCTCGATAGCGCCGCCGCCGGCGAGCACCCGACCGTCGGCGACCGTCGACGCGACGACGTCGAGGGCGTCCTGAACGCCGCGTTCGAGTTCGTCGACGACGTGGTCGGTGGAGCCGCGGAGCAGGAGCGTGACGCCGTGGACGTCGTCGCCGATGCCCTCGACGTAGAACAGCTCGTCGGCCTCGTCGCGGCGGATGGAGGCGCGACCGAGGTCGGCGGCCTCGATGGAGTCGAGGTCGGAGACGACCGCCGCACCGGTGATGTTCTTGAGGAAGCGGATGTCGGACTTCTTCGTCCGGCGGACCGCGAGGATGCCCTGCTTTGCGAGGTAGTGCTGTGCGAGGTCGTCGATGCCCTTCTGGCAGAAGACCACGTCAGCGCCGGAGTCGACGATCTGGTCGACCTTCGCCTTCAGCTGAGCCTCCTCCTGGTCGAGGAACTTCTGGAGCTGGTCGGGGCTCTCGATGGAGACGTTCGTGTCGATGTCGGTCTCCTCGACCTCGACGGGCTCGTTGAGCAGCAGCACGTCGGCCTCGTCGAACTGGACCGGCATGTCGTCGTGGACGGGGTCCTTGTCGATGACGGCACCGGTGAGGAGCTCGGACTCGGACGCCGAGCGACCGGTCTGCGTCTCGATGGAGATGTTCTCGAGGTCGACGACGTGGGAGCCATCGTTGGCTTCGACGGTGACCTGTCGGACGGCGCGGACGATGAGGTCCGCGAGAAGCTCCTTGTTGAGCTCGGAGCTCTTGCCCGTCATGGAGGTCTCAGCGACCTTCTTCAGGAGTTCCTCGTCGTCGGGGTCGACGCGCTCTGCGATGTCGTCGATCTCCTCGCGCGCCTTCTCGGAGGCGAGGTTGAAGCCGCGGATGATGGCCGTCGGGTGGATGTCCTGTTCGAGGAGGTCCTCGGCGTTCTTCAGAAGTTCACCCGCGATGGCGACCGCCGTCGTCGTTCCGTCGCCGGCTTCGTCCTCCTGCGTCTCGGCGACCTCGACGATCATCTCGGCCGTCGGGTTGTCGATGTCCATCTCCTTGAGGATGGTGACACCGTCGTTCGTGATGGTGACGTCGCCCATCGAGTCGACGAGCATCTTGTCCATCCCCTTCGGGCCGAGTGTGGAACGTACCGCCTCGGCGACTGCTCGTGCGGCGCGGATGTTGTACGCCTGCGCGTCGCGGTCCTTGACGCGCTGTGCATCCTCGCCCATGATGATCATCGGCTGACCCTGCTGCATTCGCTGGCTCATAGACAGGCCTTGATTGTTTGTGATTCTATAAAAAGGCTTCGCCGACGAATCGAGCACTGAACTCCGCGCGTTCGCCGCGTTATCCCGGTTACCGTGCGACAGATGCGTCCTCTCGGGTGTTCGGGGATTTACTGTGGTACGTCATTTCACACCACAATTCTGTCCCGGCCGAGCCTCTTTATACGCTATTCTTCGACCGGCTCTTTCCAGTGGACCGTCACCGTTCCGACGGCGAACGCGTCGTCGCCGCCGTCGTCGCGGACGACTCGGATGGTGTTCGAGCCCTCGACGAGGCTCGCGCCGGTCACGGTGTCGACCCAGTACTGCCAGCCGTCGCTCGGCGGGATGTCGAACCCCGAAAGCGAGTCGCCGTTGATTTGAATCTCGTGGCCGTACTCGCCCACGTCGAACGCCTGGATACCGAGGTACGGCTCTCGCGGGTCGTCGGTCGGGACGTCGAACTCGAACGTCGCCGTCTCGTTTCCGGCGTCGTCCGCCCAGTCGAGGTCCAGCGTCTCTCCTTCGGGGTGGAGGTGCGACCCGATAAACACGGTCGCGTAGTTCGCGCGGTGGTGCACGCTCACACATTCTGCTGCGCCGGATAAAAATTCGCGTGGTCGGCGGTCGCGCCGTCAGTCGTCGTCGGGGAGTTCGTCCGCGAGGAACTCGCCGTCGGTGTCGTCGTTCGCGGCGTCGAGCGGGGGCTCGTCGTCGTCTCCGTCTAACACCGATAACTCTCGTTCGTACAGCCGCTCGGTGAGCTGGGTCCGCTTGTTGAGGCCCTTCTTCTCGCGGCCGGTCTTGGTGTCAGGCATTGTCAATCGTGGTATCGTATCCCATGGGGATGAATGTTTTGTCCGAACAGTTGATACGGTCGCTTCTGTGGCGGTGCCGTAGGTTGGGTCTGTGGTCGTGCCTCGGGTCGCGTCGAACTGGGGGTGCCCTGCCAGTTTCGACGTAAGTGGTCCTTGGCGGGCGGGGCGATAGACTTCGGCGACGGTTCTCGTCGGCCGGCGATTGAGAGAGAAGCTATGTGCTTCGGGCGCGAACGGCGGGGGTTTGGGTTGGTGTTTTCGGCGGGGGTTTGGGTCGCAGATGTGGCTTTGCAGAGAAGCGCCAGAAGAGGGATTTAAATCTCAGTCACTCCGCTCACTCTGTTCGCTTCGCTCCCTGGTTCAAATCCTCAGAGGCGTTCTCCCGAACTCGCAGTCCGCAGCGCGACGAGACGCGCTGCTACGTGAGTTGAGTTCGGAAGAAGCGCCAGGAGAGGGATTTGAACCCCCGATCCCAGAGGGAACACGCTTTCCAGGCGTGCGCCTTACCGCTCGGCCATCCTGGCTTACAACGCAACGTTCCCGCCTAGATAATTTAAGCCCTTCCTTTCCGTTCGAGTCGCGGTTCGATGACGTATGTCACGGACCCAACGGCGACGCCGGACGCGACCGCCACCGCGGCGACCGCCCCGAACGACACGTCGATGCCGAGTCCGAGGAGGACCGCGCCCTGCGCGAGGACGCCCACGAGGAGGAGGCTCGCTGCGCCCCACGCGAGCGCGGACCGGACGCGGCGGGCCACGTTACTCCTCGTCGACGACGGCGACGGCCTCGATTTCGACGCCGACGCCCTTCGGCAGGTTGCCGACCTCGACCGCCGAGCGGGCCGGCGGCTCCTCGTCGAAGTAGGTCGCGTACGTCTCGTTCATCTCCTCGAAGTCGTCGATGTCGGCGAGGAACACCGTCGTCTTCAGCACGTCGCTCGCGTCCGCGCCGGCCTCCGCGAGGATGGCCATCACGTTGTCGAGCGACTGCGTCGTCTGCGTCGCGATGTCCTCGTCGTCGAGGAGTTCACCGTCCGGCGTCAGCGGAATCTGCCCCGCCGTGTAGAGCAGCGAGCCGTTGGTCGTCGCCTGACTGTACGCACCGACCGCGGCCGGCGCTTCGTCGGTCTCGATGACGCGCTTCATACGCGGTGGATTTCGCCACGACGTGATAAAATAGGGTGGAACGACCGGGTCCGCGGCGGGGCGAGCCGGTCGCAGCCCGTCAGTTAGACCGACTTCCCGGAGAGGCTGATGCCGGTCGTGAGGACGCCCGAAGCGAACAACAGTCCCATCCCGAGGGCGGTGACCACGTCGCCGTCTTGGAGTGCGAACCCCGCGACGGCGACGCTGACGGCGACCAGTCCGAGGCCGAGGAGGGTCAGCGGTTTCGTGAGCGATTCGGTGGTTGGGGTTGTGTTGGGGAGCGTAGCCATGGGTGGATTGGTTGTGGGGGAAGGGTCGATTGCAGTCGGTCAGGAGTACGATTCGCCGGTTTCGATTGGCCCGCTGAACGTCGAGTAGAGGATGCCGAAGTAGGCGAACACGAGCGGCAACAACAGCGCCGACGCGACGCTCATAATGTTCAGCGGGAGCACCGAGACGATGGCGTCCGCGACGGTCAATCCGGTCGCGGGGTCGGCCAAGGGGAACATGAGCGTCGCCACGAGCGCGACGAACGCGAACACGAGGACCGGCACGGTCGCGAACGCGAGCGTGTAGCGCCCGTCGCGGAGCGCGAGCAGGTAGCCCGCCGCGGCAGCGAGGCTGACGACGACGAGCGCCAGCGGAATCGGCGCGAGGACGCCGAGGTCGGGGCGGACGGCGACGAGGTAGCCGAGCGTGACGACGACGAGCGCGAGGTAGGCGGCCATCGCGCGCGGGCCGTAGTCGGCCACGTCGCGCTGGAGGCTCCCGCGGGTCTTCATGGCGAGGAAGCCGACGCCGGCGACGACGGTGAGCGCGACGACGGCGAGGCCGACGACGACGCCGGGCAGCGACAGGAGCGACTCGACGCCGAGGAGCCAGTGGGCGACGAACACGCCGAGGAGGAACGGCGCGCTCACGCTGCCGACGACGAATGCCCGACCCCACCACGTCTGCCACGCCTCGTCGTGGCGCTGTTCGTACATCTCGGGGGCGAGCCCGCGGAGGATGAGCGCCCCGAGGATGGCGAACATGAGCAGGTAGTGGCGGCTGAAGAGGTTCGCGTACACCGCCGGGAACGCGGCGAACAGCGCGCCACCGAAGACGACGAGCCACACCTCGTTGCCGTCCCAGAAGGGGCCGATGGCGGCGAGCAGCGTCTCGCGCTCCTCGTCGTCGTCGCGGGTCGCGAAGATGGCCCCGACGCCGAAGTCGAAACCGTCGAGGAACAGGAACATCCCGAGGATGAAGAAGACGAGCCCGAACCACAGCTCCTGCAGCGGCAGGCCGAAGAGCGGGTCGGTGGCGAACGCGCCGTAGTCAGTCATCGCCGGTCACCCCCGCGGGGGAAGCGGTCTCCGCGCCCGCCGCCGTCTCGTCGACGCTCGGCGGTCCCTCGCGGATGATGCGGCGAATCACGTAGGTGTAGAGCGCGAGCAGGCCGGAGTACACGACCGCGAAGCCGACGAGCGTGAGCGTCGCCTCGAAGCCGGTGAGCCCCGGTGAGACGCCGTCTGCCGTCTTGAGGACGCCCTGGATGACCCACGGCTGTCGGCCCACCTCGGTGACTATCCAGCCGACCTCGACGGCGAAGATGCCGAGGAGCGACGACCCGACGAACGCCTTGTGCAACAGGTCGTCGTCGTACAGGTCGTCGGTCCACCAGCGGTAGGCCGCCCAGAAGGCCAACAGGATGAACCAGAAGCCGGCGGCGACCATGAGCCGGAACGACCAGAAGACGATTGCGACCGGCGGGGCCTCCGTGTCGAACTCGTTCAAGCCGGTGATTTCGGCTTGGGGGTCACCCCCGCTCGCCAGCCACGACGCCCCGCCGGGAATCCCGATGCCGAGCAGTTCCTTGGCGCGCGGGTCGGTGATGTGTTCGAGGCTCGTCGGGATGGCGAAGATGTACTCCGGGACGTAGCTGTCGGTCTCCCAGACGGCCTCCATGGCGGCGAACTTCTGCGGCTGGGTCTCGTAGACGTGGCGGCCGTAGGCGTCGCCGTGAATCGCCTGAAACGGTGCGGTCACGAGCAGGACGACGAGCGCGATTTTGAGCGTCTTCCGCCAGAAGCGCGCGCCCTCGCGGTCGTCGTCGGCGTCGATGCCGCGCTGCCAGACGTGGTACGCCGCGACGCCGGCCATGAACAGCGCGACCGACAGCACCGCGGCGTTCTGCATGTGGACGAACATCCACGGGAACCGCGGGTTGGCGTACGCCGCGATGGGGTCGACGAGCGAGACGACGAGCTGGCCGCTTTCGCGCGCGAGTTCGTATCCTCGCGGCGTCTGCATCCAGGAGTTGGCGACGAGAATCCACACCGCCGAGAGCCACGTACCGAGGCCGACGGCGACGGCCGAAACCATGTACAGGGCGTCCGAGACCTTCTCGCGGCCGAAGACGAACACCCCGAGGAACGTCGCTTCGAGCATGAACGCCATCATCCCCTCGGTGGCGAGCGGGCCGCCGAACAGCTCGCCGGCCGCCGTCGAGAACGCCGCGAAGTTCGTCCCGAACTCGAACTCGAGGACGATGCCGGTCACGGTGCCGACGACGAACGAGACGGCGAAAATCTTCGTCCAGAACCGCCTGAGCTGTTCGTACACGGGGTCGTCGGTTCGGATATCCTTCCACGTGAAGTAGATGAGGAAGGGCGCGAGGCCCATGCTCATCACCGGGAAGATGATGTGGACGATGGTCGTGAGCGCGAACTGCAGCCGACTGGCGATGACTGGGTCGAGCATGGTTGGGTGCGGGGTCGCTGGCGCCGAGGCGAACCGGGAAGCGGGGACTTCCTTGTTAAAGGCCTTCGTATTGGGGGAGAGTCAATCCCCGCATGCTTCCCACGAACTGAAAATCATCGTAGGCGGGGTCTCCCGCCCGAATTCGACATAATCGTCCGGGTAGAAACGCGGAGCTCTGTTGAAATCCTCAGACCGTGACAGGAAGTGCGCGCAACATACAAGATGAGTTCAGCACACACTCATCGGGTGGCGATGATGACACCGACCGAATCAGTGATAATCTCGACATCGGCGAGCGTGAAGCCTGCACCTGCGAGGAGATTAGCGATGGTTCCCATCGATGGCAGTGTCTCGTAATCGCTTGGGGACTGCACCGGCCCGAAGTGCATCTTGTCGGCCACGACCATGCAACGCGGATTCAACGCCGTGAGTCCGTCGATGGCAGCGCGTAATTCGTCCTCACCACCCTCGTTGTAGGCCATGTACAGAGCGTAGCTCGCAACGACGACATCCACCGGTTCCTCAACGTTCGGTTCACGAAACGACCCGCGGTCAAACGAGACGTTCTCGATACTGCGACGCTCAGCCTTCTCACGAGCGTATCGGAGCCACTCGTCGTAGATGTCCTGTCCTAACACGTGGTCACACTTCGACGCAAGTTCGAGCGCGACGATACCTGTGCCCGTACCGATATCGACTACGGTATCATCGCCCTCGATGGGTGCGTGCGTGAGGAAATAGGACAGACACCTCTGGTACACCTCGTCTGCCTCGCAGTCCGCATCGTAGTCCATCGGGGTGTAGCCGTCATACTCGTGTTCCGTGCTGGCCATCGGTACGTCGAATAGGATGTACTGGGAGATAAGGGTCTCAAGAATCATCCCTGACACGTACGGCCGATTCGCGCCCTCTGTTCAGCACGGCCTCGAAAAACTATCAGTGGCTGGTGATTTCAACAGAGCCAAAAGCGGCGTTCGTCGGATTCCACGAATCGACGAAGATATGTCCGGACAGTTCGGATTTAGAACATGAACCTCCTGTGGCAGGCCGGGTACGCCGGAGCCGTGGTTCTCGGCGTCGCGTACCTCGTTTTCCCCGCGCGAGTCCACGCGTTCGGGTTCGAGTTCCTCCGCCGCTCGCCCTCGGAGGAGTCCCGCGAGTCCGACGCTCCCGTCTGGCTCTCCCGCGGCATCGGTGCGCTCCTCGTGTTTATCGGTGTCACTGGACTCGTCTGAGCGGCCGGCCTCGAACTCGGTTCCCGACCGCTCTCGGCGACGCGGTCAGTCGAGGACTTCCACGTCGTAGCCCGCGTCGCGGAGCTCTCCGAGGAGCGAATCGACGTGGTCGGGCCCGCGCATTTCGAGGTCGATTTCCACTTCCGTCGCGTTCAGCGCGATTTTCCGGGAGGTGCGGTCGTGCCTGACGGCGTAGATGTTCGCCTTCTCCGCGGCGATGATTTCGATGAGCTGTTCGAGCGAGCCGGGGCGGTCCTTCAGTTCGGTCCGAATCTTGAGGTACCGACCCGTCTCGACGAGGCCGCGCATCACCACGGTCGTCAGCGTGTTCATGTCGATGTTGCCGCCGCACAGCGCGGGGACGACGACCTCGCCCTCCTCGTAGTCGAACTTCTGGAAGACGAGCGCCGCGAGCGCGACGGCCCCCGCGCCCTCGACCAGCGTCTTCGAGCGTTCGAGCAGGTAGGTCAGCGCCACGGCGATTTCCTCGTCGGAGACGGTGACGACCTCGTCGACGCGCTCGCGGATGACCTCGAAGGGCTTGTCGCCGATTCTGCGGACGGCGATGCCGTCGGCGATGGTGTCGACCTCGTCGATGGTCTGAATCGACCCCTTGTTCAACGAGTCCGCGGCGCTGGAGGCCTGCTCGGCCTGCACGCCGATGACGCGGACGTCGGGGAACTGCGCTTTGATGGCCGTCGAGATGCCGGAGATGAGGCCGCCGCCGCCGATGGGGACGACCACGGTGTCGAGGTCGGGGCAGTCCTCCGCGATTTCGAGGCCGATAGTTCCCTGTCCGGCCATGACGTACTCGTCGTCGAAGGCGTGGACGTAGGTCCGGCCCTCGTCCGCCTCGATTTCGTGGGCCTTGGCCTGCGCCTCGTCGTAGTCGTTGCCGTAGAGGACCACGTCGCCCCCGTAGCGCTCGGTGGCTTTCACCTTCGAAATCGGCGCGTACTCCGGCATGACGATTTTCGAGTTCACGCCCGCTCGCGACGCCGCGAGCGCGACGCCCTGCGCGTGGTTGCCGGCGCTCGCGGTCACGACGCCCGCGTCCTTCTCCTCGTCGGAGAGCGTGGTGATGCGGTTCGTCGCCCCGCGAATCTTGAACGACCCCGTGCGCTGGGAGTTCTCCAGTTTCAGGTACACCTCTGCACCCGTCATCTCCGAGAAGGTGTGCGAGTACTCCAGCGGTGTCCATCGGGCGACCGCTTCGACGCGCTCGCGGGCGGCGCGTACGTCGTCAAGCGTGAGCATGGTCAGAAATCGCCCGTGTCTGTGTTTAATCGTTCGGGAACTCGTCCGTATCAGGGCCGTGATGTCAACCCTCATGGTCGTCGGTTGAGGACTCGGATTCGGCTCCGTCAACGCGCGCCGTCGCCGTCGCTCGTCGGTCGGGAAAGGGGAAAGGGGGAATGCACGCGTGTGACGTGCAACTGTCTTTCTGGTCCCCGTGCATATAAACGTCCCCCACCCGGAGTGAAAGTGAAAACGCACGACAGCGGCGACCCATCGCTCGCGTATGACACTCGTCATTCGGGCGTCGCATCGAGAGTGCCCGACGGGACCGCCGCTTCCGATACTGTCAACTGCGCGAGGTCCGTGGCCTCGGCATGAACCTCGGCCGCCTCCGGCGGGTCTGGAAGCGCATCTTCTCGCTCGCCTGGCCGGTGATGGCCGAGCAGACCGCCCAGACGGCGATGCGGACCGTGGACGTGGCCGTCACCGCCGCGCTCTCTCCCGCCGCGGTCGTCGCTATCGGCCTCGCCGACCTCTACGCTCGGTTTCCCCTCCGAATCGGTCTCGGACTCGGCGGCGGCGCAATCGCGCTCTCCAGTCAGGACACGGGGAGCGGCGCGGACGCCAACCGGAGTGAGGCCATCTCGACGGCGCTCCTCCTCGCGTTCCTCGCTGGCATCCCGTTCCTGATTTTCGGGTTCACGCTGGGTGAGGCCGCCATCGGCGCGTTCCCTGCGAGCGACAGGGCGGTCGCCTTGGGCACGACGTATCTCGCGGTCATCTTCGCCACCTCGCCCGCCCGGTTGGTCTCGCTCGTCGGCTCGCGGTCGCTTCAGGGCGTCGGCGACACCCGGACGCCGATGCTGGTCAACGTCTTCGCCAACGTCGTCAACATCGGTCTGTCGGTCGGTCTCGGCTTCGGCCTCGTCGGCCTGCCCGCGCTCGGCGTGCTGGGTGTCGGACTCGCGACCTCGACCGCCAACGTCCTCTCGGCGGGACTGCTCCTCGCCGCGCTCGCCCGACCCGCGTCGCCGACCTCGCTGGTTCGGCCCCGCGACCGGACGGTCGCCAGCCAACTCGTGCGTATCGCCACCCCGCGGGTCGGCGAGGGCCTCGCCGCCGAACTCGCCGAGTTCCCGTTCAACGCCCTGCTCCTCGGCTTCGGCGACGCCGTCAACGCCGGCTTCCAAATCGGCCGCCGGGTCTACCAGCAGGTCGCCAGCCCGCTGGCGCGCGGCTACAACGTCGCCGCCAGCGTCCTCGTCGGGCAGGCGCTCGGAGCGGGCGACAGCGAGACCGCGCGGTATCAAGGCGGGGCGGTGGCGCTCCTGTCGGTCGTCACGGTCGGCGGTATCGGGCTCTTCCTCGCGGCGTTCACGGAGCCCATCGTCGGCCTCGTCGGCTCCGGCGGCGGCGCGGACCTCGAATGGGCCGTGAAGTTCGCCGTCGCCTACGGCCTCGCCGCGCCGGGACTGGCGCTCTTCGTCGGTCTCTCCGGGTCGCTGCAGGGCGCGGGCGCGACGCGAATCCCCTTCGTCGCTCGACTGACCGGGGTGTTCGGCTTCTTCGTCGGCGCGTCCTACCTGCTCGTCGAGGTGTTCGACTACGGCCCGCTCGGCGCACGCATCGGCATCGTCCTGTCGTTCACGTGGATGGGGCTGTTCGCGCTCGTCGCGTTCTACTACGCCGACTGGGCGGGCCACGCCGACTCGCTCATGGTCGAACGCGGAAGCGTCGGCGTCGACGACGCGGGCGAAGACGACTGACCGCGAGACGGAACCGGCGACGCGGAACGGCGCGGAGAACGCGGAAGCGAGGAACGGGGCGACCGCGGGGGACGACGCGTCGCTCCGGGAGACGGGGAACGGGAAAAAGTCGCGTGCGACTCGTTGACTCGCTGCCTATCGCTCGTCGACCGACGGGAAGTCGAGACCCTTCTCGCCAGTGTAGCGGGCGCGGGGCCGGATGAGGCGGTTGTCCTCGTACTGTTCGAGGACGTGCGCAATCCAGCCGCCGGCGCGCGAGACGGCGAAGATGGGAGTGTAGAGGTCGATGGGGATGCCCATCTGGTAGTACGTCGACGCGGAGTAGAAGTCCACGTTCGGCGCGAGGCCCTTCTCCTCGCCGATGTACTCCTCGATGGCGACCGACATCTCGTACCACTTCATGTCGCCGGCGGCCTCGCCGAGCGCCTCGGACTTCGCGCCGAGAATCTTCGCGCGGGGGTCCTTGACGTTGTAGACGCGGTGGCCGAACCCGGCGACGCGCTCGCCGCGGTCGAGGGCGTCTTTGACCCACTCGGTCGGGTCCATGTCGCTGTCGTCGACGTCCTTCAGCATCCGCATGACGTTCGCGTTCGCGCCGCCGTGGAGCGACCCCGAGAGCGTGCCGATTGCGGACGTGACTGCGCTGTAGAGGTCAGAGAGCGTCGAGGACGTGACCATCGCGGAGAAGGTCGAGGCGTTCAGTCCGTGGTCGGCGTGGAGCACGAGCGCCATGTCGAACGTCTCGGCGAGCACCTCGTTCGGCTCCTCGCCGTTGAGCATGTAGAGGAAGTTCGCCGCGTGATTCAGGCTCTCGTCGGGTTCGACGTAGTCGTCGCCGCGACGGAAGCGGGCGTAGGCCGCGAGCACCGACGGCATCTTCGCCGTGATGCGCTTTGCCTTCTCGAGGTTGACCTCGCGGTCGGTCACGTCCTCGAAGTCGGCGTTTTCGTCGTACGCCGACATCGCCGAGACGAGCGTTCGGAGCGCCGCCATCGGCGACTCGTTCTGTTCGGCGAGTTCGCGTGCCACGTCGAGGACGCCGTCGTTGAGGTCGCGGTGGGCCGCGAGCTCGTCGGAGAACGCGTCGAGTTCCTCGCCCGTCGGAAGCGCTCCGTGCCACAGGAGATAGAGTACTTCCTCGTAACTTGCGTCCCGTGCGAGGTCTTCGATGTCGTAACCGCAGTAAACGAGTTGTCCCGCGTCGCCGTCGATGAAGCTGAGTTTCGATTCGGTGACCAGCACACCTTCCAGCCCCCGCTTCAGTTCGCCTGACATACCCAGAACGTTGCCTACCATATCAAAAAAGCGTTATCGTTTTCACTCATATGTTATCGACCGCCATACACATACAACGGCAGCCCCGTCTGCCGATTTCGTGGGAAGTCGGTGTCTAAAATAGTGTTCGACAATTGTCGTTATTTTTGGTCCCCTTATACGGGGGCTCCCGAGAGCGCCGCGCGCGCCGTTCTGGCGACCCACGAAGTCATATGCGCCGGCGACGTAGTTCTCTCGAACTACGGTGGCACCACTACTCCTGGCAAGCCTTTTGCCGTCCCGTCGTGAAGGCGGGCGCATGAATCCGGAGGACATCGAGTACGAGCCTGTCAGCGTCAAGGCCGTCCTCGCCGAGATGAAAGACACCGCGGAGTTACTCATCGACCTCTCGTACTCCGCCGTCCTCCACGGCAACGAGGACCTCGCGGCCGAGGTTCTCGACCTCGAAGAGCGGATGGACATCCTCCAACTACAGGCGCGCATGAGCCTGATGATGGCCGCCCGCAGCCCCGAAGACGCGGAGGAACTCGCTCCCGTCCTCGGCGTCGTCGGCGCGGCGGAGAAGATTTCGGACGCCGCGGGCGACATCGCCAAGGTCGTCATCGAGGACATCGGCCTCCCGGACGCCATCCGCGCGGCGCTTCCGGAGGCGGTCGAGACGACGATCCGGTGCGAACTCACCGACGAGTCGCCGTACGCGGGTCGCACGCTCGGCGACATCAACATGGAGACCGAGACGGGCGTCCGCGTCGTCGCCATCCACCGCGCCGGCGAGTGGGTGACGAACCCCGACCACGAGACCGCGCTCCGCGCCGACGACGTGCTCCTCCTCCGCGGCCGCGACGACGGCCTTCAGACCGTCCACGAGGCCGCCACGGGCCTCCGGTACGACCCGCCGGACGTGCCGGAGTCGACCATCGAGGACCTCGAACGCGCCGTCGACTCCATCGTCCTGATGAAAGACATGAGCGAACTCGCGGTCGACCTCGCCTACGGCGCGGTGCTGTTCGACAGCGAGGGCGTCGCCGAGGAGGTCGAGGAGCTCGAAGCCGAGGTGGACGCGCTCAAGTCCCGGTTCGAGGCGTGGACGCTCCGCGCGGCGAGCCGCGTCGAAGACCCTGTCTCGCTCCGCGGACTCGTCCAACTCGCGGGCGCGACCGAGATGATTTCCGACGCCGCGCTCGAAATCGCCGAGGGCGTCCTCCGCGGCATCGACGCCCACCCGGTCGTCGCCGCCGCGGTCAAGGAGTCCGACGAGGTCATCATCCGCCTGCGGGTCGCCCCCCGGAGCGACCTCGCGGAGGCGACCCTCGGCGACCGGCGCGTCAAGACCGAGACGGGGATGCGCGTCATCGCGGTCCGCCGGGCCGGCGGCCGCGAGTGGGTCGTCTCGCCGGGGTCGGAAACGCGGCTCCACGGCGGCGACCTCATCATCGCGAAAGGGACCAGAGCCGGCGCGGAGCGACTGGGCGAACTCGTCGGCGACGAGCGCGAGTTCGACGAGTAGGCCGAGGACGAACTGTCGGAACCGACCGAACCGACGGCTCAGAGCGTTTTACTCAGTCGATACGCCGAGACGAGCGTGAGCACTGTCGCGACGAGCAGCGCCGTCGCGGAGGCGAGGACGAACGCGAGGATGAGGAACCAGCCCTCGGGGCCGAGTATCGGATACTCGCGGGTGCCGGCGAACGGGCCGAACAGTTCGAGGACCCGAAAGAGGTAGGCGACGACGGCCAACGCGAGGCCGACGGCCGCCCCGATAGCGGCGTTTCGTGGCACGTCCAGCGCCTGTACCAGTCCCCCCGTCGGCGGCCGTTCGGGAACGTCGTCTGTCACGGTCGCCGGTAGCGGCCGCGAGACCATAGCGGCAACGCTTTCCTCGGGGGGTCAGCGGACCGAACCCCTAAAGGGAGGCGGGTCCGAGGTTGGCGATATGATTACCTTGGGAACGGCGAGTGCGGCCCCCGGGGAGATGGACGTGGGCCGTCTCGAAGTCGGCGAGTCCCGCGACGGCGGGAGCGTCGGCCTACCCGTCGCCGTCATCAACGGCGCGTCGTCGGGCAAGACGCTCTACATGCAGGCGGCCTCGGACGGAGACGAACTCAACGGCGTCGGCGTCATCCAGCGGGTCGTCCCGCAGCTCGACCCCGCGGAGATTTCCGGCACGATTCTCGTCGTCGGCATCGTCAACTACCACGCCTTTCAGGTCGCACAGCACCGCAACCCGATAGACGACACGAAGATGAACCGGGCGTACCCCGGCGACGAGCGCGGCACCTCCTCGGAGCGCACCGCGGCCGCGACGTTCGCCGCCGCCCGCGACGCCGACCTCATCGTCGACCTCCACCAAGGCTCGACGAGCCAGATGATAGACGAGGTCCGCGTCCGCTGCGGCCGTCACCACCGGATGCACGCCAAGTGCCTCCGACTCGCCAAGACGTTCGGTTGCGGCTACGTCCTCGACCAGAAGGGCCCCGACGGCCAGCTCGCCCGCGCCGGCCCGGACGCCGGCATCCCGACTATCGACCCCGAACTCGGCGGCTGTGTCGGCTGGGACGAAGAGAGCATCGAGAAGGGCGTCCGCGGCGTCTACAACGTCCTCCGCGGCTACGACTTCCTCGACGGCGACGTGGAGCTCGAAGCCCAGACCCGCGCCCGCGGCTTCGACCAGTACGGTTCGCCGGTCGGCGGCCTCGTCCGGTTCAAGCGCGACCTCGGCGAGCGGGTCTCCGCCGGCGACGTGGTGTTCGAAGTGACGGACGTGTTCGGGAAGCTCAAAGCCCGCGTCACCGCCGACCACGACGGCATCTTCTGGCGGGCGCGCCGCCTCCCGCAGGTCGCCTCCGGCGAGTACGTCTGCTCGGTCGGCATCGACCTCGACACGTACTGACTGCTGGCTCACTTCACCCGAACCACCTCACACCCACCCTACACCCACCCCACACCCACCTCACTTCCCATGACGACATCACACGACCTCCCCGCTCGGCTCCGGCTCGCGTGCGACGCCTGCGGCGAGACGTACGACGCGTGGCGCTGGCGCTGCACCTGCGGCGAGCCGCTGGACTTCGCGTCCGACCCGACGCCGTCGGCGGCCGCCCCCGGCGACGCCGACCTCGACTACCGCGACGGGCTCTGGGCGTTCGACGAGTTCCTTCCGACCGAGCCGCACGCGACCCTCGGCGAGGGGATGACGCCCCTCGTCGACGCCGCCGAGTGGGAGGCCTCGTTCAAACTGGAGTACGTCTTTCCCTCCGGTTCGTTCAAGGACCGCGGCGCGACGACGATGCTCTCTCTCGCCTCCGAACTCGGCGTCGAGCGCGTCGTCGAGGACTCGTCGGGCAACGCGGGGGCCGCCGTCGCGACCTACGCCGCCCGCGCCGGCATCGACGCCGAGATCTACGTGCCCGCGTCGGTCAAGCCCTCGAAGGTCCGCGCCATCGAGCGCGCCGGCGCCAAACCGGTCCGCATCGAAGGCACTCGACAGGACGTGACCGACGCCTGCGTCGAGGCCGTCGAGGCCGACGACGCGTGGTACGCGAGCCACGCGTGGAACCCCGCCTTCTTCTCGGGGACGGCCACCGTCGCCTACGAAATCGCCGCCCAGCGCGACTGGTCGGTTCCCGACGCGGTCGTCACGCCGCTCGGCCACGGGACGCTCTTCCTCGGCGCGTACCGCGGCTTCCGTGCGCTCTACGAAGCGGGCTGGACCGACCGGATACCCGAACTGTACGGCGCGCAGGCCGCCGGCTACTCGCCCATCGCCGACGCCCGCCACCACACGCCCGACGAGACGAACGACGTGGCCGACGGCATCCAGATTCTCGACCCCGTCCGCGAGGCCGAGATTCACGAGGCGCTCGACGACACCGGCGGTGACGCCATCGCGCTCTCGTCCGACGCGGTCGAAGACGAACTCGACAGGCTCCATCGCCACGGCTTCTACACGGAACCGACCTGCGCCGTCGCGCCCGCGGCGCTCCGCGAACTGCGGCTCTCGGGCGTCCTCGACCGCGACGCCGACGTGGTCGTACCGCTCACCGGAAGCGGACTCAAATCGTGAATTCGCTCAGAACACAGCTAACGTAGCGTCGCTCACGACCGAAGCCAGTCGAACAGCGACCACCCGCGCCCCGCTTTTTCGTCTCTCTCTCCGTCCCCGCCGCCGCGTCTCCGGGCTTCGAGGTCGCGTCGTCGCTCGCGCTCCGCGTCGAGCTCGTCGCGGAGTCGCTGGTTCTCGTCGACAGCCTCGTCGAGCCGCGCCCGGAGCTCGCTGAAGCGGTCGAACGCTTCGCGCTCGCCGACCGGCGACGCGGTGGTCGGCGGCGGTCCCCGCGGTTCACTCCCCGGGTCGTCGGACTGTCCGTCGAGCGCGCTGTCGGACCGGCTGTCACCCCGTCGGTCCTCGTCCGTGGGCGTCGCCGCGGGCCGAACCGCGCTCGACCAGCCGGACGGGTCGTAGAACTCGCTCGTCTCTCGAATCGCGCGGTGGACCGTCTTCGCGCCGTAGGTCGACCCGTCCGCGTGCGCCACCTCGTCCCACTTCGGCCGAAAGAGCCCGCAGTCCCGAAACAGGCGGCACATCTGGCGCGCGTCGCCGGCCGTCCAGAACGCGAGAATCGAACACAGCGCCGCGTCAGCCTCGTCGCGGTCGTCGTAGCCGCTCGTGTCTCCCCGCCACAGATGGGTGAACTTCACGCCGTTCACGGCGGTCGAAGCGCGGTCGATAACCTCGTCGTCCGCGAGGTCGTTGCTCGGACCGCTCACCTCGTCGAGACGTGCGTCGACGGGCGTTTCGGGCGAATCCGGAGCGACCGACTCGACCGCCGGGGTCGGCGAGGGTTCCGGGTCGGCTTCGAAGTACGCGCCGTGAATCGCCGCGAGCACGTCGCTCCGCTCGGCAATCGCCGCGGACGTGCCCTCGAGACGGTCGCCGGTCACGGGGAAAAAGCCCGCACCGTCCGAGAGTTCGAGGTTCCCGGTTCGGTCGCCCCCCGACGGAAGCGTCCCGCGGACGAGGACGCGATACCCCGTCCTCGAGGGCGTTACCTCCGTGCGGGAGTCGAGGCGGTCGACGAGTTCCCACGCCCAGCGCTCGGTCGCGCCGGTCTCGCTGTCGCGGCACTCGCCGATGTCGACGACGACGAACGGGTCGTCGTCGGTGAAAACGTACCCGACCCCGTCGGTGGGGCCGTCCCGCGCGGACGCGAGCGCTTCGTCGAACGTCGTCCACGTCGAAGGGTCGGTCACCGACGCGGGCCCGCCGGTCGCGTCCTTCAGAACCGTCGTTTCCGCTCCACTGCGCGTCTGTGTTCGCCACCCGACCCAGTTGGCCCGTTCGAGGAGGTCGTCCGGGAGCTGTTCCCGCGTCGGGAGTGGTGGCGTCATCGCTACTCCTGGTCTCGGGAGGGGCGAGAAAGGTGTTTCCCGCGGGATATCTGTTTTGATAATAGGGTCTGGCTGCGAGGCGTCCGCTTGCGTGGTTCACACATCGAAACACGGGGCGACACTCGCGGCCCACTCGAAAATGATTATTGCACGCGGGGCTTGCCCGCGGATTCGGTCTCGGTCGTCTTCGCGCCCTCGTAGGTGTTGAAGCCCAGCAGGTCGTTCAGCGGGCACTTCTGGGTGACCGCCGTGGTCGCGAGGACAGCCCCGACGAGGAGCGCCGCAACCGCGACGACGAGTCCGAGGGTTCCGGCCGCGATGGTCAGGAAGCCCGCGAGGCTCGCCGCCCCGACGACGATGAGCACCGGTCCGAGGACGGCGCGCGCGATACGGTCGTAGCCGCCGACGTTCTTTTCCATGGTTAATTCACCGGCTCTAACTACGCGCTCCGTAGCTAAATCGTAGGTTGGTGATTCCCGCGCCCGGAGAAGCGTGACTGTCGCGCCGGCCGACGCGTCGGAGCGTCCCGCTTTCGCCTCACTCTACCCGCGACCGCCCCAGTCTATCCAGTCTTGTTCCCAGCCGTGGCCGGCGTGCCAGCCCCGGCCCTCGTACTCGGGGTCCTCGCGTCGCGTCCGGTTTCTGACGATGCTCCCCGTCTGCTCGCCGTCCACGAGCAGCGGTTTGAACGACAGCGGGCCGAACGATTCGGCCACCTCGCCGTCCTCGACGGCGACGAGCGTCTGCTCGCCGACGCCTTTCGGCATGACGAGTCGGCCGTCGTCGGCGAGTTGCGCGAGGAGTCGCGCGGGCGGGCGGACCGCCGAGGCCTCGACGAGGATGCGGTCGAAGGGCGCGTAGTCGGCCAGCCCCTCCGCGCCGTCGCGGCAGTCCACGAGGACGCCGCCGTAGCCGGCGCGCTGGAGATTCTCGCGCGCCTCGTAGACGAGCGAGCGCGTGATGTCGACCGCGTGGACGTGAGCGTCGCCGACGATTTCGGCGAGGACTGCGGCGGTGTAGCCGACGCCCGCGCCGACGACGAGCACCTCGTCGTCCGGCTGGGGGTCGAGCGCGGAGAGGAGGCGCGCGACCGTCGTCGGCGCGAGGATGGTCGTGTTCGTGTCGCGGTGCTCGGTCGGGCGGTTCTGATACGGCGAGTCGGTGACGAACTCGTGTCGCGGGACGCTGCGCATGGCGATGGAGACGGCCTCCGGGAGCGACTCCAGCGAGTGCTCCAGGCCGTCGACCATGTCGTCGCGCAGCACCGAGTTGTCCATAGCCGAACTCGGAGGTCGGTCCTAATCAACCGCACGCTCGCCGACGACCGCCTGCATGTCGGTCCCCGGCACGTCTCGGACCGTACAGCCGCCGAATCCGGCCGATTCGACCCACGAGCGAACCGTCGGCTCGTCGTGGAGGTCGCCGCGACCGGTGGCGAGCGCGTCCACCGCCCGCCCCGCGGTCGCCTCGGTCGGACAGCGCCCGTGGAGACTATCGACGAACACCGCCGCACCGCCGGGTTCGAGGGCGTCGTGCGCGCCAGCGACGAGCGCTCGTGCGCCGTCCGGGTCGCGCCCGGCGAAGGCGTCGCCGGCGAAGACGAGGCTGAATCCCGACGCCGGCGGGTCGGTCGGGTCGCCCGCGACGAGGTCCACGCCGGCGCGCGAGAGGAGCGGTCGGACGACCTCAACGGTGTCCGCGTCGTCGACGAGCGTCACGTCGCGGCCGCGGGCGACGAACTCGCGGGCGAAGACGCCCGACGCGCCGCCGAGGTCGAGGACGCGCGTCGCGTCGGGGGCCTCGCGGACCGCGGCGGTCACGCAGGCGCGGACGACCGACTCCTCGGCGGCGTCGTGCGCGCCGAGCCGGTTCCGAAGCCAGTCGTCCGGGAACGCGGGCGACTCCCCGCACGCCATCGTCTCCGGGAGGTCGGCGGAGAGCGAAAAGCGGTCGAGCGCGTGCGGGAGGCGACCGATGGAGCGAACGTCGCGCTTGGCGAGGAAGCCGAGCGCGCGGTTGGTTATCTCGTACTCGTCGCCGACGCGTTTGATGAAGCCCATCGCGGCCAGCGCCTCGACGGTGATGCGGGCGGCTCGGGGGTCGATACCGGCGGTCTCGGCCACGGCCTCGGCGGTGCCGGCGCTCGTCGTGAGCGCGTCGATGACCCCGCTCTCGCGGGCGGCCCATAGGAGCGCGAGCGATTCGACCGACGACTGCGACCGGTCGCGGGTAGGCATGGTCGCACCGACGGGTCGGGAGACAAAAGGTCGTGTGTTGGGCGGGCGGAACGGCTCGTCGGCGGGTCGGAGTGGCTCGGTTCCGTCTTACCAGGCCGACCACGCCGCCGAGCTCTGGTCGCGGGCGTAGACGCGTTTCGCGTCCTTCGCGTACACCATGTCGCCGGGGTGGTCGAGCTTGCCGTGGCGGTACTCCGGGGCGTCCGAGCGGACGACGAGTCCTTCGATTTCGACCTCCTCGTCGCCGAACGCCTCCGTCTCGCCGACGACGAACTCGTAGTCGCCGGGGACGTTGACGGTGACGCTGCGGGTGTCCTCGCGCTTGCCGTCCTTCGGGTGGATGGTGACGTTGACCGCGACGTTGTCGACGACGCGGGTCCAGACGGTCTTCACGTCCGCGACTTCGGCCTCGTCGGCACGCTGTTCGGGGCCGACTTCGATGCCCGTGATGCGCACGAGCTGAATCGCCTCGGGCGTGTCGACGATGAACTCGTCGCCGACCTCGATGGTCGTGCCGACCGGCACGGGCACTTCGGTCGAGACGGAGTCGCCGTCCTGCGAGACCACGACGTTCATCTCGGTTTCGTCGGGAATCTCGACGTTCTCCTTGTGGACGTGGCTGCATTCGGTACACCGGACGGTCGAGTGACCGCCGGGCTTCAGCACCTCGTGAACGGTGGGTTCGTCGGGCGAACACGTCGGACAGGAGAGGGGGACGCGCTCGCCGGCGTCGGGTAGGCTCATACGGGTCGCTAGCCCATCAGGCCGTAAAAAGCCGCCTTTCTCCGTTTCGGCGTGAGAGTCGGTGGCAGGACGCCCGTTCGGCGAACCGAACGGCCGGCCGCGGTCGCGGCGCGAACCCGCTCAGGGCTGCGGCAGGTCGACTTCCTCGCCGTCGGCGTACACCGTCGGCTCGCGGATGATGCCGTCGAGGTGGAGCGGCGCGTCGGTGTCGCCGCCGATGCCGGCGTCGTCGCCGATGGCGATGTGGACCGTGCCCGCGGCCTTCTCGTCGAGCAGGACGGAGCCGACGAGGTCGGTCACGCCGACGTTGGTTCCGATGCCGATTTCGGCGAGGTTGTAGGCGTCCCGACCGACTTCCTCTGCGGCGGCCTCGACCTGCTCGCGAATGTCGTCGTCGGAAATCTCGGTGACGTAGCCGTCTTCGACCTCGAAGCGGAGTTCCTGTCCCTCGTCGAGGAGGCCGTGGGGCATCATCGTCCCGTCGACGACGTAGGTGCCCGTCGCGGACGCGGGGCTGAGGAAGATTTCGCCCGCGGGGAGGTTCGAGAACGAGCCGGCGTCTGCGATTGCGCCGGTGTCGGCGAGCCACTCGCGGTCGCCGCGGACGAACGTGATGTCCGTGCCCTTCTCGGTCGTGACGCGGAGTTCGTCGGCGTCGCCGACGGCGTCGAGCATCGCCGCGCTGTGGTCGTAGATGGCGTCGTAGTCGGCGTCGAGGCCGGTGACGAACACTTCCTCGGTGATTCCCGGAAGCGTCGCGCCGCGAGCGCCGGCGTCGCAGGCGTCGCCGCGGGCGCGGGTGTGGCTCAGGCTCTTCGTCGTCGGCGCGAGGAAGGCGTCACAGGACCGCATCGCGGCGGCGACCGGCGCGGGCGGCTCCTCGCCGTGTTGGTTGCCCGGCGGGTAGCGGACGATTGTGGCGTCGTCGGTCACCTCGCTGGCGACCTCGTAGAGCGCCTCGCCGATGCGCTCGCGTTTGTCGTCGGTGACGACGACGAGCGACTCGTCGGGCTGGAGGTCGAGACACTGGCGGACCGCCGTCTCGCTGGCGGCGCGGAGGTCTGCGTCGGATTCGGGCATGGGGGAACCTGCGCCGGCGGCGCTGTTAGGCGTTCCCATCTGCCCCCTCGCGTTCGGTTCCCGCCCCGCCGCCCCGAATCGGCGGTTTCACTCGCCTCGGAGGTAATCGAGGGACTCACTCGCCCGAGAGTTAATTTCTAAGTATTAACCATCGAAATAACTATAGTCGGCCCCGGTCGTTTGTCACCCATGATACGAGTGGGTGTCAACGGCTACGGCACAATCGGAAAGCGCGTCGCCGACGCGGTCGATGCGCAGCCCGACATGGAACTCATCGGCGTGGCCAAGACCCAGCCCAACTTCGAAGCGCACACCGCGGGCGAACGCGGCTACCCGATGTACGCCGCGATTCCCGAACGCTCGCCGCTGTTCTCCGAGGCCGGCGTCGACCTCGCCGGCGAGGTGGACGAACTGGTTGCCAAGGCGGACATCATCGTCGACTGCACGCCGTCGGGCATCGGCGCAGAGAACCGCGAACTGTACGAGACGCACCACACGCCCGCCATCTTCCAGGGCGGCGAAGACGCCGACGTGGCCGACGTGAGCTTCAACGCGCGGGCCAACTTCGACGCCGCCCGCGACGCCGACTACGTCCGCGTCGTCTCCTGTAACACGACCGGTCTCTCGCGCATCATCGCGCCGCTCGAAGCCGAGTACGGCGTCGAGAAGGTCCGGGCGACGCTCGTCCGCCGCGGCGGCGACCCCGGTCAGAACTCCCGCGGGCCGATAAACGACATTCTCCCGAACCCCATCAAGATTCCCTCGCACCACGGCCCCGACGTGAAGACCATCTTCCCGGACCTCGAAATCGACACGCTCGGGCTGAAGGTCCCGGCGACGCTGATGCACGTCCACGCGCTCAACGTCACGCTCGAAGACGACGTGACCGGCGCGCACGTCCGACAACTGCTCGAAGGCGAGAACCGCGTCTACGTCATCCCGGAGGGGATGGGCATCGACGGCGCGGGCAAGCTCATGGACTTCGCGCTCGACGCGGGCCGCCCGCGCGGCGACATGTGGGAGAACTGCGTGTGGGGCGAGTCCATCGGCGTCAACGGCCGCGACCTCTATCTGTTCCAGGCCATCCACCAGCAGTCCGACGTGATTCCCGAGAACGTCGACGCTATCCGCGCGATGTTCGACACCGAAGACCAGCAGACGAGCATGGAACTCACGGACCAGACGCTCGGTATCGGTATCTCCGGTAGTCCGTCCGGATTCGCTGAGCAGGCGCGCGCGGAGTTCGCCGACGACTAGTCGCGAATCGACTGCTCAGTTCGGTGGGGTGCGGTTCGGTTTGGTACGGCTCGGTGCGGTCGCGGCTTTTCCACCCACTCGGCTCCTTGGAATCCTTAGCGGGAGGTGTATTCTGACTCTGTCCGGTCAGTACAGAGCGCAAGTCGGTCAACTACTGGTTATCGCTGGGCTGGTTGAACAAGGCCATGATTGTGAAGCCACCATAGAACCCGAGCGTGTAGATTACGACCTCGGTAGCAAAGTCAGCAGCCGTCTGGATGTCTTTGAGGTGGATGAAGAGTACGTCAGTAGCCACGACAAAGACGGTGATGACTAGACAGAAAATCAATCGACGAACGCTGAAGAGAGTGCTTTGCCAGATGAAATTGAACATTATCGGCTCTGTTGAAACCCTCTTGCCGTCTTGCGATTTGTTGAGAGACTAGTTTTCACTGTGATTCACGGAAACTAGCCAGAAAGAGCGCTCTCTGCAATGTCAACGCTGAAGGATTTCAACAGAGCCACATTATCGCAATTTGCGCTTGACACGAAGCGGTGAAGAACCTTGCTCGTGGCTCGGGCCAACTGCTGAATTCGCGCTCTCTACTGAGCGGCTGTTTCACACAACAAACCGCTAATAATAGGCGTTGAACGGGCCGCCCACTCGCTTGACGCTCAGAGCGACCGCGACGCCACGTTCCCGGTGTCGAGGTCCACGACGGCGACGTGGAACTCGTCGTCCGCGCCGGGAATCGGCAGGCCGCCGGGGTTGATGTGCGTCGTCGCCCCGCGGTGTTCGACCACGCTCTCGTGGGTGTGGCCGCGCAGGACGAAATCGTACGTTTCGGACTCGACGAGCGCGTCGACCAGTCCGGCCTCGGTGCCGTGGTAGACCGCTATCTCTTGGCCGCCGAGCGTCAGGTGTGCGAAGTCACCGTGGTAGGTGCCGAACGATTCCACCGCCTCGCGGAGCGCCCACTCGCCGTCGTTGTTGCCGCGGACGGCGTGGAAGTCGAAGTCCGCGTCGAACGGCGCAGCCGAGAAGGGCGCGACGATGTCGCCGCAGTGGACGACCGCGTCCACGCCCTCAGATTCGAAGTGCGAGACCGCGGCTTCGACGTAATCGAGGTTGTCGTGCGTGTCGGAGACGACGCCGAGTTTCATGCGCGTCGGTTCGGCGGCGTCGGCTATCAACGTTGGGTGACACTTATGGCCCGCGCGGTCCCCGTTCGGGGCGTGTCAGAACGAGACGGCACCGACGGCGACGCGAGCGAGACTGACGGCTCCGCCGAGACCGCCGACGACGCCGGGGCAGTCGGGTTGCCGGCGCTCAGCGTGACGCTCGGTGGCGGAACGAACGTCGCCGTCGGCGCGGCGATGGCGGGCTACGCGGCGTTCAGCGCCGGGTGGACGCTGGCGGTTCGCGCCTCGGGAAGTTTCCCCGACGACAACGCCGTCGGCGGACTCCTCACGCTGTTGGTCTTCGCGGGCGGCGTCGCGATTCTCGTCGATGGCGCGGCTGGCGTGTTCGCCGAGAAGAGAGACGGGTGACGCTACGCGGCTTCAGTCCTGCGTCAGCGCCTCGATTCCGGCGAGCGGCGCGCCGGTCAGCGCGCGGATGTACGCGCCGCCGGCGATGGAGACGTGGCCGAAGTCGTCCTCGTCCATGCCGTACATCTCGATGGCGCGGGAGGTGTCGCCGCCGCCGACGACGGAGAAGCAGTCGGTCTCGGCGATGGCGCGGAGGACGCCGGTCGTGCCGACCGCGAAGCGCTCGTCTTCGAACAGGCCGAGCGCGCCCTTCACGAAGACGGCCTCGGAGTCGCGGATGATGGGGTCGTACTCGTCGACCGTCATCGAGCCAACGTCGAGGTAGGCGCGGTCCTTCTCCGTGATGTTGGCGACCGCGATTTCGCCGCGGTCGTCGGTCTCGTCCTCGTAGGCGAGGTCGACGGCGAGCTTAATCTGGTCGCCGCGCTCGTCGAGCAGCGACTCGATGGTCTCGCGATTGGTCTCCCACTGGTCGTCGAAGAAGTCCATGCCCTCGAGGTCGAAGCCAACGTCGTTGCCGGCGGCGCGGAGGAACAGTTCGCCGGCGATGCCGCCTAAGAGGAACTGGTCGACCTTGTCGCCGAGGTTGTTCATGACGTCGATGACGTCGGTGGCCTTCGTCCCGCCGACGACCATCGTCACCTGTCCGTCGAACTCGCGGGTGGCGATGGAGGAGTTCGCCTCGTACTCGGTCTGCATCACGCGGCCCGCGTAGGCGGGGAGCACGAGCGGGAAGCCGACCAGCGAAGCGTGCGAGCGGTGGGCCGCCGAGTAGGCGTCGTTGACGTAGGCGTCGACGTGCTCGGCGAGGGTTCGGACGAACTCGGTGTCGGCCTTGACCTCGGGGTCCTCCTCGGGGAGTTCCTCGTCGCACATCCGCGTGTTTTCGAGGAGAAGCACCTCGCCGGCTTCGAGCGCGTCGATGGCGGCGATGGCCGCGTCGCCGTACGTGTCGGGGACGAATCCCACGTCGCGGTCGATGTGGCTCCCGAGGATGTCGGCGTGCTGTTCGAGCGAGACGAAGTCGTCGTCGCCGGGACGGCCCTGGTGGGCCATGAGGACGACGCGGTGGCCGGCCTCGGCGAGTTCGCGGACGGTCTCCGCGTGGCGGTCGAACCGTCGGTTGTCTTGGACCTCGCCGTCTTCGACCGGCGAATTGAGGTCGAGTCGGACGAGTACGCGCTGCTCCGGGTCGAGGTCATCGAGGGTCTTGAACATCGGGTGGAAGAACGTAGAGGAATTACTTAGTGGTGGGTAAGTCGCGCTGAAAGGGCGGGCGATTCGTGGGGGCGTCTACTGGTGGGTGACGAAGTGGGCGACGTCGAGCATCCGGTTGGAGAAGCCGTACTCGTTGTCGTACCACGTCAGTATCTTGTAGAGGCCGCCGTCGTTGACCTGGTTGGTCGTGTTGAGGTCGACGGTGCTGGAGAACGGCAGGCCGAGAATGTCACGCGAGGTGACTTCGTCGTCCGTGTAGCCGAGGACGCCCGCGAGCGGGCCGGAGTCGGCCGCGGCGCGGAAGGCGTCGTTGATCTCCTCGACGGAGGGCTTGTCTTCGAGACGGACGACGAGCTCGGTGAGCGAGCCGTTCGGCACGGGGACGCGAATCGCCATGCCGTCGAGCTTGCCGTCGAGCTGGGGCAGAATCTCGGTGGCCGCCTGCGCCGCGCCGGTCGTCGTCGGGACGATGTTCTCGGCGGCGGCGCGCCCGCGGCGCTGCTTCGCGTGGGGGCTGTCGATGAGGTTCTGGCTGCCCGTATAGGCGTGGACGGTCGTCAGGAGACCGTTCTCGATGCCGAACTCCTCGTCGAGCACCTTCGCGACCGGCGTGACGGAGTTGGTCGTACAGGAGGCGTTCGAGACGATGTCCTCGCCGTCGTACTCGTCGTGGTTGACGCCGTAGACGATCTGCTTGACCGGCTCGTCGCCCTTCGGCGGCGCGGAGATGACGACCTTGTCCGCGCCCGCTTCGAGGTGTGCGGAGGCGTCTTCCTTCGTGCGGAAGATGCCCGTACATTCGAGCGCCACGTCCACGTCGAGTTCGCCCCACGGAAGCTCCGCGGGGGACTGGACGTTGTAGAGGCTCACCGAGGTGCCGCCGATGGACAGCGAATCGCCGTCGCGCTCGACGCCGTCGAGTCGGCCCATGACGGAGTCGTACTTCGCGAGGTACGCCATGTCGTCGAAGTCCATGACGTCGTTGATGGCGACCAGTTCGACCTTCGGGTTGTCGAGGACGGCACGGAAGATGTTTCGGCCGATGCGGCCGAAGCCGTTGAGTGCCACCCGCACCACGTCCGATTCATCCACGTTCTCGCCCGCGCTGAGGTAGGATTTTTCACTCATGTTCGAGTAGTATCCGTATTGATATGCCGGGCGCAAGAGTATATCTGTTTCGGTAAATCCGACTGAATCGAACGTTACCTTTCATCAGCAATCAATATTGACACAGAAACAAACACAACCAATCAGACACGGACGAGAATTGACACGCCCGAACGGGGACGCACTGTCTGTCCGTAGACGGTCGCTCGCGGCCGAATACTGGCGATTCGCTGCCAGGTGACTGTCACAGGCAGAAACGTTTTATCCTCCGATTTCATAGCGGCCCCCATGGTCAGAGACGACCGCGACGACCCGTTCGACAACATCTTCGACGAAATCGAACGGATGATGAACGACATGACCGGAGGCGACGCCGGATTCGCCTCCGAGACCCACATCGACGTGTACGATGAGGGCTCTACACTCCGACTCGTCGCGGACCTCCCGGGCGTCGACAAAGACGCTATCGACCTCAAGTGCGACGGTGAGACGCTGACTATCAGCGCCGCCGGTGACCGCCGCGAGTACGACGAACGCATCCGCCTCCCGGCCCGCGTCGACGAGCACTCCGCATCGGCCACCTTCAACAACGGCGTCCTGCAGGTCACGTTCGACCGCGCCGAGGACTCCGCCGCAATCGACGTCGAGTAGCGACTCGACTTCGCGCGGCCCGCTCAGGACTTCTTTGCGACCCGCTCGACGAGCGCCGCCAGTCGGTCGAAAAAGCCGTCGTCGTACTTCGCGTCGTCGTCGATGGTCGGCCGGGCGTTCGTCTCCGAGACGACGACCCGGCCGTCGGATTCCAGCAGGTCAACCCCGAGATAGCGGATGCCCAACTCGTCGGCGACCGCTTCGGCGAGGTCGCGGTGTCGCTTCGGGAGGTCCGCCCCGACCGCCTCCGCGCCCCGGTGGACGTTGTGCTTCCAGCGCCCGCCGTCGCGCGCGCCCTCCGTCAGTCGGCGCTCCACCGCGCCGACCACCTCGCCGTCGAGCACCATCGCTCGGTAATCGCGGGCGTCCGGCAGCCACTCCTGAATCAGGAACGACTTGTCGCCGGTCGCCCGGAAGTCGTGGACGAGGCTCAGCACGTCCGCGTGCCCCGAAAGCGAGTCCGGGTCGTGGGCCTTGGCGATGCCGACGCCCCGCGTCGTGGAGTTCGGCTTGACGACGACCGGATAGTCGAGACCCGCGGACTCGACGGCGTCGAGCAGGTCGGACTCGTCGGCCGGGTTGGAGACGTAGACGCTCCGCGGAACCGGCACCCCGGCGCGTTCGAGCGTCGCGATGACGCCCGCCTTGTTCCGCGAGGTGAGCACGTCTTCGCGCGTGTTCACCCACGGGATGTCGTGTCTGGCGGTGACGACGCCGCCTTCCATCGGACGCGAGGGGTAGACGAAGCCGGCGTCGAACGACTCGGCCGGCGGCGTCGAGAGGTCGAGTGCGAACCCCTCGGCGGGGAGGTGACCCACGTCGATGCCGCGGTCGCCGAGCGGGCCGCGCATTCGCTCGAACGTCTCGCTGGAGGTGGTGACCGCCAACCGAAGCATACGCTACGAGGTGACGTCCCGGGGGAAAAATGATGGGTTCGAGGCGAGGCGCGTTCCGAACACGCGCCGGCGCGAGGTCGCGAACTTACGCGACGAGCAGCTCTTCGCCGCGCTCGACGACGATGCGGCACGGCGGCGACATCTTGTTGTACGCGCGGCGGAAGGCGTCCTTCGCGGTCGCGGCGTCCTCGACGTCGCAGTAGATGGTGAACACCGTCTCGCCCTTGGGGATGCGAGCGGCGGTCCCGACGACCTTCCCGAACGACTGGCGCATCCCGTCGGAGACACGGTCCGCACCCGCACCGGTCGCCTGCTTGTTCTCGCGGATGACGTGGTGCGGGAACTTGCGCAGAATCATCTTGTACTGCTTTTCGCCCGCGTGCTTGAGCATGAGGCGGTTGGCAGACAGACGCGCGGATTCGAGCGAACCGTGGCGAATCTGCACTTCCTCTTCGACCTTCAGGCTGATCTGGACGGGGTAGTCCTCGGGGTCGGCCTGCAGGTCGCCCATGTTGTGCTGTGCGATCTTCGAACCGGGGATACCCGTGATGTACTCGCGTCGGGTGTACGCCGGGTTCGTAATCTCCCGGTACATAGAGGCGGGTTTGTCTGACATGGTTACTTGTGAAACCGAAGGGTCAGGCGGGCTAAAAACGCTTCGAAGCTTCATTCGCCCGCCGCGGTCGTGTCAGGGGCTCGCACGTCGGTTCGCCGCGATGGGCCACCGAACCGCATTCGAGTCCCACCGGTCCCCGGCGGCGGGCGAGTCGACCCCTCGACCGGGAGACACGCTTATGCGCCGCCGTCGCTACGGTTCGGACCATGTTGCTCGTCTGCGACTGCATGGCTGCGGACGGCCCCGCGTACTTCACCGACGCGCTCGCCGACCTCGCCCTCGACGGCCGCGAGGGGACCGTTCACTCGCTCCCCAACGACGGCCTCCCGACGCTCTCGAACGTCGACGCCGTCGTGCTCACCGGGAGCACCGCGGGCGTCTACGAGGCCGACGAGCGCCCGTGGCTCGCCGACGCTCGCCTGCTCGCCCGCGACCTCGTCGCCCGCGAACTGCCCACGCTCGGCGTCTGTTTCGGCCACCAACTCGTCAACGACGCGCTCGGCGGCACCGTCGAGGCCGGCGACCAGCGCCGCGGCATCGCCGACGTTGACCTCGGCGACGACCCCCTGTTCGATGGCGTCTCCGGGCGCATTCCGATGGTCCACGGCGACTACGTCGTCGCCCCCGGCGACCGCATGGAGACCGTCGCCGCCGCGGACTACTACGACCACCTCGCGACGCGCCACGAGGACGCGCCCGTCTGGACGGTCCAGTACCACCCCGAGTTCACGGCCGACCTCCTCGACCGCATCGCCGACGACTTCGGCTGGCCCGACGGTGGCGCCGACCGCGACTTCGACGACGTGACGGCCGCTCGGACCGTCGAGAACTTCGTCGCCGCCGCCGGTCTGGACTGATTTAGACCTCGTCGCCGGCCGCGCCGTCTTCTTCCGCTTCGGCCCCGTCTGAACCGCTGTTTTCGCCGTCGTCCTCCTCGACCGGAGGTTCGCCCGTCTCGGGGTCGAGCGCGACGAACTCCAGCCCCTCGCGGTCGAGCATGTCCGCCGCTCGCTCGGTCACCGAGGGAGCGACGAGGACGCCGCGAACCGGCTCGTCGTCGCCGAACTCCCGGTGGAGCGCGTCCACGTACCGTCGGAGCTGACTCGCCGCCGAGGGGCCGACGCGCCGGCGCTTCAACTCCACGACGACCGGGACGCCGTCGGCGTCCTCGCCGAAGATGTCGATTGCGCCCGCGTCGCTCTGCCGCTCGGTCTCGAGCGGCTCGAAGCCCGGTTCGAGGATGTCGGGGTCCGAGAGGATGTGCTGCCGCAGGTCCTCCTCGCTGCCGACCAGTTCGAGGTCGCTGCGGTCGTTCACGGCGTAGGCCGAACACTGCTCGACGCGCTCGAAGTGCACGTCGAGTCGCTCGTCGGGGCTCGTGCGGGTGCTCCGGACCCGGAGCCGGCCGTCGCGGACGCTCGCGGAGTGGGTACACCCCGGCGGTTGCCAGTTGACGGGCGTCCGTTTCTCGTCCGTGTGGACCAGAATCGAGCCGTCCGGCTTCAGGACGACGAGCCGGTTGCCGGGGCCGAGTTCGCTCGTCGCGCGGCCGTCGTAGTCGACCGTGCACCGACCGAACACGGTCACCATGTCGTCGCGCTCGAAGGCGGCTTCGAGGTGGACGAGGGCGTCGCGGTGCGTCGGCCGGTGGAGTGTGTTCACCGTCATCCGGATGTCGTCCCGCGGTTCGTCGTCGCCGGGGATAAGCCCCGCGTCGCGCGTCGGGGTCGAGCGAGCGCCGCGGCGGCCACTCGTCGGTCGCTAGTCGCCGGTCTCCGGGTCGCTGGCAGGCTTATGTCATCTCCGTGCGTATATCTCCCATGGCCCCTGACTTCGCCGAACACAACCGAATCGAGATGCCGTCGGAGGAGATAGACCGCCTGCTCCGCGAGGAGGGCGTCGGCGTCCTCTCGCTCGCCGACGACGGCGTCGCCTACGGGATTCCCCTCTCGTTCGGCTACGACGCCGACCGGGGACGACTCTACTTCGTCTTCCTCCGCCCCGGCGAGTCCTCGAAGAAGGCCGACTTCGCCGAGCGGACCGCCCGCGCGAGCTTCGCCGTCTGGAACGCCCCCTCGCGGGACGAGTGGGAGAGCGTCGTCGTCGACGGCGAACTCCGCCGGGTCGACGACGGCGACTGGGACCGCGTCCACGACGTGCTCGAAGACAACGCGTGGTATCCGACTCTGTTTTCGGAGACGGAGCCGATGCAGGACATCCTCGGGTGGGAGCTTCGTATCGACTCCCGGTCCGGTCTCCAGCGCCGGGCGTGAGCGTCCCACCCGCTGATTCTCGGTCGCGAGCGCGTGCGCGCCGGTATCGTTATCGAAGGCGGGACCGTCTGGACGGCCAACCCATGCGACGGACGACGTTCGAGGAGGGAAGAAAGCTCGCGGCCGCGGTGCGGACGCCGAATCCGTCGCTCTCCGGTGTCGCCCGCGACGCGACCGAGGAGGTTCTCGAACTCGTCGACGCGCCGTTCCGGGACGTGGCCGACGCCCACGAGCGGCTGTCGGCGCTCGAATCGCTCCTGTACGAGCGCGGCGACCGCCGCGCCGCCTTCCTGACCATCTACGTCCGCGTCACCGCCGAGGTCGACCGCGGACTCGGCGGCGGCGAGTTCACCGACCCCGAGTGGGTCGCCGACTACCTCGTTACCTTCGCGGACCACTACCGCCGGGCGTTCCGCGCCTTCGAGCGCGGCGACCACGACGACGTGCCCGACCCGTGGCAACTCTCCTTCGAGACGGCGCTCGCCGGGGAGTCGCTCGTGGTGCAGGACGTGTTGCTCGGCGTCAACGCGCACGTGAACTACGACCTCGCGCTGGCGCTCCACGAGGTCGGCATCGACCCCGACCGCCCCGCGAAGTACGACGACCACCGCCGCATCAACCGGGTCCTCCGCCGCCTCGTCGACGAGGAACAGGACCTCATCGCCGAGCGGTACGCCGACGGCGTCGCCGACATCGACGAGTCGCTGGGTCGGCTGGACGAGGCGCTGTCGTTTTTCACGCTCCGCGAGGGGCGGCGGAACGCGTGGCGCGGCGCGGTCGCGCTGACCGACGGCCGGTTCCGCCCGGTCGAGCGCGCTGTCTACTGGTACCTGCGGAGCCTCACGATGGGCGCGGGCCACTTCATCCTCGCGCCGAGTTCGAACCCCGCGGTGCGCCGCAGACTGGCTCAACTCGAAGCCGGAGACGGGTCGAGTACTTAAACCTCCCCGGATAGCGCGGGCGGAGATACCTCCCGTTGTCCGTCGTCTATCGAAGTATGAACTCCTCTTCCGCTTTCGCCGCCCGTGGTGCATCGACGCTCGACCTGACCCGGCCCCAGCAGGTCGCCGCGGAGCCGTCGGCCGTCCTCTCTGCGCTCAGCGACGGCGACAGCCGGCGAATCCTCGCCGCCTGCGACGGGGCCCCGCGGACCGCGCAGGAGTGCGCCGAACTCTGCGACGTGCCGCTGTCGACGGTCTACCGGAAACTCGACCTGCTCACCGAGGCGTCGCTCCTCGACGAGCGACTGCGGATTCAGACCGCAACGCACCACCCGCGGGAGTTCGCGACCACCTTCGACACGCTCTCGGTTTCGTTCGACGACGCCGGCGTGTCGCTCGCGTTCCGGCAGGTCGCCACCGACGGCGGCGAAGACGGCGAGGAGGGGCGGTCGCGATGACGGCGACGCTCGCATCGCCGGAGGTGGACTGATGAGCGCCACGTCGCCGACGGACGACTACGAGTTCACGTGCTCGCAGTGCGGTGAGCGGTTCGCCGTCAACGACGGGATGCGTGCGGCGGTCCTCGAACGCGGCTGTCCCATCTGCGGGAGTCCGACCTCGACCGAGGCGTTCGCTCCATGTTCCGCGTGAGGTTCCATTCTTCTCTGTGCCCGGTTGGGACGTTCGCTCCACCGCGCCCCGGGCGTTCGAAAAACAGTAGGCTACATATACGTGTGCCACGCGTACTACGAACCACATGAGCGACAGCGCGGACTACACATTCGTCTGCCCGGAGTGTGCGGAGTCCATGCTGGTCAACGACTCCATGCGCGACGCCCTCCTCGAAAACGGCTGTGTCATCTGCAGCGCCGCGCTCACGCCGGACGCCTTCTCGACCGCCTGAGCGACTCGCACCTGCGACCGACCCCGCCGATATCGCCCGGTTGGTGTCTCTCGGACACCGCCGAGAAGTAACAGTAATTACGTCGGCCGCGAGTCTGGTGGTACGAACCGATGTCTCTGGACCAACAGACCGAACTCTCGCCCGACGAGATACGCGAGGTCCTGTCCCGTCACGAGACGGGCGTCCTCTCGCTCGCGAAGGCGGACGAACCATACGCGATTCCAATCTCCTACGGCTACGACGGCGAGAGCGGTCGCTTCTATCTCCGTCTCGTCTCCACGCCCGAAAGCGAAAAGCGGCAGTTCCTCACGTCGTCCCCGCGGGCCCGACTCGTCGTCCACGAGTCGAACGACGGGAGCTACCGGAGCATCATCGCCGAGGGGACGCTCGAACGCGTCGACCCCGACGAGCTGACCGTCGAACGCATCGTCCAGTACGGTAAGGCCAAGCGACCGCTGTTCGAAATCTGGGGCGAGACGAAGCGCGACCTCGACATCCAACTGTTCGAACTCGACCCCGAGACGCTGGGCGGCCGGGCGGTCGAACTGGACGTCGCGGAGTCCGACCAGTAATGTCCGTGGTCGTCGCGTCCCGCGGCGAACACCGAGTCGCCCGCGCGTAACACGATGCCCGCCGGTATTCGCGCCACGGTCGAATTCGACTCGCCGTCGGTCTGTCCCGTCGCCTCGGTCGCTCACTCGACGGACTCCGTCGTCGATTCCGTCTCGACCAGCGTCGTCTCTACCCCGGGCGACGTCAGCGTCTCCGAGTTCGTCGTCGAGGCCGACGACCCTCCGGAGGCGTCCGCGCTCGAACCCATCTTCTCCTACGGCTCGAAGCACCTCTACCGCTACACCCACGACGGGAGCGCCGGCTGTCCGTGCGAGTGCCTCGGCGAGTTCGGCTGTCCGGTCGACCGCTACTTCGCCCAGCGCGGCAGTCTGACGCTCGTCTTCCACGCCGCCGACTACGAACAGTTGCAGGCCGTCATCGGCGAGCTTCGCGACCGCTTTCCCGGACTCGACATCAAGCGCCTCGTGCGCTCGCCCACCGGCGACGCCCCCGGCGACAGCGTCTTCGTCGACCGCGGGAAGCTCACGGCCCGTCAGCTCGAAGTCCTCCAGACGGCCTACGACATGGGCTACTTCGAGCGCCCGCGCGGAGCCAATGCGACCGAGGTCGCGGCCGAACTCGACATCAACCAATCGACGTTCTCGGAACACCTCGCCGCCGCCCTGACGAAACTGCTCGGCGACGTCCTCGAAGAGGGGTAGCGATTTCGCCGCCGCGGTCGGCGGCGGGGTGAGGGGGTGGAGGTATATAAACGTCCCACGCTATCGTGGTTGTCCGTTGGTCCCGGTCCGCCGACTCTACAGAAGTATGAGTCAGGCTTCGCTCCCCTTCGCCGTTCGCTCCCCGACCGCCTCGTCCGAACCCCGCGTCGTCGACGACCACGCCGCCGTCGACGCGCTCTTTTCGCTTCTCGAAGACGACGACTGCCGATGCATCCTCGACGCGACCGACGGCGTCGCCCGCTCGGCGAGCGAACTCTCGGAGGCGTGCGACCTCCCGCTCTCGACGACGTACCGAAAACTCGACCCGCTCGTGGACGCCGGCCTCCTCTCGAAGCGCCTGCGCGTTTCCCGGTCCGGCAGCCACACCGCCGAGTACGAACGCACCGTCGACGACGTGACCGTCTCCGTCACCCCGTCGGGGGTCGAGGTCCGCGTCTCGCACCGCGACGTGGCGACGTCGGCGTCGGTGACGGTCTGAGCGGCGCACTCGCGCTTTCGTTCGCCGGCTTCGCCGCCGGCCGCGTCGAATCGGCCGCGAGTCACTGCGCCTACTTAAGATTCTACTCGTCGTATGGTTGTCGTGTATTCCAACCGTATTCCCGTCCTGATTGTCGCGGTTCTCGTGCTCCTCGCCGGCTGTACCGGCGGCGCGGACGTTGTGCCGGGCGCCCAGACCGACGACATCGACGAGCCCGATGGGGGCGGCGACAGCGCGGACTCCGACGCGAGCGGAACCGACGACTTCGAGTTGAGCGACCCCGAGCGTGTCCTCCGCGACGCCGGGAGTTTCACCGTCAGTTGGTCGTACACCGGCGTCGACGCGAACGGCGTCGAGACCGAAGTCACCCGCGAGTTCTACGCCGACCTCGAAGCCGAGCGGTCGTACAGTCGAACGACCTCGGCGACCGACGGCCAGCCCGACTCGGGAGCCGTCGAGCAGTACGTCGCCGACGGCGTGACGTACGTCCGGATTGGCGACGGCGCCGAGGCCACGTACACCTCGTACGAGGGGTCGATGGAGGTTCTCGCCACCGCCATCGCGCTCTCGCAGGCTCGCGCGTACGGCGCTGACGACGACCTGACGTTCGCCGGCACCGAGACGTTCGACGGGGTGTCGGTCGAGCGCTACGAGCTATCGACCGCGAGCGAGGCGCTGATTCTCGCCGGGTCGGCCGCGGCGCAGGGCGACCCCGGGAATCTGGAGGTTACGAACTTCGAGTACGCCGTCCTCGTCGACGAAGACGGCCTCTCGCGCCACGAATCGTGGGCGTTCTCGGGGCGGATGGACGACGGCACCGAGGTACGCGGCTCGTGGGAGTACTCGCTTACGGGCGTCGGTTCGACGACCGTCGACGAACCCGCGTGGCTCGACGAGGCGCGGGCGTAAGCGGAGCTTTGACTCTCACTCTCGGTCTGAAAATGGGTGGTTCTCCCGGATTTGAACCTCACTCGCAAATCGGAGATTTGCTCGCTGGTTCAAATCAGTTCGGCGTCGTTTCTTCGATTCTTCGCTCCGCTCAGAATCTCAGAATATGCCGCCTCCCGGATTTGAACCGGGGACAGCTCGATCTTCAGTCGAGTGCTCTCCCAGTCTGAGCTAAGGCGGCGCGATTCGACAGACGCGCAGGAGCGAAAAAACCATTTCGAATTGCGACGCTACGAGTCGCCGTACTCCGATTGCTCCCATCCCGTCACGTCGCTCGGAATGAGTTCGCCGTTGACGTGCCACTCGCGCGGGCGGAACGAGATACCGAGCAGGGTCGCGTAGAACCCGGCGACGAAGGCGACGACGATGTTTCCGGGGACGCCGCCGACGCCGGCGCTCCCGACGAGCGTCGCCCCGTCCGTGTACGCCGTGAGCTGGATGACCCACGCGACGAGCATCACGACGAACAGCGGGAGGTACACCCGTCGGAGCCGGTGGGAAAGCGCCTCCTCGAAGGGTATCTTCATGTTCGGCGTACGGTAGTCCTCCCCGAGTTTCTCCCGCCAGTCCTCGTCGAGGACGCCGCCGTCCGGGTCGAGCGCGTACGCCCAGACGTTCTGCTGAATCATCCGGACCCGAGAGCGCCAGATGTCGTACG
The DNA here is from genome assembly GCF_003586325.1 of Haloferax sp. Atlit-10N. Taxonomy (NCBI): domain Archaea; kingdom Methanobacteriati; phylum Methanobacteriota; class Halobacteria; order Halobacteriales; family Haloferacaceae; genus Haloferax; species Haloferax sp. Atlit-10N. Next base: position 181,678 of record NZ_PSYX01000001.1, read on the forward strand.
CGCGGAAGCGCCGCGCCTCGATACAGAGGAAGATACTCAGCGTCACTACCCCGAGGAGGATGATGTAGTGCGGGTGCGTTTGTGCGGAAAACGACCACGTCAGAATCCCGGCCATCAGCGTAATCGCCCAGTTACTGGTCCGGTCGAGCCGCTCGCGCCACGACTTCATCCGGTGTATTTCGCCCCGGTAAAGGTGCGCAAACGACGAGCCAGGGCCCATCGTCTCGTCGAAGACGCCCGCGCCGATATGGGTGTCGTCTATTCCCGCGGGAGGTTCCAGCTCCCCGTCGTCGGACATTGTTGTTCGTTTGATGCACAACTACGAGAGGATAAGAGCCTTCTGGGTTCGACAGTTCGTGACGCCCGGTCGGGGACTGCGTCTACTCGAGGCGGGGGGTCCTACAGCACAGCCTCACGGCTCAGGGGTGCGTAAAAAAACTCTCAGAAATCGATTCGTCTGTCTGCTGAATTCGGAAACCGAATTACAGGCGCGTGACGTTCGTCGCGCGCGGGCCCTTGGGGGCCTGTTCGATGTCGAACTCCACTTCCTGACCCTCTTCGAGGTCCGGACCGCCAACATCTTCCATGTGGAAGAACACGTCGTCGTCCGCGTCGTCAGTAGAGATGAAACCGTAGCCGCCAGTGTCGTTGAAGAAGTCGACCTTACCTTTCGCCATTGCAACTGTACAACGACCCTGCGGACGGATAACCCTTCCGCATGTCTGTGACTCAGTCACCCGGTCGCCGAAACGCCGTCGCTCGCGGTCGTGAAAAACGGAGGAAAGTTCGTCAGTTTGTGAATGTACTGCGGTGAACGGAAGCCTGCTTAGAGGCGGGTGACGTTCGTCGCGCGCGGGCCCTTGGGGGCCTGCTCGATGTCGAATTCGATTTCCTGACCCTCTTCGAGGTCCGGACCGCCAACATCTTCCATGTGGAAGAACACGTCGTCGTCCGCGTCGTCAGTAGAGATGAAACCGTAGCCGCCAGTGTCGTTGAAGAAGTCGACCTTACCTTTCGCCATTGCAACTGTACAACGACCCTGCGGACGGATAACCCTTCCGCATGTCTGTGACTCAGTCACCCGGTCGCCGAAACGCCGTCGCTCGCGGTCGTGAAAAACGGAGGAAAGTTCGTCAGTTTGTGAATGTACTGCGGTGAACGGAAGCCTGCTTAGAGGCGGGTGACGTTCGTCGCGCGCGGGCCCTTGGGGGCCTGCTCGATGTCGAATTCGATTTCCTGACCCTCTTCGAGGTCCGGACCGCCAACATCTTCCATGTGGAAGAACACGTCGTCGTCCGCGTCGTCAGTAGAGATGAAACCGTAGCCGCCAGTGTCGTTGAAGAAGTCGACCTTACCTTTCGCCATTGCCTTTGCATCCAGCGACCTCACGCGCATAAGTCTTCTGAAGAACGCCGCAGGTCTCTGTGGTGCTGTGTGTTCGAGTCTACGGGTCTGAGCCGCTGAACTCGGGCGTTGTTCCGATTGGTCGTTGAGAACTCGACTGCCGCCTTCCGAATTTGAACCTCACTCGCTCGCTCACTTTGTTCGCGTCGCTCGCTGGTTCAGAATCCGGGAGGCGACATTTTCACTGCTCACGACTCGGTTGCAACGCTCTCTCGGTAGTTCGCAGGAAAATGCCGCCTCCCGGATTTGAACCGGGGACAGCTCGATCTTCAGTCGAGTGCTCTCCCAGTCTGAGCTAAGGCGGCTCGCACTCTTCCGAAGCCGGACCGCATCAAAAAGACTTTCGAATCGCCCGTCGGCGCTGGGTCAGCGGTGCCGGCCGCCCGTCGCGCTCGCCCGCGCCCGCTCCGTCCGCGACCGAATTCCCTTGAGCATCTTCCGCTCCATGGCGAACTGGACCGGCTCGACGACCAAGCGGTTCATCGCGCGCCCGCGGAGCGTCTCCGACCGGCCGCGGTATCTGATGATCAACCGCGTCGCGCCGGGAGCCACCTCGTGCAACGCGAACGTCCATACCGCCGCGCTCTCGCCGGTCTCCCAGCCCGGCGCACTCAACACGAGCGTCCGCTCGGGTTCGACCAGCGCGACCCGGAACGACGGCGCGCCCGAGCCCGGCGGGCCGAGTCGTATCTCGTCGCCCACGTCGAGCCGCTGGTGTTGCGGGAGGATTTGGTCCGCGTTGTGAATCTGCAGGCCGAACAGGTTCTCCAATCGCTCGTAGCTGTAGAAGCCGCCGCGGTCCTGCCCTAACTGGACGAGCCACGGCCAGACCGCCCGCGCGGGGGCCGCAATCGTAATCGCCCGCGTCGAGGTGACGTCCGCGTCGCCGACGAAGTCGTCGCCGGGGAGCCAGCCCGTCGCCTCATCGTCGGTGGTCCCCCAGCGCCTGTGCCACGGTCGAACCGCGAGGAGGTACGTCCCGACGACGCCGATTCCCGCGAGACCGAGTGCCCGGATGAGTCGTCTCGTGCCCATTGCCTTCACCGTTCGTTCGCCCTTCGTGAGGGGGTGAGATAACCCTACCTCCGGGGTTCCGCGACCCACGCGACCGCGACCCAGAGCGCCCCACCCACGACCGCACCGAGGAGGTTTGCCCCCGCATCGGCGACGCCGAACGACCGGTACGGCAGCACCGCCTGCACGAGTTCGATACCCGTCCCGAACGCGGCGGCGACGACGACGGCTCCAACGACTTCTTTGCGTTCCCTGGCGCGCACCGCGGACGCGAAGACGAGCCCGAGACCAGCGTACCCGGCCGCGTGGACCCACTTATCGAGGCCGACGAGTCCGAGCGGACCCATCGGTGCGAGACTCCCCGGCGGCGTCGGAACGATTGATGCCACGAGGACGACGAGCGCGTAGTCGAGCGCGACGGCCGCCCGCCGAGGGGTCTCACGGAGCCGCGCGACTGTGTTCACTACTCGGTTGTGGGTTCGTGTTGGGCTAAAAGGGTTCGCGTCCTCGTGGCTCTGAGCGCTATCACACAGAACTAAATGGTCCGTAGATCAACACTTCCGGGACGACTGTGTCACAGATGCTCCCCCGCTGGTTCACCTCCAAATCGTTCGCAGTACAGCTCATCATCCTCGCGTTGGTCTTCGACCCGCTCGGGTTCGTCGGCGGCTACCTCCTCGCCCCGTCGCTGGGTGTCGAACCGCTCCTCGGTGGTGCGTACGGCCTCGTCGCCGCCAGCGTCCCGATGTCGCTTTTGGTGATGCAACGGAGCGCGTGAGTCGGCTCGGGCGGATTCGAACCGGACCGAGACTCGCTGCGCTCGTCTCGTAGGGTTCAACCGCCCTCGCGGCAGAAAATCACGCTCGCTGCGCTCACGGATTTCATGGGCTCGGGCGGATTCGAACCTCGGTCGCAACTCTGCGAGTTGCTCCCTGATTCGAATCCTTGTCGCCCACTCAGCCGACACAGACTCCTCGCTACGCTCGTCGTACTGTGTCGTCAGAAGTGGGCTCGGGCGGATTCGAACCACCGACCTCAGCCTTGTAAAGGCCGCGTCATAACCAACTAGACCACGAGCCCTGCATCTCAATCGAACCGGTTCGCGCTCATAACGGTTTTCGTTTCGACCGGTCCCCGGAACCCTTAGACCCGCGGCGACCGTCACGTCCGGCAATGACCTCCCGCGCGCGAACCGCGCTGCTCGTCGTCGCCGTCGTCGTCGCGGTCGCGAGCGTCGCGTACCTCACCAACCCCGCGGTCGTCCCCGGCTCGACCGACGACTACGAACGGACCACGCTCACCGTCGTCGACGACGAGACCGGAGAGACGCTGGCGACCGTGGACGCCCGCGTCGCCGACACCCGCGCCAAGCGCTTTACCGGCCTGAGCGACACCGAGTCGCTCGCCGAAAACGAGGGGATGTGGTTCGTCCACGACTCGTCTGGCACCTACGCCTACGTGATGCGCGACATGGACTTCCCGCTGGACATCGTCTTTGTCGCCGAAAACGGCACCATCACGCGCATCCACCACGCCGAACTCGACCCCGAGGGAACGAGCGAGTCCGACCTCACCCGCTACCGCGGAACCGGGAAGTACGTCCTCGAACTCCCGTACGGGTACACGAACGAGACCGGCATCAATGCGGGAGACCGGGTTGAAGCCGAGTAGATGCGAAACACCCGAAGGGCCGGCGACCGTTGACCCCACTATGACAGCACACGTCGCGGCGCTCTCGGAACTCGAAGGCTGGCGCGCCGAGGGGTTCGCCGCACGAGTCCACTATCGCGGGGCGGACGACGCCTACAGCATCGAGTACTACGAACCGTCCGACTGCGTCCTCTACTGGAAGGTAAAAGGCGACGGCGAGGTCGCGGTTCCCGTCAGTCGCGACACGGTCCCAGACCCGCTTCGCGAGCGCGTCCGGCAGGACCTCGTCGAGGCGGGCATCGACCCCGACGTCGAAGACCGAGTGGTCTGAGCGCCCCGGACGCACCCGACTCGGCCCCGCCGGTCGGAGTTGCAGTACGTCACGAATGCTGATACGTAGTTGGTATGTATCTCACAATATCTGTATTTGTCCCGACGTGTTGTAGTTGAGAGGGTGTCATGTCAACTCGACTCACGAGGAGAGGGGCGCTTCGCGGACTGGGTCTCGCCGCGCTTCCGGCGCTCGCGCCGGGTGTGTTGCAACTGAGAACCGGCGAGGAGGTGCTTTCGGGATGTGCGAGCGTCACCGAACCGGGTCGGTACTACCTCGATGGCAACCTCGACTGTCTGGAGGTTCTCGCCGACGACGTCCGAATCGACGGCCGGGGACACGCCGTCGTCGGCGAGACGACGATTTCGGGCAGTCGCGTCTCGATAGCCGACATCGTGCTGACGAAGGGCGGTCGAATCACCGATTCGAGCCGGGTGTCGATAGCGGACTCGCAAGTCGTTGGCCATCCGGACGATTGGAGGCCACAGTTCGTCGTCGCGGACTCGTCACGCTGTGCGGTGACGAACACGAGCTTCTTCACGCCGAGCGTCAGGGGCGTGGTTCTCGACCGCGTAGTGCGAACCCGGTTCGAGTCGTGTACGCTCATCAGTCCGGTCGTGCTCACGCTCACGGATTCGCACCGAAACGAGTTCGTCGACTGTGAGTTCAGAACCGACACGCTTCAGGTCTCTCTGTATGGGAGCACGCAAAACAGCTTCCAACGAAACCTCGTCGACGGAGAGGGCCCCGGCTTCCGACTCCGCGACAGCCATCGAAACCGCTTCGTCGAAAACGAGGTCCGCATCATCATCGCCGGGTTCGAACTCGCTGGAAGCGACCGCAACGTAATTCGTAAGAACGTCGTGACGACCGGCCTCCTTGCCCACGGCGTCACGCTGGACGACTCTCATCGCAACCGACTCGTCCAGAACGACCTCTGCGGCGTCAGCCAACAACCGGTCGTCGAATCCGGCGGCTCGACCGGGAATACGGTCCAGAACGCCTCGTGTTAATCTACCGGCGGGCCGCTCCCCCACCCGAGTACTTTACTGCGAGCGCCCCCTGAACCGTTGTCGTGCCCCCTGATATCGACGACGACGACCCGTTCGAGGACCAACGAGCGCGGGTCGACAACCCGATGCGGCGGCTGTTCGCCGAGTACGGCCGCGAGAACACCTTCGAGTTCGTCGTGGGCGTCCTCGCGAGCGTCGCCGCCCGCGTGCTCGATCTCATGCCGCCGGTCATCCTCGGCCTCGCCATCGACGCCATCATCCGGCAGGACAAGTCCTTCGCGGCCGGGTTTCCCGTCCTCCCCGAGGCGTGGATAGCGCCGTACGTCCCCGCGACCAGAGACGGTCAGTTCTTCTTTGCCGTCGGCATCATCGTGTTCAGTTTCACCGCCGGCGCGCTGTTCCACTGGCTCCGAAACTGGGGCTGGAACGCCTACGCCCAGCAGATTCAACACGACGTCCGGACCGACACCTACGACCGGATGCAACTGCTCAACATGGACTTCTTCGCCGACAAGCAGACCGGCGAGATGATGTCCATCCTCTCGAACGACGTGAACCGGCTCGAACGGTTCCTCAACGACGGGATGAACTCGTTTTTCCGCCTCTCCGTGATGGTCGTCGCCATCGCGGTGGTTCTCATGTCGTACAACTGGCAGCTCGCCCTCGTCGCCCTGTTGCCGGTCCCGCTCATCGCGCTGTTCACGTGGAAGTTCGTCGATATCATCCAGCCGAAGTACGCCGACGTGCGCTCGTCGGTCGGCAAACTCAACTCCCGGTTGGAGAACAACCTCGGCGGCATCCAGGTCATCAAGACGTTCAACGCCGAACCCCACGAGTCCGACCGCGTCGACGGCGTCTCGATGGACTACTTCGACGCCAACTGGGACGCCATCAACACCCGCATCAAGTTCTTCCCCGCGCTCCGAATCCTCGCGGGCATCGGCTTCACCCTCACCTTCGTCGTCGGCGGCCTGTGGGTCATCAACGGACAGGGTCCCGGTCCCTTCACCGGCGACCTCGCGGTCGGCGAGTTCGTCACCTTCATCCTGCTCACCCAGCAGTTCGTCTGGCCGCTCGCCCAGTTCGGGCAGATTATCAACATGTACCAGCGTGCCCACGCCTCCAGCGCCCGTATCTTCGGCCTGATGGACGAGCCCGCGCGGCTGGCCGAACAGCCCGACGCGCCCGACCTCGCCGTCTCCGAAGGCCGCGTCGAGTACGACGACGTGACCTTCGGCTACGGCGACGGCGAGACCATCGTCGAGGACATATCCTTCGAGGTCGACGGCGGCGAGACGCTCGCGCTCGTCGGCCCCACGGGCGCCGGAAAATCGACGATTCTCAAGCTCCTGATGCGCATGTACGACCCCGACGAGGGGCACGTCAACATCGACGGCCAAGACGTGCGCGACGTGACCATCTCCAGCCTCCGGGAGTCCATCGCCTACGTCAGCCAGGAGACGTTCCTGTTCTACGGGACCGTCCGCGACAACATCACCTACGGCACGTTCGACGCCGACGACGAGGCGGTCGTCGCGGCCGCGAAAGCCGCCGAGGCTCACGAGTTCATCTCGAACCTCCCCGAGGGGTACGACACCAAGGTCGGCGAGCGCGGCGTGAAGCTCTCCGGCGGCCAGCGCCAGCGCGTCTCCATCGCCCGCGCCATCCTGAAGGACCCGGACATCCTCGTCCTCGACGAGGCGACCTCGGACGTTGACACCGAGACGGAGATGCTCATCCAGCGCTCGCTGGACGAACTCACGGCCGACCGGACGACGTTCAGTATCGCCCACCGCCTGTCGACTATCAAGGACGCGGAGCAAATCGTCGTCCTCGAAGACGGGCGCATCGTCGAGCGCGGGGCGCACGACGACCTCCTGTCCGAAGACGGTCTCTACGCCCATCTCTGGGGGGTTCAGGCGGGCGAAATCGACCAACTCCCCGACGAGTTCGTCGAGCGCGCCGCCCGCCGGCAGGCCGAGGTCGACGCCGGCGACGACTGAGGCTTCGCGTACCACTAAGGAGGGGGCAAACACTTCTTTCGGCATGCGACTCTCCGAAGCCACTTGGACCGAGGTCGCTGACCTCGACGGCGACCTCGCGCTCCTCCCGGTCGGAAGCACGGAACAGCACGGCCCGCACGCGCCGCTCGGCACCGACGCGCTCAACGCCGAATCGGTCGCCGAGGTCGGTGCCGACGCGTTCGACGGCGAGGTCGTCGTCGGCCCGACTATCCCGGTCGGCGTCGCCGAGGAACACCGCGCCTTCGACGGCACGCTCTGGGTCTCGCCGGACACCTTCCGCGCGTACGTCCGCGAGACTATCGAATCGCTCGCCCACCACGGCTTCGACCGCGTCGTCGTCGTCAACGGCCACGGCGGTAACATCGACGCGCTCGCGGAGCTCTGCCGGCGCGTCTCGCGGACGGGCGACGTCTACGCGGTCGCTTTCACGTGGTTCGACGCCGTCGGCGACCACTCCTCGGACATGGGCCACGGCGGCCCGCTAGAAACCGCCTTACTCCGCCACACGCACCCCGAACTGGTCCGTGAGGACCGAATCGACGAGGCCCGCGATGGAGGTGCCGACCGCTGGGGCGAGTGGGTCTCGGGCGTCAACCTGGCCCACGACTCCGACGAGTTCACCGACAACGGGGTCGTCGGCGACCCAGCCGAGGGCGACGCCGAACGTGGCGCGGAACTGGAATCGCTCGCGGCCGAGGCGCTCGCGTCGCTCCTCGACGCGGTCGAGCGCCGGCAACTCGACTGAACGGCCCGCGAACCGGCTGACGTTTGGCGGGTTACTCCCCGTCTTCTTCGTCCTCGTCGTCGGCCGCTGCCGCCTCCGCCGCGTCGGTGAGCGCGCCGCGGAGCTGCGGCATCGTGTTGGTGAGTTCCCCGACGAGTTCGTGGGCCTCCTCGACCATCTCGATGAGTTCTTCGAGCTCTTCGATGGCTTCTTCGAGGTCCTCGGGGTCGTCGAACGCCTCGGCGCGCTGGCCGATGACGTACCACTTCTTGGCCTGTCGGACGTGTTCGGCCGCACCCTCGACGTTGAGCGAGGAGCGAAGGCCGTTGAGGACGCCGAGGACGTTGTCGGCGTCGGCCTCCCACACGTCGTCCGGGTCGGGAAGCACCGACCGGGCCTCGCCGAGGTGTTCCTCGACGTCGGTGCGCATCTCCGCCGCCGCCTCTCCGAACAGGTCGTCGTCGTCGAGCGTGCTTTGACTCATGCCCACACGTTCGGCGCGCGGGGGTTTAAAAACGACCCCGAAAGTGAAAGTGAAATCGAACGACTCCGCGCTCGTCGCGGGTGGATTCTCAGTCCACGTCGCCGAGGTAGACCGCGTCGTGTCCGTCGCCCATCTCGTCGGGGCCGACGTCCCGAAGTCGGTCGCCGAGCGGGCCGGGGAAGAACCGGACCTCGCCGAGTTCGTCGAGGGGGAGCCACCGCACGCCCACCTGAACCGAATCTCGCTCTGTCGGGTCGTCCGGGTCCTCGCTCACTCGTTCGCACCAGAAGAAATGGTCCACTTGGTGGCCGTCGTCGCCTCTGTCGTCGTAGTGCGTCGAGGGAACGAAGTCCCTGACGAACGCGAGCGACCCGACGGCGACTTCGTAGCCTGTTTCCTCGTACACTTCCCGGCGGACCGTCTCCGCGAGCGACTCACCGCGCTGTTGGCCGCCGCCGGGTGCGACGTACCAGTCCTCGCCGTCGGTACGGTACCGAATCGTGAGGAGTTCGCCGTCGCGGACGACGAGTCCGCGGGCGGCGCTTCGCGGCCGGCTCATTCGACCGACACGAGCTTCATCAGCGGGTAGCCGTCTTCCATCTCCATGCGCGTCCGGACGCGAACGCCCTCGTAGTCGATTTCCATCTCGACCTCCATGAACCGGCCCGTGAGTTCCGTGTAGTCGGCGGCCGACTCGGCGAGTTCGGCTTCCAGCGCCCCGTCGAGGATGTGCACGGAGACCGACTCGCAGTACGGTTGGTTCTCGATGGCCTCGGCCATGGCCCGTTCGAGGCTCCGGGCGCTGTCGGGCGAGACCGGCGTCCCGGCGAACTGGTGGTAGAGCGTTCCGAACTTGATGCCCGCCTCGAAGCAGGCCGTCTGCGGGTCTGTGACCATGCCCGGAACTCCGTCGCCCTCGGGTAAAGTTCGGCGGTTTGAGGGGTCGCGCGAGCGCGAACCGGTCCTTACTTAGCCTCTCTTGTTAGAACTTACACCGAATGGACCAGCCGGTTTTGCTGACGGGGGCTGGCGGGCGCGTCGGCCAGGCGATACTAGGGCACATCGGCGACGCCTACGACTGGCGGCTGCTGGACCGCGAGCCACTCTCCGACGAGAAGATACCCGACTCGGTCGACCCCACGGAGGTGTACGTCGCCGACGTCACCGACGAGACCGCCGTGCGAAACGCCATGGACGGCGCCGAGGCCGTCATCCACCTCGCGGGCGACCCGCGTCCCGAAGCGCCGTGGGACAGCGTCCTGCGGAACAACATCGACGGCACCCAACAGATGTTCGACGCCGCCGTCGACGCGGGCGTCGAGAAGTTCGCGTTCGCCTCCTCGAACCACGCCGTCGGCGCGTACGAGACGATGGACCGGACCCCGGACATGTACCGTCCGCACCACGAGTTCCGACTCGACGGGACCGAACTCCCGCGTCCGAGTAACCTCTACGGCGTGAGCAAGGCCGCCGGCGAGACGCTCGGCCGGTACTACCACGACCACCACGACATCTCGGTCGTGAACGTCCGCATCGGCAACCTCACCCAGCACCACCCGCCGAAGGAGTACGAGCGCGGCCAGGCGATGTGGCTGTCGTACCGCGACTGTGCGCACCTCTTCGAGTGCTGTATCGAGGCCGACTACGACTACGAAATCGTCTACGGTATCTCCGACAACGACCGGAAGTACTACTCCATCGACCGCGCCCGCGCGGTGCTCGGCTACGACCCGCAGGACAACTCCGCCGAGTTCACCTTCAAGGGCGAACCGCTGGACGAGGCCTGACTTCGGCGTCCTTTTTCGGTTTGCACATCCGTTTCAGAGACGTATTCGTTCGGTGAGGCTGGGGCAGTCTCGATTTGTAGTCTCACACGGTGTGTTGGCGAACAACCGATGTCTGTCGATTCATTCACTTGTACGGGTACTACCCTACAAAGCCTTGGGGGGTGTTCCTGCCAACTGTCTCAATTAGTTAAATAGATGCACCTTACAACCAACGGACATTAGTGAACGATGGGTCTTCTCAATACGTCCGCACACGTCCTTACACTACTCGGTCTTGGTTTGAGCTTTGTAGGTTCACTCATATTTGCTCATCGCGGGTTTAGTAGCTATCAGCAGAGCCTATCCGAGATTGAAGAAAGCACAAAAGAGAGACTCAAAATGGAGTGCAACCAGCTACGTCGGGGTGGGTACTTGGAACCAGACGACCACAGCTTTCGTTTTGTAGCGGAGGTGATTCAATCACAAGTTGGTGATCTTGGGACCATTACTCGAATTGAACAACCCGAAGATAACGGGCTTGGAAATGACATTAATGTACTCACAACTAGTGGCGAACGCTATGATGGTGTGATAAATACTATCCAATTGGACAATGCAATCGACTTACAAGCTGAATCTGAGCGGAAACAGTCAGACGATGCAAAAATAATCCAAGGAGGTGTTTACCTTGCAATTGGTTTCTTGCTCCAACTGGTTGGGTACGCCATCACAAATTTCTTCATCTGATTTTTGATCAGATAAGATTCGATCAAAGTACTCCAGAACAACTGAACAAGAGGTAGAGAGGAAAAATCCAACAATTATTTTCTTACATTTTGGGTGTGAGAGTCGACGCATGGGTCCTGAGACATCGACTCTGCTGACTTTTCTCCAACTCATTGTACTGGCGTTTACTGCGTTAATTTACGTCGGACAGTCACTACTACGATCTGAGTTCTTAGAGAATGATGATCAAATATCAAGAACTCACCTACTCGAATCCTCGCGTATTTTCTGGGTAGGAATAGTGTTCATGGTACTTTCAGGGGTGAGTGTCTCGGTGTACTTAATCCCGAAATTAGCTTTTGAAAAAGTCCTTGTTGGTCAATCTTGGCTTGTCAACTTCTCGTTATTCGACCCTTGGAAGACGCCACCGATACTGGTGCTGCTCACGAGTTCTATACTGGTCTATTTGATATCTGTTGACTGGACCGACGAAGAAGGGAGTAACAACCTGTGGTGGGGAGCGTTATCCTCCCTTCTTTCAGTGTGGTTGGTCAGTGCAATAACCACAGTAATAGCCTACTTCCGTTGGGTTCCAGCTTTTGCAGCAGGGTGCTTTGCGCTAGGTATGACACTCTTTCTCGTCGGTGTATTGCGACTCTCCCAGGGACTTCTCAGACGGCTGTAACGCTACTTGGACTAGTTTGACAACACGTGTTGCAATTGAAAGCGTGTACCAGAGAGTAGTGTTTCTTTGGTGAGGTAGTGTGTGAGCAAGTCGGTGCTTGGCCGATGCTCGTCGGTCAGTTGCCTACGGCAACGTGACCGCCTGCGCGTCGAAACCCTGGTTTTTGATTCCGTTGCCCGTCGAACTCCCGTTCTTCAGCCGAGTCCGTATCTGAAACAGCCGGTCAGGAGGCGTGCGAACGTGACGGGAGAATATTTATAGAAATTCGACACGATGGTGTGCGTAATGTCGTCACCCGGTTCCAATGCGGAGGGAGCAGGAGTTTCGCTCCGCAACGCGGTTTTACTCCTCTGCTCCCTGTTCGTCTTTCACCTCGGGAGGGGATGGGCGCGGGGACTCGTCGAAGGGGACTATCTGCTAGGTATCGTCGGCTTGCTCATCGCCCTCGCCCCGGTCGTCTGGCTCCTGTTCGTCATTCGAGAGGCGTATTTCTGAAACGATATCGTCACCAACGACGTTCGACAGACCTCTCTTTTTCTCACTCGAACAGGCCGCTCACGTCGTCTTCGCGCCGCCGCCGACGGCGGACGTGCTCACTCAATCGCTGAAACACCAGCCCGCGCTGGGCCTCGTTTCGCACGAAGTCGAACACCATCGCCGTGAACTGCGTCTGCGTCCCGTCGGCGACCTCGTCGCGGGCGTACGCGACCGCGTCGGCGACGATATCCTCGTCGTAGCCGTCGAGTTCTTCCGCGAGCGTCTCGGCCGCGACGGCGACCGCGTCGAAATCGAGGTCGTCGTAGGTGACGACTCCCCCGTCGAGTCGGAGCGCGAGCGGGTCGTCGGCGACGGCGGGGTCGGCTTCGAGTCGTGCGAGAAACGTCCGAACGCCGGCGAGGTCGACGCCGCGGTAGTCGTCGCCGAGGCCGTCGAGGTACTCCCGCGCGCTCCGGGCGAGGCCGACCGCGCCCGAGTCGTTGCCGTCGCGGGCGTGATGGACCGCCGCGGTGAACTGGATGAGGCCGTGGAGGAACCGCTCGTCGTCGCCCCCGCGGTCGAGCGAGAGCCACGTCGCCTCCCACGCGCCGTGAGCCGCCCGGTACGCGCCCGCGTTGTAGATGGCGACGCCTGCGCGAAGCGAATCGTCCATGCGAACCGTTCGCCGTCCACGAGTAAAGATTTCGCGAAGAGCGGGCTCTCCCGCCGCAGGCCTTGCATACTTATGCCTCTCGAGAACATATGTGGTATGATAGCATATGAATGCCCTCGAAACCCTCGTCCGAGGTGTCGTACGATGACCCAGTCCCCGGTTTGTATCCGCTGCGGTGAGCAGTACCTGTTCACGCGGGCGTACAAAGGCAACTACTGTCGGGACTGCCACGGGTCGTGGGCCGCGAAGCCCCGGTCCGAGGAGGCGCCTCGTCCCCGCCCACAGCGGTCTCGCACGACCGCGTCGGTCCGTCGCCGCGACGACGACGGGTCGCGCGACCTCGAACCGCCCTACGACGAGGCGTAAGCTCGTTTTTTCCGGCCAGACTGCCGAGTGCGCTCGGGAGTCCGCGTTCGGTTTCGTCAACCGCTACGTTCGTACCCGCGACGGGTAGGCTCCCGTTAGCGACGGTTAGGGGACGCGTTCGTCCCGCGGATTGACCCGACCGGTGACTCTATACGCCGCCCGGACGAGCGCTATCGAAATGTCGTCCGAGTCGATTACCGTCCATCTCGTCGGGGACTCTACCATGGCCGATAAGGATGCGAACGAGCGTCCCGAAACCGGCTGGGGAATGCCCTTCGCCGACCGCTTCGACGACGCCGTCGCGGTGGCGAATCACGCCCGAAACGGCCGGAGCACCCGCACGTTTCTGGAGGAGGGTCGCTGGCGTCCCGTCGTCCGGCAGTTGACCGAGACCGACTACGTGTTCGTCCAGTTCGGCCACAACGACGAGGTGCCGTCGAAGGAACAGCACACGACCGAGGAGGCGTTCGTCGACAACCTCCGGAAGTTCGTCGGCGAGACGCGCGAGCAGGGGGCGACGCCCGTGTTGCTCACCTCCATCGCGCGCCGTCACTTCGACGACGACGGCGTCCCGAAGGACACCCACCACGAGTACGCCGACCTGACGAGAGCCGTCGCGCGCGACCGCGACGTGCCGTTTATCGACATGGACGAGCGAACGCGGTCGCTCTTAGAGGAACTCGGCCCCGCGGATTCGACGGCGCTCTACAACCATCTGGAGCCGGGCGAACACCCGAACTATCCCGATGGAATCGCCGACGACACGCACTTCAGCGAACACGGAGCGCGTCGCATGGCCGACCTAGTGCTCGACGGGGTCGAAGAAGTGGACCTCGGACTGGCCGCCCACGTCGAGTTCTGACGTAGTGGTGAACCCGGTCGCGCCGAAGTCACTCCCCGTTCAGGTTTCCGTACGGAGAACGTGGACTGACCCGAGAGAACAGAAGGCTCTCGAAGGTTAGTTCCCAGAGAGAAACGTCCTGACGGAGATTTGAACTCCGGTCCCTGGCTCCGCAAGCCAGGAGGATAGTCCACTACCCTATCAGGACTGTCTTGCTGCATTCTTCGGTACTCGACGGTTACTTAAGACGGTTACGATGTGAACTCCCAGTGAACCGCGGGACCACGGCACGAGGCTGGCGTCGAACGCCGGGCACGGAACCCGGTCTCCGGCGTGAACGACGACCGTTTCTCACGCCGTCTCCGGCGCGTTTCCGCCGCCGCGGCGACCGTGCGTACCGCACGCAAAGGACTTTTTCGCCGGCGAGCCTAGCCTCGTGTGTGAATCGACGCGCGCTCCTCCTCGGAACCGCCGGACTGTGTGCCTCGCTCGCGGGGTGCGCGAGCGGCGACGACGCGGCGGCGAGCACCGAGACCGGAACCGCGTCGCCGACGCCGACGGAGGCCCCCCGCCGTCCGCGACTCGTCGGGCGCTCGTTCACGCCCGTCCGCGCCGACGCCTGTCCGGCCGACGGGGCGCTCGCGACCGAGACCGAGACCGGGTTCTCGGTCGTCGGCTGTGTCTCGGGGGCGACCGAGTGTACCATCGCCCGACTCGCGCGGGCCGACTACGACGCCGACGCGGACACGGCCACGCTCGTCGTCGAGGCCGTCGAGCGGACCGACGTGAAGAACTGCGCCGAATCGCCGGTCGCCCGCGGCTACGAGGCGACGCTCAGGTTCGAAAGCGGCCTCCCCGGTCGGGCGGTCGTCGTCCACGACGACGCCGACGGTCGCCGCGAGGTCGCCCGCGTCGACGCGGACGCCTGACGGTCCGAAGGTTCAAATCCGAGGCCGCGGCCACCCCCGCTATGTCGTTCGATTCGCGCGGCCGGTTCGGCGGTCCAATCCGGAGGAAAACAACGCTTAAGCGCCGCCCTTCCCTGTTCGTCCATAGTATGAGTACGACGTTTGGTCTGCCGCGACGCGCGCGCTTCGTTCCGGGAGGTGACGCCTGATGGGCGTCATTCGGGAGGTCTACGACGACCTCGACACCGATGTCGAGTTCGAGAAGTTCGAGGCGGCGGTCAACGACAAGGTCGAACAGATGGGCGGCCTCGCCGACGAGGAGACGGCGGCGATGCTCATCGCCCACGAACTGCGCGACGAGGAGGTCAACGGCATCGCCGACATCGAACCGGGCATGGAGGACGTGAAATTCCTCGCCAAGGTCGTCAGCATCGGCGAGGTCCGGACGTTCGAACGCGACGGCGAGGACGAAGACGGGCGGGTCGTCAACATCGAGGTCGCCGACGAGACCGGCCGCATCCGCGTCTCGCTGTGGGACGAGATGGCCGCCGGCGCGAAGGAGAACCTCGAAGTCGGAACCGTCCTCCGCATCGGCGGTCGCCCGAAAGACGGCTACAACGGCGTCGAGGTCAGCGCGAGCAAGGTCGAAGAGGACCTCGACGCCGAGGTCGACGTGCAGGTGCTCGACACCTACCGCGTCGAAGACCTCGCGCTCGGCCTCTCGGACGTGAACCTCGAGGGCAAGATTCTCGACACCGGAACCGTCCGGACGTTCGACCGCGACGACGGCACCGAGGGCCGCGTCTCGAACCTCTCCGTCGGCGACCCGACCGGTCGCGTCCGCGTCACGCTCTGGGACGAGCGGGCGGACCTCGCCGAGGAACTCGAGACCGGCCAGTCGGTCGAGGTCGTCGACGGCTACGTCCGCGAGCGCGACGGCTCGCTCGAACTCCACGTCGGCTCCCGCGGCGCGGTCGAAGTCATCGACGAGGACATCGAGTACGTCCCCGAGACGACCGACATCGGCACGCTCGAACTCGGCCAGACGGTCGACATCGCCGGCGGCGTCATCGAGGCGGACGGCAAGCGCACCTTCGACCGCGACGACGGTTCCGAGGGACAGGTCCGCAACATCCGCGTCAAGGACGGCACCGGCGACATCCGGGTCGCCCTCTGGGGCGAGAAGGCCGACGCCGACGTCGACCTCGCGGACTACGTCGTCATCACCGACGTGGAGATAAAAGAGGGCTGGCAGGAGGACCTCGAAGCCTCCGCGGGCTGGCGGTCGTCCGTCACCGTGATGGACGAGGCCCCCGAGGGTGCGGCCGGCACCGACGCCGGCGGTTCGGCACCGACGCCGCCGAGCGACCAGGGCCTCGGCGCGTTCTCCGGTGACGGTTCGTCCGGTGGATCGTCCGGGTCGTCCGACGACACGTCCGCCGCGGACGGCGGGACCTCCTCGGACGCGGCTGCGACGGGGTCCGCCGGCGAGTCGGTCGAGTTCACCGGGACGGTCGTGCAGGCCGGGACGCCGGTCATCCTCGACGACGGCACGGAGACCAAGACCGTCGACACCGACGCCGACCTCGGCCTCGGCGACGAGGTGACGGTCTCCGGCACGGAGACCGACGGCCGCATCAGCGCCGAGACGGTCGAGGTCCACACCGGCGCACAGCGGTAACGACGAGGACGCGACGAAACGACGGCGCTGCGAAGCGGCGAATCGACGGCAGTCGCACACCGCCCCGCCGTCGGCGGGCCATCGAATCCCACTCATCGTTCGTCCGGTTTTGCGGGTTCTCACAGCGAAATCTCACCGCTCGGGAGCGCTGCGTGCGATAAAATACAGAAGGGGCCGCGACGGAAAGGATTATACGCCGCACGGACCCGATATGTGGGTATGAGTGTCGAGCTACCGTTCGCCCCGGTAGACGCGATTATCCGGCAGAACGCAGGTGAGTTGCGAGTGAGCGCCGGCGCCGCCGAGGCGCTCGCCCGCCGGATTCAGGACCACGGCGCCGAACTCGCGATAGACGCCGCCGACCGGGCGACGGCGGACGGTCGCAAGACGTTGATGGCCGAGGACTTCGGCGTCCAGCAGGTCGTCAACCGCGACGAACTCCTCCTCCCTATCGCCCCCATCGACCGCATCGCCCGCCTCCGAATCGACGACCGCTACCGCGTCGCGATGGACGCTCGAATCGCCCTGGCCGATATCCTCGAAGACTACGCCGTCAACGTGGCGGGCGCCGCCGTCAAACTCGCCCACCACGCCGACCGACGGACAGTCCAATCCGAGGACATCGAGACCTACTTCTCCCTCTTCGAATAATGCAATTCGGCTACAGCGAAACGTGTCTCGACCACGACACCGGGCCGCGGCAC
The DNA here is from genome assembly GCF_003586325.1 of Haloferax sp. Atlit-10N. Classification (NCBI taxonomy): domain Archaea; kingdom Methanobacteriati; phylum Methanobacteriota; class Halobacteria; order Halobacteriales; family Haloferacaceae; genus Haloferax; species Haloferax sp. Atlit-10N. The sequence continues at coordinate 199,149 of NZ_PSYX01000001.1, forward strand.
CCCGAGACGGCCGACCGACTCCGCGCGATACGACGCGGGCTGGCGAAGCGCCACGGCGTCGAGTACGTCGATGCGCCCCCCGCCGAGAAATCGACCGTCGCGGCCGTCCACGAAGACGGCTACGTCGACGAGTTCCACGACTTCTGTCGCGACGGCGGCGGTAACTGGGACCCCGACACCGTCGCCGTCGAGGCGTCGTGGGACGCCGCGCTCACCTCCGCCGGTCTCGCGGAGTGGGCCGCCCGGGCCGCCCTCGACGGCGACGACGGCCGCGACACGCCGTTCTCGCTCGGCCGCCCGCCGGGCCACCACGCCGTCGAGGACGACGCCATGGGCTTTTGTTTCTTCAACAACGCCGCCGTCGCCGCGCAGGCGGTCATCGAGGACGGCCTCGCCGAGCGCGTCGCCATCTTCGACTGGGACGTCCACCACGGCAACGGCACGCAGGACATCTTCTACGACCGCGGCGACGTGTTCTACACGTCCATCCACGAGGACGGCCTCTACCCCGGTACGGGCGAGGTCGAAGAGACCGGCGAGGGTGACGGCGAGGAGACGACTCTCAACGTGCCGCTCCACGCCGGCGCGGGCGACGCCGACTACGTCTACTCGTTCGACGAGGCGGTCGCCCCCGCAGTCGAGCGGTTCGACCCCGACCTGTTCATCGTGAGCGCCGGCTTCGACGCCCACCGCCACGACCCCATCTCGCGGATGCGCGTCTCGACCGAGGGCTACGCGATGCTCACCGAGTGCGTCCAGGACCTCTGTGAGGCGACCGACGCCGCCATCGCCTTCGTCCTCGAAGGCGGCTACGGCCTCGACACGCTCTCCGAGGGCGTCGCGACCGTCCACGAGACGTTCGACGGTCGCATCGCGATGGACCCCGAGGAAGACCCCGACGAGAAGAACGTCGAGCTAGTCGACGACGTGCGCGCCGCTCACGGTCTCGGCGCGAAGTAACGACCCAACTCGGCGCCGAACGACTCGGCGAGCGCGGCCACGTCGTCGCCGACGAGCACGTCGTAGCCGTCCTCCCCGAGCGTCGATTTCACGTGTTTTCCGAGCGCCACGTCGAACAGCGCGTCGCTTTCGAGGAAGTCGGTCGCCGAGGTGAACTCCCGCTCCCGCTCGACCACGTAGCGGTCGCCGTCGAGGAACGGTCCGTAGTGGTCGTCGCCGTCCTCGTACGCGCCGTAAAACCCCTCGGCGTGGCGGCGGACGTGGACCGGCGGCCCCTCGTGGCGCTCGACCGCGGGACGCTCGGCCACGGAGAGTTCCGCGAAGAGGACGGCGTCGCCCTCGTCGGCGTCGGCGGCGAACGTCGCGCGCCGGAACACGTCGAAGCCGCGCCTGTCGAGGCCGTCGGCGACGCCGTTCAGCGACTTTCTCAGCTGCGGGTAGAGCTGGTCGTCCACGAGGTCCGGGCAGTCGAAGACGACGGCGACGGCCGTGGTCCCGCGGCGGTCGAGGTGACCCCGAACGCCGTCGGCGTCGAGCGCCGGCGGGTCGGGCCGGAAGAACAGCGATTCGCGCGGCTCAGCGAGCAGGTCGCGGGCGTAGTGCTGAAGCCGGGCGACGTTCTCAGCCGAGCAGACTGCGGCGACGTTCCGCTCGTGGTCGGTCGGGTCGATGACGACGAGCGGGTCCGAGAAACGCCGCGTTCCGTGGTTTTCCGGGTCGAAATCGACCTGCGGGCTCCAGTCGGCGGCCGCCCGAAGCAGCGGCTCGAAGCCGCCGTGTTCGACCACGAGGAGTTCGGCGAGATAGCCGGAGAATCCCTCGGTGCGGAGGTCGCTCCCGTACGCGCCGATTCCCTTCAGGAACCGTTTGAAGACGCGCACGTCGGCCGCGAGGTCGTCGTCGAGGCGTTCGGTCAGGTAGGCGTTGTGAAAGGGTGTCCGGTCGACCGCCGAGCGGATGTCGGAGGCGGTGGGTACGTCGTAACAGGGGACGAGGTCCACGTCGAAGCCGTCGTAGTCGCCTTTCACGTAGGGGTGTTCGGCGTACTCCTCGTGGCCGTCGGGGAGGACGGCGTGGCCGACTTCGAGGCCGTACGTTTCGAGCTCTTCGCGGTCGAGGTCGGCCGGGAAGCGCACGAACAGGTCGATGTCGCGGTCGCCCGAGAGCCACGTGCCGCGGGCGGTGCTGCCGACTTGGAGCGCGTCGGCGTCCACCGGCAGGTCCGCGAGGGCGTCGTGGACGCGGGATTCGAGGGCCGACGCGGCCTCCGCGAGCGCCCGACGCTCCGCCTCGTCGGGGTCGATGCGCTCGCGGACCGCGGCGACGACCGCGTCGAGGTCCGAGTTCGTCATGCCCGCTGGTTTCCCGCGGGCGGGCGAAAGCGTGACGGTGCTCCCCCGACCGCGTCAGGCGGTGGCATCCGCCAGCCGTCGGGTAAAAACGAAAGCCCTATCAAGAAACATCGAATACGAGAGAGTGCAGACGAAAGCCGCCGTAGCTCAGTTGGTAGAGCACCTCGCTGTTAACGAGGTTGTCCCAGGTTCGAGTCCTGGCGGTGGCGCTTCTCCGTTTCTCGCGCCGGTGAGCGGTTCGTCTCCGATTCGCCGGCGGCGGCTTCTGATAAGACATAAGAGGGACGACGGGAAAGAATCGACCGAGGGCCCTTAGCTCAGTCTGGTCAGAGCGCTCGGCTCATAACCGGGTGGTCATGGGTTCGAACCCCATAGGGCCCATACGTTCTTCATACGGAATCGAGCCCATAGTGTATCCTCCGTTGCTGTGCGATACCGGCGCTCAGTCGGGTATTCGAGACGCGAGCGTTCGACCCGACAGATTGGATTCGAACACGTTTCTTGATGGACTCTACCGCAGTCTCGCAGTCGGTAGCGCCGACGGTTGGAACGCGTCTTCCGACCCCCACGAGACACCGCGCCGACCGCTCAGAACAATCATAACGAATATGATAGCTCGTGGGCAGTCCTCTCCAACGACCGGACTCCACGCCCCGTCCCGTGCGTCCATCTCACACGCATCATTCGTCGTTTTAGAAGCAATCAGGCGATTCCGGAAAACGATGTTTTAGGCCACACGAAAAATTGTTTGTTCTCGGATAAGTATTAAGTGGCCTCAGCCCCAACTACTGATTGTAATGAGCACGCAGAAGTCAGTCCTCAAGGAAGCAGGCAGCGTCGGCGACAACCCCGTTCGGCTCGACACCGAAAAGGCCGAACAGATAATCGAAGCGCTGAACACCGACCTCGCGGACGCCTACGTCCTCTACCACCAGCTCCACAAGCACCACTGGAACGTCGAGGGAGCCGAGCACCTCCGCATCCACGAGTTCCTCCAGGAGGCCTACGAGGAAGTCGAGGCGGCCGCGGACGAAATCGCAGAGCGCCTCCAGTCCATCGGCGGCGTCCCCCACGCCAGCATGCCCGCGCTGAGCGAGGCCGCGACCGTCGAACCCGAAGACGAGGACGTCTACGACATCCGCACGTCGCTCTCGAACGACCTCGAGATGTACGGCGACATCATCGAGAGCTATCGCGAACACATCGAACTCGCCGCGGGTCTCGGCGACCACGCGACGGCGCACATGCTCCGCGAGCAGCTCATCGAAATCGAAGAACACGCCCACGTCATCGACCACTACCTCGAAGACGACACGCTCGTCCAGTAAGCACCGCCGCCGACGCGTCGGAGGACGACGCCCTCGTTCCGACGTTTCCGACGTTCGACGCTTTTTGTTGCGACAGCTGCCAGCGCTGTTCAGCTACTGCGCTCGTCAGGTCCACACTCCGCGCAACCCAGGTCGAACGGAGTTACCGCGTCACGTCGACGGTCACGTCGCTCGAAATCCAGCCATCGCTGTTGCCCGACTCCATGAACACCGACTTCCCCGGCCCGCCCTTGCAGACGGATATCTCGGGGGAGTCGGGTCGGTCCGGTTCCGACGCGGATTCAGCGTTCGACTGCGTACCAGCGGCCATTACGAGAGTTTAGGGAAACCTAAAACAAAAAGGGTGCGGTTCTGCGGCGGTATTTGCGTGGCATTTGTTGTCAATTGTCAGTATCGGGCGACTTTACCGCGACGTGTTCAGCTCGCGGGGCTGTCGGGAGAGGGTTGCGACGCCGATTCGGCCGCCTCGCCCGCCTCGGTCGCTTCGCCGCGGTTGTCGCCCCCGCGGAGCAGCGTCGCTGCGAGCCGTTCGGCAACCGTCGGACTGACGTTTCCGACCAGTTGCATCGCCTCGTCTTCGTGGTCGTCGACGCCGAGCACGTCCCGACAGAACCGCGAGAGGATTCGGTAGGTGTCGTAGAGCTCTCCGGCGGCGTCGCGGCCCTCGTCGGTGAGCGTCGCGCCCTCGTAGGGCTCGTAGCGAACGAGCCCCTTCGCGTCGAGGTTCTGGAGGCGCTCCGTCGCCGCGGGCGGCGAGCGGTCGAGCGCGTCGGCGACGTAGCCCGGCGAAATCGGCGTCTCCTCGTCGTCCTCCCGCTCGGCGATGTACAGCGTGAGGAGGTACTGCGGCGCGCCGATCATACGCGCCGGACGAGGTGGTCGCGAACGGCCCGCTGGCAATCCACGCAGACGCCCGCCGCGCGGGTCGCGGCCGTCAAGACCGGGTAGTCGGTCGCGCGGTCCTCGTAGAGATACTCAGCGAGAAACCGGTGGTCGATTTCGACCGACGCGGTGTGGCGGGTCGCCCCGTCGAGATGCCGCTGTCGCTCGTGAACGAGCCGGTCACACGCTTCCCGGTGGTCGGCGAGCGTCTCGTGACGCCGCTGGAGTCCCTCGAACCCCAGTTCCGAAAGCGGCGTCGCGTCCGCCCGCCCCAGCCAGTTCTCGCACTCGTCCAGCACGGCGAGCGCAGCCCGGAGTGACCGTTCCTCGGCGTCGAGCGCCCGGCGCATCCCGTCGAGTCCCCGTTGCCGGTCCGTCGCCGCCGACACGACCGCCTCCTTGACCGCCGGTGTGAACCGCCCCCCGGCGTCGGGGGAGAGCGCCGTCGCGACCTCCGGGCCGAACTCCTCGCGAATCGTCACCGCGAGCGGTTCGGACCCGTTCACGTCGGAGACGCTGTGTGGTCGTATCGTCTCCGCGAATAGCTCGCGGACCCGCCGTCGCCCCGGGCCAGCGCCGGCGTCTCGTCGCGTCGTCGCGGGTATCGATGTGGTCCCGCAGGCGGTCGCTCGGGCGGTCCCGCTCGGTGGACGCTCCGGCCGTGCGGCGAGCTTTCGAACGCGCCGCTCGAACCGCTCGACTGCCCGCCGCTTCGCCAGCACCTGTTCGCGCTCGCGTTCGACGCGGTCCAGCGCGTCCCTGACGCCCGCGGTGCGCTCAGCGTTCATCTCAGTCTCCCTGCGAGGGCGCCGTCGACGCGGTTGCCTCGGAATCCGCTCTGGTCATATCATTTAGGGCAACCTAAAACAACATAGTGTCTTCGGTTTTTAGGCTGTCCTAAATGAGGGTAACACGGGAGCGCCCGCGCGTCGAGCGTCAGGCGGTCACTCGTCGGTCGCGTCCGGCCGTTTACCCTCCGGAACGCCCCAGCCGAGTTCGGTGAGCGACGCCACGCAGACCGCCGCGACCACGACGTGCATCAGCATCAGCACGAGAACGCCCGGTACCGTCGCTCCGGGGTCGACGTACAGGAGTCCGAGGTCGGGTGCGAAAGACACCACGAGCACCGCTACGGCGACCCTGAAGAACGTCCGGTCCGTGTCCGCGACACGGCCCGCGAGCAGCCCGTAGACGAGCGTCGCCGCGACCGCGCCGGCGGCCGAGAGGAACACGACCGGCGGGTACGAAAGCGGCGCGAACGGTTCGACGAGGCCCGTTTCGAGGACGAGCGTCAAGAGGAGCGCGTTCGTGACGGTCGCGACCGCCGCGGTCGCCGCTCCGCGACGCATGAGGTCTGTCCACGTCGGGCGGACCGCCGGTGTCACGGTTGCCATGCCACAACATAGCACTCCACGGCTGATGAATCTACGCGTCTTCGGCGGTTCGTGATTCTCGGCGAGTCCGACGCGTGGGTCGAAGGCGGCCGGTCGCCGCCCCGACTCAGTTCACCGGCGCAGCGTCCTGATTCAGTTCTCGGTCAGGAGCCGACGGAGCACGTAGTGGAGGATACCGCCGTTTTCGACGTACGTCACCGCGGCGGGCGTGCCGACCTGCGCGGTCACGTCGAACTCGATTTCGGTTCCGTCGTCCTTCGTGGCGACCACGGTCAGTTCGTCGTTGACTTCGAGGCCGTCGTCGAGGCCGCGGATGTCGAACTGTTCGGAGCCGTCGAGGCCGAGCGACTCCCACGAGTCGCCGTCTTCGAACTGGAGCGGGAGGACGCCCATGCCGACGAGGTTGTCCCGGTAGATACGCTCGTAGCTCTCGGCGATGGTCGCGCGCACGCCGAGGAGGTCCGTGCCCTTCGCCGCCCAGTCGCGGCTGGAACCGGTCCCGAACTCGACGCCCGAGAGGACGACGAGCGGGGTTTCCTCCTCGCGGTAGCGCTGGCTCGCCTCGAAGACGGTCGTCTCCTCGCCCGTCGGGTGGTGAATCGTGTAGCCGCCCTCCACGTCGTCGAGCATCTGGTTCTCGATGCGGACGTTGGCGAACGTCCCGCGCATCATCACCTCGTGGTTCCCGCGGCGGGAGCCGTAGGTGTTGAAGTCCACGGGGTCGACGCCGTGGTCCATGAGCCACTGGCCGGCCGGGAGCTTCGACCCGAACGGCCCGGCGGGGCTGATGTGGTCGGTCGTCACCGTGTCGCCGAGCGTCAGGAGACAGCGGGCGTCCTCGATGTCGGAGACGCCGGGTTTCTCCAGCGGGAAGTCCGTGAAGAACGGCGGCTCGCGGATGTAGGTCGACTCGTCGTCCCAGTCGTACACGTCCCCGGTCGGCGCTTCGAGCGCCTCCCAGCGCTCGTCGCCCTCGAACACCTCGGCGTACTTCTCGCGGAACATCGACGGGTCGACGCTGTCGTGGATGGTCTCTCGAATCTCGTCGGCGTCCGGCCAGATGTCGGCGAGGTAGACGGCGTTGCCCTCGTCGTCGGTACCGAGCGGGTCGGTCTCGAGGTCGATGTCCATCCGGCCGGCGAGGCCGTAGGCGACGACGAGCGGCGGGCTGGCGAGATAGTTCGCGCGAATCTTCGGGTGGATGCGCGCCTCGAAGTTGCGGTTGCCGCTGAGGACGCTCGTCGTCCACAGCCCGTGTTCGTCGATGGCGTTCTCGATGGGTTCCGGAAGCGGGCCGGCGTTGCCGATGCAGGTCGTACAGCCGTAGCCGACCACGTCGTAGCCGAGCGCTTCGAGGTGCGGGAGCAGGTCGGCTTTCTTCAGGTACTCCGTGACGACGCGGCTCCCCGGCGCGAGGCTCGTCTTGACGTACTCGGGCACGTCGAGACCCCTCTCCAGCGCGTTGCGCGCGAGGAGGCCCGCGGCGACCATGACAGACGGGTTCGAGGTGTTCGTACAGGACGTGATGGCGCTGACGACGACGCTCCCGTGGCCGATTTCGACCGTCTCGCCGCCGAGGTCGACTTCGACGCGTTTGGTCAGTTCCCCGAGGTCGGGCTCTTCGGGGGCCGTCTCTGGCGTCTCGGTCAGCGTCCCGCCGTCGCCCGCGAGTTCGCCGTCGGGGTCGCCCCCGCCCTCGCCGAGCCAGCGGACGATGGCCTCCTCGTCCACGTCGTCGACGGTGTCTTCGAACTCGCCGTAGAGGAGTTCGCGGAAGTGGGCCTTCATGTCGCCCATGGCGACGCGGTCCTGCGGGCGCTTCGGCCCGGCGAGACTCGGCTCGACGGCGGAGAGGTCCACGTCGACCGTCTCCGTGTACTCGGGGTGTTGCTCGCCGAAGAGGCCCTGCGCGTCGAGGTACTCGCGGACGAGTTCGATGTGTTCGGGCTCGCGGCCCGTGAGTTCGAGGTAGTCCAGCGTCGCCTCGTCGACCGGGAAGACGCTGATGGTCGACCCCTGTTCGGGGGCCATGTTGGAGATGGTCGCCCGGTCGGGGACCGAGAGGTTCCCCACGCCGGGGCCGAAGAACTCGACGAACCGGTCGACGACGCCGACCTCGCGGAGCTGTTCGGTGACGTGCAACACGAGGTCGGTCGCGGTCGCGCCTTCGGGGAGTTCGCCCTCGAGTTTGACTCCGACGACCTCGGGGAGCTTCATCGTGATGGGCTGGCCGAGCATCGCCGCCTCGGCCTCGATGCCGCCGACGCCCCAGCCGACGACGCCGATGCCGCCTATCATCGGCGTGTGGCTGTCGGTGCCGACGAGCGTGTCGGGGAGGAGCCAGCGGTCGCCGCGCCACTCGCGGTCGTGGACGACGCGCCCGAGGTGTTCGAGGTTCACCTGGTGGACGATGCCCGTCCCCGGCGGGACGACGCTGAAGTTGTCGAAGGCGTTCTGCGCCCACTTGAGCGCCTTGTAGCGCTCGGCGTTGCGCTCGTACTCCAGTTCGACGTTCTTCTCGTAGGCGTCGGGCGAGCCGAAGAAGTCCACCTGCACGCTGTGGTCGATGACGAGGTCACAGGGGACTTCGGGTTCGACGAGTTTCGGGTCCTTCCCGGCGCGGTCGGCGGCCGACCGGAGCGCCGCGAGGTCGACGACCGCGGGCACGCCCGTCAGGTCCTGTAGCACCACGCGAGACGGCGTGAACGGGACTTCGACGTTCGGCACGTCCGGCTCCCACGAGGCGGCGTTCCGCACGTCCTCCTCGGTGACGATGTCGCCGTCGACGTTTCGCAGCACGGACTCAAGCAGGATGCGGATGCTCACCGGCAGTCGGTCGAGTTCGCAGAGCCCCTGTTCTTCCAGAACGGTCAGGTCCGCCATCTTGTACGTGGTTCCGTCGTGTTCGAACTCACGGACGGCGTCCAGCGTATCTGCGTCGCTCATAGTCGACCGGTAGGGTCTCCGCGGGCTTGAATGCGGGACTCGTTCTCACGGCGTCGGAATCGAGGCGAACGGAGCTCCAGAGCGGCGATATCCGGGGCTCTGGTGGCCTGACGCCGGCTCACGGGGGTCTGGGTCGCGACTTCCCCAGTTCGCCCGCGACGATGACGCCGCCGTGTTCGAGAAGCGAGTACGAACAGTCCCAGCAGCAGTACCGCAGGTCGTGGCCGCGGGCGACGACCACGTCGGCGCGCTCGCCGCAGCGATAACAGGGCCGGTGGTCCGCCGGGTGGATGACGCGCATCGGCCTCGGATTACTCCTCGGGGACGCCGGCGACCCCGACGAACTCGTTGACCTCGTCTTGGACGTACCGGCGGACGCGTTCGCAGTAGTCCCACAGGAGGTCGTTGAACTGCTCGCGCTCCGGTTCGGTCAGGCTCTCCCCGCCCCGCGACCACGACGAGGGAATCTCCGGGTGGCGGGTGCAGACGACCGAAATCGGGTGATTCTTCGGATGTCCCATGACGACCGCGTACTCGTCCGTCCCCCAGAGTCCGTCGCCGCCGTCGCCCGCGAGCTCCGCGTCCACCTCGTCGAGAAGCTGCCGCTCCTCGGCGGTGACGGCAGCGTCGTCGCCGGCGAACAGCTCGCGGTAGGCCCGGTCGCGGGCCGTGTAGGTCCACCCGTCGAGTCGCTCGCGCGCCTGTCGGAGGAGTCGTCTGTCAGCTTCCATGAGTCTCCAAAGGGGCGCCGAGGCCATAGGCGTACGCCCGCCCCGTCCGAGCGACCGGAGCGCGAACCGTACGGCTCGCCCTCGTCGCTGAACCCGTGGCCGTCGGTCGCTGCTGCTGACGAAACACCTATTGAACTCACGGCTCTCGAACGAGTATGTCCACCCCCGACGACAGCACCGGGAACGGCGGTGACGACCCCATCTCCGTCCTCTACGTCGGCCGGGACCCGGAGTTCGTCGCCCTCGTCGCGACGGCGCTCGAACGCGAGTCCGACCGGCTCGATGTCCGGGGCGAGACCGCCGTCATCGACGGTATCTCCGTCGTCGAGGACGACGGCGTCGACTGCGTCGTCTCGGAGTACCACCTCCGGGACGGCGACGGCCTCGACCTCCTCACCGCCGTTCGCGCCCGCTCGTCCGACCTGCCGTTCATCCTCTACACCGCCCACGGCGACGAGGCGGTGGCGAGCCGCGCGATTTCGCTCGGCGTTAGCGACTACGTCCGGCGGACCGCCGGCGACGAGGACTTCCACCTCCTCGCGAGCCGCGTGTTCAACGCGGTGTCGCAGTACCGCGTCCAGGAGCGACTCACCGAGTCCGACGCGCACCTCGCGACCGTCTACGGCCGCGTCACCGACGGCATCTTCGCGTTAGACGACGACTGGACCGTCAGCTACTGGAACGACGCGATGGCCGAGCGAACCGGCGTTCCGGCCGCGGAGGCCCTCAACCGAGACTTCCGCGAGCTCTTCCCCGAGGTCGGCTCCGAGATTCACGGGGCGCTCGAAGCCGCGATGGCGTCGGGAGCCACGACGCGACTCGACACCCGAATCGACGCCTTCGACGTTCGCGTCTCGGCGCGAATCTACCCCGACGACAGCGGGGTGAGCGTCTTCATCCGCGAGGTCGCCTCCGATGCCGCAGCCGCGGCGGACAGAGCCGGCACCGACGATGCGAGCCTCGACGCCGGAGAAGTCGCGGACCAGTGCGACTCCGGAGCCGGACCGAGCGCGAGGACGCGTCTCCCGGGGAGAGACGCCGCCGAGCGCGAGCGGCTCGAACGGGCGCTTCGCGACCTTCAGTCAGTCGCCCGCGAACTCCTCCGCGTCGAGACGAGCGAGGCGGTCGCGGCCGTCGCCGTCGACGCCGTCCGCGACGTGGTCGGCTGGCCCATCTCGGGCGTGTGGTTCCACGACCCCGACGACGACGCGCTCGTCCCGGTCGCGCAGTCCGACGCCGCCCGGCAGGTGTTCGGCGAGTCGCCCACTCTCCACCGGGACGGCGAGGAGACGCTCATCTGGGAGGCGTTCGACGCCAACGAGGTGCGGGTGTACGAGCGAACCGTCGGCGGGTCGGAGGTGCAGCACCCCGACTCGTCCATCGAGTCGGAGGTCCACGTCCCGCTCGGCGAGTACGGCGTCCTCCTCACCGGCGACACCCGTCAGGGAGCGTTCACCGACGTCGACGTCGAACTCCTCCAACTGCTCGCGTCCACCGTCTCGTCGGCCGTCGAACGGGCGAAGCGCGAACAGACGCTCCGCGACCGCGAGGCCGAACTCGCGGCGGCGAACGAGCGCCTCGACGAGTTCGTCTCCGTGGTCGCACACGACCTCCGAAACCCGCTTTCGGTCGCCAAGGGCTACCTCGAAATCGCGGCCGACACCGGCGACCCGGAGCACTTCGAAAAGATAGAGACGGCGCTCGAACGGATGAACGCCCTCATCAGCGACCTGCTTACGCTCGCCCGACAGGGCTCGCCGGTCACGGAGTTCGAGGCGGTCGACCTCCGGTCGAAGGTCACCCACGCGTGGAGCTTCGTCGCCACCGAGGACGCCCGTCTCGAACCGCTCGACCTCGGCGTGGTCCGCGCCGACACGGGCAGGCTCCTCCAACTGTTCGAGAACCTGTTTCGCAATGCTGTAGAACATGGTTCTACAGGCAACCGGAGTTCGTCCGGTGATGCCGTCGAGCACGGCGGCGCGGCCGCGACCGTGACCGTCGGCCGACTCGACGACGATGCGGGCTTCTACGTCGAAGACGACGGCGACGGCATCCCCGAGTCGCTCCGCGAGCGGGTGTTCGAACACGGGTACACGACCGACCGAACCGGGACGGGGTTCGGGTTGGCTATCGTCGAAAACATCGCCGAGGCCCACGGCTGGTCGGTCACGCTCACCGACGGCACCGACGGCGGCGCGCGCTTCGAGTTCCGCGGCGTCGAGTGGGTGCACCCCGGCGACGCCGAGTGACGGCGCTCACTCCCGCGCCGCGGTCAGTTTCTCCCTGAGCCGGCCGGCGTCGACGCGGAACTTGAACGCCGGTCGGCCGTCCACGTAGACGTACGGCACTCGCTCCCCGTACTTCTCGCTGAGTTCGTCGTCGGTATCGACGTTCACGAGGTCGATATCGACCGGAACGTCCGTCTCGTCTGCGACCTCGCGGACGGTCGCTTCGGCCTCGTCGCAGAGGTCACACTCCGTGCGCGTGTAGATGACGACGGGAACGGGGTCGCTCATCGCCCGATGTCGTCGCCGCGGCCTGTTGAGTCTTCTCGTCGGGCTCGTTCTGTGTGGCATGCATCTGTTCCGAGCAATCGCCCTCGACGACTCGTGAACTCGCCGAGGAGGCTCCGAACCGTCGTTCTGACAGGCCTCGCTTCGCCGGACGCCTCTTCGCTGGCGAACGAGCCGAGCGGTTCCTGACGACCCGCAGGCGCGGGGCCGTTGGCGGCGACCGCATCGTAATCCCCGGTGATGCGTGCGAGAAATTCGTGTCTCCGACCCACAACTCCTCGATTCGTGTCGGGCGCAGAACATGTCACTGATGTACCTTTTGGCCGATTGGCAGTCGAAATAGAGCCGCAATTCGGGCGTTAGAGGGAGATAACGGCCTTGATTTCTGCCGATACTCGTTATTCCGGACGGCGATTCCGGAGGCGAACTGTTAATATAGAAGAAGCGACCAGTCACAAATCGATCGAATCCTCGTATGGCGACAACATCCGAACCCGGACTCTCCGAGACGCGAATTCACGAGGTACTGAGTAACGACCGCCGTCGGATGGCCATCGAGTTCCTCCAAGACGGTGACCTGACCCTCCGCGAACTCTCGGAGCGCATCGCGGAAGCGGAGACCGGGGAGTCGCCGCCGCCGCGGAACATCCGCCAGAGCGCCTACGTCTCGCTGCAACAGACTCACATCCCCAAACTCGCCGAACTGGACATCGTGAACTACGACGACGAGTCGAAGGTCGTCTCGCTGGCCGAGGCGGGCGACGTGACGGTTTACATGGAGGTCGTCCCCGAGGGCGAACTCTCGTGGAGCGAGTACTACGCCGCGCTCGCCGCGCTCGGCATCGTCCTCATGATCGCCGTTGCTGTCGGCGTCCCGGTCATCTCGGGCGTCGGCGCGCCCGGTCTCGGCTCGCTCGTCTTCGCCGTTCTCGGCGGCTCCGCGGTCTACCAGCGCTGGACCCAAGAGAACTAACGCTTCGTCGCCCCGCTCTTCTGTCGAGTCAGTCAGTTCAGTCGAACTCGCCGCCGGCCGCACGCCGGCCGCACGCCGCCCGCTCGCCGCCCGGACACGACGGCGTCGGCGACGACTGACGACGGTGGCATTTAGTCCGTTCCGCCACGACTCGGCGTATGCGCGACCCGTCCGACCCGAACGGACCGCCGACGGTCTGCGACGAGTGCGGCGCGAGACACTCGTTTCGGCGGCGGTTCGTCACCGGCGGCGGCTGGCGAACCGTCTACCGATGTTCGGAGTGCGGTTCCCGCGCGCCGAGCGACGCCGACCCCGAGTGACCGAGTGCGACTCGGGAGCGGCCGGCGACGACCCGCGGCGCGTCAGCAGTAGGTGTCGCGCATCGTCCGCGCGAACAGTCCGTCTCGGTCGAGCGCGATGGCGACGAGGACGAACTCCTCGTCGAGGGGGCGCAAGACGAACACCTCGCGGGGCGCGTCGGGCACGTCGGTCTCGTCGTCGAGGCGGTCCAAAAGCGGGTCTACGGGGACGACGCCGTCGCCGAACTCGTCGAACAGGTCACGCGCGCCGGGCTGTTTCGCGAAGACGTAGAGCACGGCGTTCGGGTCGCCGTCGGTGCCGTAGGTGACGCGCGAGCCGATGGCCTCGCCGTCGCCGGTCGCGTGCCACGTCTCGCGGGCGGCCTCGAACAGCCCCGTCGCGGCACCGACGAACCGAAAGCGGGTCCGGTCGCGGACCGACACGTCTGCAAAGTGCGGGTCGCCGTCGTCCCACGTCAGCGTCGCCTCGATTTCGTTTCCGGGTTCGAGCGCCGAGACGCGCTCTGCGAGGTCGCCGTCGTAGCCGGCCTGTGGCACGTAGGTCGGTGAGTAGGCGTCGTCGGCGTCGGTCTCGACGGCCGGGTCGGCCCAGTCGACGCGCTCCTCGGGGAGTTCGAGCAAGAGGAGTTCGTCTCCGTCGCGCGGACTGCGATAGACCCGGAACCGGCCGGTCGTCGTGACCTCCATGTCGGCGGCTACTGGACGGACGGAAATACGCCTGCCGGTCGCCGCCGGTCGCCGGGCGACCCTACCGCGAGATGCCGTCGCCCTCGTCGGCGACGACGCGCTCGACGTCTTCGGGGTTGACGACCGCGATGTCGCCGTCGACGGTCCGCTTGAGCGACGCCGTCGCCGACGCCCACCGCAGCGACTCGGCCACGCTCCCGCCGTCGAGGTGCTTGGCGAGATAGCCGCCGACGAAGGCGTCGCCGGTCCCGATGGCGTCGCGGGTCTCAGCCTCGTAGACGCCCTGTTCGGACACCGCTCCGCCGGAGACGGCGAGCGACCCCTTCTCGCCGCGAGTGACGACGACGGTCTCGATACCGTAGTCCTCGGCGAGCCCGCGGGCGACGGACTCGGCGTCGCCGTCGCGCCCGAGGACGGTCGCCGCGTCGCGCTCGGCGGCGAACAGCAGGTCGACGGAGCCGAGCAGGGCTCGGTAGCCCTCGGCCGCCTCCTCGGGCGACCAGAGCTTCGTCCGGTAGTTCAGGTCGAAGGCGGTCGTCGTCCCGGCGTCCTGCGCCGCATCGAGCACGTCGGCCGTGGTCTCGCGGAGCGTCTCGGAGAGCGCGGGGGTGATGCCGCTCGTGTAGCACACCTCGGCGTCGCGGACGGCGTCGAGGTCGGTTTCGCCCGTCTCCAGCGTCGTCACGGCCGCGTCGGCGCGGTCGTAGACGACGTTCGTCGGGCGCGGCGACGCCCCGTGTTCGAGGTAGTAGACGCCCTGTCGGGCGTCGTCGGTCCAGACGACGCCGTCGGTGTCGACGCCGTGGCTCCGGAGTTCGCCGACGATTCGCCGGCCGAGCGGCGAGTCCGGGAGCTTCGAGAACCACGCTGCGTCCCCTCCGAGTCGGGTGGCGGCGACGGCGACGTTCGACTCCGCGCCGCCCGCCTGCACTTCGAGTTCGCGGGTGGTCTCGAGTCGCTCGCCACGCGGCGGCGACAGCCGAAGCATCGTCTCGCCGAAGGTCACGAGTGCTGTCATGGAAGGCCGTTCGCGGGCGCGATATAAACCTCCGGCGTTGCCGTCGAATGACACGCCTGCGGTCGATTCGTTCGCCCCCGCGTGCCGGCTCACGCGGCGGTCAATCGCCGGACGAGGTAGATGAACGCGATGGGGATGCTCAGAAACGGAATCGCCACGAGGTAGTACACGGGGGAGGGAACCCAGTCGCTCTCGCGGGCGAGGTCCAGCCGGTCGACGTGGAGCGCCAGCGGGCCGACGACCACGGCGGCCGCCGTCCCGTAGAGCCGAATCGCCTGCCCGGCCGCGTCGGTCCACGGCGGCACGCTCGGCCCCGTCGCCGCCGTGAAGAGATACGAGACGACGAGCGCCAGCGGCCCGAAGCAGATGCCCAGAAAGACCAGCGGATTCATCGCCTCCACCGTCTCGGTGCCCCGACTTGAATCCTCGCCGATGCTATCGGTTCCGAGAATCGGAGGTCGGGTCGCGGATAGCGGCGGGCAACGCGACCGACCCGCGCCGGCTACTCCTCGCGTCGTCGCCCGCCGTGGCCGGGGTAGTCGCGCTCGAAGCGCGAGGCGATTTCGTCGCGGTCGAACTCGATGATGACCGGGCGACCGTGGGGGCAGGCGTAGGGGTTCTCGCAGTCGTCGAGCGCGGCGAGCAGGTCGAGCACGGAGCCCTCCCGGAGCGACGTGTTGCCCGTAATCGAGGGGTAACACGCGAGGTCCGACAGCAGTTCGTCGGCGACGGCGTCGACGGTCTTTCGGCCGCCGTCGGCCTCCTCGCGGACGAACGCCGTCAGCGCGTCGCGGAGCAGTCCGGGGTCGAGCGCGGCGTCGAACACCGCCGGCACGGTGCGGACCGAGACGGTCCGCTCGCCGGTCCGCCCGGCGTGGAATCCCACCTGCGCCAGCGCCTCGCGGTACTCCTCGAACAGCGCCGCCTCGCGCGCCGTGAGTTCGAGTTCGACCGGTTCGGCCAGCGCCTGCGTCGGCGTATCGCCTTCGACCTCGCCCTTCAGGCGCTCGTAGTTCACGCGCTCGTCGGCGGCGTGCTGGTCGACGAGAACCAGCCCCTCGTCGGTCTCGGCGACGATGTAGGTGTCCGCGAGTTGGCCGATGATTCGCATCGACGGGAGCGAGTCGAACTCGGGTGAGAGGTCCGCCTCCTCCCCGGAGAGGTCGCGCTGGGTCGTCGGCGCGGCGATTCGCGAGGGGCGACGTGGCGGGGTTTCGCTGTCCGACTCGGACTCCGATTCGGGGTCGTCGGACGGCCTCGTTGCCTGTGTCGCCTCCGGTTCAGTCTCGTCGGTCGAAAGCGACGACTGCTCGGTCGTCTCCGGTCCCGGCGCGAGGTCGTACTCGCGGGGCGGCGTCGGCGGCGCGGACGCCGGCGTCGAGGTCGAAGTCGAACCGGACGAACTCCCCGAATCCTCGGCCGTCTCGGCGGACGCATCAGCGTCGCCGTCAGCCGGATTCTCGGCGTCGACGCCCGACCCTCGTTCAGTTGCAGTCGTGGTGTCTGGTCCGGCATCGTCGGCCGCGACCGCGTCCGGGTTCGACTGTGCATCCGACTCGCGGGCCTCCCGCGCCGACTGCACGTCCCGCGCGGACGGGGGGTCCGCGTCGTCGTCTGTTTCGCCGCCCGTCTCCGATTCCCGGGCGTCGTGGGGGTCCATCGACGCCGCGTCGTCGTCCGTCGAACCGGGTTGGATGGCCGCCTCGTCGGCTTTCGACCGGCCTCGCGGGGCCGACGACCGGACGAGGCCGTGATTCAGCAGGGCGTCTTCGACCGCATCGGTCACGTCGCGCTTGACGCCGGCCTCGTCGTCCCAGCGGACCTCCATCTTCCGCGGGTGGACGTTCACGTCCACGGCGTCGGGCGCGACCTCGACGAACAGCACCGCGAAGGGGTAGCGGTCGGCGTCGAGTTGGCCGCCGTAGGCGTCGAGGACGGCCTCGCGGAGCACGCGGTCGGTGACGTAGCGGTCGTTGACGAACGTCGAGAGGTAGTCGCGGGTGCTTCGGGTCGTCTCGGGGTGGCTCACGAGCCCCGAGACAGAGACGCCGGGGGCGTCGCGGTCGACCGGAACCATCGACTCCGCGACCTCGCGGCCGTACACCGAGAGCACGGTCGACTGGAGGTCGCCGCGGCCCTCGGTGGCGAACACCTCGCGGTCGTCGTGTTCGAGCGAGACGGCCACGTCGGGGTTGGCGAGGGCGTAGTGGGTGACGACCGCGTTGACGTGGTCGAACTCGGTCGCCGTCGTCTTGAGGAACTTCCGGCGCGCGGGCGTGTTGTAAAACAGGTCGTCGACCTCGACGACCGTCCCCTCGGGACAGCCGGCCGGCCGAATCGACTCGACCTCGCCGCCCTCGTACTTCAGCTCCGTGCCCACGTCGCCGCCGCGGGGCTTCGACCGGATGGTCAGCCGCGACACCGCGCCGATGGTGTGGAGCGCCTCGCCGCGGAAGCCGAGGGTGCCGACGCCGGCTTCGAGGTCCTCGATATCGCCGATTTTGCTCGTCGTGTGCTCGCGGACGGCGAGTTCGAGGTCCTCCTCGCTCATGCCGACGCCGTCGTCGCGGATGCGGACGCCCTCCACGCCGCCGGCGTCGACGGCCACGGAGATGCGCGTCGCGTCCGCGTCGAGGCTGTTTTCGAACAACTCCTTGACGACCGAGGCGGGCCGTTCGACCACCTCGCCGGCAGCGATGCGCTGGATGGTCTTCTCGTCGAGCTGTTTGATGTCGCTCATTCGCCGTCACCGCCGTCCAGCTTCGACTGCCACGCCTGCACCTTCGCCATCAGGTCCAGCGGCGACGTGTCGTTCACGTCGGTCGCCCGGAGTTCGTCGAGGACGGCTTCGGTTTCCGGGTCCGGCGCGGCCCCGGACTCGGTCTCTGTCTCGGCGTCGGCCGCCTCGGCGCTCGCCCCGGCGAGCGCCCCGGCCGACCCGTTGCCCGTTGCGCCGTTCGCGGGCGCACCGGAGCCCGTCGAATCGTCGGCGGAGTCGCCGCCCTCCGCGACTTTCATCTGTCCGCTTCCCACGTCGAAGACGGCCTGTACGGGTTCCGAGGTTCCGGACCCCTTCGCCTCGATGGCCTTCTCCTCGCGGAGCCGGTCGAGCACGTCGGCGGCGCGGTCGACGACCGGGCGCGGAACCCCCGCCAAATCGGCGACGTGAATCCCGTAGCTCCGGTCGGTCGGGCCGTCGACGACGGTCCTGAGGAAGGTCACGTCGCCGTCGCGCTCGTCGGCCGCGACGTGGACGTTGGCGACGCGGTCGAGGTGGTCCGCGAGGGTCGTCAGCTCGTGGTAGTGCGTGGCGAAGAGCGTCTTGGCCCGTATCTCATTATGCAGGTACTCGGTGGCCGCCCACGCGATGGAGATGCCGTCGTAGGTGGCGGTTCCGCGGCCCACCTCGTCGAGGATGACGAGCGAGTCCTCGGTGGCCGAGTGGAGGATGTTCGAGAGTTCCTGCATCTCGACCATGAACGTCGAGCGACCCTGCGCGAGTTCGTCCAGCGCGCCGACGCGGGTGTAGATGCCGTCGACGACGCCGACGGTCGCCGAGCGCGCGGGCACGAAGCTCCCCACCTGCGCGAGGAGCGTGATGAGCGCCGCCTGCCGCATGTACGTCGATTTGCCCGACATGTTCGGCCCGGTGACGATGAGGAAGCCGCGCTCGTCGTCCATGCGGAGGTCGTTCGGGACGAAGTCGGTCGTCGTCTCCACGACCGGGTGGCGACCGGCCTCGATGTCGAGCGCCCCGGCGTCCGTGAGTTCGGGTCGGGTCCACCCGTTGCCGGCGGCGTGGGTCGCAAGCGACGCCAGCGCGTCCACCTCGGCGATGGTTCGCCCCACGTCCTGCAGGAGTTCGGCGCGCCGGGCCACGCGCTCGCGGAGTTCTTCGAACAGTTCGTACTCGAGGTCGCCGCGGGCCTCTTCGAGCCGGAGAATCTCGCGTTCTTTCTCCTCTAACTCCTCGGTGACGAAGCGCTTCGAGTTCTTGAGCGTCTTTATCTGCCGGTAGTGGTCGGGGACCTGGTCGGCGACCGACTTGCCGACCTGGATGTAGTAGCCGTCGGTCTTGTTGCGGTCGACGGTGACGTGCGAGAGGCCGTGGTCCCGCTTTTCGCGGTCGGCGAGCGTGTCGAGCCACGACTTCGCCGACTCGTGGCGCTCGATGAGGTCGTCGAGTTCGTCGTCGTAGCCCTGCTGGAACAGCCCGCCCTGCGTGACCGTCTTCGGCGGGTCCTCGGCGAGCGCGTCGGCGAGGTCGGCTCGGAGGTCGGCCGCGGCGTCCCGGTCCGGCCGCGAGACGACTTCCGCGAGCGGGGAGTCCGCGAGTTCGGTCCCCTCGATGGCGTCGGCGAGCGCGGGAAGCACAGAGAGGGTGTCCCGAACCGAGAGCAAGTCGGACGCGCCGGCGCTCCCGGACGCCGACCGGGAGGCGAGTCGTTCGAGGTCGTACGCCCCGTCGAGTACCTCGCGAACGCGCTCGCGGGCGAGGGCGGCCGAGGCGAGCGACTGCACGGCGTCGAGTCGGCGGGCGAGTTCGTCGCGGTCGCGCCGCGGGCGGGTCAGCCACTCGCGGAGGAGGCGGCCGCCGGGAGAGGTGACGGTGTGGTCTATCGTGTCGAACAGCGACCCCGAGCGGTCGCCGTGCATCGTCTCGGTGAGTTCGAGGTTGCGCTGGGTGGTCGCGTCGAGTTCGAGCAGGTCCGAAGGGTGGTAGACCTGCAGGCGCGTCATCGACCGGAGGACGCCCGCGCCCGTCTCCTCGACGTAGGCGAGGACGCCGCCGGCGGCGCGGGTCGCGAGGTCGGAGTCGAGACCGACGCTGTCGACCGTGGACGCGCCGAACTGCTCGCGGACGGCGTGGCGGGCGCGACCCGGCGCGAACGCCTCGGTGGAGAAAAGCGAGAAGGAGGCGTCCGTGGCCTCGCGCAGGCGAGAGAGCGTCTCGTCGTCGCCGCGCAGTTCCGGGCCGGGGAGGACTTCGACGGGGGCGAAGCGGTAGAGTTCGGCCGCGGCGTCGTCGACGGTCGCGGCCTCGGTGACGAGGAACTGGCCGGTGGTGATGTCGGCGAACGCGAGGCCGACGCCGTCGCCGTCGGTCACGACGGCCGCGAGGAACTGCGCGTCGGCACGGGAGGTTTCGAGAAGCGTCCCCGGCGTGACAACGCGCTTGATTTCTCGGCGAAGGTCGCCGGACTCGGTCTCGTACTGGTCGGCGACGGCGACCCGGTAGCCGCGCTCGACGAGCGCCTTGAGGTAGGGCGTCAGGTCGTTCAGCGGCACGCCCGCCATCGGGTACGACGACCCGTGCGAGGACTTCTGGGAGACCTTGAGGTCGAGTTCGCGGCCGACCGTCTCGGCGTCGTCGGCGAAGAACTCGTAGAAGTCGCCGCACTGCATGGCGAGCAGGTCGGCGTCGGTCTCCTCTTTCAGCGAGAGGAACTGTCCGACGATTCCCTGAGTAGTCATGTCCGCACGTGGGTGGGCCGGCGGATAAAACGCTACGATGCCCCAGTCGTGAGGGAGTGCGAGCGTCCCGAAACTGATCCCTCGTCGCGACGACTCGCTCGGCTGTTGCGTGGTAGCACATCCATATTTCGTGTTCGATGTTGGACAGCCGTCCCAAAAATACAGCGTATGATAATCGGCGGCCCAAAATTATATACGGGAGTTGTCTCGGAAAATCTGTGACAGCAAGGTACGACAGACGGACGTTTCTCCGCACCGCCGCCGGCGCGGTGGGGCTCGGCTCGCTGTCCGGGTGCGTGGGGACGTTCGGAACGGAGTCCGGGGAGCCCGTTCGGTTCGGGGCGATGTTGCCCGTCAGCGGGTCGCTGGAGCAGGTGGGAACGCACGGCAAGCGCGCCGCCGAGCAGGCGGTCGAAGACATCAACCGCGCGGGCGGCGTGCTCGGGCGGCCGGTCGAACTGACCACCGTGGACACGGAGGGGTCCGCGTCGGTCGCAACCGACGGCTACGCCTCGCTGGCCGACGCGGGCGTCGTCGGCTTCGTCGGCGGCCTCGTCAGCGACGTGTCGCTCGCGCTCGCCCCCGAGGCGGCCGACGACGCCGTCATGGAGATGAGCCCGGCGAGCACGAACCCGCGGCTCTCGGAGGCCGGGCGCGCCGACGGTCGGAAGTTCTTCGGCCGCACCGTCCCGAGCGACAGCCTGCAGGCGACCGCGATGGCGAAGATTCTCGACGCGCCGCAGTACGCCGACGCCGACCGGGTCGCCGTACTCACCGTCGACGGGGCCTTCGGCTCCGACCTCGGCACCGCACTCGGCGACCAACTCGACGCGGAGGTCGTCACCGAGGTCAGCTACGACCCGACCGCGGACGACTTCGGCGGCGTCGTCGACGAGGTGTTCGCCGACTCGCCCGACGCGGTCGGCTTCGTCAGCGTCCCCGGACAGGAGGGGGGCGTCCTCGACGCCTACGGCGCGTCCGACTACGAGGCCCCGTGGGTCTTCTCGGCGGGCCTGTTCGACGGCGAGATTCCGCCCTATTACGAGGGCTTCTACAGCGCCTCGCTGTCGTCGGTTCGGACTGACGGCTACTTTCACCTCTCCCAGCGGCTCTCCGACATCGCGCCGCTGCAACCCTACGCGGCGAACGCCTACGACGCCCTGTTCCTCATGGCGACCGCGGCGGAGTACGCGGGCGAGGCGTCGGGTCCGGCCATCGCAGACGCCCTGCAGACCGTCTCGGGCGGAACCGGACACACCGTCTCGGTCGGCGAGTTTGACCGGGTTCGAACGCTCGTCGACGCCGGCCGCGAACTGAACTATCAGGGCGCGTCGAGCGGGGTCGACCTCACGGAGGCGCTCGAACCGCTGAGTTCGTACCTCGTCGAGCGGGTCCACAACGGCTCGGTCGAGCAGGTCGAACTCCTCCAGCGCCAGTTCTTCGAGTCCGGAGGTTCGCAATGAACCCGTTTTCGCGGCTGACGAGCCTCCTCGAACGGGCGCTTCCGAACGTGATTCGCCGGCGCTACGCGGCGAAGTTCGGGGTCGTGCTCCTCCTCATCGCGCTCGTCATGGGCGGCGCGGGCGCGTACATCCACTTCGACACCAAGTCGGTCGTCGAGTCGCAGACCGAGTCGCAGATTCGCGGCGCGGCGGCGACGGAGGCCAAGTCGGTCTCCGACTGGGTGACCTCGAAGGAGTCCACCGTCTCGTTCCTCGCCGAGTCGCTCGCGGACCAACCGGCTGGTACTCCGCCCGCCGACCACCAGCGGTGGCTCGAAGGGAAGCTCATCCAACTCTCCGGTGACGTCCGTTCGCTCCACTACGTCGACGCCGACACCGGCGCGGTCGTCGCGAGCACGACCGACAGCGCGACCGGGCAGTCGCTCGACTCGCTGTCCGCGCCGTGGGCCGACGACGCCGCGTCGCTGTCGTCGGGCCAGTCCGTGACCGTCACCGAGCCGTACGAGTCCGGCGGCGAGCCGGTCGTCGCGTTCGCCGCGCCCGTCTCCGGGGCCAACGGCGCAATCGTCCTGACGGCGTCGCTCCAAGCGGGCTCCCACCAGTTCGAATCGCCCTACGCGACCGGTGACACCAAGGTCGTCTCCGAGTCGGGAACCATCCTCTTCGACAACCGGAAGGCGTCTATCCTCGACCAGTACGCGGCCGCCGACGGCTCGTCCATCGAGGCCATCGACGCGGCGCTGTCCGGGCAGACCGGCTACGAGGTCGTCTCCGCCCGCACGGGCATGGAGTCCGGCGAGTACGCGATGGCGTACGCGCCCATCACCGGAACCGACTGGGTGCTCACCTACCACGTGCCGGCCGACCGGGCGTTCGCGCTCCAGTCGCAGGTGACGACGAACGTGATGCTCCTCGTCGCGTTCGGCGTCGGCGCGCTGTTCCTCGTCGGCGCGACCATGGGCCGCGGCACCGCGCGGTCCCTCTCGGTCGTCGCTCGCAACGCCGACGACATCGCCAACGGCGAGGTCGACGGCGACCTCCCGAACACCGTCCGAATCGACGAGATGGGGCGGCTGTACGACTCCTTCGAGTCGATGCAGTCGTACCTCACGACCGTCGCCGGGCAGGCCGAGGCGCTCGCCGACAAGCGCTTCGACGACCCCGTCCTCGACGAGGACATCCCGGGGTCGTTCGGCGAGTCGATGGGTCAGACGCACACGGAACTCGAAGCCCTCATCACCGAACTCGAAGCGAAGGCCGCCGAGTTCAGCGAGACGATGGCGGACGCCGCCGACGGCAATCTCACGCGCCGGATGTCGGAGGACGCCGACAACGACGCGATGAACGAGATGGCGCGGTCGTTCAACGACATGGCCGACGAGCTCGAAGCGACCGTCGCGGAGGTCGTCGCGTTCGCCGAGACCGTCGCCGCGGCCAGCCAGGAGGTCACCGCGAGCTCCCAGGAGATAGAGCGCGCGAGCCGACAGGTCAGCGAGTCCACGCAGGTCATGGCCGAGGGCGCGCACGAACAGCGCGAGAACCTCCGGCAGACGACGAGCGAGACGAGCAACCTCTCTGCGACCATCGAGGAGGTCGCCTCCTCGGCGAGCGAGCTCGAACGGACCGCCCAGCACACCCTCGAAGCGAGCGAGGACGGCCACGAGGCGGCCGCCAACGCCATCGACACCATCGAGACCGTCGAGACGCAGACCCGCCGGACGGTCGACCGCATCGAGGACCTCGAAGGCGACATGGCCGAAATCGGCGACATCGTCGAACTCATCACCGACATCGCGGAGCAGACGAACATCCTCGCGCTCAACGCGAACATCGAGGCCGCCCGCGCCGGCGAGGCCGGCGAGGGCTTCTCGGTCGTTGCAAACGAGGTCAAGGAACTCGCCGGCGAGACCAAGGCCTCGGCCGAGGAAATCGAGGCGACCATCGAGGAGGTCCAAGCGAAGTCCGCGGCGTCCGTCTCCGAGATGCGCGAGACGCGCGACGCCGTCGACTCCGGCGTCGACGCGGTCCAGACCGCCCGCGACTCGCTCGACACTATCGTCGAGAACGTCCGCGAGACGACCGACGGCGTCGACGAAATCAGCCGGACCACGGACGAGCAGGCCGCCTCGACCGAGGAGGTCGCGTCGATGATGGACCGCGTCTCCGATATCAGCGACGAGACCGCCGAGCGCGCCGAGTCGGTCGCGGCCGCGGCCGAAGAACAGACCGCCTCGCTCAGCGAGGTCTCCGACGGCGCGGACCGTCTCGCTACCCAGTCCGAGCAGCTGATGTCGCTCGTCTCCGAGTTCACCGTCGACTACGACGCTGCGGACCGCGACGGCGCGTTCGCCGACTCCGACGCCGCGTCGACCGCCGAACTCGACGCCCCGGCGACCGACGGCGGCCTCGACGGCGACCGCCCCGGCGACCTCGACTGACGACGTGACCGCCACGACCGCCCCGCTGGAGCGCGGTTTCGCGGCGGTCTGAACCGCTAGTCCCCGTTCGGTCCTCTCCAGTCCCCCACTCGGCCCTTCCCGATTCCCCGTTCGGCCCTCTTTGGTTCCCCCGTTCGGCTCTCCCACGCACCGACCGCTTTCTTCGACCGTTCCGTTTTCCACACCCGGGTCCACCAGGAGATACCGCTTTTGTACCAGTCAAATCTCAGATATGATAATTCAGAGCGTAGCGTTATACCGGCAATCCGCGTGAGGTGGACGTATGGACCTGCTTTCGCGACTCGCGGCGCTGGTCCCGGGGGTCGGGGCTCGGACGCGGACCGACGGTGGCGCACAGGCGGACGAACGAGGGACGGTCGCGCTGGCGGCGGAGCGACTGGACACGGGTGCTCTGCTTGACGGCGTAGGGATGCCGGTGTTCGTCCTCGACGCCGACGGCCACGTCATCGCGTGGAACGACCCGATTACGAAGCTCACGGGCGTCCCCGCCGCGGAGGCGCTCGGGTCGGAACACGTGAGCGAACTGTTCTACCCGGACGGCCGGCGGGCGAAGACGCTCGCCGACAAGGTGCTCGACGACCCGCGGACCGCCGCCGAGGTCCACGGGCTCGACGTGGTCGACGAGGGTAGCCGGCTCTACCGCGACACCAGTACCATGACCGACCGACACGGCGCGGACCGCCACATCGCTTTCACCGCCCAACCGCTGTTCGAGGGCGACGAACTGGTCGGCGTCGTCGAGGCGGTCCACGACCGGACCGACGCCGTGGAGAAACAGCGGGCGTCCGAGGCGCTCGTCGACGAGGTCTCGACCACCATCGGGAGCCTCACGGCAGGCGACCTCTCGGCCCGCGCGTCCTTCGCGGACGACCGTGGCGTCCTCAACGACGAGACGCTGGCGGTCGTCTCGGACCTCAACGAGATGGCGACCCGGTTCGACCGCCTCGCCAGCGAAGTCGACGCCACGACCGCCGATCTCGGCGGCGCGATTCAGCGGGCCGCGACCGCCGCGACCGACATCGAGTCGCAGGTCACGGAGCAGGCGGACCTCCTCTCGACGGGGTCCGAGGAGATGCAGGAGCTATCGGCCAGCATGGAGGAGATTGCGGCCACCTCCGACGAGGTCGCGTCGGCGGCGAATCAGGCCCGCGCGGCCGCCGAAAACGGGCAGGAGGCCGGCCAGAGCATCCGGAGCGCGACCGACCAGGTCATCGACATCTCCGACGAACTGCTCGACAGCGTGACCGAACTCCAACAGCGCATGGTCGTCATCGAGGAGGTCGTCGAGGTCATCGCGGAGGTCGCAGACCGGACGAACCTGCTCGCGCTCAACGCGAACATCGAGGCCGCCCGCGCGGGCGAAGCGGGCGAGGGCTTCTCGGTCGTCGCCGACGAGGTCAAACAGCTCGCGAACCAGACCCACGAGCACACGGAGGAAATCGCCGACAGCATCGCCGAGATTCAAGAGCAGGCCGACGAGACGGTGCTGGCCTCCGAGCAGTCCCACGAGCAGATTCAGGTCGCCTCCGGCGAAATCGAGGACGTGCTCGCCTCGCTCTCCGAAATCGCGGACGCCGCGGACTCCGCTGCCAACGGCGTCACCGAGGTCGCCCGCGCGACCGACTCGCAGGCGACGAACATCGAGGAGGTCACGACCACGATTCAGGTGGCCCAGGAACACGCGACCGCCGCCGAGGCGTCGACGACCGACATCACCGACGCGACGGCCGACCAGACGGTCGCGCTCGACGCGCTCGCCGACCGGGTGGACGCCCTCGTCGGCGGCGACGCGGCGGCGGTCGAGGAACTGGACGCGATGGACTTCGACGAGGTGGTCGACGGCGCGGACGCCGACTCGGTCCGCGCGGCGACCGACGGCGGCTCTGCGGACGAGTTCGGCGGGTTCCAGTTCGACCGGTAGCGCGACCGACTCGGGGCGTTCGACGACGCCGCGTTGGAGTTCTCTTCTCAGTCGAGACTGATTGCGCAGCTCTCGACGTAATCGATGTCCTCGATGGAGTCGACGCCGCCCTCGCCGCAGACGGGGCAGTCCGGGTTCTTCCGGTACGGGACCGTCTCGAACGTCATATCCATGGCGTCGTAAAACAGGAGCCGGCCGTCGAGCACCTCGCCCTCGTCGAGGAGGATTTTCATCGCTTCCGTCGCCTGAATACAGCCGACCGTGCCGGGGAGAACACCGAGGACGCCGGTCGTCGCGCAGTCGGGGACGGTCCCCGGTTCGGGCGCTTCGGCGAACAGACATCGGTAACACGGCCCCTCGGGGACGAGCGTCGTCGCCTGCCCCTCGAACTTGTATATCGCGCCGTGGACCAGCGGGATTCCCTCGAAGCGACAGACGTCGTTGAGGAGGTAGCGCGTCGGGAAGTTGTCCGAGGCGTCGACCACCACGTCCGCGCTCGCGACGACCTCGTGGACGTTCGACTTATCGACCCGCGTCTCGACCGGTTCGACCGACACGTCGGGGTTGAGCCCGCGGACGAACGCGGCGGCGCTCTCGGCTTTGGCCACCCCTACGTCGTCGTCGCGGTGGATGACCTGTCGCTGGAGGTTGCTCCGCTCGACCACGTCGTCGTCGACGACGACGAGTTCGCCGACGCCGACCGCCGCGAGGTACTCGATGGCCGGCGCGCCCAATCCGCCCGCGCCGACGACGACGACCCGCGCCGAGAGCAGTCGCTCTTGGCCCTCCGGGCCGACCTCGTCCATGATGATGTGCCGCGAGTAGCGGTCCAACTGGGTGGCGTCGAGTGAGAGCGTCATATCCCGAGGTTGGCGTCGACCCCGAATAAAGCCGCGGCACGGGCGCGCCCCGTTCCTCGACGCTCAGACCGCCGTCTCCGACGACGGCATCGCCGGAAGCGACGCGCCTTTGACGCTCCGCCCGTCACGTCGGGTATGGTCGCCGAGACGACGCCCGACGAACTACGCGAGAGACTGGCCGACGACGAAGACATCGCCGTCGTCGACATCCGAGACCCCTCGTCGTACGCGTCCGGACACATCCCCGATTCGGAGAACCTCCCGGCGGCGACGCTCGGGCCCGAGGTGTTCGACCGCGAGTGGCCCGCCGAGGTCGTCGTCTCGTGTTACGTCGGCAAGAGTTCGAAGCAGGTCGCCTCGGTGCTGGACGACAACGTCGACGCCGACGTGTCCAGCCTCCGCGGCGGCTTCGACGCGTGGGACGGCGCGGTCGAAGACGGGTCCGAGGGCGAGGCGGACCTCGGACCCACGTCGCCGTTCTGAGTCGCCGACGGATTTTCACGACGGCTCATCTCGACTCGCAGAGCGACGCCCGAATCTACGCCCCGGGAACCGTGACGGGCGACCCCCGCCGCCGGTTCCGGTTTTGGAGGTAGAAGACGAAGACGGCGAGACCGCCGAGCACCGGCAGGAGGACGAACGCGACGAAGAACCCGACGGCCCACATGTCCGCCGTGTCCATCGCGCGGCGCTTCGCGTCCCGGTATATCCACGCCGCCCCGAGGACCGCGGCGGCGAGGAGCAGCGGCCCGCTGATTTCGATACTGACCATGCAGTCGCGTCAGTAGTTCTGACCGACCGAAATAAGCGTACGGGCCGTCGATTCCGACGGAGACGAAGCCGCTGCTCGGCGGTGGATAAAGAGAGAAGATTGGCGCGGTGCGCGGGGCGTTACTTGCCGCGGCCGTTGCCGGCGCGGATGGACGGACGGATGTGCTCCGTGCCCTTGCCGCGGTTCTGGAGACCGCGGTTCTTCTTGCCCGCGTTGGTGAGACCGCGGAAGGCGCGGCCGTCGTGGGTGTTGTCGCAGATCCAGTTGAGGTCGTCGTCGTTCTGGATGGCCGGGTGCTCGGGGTCGACGAGGATGACTTCCTGCCACTTCTGGGAGCCGTCCTGTCCGACGCCGTAGGAGTTCAGCACGCGCAGGTTGGGGTGCTTGCGAGAGGCACGCTCCTCCGCGATGCGCGGGATGGACTTGCGGCGGCCGATGCGGTTGACGCCCTGGCGCTTCGTGCGGCGGCCGGCCTTGTGGCGCTGTTTGCGCGCGCCGCCCTTGCGGACGGAGACGCGGACCACGACGATGCCCTGCTTGGCTTTGTAGCCGAGCTCACGGGCCTTGTCGAGGCGGGTGGGGCGCTCGATGCGCTCGATAGCGCCCTGCTCGCGCCACTCCTGTTTTCGCTGCCACTGGAGTTCGGCCAGCTTGCCTTCCTTCGGGGTCTTCCACGCTTCCTTGATGTGGGAATAGAAGCTTCGTGCCATTGTATATCACCGCGGGCGCTTGCGATTCAGTCCGTCGGGGAACTCCCCTGAGACCACATTTCGTCCCGTTCGTGACGGGTGCCCTCTGGCGTGCCCGCATTGCCAGCGAGTTGGCGGAACTACCAACAGGGGAGGGTTAAGGACTTCGGATTGGGAACTGGCATGCGGTAGTGACACACGCGGTTCTCGTGGCTGTTGAAGGGGAATCAGCTGTTGCCCTTCCATACCGTCGAGGCGTCGTGGCGACCCTCACAGGAACACATATGCTACCACACATCAATATTCACGGTGGAGAGGGGTCATGACCGACGCAGATACGCGGGGGATGGAGACGATAGACGCGGGACCGATGCTCCCCGGCGGGAGTGCCACCGAGTTCGCGGACGCATACGTCGAACTGTGGAACACCCGGAACTACGCCGCAATTCCGCCGCTGGTCTCGGAGTCGTTCGTGATGTACGACCCGGCCGCCCCGGCGGAGGGAATTCCCGGACCGAAGCGCGAGGTCCACGGGCGCGACGGTCTCCGACAGTTCGTCGAGGGAGTGACGACCGGCTATCCAGATTTCGAGATTACGGTCCTCGAACTGCTCGCCGGCGACGGCGTCGTGATGTACGAAGCCCGGTTGACGGGAACGCACGACGGCCCCCTCGACGGTCTCCCGCCGACCGGCCGGACGATTGACATTCGGGTCGTCTCGGTGCTCCGTCTCGACGGGGACTACATCGGCGAACACCGCGCGTACTTCGACATGCGAGAAGTGGCGGAACAACTCGGACTGACGTTCCCCACGGTGATTCGACAGGTACCGAGGCTCGTCGCCGGAAAGCTCCGCGGCGGGCTGTGAGACCGGTCGCTCTCACGGCGCGTTGGTACCAGCCGAATCGACGACCGGTGAAAAAAGAATCCGAGCGAGTCGCCGCGTTTAGCCTTCCATCCCACCGAACGACAGGCCACCTTCGATGTAGCGCTGTGCGAACAGGTAGATGAGCATAATCGGAGCGGCGAACGTCAGCGCGAACGCCGAGAACCGGGCCCACGGGATGGAGTACCGGCCGACGAGCGAGTACAGTCCGACGGGAAGGGTGTAGTTGTCCGTCGAAAGCAGCGTCTGGGCGACGACGAACTCGGTCCATCCGGTGAGGAAGGTGAAGATGAACACCGTCGCCAGCCCCGCCTTCGACAGGGGGAGGATGATTTCGGTGACGATTTTCCACGACGGCGCGCCGTCCATCATCGCGGCCTCCTCGTAGGAGACGGGAATCCCGTCCATGTACGTCTTCAGCAGCCACGTGTTGAACGGGACCGCGGTGGCGGCGTAGTACGCCGACAGCGCGAGCTTGCTGTCGTTGAACCCGAACTGGACGAACAGGGCGTACAGCGCGATGAGGAGCGCGACGCCAAGCCCGCCGCCGATTTGGGTGAACAGCACGTAGCCGTACAGCACCTTCGAGCGCCCGATGAACTGCCGGCGCGACAGCGCGTACGCGCTGGGGACGATGAGACACATCGCCAGTATCACCGTCGGAATCGCCACGGTGAGGCTGTTCGCGAAGAACCGTTTGAACTCGGAGGTCTCGGTGACCCCGTACTGCGACACGTCGAGGAACGTCAGTTCGGGCGTCTGCAGGAACACCTCGTAGCCGCCGAGGCCGAGGCTGATGCGGTAGCTCGGGACGATGAGGTCGCCGATGACCCACAGGAACGGCTCGATGGTCGGGTCGGCCGGCCACAGGCGAATCCCGCTCGACGAGTACAGCGACGCGCCGGTGCCCGAGAAGGCCCCGACGGCGACCCAGTACAGCGGGAACAACAGGAGCGCGACGACGACCGCGGCACCGAGGGTGATGCCGGCGGTCTTCAGCACCGTCGCGGGGCTGACGCGCCCCTCGCGGATGCCTTCGAGGGTGTACTTGGCGTCCTTGACCGACTCGACGGGAGCCATCGCGGCGGTCCGCGCGTCGTCGGCGAGCTCGGCCGCGATGTCGGAGATGACGCTCATGCGTCGTCCACCCCGTCGGCGAGCTGTCCCTTCTTGACGTTCAGCATCATGAAGACGCCGATGACGGCCACGGCGACGAGCATGATCGCCGCGCCCTCACCGTACTTCTGGAAGCGGAACGCCTCGCGGTAGCCGTAGACGATGAGCAGTTCGTTCGTCCGCGACGGCCCGCCCTGATTGAACACGTACGGGATGAGGAACTGCTGGAACGACGCCGCGGCCGTGAGAATCGAGGCGAACAGCACGGGGCGCTTGATAGAGGGAAGCGTCACGTGCAGGAAGCGGGCGAAGAAGCCCGCGCCGTCTATCATCGCCGCCTCGTGGAGCTCCTCGGAAACGTCCTGCAGGGCGCTCACGGTGATGATGACCATGAACGGGTACGCCAGCCACGCCTCGGTGACGTTGTAGGCGAGGAAAGCCATCCAGCGCTCGGAGAGCCAGGCGATGGAGTCGAGGCCGGCCATCCGGAGGAACTGGTTGGCGAGGCCGAACTCGGCCGAACTGAAGATGCCGCGCCAGATGGTGATGGTGAAGATACCCGGCAGGCCCAGCGGGATGATGATGAGCGCGCGCATGAACCGCTTGCCGCGGACGCGCTCGCCGGTCACCACGAGCCCGATGCCGAGGCCGACGAGCACCTTGAGCGCGACCGACGTGGCGACGAACAGCCACGTCACGCCCATCGAGTTCCAGAACTGGCCGTCCGAGAGGACCGTCACGTAGTTGGCGAGGCCGACCCACTGCTCTTTGCCCTGGAACAGCGTGGCCGGCTCCGCGTTGGTGAACGAGAGATACACCAGGTACAGGACGGGAAAGAGCATGAACGCGAGGAAGACGAACAGCCCCGGCAGTACCAACAGCAAAGGCAGGTCGTCCTTGCTCACCACCGGGCTGTCCGCGACGCGCTCGACGGCGCTGTCGACGACGCTCATCGTCCTTACTCCCAGTTAGACCGGATGTTTTCTTCGGCCTTCGTGAACGCGGGTTCGAGCTCCGCGTCGCCGTTTTTCACGCTGTTGAAGGCGTCTTCGAGCGGCCCCCACACGTCGCCCATGTTCGGGTGCGTCGGGATGGGCGTGCCGAGCGAGACGGACTCCGAGAAGCCCTGGACGGCCTCGGGGAGGTCGCTGCTCGTGGCGAGTTCCTTGTGGACCGGGATGTAGCCGAACTCCTCGGCGTTCGCCGAGAGCACGTCGGTGTTCGTCGTGTACCACTCGGCGAACGCGCGGGACGCCGCCGCCGTCGCCTCGTCGCCCTCCAGCGTCGAGGTGAAATAGAGCTGCTTGACCGTCGTGTACGGCTTGGGCTCGGCGTCGCCCTCGGGCGAGGGGAGCCGGGCGATGCCGGCGTCGATGTCGTTGGAGCGAACGTCGCCGAGGAACCACGGCCCGTTGATGGCGAAGGGCGCGTTGCCCTCGAGGAAGACGGCCGCCTGCGGGTCGTAGCCCGTGTCCTTCGGCTGGTACGGGACGAAGTTGTCGAGGATGAACTGGAACCCGTCGAGGGTCGCCTCGTTCGACAGGCCGAGTTCGACGTTCGACTCGTCGAAGTAGTAGCCGCCGAAGGCGTGCGCCCACGCGCTCATGAAGTAGGCGTTCAGCGGGTAGCTGAGGCCGTACATCCCGTTTTCGGGGTCGTGGTACTCCTCCATGATGGCTTTCATGTCGGCGATGGTCTCGGGCGCTTCGTCCACCATCTCCTTGTTGTAGATGAGGCCGACGGTCTCGGCCGCGTAGGGGAGCGCGACGGTCGCGCCGTCGAACTGGACCGCCTCCTGTGCGGGGCGGGTGTAGACCGAGAGGTCCACGTCCAGCTGGTCGCTCTGGTCCGAGAGGAAGCCGTTCTGGTAGTACTCGCCGGTCCAGTCGTGGGCCCAGTCGAACATGCCCGCGCCCTGCCCGGCGGGGATGGCGGAGGTCGTCTTCTTCCGGAGGTCGGCGATTTCGGCGGGGTTGGCCGTGTGGGCCGTCTCCGAGGTGAACGTCTCGGCGTTGGCTTCGAGCGCCTTCTTCTCGGCTTCCGCGCGCTGGTGCCAGAGCGTGAACGTCCCGCTCGGGCCCGCGGACTCGGTCTCCGCTCCCGCGGTGGTCTCTTCGCCACCGTCGTCGCCCTCCGCACCGCTCTGTTCGGGCGTCTGCGTCGAATCGGTCTCCGACACGCCCACGCACCCTGCGAGTGCGCCGACGGCCGTCGTGCCTGCCAGTTGCTTCAGGATTGTGCGGCGGTTCATTGGCATAACGAATCTATGATGAACTATGTGTTCATATATTTAATAGTTCGGAATGACGGCCGCATTCGCGGAGAAAATTGCCACTCCAGTGGTCGGGTGAGATTCACCATATCGGGTAGAGAGGCCCTCTGAATGCCAAAAACAAGTGATAAAATATAATACGAACTATTGCATCACAAATTCAGAAAATAGGAAAACGATTATGGACGATGGGGCTAGACAGAGAGTAATGGCACGTCTCACGCTCGAAGCGCTTCGCAAGGAGTACGACCGGGGTCGCGTCGTCGCCGTCGAGGACCTCTCGCTCGACGTCGAGGACGGCGAGTTCATCACCGTCGTCGGCCCGTCAGGCTGCGGGAAGTCGACGACGCTCCGCATGGTCGCGGGGCTGGAATCGCCCTCCGGCGGCACGATTCGAATCGGCGGCGAGGACGTCACGGACCAGCACGCCCGCAAGCGCGACGTGGCGATGGTGTTCCAGAACTACGCGCTGTACCCGCACAAGACCGTCATGCAGAACATGGCGTTCGGCCTGCGGATGAGCACCGACCTCTCGAAGGACGAGCGCCGCGAGCGCGTCCGCGAGACGGCGGCGATGATGGGCATCGAGAACCTCCTCGACGACAAGCCCGACGAGCTGTCCGGCGGGCAGAAACAGCGGGTCGCGCTCGGCCGCGCCATCGTCCGCGAACCCGACGTGTTCCTCTTCGACGAGCCGCTTTCGAACCTCGACGCGAAGCTCCGAACCACGATGCGGACCGAGATTCAGCGCCTCCAGAACGAGCTCGGCATCACCTCGCTGTACGTCACGCACGACCAGGAGGAGGCGATGACGATGGGCGACAAAATCGTCATCCTCAACGACGGAAAGCTCCAGCAGGTCGGCCGCCCGAAGGACGTGTACGAGAACCCCGCCAACGAGTTCGTCGGCGGCTTCGTCGGTTCGCCCTCGATGAACTTTCTCGACGTGTCGGTCGAACGCGAGGGCGACCGCCTCGTCCTCGTCGGCGACGGTCCCTTCTCCTACCGCCTGTCCGAGTCGTTCTCGGCGACGCTCCGCGAGGCCACCGACGCGACCGACCTCCGCGTCGGCGTCCGCCCGGAGGACGTGGTGACGGCCTCGTCCGGCGAGAACGTCGTCGACTCGACCGTCGGCGTCGTCGAGCCCATCGGCTCGGACAACTACCTCCACCTCGACATCGGCCCCGACTTCATCGCCCGCGTCGACTCGGACATCGAACCCGAGACGGGCGAGACGGTCGGCGTCACCTTCGACGAGTCGGACCTCCACGTCTTCCACCCGCGGACCGGCGAGTCGCTCCTCTACCGCGAGTCTAAGCGGCGCGCGGCCCCGACGCAGCAGGCGTGAAGAAGTAGTTCGCTGTTTTCTCGCGGCGGTCCCTCGCTGTTCGACAGCCGCGTCGCCGCCGACTTACTCCCCGTCGAAGGCGTCGTCGGCGTGGAGCGTCGCCAGCGTCGCCAGCCGGAGCGCGTGCGGCCAGCCGAGCGGCGTCGCGCTGTCGGGCGTGCCGTCGTCGAAGAACTGCTCCGCGAGGTAGCCCTCGTCGGTGCACAGCGGGCCGTCGGGGAGGACGAGGGCGAGAAGCGCCCGGCCCTCGTCGGCGAACTCCTCAGCCCGGTCGTCGCCGTGTTCGGCCAGCAGGGCGGCGAGTTCGACGCCGGCGTTCGCGCCCCACGCGGTCGAGACGGTCCAAATCTTCTCGGAGGACTGCTCGCGCATCCGCCAGTCGTCGCCCTCGAAGCGGACGAGTCCCTTCACGTCGCTGTCGTCGGGGTCGTGCCAGAGCCCGTCGAAGACGGACTCGACGTGGCGGACGAGCCGGTCCAGCCGGTCGTCGTCGACAGTTTCGAGTCGGTCGTAGGTCCGGTGGGCCGACGCGAGCGCGAGCGCGGCGGAGTCGTAGCGGTCGTCGAGTTCGCCGTCGGCGACGCGGAGGGCGTAACAGCCGCGGCCCTCGCTCCAGAGGTGGTCGATGCCCTCGTACACCTCCCGGGCGCGCGCTGCGGCGCGGTCGGTCAGCGCCGAGTCGAGGTCAGACAGCGCGAGTTCGGCGTAGGCTTCGAGAAACGTCGCCGCGGTGTGGCTGAACCGGCCGGTCATGTTCTCCCACGCGTTCTGGCAGTCGACCGGGAGGCCGTCGTCGCCGAGGGTGTCGTCGAGGCTGTCGAGGGCGCTCGCGAGCGTCTCTTCGATGTCGGCGCGGAGGTCGTCGTCGGCACAGCGGTCGTGGTAGGCCGCGAGGAAGGCGATGACGCTCCCGGTCTGGTCGGCCTGATAGTCCGCGTCGTCGCCGGATTCGAGGCGCGCGTTCGCCCAGCCGGGCGCGAGCGAGCCGTCGAAGGGCCAGACGCGGTGGGGCCACGAGCCGTCCTCGCGCTGGGTGCGGCAGTAGGCGCGGGCGCTCCGCTCGTGCCACGCGCCGAGGCCGAGGTCGAGCCGCTCGTCGGACTCGAAGAGGAACGTCGAGATTTCGGCGTCGTCGCGGAACCACGTGTAGCCGTAGCCGCCCGAGTAGGCGTAGTAGGGGTCGAAGTCGGGGCCGGCGATACGGAGACCGAGCGCGCCCGAAAGCAGCGAGAGCACGCGAATGTCGTCGTGCATCGCCGCCGATTCGGGGTGGTCGGGGACCGCGCCTTCGACCTGTCCTGCGGTGCGCTCGCGGAGGTCGTCGAGGTCGCGGGCGACGAGGTCGCGGACGCGGTCCAGCGCGTTCTCGCGGTCCGTCTCGGTGTCGTCGGTGAGCAGGTGGCCGACGGCGGCCGCGCCCGCCTCGAACGGGACCGTCCCGACGACCGCGCCGCTCAGTTGGCCCTCCTCGTAGCAGTCGTCGGTGCGGGGTCGCGGCAGTTCGACCTCGCCCTCCGAGAGCAGTTCGTCGAAGCCCTCGGGCACGCGCCCCTCGACGTGTTCGAACCCCGGCGACGACGCGAGGAAGTCGTGTTCCTCGGCGTGGTAGGCCTCGACGGCGTCGCCGTGGGTCAGTTGCCCGACGAGCGTGTCGCGACCGTCCGGCTGGAAGTGGACGAAGGCGACGAGCTCCACGTCGGCGTCGGTCTCGAACCGGCTGACGTGGCCGTCGCCGACCCCCAGGTCGTACTGCGTCACGCCGCCGTGGGGCGTCTCGTGTTCGGTGACGACGAGCGCGCCGTCGCCCGCGTACGACTGGCTCGCGCCCTCGTCGAACCAGTGGACGCCGGTCTCGTCGCCGACGGGGCGGACGCCGAACCGGGAGCGCTCGACGCCCCAGAGCCCGGACAGCGGGTAGCCGAAGTCGCGGAGCGAGCCGTCGGTCTCGACGTGGACTAATCGGCTTTCGAGACCCGAAAACAGGCCGCTCGTCGTCCGTCGCTCGCCCGGGAACCGAGTCGGGTGGTCTGCGTGCCGCTTGTAGTCGGCCAGCGCGTCGCGTAGTTGCATTGCTGAGTCGTGGGACCCCCGCAGATAATAATCTTGGTGTAATGTTCCTTCAAACTTTCATGCCGTTTCGAAACGGTAAGGGCCCCCCTCCCCGGAGAGGTGGTATGCATCACCCCGGTCCGCCGCGAGTCACGACGATCGGCCGCCCCGTCGAACTTGCCCCGAGAGCCCCGAACGGCGGCGAAACGTACCGCTGGCGCGTTCTCGACGCGCCCGAAGAGAGCGCCGTCGCGGTCGGCTCCGGGCCGGTCGTCCACCTCGCCCCCGACGTTCCCGGCACGTACCGTCTCGAACTCGACGCGCCCGACGGCCGCCACGAACAGACCGTTCGCGCCTTCCCCGACGACCGCCGCCCGGCGACGATGGCGGTCCCCGCGGCCGACCTCGAACCCGCGTCACCCGACGAGGTGTCCGTCATCGGCCCGTTCAACGACCGCCTCGTCGGCCGCGACCGCCCGCGCCGTGTCGGCGACGACTACGCCCTCGACGTGGCGCTCCCGCCGGGCACACACCCGTTCGGATTCGCCCCGCACGATGACCTCGCGGAGCAGGTCCGCGGCGACGTCGAAGTCCCCGGACCGGGCCGCCCGCGGGTTCG
Organism: Haloferax sp. Atlit-10N; assembly: GCF_003586325.1. Lineage (NCBI taxonomy): Archaea > Methanobacteriati > Methanobacteriota > Halobacteria > Halobacteriales > Haloferacaceae > Haloferax > Haloferax sp. Atlit-10N. The sequence continues at coordinate 236,182 of NZ_PSYX01000001.1, forward strand.
ACTCGACACGCGGGCCGAACAGGCGGGCAGCGACGAACTGGTCGTCGTCGCGGACGCGGAACCCGCGCCCGATGCCGGGTCGGCGACGCTCGCCGTCGAGTTCTTGTTCGACGGCCGCGACCCGCTCGAACCGGGCGACTGCGAGGTCGATGGCGACAGCCTGCGCGTCCCGGTCGAAACGCTCCGCGAGTTCGACTCGTCGGAGCCGGTCCGCGTCCACGCCGTCGCGGTTCAGACGACGACCGAGTCGGGAGAGTCGTCCGTCCGGCACTCGGTTCTCGACACGCTGGTCGTGAACCCCGGGGGTGCGGGCGACGAAACCGGTTCCGGCCTCGCTGGCCTCGCCGTCTCGCGCCCCGGCGACGCGCCCGAATGGGCGCACCACGCGACCGTCTACGAGGTGTTCGTCCGGTCGTTCGTCGGCGAGACGCCCGACCCGACGTTCGACGAGCTCGCCCGGCGAGTTCCCTACCTCGAATCGCTCGGCGTCGACTGCCTGTGGCTCACGCCGATACTGGAGAGCCACACGACCCACGGCTACCACGTCACCGACTACTTCGAGACCGCCTCGGACCTCGGCACGCGCGGCGACTTCGAGGCGCTCGTCGACCGCTGTCACGACGCCGGCATCCGCGTCGTCTTCGACCTCGTCATCAACCACACGTCGCGGGACCACCCGGCGTTCCAGTTCCACTCGACCGACGTCCCCGGCTACGAGGACCACTACGCCCGCGTCCCCGAGCGCGAGGACCCCTCCGAGGTCGACTGGGGCGGCCCCGGCGCGGCGGAACACTACTTCAACTGGACGCGCATCCCGAACCTCGACTACGACTCGCCCGCGGTCCGGTCGTGGATGCTCGACGTGGTTTCCGAGTGGGCCGCCGTCGTCGACGGCTTCCGCTGCGACGTCGCGTGGGGCGTCCCCCACGGCTTCTGGAAGGAGGTCCGCGACCGGGTGAAAGCCGACGACCCCGACTTCCTGCTCCTCGACGAGACCATCCCGCGGGACCCCGCGTACCACGAGACCGAGTTCGACGCCCACTACGACACGACGTTGTACGGGGCGCTCCGCGACGTCGGCGCGGGCGAGAAGCCGGCGACGGCCGTCCTCGACGCCGTCGCCGACGCCCGCTGGCACGGCTTCCCCGACGACGCCGTGCAACTCCGGTACATCGAGAATCACGACGAGGAGCGCTACCGGAGCGAAGTCGGTGAGGACGCGCTCCGGGCGGCCGCGGCCGCGACGTTCACACTCCCCGGCGCGCCGATGATGTACTACGGGCAGGAGACCGGCGTCGAAGCCCAGCGCGGGACGATGCGCTGGTACGACGCCGACACCGACCTCGTGGAGTTCCACCGGCGGCTCTCCCGTCTCCGCGACGCCCACGAAGTGCTCCGCGTCGGCGACGTCGAACCCGTCCCCGCCAGCGTTGCTCCCGCCGGAAACGGCGGCGTCGAGTCCGACCGCGTGGTCGCGTTCGCCCGCGACGACGGTACCGACCGACTCGTCGTCGTCCTGAACTTCGCCGGAGCGCCGACGACCGTCGAACTCGGCGCGGAAGTCGAGGGGACCGACCTCCTGACGGGCGAGCGAGTCGACGCTGGCGGCGCGGCCGGGGGCGACGGGGGCGCTCGCGTCACCGTCGCCGACGCAGTCGTGCTCCGCGCCGCCGGCGATTCGAGCCATTAAGTATCATGGTCGATGACAGTCCGAGCATGGACGACCGGGAACTCGCCGACCTCCTCGAGCAGTTCGGGCTCTCAGAGAAGGTCGTCGACACGTACCTGACGCTGCTCGAACTCGGGGAGGCGAAGGCGAGCCAGATCGCCGACGCGGCGGGCGTCTCCAAGCGCTACGTCTACAGCGTGAGCAAGGAACTGGAATCGCGTGGGTTCGTGGAGGTCAACGACCACGTCGTGCCGACCACGATTCGGCCGCTGCCGCCGATGGAGGTCATCGAGTCGCTCTCCGAGAGCGTCGAGTCCATGCGCCCCGCGCTGGAGGAGCGTTACACGGCCACCGCCCGCGACCAAGAGCGCTTCGAGGTCATCAAGTCCCGCGTGACGGTGCTCAAGCGCATCGGCGAACTCGTCGGCCGCGCCGAGTCCGAAATCACGCTGTCGCTCCCCTACGACGTGCTCGACGAGGTCGAAGACGAACTTCGGGCCGCCCGCGAGCGCGGCGTGCTCGTCTCGCTCGTCGTCAGCGGGGTCGAACCGCACGACGACCTCGCGCTCGACGGCGTGGCCTCGCTGGTGCGCGTCTGGCACGAACTCATGCCCACGATGCTCACCGTCGACTCGCGAACGGGGCTCATCTCCCCCGGCGAGATGGTCGCCCGGTCGAACTCCGAGTCGCAGGCCATCGTCTTCGCACAGCCACACCTCGGTCCGGTCATCGTCGGCTCCTTCTTCGGGAACTACTGGCCGATGGCCGCCGAGGCGTACACGACCGAACCCGACCCGCTCCCGGCGATGTACCACAACTTCCGTCACGCCGTCCTCCAAGCGGCGCTCTGCGACCGCGCGGGCATCGACCTCGACGTGAGCGTCAGCGGGCGGATGGTCCACACCGACGGCCCGACCGAACTCCACGGCCGCGTGGTCGATATCCGACAGGGCCTCCTCGAACCCGCGAACAACTCCTTCCCGGTCGAGAACGCCTTCGTCGTCGAGACGGACGAGGGGACCTACAGCATCGGCGGACAGGGCGCGTTCGTCGAAGACTTCGAGGCCGACGCCGTCGAGTTCACGGCGGTCGAGTAGCCTCCCCGAGTCCGTTCCTGTTCTTCCGAGACCGCCCACATCGGCGGCCATGTGGGACGTTCGCAGGCCCGCCACCGAACTATTACGTGGGTCTCTCGTTGGACGCCCATGGACCGCGACGGAGCCCGCCGCCTCGCCGCGCGGACGCTCGCCGTCATCCGCGAGAAGAACGTCACGGTGACGGCCGCGAGTCTCGCGTACTACGCGTTCAACTCGCTCGTCCCGCTGACGCTCCTGCTTTTCGTCCTCGTCACGACGTCCGGTCGGGTCGAAGCCCTGCTCCCCACGTTCGAACTGCTCGTCGGCGTCGACCTCTCGCAGTTCGAATCGACGCTCAGGGCGGTGAGTGGGAACTCTGCCGGGCGATTACGCGCTGCGGTGCTCGCCCTCGGTATCTTTCTCTGGAGCTCGCTCCGGCTGTTTCGCGGGATGGACAGCGTCTTCAGCGAGGTGTACGGCACGCGGAAAGCGGTATCGGCGCTCAGGCGATTCCTCAACAGCGTCCTCGTCATGGCGACGGTCGCGGTCGGCGTCGGCGTCATCGCCGCCGCCGGTCTCGTCGTCTCCTTCCGCGTGACACAACTGCTGTGGTCGGTCGTCGCGCCGGTCGTCCTGTGGGCGTTGCTCACCGTGCTGTTCGTTCCGATGTACGCGCTGTTTCCGGGCGTCGACGTCTCTCCGCTGGAACCGGTTCCGGGGGCGGCGCTCGCGGCGCTCGGGTGGACGGCGTCGCTCCAGGCGCTTCGCCTCTACTTCGGCGTCTCTCAGAGCATCGAACTCTACGGTGCCGCGGGCGGGGTCTTGCTCATCCTGACGTGGCTGTACGTCGGCTCGCTGGCCCTGCTCGTCGGCGTCGTCGTCAACGCGGTGCTGGCGAACCGGGTCGATGCCGACGCTGACTGGTATCCCGGCGACGAGGCGACGGGTGACGAGCGACGCTAACGGGGGCGCGCCGTCCGAAAAAGCGTTCAGTTGTCCTACAGGAGGAACGTGACGACGGCCAGCACGAGGAAGATGACGACGAGGATACGCGCGACTTTCATCGAGAGCCCCGCGATTCCACGGAAGCCGGCGAACCCGGCGACCAGTGCCAAGACGAGGAACACGACCGCGTAGTGGAGGAACCCGCCGCCACCCTGCAGCGGCGTGAGCACGGCGACTCCGAGCCCCGAGAGCGTCATCGTCCGGCGGTGGGCCACGCGCCCCCGCGTTTCACCTCCCGTACGTGTGCGACGGGTTTCGGCGGCTTCGGAGCGTGGGCGTCTCCGGCTCCGGTCTCATCGGCGTGAACTGTGTCTCTCATCGCGGTCGTGATTTCCTCCCGCACACAATGAGACCGGTCCCTGCATTGGCAAGGTTCGGCCCACCTCGGGGGCGTGCTTCGCCGACGCCGACTCCGACTTAGCGACGGTTCACCGCTTCGGCGGCGAGTTGCACCGCGAATCCGGCGCTACTCCACCGGAGCGAGAACACACCGCCAGCCACCAACAGAGCTCCCTGTTTGGTTCGCCCCTTCGCCAGCGCGCTGGCTCCCGCGACGACCGAGGGTACCGCGCTCAGCGTTCTCGTCCACTTCGAGCCGAGCAGTTGGCGTCCAATCACGTTCTGAACGAGTATCCGAAGCAATGTAACCGGCGGGCTTGCGTGTGCCTCGGGACCTCCGCGGGCGATGGCCGCCCGCAGACAAATGTACCACGCTCGCCTACCCACCGCTATGGCAACTATCGTACGGGGCGCGATTCCGTCCGAAGAATTCGCGTTAGGTCACACGCTCTCCGCGCTCCCGGACGTCGAAATCGAGTGCGAGCGTATCATCGAGAGCGGTGACCAAACCGTGATGCCTCTGGTGTGGATTCGTCACGCCGACCGCTCGGACATCGACGACGCCCTTCGAGAAGACCCGTCGGTCGACGAAGTCACCTGTCTCTCGGAGTTCGACGACGAGTTCCTCTACCGGATGGCGTGGGTCGACCACGTTCACCTGCTCCTGCAGATGATCACGAACTCTCACGCGACGATTCTCGACGCGTACGGCTGGGGCGACGAGTGGCAGTTCCGCGTACTCTACCCGGCTCGCGACGACTTCGCGCGGACACACGACTTCGCGGCCGAACACGGGCTGAGATTCGAAGTCGATTCGATTCGAGAGATGGACGCCGAACCGGCCGGACGGTACGGTCTCACCGAAAGCCAGTTCGAGGCGCTCGTGACGGCGGCCCGAGAGGGCTACTTCGAAGTGCCCCGGCGAATCTCGCTCTCCGAACTGGCCGACAAGATGGGTGTCTCTCACCAGTCGCTCTCCGAGCGAATCAGGCGGGGAACAGATGCGCTCGTCGAAGACTCCTTGCTCATCGGGTCGGTCCCGGACGACTTCCGGGACTGAGACGCCGGATTCGGGATTTCATATCGCAGTATGTGATTTATTTCTCCCATCGAGCGGTCTCCCAGCGAACGAGACCGGTAGCTGACGCTCGTCACGGGTGAAACGCGGGGTCGCTGAAAACCGGCGTGGCCGAGCGAACGGCCGTCAGGCGTAGGTAGTGACGCTCTCGAACTCGTTTTCGGCGATGGCGGCCGCCAGCGCGTCGATATCAACTTCATCGGGCATCTCGGCGGGGTACTTGCGGCGGAAGTAGCCGACGATGTTCTTCGCGTCGCGCGCGAGGAGTTCGCGGGCGTTGTCGTGGTCGGTCGGGACGGCCTGCGGCCAGTCGAAGACCGTGATGCCGCGCTCGCCGACCGCGACGTTGTACTCGGACATGTCGGCGTGGACGTAGCCGGCCTCGTAGGCCTCGGCCATCTCGGAGAGAATCAGGTCGAGGACACCCGTCACCTGCTCGGATTCGAGTTTCGCCTTGGCGAGTTCGACGCCGTCGAGTTTCGCCATGATAATCGCGTGGCGGTTATGGTCGACGGGGCGCGGGACCGACACCTGCGGAAAGAGGGTTTCGAGCGCCTCGTACTCGCGTTCGGCCGCCTTGCGGGCGGTGTAGAGCCACGAGACGTGGTGGTTCTCGGAGGTGTAGTCGCGCTCGCGGCGCACCTCGCGGAAGTTGGTGTACCCCTCGCGGTGGAACTTGAGCGCGAGCGGCTTGAACGACTGCACCTCGAACACGTCGCTTTCTTTGCCGACGCCAAGGGGCGCGCCGAACCCCTGAATGGTGTCTCGCTGGGCGAACGTCCGGAGGGCGAGCGCGTCGTACCCCTCGACCGTGAGCTTGTACCCCTCGTACTGGATGGTCTTGCGCTCGATGAGCTCGCGGGTCATACAGCGGTCGATGCGGTAGTCGACCTCTTCGGCGGTCAGCCCCGAGTTCTTCGGGAGCTTCTCCCGGTTGACCCACTCGCTGAAGCGCATGCCCTGCTCGACGCCCGAGAGGAGGTAGAAGTCCTCGGGCTCGAGTTCGGCCATGACGCCGGCGACGTTCCGTACCATGCACGTCCGTCCGTCGGCGAGGCGTAAAAGGCCCGCGAGTCGGCGAATGTCGCCCGCGATAAATCACATGTGACGATACAAAATCTGGAAGACGGCTCACGCAGTTTCGGAGGGTGGTGTGAGTGTTGGGGTCTCGCGTCGGAACTGAACGGAGAAGTTGCTACGTATCGGTGTCCTACCTATCCGGTACGGTTAGTAGTCCCGTGGAAACGCTAGAGGGATATCTGCTCACCGTCTTCGGGGACGAGGACGTTCTCGGTCTCCGTTCGCAGTTCCTCACGAGAGAGCAGACAGTGATTGATGGCTTCCATATGGACAACTGCCACGGTCGCACCCGTGGCCCCTCGGACAGCCGCGACGTCCTCGACGCCCATCGTGATTGGTTCGCCCTGGTCGAACTGTGCTTCCCCACCGTTGACGACGACCAGCTCAGGTTCGAACCGGTCGAGCGTTCCTTTTACTGGGTCGTACCAGATGGTGTCCCCGGCGATGTACAGCGCTTTCTCGCCCGCGAAGACGAATCCGGAGACAGGACCCATCCCCTCGGCAAGTTCGTCGTGGCCGTGCTGGCCCGGTGTCCGGTGAATCGTCACCCCGCCGAACGATGTCTCATCCTCGACGGATCGCACGTCGGTGAAGCCTTCGTCACTGAACGCGGCTGCGTCCTCTGGCTGGCAGAACAGCGGCACGTCCGCATCGAGTTCCTCTCTGGCTGCCTCGTCCCAGTGGTCGGGGTGGCGGTGCGTAACGACCACGGCGTCGTAGTCAAGCTCGACGTCCGGGAGCGGCACCAACGGATTTCGCTTTTGGTTCGCCGTCGTGAGGAACTCAGGTACCCCCGGACTGTCCGTCACCGTCGGCATCTCGCCCTGCGGCGTGAACATGGGGTCAACGAGGAACGTGGTGTCACCGACCGTCGCAAGTACCGTCGCGTTTCGCACGAGTCGTACGCTAATCTCAGAGTCGCTTGTCATGCACTCCTTGCTTGGGGAGTTGGCTGGTTACGATTTATTCTGAAATATTCCAACTCCCTCGATTCGAGCGTGGTGGCAACTACTCGATGAATTCAACGTCTCCGAGGTCGAGGGACGTGTCGATATCGACGGTCATCGAGTCGGCGGCGAACTGTTCGGCAAGCCACGCCTCGGCCCGGTTGAGTCGGTACTGGAGCGTGGAACTCGGCACGCCGATCTCCTCGGCGATCTCGCTAACCGAGGCCTCTCGGGGTTCTTCGTAGTAGCCGTGAGTGAGCGCGGCTTCCAGTGCTGTCTTTTGTGCTGTCGTAAGGTCGTGTTGTGTCCGTCCATCTTCGAGCAGGCAGGGAGGTTCGCCGAGTCGTTCGACCGTCAGCGAAAGTCCGTCGCGGAGATTCGCTCGAATGTCGTCGTGTAAGGCTCCGAGCGAGCCGTCGACGAGGAGGTGCCAGTGGAACTGGTCGCCGTGGCGTTCCGACCGCATTATCACTCCTTCACCGAGGTGGTTCGCGGCGGCGATCGGGAGTGACCGTGGGCCGTCGCCTTCCCGCCGGAGCGAGTAGATTTTCCGTGATTCCGGGTTCGACGAGAGAATCTGGCACCTGTACTCGGTGACCGGTGCGCCGCACATGCCGACCAAACTCGAATCCCGGGCAGCCGGTTCGAGGCGCTTGTCGTACTCGCCGAGGGCGGACGGTGTGCCGACGATTTTCTCGACGCCCCATACTGCCTCGCTCGTCGCTTGTACCTGCATTGATCGTGCGTACAAATCGGGGTACTCGATGAAGGCATCCATCAATGAGTCGGCCCCTCGCTCGTACTCGATGGTGAAAACGACCTCGCGCATCACGAGATGATTTCGCTCAGTTCGGATAACCACTCTGACTGCCCCCCGGCTGCAGAAACGCTCTCCTGACTGTTACAGGCCCACTGCCGATTCAATCGACGAAACCGCGCGAAACGTCACTATCTCCCGCCCCCGAGGCTGTGGACTCAGGCCGCGTCGAGGTGGAACTCGACGACCGCGCCCTCGCCCTCTTCGGTCGGCGGGAGGCGGAGTTCGCCGCCGTAGGCCTCCACAATCCACTTCGAGAGCCAGAGCCCCAGCCCGTTGCCGTGGGCGAGGTCGCTCTCTTCGACGTTCTGCTCGATGAGTTCGCGCTGGTGGTCGGGGATGCCCGGCCCGTCGTCCGCGATTCGCACGACGACCTCGCTTCCGACGCGCTCGTACGCGACTTCGACCGTCGGAGCCGGGCCGGCGTGTTCGAGCGCGTTCTCGACGACCTCGCGGAAGGCGATTTTCAGCTTCTTCCCGCCGACGACCGCCGCGGGGCCGTCGCCGCTGATGGTGATGGTCGCCTCAGGGTTGGCCGCCGAGCGGTCGTCGACGAGCGATTCGAGGAGCGCGCGGAGGTCGACCGTCTCGCCCTCGGGTTCGCTGTCGACGAGTTGGGTGACGGTCTTGACCTGGTCGCTCATCGTTCCGAGGTCGTCACCGGTCGCTTTCAGGCGCTCGCCGATGTGGACGATCTCGTCGTCGCCGCCGTCGGTCGCGAGTTGGTCGCCCCAGCCGAGGAGCAACTGCGCGGTGTGCCGGAGATTGTGGCGGACGAGTCGGTTGATGACTGCCGACCGCTTGTACTGCTCCGATAGCTCGCGGGTCCGAATCCGGCGCACGTCGTTGAGGCCGATGAGGACGTGCGCGACGGCGCTCACGCCGACGACCACGGCGGCGCTGAAAAGCGGTTCGCTGACCGTCCCGCCCGCGGCCTGCTGGTAGCTCCCGATGAGCGCGAGGACGAACACGGTGACGACGACGCCGAGGAGGTTCCAGCCGGCGACGCGGGCGATATGGACGGTCTTGAGGTCGCTTCGATAGACGACGGGGCCGACGGCGACGAAGAGCACCGAGATGATGAGGCCGAAGGCCGCGACGACGAGCCCCGCGAGGTCGGATGCGACCGAGGCGACGCTGGTTGAGACGATGGCGAACAGGGCCAGCCCGGTGAGGCTGAGCGACCCCGCGCCGACGAGACGAGAGACGTTCACGGTTCGTTGACTCTCGTGAGTGTAATAACGCTTCTCTGAAACGAGTTGTCACTCGACGTTGACACGGTACGGAAGTCCCTCGGGGTCGAAGACGCCGTCGGCGTCGCACTGCGCAGAGACCGGGCCAACCGTCGCCTCGCTGTCGGTCGGATACCACGCGCGGCCGACCGGCGAGACGACGAAGCGGGCGTCTCGGCCGCCGACGAACACGAGGTCACCGCCCTCGAACGACTCCAGCGGCTCGATGCCGAGGGCCTCGGTCATCGACGCCACGAACTCCTCGACGTTCGGGACCGCCATCCCGACCTCGGTCGCGCCGCGGAGGTCGGTCGCCGGGTCGAACTCGCCCGTGGCGTCGCCGTCGTAGCAGACGTACTCGATGACGTTGCCCTCGGGGTCCTCGAAGTAGACGGAGTCGCAGCCGAGGAAGTCGAACCGGACGCTCGGCCCCTCGTCGGTGTCGAGCACGTCAACGCCTGCGCGCTCGTCTAACCACGCGACCACGGAGTCGACCGCGGCGGAGACGGTGAAGGCGAGGTGGCCGGGGTCGGTGTCGCCGAGTTCGAACCACAGGGTCGTCTCTCCGGCGGTCGCAGAGCGTTGTGACCCGGTGACCGGCGCGAACCCGAGCGTCTCGACGTAGAACTCACACAGCGAGATGGGGTCAGTCGCGGCGAGAGCGACGCGGTTGAACTTCATGGTCACACCTCGCCGCGGCACGGTTTAATCGAATCGCTCGTGTCGGCCGCGTCGGCGGTCGGTCGCCGGCTTGTGGCCGTCGCGGCGAGACCGGATGGCTCGCGACCGAGCGTCGAAATCGCTTTCTCCCGCATGGACGAAGCCGACGTATGAACGACTCGCAGGGGTCGATTGCCGACCGCGAGTGGCGTGTGATTCGCGAGGAGGTCCGACCGGGGCCGATGCAGATGGCGCTCGACGAGGTCGCGGGCGAGACGGCCGCCGCGGGCGGCCCACGGACTGTCCGCGTCTACTCGTGGGAGCCGAGTTGCCTCTCGCTCGGCTACGGACAGGACCCCGAGACCGTCGATTGGGACTACTGCGAACGCGAGGGAATCGACGTGACCCGCCGGCAGACCGGCGGCGGCGGCATCTACCACGACCGCCACGGCGACGTGGCCTACTCCATCGCCGCGCCGAAATCGGAGTTGCCGGGCGACCTCATGGACTGCTATCACCTCCTGTGCGAGCCGATTCTCGACGCGATTCGCGCGGTCGGCGTGGACGTGGACTTCGTCGACGACGACATGCCCGTCATCTGGCATCCTGCCTGCTACCTGCGGGCGCTCCACCCCGCCCACGACATGGTCGCCGCAGGCCGGAAAGTCGCGGGCAACGCCCAGTACCGCCGCCGCGATGCCGTCGTCCAGCACGGCTCTCTCACCTACTCGGTGGACGCCGAGACCCACCTCGACGTGTTCAAGGGCCACGACGTGACGCCCGAGGCGTTCTGCGAGCGCGTCGTCGGAATCGACGAACTCGGCGATGCCTCCCGCGAGGAGTTCGTCGCGGCGCTCACCGAATCGCTCTCGGGATTCGCCGACGCCGACGAGGGTTCGTGGACCGACGACGAACTCGACCGGGCGCGCGCGAAGGTCGACGAGAAGTACCGCGCTGACGACTGGGTACGCCGTCGTCCGGGGTCGCGGTGAGCGGTCGAGAACTGGGCGACTGAGAACAGAGCGGCCGAACACAGGGTGGTCGAGAACCGTGCGCCGAGTCGTGCGGCCGACCTCGACTCAGAAGCCGAACGTCTCCGGTTCGTCGAGGTCGAGAGCTTCGGTGACGCCCTCGTAGACCTCCGTCAGGGGCGGCACGTCGCGGGTGGGGTCGAGCCAGTGATCGCCCAGCCAGCGGTAGCGGACGGTCAGGTTCTCGTCGATGAGGAAACACGAGCGTCGGGAGCGCTTCGAGACGCCGAAGGTCCGGTAGACGACGTCGAACGCCGCGGCGAGTTCGAGGTCGGTGTCGGCGTACAGCGGGAACAGCAGGCCGTACCGGTCGATAAAGCGGCGGTGCATCCCGACGCCCGACTTGCTCGACCCGACGACGCGGACCGCGTTCCCGCTCGTGAACCAGTCGAAGTCGCGGAGGGCGCACCACTCCTCGGTGCAGTCGGGGCTGAAGTCGGCGGTGTAGAAACAGAGGAGGACGGGCTTGTCGGCGACGAGGTCCGAGAGGCTGCGCTCGCTCACGTCCCCGTCAGGCGCGACGAGCGTCTGCGCCACGTCGGGGGCCGTCGTCCCGACGGAAAGTCCAGTCATGTGACGTGATTCGCCGCGTGAACGATAGCCGTTCTGTCTTCGCCCGACTCCGCCGACTCCGAAGTCCCTTTGTTCGGGTACGCCGTCGGACTCTGCATGCACGTCGGCGCACACGTCTCGATGTCCAGTTCGAAGGTCTCTTCCGACGACGAGACCCCACCGCACGGTAACGTCGCCAACGCCGTCTTCCGGCAGGTCGCCTTCGGCGGCAACTGCGGGCAGATTTTCACCACCTCGCCGCAGGTGTGGCGCGACCCCGACATCTCCGACGAGGAGGCCGAACTGTTCCGCGAGGAGACCGCCGACGAACTGTCGGGGCCGTGGGTCATCCACTCGTCGTACCTCGTCAACCTCTGTACGCCCAAAGACGGCCTCCGACAGAAGTCGCTGGACTCGATGCAGACGGAGGTCGATATGGCCGACAAACTCGGCATCGAGTACGTGAACGTCCACCTCGGAGCCCACACCGGCGCGGGTGAACAGCAGGGCCTCGACAACGCCGTCTCCGTCCTCGACGACCTCGACATCCCCGACGGCGTCACCGTCCTCATCGAGTCCGACGCGGGGTCGGGCACGAAGATGGGCGACGACTTCGCCCACCTCGGCTACGTCCTCGAGGAGTCCGAACAGGACCTCGACGTCTGTCTCGACACGGCCCACGCGTTCGCCGCGGGCTACGACCTCTCGACGGCGGCGGGCGTCGACGAGACGTTCGAGGAACTCGACGCCGAGGTCGGTCTGGAGCACCTCAAGTGCGTCCACCTCAACGACTCGAAACACGAGTGCGGGACGAACAAGGACGAACACGCCCTCATCGGCGAGGGACTCATCGGCGAGGAGGGCATGCGCGCGTTCATCAACCACGACGCCATCGTCGACAACGACGTGCCGCTCGTCTTGGAGACGCCCACCGAGGACGGCAAGGGCTTCGCGTGGAACATCGACCGCGTCCGCGAACTCCGCGCAGACGCGGAGTGAGCGTTCAGGCGGCGGGCCGCTGAGCCCCCGTATCGACTGTTTCGACTGTTTTTTGGGTCGCCGCGCCCGACACCGCGTGTGCGACGTTTCTCGGAATCGTACCTCCGGCGGACGCGAGCGGGCATGTGGGACGACTCCCACGCGGCCCTCGCCGACCTCGACCTCGGCGGCCGGGCCCGCATCCTCGACGTGGGCTGCGGGACCGGCGAGTTCACGCGCGTCCTCGCGGAGGCCTCGGAGGCCCGCGTCGTCGGCGTCGATGCCGACACTGACTTGCTTTCTGTCGCCAGCGACCGCGACAGCGATATCGAGGCGGTCGCCGGCGACGCGACTCGGCTTCCCTTCGCCGCCGACAGCTTCGATTTGGTCGTCTGTCAGGCGCTCCTCGTGAACCTCCCCGACCCGACGGCCGCGCTCGCGGAGTTCGCCCGCGTCTCGTCGGACCTCGTGGCGACGGTCGAACCCGACAACGCCGCCGTCGGCGTCGATTCGACCGTCGAGGCCGAGGCGGCACTGGACCGCCGCGTCAGAGACGCCTTCCGCGACGGCGTGGCGACCGACGTGGCGCTCGGCAACCGCGTCCGCGGGCTGTTCGACGACGCCGGCCTCTCGGTCGTCGGGACTCGCCGGTACCACCACCGGAAACTGACCGAACCGCCGTACGACGAACACGATGTTCGGAGCGCGGCCAAGAAAGCGACCGGCGAGGGGCTGGACCGCCACGAGGCCGACCTCCGCCGCGGGCTCGACGGCGACTCGTACGAGTCCGTCCGCCGGAAGTGGCGGGAGATGGGGCGCGAAGTCGTCCAGCAGATTCGAGACGAGGAGTACCGCCGGGCCGAGGTCGTCCCGTTCGACGTGACGACGGGCCGGGTGTAGTCGGGTCGGAGTCGCGACCGATTCAACGCGACCCGGCTCGACGGCCGAAAAAGCGGTTATCTGTTCAGTAGCCGACCGCGAGCTGTTCGTGGACCGCGTCGCCACTCTCCAGTTCGTCCGCGAACGCGATTGCGAAGTCCTCCATGGAGATGCGGCTCTCGCCGTCTTCGTCGGCGACGAGTTCGCCGAGCGCGGTCCGGAACTCGCCGGTTCGCTCGCCGGGTTCGATGAACGCCGCGGGCGCGACGTAGGTCCACCGCAGGTCGTCGGCGTCTTCCAGTAGGCCGTACGCTTCGATGGCGGCGCTGGCGACTGGCTTCCACTCGTCGGGGAACTCCGGCGAGTCGATGAGCCGCGTGTCGGGGCCGACGTTCAGGATGCCCGCGCCGCCGGTCCAGACGAGGCGGTCGACCGAGGCGCGGCGCATCCCGTCGACCACGGCGTCGAGCATCTCGACGAGGACCTCGGGCGACTCGTCGTCGCTCGGGCCGAGCGCGGAGACGACCGCGTCGTGGCCCGCGGCGAGTCGCGCGATTTGGTCGGCGTCGGTCGCGTCGCCGGCGACCGCCGAGAAGTCGGGGTCGTCGACGCCGTCGACCGCGCCGCTTCGGGAGACGCCGGTCACCGCGTGGCCGCGGTTCAGGAGTTCGTTGGCGATTCGGGTGCCGATTCGTCCGCTCGCACCGAGGAGAAGTACGTTCATGATGGCGTGATATAGTGTCGTGAGTCGTGTTCGTCGTCCGGCTCGTCGCGACGATGCGGTCACATCGTCATACTTGGTCAAAGAGAGTGAGTTTAATATAGCTAAGCGAACCTCGGTGTGAGTAGGTCACGCCGATGTCACCGCACCAGAACCTCGAAACGAAGTACGAACAGTGTCCGGTCATCAAGACGCTCGAAGAAATCGGGTCGCGGTGGCGGATGACGGTCATCCACGTGCTGCGCGAGGGCGACCTCCGGTTCAACGAACTCAAGCGCGCGAGCGGCGCGAACTCCCAGACGCTCTCGCGCGTGTTGGACGACCTCCAAGAGCTAGGGTACGTCGAGCGGGAGGTCGAAGATGGCAGTCCAATCGCGGTGTACTACTCGCTCACCCAGAAGGGCGAAGAGCTGCTTCCGGCGTTCGACGACATCTCCGAGTGGGGCGAAAAATGGATGTCAGAGGACGGCGGCGCGGGGTCGTAGCCGGGTTCGACCGGTAGTCAGCCGAGGAACAGGTCGACGAAGTTCCCGCTCGACTGACCGCGGTAGAGCTCGGAGTAGCCGCAGTTCGCACACGAGACGACGGTGAACTGGCGGTTCTGGATATCGAACATCTTCGAGAGACCGGTGCCGGAGGTCGCGATGGAGTCGATTTCGGTCTCGGAGTGGCCACACTTCGGGCAGCCGTCGCGGTCGGCACTTGGTGGAGGGCTCATGTTGAGTAGTTGAACTACGCCAGTGAAAAAACCACCTCCAAAACGATTTCCTGTTCCGCGCCCGCGAGTACGCACATGCCCGCCGGTGGTCTCGTGTTCTTCCTCTTCGTCCTCCTCAGCATCGCCGCCGCAGTCGCCCTCTACGCCGCGATTCAAGGCGAGACGAGCGACTTACCGACGATGAGCCGCGAGGAGGCGGAGCGCCGCGCCCGCGACGAGGGGATGCGGTACAACGAAAAACACGGTCGAGGGACCGACCGCCGCCCGAACGAGGGCGACCGGGATGACGGCTCTGGCTAGGGCTCCGAGCGCACCGGCGACCGCGGCCGCGACGACACCCGCAACTGGTAGCCGGTCGGCCCGGCTCGGCTCCGCCCTCAGACCACGTCGCCGCGGACCGACGTGCCGGTCTGCTCGGCCCGGTAGGCTCGCATCGCCTCGACGGCCGTCTCGGCCTCGTCGCCTTCCAGTCCGAGCATCTCCAGCGCGCCCGAGAGCGTCGGGAAGGCGAACTCGCTGTTTCGGAGCTTCGACATCGCGTCGGGCGAGCGCTGACCGTCGGCGTAGAGGCAGACGCCGCGGGGGTCGAGAATCTGCTCGTAGGCCTCGCGGGCGACTGCGCCCTTCAGCCGCTGGGTGACGTTGTCCTCGAACGAGGCGTTGCACACTTCGAGGTGGACCGGTTCGTCGTCGTCGGGGAGCAGGTGAGCGGCGAGACATTTCTCGGGGGCCGCGTAGCCGTTCGAGTTGGCTCGCAACAGGTCGGGGTGCTCGCGCGCCCACTCGGCGCGGACGCTCTTGCCGACGCCCTTCACGCCGTGGGACCGCTCGAACGCCTCGGCCGCGTCGGGGTCGCCGCGGAGGAGGATGTCTTTCGTCACGTACACGTCGAGTCGGTCGAGGGGGTCGAGGCCGAGCGCCACGTCGCCGTAGACCCACACCTCGCGGACCGGGACGGGGAGCGTCTCGGACTCGACGGCGTCGACGACGGCGTCGACTCGGTCGAGGGCGGCGTCTCTGTCCATCGACTGTCCGTGGGGTTCGGAGGGTCAAACCGGTTGCGACCGCGTCCGACGGAGACGTCGGTCGAGCGAGCGACGCCCGCCCCGAGGCGAAACCCGTATCCCTCCCGCCGGGCAAGCGACCGGCAATGGAGTGCGACAAGTGCGGCCGCGACGCGGTGATGCACGCGGCCTACTCCGGGGCCCACCTCTGCGAAGACCACTTTTGCGCCTCGGTCGAGAAACGCGTGCGCCGCCGCATTCGCGAGGACAACATGCTGCCCCGCGACGCCAGCCCGGAGAACCCTCAGACGTGGGTTATCGGACTCTCCGGCGGCAAGGACAGCGTCGTCCTCACACACATCCTCGACGACACGTTCGGGCGCGACCCCCGCATCGAACTCGTCGCCCTCACCATCCACGAGGGCATCGAGGGCTACCGCGACAAGTCCGTCGACGCCTGCGTCGAACTCGCGGAAGACCTCGACATCCACCACGAACTGGTCACCTACGAAGACGAGTTCGGCGTCCAGATGGACGACGTGGTCGAAAAGGACCCCGAGAACATGGCCGCCTGCGCCTACTGCGGGGTGTTCCGTCGCGACCTGCTCGAACGCTTCGCCGACGAGCTCGGGGCGGACAAACTGCTCACGGGACACAACCTCGACGACGAGGCGCAGACGGCGCTCATGAACTTCTTCGAGGGCGACCTCAAGCAGGTCGCAAAGCACTTCGACGCCAGCATCGGCGACTTCGAAAAGCGCCGCGACGCCGGCGAGTTCATCCCGCGGGCCAAGCCGTTGCGCGACGTGCCCGAAAAGGAAGTCGCGCTCTACGCCCACCTGAAGGACCTCCCGGCGCACATCACCGAGTGCCCCCACTCCTCGGAGGCCTACCGCGGCGAGATTCAGCAGTTGCTGTTGAAACTCGAAGAGAACCACCCCGGTACCCGTCACTCCATCATGGCCGGCTACGAGGAGTTGGCCGAACTGACCGCCCGCGAGTACCGCGGCGAGGGCCGCGTCGACCTCAACGACTGCGAGCGCTGCGGGTCGAAGACCGCCGGCGACGTCTGTCGGAAGTGCCGGCTCATCGAGTCCATAGAAGCGGTCTGAGCGGTCCGGAACGCCGGTTTTTCGTCGTGTCTTACGAGTCGGACAGTCAGACAGCGACGGGTGAGGTCACACCGACCGAGCCGTCGTCGACGCTCACGGTCGGAGAACCGCGTCAGCGAAAAAGAACCCACGAGTGTACCCGACGGGCGCGGCGGCATCCGCACGGGCCAGACAGGGCGTTACCGGATGACGTCGAGACCGTTGTTCTTCTCGACTTCGTCGCGGCCGCCGTCGGACCACGTGCCGCTCTGCGCCGTCTGGGCTCGTTCCGAGCTATCGAACTCCGAGCTTGAACCCGAGTGCTGTTGTTGCTGCGACTCGCGCGACTGGATGCTCTGACGCGACTTATCGGCCTGCTTCTGCGTCGTCGGGCCGAGGACCTGCGCGGACTGGACGCCCGTCATGATGGCCATGACGCGGACTTTCCCCTTGTACTCGTCCTGAATGCGAGCGCCCCAGATGACGTTCGCGGCGGCTTCCAGCCGTTCGGTGATGTTGCTCGCGATTCCCTCGGCCTCCTTCAGCGTGAGGTCGGGGCCGCCCGTGATGTGGACGAGACCGCCGGACGCACCGCGGTAGTCCACGTCGAGAAGCGGGTGGTTCATCGCGTCGTTGACCACTTCTTGGGTCTTGTTCTTGTCCTGGGTCTCGCCGACGAGCATCACCGCGACGCCGCCCTGATTCATGATGGTCGACATGTCGGCGTAGTCGAGGTTGATGAGCGACGGTTGGGTAATCGTCTCCGAGATGCCCTTGACAGTCTCGGCGATAATCTGGTCCATGACCGAGAACGCCTTGCCGATGGGCAGGTTCGGGACGTAATCGAGGAGGCGGTTGTTGTCCAGCACGATGATGGAGTCGGCCTCGTTGCGGAGGTTTTCGAGTCCCTCCTCGGCCTTGACCGTGCGGGCGCGCTCGACGTTGAACGGGGTCGAGACCATGCCCACGACGATTGCACCCTGCTCCTTTGCGATTTTCGCGACGACGGGGGCCGCACCGGTTCCGGTGCCACCGCCCATCCCTGCGGTGACGAACACGAGGTCGGCGTCGCCGAGCACGTCTTTGATCGTGCCCTGTGCCATCTCGGTCGCGCGCTCACCCATCGACGGGTCACCACCGGCGCCGAGACCCTGCGTCAGGGACTTCCCGACGAGGATTTTCGTGTCCGCTTCGATCATCTTCAGGTGCTGCTTGTCGGTGTTGATGGCGACCGTGTCAGCCCCCTCGACACCGATGTTGTACAGGCGGTTGATGGTGTTGTTGCCGGCACCACCAGCGCCGACGATGACGATTCGCGGGTCACCGAACTGGTCGTCGCTGTCTTCGAGCGACGACTGCGTCTTGCGCTCGGCCTCGTCCCGTTCCATCGCCTCGCGAACGATATCCTGCATAATTACACCTTTGCCCAGCCGCGCTTGCTGGTAGATTCGCGCTGTCGCTTGTCAGTAGTCTGTTCGTTGAGCATATCGCGAACGGCGGAACGGATGGCTTCGGATCGGTTCGGGAACTCTCCCGTCTCGACCATCCGCTCGACCTCCTCGATTTGCTGCTTCGGAATTCGTAGTGTCACACGCTCCATGTTTACATTCCCCCGGTAAGACGGCGCGCCGCACTCGTGTGCGAGTGTCTTACACCCGAAAACCGACGGACGACGCCGGGATACGGGCCGCCGTCGGGTGGCTGTAAGACAACCGTCTTACGCGATAATCACCACAGAGGGATAGAATATAAATGTAACGGCGATTGTAAGACGGCGCTGAATATCCCGTATAGGGCGCTTTAATCGCCGGTTATGCTCATTCCAGAACGTCGGCTGCGGGCGTCCGGCGACCGCAGTCGGGGCAGAACGCCCAGTCGGAACGGAGTTCGTCGCCGCACTCGCAGAACACGCGATGAGAGGTTTTCTCGCCGCAGTTCGGGCAGTACACGTGGTCCTGCCCCACGGATTCGCCACATTGGCCACAGTTCATCTCGGGAGAGTCCGCCTCCGGAGCGTCCAGTTCGCCCCGTGTCTTACGAACCGTATTCGGGGTTTCTTCCCGGTCTGCACCCGCGTTTACGCGTGATTCGCCGTTCGAACCATCGACGTTGATGTTGACGTTCAGGTCCGAGGGTGTCGGACGCTCGGACTCGCGGGCCGCCGCCACTTCCTCGACGAGCGTCGGGAGTCGTTCGTCGAGCCGCTCGTCGACGAGTTCCTCGACCCGCGCCGAGAGCGCGCCGTCGAGGCCGTCGGTGTCGGACGTGTCGTCGTCCGCGGCGTCGTCACGTTCCAAGTCGTCGAGGTACTGGCGGAGCGCCTCGCGCATCACCTCGCTTTTCGAGGTGTCGAGGCGGTCCAAGCGCTCGACGAGGGCGTCGTCGGCGCGGAACGTGATTTTACTCATTACTCCGGGATTATCTCGGCAGCATATCAATGTTCGCACGTGTCTGACACACAGCACACGCGGCGGCGAGAATGATAATGGTTAAACGCATCGACCGGATAGCAATCGGTGACCGCTCTTAGCTCAGCCTGGCAGAGCAGCCGACTGTAGATCGGCTTGTCCCCCGTTCAAATCGGGGAGAGCGGACTGAACTTCAACACCCGCGAGCGCAGCGAGCGGTGTTGAATGTGACGGACTTCTCGACCCGATTTGAGCAGCGAGCAACGCAACGTGTTGCGAGTGAGTTCATATCGGAGAGAGCGGTCAGATTCTGCCCTCGTCCGAACCTTCACGAACAATCGGCGTATATCTCGCCGCGACCCCGTCATTTACTGCCGTCTGTCCGAAATCGGACGCCATGGATTCTCGACCGCTCGGTACGACTGGATTCGACGTCTCTGAGGTCGCACTGGGTACGTGGCAACTCGGCGGTAGCTGGGGCCCGGTGACCGACGAAGAGGCGTACGACGCCATCGAAGCCGCGCTGGACGCGGGCATCAACTTCCTCGACACCGCCGACGTGTACGGCGACGGCGACAGCGAACGTCGAATCGGCGACGTACTCGCCGACCGCGATGACGACGTCACCGTCGCCACCAAGGCGGGGCGACGACTCGACCCCCACGAGGCGGACGGCTACAACCGCGAGAACCTCGAACGGTTCGTGGACCGAAGCCGGGACAACCTCCGCGTGGACTCGCTGGACCTCGTCCAACTCCACTGCCCGCCGCGAGACGTGTACTACCAGCCGGAGGTGTTCGACGCGCTCTCGGACCTCCGCGACGCCGGGAAGATAGACCACTACGGCGTGAGCGTCGAGAAGGTCGAAGACGCCCTCAAGGCCATCGAGTACGACGGTGTGGAGACGGTACAGATAATCTTCAATCCGCTCCGACAGCGACCCGCCGAGCTGTTCTTCCGGGAGGCGAAGCGCCGGAACGTCGGCGTCATCGTCCGCGTCCCGCTCGCGTCGGGCCTACTCACGGGCGCGCTCTCCGAAGACGCCGAGTTCGGCGAGGACGACCACCGGAACTACAACCGAAACGGCGAGGCGTTCGACGTGGGCGAGACGTTCGCCGGAATCCCGTTCGAAGACGGCCTCGCCGCCGCGGACTCGATACAGGAGGTCGTTCCCGAGGGCGTCTCGCTCGCGCAGTTCACGCTCCGTTGGATTCTCTCGTTCGACGCCGTGAGCACCATCATCCCCGGGTCGAAGACGCCGGCGCACATCCGCGACAACGTCGCCGCGGCGTCGCTCCCGCCGCTGTCGGCGGAGCAGTTCCAGCGCGTCGAAGAAGCGTACGACGCGTACGCGCGCGAACACGTTCACCATCGCTGGTGAGGTGCCCCAGTAGCGGCTACCGGGGCGTGACAGCCGATTAGCTCTCGAAGACGTCCTCGTAGTCGTTGCGGATGAAGTACCGGACCCAATTTCCGTCGGTCCGGTCGTCCCGGTCTCCAGCGTCTCGGAGAGAGCGACGTCGTCGCCGGCGGTGTCGTTGGACTCCTCACCCGGCGATATCGTTCGTCTGCATCTGCAGTTCGGCAGCGGCGGGCGTCTCTGACGCCCTCCCGCAGAAGATACTTATCCGCCAACACGTTCGGTCCCAGTAGTGCCCTCCCGCAAGATGCTCCTCCTCGCAGTCGCTGTTGGAGTCGCGCTCATCGGCGGGTCCGTTGCGCTCGACGCGACGACCCCCGACAGGACGTACACCTACGAGGTGAGAGAGCTGTCTGCCTCCGCCGAGGGCGCCGCAGCGGTGGTCGTAGACGACACCACGGTCGACCCGTCGGGGCCGTCGGCGGCGTTCATCGCCAGCGACGGTCCCGGTGACCGACCGGAACGGGCGGCGCTCCGCGAGGCGGCAAACGGGTCTCGGACGAAAGCAGCGCTCCCCGGGTCGCTCGTCGACCACCGGTATGCCGTCGTCGGGACTAGCGGCACCATCTCAGACGTGAGTGAGGTCTACCGCCTCCACGAATACGAGGAAGACGGGACAGTACGAGTTACCGCCGAGCGAGTCACATTACACACGTTCTACGACGAACTCGCGGTTTCCGCCGTCACCCCTCGACTACGTGAACTCGTTCGAACGGGGGAACTCACCACACACGAGCGCCTGACCACCGTTCTCGTCGCGCACGACGGGCGGTACTTCCACGTGACTCAACCACCGCTGTCAACCCGATACGCGGGTATGAGCACTGACCTCCACGACGCGGGGTACTTGCTCGGGAGTGGTATCGTGCTCCTCGCTGGGGGATGGTACGTCCTCGAACGGTGGGGGCGACGCATCCGTGGGGACGGTCCCGAGGGTCGTCGCTGACGGCCAGCGAGAAACTCGATTGGTCTCCGCAGCTGAACCCCCGCTTCGCTATATTCAAGTACAGTTTCGCCAATGAAATTCTAGTGGCAGTCACGTTCGACCTCTTCGGTACGCTCGTCGACGCCGAGTACCCGTCAGACCCCGGCGCGGCGGTCGCAGACGCGCTCCGCGAGTACGGCGTCGCCGTCCCCGACGACTGGGACGACGCCTACCGCGAGGTCCACATCGACGCGCCCGAAGGCGCGGAGGTTCCGCTTCCGGCTCACGTCGCCGCGGCGCTTCGCTCTCGGGGCGTCGAT
Source organism: Haloferax sp. Atlit-10N (assembly GCF_003586325.1). Classification (NCBI taxonomy): domain Archaea; kingdom Methanobacteriati; phylum Methanobacteriota; class Halobacteria; order Halobacteriales; family Haloferacaceae; genus Haloferax; species Haloferax sp. Atlit-10N. The sequence continues at coordinate 258,132 of NZ_PSYX01000001.1, forward strand.
TCGCCGGATAACGCCGCCCGACGCGCGGTCATCACGGCGTTCGACCCCGAGGTGACCACCCGTCCCGGCGCGGTCGAGGCGGTCGCGGCTGCCCGCGAGGCCGGCGCGGTCGGCCTCCTCTCGAACTGTTCGGTTCCCGAACTCGTCGCGCGGACGCTCATCCGCTCGGACCTCGACCGGCGCGGCTTCGACGACATCACGACGAGCGTCGCCTGCGGCTGGCGGAAACCTCACCCGCAAGCGTTCGAGGCGGCCGCTCGCGGCCTCGGCGTCGAGGCGACCGAGGTAGTCCACGTCGGCGACGATCCGGACTCCGACGGCGGCGTCGAGGGCGTCGGCGGCCGGTTCGTGAACCTCCGGGAGACGACGCTCGAATCGGTCGCGGCGAGGCTACGCACCGGGGAGGACCCGTGCCCGTGACCGCCGCGGCCGCCGTCGTCGCCGCCGCGGCGCTGGACCGAGGGTTCGCCGAACCGCCGGCGCGCATCCACCCTGTCGCGCTGTTCGGACGACTCGTCTCCCCCGTCGACCGCGAGTGGGCCCGTCCGACGCTCGTCGGCGCGGTCGCGGCCGTCGCGCTCCCGGCTCTCGCCGCGGGCGTCGCCGCGGGCTCGACGTGGGGTGCGACGCTCGTCTCGCCGTGGCTCGGCGCGGCCGTCGCCGCGCTCGCGCTGTTTTCGACCACGAGCCTTCGCATGTTGCTCGACGCGGCGGAGACGGTCGTCTCGGCCACGGCGGACGAGTCCGACCTCGACGCCGCCCGGGACGAACTCCGGGCGCTGGCCGGGCGCGACCCGTCGTCGCTCTCGGCGGCCGACATCCGGAGCGCCGCCGTCGAGAGCGCCGCGGAGAACCTCGCCGACGGGCTCGTCGCCCCGTTGCTCGCGTTTACGCTCCTCGCGCCCGCGTCGCTCCCGCTCGCGGTCGGCGCGGCCGCGTGGGTGAAAGGCGTCAACACGCTCGACTCGATGCTCGGCTACCGACACAAGCCGGTCGGTCGCGTTCCGGCCCGCCTCGACGACGCGGTGATGTGGCTCCCGGCGCGCGTCTCGGCCGTCTTACTGGCCGTCGTCGCCGGCGCGCCGGCCACGGTGGCCCGGGTCGGCGAGCTGGCGCGCCGCCCGTCGTCGCCCAACTCGGGGTGGCCGATGGCGACCCTCGCGGTCCTGCTGGAAACGCGACTCGAAAAGCCCGGCCACTACCTGCTCGACGGGGGTCCCGAGGCACCCGACGCGGCGACGGCCGCGCGGGGCGTCCGACTCGTCTCGCGGGCGGGCCTCGCCGCGTTCGCCGTCGCGGGGGTGGTCGCGTGGTTCTGACCGCGCTCCGCGGCGCGCTCGGCTTCCTCACCCGCCTCCCCGTCGGCGGCGACGAGTCGAACTGGGACGCCTTCAGGCGCGCGCCCGTGGCGTTTCCGCTCGTCGGCTACGTCGTCGGCGCGCTCGCCGCGCTCCCGCTGTTGCTCCCGCTGCCGATTCCGACCGCGGCCGCGCTGTACCTCGTGACGCTGTACCTCGTGACCGGCGTCACCCACGCCGACGGCCTCGCGGACCTCGGCGACGCCGCGGTCGTCCACGGCGACGCCGGCCGGCGGCTGTCGGTCCTGAAGGACTCTCAGACGGGGGTCGGCGGCCTGCTCGCGTTCGGCCTGACGCTCGTCGTCCTCGCGCTCGGCGCGTTCGGACTCGCAGGCGCGGGTGGTCGCGTCGGCCTCACGGCCGCCGTCGCAATCGCGCTCGCCGCCGAGGTCGGCGCGAAAGCCGGCATGGCGACGCTGGTCTGTCTCGGCGCGCCCGCCCACGAGGGGCTCGGATCGGCGCTCGTCGGCGAGAACAGCCCCTCGGGGCTGCTCGCCGTCGCCGTGGCCTGTCTCCCGGTCGTCGCGCTCGCGCCGGTCACGGGCGGTCCCGCGGTCGTCGCGGCGCTCTGCTGTGGACCGGTCGTCGCGCTCCTCGTCCGCTCGTGGGGTCGCGCCCGACTCGGCGGCGTCTCGGGCGACCTGCTCGGCGCGACGAACGAACTGGCCCGCGCCGCGGCCGTCCACGTGGGGGTGGTGGTATGGACGCTCTCGTGATGTGCGGCGGCCGCGGCACCCGCCTCGACGCGCCGGTCGAAAAGCCGCTCGTGGAAATCTGCGGGCGGCCCATGCTCGACCGAGTCGCCGCGGCGCTCCGCGATTCGAGCGTCGAGACCGTCCGCGCGGTCACCTCGCCGCACACGCCGAACACCCGCGACCGCGCCGCCGACCTCGGTCTCGACCCCATCGAGGCCCCCGGCGACGGCTACGTCTCCGACCTCGGATTCGCGCTGGCCCGCGTCTCTCGACCGGCCGTCACCGTCGTCTCCGACCTGCCGCTCGTAGCTCCCGAACACGTCGACGCCGTCGTCGCGGCCGCCGATGGCGGGGCCGCCACCGCGTGCGTCCCCGTCGAACTGAAGCGAGAACTCGGCGCCAGCGTCGACGACGCGCTCGTCTTCGACTACGAGGGGACCGCCGTCTGCCCGACCGGACTGGGCGTCGTCGGCCCCGCGGACGCAGCTGCCGAGACCGACGCCGAGACGAACGCCGGCACCGGCGCCGACACCAACACCGACGCAGACACAGACACCGATTCGACCATGTACCTCTCCACAGACACCAGACTCGCACTCAACGTGAACCGCCCGACAGACATCGCGCTCGCGGAGGACCGATGCGAGTAGTCCTCGTCGCCGGCACGACCGAGACGGCGAAGATTCCCGGTATCAGCGCCGCCGGCGCGGACCCCTCGCTCGTCGGCCACACGCCGAGCGCCGACGCCGAAATCATCGAGTACGGCGAGCCCGTCCGCTCGCCGGTGACGCCGGTCAGCCCGACCGGCTGTCCGACGCCCGCGGCCGTCACCCGCGCCGTCAAGCAACTCACCGGATTCGACGTGCTCACCGTGGACGCCGGTCTCGCCAAGCCGAGCGCCGCACCGACCATCGACGTGGGGGCGCGACCCGGCCGCGACATCCGCGAGAGCGAACCGGTCCCGACCGCGCCCGGCGCGTTCGAGGCGGCCCGGCGGATGGGCCTCGCGCTCCCCGAAGACGAACTCGTCATCGGCGAGACCGTCCCCGGCGGGACGACCACCGCGCTCGCGGTGTTCCGCGCGCTCGGCGAGGAGTTCCCCGTCTCGTCGTCGCTCCCGGACAACCCGACGAGCCTGAAGGAAGAGGTCGTCGACGAGGCGTTCGAAGCCAGCGACGTCGAACCCGGCTTCGCGGCCCACAAGCCCCGGCGCGCCGCCCGCTACCTCGGCGACCCGGTGCTTCCGGTCGTTGCCGGACTCACCGTCGGCGCGCTCGAAAACGGTATCGACGTGACGCTCGGCGGCGGGACGCAACTGCTCGCGGCCGCCGCGCTCGCCCGCCACGCCGGCGCGAACGGCGACCTGACCCTCGCCACCACTTCGTACCTCGCCGACGACGTGCCCGAGTTGGCCGCCGCCGCCGAGGCGCTCGACCTCGAGTTGACCGTCACCGACCCCGGCTTCGAGACGCACCCGCTGGACCGCTACGCCGCGGGCGAGGCCAAGGAGGGCGCGGGGATGGGCGGCGCGCTCATGCTCGCCGACCGGATGGGCGTCCTCGACGACGTGGAGTCGGCCACGCTCGACGTGCTCTCGACGTTGGACCCCGAGGCCGTCGAGACCACGGCGGCCGACGCCGATACCGACGATGGACCCTGAGTCCGTCCGGGCGGGGAGCCGCGTCCCCCACGGCGGGACCACCGACCCGACCGTCCTCGACTTCAGCGCGAACACCAACCCCGAGCGGCCCGCGGGCGTCGAGGCGGTGTACCGCGAGGCGTTCGACGCTTCGACCCGCTACCCCGACGACGACTACGGCGACTTCCGGGCGGCCGCCGGCGACTACGTCGGCTGTGTCCCCGACGCGGTCGTGCCGACCGCGGGCGGCCTCGAAGCCCTGCGGCTCGCGTTCGAGGTGACGCTGTCGCCCGGCGACACCGCGCTCGTCCCCCAACCGAGTTTCGGGGAGTACGACCGCGAGATTCGCCTGCAGGGCGCGGAGCCGGTTCCCGTCGCCCACGACGAACTCCTCGACGCCGACCCCGCGGGCCACGCGGTCGCGGTCGTCTGCACGCCGAACAACCCGACGGGCGAACTCGCGCCCGCCGCCGACCTCCGGGCGTTCGCGGCGCGCTGCCGCGAGGCCGACACGGTCCTCGTCGTCGACGAGGCGTTCCTCGATTTCACCGACGAGCCGAGCCTCGCGGGAGAACCCGGCGTCGTCGTCGCCCGGTCGCTGACGAAGATGTTCGGCCTGCCGGGCATCCGCGCCGGGTTCGCCGTCGCCACCGACGACCTCGGCGACCGACTCGCCGTGGCCCGACGAGCGTGGTCGCTCTCGACGCCCGCGGCCGCCGTCGGCACGCACTGCATGGACGACGCAGAGTTCGTCTCGCGCACGCGAGAGCGCGTCGCGGACGAGCGCGAACGACTCCGCGAGACGCTGTCCGAGGCCTTCGACGTGTACCCGTCGGACGCGCCGTTTCTCCTCTTCGACGTCGGCGACCGCGACGTCGACGCGGTGGTCGAGACCGCCCGCGACCGCGGCGTCGCCGTCCGGGACGCGACGACGTTTCCGACGCTCGACTCGCACGTCCGCGTCGCGGTGAAACGCCCCGACGAGAACGACGAACTGCTCCGGGCGCTCGCCGCCGTCGCCGACGATGTTTGAGGCGACGCGCCGCGACGGCGTCTGTCGGCTGAGCCGTCCGGACACGCGCTGGCTCTCGACGGGCTACGCCGGCGGCGAGTCGCGGGCCGACGCCGCGTTCAACGTCACCGTCCCCGAGGGCTGGCCCGAGACGGACCTCGACGCGTACGTCGAACGTCGACTCTCGTCTGCCGGCTTCGACGAGCGCGGCCCGACGCTCCTGACGGGCGTGGGGCAGGAACACGCCCGACGCGCCCGGTTCGGCCCGGTCGGGGTCGTCGCCACTGCGGGCGTGTCGAACCCGGCGGAACTCCCGATAGACGGCGACCCGAGCGAACGGGACGACGAGTCGGACACGGCTGACGTGACGGCCGGCGGCGACGGCGGTGACCCGACAGGCACGGTCAACGTCTTCGTCGGGACGACGCGGTCGCTGGAGCCGGGTGCGCTCGCGAACCTCGTCGCCGTGGCCGCCGAGGCGAAGGCGGCGACGCTCCTCGACCGCTGCGGCGCGCCGGGGACGACGACCGACGCCGTGGTCGCCGCGTGCGACCCCACGGGCGACCCGGTGCCGTTCTCGGGGAGCGCGACCGAGGTCGGCAACGCCGCGCGGGTCTGCGTCCGCGACGCGGTGCTCGCGAGCCTCGATTCGCGGTACGACGACGACCCGATTCCCCGGGGCGTCGACGAGGCGAGTTACGGCGTCGTCGCCGACGACCGCGCGACCGTCTCTCCGATTTGAGAACCACCGAAAAAACGGCTCGTGGGGTGTGGAATCCACGGTGGTAGCTAAATGGTTCCCGTAGAAGCCTTGATTATAGTCGGTGGCTAGCACGTTGGTATGGATCCCGGTTCCGTTCCCGATGTCGACCACGTTACCCACGGCGGGACCGCCGACCACTCCCTCGTCGATTTCAGCACCGGGTCGAACCCGGAGCGGCCAGCGGGCATCGCCGGCGTCTACGAGTCGGCGCTCTCCACCTCGCGGCGATACTCGCTGGACGACTACTCTCGGTTTCGCGTCGCGGCCGCGGAGTTCGTGGGCTGTCACCCCGAGGAGGTCGTCCCCGCGGCGGGCGTCATCGAGGCGATGCGACTCGCCGTCGGAGTGACAGTCTCGCCGGGCGACAGCGTGGCGCTCCCGGCCCCGTGCTGCGGCGAGTACGCCCGCGAAATCCGGCTCCAAGGCGGCGAGCCGGTCCACGTTCCCCACGACCGACTGCTCGAAACCGTCGACCCCGGCGAGCACGCGGCGGTGATTCTCAGCTACCCCGCGAACCCGCTCGGGACGGCCTACCCGCGAGACGAGCTTCGGGCGTTCATCGACGACTGCCGCCGGGTCGACACGCCCGTCATCGTCGACGAGTCGTACCTCGGTTTCACGCGCCTCCCGAGCACGGCCGGCCTCGACGGCGTCATCGCCCTCCACTCGGTGACGAACGTCTTCGGCGTCCCCTCGCTCCGCGCGGGGTTCGCGGCCGCGACGGGTGACCTCGGCGACCGGCTCTCGCGGGCGCGGTGTACGTGGGTGTTGTCGGCCCCCGCGGTGGAGGTCGCGACGTTCTGTCTCAAACAGGACGCCTTCCTCGAAGCCACGCGGGACCGGGTCGAACGGGAGCGCCCGCGGGTGGTCGCGGGCTTGGACCGACTCGGGTACGAACCGCACCCGGCCGACAGCACGCTCGTCTTGTTCCGCGCCGACGACGTCGACCGCGTTCTTCACGAGACCCGGCGTCGCGGCTTCGCCGTCCGCGACGCCCGCGACTACCAGCGGCTCGACTCGCACGTCAGAATCAACGTCCGCCGCCCGGACGAAAACGACCGCCTGCTCGCCGCGCTCGCCGAGGCGGCCTGAGTCGCCGCGGTCGCGTCTCGCTTTCGACTCATCGAACGACCGCTGGCGGCTCTCGGTCTCGGTTTCGGTCTCACTTTCTCTCCGTCGGGGCCGCGGAACTCGTTCACCGACCGTCTCGCTGACCGCCGAGTCACCGATTCAGATAGACGATGAACGCGATGGTGAGGAGAGTCGCGTACACCGCGAACGTCGAGTCGTCGACGACGAAAGCGAACGATTGGATGACGATTCGGAACATCGCTGGTCGTTCTACACCATTATGGCCTCACTATTAATGCTTGTTACCGTTTAACACGGTGTTCGTCGGCGCGCGTCCACAGCCGTTCCGAACACTTATGCGAAATCACCGGACACGTGGGGGCATGGTCGAGGCGTTCGCCGTCGCCAGCGGGAAGGGCGGCACGGGGAAGACGACGAGTACGCTCGCGCTGGGGATGGCGCTCGCCGAGGACTACGACGTGACCGTCATCGACGCGGACACGGGCATGGCAAACCTGCTGTTCCACGCCGGGTTGGACGACGCCGACGTGACGCTCCACGACTTACTCGTCGACGAGCGCGACGCCGCGGTGTCCGACGCGGTCTACGAGCGGTTCGGCATGTCGGTCGTCCCCTGCGGGACGAGTCTCGCGGCGTTCGAGGCCGCGGACCCCGGTCGCCTCCGGGACGTGGTCGCCGAACTCGCCGCCGACGCGGACGTGCTCCTCCTTGATTCGCCCGCCGCGCTCGGCTCGAAGAGCGCGGTGCTTCCGGTCGTCCTCGCGGACCGCATCGTCGTCGTCCTCCAGCCCACCGTGCCGTCGTTGTCCGACGGGCTGAAAGTCCAGGAGTACGCTCACTCCTACGGCACCGACACGGCGGGCGTGGTGTTCAACCGCGTGCGACCCGACGAGAACGTCGACAAAATCGCCGAGCAGGCCGGCCGCTACTTCGGAGGGCAGACGCTCGCCTCGGTTCCCGAGAGTGACGCGGTCCGGGCGGCCCGCCGCGAGGGGAAACCCCTCCTCGCGCACGCCCCCGAGGACCCGGCCGCGGACGCTTTCCGCGAGGCGGCCGCCCGACTCGACGTGCGCGACGGCGACGGCCGCGACGTAGCAGAGCGGTTCAAGAGCGCCGTCGTCCCCGAGCGGATATGAGAATCCCGCGGGGCGAACTCCGCCGGTCGCGCGTCGTCGACGACGCCGCGGCGGTCCTTCGGGCGGTGCTCGACGAGGAACTGACCGGCTACGTCGTCTTCGAGCCGCAAGACGCGCTCCTCCTCGGCGAGACCACCAGCGGCGTCGTCACGTTCGAAGACGGGATTCCCGTGCTCGCCTACGACACGGAGCGCGAGGTCGGCGGCCGCGACGGCTTGGAGGGGTTCGCCGTCACCGGCCCGACCCGCGCCGCGGTCCACGCCGTCGACACCGCGGCCCTCGCGGACGCCCACGAGGTCGAGGCGTTCCGCATCCCGCCGGGCGAGCCGGCCCGCGTCCTCGCCGGCGACGAGCGGTTGGCAGAACAGACCGTCGACGCCGCCCCCGCCGCCCGCCGCGACGAGGGCCGCGACCAGAGCGCGGTCGAAGCGTTCCTCGCCGACGCCGACGCAATCGAGGAGATCCGGTCCGAGGCCCGCGAGGAGGCTCGCGCGAGGGCGTCGGAGTGGGGACTCGACGACGTGCTGGCGGACGACGCGCGCGACTCGGCCGCGATAGAACCCGGGACAGACAGCCGCTAACACGCTTCCCGAGGGCTGAGAACCGCCGACTGGTGTTATCGACCGCGTGCGCGTCTGTACGGCTATGTCCGCAGAGAAACCCCAACAACTCACCTTCGACGTCAGCGCCCGCGCGGACTCCCCGACCGAGACCCGCGTCTCCACCCGCGGCTTCGAGTTCGTCGTCGACGAGCCCGAATCGCTCGGTGGGGCGAACGCCGGGCCGAATCCCGTGGAGTACGTCCTCGGGGCGCTCGCCGGCTGTCTGAACGTCACGGGGCACGTGGTCGCCCGCGAGATGGACCTCGACGTACGAGACCTCGAAATCTCCATCGAGGGCGACCTGAACCCCGCGAAGTTCATCGGCAAGCGCGACGACGGCCGCGCCGGCTACGAGGAGATTCGCGTCGCGGTCACCGCCGACGTGGACGCCGACGAAGAGACCATCGACGCGTGGCTCGCCGCCGTGGAATCGCGCTGCCCGGTCAGCGACAACCTGACCAACGCGACGCCGCTCGCGCTCTCGTTCGACCGGCGGTAGGTGTCGTCCTCGCCTCGCCCACGCGGGGATAGAGCCAAACCGCCGTCGTCCGTAGTTCTCCTGTGACCGTTCTGCGCCTCCTTCGACTCCGCCGGCCCGCCGACTTCGCGGACTGGTACCGAATCGGTGCCGAGTACGTCCACGACGTGGCCGCGGGCATGGGACTCCGCGTCGGCGATTTCGAGTCGCGGGTGGTCCGCGCGACGGACGCCATGCGGGCGGGGCGGACCGACCTCCCACCGGACCTCGCCCGCTCCGTCGCCGCCGACCTGCTGGCCGACGCGGTGTTCTGCGACCCGTTCTGTCAGTGGATGCCGCTGTGGTACGAACTCGGCCTCGCGGCCCCCTGTGCCTACGCCGACTTCCGGCTTCGGCGGGTCGCCGAGCGCTACGCCGACGACCTCCCGCACCTGTCGGTGCCGCGGTTTTCCCGCCCGGACGACGTGTACGTCGACGGTCGCCCCGCGACGGCGTACGTCGACGGCTTCGCCGAGCGGTTCGTCCTCGCCGACGCGATTCTCCATCTAGAGTGGTTCACCTACGTCGCCCGCGAGTCGGGCATCTTCGTCCCGCCGCTGTTGGTCGAGCGGACCCGCGAGCAGACCGTCGCCTACTACACCGGCCGGCGGACCGAACTCGACCCCGACGTGCGGACCTTCCAGCGACTGCTGTTTTCGGACGACGAGTGGGTCCGTCGCATCGCCGACGTGTACGACCTCGACAGCGTCCTGTTCGACTACTGGGAGCGAATCCTCGCACAGGAACGCCGCCGGCTCTCGGCGTTCGACGGCTGACTCGCCGGTCGCCGAGGGGTGATTGCTGTCCACACGTCGCATATGACACTTGAAAAATGTTTTAACCGAGGACGTTGTAGGCGTCTACTGCAGGTACATACCTGCACTTGGGTTGCGTATACAGGGGAGTTTTTCCCCAGTGTCCGTGGAGTGCGGGCGGGTGCCCGGTCGCCCGTACTTCCTTCTCAGTCGCTGAGCGGCGCGTCCGTCGCACAAAAAGTATCGGTCTCTGTTCAGGTCACGCCTCAGGTAGTTCGACAGCGCCGAGTTGCGTGAGCATGCCGAGCATGTCCGGTTGGACCCACCGCTCGACTATCATGTCGTCTTCGATACGGCTGAACACCATGTTGCCGACCTCGACCGTCTTCCCGGTGGGTTCGATGCCCATGAACGCGCCGTCGTGCGTCCCGCGGAGCGTGACGCGCATGGCGACCGTGTCGCCCTCCGTAATCGCGTCTTCGACCGTGGCCGAGAAATCCGAAAAGGACTCTCGGAGCCCCGAAATCTGCGCTTTGAGTTCGTCGCGCCCCTGAACCTCTCCGAGCGGGCTGTGGTCGAGGATGTCCTCGGCACAAATCTCGTCGATGAGCCCGATGTTCCCCTCGCTCGCGACTTCCTCCGGGAAGCGTCGGGCGATTCGCTCGTTCCCCGTCGGCGTCGGTGTCGGTGTGCTTGCTGATGCCATTCTGAATTTCCCCTCTCGTATCCGTCCGCGTGCGGCCGCGTTCTCGCTCGCCGCCGGCGGTGGATACGACTGTATCTACGCTGTGTGGTCTGTTAACTATTGTTTGTTTAGAATCGTGTAGTTCGGGGAGATAGTTATGTTCATAACATACACAAACGGTGGTGTGGATAATCTGAGAACTAATCCGATAAGATATACTCGAACACTATCTTCTGAAATATTCTGATAGCTATTGAGAATCAGTTGAATAGCTACTAATATATGTCGCTTATCGAATATCGACTCAGAAATCGCTCGTGGCCGGTGCTGTCTCGATGAAGAGTATTGTATGATATCTGCGTTCTTCCTCGCCCCCAATCGTCGCCTCGGTGCGGTAATCTTTGTAGCGAACCTGAGTACATTTCGGGCCGACGCGCGTACGGCGAACCCTCAGTGATGACTCTCTCACAGCAGGCGGGACGACGGCCGCGTCCGCAGTCGGCGTCCGAGCCGTTCGAACGCAATACGTATATGGGTGTGCTCGCTCGACTCCCGACAATGAACGACACGTTGGTACGGTGTTGTACGGATGAGTGAGGTGCACAACGACGTCCAAGCGTACACGCTCCGGCTCGAACTCGTCGACGAACCCGGCGAACTCCTGCGCTCGCTGCAGCCCATCGCCGAACACGGAGGGAACCTCCTCTCGATTTTCCACGAGCGCGGCAACGTCACCCCGCGCGGTTACATCCCGGTGGAGGTCGATATTGAGGCGACTCCCGACCGCTTCGACAACATCGTCGAGGGCCTGAGCGACGCCGGCATCAACGTCATTCAGGCCGGAACCGAGCGCTACAGCGAGCGCCTGACCATCATCCTCTCGGGTCACCTCATCGAGACGGACCTCTCCGACACGCTGACGCAGATCGAGGCGACGCGGAACGCGACGGTCACCGACATCTCGCTGTCCGCGCCCGCCGGCTCCATCGACGTCTCCAGCGCCCGCTTCCAGTTGGCCGCCGCGTCGGGGGCGACTGAAGAGGTCCTCGCCGCGATGCGAGAAATCGCCGACGAAAAGGACCTGCAACTCGTCGAGCCGCTGACCGTGGGGGGTCGCGCGTGAGGCTCTGTGTCCTCGGCGCCGGTGCGGTCGGGAGTGCCGTCGTCGAACTGGCCGCGGAGCACGGCCACGTCGTGACCGCGTTCGCGGACTCCGAGAGCGCCGCCGTCGACGCCGACGGCCTCGACGCCGACGCGGTGCGCTCGAAGAAACGAGACGACGGCGTGGTCGGCGAGGCGGACCCCGGTGCGGTGTTCGACGCCGACTACGACGTGTTGGTGGAGGCGACGCCGACGACGCTCGGCGACGCCGAGCCCGGGTTCTCGCACGTCGAGCGGGCGCTGGCCGACGACCGGCACGTCGTGCTCGCGAACAAAGGGCCCGTGGCTGAACGGTACGCCGACCTGCGCGCGCTCGAAGCCGAAAGCGAGGGAATCGTCCGATTCGGCGCGACCGTCGGCGGCGCGCTTCCCATCCTCTCGACTATCGAGGACGTGGGTCCGTCGCGGGTGTCGGCGGTTTACGGCGTGCTGAACGGGACGGCGAACTTCGTTCTCTCGCGGATGGCCGCCGAGGGACTCGACTACGAGCACGTGCTCGCGGAGGCCCAGGACCTCGGCGTCGCCGAGGCGGACCCGACGTTCGACGTCGACGGGACGGACACGGCCCTCAAGGGTGTCATCGTCGCCAACGTCCTCTCCGACGGTGAGACGGAGTTCACGCTCGATGACGCCGAAGTCGAGGGGATTCAGGAGCTCTCGGGGAGCATGCTCGACCTGGCACAGGAAGACGGCCAGACGATTCGACTCATCGTCGAGGTCGCGGACGGCGCGGTCCGTGTCGGCCCGCGACTGGTACCTGAAAACGGGGCTGTCGCCCCGTCAGGGACGGAAAACGCCGTTCAAATCGAAGCCGACTACTGCGGTCGACTGGGTATCACCGGCCGAGGCGCCGGCGGTCCCGAGACGGCGAGCGCGGTGCTGACAGACGTCGAGCGACTCGCCGACTGACGTCGAGCGACGAGTTCGCGGCGAAAAGAGATGAAACGAGTCTGTTGACGGGGGACGGCCCTCGGGTTTTCCGGCGTCAGTCCGAGAGCGTCAGTTCCTTCGGCACCGACACTTCGCTCCGGAGCGTGTCGATGACCTGCCCGTCGACGCGCTCGTTTTTCGTGAGTTCGATGAGCGAAGCGAGCTTTTCGAGCGGAATCTGCCCGGGTGCGTAGTCGTTGTCGTCCGCGAGCAGGGGCGCGTATCCGAGCTTCGACCCGTAGAGGTGGCCGATGACCCGCGTGTGGCTCCCGATTTCGCCCATGGAGATGCCGGCCACGTCGATGCCGCGGTTGGTCGCGTCGTTGACGGCCTCGAGGAGGGTGAGCGTGTCACCTTGGTTCTGGGGGAAGACCGCCACCTTCGCGATGTCGCCGAACTCCGCGCACTGTTCGATGATGGCGTCGAGGACCTCGCGGTCGGGCGTCTCGTCGAAGTCGTGGTGCGAGATGATGAGCTGGACGTCGTTCTCGCGGAACTCGTGGGCCAACCACCCTTTGGCGCGAACGGTCTCGAGTTCGATGTCGACGAACTCCACGGCGTCGAATCGAGATGCGGAAAAGAGGTCGTCCAGCCGTCCGGCGTCGCTGGCCTTTCCTCCGAACCAGCGAGCGCGGTTAGTCGCGATTATCGGGAGTTCGCCGTCGTACGCGGCGAGTTGTTCGAGCGGGTCGTCCGCCTTGTCCATCCGGAATTCGATGAGGTCTGCCACCCCTCGTGCGTCGACCTCTCGTGTGAGGTCGTTTGTTGTTGCCGCCAGCGCAGACTCGTCGATTTTCATGTGAACGCCTATCACTCCGCCGCGTATAAATGTTAGCTGTCGGTGCAAGAGTTCTCACCTCCTCGTAGGCGGTGAGAGACGCCGTTTTCGGGGGATTCTCCGGAATGTTCATCCAGAATAATCGGCGTGAGCCGACGCTCTATCGGCGCGGGTTTGAATGCTCCCGAGACATCTTCGGTGTTCGTCGCTCATCGTCGGCCATTCGCTGTTGACCCGAGTCGGGACTGGCGGAGGTGGTCGTCGGTGCTGGGTACAGGTACACCGAGGGCGTGCGTGCGCTCGGGACTGCCCGCTCAGTTGTGCGGAGCCAGATGATAGCTGGACTACGCGCGGTCGAGCGAGCGAGCCATATCAAACCTCTCGAAAAATTTTGAATACATTATTTCTGATACTAATTCGAACCTTCCGGCCCGTCGTCTTCGAAGCGCTCACCCTGCGGTCCCGGATGTCGCGGACTGTTTTCCGGGCAGGCCGGTCGCTTCGGTGCGTGTCCGCGTCCACGTGTTCGACACCGGAAGTACGGCCTCAGCGCGCGGAAGCGACCCAGTCAAGCAGGTTTGACAGTTTTCTGAGGTCGATGTCGTTCGGGCCGCGCTCGTCGCTGACGACGGGCGCGTAGGCGATGGACGCACCGTAAAAAACGCCGATAACGCGAGTGTGTCGACCGATATCCCCCAACGCGTATCCGGTGACTCGCACTCCCCTCTCGGAGGCGGCGTTGAACGACTGCAACAGCGAGAGCGAGTCCGTCCTCTCCTCGGCGAACACGACGAGTTTCACCACGTCCCCGTACGTATTACACTCTGATATAATTCTGTTCAACTCTGATTTCTGAGGTGTCTCGCGGCGGTCGTAGTGAGAGACGACCAGTTCGACGTCGTGTCCGCGCAGTTCGTCCCGAAGCCACTCGCACTCGCGAATCGTCCGCAGTTCCACGTCGACCATCTCGACGGCGTCGACCGCGGCGGCGGCCGCGAGCGTCTCCAGTCGCTCGGACTCACCGGCGGTGCCGCCGGCCCACTCCGGCCGGTTGGAGACGACGAGCGGGAGTGCTCCCTCGTACTCGCCGAGCGCGGCGAGCGGGCGGTCCGCCCCGTCCATCCGGAACTCGACGTAGTCCGCGATGCCCTCCGCGGCCGTCGCTTCGGTCAGCGTGTCGGTCACTCCGGCTAACGCGTATGCGTCCGCACCCATGAGATTTGATACCAAGCACTGGTATAAAAGTAGTTCCCTCGAGAGTGCTCCGCGGCGACTCCTGTCGTTCCCGTGAAACTCCAGTTGCAGTCGCTGACACCGCCGTTTCTACAATGTTGTAACGACGCGAGAGCCGCGAAATCTCGGGAAACGACGCCGTTTGCCCGCGATAGATTACAATCTTATGTCTGTAATTATCATGGTCTTACAGCCCGAATTTGTTTCAACGATGTCGAAAGGAGATGGATCCAATCGTCGCTCGTTCGGCCGGGCTGAACTTACCGACGCCACCAAGATTTAAATCGGGGAGTTCCGTATCCCTCAGTAACGATGGTTACGCAGCAAGTCCTAGTCACGGGTCCGTTCGGTGAGGCGGGCGAAGCGATTCTCAACCACCTCGCGGAACGAGACGAGTACGAGTTCACGTATCTCGACCGGACCGAACATCCGGAGTACGAGACGTTTGTCGCCGACATCGCGGACTACGAGGCGATTCGCCCGGCGTTCGACGGGCAAGACGCCGTCATCCACCTCGCCGCGCAGTCCGACGCGGGCGCGTCCTTCGAGGACATCATCGAGCCGAACATCACGGGAACGTACAACGTCCTCACGGCGATGGAGGACGCCGGCGTCGAGAAGCTCATCTACGCCTCCTCCCAGCGCGTGATGGGCCTGTACGAAGAGGACCTCGCGCCCGACCTCTACGAGGAAGACTACCCCAGCAGGTACGACCCCTTCCGGCTCACCCACGAGACGCTCCCGAAGCCGGACGGCTACTACGGGGCCTCGAAGGTGTTCGGCGAGCACATCTGCCGGACGCACGCCCGCCGCGACGGCGCGCCGAGCCAGGTCTACTCGATTCGCATCTCGAGCGTCCGGACCGAGCGGTACGACCATCCCTACGGTGACGCGGAGCGCGGCGTCGACCGCGGCGACGAGCACAAAGTCGAGGAGGGCGAGGTGTGGGACCAGTCCCAGACCGGTTCGTGGGAGCGCGGCAGCCCCGAGTACGAGGAGATGGTCAAGCGGCTCAAAGCGACGTGGACCTCCCAGCGGGACTTCGCGCACCTGCTCGAATGCTGTCTCGAAGACGAGTCGGTCACCTACGACACGTTCTACGCGGTGAGCGGCAACAAGGCCCGCTGGTTCGATATCGACCACGCGAAGGCGGTCCTCGACTACGAACCGGCCGACGACGGCTCCGAGTGGGACAGCCCGCCCGAGTGAGCCGACGAGAGACCGACTCCGAGAGCGACGGCCACGGCCGACGGCGGTGAGGCCGCCCGCTCAGTACTGCTTTATTTTCAGCTCGATGATGTTCTTCTTGTTCAGAAGCGACGGGGCGAGTTCCTCCTCGATGCGCTCGGGCTCCATGCGGCTCATCGGACCGCTGATGCTTATCGCGCCGACGGCGTCGTCCGGTTCGGAGACGATGGCGGTTCCGACGGCGCAGACGCCGGGGTAGTGTTCGCCGCGGTTGATGGAGTAACCTCGGTCGCGAATCGCCGCGAGTTCCTCGTGGAGCGCCCCGCGGTCGGTGATGGTGTCGTCGGTCAGGGCGGGGAGACCGCGGCGGTCGACGATTCGGTCGACCTCGTCCCGCGAGCGCTCCGCGAGCATCGCCTTCCCCGTCGCCGTCGAGTGGAGGTAGAGGTGGTCGCCGAGCGGCGCGTCGTCGTCGATGGACTCCGGGCTCTGGGCCTTGTAGAGCTGAACGGCGAACCCGTTTTGCTCGACCGTCACGTTGGTGTGCTCGCCGGTCTGTTCTTTCAGCTCGTCGAGTTCCGGCTTGGCGACCCGGTACAGCGCCATCCCGTCGCGCATCGCCCCGCCCATCTCGAGAAAGCGGAGGCTACAGCGGTACTCGCTTCCGACCTTGACGACGTAGTCGGTGTCCACGAGCGTCGCCAGGTGGATGTGCGCCGTGCTGACCGGCATCTCCATGTCCTCGGCGGTCTCCGACAGCGTCGCGCCGTCGACTTCGCGGAGGTACCGAATGATGTCGAACGCCTGTTCGACGCTCTGTATCCGCCGCGAGCCCGACCCGGTGGAGTTCGTCATGATTCGACAATTGGCCACCGCGTCCCTAATAGCACCGATTCGTTTCAACGATGTTGGATTTCGAGGGGCGAACGCTTCGGCCACCGGCGTCACGGGTCGAGGCGTCGCTCGCTACGCGTCGGGTGCTCGCAAAAAACGCGGGTCGCCGGGTGGCATGCCAGTCGAGATGCGGACGTCGCGGGTCAGTCGCGGTCGCTGTCCGCCGCGTCTTCGGTGACGTTACTGAATCGAGTCTTCGGGACCGACGATGGTCAGGTTCTCGAACAGTTCGTCGTAGCCGTTGAGTTCGTAGAGGTACTCGCCGTCCAGTACTTCCTCGCGGACGGAGTCCTCGGCGCTGAGCTTCTCGTGGGCGCGTTCGAGGACTTCTTCGGCCCCCTCGCGGGGGATGACCGCCAGTCCGTCGTCGTCGCCGATGACGATGTCGCCGGGGTCGACGCTCACGCCGCCGACGGAGACGGTGACGTTGATGGAGCCGGGGTCCTGCTTGAGCGGTCCCTGCGGGTTGACGCCGCGGCCGTACACCGGGAACTCCATCTCGGCGATTTCCCGGCTGTCGCGGTACGCGCCGTCGATGACCAGCCCGGCGAGGCCGTTCGCCTGACAGGAGGTACACATCAGTTCGCCGACGTGGCCGGTGTCGGTGTAGCCGTCGCAGTCGATAATCAGCACGTCGCCGGGCTCGGTCAGCGTGATCGCCTTGTGGATGATGAGATTGTCGCCCGGGGCGGCCTTCACCGTGACCGCGGTGCCCGCCATCTCGACGCCCTCGTAGGCGGGCCGGAGGCCGGCGTCCATGGTCAGTCCGATGTTGCCGGTCACGTCGGAGACGATGGTGCTCGGAATCTCTTCGAACGCCTCGACGAGTTCGCGGTCCGGTCGCTCTACGTCGGGCTCTATCGTGTGCATACCGGACCTGATGCGGACGATTCACGTTAAACTATCGGTCGGTCGAACGTGCGGTTCGCGCCGCGTGCCGCGGGTCCGGTCCGGTCGGAACGGCCGTCGCTCGCGGTGACGCGGGTCCGAAAGGGAGAAGGGCGCAGGTACGTGTCGCGTAGGGAGTCAGTCGGTCGCGGGGCTCGGAATTCGACTGCGGCGTTACTGCTTTTCGATGCCGAGTTCGTCGACGAGGTTGCCGTAGAACTCGTACTGCTGGTCGAGGAAGTCCTGAAGCTCGTCGGGACCGCGTTCGACGCGGATGAAGTCGTTGTTCTCCATGAACTCCACGAACGAGTCGTCCTCGTAGACGGCGCTGTACACGTCGGCGAGCTCCTGCTTCAGCTCGTCGTCGATGCCGGCGGGCGCGAAGTGCGCGAGCCACGAGCCGATGGAGATGTCGAGGCCCTGGTTGGCGAGCGTCGGCGTGTTCGGGAGCGCGTCGACCTGCTGGTCGAACGCCACGCCGAGGGCGGTCAGCCCGCCGTCTTGGACCTGCGGGGCGACTTCCGCCGCGCCGACCGCGGTACAGTCCACCTCGCCGTTCACGACGGCCGTCATGGCCGGTGCGGCACCCTCGTAGGAGATGTGTTCGACGTTGACGCCGGCCTCGCTGGCGATACCCGCCGCGGCCATGTGCCACGACGAGCCGAAGCCGGAGTTCGCCATCTGCAGGGTGTTGTCCTTCCCGTAGTTGATCCACTCGTCGAGCGTGGAGAACTCGGCGTCCTCGCTGACGACGAGCGCCGCGGGGAACTCGGTGTACTGCATGATGGGCGTGATGTCTTCGGGGCTGAGGTCGGCGATACCGAGGTGCTCGAACAGCGCGATTTCGGGGGCCGTACAGCCGATAGTGTGCCCGTCGGGCTCGGCGTTGGCCGCCGCGTTCATCCCGACCGAGCCGGAGCCGCCGGTCTGGTTGCTGACGTTCCACGAGACCTCGGTGTGGTTCTCGGCCGCGTCGGCGACCGCGCGGCTGGTCCGGTCGGCCCCGCCTCCGGCCGACCACGGGGAGATGACTTCGACCGGCCGAGAGGGCCACTCCTGCTGTCCGGAGAGACTGCCGAGACAACCGGCAGATAGCGCCACGCCGCCGACGCCGGCTGCCTTGATGAAGTTCCGTCTGTTCAGCGCGCTGCGTCCACTCCGATTGCTAATGGTATCGTCTCCCATTGTACCCGAATGTTTGAACAATCCATACAATAAGCATTGCGGTCCCTCTGAATATGACGCGGAGCCAGCGGAGTCGGCGCAGTGCTTCGCTTCTGTGCGCCCGCGAGCGCCGAGGCGAGCGGGCGCGTGGCGGGACGCTCGCGTACGTCTGGGCCGGCTTCCGCCCGCAAGCTTCTCCCCCAAGAGCGTAGATTTATACCCCGGCGGTATTCAAGGAGATGTATGCGCGGGTTAGCCAAAACGAGCCGAGAGCCCGGAGCTATGGAACTCGTCGACGTCGAGACACCCGAACCGGCGTCGGACGAGGTCCTCATCGAAATCGACTACGCCGGGCTCTGCGGGAGCGACGCGGGAATCTACAAGTTCAAGTCCGCCTTCGAGCGGATGACCATGCCGACCATCATCGGTCACGAGTACACCGGTCGCGTGGTCGAGCGCGGCGACGACGCAACCCGGTTTTCCGTCGGTGAGCGCGTGGTCGAACGGCCGATTCGGGGCTGCGGCGAGTGTTTCCAGTGCCAAATCGGCGAGGAGAGCATCTGTCAGGACGCGGAACTGACCGGTATCGACCACGACGGCGCGTACGCCGAGTACATCGCCGTTCCCGAGTCGGCGCTCCAGTCGGTACCCTCGAACGTCGGCCCGAAGCACGCGGCGCTCGTCGAGCCGACGGCGATTTGCACGCGCGCGGTCCTTCGGAACTCCCGCGTCGAGGCGGGCGACCGAGTGCTCGTCGCCGGCCCCGGTCCCATCGGGTTGCTCTGCGCGCAGGTGGCCGCCTCGCAGGGCGCGGAGGTCGTCGTCGCGGGCGTCGGTCGAGACACGAACTACCGACTGCCGCTCGCGGAGGAACTCGGCTACCCCGCGGTCAACATCGAGAAAGACGACCTGACCGCCACCCAGCGTGACCTGACCGGCGGCGTCGGCTTCGACGTGGTGTTCGACACGACGGGCCACCCGTCGGGACTGCCGATGGCGGTCGAGCAGGTCCGCAAGGGCGGTCAAATCGTCCTCGTCGGCCAGACCGGCGAGACCACGATGGAGTTCACGTCGCTCGTCCGCGCCGAGGTCGACCTCCAGTGTACCTACGGCGCGACCTACGAGGACTTCGAGCGGGCGTTCCGGCTCATCGGCTCGGGCGACGTGGACCACGCCACGTTCCTCGACGACCGGTTCCGACTCACCGAATCCGAAGACGCCTTCGAGGCGTTCCTGGCCGGCGAGACCTGCAAGCCGGTGTTCGACGTTTCGGTCCTTCGAGACTGACCGACCAGTTCCGTCTCGTTCGTATCCGACTCTCCTCAGCGATTCATCTCTCAACCGCGGTTTTTCTCAGACGCAGGTCGCTCACTACTCCGTTCGTTCGTGTCTCGATCGGACGCCGTTTACGGCGCGGCCGCTCGGGGTCGACGGTCGGAAAAGCATGCCGCGGAGTCGGCTATCGAGGACTGTGACGCCGTCAACGCCGCTCGGTTCGGCGGGTCGGGGTCACTCCGGACGTGGGTCCCACTCGCGCTCGACGAGGAAGTCGTCGAGTTTGCCCCTCGGGTCCTCGAAGACGTGCGAGCCGTGGAAGACGAGCAGCGTCTCGAAGTCGTACTGGAGCAAGTCGTAGAGGTTGATTTCGGCGGCCTCGTGGTCGTCGTTGAACAGCGCCGGCGGCGGGAGGAGGTAGCCCGCCGGGAGCCCCGCACGGTCGGCCCCGTCGAGGGCGTCCCCGGAGATGAGGATGCCGCGGTCTTCGAGCAGGAGCGCCGAGGTCGCCTTCGTGTGGCCCGGCACCTCGATGACGCGGACGTTTCCGTCGAGCACGTCGCCGTCGGTGAACGCCACGTCCGGCTCGTAGTCGATGGCCTCGTGGAGCTTCGACTCGTTGGCCGACGCGAGGAGTTCGGGGTCGAACGCCTCCATCACCGACGGGAGACCGCCGTGGTGGCCGTGGTCGCCGTGGGTGATGATGACGCGGTCGACGCCGCCGTACTCCCGTTCCAGATGCTCGACGAGTTCGTCGCCGTCCTCGTCGAAGCCGGTGTCCACGAGCGTCGTCTTCCCCGTCGGCGTGTCCTTCAACACGAGCACCCGGACGTGTTCGAACTGAATCTGGTCGATACCCTCGGTGACGTTGCTAACACTCATTCCGGTGGAACGGTAGTTCGCAACGCTGGTTAATTCTATCGGTGGCCGCGAAACGCGGCGTTGTCGCCCGTAGACATGTCGAACCGGTGAACGTACCGGCCGGCCGTCGCAACCTCTCTCGTTGTGCAGTCGCCCACTCTCGACGGCCAGCCCGAGGCTCGACTGGACAATCGACTCGGCCGCCTGCGGCGTTCGTGTCGAAATCGTGACTTTCAGCCCCGAACGGGCTCGTAAAGACCAATATGTTTATTACGAACGATTGCTTGGTATCATACCACGAGGCAGAAAAAATAATGGTGATTCAGAAAGTCGGGGCCGTCCTTGATAGAATCGGCTTGGAGAGTGTTCGTTCAAGTCCGCTGTCAGTCCTGTTTATCCTGTTTTCGGTCGTCGTCATTTTCTTTGCGAGCCAGTTCCCGTCGGGCGACGGCGTCGGGCCGTCGTTCTTCCCGATTGCAGTGTCGGTCGGCATCATCTTCTTCGCCACTATCGACGTGCTGACGGGCTCCGACACGGAACTCGAAATGTCGGAGTTCGATTTCGGACCCGCCGCCGTCGTCGCGGCCTTCCTCGTCGGGTACGTCCTGTTGATGCCGCTTTTAGGGTTCCTCGTGTCGACCATGCTGTTCATGCCGGTCGTCCTCTACTACTCGGACATCCGCTCGAAGCTCCTCGTCGTGGCGCTGTCGATCGGATTCCCGGTCGCGCTATTCTACATCTTCGGCCGGATTTTCCTCGTGCGCCTGCCTGAGGGCATCATCCCGGTGTCGCGGCTGCTGCCGCAGCTCCCGCTGGTGGTGACGTTCTGATGGTGCTTGAGTACATCTCGCAGGCGCTCGTCAACCTCGCCGACCCGTTCGTCCTCCTGCTGATGGTCGGGGGTATCTTCCTCGGCATCCTCATGGGGTCGATTCCGGGGATGACCGCGACGATGACCATCGCGGTCCTGCTGTCGTTTACCTTCACGATGGAGCCGAGTCAGGGAATGATTCTCCTGTTGGGCATCTACGGCGGCGCGGTCTACGCGGGGTCGATTCCGGCGATTCTCATCCGCACGCCGGGCACCCCGTCGGCGGCGGCGACCATCTTCGACGGCCACCCGCTCTCCCAGAAGGGCGAGGCGGGCCGCGCGATTCGCGTGAGCACCATCGCGTCGTTCGTCGGCGGCGTCATCAGCGTCTTCGCGCTGATGTTCTTCTCGCCGGTCATCGCCGACGCCGCCCTCCGGTTCCGGTCGCCGGAGTTCTTCGCGCTCGCCTTCTTCGGATTGACAATCATCGCCAGCGTGAGCGGCGACTCGCTCACGAAGGGGATGGTCTCGGGCCTGCTCGGGATGCTCGTCGCGACGGTCGGTATCGACCCCGTGACCGGCTTCCACCGCTTTACCTTCGACATCCCCGAACTGCTCACGGGCGTCGAGTTCATCGCCGTCATGATCGGTCTCTTCGGCATCGCCGAGGGACTCCGCAAGTACTCGCAGGGCATCAACAGCGGGAACGACCGCGTCGACCAGGAGATTTCCGGCGTGTTCCCCTCGCTTTCTGACCTGCGGTCCATCGCACCGGTCAGCGTCGGTTCGGGCGTTCTCGGGTCGTTCATCGGCGCGATTCCCGGCGCTGGCGGCGACATCGCCGCGTTCATCACGTACAACGAGGCCACCCGCTGGCTCAAAGACAGTATCCCGTCGTTCGGCGAGGGGAACGTCCGCGGCGTCGCGGCCGCCGAGTCCGGGAACAACGCGAGCACCGGCGGCGCGCTGATTCCGACGCTGACGCTCGGTATCCCGGGTGACTCCGTCTCCGCCATCCTCATCGGCGCGCTGTTGGTCCACGACGTGAACCCCGGGCCGGGCCTGTACCAAGAAGAGCCGGTGTTGCTGTACACCATCTTCGTCGGGTTCCTCCTCATCTACGTGTTCATCCTCATCTTCGGCCTGCTCGGCGCGAACTACTGGGCGCGCCTCATCAACATCCCGAAGTCCCATATCTGGCCCGTCATCCTCGTGCTGTGTGTCATCGGAGCCATCGCCCTCCGCGGCAACGTCTTCGACGCGTGGATTATGCTCGGCGCGGGCGTGTTAGGGTACGCGATGCGGCTCCGGGGGTACCCGCTGGCACCCATGGTGCTCGGGCTCATCCTCGCCCCCATCGCGGAGGAGAACCTCCGTCGGTCGCTCGTCCTCTCGGGCGGCTCGCCGAGCATCTTCCTCACGAGCCCCATCGCCCTCGTCATCATCCTGCTCGGCCTGGGCGCGATCGCGCTGCCCGCCGTGCGCTCGATTCGCGCGTAGCACCGCGTTCAGACCTCGTCCGCTTTTATTTTCTCACGGCACGCGCGTTCCGTCGAGCGCCATCTCGCGTCGCCGACTGTCCACGAACCGCGCTGCGCTCCCGTCGCCTCGCTGAGCCCCTGCCGCGGCTGGCAGCGTTTCGGCCCGCTCGCTTCCGCATTTCTCTGTCGTACCTTCGTCGAGAGCGGAGCGTACCGCTCGGCCCGCCCTCAGTTTTGAGGATGTTGAAATACAGGGGTATTTTTCTCCCGTCCGGCATCGAAATTACAGCAGTACAACTGTAACGAAACTCGTCGATTCCGACCCGTATTACGACATCGTTGAAATCAGATACTGCTCGCCGGACGAACCCGTGCGCGGAGGACGACCGTCGGGACCGCGAGCCGCGTCGACGCGGTTGCTCCGAACGAGATTCGGCGAAACGATATTATATCTCTCCGTGGTACACGCTGATATGGTCGTTGTTGCAGCAGTTGACCGGTCAGGTCGCTCATCACACGTTGTCGCGGAAGCCGCATCGCTGGCGGCGGCGTTCGACGAACCGGTCCACGTCGTCCACGCGTTGACCCGCTCGGAGTTCGTCGACCTCGGGCTGACGAGCGCGCAGGCCGAGAAGCCGAAGGACATGGCGGAGATTCGGTCCGCCGCCGCCGAGATGGCCGAAGACGCCGTGTCGGGACTGTCCGTCCCGTACGAGACGGTGGGACTCGTCGGCGACCCGGCCGACGAGGTCACCGAGTACGCCGACGAACAGGACGCGAGCTACATCGTGGTGAGCCCGCGACGCCGCTCGCGTACGGGAAAGATGCTGTTCGGAAGCGTCGCTCAGTCGATTCTCCTGAACGCGTCGTGCCCGGTCGTCTCGACGCTCGCCGCGGAGGAATAGTCGTTTTCCGGGA
This sequence comes from Haloferax sp. Atlit-10N, assembly GCF_003586325.1. Classification (NCBI taxonomy): domain Archaea; kingdom Methanobacteriati; phylum Methanobacteriota; class Halobacteria; order Halobacteriales; family Haloferacaceae; genus Haloferax; species Haloferax sp. Atlit-10N. The sequence goes on from NZ_PSYX01000001.1 coordinate 281,968, forward strand.
CGTCCGCTCCGCGGGCCGCCGACGCTCGGGGCCGTTTCACGTACACCCGTTACACGCCCCTGAGAACGCGCGTCCCTTTTTTTATCGCAATCCCCCGTAGCCTCGACCGTACATGACGGTAACAGCAGTCGCAGACGGAGTGTACACGGTACAGTTCGACCACGTCCGCGTGTTCGTCCTCGAAGACCGACCGTCCGGAACGACCACGCTGGTCGACGCCGCGTTTCCGGACGACGGCGACGAGTTGGTGTCCGTGTTGGACTCGACGTTCGGCGGCGTCGACCGCGTCATCATCACCCACGGCGACGAGGGACACTTCGGCGGGACGCCCGCCGTGGTAGACGCGTTCGACCCCGAACTCCTCGTCCCCGGCGGCGCGAAGGGTTTTTACGACGCGCTCGACGTCGAGGCCGACCGGCACTTCCGCCACGACGACGTGCTCGACGGCGGGATTCGAATCGTACAGGTCCCGGGACACACGGTCGCGAACAGCGGTCTGCTCTTGGAAGACGAGGGCGTCTTCATCGCCGGTGACGTCTTGGAGGGGTCGGACCGTCGCGGGCTCCCACCGGGGTTCCTCGTCCCGCCCGCGGCGCAGTTCAACGACCTGAGCCACGAGGAAGCCGAGCGAAACCTCGTCAAACTGTTCGACTACGACGTCGAACGGGTCCTCGTGAGTCACGGCACGCACGTCGACGAGGACCCGCTCGGAAAGCTCGACGCCTGGCTCATCGACCGCGAGTGGACGCTGTCGTACTGAGTTGGTTGAATCGACCAGTGGCGTCGTTCGGCGCACGTGCGAACACACAGTTCCAAATCCGTTCGGGTCCCATTTTAACAGAATTAGATTATGTACTGAAAATAGATAGTTCTGAGTCACCAAGACAGCGTTTTCTGAATTTTCACCTGTTGGTGCGCACCCTACTATCGAGTTAGACCGTTCAATACATCGCTTTACGCCGATTTTCTCTTTCTCTGACGTTGAATACGAATATTTCGGTTACTAAGCATCCGATGTGGCGTATTCTTCATCTTTAGGTGTTCTTAATGTGATTTCGGTGACTCCACGGATATTCGACTTCAGTGCTGAGAAATACTCAAAATAATATATTTATTTAAAAGTGTCAAAATAGATATTTCCTCGACACCTTCTGCGCGACTACTGACCCATGTTCTGATGGAGTCGAATCCGCTTCGGCTCGTTTCGCCCCGAGAAGGCGCGGATTCGCACGAGGTGGTCGTTGGACTGGCGGCGGACCTCGCGGCCGTCGTCCGTGATGGTCCACTCGTCCGGCCCCTCGCCTTCGGTCACGCCGACGATGAACGAGGTGTTTCGGGTGTTCCGCCAGACTTTCCGGACGAACCGCTTGTCCGCGCCGCTCTGGAGCGGTTGCCCGCTCACCGGATGGGAGTGCGCGCCGCCGGCCAGGCGGTGGTCGATGTCCTTGTGGAGGCTGGCCAGTCGCCGGAGGTGCGAGAAGAACTCCGAGGTAAACGAGATGGAGTCCGTGCGGCTCCGGAGGAAGTCCGGGTGGTCGATGGCGTGGTGGTGGCGAATCAGGCCGCGCTCGTCGGCGTACACCGTCGAGTAGACTTCACGCCCCGGCGTCGCGGTGGCCTGAAACGTCAGTTCGTTCAGCACGTGCTCCGTCACGTCGACGACCGAGGGGTCGCTCGACGCGGGCGCGTCGCCGAACGGGACGATTCCCGCGCCGGCGTCGATATCGTCCGCGGGCGTCTCCGGCGTCGACGACGGCGACGCTGACGACCCCTCGGGCCGGGTCGGCGTCGGTTCCGGCGAAGGCGATTTCGAGCCACCGCTGCTCGGCGGACTGCCCGCGCCGTCGTCCGGGGTCGTCCCCGCCGGGACCGGAAACTCTGCCGGGAGCGTCGTCTCGGGCTCCGGTGCCGTCTGGGACTCCCCGCCACCGGACGGACCCCGACCACTCGGTGCCCCGTCCGACGAGGAACGATTCGCTCCGCTCTCTGGGGCGGCCGGCCGGCTCTCGGGCGTCGCTTCCGCGGAGTCCGACGCGGGAGCCGAGTCGTCCGACCCGGAAGTCGGCTGAGCCGACTCGTTCGGAGGCCCCGAGGGCGTACTCGCGGGCGCGTTCGCATCGTCCGACGCCGCGCTTTCGCTCGATGGCGCGTCGTCTCCCGCGTCGAGAGCGCCGCCAGCGCCGCCCGCACCGTCGCCGCTGCCGTCGGCTTCGGCTCCACGAGTGTCTCGCTCACCCTCTGCGTCGGATTGGTCGTCGTCGGAATCGGCACCCGAACTACCAGCGTCCGGACTCGAGTCGTCTTTTTCCGGGGTCGGATCGGACCCACGATTCGTCCGGTTCGGTCCGTCTTGGTCGGGCTTCGCCCCGGTCGTCGAGTCATCTGGTTCCGCACCAGTCTGCGGTGCCTCTTCCTCGGGCGCATCCCCTCCAGTTTGCGGCGGCGACTGCGACGAACGGGGCAGGGTGGACCCGCCCGACGCGCGGCCGCCGTCTGGTGTGGTCTGTGGGGTCGTCCCGTCGCGGGGCATCGCCTTCTCGTCTGTATCGGGCGACTGCGGAGGGTCCTCACCCGACGACTCGGGCGAAGAGTCGGTACTCGGCGGCCCGTCGGAATCGGGCGGCGAGGTGGGCGTCGACTCGTCAGCGGGGGCCGAACTTCTCGTCGGTGTCGACCCGCCGCTTCCGGTCGGCCGCCCGTCGGCGCCGGACGACGACGAGTCACCGGACGGCGCGTGCCCCGGCGAGTCGTCGCCCGACGCGGTCACGTGGTCGGGGAGGTCGACCGCCGACGCGAACACGAACCCCGCGACGTGAATCGCGGGGCGGTCCCACTCGACGACCTCGATGACCGGCGCGTAGTCGGACAGCACCGACCGGACGGGCCCGGTCCACTCGGACGGTGCCGACGCGGCGATGAAGTCCGGTTCGGTCCGGGCCATCGGGTGCCGAGGCTCGCCCTTGTGTCCGCGGAGTGCCTTCAGCGTCCCCTGACTCTCGCGTTCGGTTCCAGGCCGCTCGGTCGCCGGGAGCGTCACGGTGCGGACGGAACCGACGCCGGCAACCCCGTCGGTTCGAATCAGCGCTGGGAGGTATCTGAGCACGTCCGAGAGGACGGCCTCGTGGTCCGGGGTGACTACGAGCAGTAGCTCGTACGTCCGGCCGAGGCGCTCGACGGTCGTCTCGTTGTTGGCGGTCCCGACGAGAACGGGACTCACGTCCCGACAGTGAACGCCGAGTTCCTGCGGGATGCCTTCGAGCGTCGACGCCAGCGGGCGCTTGATGGGCGAGACGACGCCGAACGCGTCCGGGAGCGGCCGCGAGTCCGCCGCGCGCATGAGGTGGTCGACGATGACGGACACGGCTCGCTCGTCGGAGAGGCGGCTGACCGAAATCGACGGCGGGTCGCTCGCGCCACGAGCGTCGTCCGCGTCCGAGAGGCCCGAGCCGTCCGGGTTCATCTCGGCGTTCGCGTCGTCCGCGTCGTCCGCCCCATCGAGCGAAGGCGCGCCCTCGGGCTGGCGGTCCGGTGGTTCGTCTCGGGTCGCCCTGAACGGGACCACCCTCCGAACGGCCCGTCGGAGCGCCCGCAGGCGCGGGCGGAATCCGGGCATCAGCCCCGAGAGACCGAGGTTCGGAGCGATGGCCGCCTCGACCGATTCCGGAGCGACGACCGCGACCACGCCCAGTCCGAGGAGCACGGCGGCCGTCACGCCGAGTGCGACCCAAAGGAGGCGGCGGCGTCGGCTGGAGCTGGAGTCGCTGTCGCTCGGTTCGTCGGCTCGCTCGTGGTCGTCGTCGGTCGGCTCGATGACTGCGCTCAGTTCTACGAGTTGGATATCGTCTGTCATGGTCGGTGAAAACGCGCGTTCGTGGGTCGTCTGCGGGCGGTGCGGCTTACTGCTCCGGGAGCGCCGGCTCGATGTGGTCGGCGAAGAAGCGCTCCCAGCGGTCGACGGGGTCGCTCACGCCGAACTTCGCCGTGTGTGCCTCCCACACCTGCCGGAGCGGCGACGACTCGTCGTGGACCTCCGCGTCGACGTACGCCGCGCCGCCTCGGCGGACGTGGGTGTGAATCCACGCCGCGTCGAGCGGCCAGAAGCCGACGACGTGGGCGTTTGCCACGTCCGCGTGAATCGTCCGGAGGTTGTGGTGCTGGCCGAGGGTGACGCCGTGGGGGAGGACGACCATCAGGTCCGGTTCGGCCAACGTCGGGACCGTCGCGTCGGGTTCGATGTCTCCGTTTTCGATCGCCCACGGGGCCCACTGCTCGGCCGACAGCCACGGCGTGAGGCTGTTGGCCGCCCGCTGAATCGCGGGGTTGAGGTCCATCTCGGCGCGGCCGCCGATGGGGACCGTCGTCATCGCGGCGCTCCAGTAGCCGAACGACCGGTTCGCCACGTCGGTGTGGGTCGTCGCCGCGAGGAACTTCGCCAGCTCCGGTGCCACCTCGTCCATTCCGATCTCCTGCGCCCGGTGGTCGATGAGTATCGCCGGCGCGTCCATGACCGCGACGCCGAGGCCGGCCAACAGCGCGTTCTGCGGGTTCTTGTACAGCCCGTCCGCGGTCTTGTGCGAGGGGACGACCACGTCGACCGTCTCCTCGAAGACGAGGCCGACGTCGACGAACTTGTAGGCCGGAAAGCCGGTCCCGAGCGACGACGGGACCAGCGCGTGGTCCGCGTCGTACGACAGCCTGAGCAGTTCGCGCTCGACTTCCGGGGCGAGCATCGGCGTGACGTCCTCGATTCGAAGCGGGTTGCGCCCGAGTCGGACGTCCTGGACGAACCGCGTCGGAATCGACGTTCCGAGCATCTCCTCGGCGCGGGAAATCCACTCGCGCCGCACCACGTCCGCGAGCGTGTTCGGCGGGAAGAACACGCCCACGCTGTGCTCGTCGTGGTCGTCGACGTCGGCACTCGGTCGGTCTGCCGCCGCGTTCGCCTCGACCGCGCCGCCGCCCGCGCCGTCGGTGATGACCGCGTCGTCGGCGTTCGAATCGTCGGTGCCGCTCCGCGAAACCGCGTTGCGTACGTAGTTGAGTGGGTTCATGTGTGTCTCCGTGAGTGGTTATCTGAGTCCGGACCCCTCGACCTCGCGTTCGCCTTTTTTGCGTTTCGTCTCCGTTTCGGACTGTCCGCGACGGCCGAGGGCGAAGCCGATGACGCTCGTCACCGCGCCGAGGACGACGACTACCCCGCCAGCGACCCACGTCGGCGACAGCAGGTTCGCCAGTCGGACCACGTTCATCGAGGGAAGCGACGACTCGGCGTCGCTGTTCAGCTGCCGCGCCGCTCGGTAGCGCTTCCGGTGGTCCGAGAGCGTCTCCGGGTTCTGGGCGCGCAGCTCGGCGGCGCGCTCGGTGAACTCGGCGGTATCGGCCGTCGCGTAGCCCTTCGCCTCGCGTTTTTCGATGAAGCCGACCGTCGCGTTGAGGTTCCGCGCGGTTCCCTCGGCGTAGGCGCGGGCGAGGGCCGCGGTCGCCTGCTTCTCCGCGACCGACCAGTGTTCGGCCGCGGTGTCGTAGTTCGCTCGCGTGTAGCTCAGGTTCCCCGTCTCGATGCGGTTCTGGACCGTCTGGAGCGTGCTCGCCTCGACCGAGACCATCGGTCGGTCGTCGAGGCGGCGGAGTTCCGCGAGTCTGTCTTTCGCCGCTTCACGGGCGTCGAGCGCCTCGTCCGCGCTCACCGAAGCGGTCGGTGGTCCGGACAGCGCCGCCGGCCCCGCGTCGGCCGTGACGACTGGGACGGCGACCGCGAACAGCGAAAGCACGACGAACGCCGCGAGGGTGGCGCGGACGACCACCGTCGTCACGGATGGCCGCCGCTCCGTCTCTTCGGACGCCCGGTGGGTACACCCGTGTCCGAGCCGCGAGTTCATGTCTGAAGTCAGAGTATTTGAATCCGATTCCGTCGATTTGCTGGACTGGGTTGAATCGTTGGTCATCGTGATCTGTTGTGTATCGGGTTTGTGAGTGTTCTCGTGACGTTCTCGTTTTCGTCTTCGCGTCACACAAACAGATTGTATGACTGTAAACAAATATCTTGCGTGTGACATAACTCGCTGCCTTTTGTACTCTCGTATACAGTTTATATGCGTATACAGTAGGGCAAAATCGTATGACATACACGATGACAAGAACTATCTCACCGTTTGACATACCGGCGGTCATGACGAAAGACGAGATACTCCAGGCCCGCGTCTCGAAGCGGGTCAAGAGACAGGTGGACGAGATCGCCCAGCAGAAGAACAAGAAAACGTCCGAATACGTCCGGTCGGTCATCAAGGCGAACCTCACGGACGACAGCGCGTCGGTCAACATCCCGAAGCTGTTCGAAGACGACCTCCGTTCGATTGCGCGCGACACGGGCGAGCGGACGGGCGTGTACGAGGCCATCGAAGCGCAGGTCTGGGAGACCATCGCCGACGACGCCTTCCGACAGGAGGTTCGGCGGCCGGTGTTCGACGCCGACGGCACCGTCACCATCGCCGGGCAGGGGTCCTCGACGTCAGTCGGCTACTGGCTCGCCGACCGCCTCCGCGACCGCGGCATCCGGTCGCAGGTCCGCAGCGGCGTCGAAGCCACCGGGATGCACTCGTCGGCCGACGACACGATCCTCGCCATCTCACGGAGCGGGAAGACTGATTCTATACTCGACCTCTGTTCGAACCAACCGGCGACTGTCGTCGCCGTGACCGACCCGGACAGTCCGCTCGCGGAGCGCGCCGACCACGTCGTTCCGCTTCCGAGCGTCGAAGAGCGAATCGACATCTACGCGACGAAAAGTCTCGTCGCCCAGCTCGCCGTCCTCCAGGTCGTCTTCCTCGACGACTACGTCGACCTCCAGCGGTTTCAGGCGCGGTTCAGGGCGCTCGACGAGTTCGTCGAAGGCCAGTTCAAACAGGGCGACGACGCCGCCGGCCTCTCCGGCCAAAGCGATATTCTCGCGGCCATCGAAGAGCTACAGCGACACAACGACCTCCAGAGCGACCCCATCTTCGGGGCCCTCGGATCACAGCGCGGACTCGGAAACGAGGCACAACTCAAGCTCACGGAGTTCCTCCACGTCCACGCCGAGGCAACAAACCTCCAGAACATCGTCCACCGCCTGGTCAACGTCCTCCACGGCGGTTCGAGCTACCTCGTGACGGCGATTCCGCAACAGGGCTCCGCGACGTACCGCGAGTGGAACGACGTCCTGTTCGGCGACGAAACTTCCGTCTGGAACGTCCTTCAGTCTGCGGACTTCGACCAGAAGGTCCCGCTCATCGCGTTCACGCTGAACGGTGGTCCCGCAGAGCAGGCCGTCCGCGAGCGCTCGCTGTACGGTCGGGACGGGCTCGTCCGACTCGACGCCTACGCCGTCGAACCCGAGGCCCGAGACCTCATCCTCTTCGTGGCGATTCAACTGTTCGCCTACGGGGCTCTCTGCAAGCTCTGGCTCCAGGACCCGGCGCTCCAATCTCGGGTCATCCAGAGCATTTACAATCCGGCCGAGACCAGCGACACGGAGGTGAACTAACGTGCCAAACGACGGCTGGAACGCCGACTACTTCGAGGACGAGTTCGACGAACCGGACCCGTGGGACTTCGATTCTTCGACCTACGAGCAGCGCAAGTACCGCCGCCAGAACCGCGTCGTCGAGAGCCACGTCGGCTCGCCGGAGTCGATTCTGGAGATCGGCTGCGCCGAGGGCGTTCACTCGGAACTCCTCTTAGAACGCTTCCCCGACGCAGACCTCCACGGCATCGACATCTCCGAGGCTGCCGTTGAGCGCGCTCGGGAGCGGACCGATAGCGACCGGGCGACGTTCTTCGCCGGCGAGGCGAGCGCGTATCTCGACTCCCTTGACGAGCAGTTCGACGTCATCGTCTGGAGCGAGACCATCTACTATCTCGGGGACACGATGAGCGTCCCAGAGTTCCACCGGTTTCTCGACGTGGTAGCCGGCCTGCTTTCCCCCGACGGCGTGCTCTGTATGGCGAACATCGTCGGCCAAGACGAGGGGCCGGAAGCGCCGCTCACCGAGGTGCCGATTCTGGACGCCTACAAGACGCTCCTCGCCGCCCGACTGGACCGAGTCCACGAGGCGCGCTACACCGAGCCCAAATCGGAAGACGACGCCGAACACACCTACGAAGTCCTCGGCTACGTGCCGAGCGCCTAACTGCCTTTTCGACCGCGTTCAGTTCGGGCGCACGGCGACCGTCAGGGCCGTCCGCGAGCGCGGCGTCGCGATTCGAACGTCGACGAGAACGGCGACGACGGCCGTCTCTCCCGCGCGCTCTTGGACGACGACGCCGTCGTCGACGACGCAGGGACCGAACTCCCGGTACGGGCCGTCGGGACAGTTCCTGAGCGCCCAGCCGGCGGCCGCGGAGTCGTTCGTCCGCAGCGCGACGCCGCCCTCGCCGGCGTGCGCGCGCTCGACGTTCGCCAGCGCGGGGTCGAGTCGCGAGCGAAAATCCTCGACTGCGACGTCTCTCGCCGCCCAATCGTACCGACCCGCGACGCCGGCGGCCGCCATTTCGACCCCGCCATCGGTCGTCTCAACGACGTCGTCCAGCGGCGGTGGTTCGGTGGTTTCGACCACGCCGGCGAAGCCGAGTTGCGCGTGAACGACGAGGAGCGCGAGCAGGGCCACGGCGACGACCGCACCGGAGACGAGCACCAACTGCCCGCGGTCGTCGTTCGATGTGGTGACGTCGTCATCCGAACTCCCGACACGAGTCACGGGTACCACACCTTCACCGTCGCGGTACAGCGCGGGACCGCGGCGGTCGCACTCCCGACTCGTGCGGTCTCCGGCGGGGGCCTACCGACTGACCCGACGTCGGTTCGGAGCGAGACGAACGCCCCGCTCGGGAGCCCCGCCGAAGCGACCTCGTGAAGCCGCGCTGCACGGGCGTCGAAGTCGCCCGACGAAGCGCAGGCCGAGCCGAGAAGCGTTCCCGTCGCGCCCGCCGGCACGGTCGCCACCAGCGACGCGGCATCTGCCGCCTGTCGCTCCAGCGAGTCCGCCTCGGAAGCCGGCGCGGGCGGCGCGAGTGCGAACCCCGCCGCGACGGCGAGGACGAGCAGGGTCGCGACGGCCGCTTCGACGACCGTCAGCGAGAGTTGTCCTCGGTCTTCCGTCCGGGCGGAGGCGTCGTCCGTACGGCGACAGCTCAACCGCCGCGAACGCTCGCCGTGACGCTCACACATCGACGGTCACCTCGATTCGCACGACCGTCGAATCGAACGCGGTTGCGGACGCGTCGACGCTCCCGGACGGGTCGGACTCGGCGGTTTCGACTCGAATCACGGGGCTCGCGCGAGACGATACCTCGACGACGCGTACCCCTTCGATTCCGGTCGGTCGGTGGAGGACGACCCTGTCGCCGACTCGAACCGTCTGAACAGTCGTGTTCGACCCGGGGTTCACGTCGAGTCGAACGCGGTTCGTCCGCCCGTCGAGCGTCGTGGTGGTCTCCTCCGAGAGGTCGACGGTCCCGCCGACGCTCCGTCGACTGACGGCGAGCGCACCGCGGCTGACCGTGTGGCCGCCCGACAGGTCGCCCCGCTCGGCTATCGTCCGGTCATCGACCCGGACGCGGAACGCGACGCCGCGGAGAGACGGAACGGCGGCGGCGAGTTCGGTGGCGTTCGTGTCGTTCGCGAGCGCCAGGTCGATTGCCTCGGCCGCGCTCCCATTGTCAGATGAGACCAGCGGGGATTCCGTGACTAGCGCGTCGGCGGTGCGCTCAGCGCGGTGTTGTTCGAGCGACTCACCGGCCGCGTCCGCGAGGGCCCGGTCGGCGGCGACGACGCCCCCGACCGTGACCGCGGTCACGAGCACGAGCGCCACCGCGAGTCCGGCGAGCGTCGTCTGTGCGCGCGCTGCGGGCCGGTTACGGTCACTCATCAGTCCCTCCCGACACAGGTTCGTTCGTGAGTTCGAGCGTCGCGCCGTCGTCGCCGACGACGACGCGAACGACGCAGTCGTTTCCGCTGTCCCACGTGCCCGAGACGGTCACCGATTCGGGGAGCGTGACCGGGACCTGCCGGTCGAACGCGTCGTTCGGATGGTCGAGGACCAGTGCCGGGGCGGTCGCGTTCGAGTCGCCCCCGAACGTGGCGTTCGGGACGTACGCGACGCGATAGGAACTCCCGCGAATCGTTCGCGGGAGGTCAACGTCGGCTCGCCTGGACCCGACGACCGCCGATTCGGGGACGACGGCGGTGGTTTCGACCCGGTCGGTGGCCGTTGCGAGCGTCCGGTCGGCGAGCTCGTGGCCGACCGCGGCGCGGTGGTCGGGAACGACGCCGCCGAGGAGCACGGTGGTCAAGAGTCCGATGAACAGCACGGCGATGGCGGCTTCGAGCGCTTTCCCGACGACGGGGACCACGGCACGGTCGGCGGTGCGGCGGGCAGGTTCGGTCGGTGACGAGGTCGGCCGGCGAGGAGCGTCAGCCACGGTCGACCACCACGGCGAGGTCGTATCGAGCGACGGTGAGCGTTCGGTCGCCGGAGACGACGGCGACGACGCTCTCGGTGCCGTCGCCGTCGAAGTCGGCTCGGCTCGTATCGAACCCGCGGCCCTCGAACGCGCGTTCCCACGCGACCGGGGTCGCTGTCTCGATGGCGACGGCGTAGCCGTCTGTCGGGAGGTCGGTCACGGTTCGCGTCGTTCGCGTTCGAAGCGCTGCACCGCCGCCGAGGCCGCCGCCGTCGGTGGCGTCGGCGGTTAGAACGGGCACCGTGAGAAACGCCGCGTCGCCGGCGAACGACAGCGGGACGGGCGTGACGAGCACGGCGCGGTCGCCGGTTCCGCGGACGACCGCGCCGCCGACGAACGCCACGCGCTGACCGCCGAGGTCGGCGACGTAGCCGTCGGCGTCGTAGGTCCTGTTAGTTCCCGCCTCCGGGATGATTCGGACCGACCTGTTCACTCGCGAGAGGTCGCCGTCGGTGACGCGAATCGGGTAGCTGTCGTTCGCGCCGGCGGCGACGCCGTCCCGGAGCGACGAGAAGCCGTCCGCGGCGGCGTCGGCGTCCGCGGTCGCGATTTGGGCATCCACGAGGCCGCCGACGCTGGCGGTCAAGAGGCCGATGGCGACCACGCCGATGCCGAGCAGGAGCGCGACGCCGACCATGTTCGCCTGCCCGCGGGTCGCGGTCATATCAGTCCCACCCCGGCGTAGACGAGATAGCACGCGACGACGAGAGCGGCGGAGTGTAACAGCGCCTCGTAGCGACCGCGGCTGGCCGTCCCGGAGAACCACCCCGACGCGAGCATCGTCGCCTGGGTGACGACGTACATCCGGTAGCGGTCGCGTTCGAGGTCCACCGCGCCGGCGTTGATGGCGAACGACCCGCCGGTCGAAAGCGTCGAGAGCTGGGCGAAGCCGTCGAAGACGTGGACGTTGACGGCGACGGTGATGCCGACGACGAGGAGCGCGGTCGTCCAGCCAACCGCGACGTAGACGAGCAGTCCCGACCGGAGCGCGCGCTTTTCGTGGTAGAGGCGGCCGATTTCGGTCTGGAGCGTGTCGAAGACGGTTCCCGTGTCGCTGCCGCCGTCGAGCGCGCCGACGACGAGGCCGATGGTCTGTTCGGCCATGGGCGTCCCGACGCGGTCGACGAACCGAGCCAACGCGGCCGTTCGGAGGTTCACGTCGGTCCCGGAACTCGGTGCGGTGAACCGGAGGTTGAGCGCGAGGTCGGCCACGTCCGAATCGAGCGGGCCGAGGTCCACGTCGCGGCCGACGCGCTCGACCGCGTCACCGAAGGGTCGTCCGAGACTGACGTGTCCCGAGACGGCGTGGACGAAGTCCTTCAACTCGCGGTCCTTCGCGTCGTCGAGGCGGGCGCGGCGGACGCCGACGAGTCCGACCGGGGCCGCGTAGGCGACGTAGCCGACGAGCGCGACACCGACGGCGTCAGCGCCGGCGAGGGCCGCGACGCCGGCCACGACGAGCCCCGGAAAGACGAAGACGACGGCCGCGCTGGCCGGGTTCCAGAGCGCCGAGTCGAGGACGCGGAACGCGCCGGTCGGCCGGTCGTACTCGACCGATTGGTCCGGCGGTCGGAGCCCGGCGACGAGCACGCTCGCGCCGAGACCGACGCCGAGGATGAACGCGGCGCTCGCGTAGACGACGATGCCGCGGGTGGTCGTCTGTCCGAGCGGCGTGACCACCGGCGCGGAGAGGCCGGGCGCGATGACGCTCATCACCGTGAGGACGATGACGAGCAGCGACGGGAGCACGAGGAGGACGATGAACAGTTCGGCGAGCAGTTCGAGGAAGCCCTCGGCGCGCTCGCGGGCGCGGTCCTGCCGGTGGCCGAGCATCCGGCTCTCCATCCGCAGGTAGTTCCGGAGCGCGTCGTCGCCCTGTCCGGCGTGCTCGCGGAACTTCAAGAGGAAGGGCGCGAGCATCCCCTCGGAGGGCGTGTCGCGGGCGACGCGCCGCAGGCCCTCGTTCACGTTGCCGGTCAGCGAGGCGGTGTTGAGGACGCCACGGAAGGCGACGGCCGTCTCGCCGTAGGCGTCGGTCTCGGCGACGCGCCGGAGCATCTCGCGGGGGCCGTCGCTCCCCGACGAGAGGACGTGCAGGTAGCGGACCGCGCCGGGCAGGGTTCGCTCGATGTTCTCCCGCCGGGCGGTCGCTCGCCAGCCGAGGTACCGCCCGGCGACGGCGAGAACGACGCGTCGCGTCGCTACTGCCGCCCCGAGGGCGAACAGCCCGGCCACGGGGAGTCGGGGAACGACGGGTACTGGGACGTATTCGAGAGGTGGAAGCGCCGCGCGGAGGACGGAGAGTGCGGCATCTATCGCCGAGTCGGGTACCGCGAGGAAGACGAGCACCGTCGGGAATGCGACGAACAGTCCGACCGCCCACGCGAGGCCGTAGGCGCGAGCGAGGTAGAGGTCGAAGCTCATCCGCATGTCGGTACCGCGGTAGCGGCGGCGGTCTCGGTCGTGTCGGGTGGCGTCGACGTGGCGGGCGAACAGCGCGTACAGCGCCCTGTCGAGGACCGAAAGCGAGCGAACGCGGCCGACCCGGCGCTCTTCGAGTCCGGCGTCGAATCCGGTCACGGGTCGACCTCGCCGTCAGCGTCGGAGTCGACCCCCCGCGTGTCGTCGGCGCTGTCTCCACCGTCGGCGCTATCTCTGCCGTCAGCGGTCCGCTCGGCCATCCGCCGGCGGACGCGCTCGACCGTTGCGGCTTCGTCGGTTCGGAGGTCCGAGAGGAAGCCGAACAACCGGTCCACGTCGGTCACCTGCTCGCGGACGAGGTATTCAACGTAGCGGTGCTTCCGGTGGAACTCGCGCTCGACGGCCTCCACGTCGCGGTCTGTGGCCTCGGCGATGCGGTGGAACAATCGGATGCCGGCGCGTCGGCGGTCGTCGCCCAACTGCGGGTGCTCGTACGAGAGGTCGAACGAACCGTCCGGCGTTCGCCGGCCGACCGTGTTCCAGTGGAGCGTCCGCCCGTCTTTCTCGACGACGCCGCGGCGACCCCACGTCTCGTCGTACTCCGACTCGGGGACGAGTTCGACCACCTCGGAGACGTACCGCTCGCCGTCGACCTTGTGCGGGAAGACGACGAGGTCGAGTTCGCGGAGGAGGTACGGCGGGAGGCCCTGCTCGATGACGCGATTGACGAGCGTCTCGACGTCGGCGGCGTGAGTCGTGCCGATGACGCCGTGGCCGGTGTTGAGCGTCTCGGCGAACGTGGCGAACGACTCGGGCGTGTTGATTTCGGCGATGACCTCCACGTCGGGGTTGAGGTAGTTCGCCTCGGTCATCAGGTCGGCCATCGAGACGCGCTTGAACTCGGACTCGTGGTCGCGGGTCGTCAGGGAGATGCCCGTCTCGTGGGGGAGATGCACCTCGCGAGAACCCTCGTCGATGCTGATGGGCCGGTGGTCGTAGGGCACGAACGGCATGCACGCGTTCATCAACGTCGTTTTTCCAACCCCCGTCGAGCCCGAAAAGAGGACGACACGATGGTGCTCGTAACAGAGCCACAGCAGGGTGACGAGTTCGGTCGAGACCGAACCGCTTTCGACGAGGTCGACCGGCGTGAGCACGTCGCCAGTCTGTTTCCGAATCGAGACGTGCGGGCCGCCCTCGGAGATGACGGGGAGGGCGACGGCGCAGCGAATCGTCTCGTCGGTGTCGGCCGACGCGGGGTCGCCGCCGACCGCTCCGGGTCGGAGGTTCACCTTCGCGCTCGGGTTCGAGGCGTTCAACTCCACGCCGTCGGCGGCGGCGAGTTGGGTGACGACGTTCGTGAACTCGGTCTCGTCTTCGAAGACGAGGTTCGTCGGCACCCGCAGGCCGCCGCGGCCAGTCACGTCCGCCCGCGGAATGACTTTGACCCGTTCGCCGACCCGGTTGGCCTCTACGTCTTCGAGGTGGGGGTCGCGGATGGGAACGGTGAGGACGCCCTCGCCGACGTAGTCGCGGAGGACGTAGTAGACGAGGTCGTCGAGGCGGTCCTCGGCGAACCGGCGGTCGACCGGCGGGAGCGCGAGGCCGTACTCCGAGAGCGCGGCGCGGACGCGGAATCGCGTCGCGTCGACCCACGCGCGGGTGTTGCGAGCGGTGAGTCGCCGCGAGAGGAACTCGCGGGCGCGGTCGCGGACGAAGTCGATGCGGTCTGCGACCACGTCGTCGACGTTCGCCTCCCAGATTCGCTCCTTGCACTCCTCGATGAGTTCGGCGTCGCCGGGCACGAGGTCCGGTTCGAGGACGGCGTACTTCGTGGCGAAGTGGTCGTCGCCGAGGAGCCGGTCCCGGTAGACGACCACGTCCACGTCGTAGCCTGCGAACGGGACGGTGTAGTGAGCGACCCGCTCGGCGGCGATGCGGTCCGCGAACCTCACGTCGGAGTCGAAGTCGGTCGCCGCCGGTGCGAAGGCCTCGGTGTGGACGACCAACCGCTCGGAGCCGTCGCCGCGGCCGGCGTCGACGACCTCGATTCGCTCGTCGAGCGCCAGCGGCGTGACTTCGCCGAGGAGCCGTAGCTCGGACAGCGCGTGGTGTTCGACGCGTCTGCGGGCGCTCGGCGTCAGGTCGAGCAGGCGGTCGAAGATGCGGCGGTACTTCGGCGAGAGGCCGGTCTCCGCGCGAGCGGCCGCGCCCTCGCGAGTGAGCGGCCGTCGGCGGACGACGGTCGAGAAGTGGTCGCGGACGGTCGCCAACGCATCGGCTTCACGCGCGCCGAGCGTCGGCTCTCGGACCGCGTAGTCGAAGCCGTGGTCCGCGTCGCTGATAGTGACGACGGTGTCGGGGGCAACTTCGTACTGCGACCGGACGGTCGGCGCGTACCACGCGTTCGGGTCGTCCGGGGGGACGGGCGCTGGGACCGCGCCCGCCGCCGCGGGAGCCGAGGCGGCACCGAATTCGAGGGTCGGAGTGGGCCGCTCCGACCCGTTGTTATCGCCTTGGGTAGGCATACACCGTGGCTTGCCGAGTATTCATATTTAAGAATTTACTGCGTCCGACCACCGATGTTGGATTCGCAGAAACCGACGAATTCGAGACTCTCCGGGCAGATATGCCGATTCGAGCATTACAGATGCCTCATTAATAATTGAAAATTTGACTAATAATGTCCTCGGAAATTATCAAATTTGGAATCGAGCGCGACCGGTCACGGCTTGTCCGGACGCACACTACTCACCCCGCACCGCCGGAATCCGAAGCACCACTTCCGTCCCACCTACGTCGTGGGAGTGGAACGCGACGGTGCCGCCGAGTTGGTCGACGCCCCACTTCACCAGCCACAGGCCGAGGCCGCTGGCGTGTCTGAGTTGCGTCTCGCCGTGGGCGTTGATGGCGGCGAGTTCGCTCGCGTTGATGCCGGGGCCGTCGTCTTCGACGCGAATCACGAGTTCGTCGCCCTCGCGGGTCGTCGTCACCGAGACGACAGGCGTCGCCACCGGGTTGTGCTGGACGCCGTTTTCGACGAGTTCGCGGACGATTGGTTCGAGCGTGGGCGCACAGACGATTTCGTGGTCTGGAAGGTCGATAACGCGGACGTTCGCACCGGGGGAGTCGGCTCGGACGGCGTCGGCGGCGGCCCGTATCTGAACGGCCGCGGGGAGCAGGCGGATATCGCCGTTCCCGTCGCTCCCGAGGGCCGCGCCGAGTTTCCGCGCCTTCTGGCTGATGTTGACGAGCGTCGATGCGTGGTCGTGGAGGATTTGGGCGTGGTCCCGCGCGTCGGCGAGTTCGCTGTCGTCGATGTCGTCCAAGACGAGGTTTGCGTAGCCTTCGAGGAGGTTCGCCTCAGTCCGGAGGTTGTGCCGGAGGACGCGGTTCATCACCTCGAGTTGCTGGAGGTTCAGTCGGCGGTCGGTCACGTCGCGGAAGACGAGCGCGTGGCCGATGTCGCGACCGTGGTGGTCGGTGAAGGCGCTCGTCCGAAGTTCGAAGTACCGCTGGCCCGACCCGAGTCTGACCGTAATCTGGTCTGTGTCCCGCTGGTCGGGCGAGAATTCCTCGATGACGTCGCCGATGGGCCGGCCCTTGAGTTCGGCGTTGTCGTCGCCGAGAATCCGCGCGGCCGACTGGTTCACGTCGGTGACGCGCCACTTCGTGTCGGTGATGAGCACCGCGTCGGCCATCGTCTCGACCACGCGTTCGCGGGCGACCCACCGAGGGACCGGTCGGGCTTCGAGGAGTTCGTAGCGGCTGATGGCGACGGTACAGGCGAGTCCCGCGAACGCGAACGCCGCGGGAGTCATGTCGATGGCCGGGCCGTAGAGTTCGAGGAGCGTCGTGGCGGCGTTTCCGAGGACGGGCATCAGCGCCCCGACGATGAGGGTCGCTGCCTGCAGTCGGTAAATCGTCGGCATGTCGAGCGCCGTCCGCAAGATGGCGGCCGAGCCGGCGAGCCACAGCAAGTAGCTGTACCCCAACACGACCCAGTACAGCGGCCCCCACTCGGTCTGGAGGACGGTAATCGTCCGGCCGACGGCGGGGACGACCGTCACGCTGCCCCACATCAGGTGGTGCAGGGGGTTGGTCCACACGGCGACGAGGCTGGCTAGCGGGAGCACAGAGAGCGCGAGGAGCGACGCTGGTGCGGTGTAGCGGTCTCGACCGGCGTAGGAACACGAAAAGAGAAACCACGCCAGCGGGGCCGCGAGGACGCCGATCCACTGGAGGTTCGCGAGCGCGAGCTTGAGCGTCAGGTCCTCGACGAGGAGTTCCAAGAGGTAGCCTGCCGACCACCACCCGCTGGCGAGGCCGAACGCGACCAGCCCGGTCGAACCGGGCGTCGGCCGTCGCCGCCACGCGAACAGGACGACGTAGCCACTTATCACTGCGGTGAGTATCATCAGCCCCACGATGACGACGACGAGCGGCACCGGTTGCGTGAGGAAATTCGCACCGGCGGTTCCCCCGAACACCAACTGCTCGAACGTGGCCCACCCGATGTTCGGAATCACTATCCAGATAGTTATTCATCGAGTGACAAAAGGGTATTCGAGAATTCGGGGTGGCCGCCTCGGGTCGACAGCTACGCCGGCGTCACTCCGCACGGGCGCTCGGTCCGGTGTGCGTCACACGAACGCACCGGCGGGACCGGCAACCGAAGCGACGACCGCGACGCCGACGGCCATCAGTACGCCCTCGCCGTCACGGAGCGTACAGAGTCGTTCGACCGACCGGTCCGACCCGGTGAGCGCGTGGGTAATCCACGTCGAATAGGCGACCGAAGGAAGGAGCGCGACCGGAGCCCACACGGGGACGACGCCGACCCACGACGCCACCCAGACGAGTCCGAGCGAGACGAGTTCCAGTCCGTAGAGGCCCAGTTGCGTGCGGCGGACGCCGACGACCGTCGGCAGGGTCTCGACGCCGTTCCGGGCGTCCCCCGTCACGTCACGGACGTTGTGGACTTCGACCGAGATGGCCGAGCGGAAGAAGAACCACAGCGCCGCGACGGCCGCGCCGGCCGCGCCGGCGGCGTACTCGGGTGCCGTCGCGGCGACCGCGAGCGGGATGAACGCGACGGGGACCGCCCACGCGAGCGACACCGTCGCGGTGTTGACGAGAAAGACGTCCTTGAGTCGGTCGACAGACGACAGCGGGACGAGCGGGACGCTGTAGAACGCCGCGACGACGCCCGGAAACAGCGTCAGCCCGAGGGCGTAAACGCCGCCGTGCCGGACGGCGAGCCAGATCGCGACGGCGACGGCGACCACCGAGCACGCGGCGTACACCCGCGGATGGGACGCCACGAAGGCGGTCCGCTCCGCGTAGTTCTCGGCGTCGGCGTCGAGGTCGGCAAGCTTGTCGAAGTTGTACACGCCGACGGTGATGAGAAAGCCGACGGCGAGGGCGGCGTTCGGGGTGATTCCGGCGAGCGCGGACGCGACGAACACTTCGGCGATGGTCGCCGCGCCGAGGAATACTGAGCTGTGGACGACTGCACCGTACAGGCGGGGTGGGACGATTCGCATTGCGCCTTCGTGTCGTGCCGCGAGTGGATTAGTTGTGCGCCAGACAACAGTTCGTTCCGGTTGCTCGGTTTGCGCTCGCGGTCGAACGTGTTCGGGGCCTCGCTCATTCGGCTTCGGCGCGTAGCGGGACGCATGGAGACAGGGACAGCCGAGCGGACGGAGACGGGAGCGACAGGTGAGACGGGAGCGACAGATGCGGCGTCAGCGACGGCCGAGGCGGTGACGACGACGGTCGAGGTCAAACTGACCGGGCACGTCAGGTCGGCCGCGGACACCCATCAGGTGGAGTTCACCTTCGAGGGCGAGACGCTCCGGGCGTTCCTCGACGCGTTCTTCGCGGCGTACGACGTGCGCGACCTCGTCATCGCGGAGCGCGAGGCGGACGCGACGACGCGGGGGTGGGCGCGAGTGGAGCGACCCCCGGGCACGTGGCGAAAGAACCCCGAAGGAGAGCAGACGCGCCCCTACGCTCGCGTCCTCGTCAACGGCGTGTTCAACGAGAACCTCGACGGCTTCGACACGCGGCTCGAAGACGGCGACCGCGTCGCGCTGATGAAGCCGTTTCTGTTCTGTCTGTGAGCGGGGCGTCTGCGTGGTCGGTCTCATCGGCCGTGACCGCGAATTCCCCCATGTCCGACCGCCGCAGGACTAACGTCCCCCGCCGACAGATAACCGGTATGTCATCGCCCTCCGCGGACGACTCGACTCGCGAACGCGGCCCGGACGAGGTGTTCTGCCGCGACTGTGGCGCGGTCATCGACGCGCGCGCCGAAATCTGTCCCGAATGTGGGGTCCGTCAGCGCGACCCGCCGAAGTCGTCGGTCGACTCGGCGCTCGACGACCTCCTCGAAGGCGGCAACCCCTTCGTCGCGGCGGTGCTGTCGGCGATTTTCCCCGGCCTCGGACAGCTGTACAACCGCGAACTCGAACGCGGCCTCGTCTTCGCGGTCGGCTTCATCGTCGCCTCCGTCTCGGTGATGGTCTTCATCGGTTTCCTCCTCGCGCCTGCCGTGTGGCTCTACTCGGTGTACGACGCCTACACCCGCGCCGAACTCCGGGCCGAGGAGTTACAGCGCGAGGCGGACCGGGAACACGAGACGGAGATTTCGGTCAGCGAGGCGGATGACGAGGAGTACGAGGAATAGACGACGGGAACGACGTTCACCACGTCCTGAGATGCTTTGACCGTCGAGTCCGTCGCAGAGCGGCTGGTCCGTCCGACGACCCGAAGTGAAATTCATAACGAATTAATCAGTTCCTGACAACTCTTCGAGAGATGACGGAGCACCGGCGCCGGACGGGACGACGCACGTTGGCTGGACTGACTGTGGCCAACGCGCTTCCGCTCGTCGGAATCCTCTTGTTCGACTGGCGTCTGGTCAATCTTCTCGTCGTCTACTGGGTCGAGATAGCCGGTGGGGCGCTCCGGCGGATGCTGGAAGCGACGTTCGCAGGCCAACGCGGTGCCGCAGAAAACTGGGTGGCCGCGGACTCGCGGTGGGGCTGGCGGTCGCCGTTTCGCTCGCTCCGAGAAAAGCGTGGGAGTGTCCACCTCCACGCGTCACTACCGCCGCTTTATCCACGGTCGTTTCCGCGTGTGTTCGAACTCGGACGAGTGGTCATCGGTCTCTCGCTCGTCAGCGGCGGTGGACTCTGGTTCGCAACCGTCGGGAGCGGCATGTTTGTCGAGAGTCTCCTCGTGGCGGGCGTGACGACGCTCGCCCGCGAGGCGGCGACACTCGTGCGCCACGTCAAATCACGCGACTACCGCGACCTCGTCCCCCTGTCGGTGCTCACCCCGCGGTCCACTCTCGGGGTCATCGTTCTTGCGGGAGTCGTCGTCTGGGGCGTTGCATTCGGGCCGTCACCGACCGAACGCACAGGATTTCTCTTCGTACTCGTTTATCTCGCTCGCGTCGGGTTCGACGCGTACAGCGTGGTCGAGAATCGCAACCGGTTCGCCCCGCGTGACCCGACCGAGGCTGATTTTGAGGCCGCAGACGACGATGAATGGGCACCAATCGGTATCCCGGATGGGGCTCCGAGAGATGTGTACCACACGAACCGCCGTGCGGTGTGGGGCAGCGCGGTTGTCGACGGACTCTTCGGCGTGCTGAGCCCTCGACGCTTCGCCACGGTCGCCATCGCGGCCTTTCTCGGGTACGTCCTTGCCGGGGCGACGTGGGCGGCCGTCGGTGCGAGTGCGGTCGTGATGGGCGTCGTCGCACACACGCTCGCGGAGCGAGACCTTCGGTGGGGACACCTGGAGTATCGGATGTACGAGAATCACGTCGTCTGTCATGACTGCCTCTTGGACACGACACAATGGCGTATCGAACGCAGACTGGTCGCGGACGTGACGGAACGGTCCAGACTGGTCGAACGGCTTCTAGGTGCCTCCTCGGCGACAATAGCACAGCACGGCGATAGTCCGGCTCGGACGCTCCGCTGTCTCGACTCGGACGCGTTCGCGCCGCCTTCGGAGACAATTACGGCCGACTGGTCGAACTGAAACGCCGGTACGACCCGGAGAACCGGTTCCGTGTAAATCAGAATATCGCGCCGCGGGCCTGACAGCGCCGAATTCCAGCAGCGCCAAAACGCGTCTTCGACCGTCGGCGACGCGACGATTAGGCGAACTCGTCAGAGAGGTCGGCGTCCCAGTCCGGCGGAAGCAGCGGGTCGGGGTCCTCGTGGACGAACTCGACGCCCTTGTCGGGGTCCAGCGGGTGGACCTTCGTCCGCATCGTCTCGCCGGCGTCGAGGAGCGAGAACATGCGTTCGGACTCCGCGAGGCGGTAGTATAGCGGGAGGCAGACGGCGACTTCGTCGTCGGTGGCGCGGACGACGAGCGCGAGGTAGACGAGGCCGCCGGTGACCGCGCGGAACGCCTCGTACTCGTCGAACGCCGCGCCCTCGACGGCGGCTTCGAGGTCGGGGTACACGTCGTCGCCAACGACCACGTCGAGGCCGACGTGGTCGACGACTTCGTCGCCCGTTCCGGGAACCGGGACCACGTCCCCCGGCAGGGCGACGACGACCGTCCAGTCTCGCTCCCGATAGTCGTCGGCGAGCGCCTCGCACTCTTCGACCACGGTCTCCCACGTGCCCGACTCGTCCGAGAGCGGATGTTCTTCCATGCGGCATGGTGTCGGAGTCCGCTACCTAAACTTTGGCTTCTCCCGCCGCAGTCGCGCGCTTTCGCGCGTCACGCGGGCGACCGCAGGCGATTCAGCATTATGTTTCCCACGTATCAATTGGCAAAAATTGAAAAGGTATTTCACGCCATGCAGGTCATTCCCATTCAATGAGGAATCTACTCTCTCTTTCGGACCTTCGAACCCAGTTCTCGACCGGCCGGGGTCGGGTCAAGGCCGTCGACGGCCTCGACCTCACGGTCGGCGAGGGCGAGACGGTCGGACTGGTCGGCGAATCCGGGTCCGGAAAGAGTGTGACGGCGTTGTCGGCGATGGGACTCGTCGACGACCCCGGCGAAATCGTCTCCGGGTCGGTCGAACTCGAGAGCGCCCGACTCGCCGAGGAGTTCCGCGAGGAGTACAACAACCCCGGCTTCGTCGACGGCGACGTGGTCAACCTCGTCGACGCCCCCGAGGAGGCGCTGCGGGCCGTCCGCGGGCGCGAACTCGGGATGATCTTCCAGGACCCGATGACCTCGCTGAACCCCTCGCTGACGGTCGGCGAGCAGGTCGCAGAGAGCCTGCGACTCCACCAGTACGGCGGCCGACGCAAGGACTCGTGGTTCAACGCGGTCCGCGAACTGCTCCCCCGAATCAGCCGCGACATCGACGACGAAGTCGTCGAGCGGACCATCGACGTGCTCGAGTCGGTCGGCATCCCCGAACCCGGCGCGCGGGTCGACGAGTACCCCCACGAGTTCTCCGGGGGGATGCGCCAGCGCGTTCTCATCGCCATCGCGCTCGCCTGCCAGCCGCGCGTGCTCGTCGCCGACGAGCCGACGACCGCGCTCGACGTGACCATTCAGGCGCAGATTCTCGACCTCATCGACGACCTGCAGGAGGACCTCGGCATGTCCGTGCTCATGATCACCCACGACCTCGGCGTCGTCGCCGAGACGTGCGACCGGGTGGCGGTCATGTACGCCGGCGAAATCGTCGAGGAAGGACCGGTCGAGGAAATCTTCCACAACCCCTCGCACCCCTACACGTACACGCTCCTCGAATCGCTCCCGAGCGAGGAAAAAGAGCGCTTGACGCCCATCGAGGGCAACGTGCCGGACCTCATCGACATGCCCGAAGGGTGCCACTTCGCCCCCCGGTGTCCGTGGGCCCAGCCGGAGTGTACCTCGGGTGAGATACCGTACAAGCAACACGGCGACGACGCCGTGGACCACCGCTCGAAGTGCATCCTCGACGACTTCGACACCGACGAGTACGGCGGCGACGCCATCGAATCGTCGACGGGTACCGAGCCCTCCGACACGCCGCTGCTCGAAGTCGACGGCATGCAGAAGTACTACGAGCAGGCCGACGGCCTCCTCGACCGCTTCCTCGGGGCGGACGACCGGAGCGTGAAGGCGGTCGACGGCATCGACTTCACCGTCTACGAGGGCGAGACGCTCGGCTTAGTCGGCGAGTCGGGCTGTGGGAAGTCCACCGCCGGGCGGAGCCTCCTGCATCTGACGCCGCCGACCGGCGGGCGCGTCGTCTTCTCGGGGACGGACCTCTCCGGGCTCGACAGCGACGAACTCCGCGCGATGCGCCGCGACATGCAGATGATCTTCCAGGACCCGCTGTCGTCGCTGGACCCGCGGATGACCGTCGGACAGACCATCCGCGAGCCCCTCGACGTCCACGACCTCCCCGTGTCCGACCCGGACGTGCGCGGCGAGGCCGACGTCACCGTGACCGGCATCGATGCCGAGCGCGTGTCGGTCACCGCGAGCGACGAGATCGACGCCATCGTCGGCTCCTCGAACGGCGTCGCCACCGCCACCGTGACCGTCACGGTCGCCGACGGCGAGGTCGACGTGGCCGTCGAAGAGCGCCTCCGCGCCGAGGTCGAAGTCGAGCGCGAAGGTGACGCCGTCTCGGGCGTCACCGTCCGCGTCACGCCGGGCGACTCGACCAGCGAGCGTCGACGTCGCCGGGTCCACCAACTGCTCGACGCGGTCGGCCTCGAAGTCGGCCAGTACGACCGTTACCCGCACGAACTCTCCGGCGGCCAGCGCCAGCGCGTCGGCATCGCCCGGGCGCTCGCGGTCGACCCCGATTTCATCGTCGCCGACGAGCCGGTGTCGGCGCTCGACGTGTCCGTGCAGGCGCAGATTCTCAACCTCCTCGAAGACCTCCAAGAGCGCTTCGGGCTGACGTACCTCTTTATCGCCCACGACCTCTCTGTGGTTCGCCACATCTCCGACCGCGTGGCCGTGATGTACCTCGGCGAAATCGTGGAGGTCGCGGCGACCGACGAGCTGTTCGACGACCCGCGGCACCCCTACACGCAGGCGTTGCTGTCGGCGATTCCGGAGCCCGACCCGGCCGCCGAGACCGACGACCGCATCATCCTCGAAGGCGACGTGCCGAGCCCCATCAACCCGCCGTCGGGCTGTCACTTCCGGACGCGGTGTCCGCAGGTCATCCCGCCCGCGGACCTCGACATCGAGCAGGCGGCCTACCGCGAGGTGATGGACCTCCGCCAGCGCGTCGAGCGCGAGTCGCTGGACGTGGAGACCGCTCGCGACGCGGCACTCGATGCGGGCGACCCGAGCGCCGAAGCGACGGTGAGCGCCGACGGCGGCACCGCCGACGCCGACGCCGTCGTGGACAAACTCCGCGAGTCGCACCTGTCACACACGCTGTCGCCCGAACTCCGGGGCGTCGTCGACCGCGCGCTCGAACGCGTCGTCGCCGACGACTGGGACGAGGCGAGCGAGATTCTGCGCGACCGATTCGAGAGCGTCTGCGAGCGCGACGCGCCCGAACTGGGCGAACAGACCCACCCCGCGGCGTGTCACCTCGTAGACGAATAGACCGCGCATCGGGGCCTATGCGGCCTCTCGTCACGCATTCGACGTTTTTTGATTGTCTCGTATTTTTACCGGAACAGGTCGGCGGTGTCTCTCGTTCCGTCCTTCAGCGCTTCGTTATTTTTATAGGGAGTCATTGATAGGTACACGTATGTCACAAGATGGCAATGATGTTTCGCGGCGTCGGTTCCTGACGGCCGCAGGAGCTGCTGCAGCGACGGCCGGACTCGCGGGCTGTTCCGGCGGCGGCGGTGAGGACACCACCACCGAATCCGGTGAGACGACCGGTGAGGGCGAGACGGACCAGACCGAGACGGAGACCGAAGACGGCGGGTCGACGTCGGTCCTCCGCTACGGTCGCGGCAGCCACTCGCCGACGCTCGACTTCCAGAACAGCACGAGCGGCGAGGTCGCGAAGGTGACCGAACAGCTCTACGACACGCTCATCAACTTCGAGCCGGGCCAGTCGACGCTGACGCAGGGGCTCGCCACCGAGTACTCCCTGGAGGGCCAGTCGGCCTCCATCACGCTCCGCGAGGGCGTGATGTTCCACAACGGCGAGGAGTTCACGGCGGAGGACTTCGTGGCGACGTATCGCCGCTTCGTCGACAGCGACTACGAGTACTACGCCGGCGACGACTACGTCTCGGCGTACGGGCCGTTCACCCTCGGCTCGTGGATCGACGAGATTCAGGTCGACGGCGACTACTCGATGACGATTCAGCTGACCCAGTCGTACGCGCCGTTCCTGCGTAACCTGGCAATGTTCGCGGCGTCGGTGCACTCTCTCGCCGCAATCGAGGAGTACGGCACGGACCTCAGTTCGAACCCCGTCGGCACGGGCCCGTTCCAGCTGAGCAACCTCGACGACGCGAACGAGCGCATCCGCCTCGAAGCTAACTCCGAGTACTGGGGCGAGGGGCCGAACGTGGACGAGGTCGTCTTCGTCACCATCGGACAGAACTCGACGCGCGCCCAGTCGCTCGCGTCGGGCGAACTCGACATCATCGACGGACTCGGCGCGCAGTCGTCCGTCCAGGTCGAAAACGCCAGCAACGCGAACCTCGTCCGCACCGAGGGTATCAACATCGGCTACATGGCGTTCAACATGGCGAGCCGCGAGGAGTTCCGCGACCGCCGCGTCCGGCAGGCCGTCAGCCACGCCATCAACACCGAGGCCATCGTCAACGAGATTTACTCGGGCTTCGCGACGCAGGCGAGCCAGCCGCTCCCGCCGAACGTCCTCGGTCACAACGACGACATCGACCCGTACCCGTACGACCCCGAGGAGGCCCAGCGCCTCCTCGAAGAGGCCGGCTACGGTGACGGCTTCTCGTTCGAACTGGCGACGTTCCAGAACCCCCGCGGCTACAACCCGTCGCCGATTCAGACCGCCGAGACCGTCGCGTCCAACCTCGGCGAAATCGGCATCGAGGTCGACATCAACCAGCAGTCGTTCGGGCCGTTCCTCGAATACACCGCCCAGGGCCGCCACGACGCGTGTTTCCTCGGCTGGTACACCGACAACGCCGACCCGGACAACTTCATGTACGTCCTCCTGCACCCGCAGGTAGAGGAAGGCGAACTCACGGAGGGACAGGACTGGGTCAGCTTCGACGCCGAAGGCTACAACACCAGTAACCGCTCGGCGTGGGCGAACCGCGACTACATGGACCTCGTCGAACAGGGCCAGAGCACCTACGACGAGGCCGAGCGCGAGTCGCTGTACAACGAGGCGAACCAGATCGCACACGACGAAGCCCCGTGGGTCTACCTCGACTACGCCGACGAGCTTCGCGGCGTCTCCAACCGCGTCAGCGGGTTCCAGATCGCCGCCATCAGCGGTCCGTACCTCAACCTGGTCAGCCTGAACTGAGGCACTGACCGCGCCTTCGACTTTCATGATTTCCACACGATTCGTACTCAAGCGGCTGCTGTTGCTCGTCCCCGTGCTGGTGGGAGTGGCGTCGCTCGTCTTTTCCATTCTGCACCTCTCGCCGGGTGACCCGGCGCTCACCATCGCGGGCGAGCGCGCCAGCGAGGAGTTCGTCCGGCAGATCGAAGAGAGCCTCGGCCTGAACGACCCCATCTGGGTGCAGTACGGGCGGTTCCTCGTCGATGCCGCGCAGTTCCAGTTCGGCGAGTCGTTCATCATCCAGCGGAACACCGCGGTCCGCGAGGTGCTCGCCAACAAGCTGCCGGTCACGCTCGAACTCGCCATCTACGGCCAGCTCATCGGTATCTCGCTGGGCATCCCGCTCGGCATCCTGAGCGCCGTCAAGCAGGACAGCATCACGGACCACCTGACGCGCATCGGCGCGCTCGCCGGCATCAGCGTGCCCATCTTTTGGAGCGGCCCGCTTCTCATCTTGCTGTTCGCGCAGGTGCTCGGGTGGCTCCCGACGAGCGGCCGCATCTCGGTCCTCTACAACGTCGAGGCCATCCGGGTGACGGGGCTCGTCACGGTCGACACCCTCATCGCGGGCAACTGGGAGATGTTCGTCTCCGCGGTCCGCCACATGATTCTCCCGGCGTCGGTCATCGGGGTTTACTCGATGGCGCTCATCTCCCGGATGATGCGTTCGTCGATGCTGGAGGTCATCCGGCAGGACTACATGCGGACCGCCCGCGCGAAGGGCCAAGGCGCGAAGATAACGGTCCTGAAACACGGCTTCCGCAACGCGATGATTCCCGTCATCACGGTCATCGGCATCCAGTTCGGTGGCCTGCTCGGCGGCGCAGTACTCACGGAGACGGTGTTCGCCATCGGCGGCATCGGGACGCTTCTGGTCGAGGCCATCAAGGTCGGCGACTACCCCATCGTTCAGGGGACGGTCCTGACCTTCGCGTTCCTGTTCACGCTGGTCAACCTCGGCGTCGACATCACCTACTCCGTCCTTGACCCGAGGATCGAACAATGAGCACGGAAACCACGACCACGAACGAGACGGCGGCGGACGTCAACCAGCGCGGGCTCATCGACCGCTTGACTGCGTCGCCGTTCGTCTCCCGACTGCTGTCGAACCGCCTCGCGCTCGCCGGCATCGCCATCATCGTCGCGATGGTGGTCGCCGCGCTGTACGCGCGGCTGTTCTTGGACCTCGAGGTCATCACGCAGTCGCAACTCGGGACGAACCCGAACCGCGCCGCGCCGAGTCTCGACTTCCCGTTCGGCACCGACGGACAGGCCCGTAGTCTCCTGCCGCGGGTTGCCTACGGCGCGTGGTACGCGATGCTGTTCGGCACCGTCACGGTCGCCGCCTCGACCGTCCTCGGCGTCGGCCTCGGCATCGTCGCGGCCTACTACAGCGACGTGACCGACAACGTCATCATGCGGACGATGGACGTGCTGCTCGCGTTCCCGTCGCTGCTGTTGGCGCTGGCGCTCGTCGCCATCTTCCCCGACGAACTCGGGCTGTGGCGGGCGGTCGCCGCCTTGACGCTCGTCTACACGCCGCGGTTCGCCCGGGTCGTCCGCGGGGCCGCGTTGACCGTGCTCGAAAACGAGTACATCGACGCGACGGTCGCGCTCGGCGCGGCCGACCCGCGGGTGCTGATTCGGCACGTCCTGCCGAACTGCCTCGCGCCCATCACGGTCCAGAGCACGCTCAACTTCGGGCTGGCCATCATCGACCTCGCGGCGCTGTCGTTCCTCGGCTTCGGTGCCGAGGCCGGCACGCCCTCGTGGGGGCTCATGCTCTCGAACGGCGTGAGTCAGGGCCTGCTCACGGGCGTCTGGTGGTGGTCGTTCTTCCCCGGGTTCTTCCTCGCGCTCACCGTGCTGGGGTTCAATCTCCTCGGCGACGGCATGCGCGACGCGCTCGACCCGCGGATGCGCGAAGCGGTCGACTGACCGACCGTGTCAGCGCCACCGGAGCCGGCGGACGCGGACGCGCCCCCAGCCCTCGAACGGGCGGCGGTTCGGCTCCGTCTCGTCGGCACCGCGGCCCTCGCGGGCGCACTCATCGCCGCCGTCTGGCTGGTCGCCACGCTGGTCGTCGGTGATTTCGCAGGGAGCGTCGAGACGACGTTCGCGCTCGGCTCGCTCGCGTTCGGGTTCGGGCTCCTCGGCTGGTCCGGGGCGGTCGCGCTCGGCCGCGGTATCGAGTCGATGCAGACCCACCTCGACACCGGCACGGGGTGGACGGAAGCGGACGCTCGGCGGGCGATGGCCCGGATTCTCGGGTTCGGACTCGGCGTGATGCTCGGGGCGACGACGGTCGGTACGGCCGTCTCTGCCGTCGCCTAAGTCCGCCGAGCGACGCCTCGGCGTTAGGCCCTCGGCAGTCGGAGTTCGATGATCGTCCCGTTCGGTTGGTTGTCCGTGATTTCCATCGAGCCGTTGCTGTTCGTCACCGCCCAGCGGACGAACCAGAGACCGAGCCCGTTCGTGTGCTGGAGCGGTGACTCTCGTCCGGAGTTGAGCGATTCGCGTTCGAGTGGTGGGATTCCCGGTCCGTTGTCGGCGACGCGGATGACAACCTGCTCCGGGCCGTCGTCGTCGGTGACCGAGAGATGGATTTCGACCTCGTCACCGCCGTAAACGACGGCGTTGTCGATGAGTTCGTTCACCGCGAGTTCGAACGTCGTGTGGGCTCGCGCGTTCGCGACGTCCGGCGCGTCGACGGTGATGGTCGCGTCGGGGTAGCTGAGCTGCGCGCCCTCGACCACGTTGCGAACGCAGTCGGCGACGTTCTGTGGTTGCACTCGCTCCGCCACGTTGGGGTCGAGCGCGGAGCTGAACTTCCGGGCCGTCTCGGCGAGCGAGAGGAGTTCGCTGGTCGCTCGCTCGATGGCCGCCGCCGACTCGAGCACGTCGTCGTCGGTGTGTTCGAGCAGCATCGCCGCGTGCGCCTGCGCGATGTTCATCTTGTTCCGGAGGTTGTGTCTGATGACGCGGTCGAGGACGGACAGCCGCCGTTCGCGCTCTTGGAGCTCGGTCACGTCGCGGCCGACACAGACGATGCCCTCGAACTCGTCCTCCGAAGACTTCGCCGCGATGGTCGTCTGAAACTGTCGCTCGGCACCGTCTCGGTCGACGACGACCGTCTCCATGGTCTCTTTGTCGCTGTCGCCCGCGAGGAGCGACGCGATGGACTCTAACAGCGCTTGCGAGTGGTGCTCGCCGAACACCGTCGAGACGTGTTCGCCGACGAGGTCGTCGGGGTCGCGACCCAGCAGGTCGGCGGTTGCGCTGTTCGCGAGGACGAACCGGAGATTGTCGTCCAGCGTGTAAATCGGGTCCGCGGTCGTCTCGACGATGCGCTCGTAGCGCTCTAACTCTCCCGACCGGGCCTTTCGCTCGGTGATGTCTTGGACGGTTCCGCGGAAGACGGGGGCGTCGGTCTCCCGCGTCGCGACGCCGCGGACGTTCACCCAGCGCATCTCGCCGCCAGCCATCTCGAGGCGACATTCGACTGACTGTTCTTCGCCGGTTTCGACGAGCCGTTCGAACGCCGCTCGGACCAGGGGTTCGTCTTCGGGGTGGTAGAACGAAAACGCCTCCGAGAGGTCGAACACCGTTCCCGGGTCGACGCCGAGGAGCTCCGCGAGCCCGCTCGTGAACAGAACCGCTCCGCTCTCCGCGTTGACCTCCCACGCGCCGACCGAGGCGATCTTCTGGCTCTGGTCGAACAGGTCGAGTAATCGTTCGCGCTCGCGCTCCTGTCGCTTCTGTGCTGTCACGTCCTCGATGGCGGCAATCACGCCGACGTGCTCCCCGTCGCTTCGGGTCAGCGGAGCGGCGTGGACGACGAGCCACCGCCGCTCGCCGTCGACGCCGATACCGTGTTCGAAGTTCGTGACCGTCTCGCCGGTGTCTCTCACCCGGTCGAAGGGGAGGTCCTCGTGGTCGAGCGGCTCTCCGCGTGCGTCGACGAGGTCCCACTCGGGGGCGTCGTACGACTGTCCGAGCACGACCGACCGCCGCAGACCGAGGACCGCCTGGGCCGCCTCGTTGGCGCGCACGATAATCCCGTCGTCGTTGAGGACCGCGATGCCGACCGGACTCGTCTCGAAGAGCTGTTTGAGCGTTTGGGTCTCGTGGACGAGTTGGTTCTTGAGCGCGTGGCGGACGGTCGCGTCGGTCTGGAACCCGACGAAGTGGGTGAGCTCGCCGTCCTCGTACACCGGCGATATCTTCAGTTCGTTCCAGAAGGGCGTCCCGTCCTTCCGGTAGTTCGTGAGACTGACGGCGACGCTCTCGCCGGCTTCGATTGCCTCGTGGAGTTTCTCGACCGGCTCGGAGTCGGTCTCTTCGCCCTGCAGAAACCGACAGTTCCGACCGAGTACCTCCGAGCGGTCGTAGCCGGTCATCTCTTCGAAAGCGTCGTTGATGTACGTGAGCGGCTGGTCGTCGTCGGCCTCGGTGATGGTGATGCCGACGGTCGCGCTGTCCATCGCGCGGCGGTACAACGCGAGTTGGAGCGACTGCCGTCGGGTCTGGAGGAGCGATTCGACCCGCGACCGGATGACCGCCTTCGGTGCGGGCACCGCGAGCACGTCGTCGGGAACGTCGTCGAGTCGTCGCGCGGCGACGACCTGTTGGTCCTGCGCGACCGTCAACAACACCGGGACGAACCGGTCACCGGCGTCGGCTTTGCGCTCGGCGAGCGCGTCTGCGACCGTCGAGTAGGTCTCCATATCGACGATACAGAGGTCGAACTCCGGGAGCGGGTCCTCGCCTGCACCTTCGTCTCCGTCTTCGCCTTCGCCTGCACCTCTGTCTTCGCCTTCGCGGCCGCGTTCCCAGACGATGACCTCGTACGCGTCGAGGAGTTCAGCCAGTAGCTCGCGGTCGCGAGCGCCGTGGAGCGCGAGGAGTATCCGCTCGTCCCCGGACGCGTCTCGCGCGGAACGTGCTCCGTTCCGGGACGCGTCTTCGCCCACGGTTACTCAGCCTCGTTCCACGTCGGCGTCCCCGTGAGGATGCCTCGGAGTTCGTCCAGCGGTTCGCCGACGACGATGCCGTCGCTCCCGATTTCGAACGACCGGAGCGTCGGCTCGAAGGA
Source organism: Haloferax sp. Atlit-10N (assembly GCF_003586325.1). Classification (NCBI taxonomy): domain Archaea; kingdom Methanobacteriati; phylum Methanobacteriota; class Halobacteria; order Halobacteriales; family Haloferacaceae; genus Haloferax; species Haloferax sp. Atlit-10N. Next base: position 313,452 of record NZ_PSYX01000001.1, read on the forward strand.
ACCGAATCGCTTTTTCAGGACGCCGATGGCCTTGCGAATCTCGCCGCGCACCTCGATGTACCGGATGAACAGGATGTTGTCCGCGAGGTAGCTCACGTGGTTGTCGGAGGCGTAGAACGCGCCGGTGACCTGCTGTACCTCCTCGGTCAGCACGACGGTGACGCCCATGTTCTTGAGGTACCGCGCCAGCGCGTGGAGTTCGCGGCGGATGTCGCTTCGCTCGTCGGTGAGGCTGAGTTGGTAGCCGGCCGTGCCGTCTATCAGCACGAACTCCGTGCCGTTCGCCTCGACCTCGGCGCGGACTCGGTGGGCGAACTCGTCGGTCGAAAGCGAGAGCGGTTCGACGGCGTCGACCCGGAGGGCCCCCGACTCGACGAGGTCGTCTATTGGGATACCGATGGACTCGGAGCGGTGCCGGAAGCTCGCTTTGCTCTCTTCGAAGAGGTAGACTGCGGCGCGCTCGCCGCGGTCGGCGGTCGCCCGCGCGAACGCGGCCCCGGTGGTCGATTTTCCGACGCCGCTCGGGCCGCTGATGAGCGTGATGCTCCCGCGCTCGATGCCGCCGCCGAGCAGGGCGTCGAGGTCGTCGATGCCGGACGAGAGCGGTTCGATGGCGAATTCGCGGTGGTGCGACCCGGGGACGAGCCGCGGGAAGACGCGTATGCCGCGGTCGCCGTCGATTCGCATGGCGTGCGGCCCCGTCTGGGAGTCCGACCCGCGGAACTTCTCGACGCGAACCGACCGTCCCTCCTCGGACCGCAGGAGCGACAGCGACCCGTCACAGAGGTACGCGAGCGTCTCGTCGGTGTCGTCGCTCGACGGCTGGCTCGTAAACATCGTCGTCGTCCCCGACTGCTTGAGGTAGCTCAGGAGTGACGAGACGAGTCGACGGAACTGGTATTTGTCCGACGAGAGCCGGCCGAATTGGCTCAGCGGGTCGATGACCACCCTGTCGGGGTCGCGTTCCTCGATTGCCGCTTTCAGTTCGGTCGTCGTCGATTTCCCTTCGACCTCGCTCGGCGACAGCATCGTGTACGCCTCGTCGTCGAGGAACGCCTCGGGCGACGGGCTCAGGTCGAGAATCGGTACCGCGGCGAGGTCGAACCCGAGCGTCTCGGCGTTCGCTCGGAGGTCGGCCGCCGACTCCTCGAAGGAGACGAAAAGGACGCCTTCGCCGCGTTCGACCCCAGCCGACAGGAAGTGGTAGCCGACGATTGTCTTTCCCGCCCCGGACGCTCCACGGACCATGTACGTCCGGTTCGGCATGAGCCCACCGTCCAGTACCGAATCGAGTCCATCGATTCCCGTGGAGAGCCGCGGGGAGAGATCCGTCATGCTACTCACGTCTCGCCGGCACACCAAGAAACTACCACCGTCTCGGCGTGCCACGCCTCAGAACAACAGTCTCAGAAAAAGGTCTCGGGAGAGGCGCGGCGTCCGGTGGGGTTCAGACTGCCTCGGCCTGTTTCGCGGTCTTCCGAATCTCGTCGAGGACGGAGTCGAGAGCGAGCACGTCCGAGAGCGCTTCCATCGCGCTGGCGAAGGGGACGTCGAGCGCGTAGCTGTAGTAGTTCCCGCGCGAGCCGGTGCGGTTCTCCTCGGCCGAGAGGATGCCGAGCATCCGGAGGTCAGAGAGGTGGTTGTGGACCGACCGCTGGGCCAGCGGGTCGATGCCGGCGGAGTTGCACAGCCGGAGGTACTCCTGATAGAGGTCGCGCATCCGACACGGCGTCTCGTCGTGGGCGGCCTTCGAGACGACCGCGAGGAGCGCGAAGTGACCGTTTTCGGTGAGCTCGCGCATCCCCTCGACGACGCGCTCCTGTTCGAGCTTCTGCCGGGCGATGTCGACGTGGTCGAGCGTGATTCGCTCGTCGTCTTTGTTCTCGGCGTGTTCGCCGGCCAGTCGGAGGAGGTCGAGCGCCTGTCTCGCGCTCCCGCTGTCGCGGGCGGCGAGCGCCGCACAGAGGTTGAGCACGCCCTCCTCGCAGGCGTCTTCGGCGATGGCGACCTCAGCGCGCGATTCAAGGATGTTCTGCAGTTCGGGCGCTTGGTACGGCGGAAAGTGCAGTTCGCGCTCGCAGAGGGTATCCTGCACGCGCGGGTCGAGTTGGTCGTGGAACTTGAAATCGTTCGAGATGCCGATGAGGCCGACCTTGGCGTCTTCGAGCTTGCCGTTCGAGCGCGCTCGCGGGAGTTCGTAGAGGAGTTCGTCGCGGTCGCCGATGGAATCCACCTCGTCGAGAACGATGAGAACCGTCCCGCCCACGTCGTCCAACTCCTGAAACAGTTTCTTGAAGACGGTCTGTTGGGGGTAGCCGGTCGAGCTAATCTCCGCGCCCGGTGGTCGAAGCTCGTTGACGAGTTCGACCGCCACCTGATACGAGGAGTTGAGCGTCTTGCAGTTGATGGAGATGACGCTGAGGTCCACGTCGTCGTACTGCGAGACGTCTTCGAGGAGCATCTCGAGGAGGAATTCGGTGACCGCGGTCTTCCCCACGCCGGTGTTTCCGTACAGGAAGACGTTGTTCGGCTCCCAGCCGTCGACGACCGGTTGGAGCGCGTCCATGTACTCCGAAATCTCGTCGTCGCGCTCCTCGATGCGCTCGGGCTTGTAGGACTCCCCGAGGGCGTCCTTGTTGGTGAAGACGTTTTGTTTTCGCTCGAACCGGCGCATTAGCGTCGGTCCGTTGTGGCGTCCCCTTATTTAAAACCCCGATTTCATCTGATTCATGTGAATTGCGGCGGCGGTGTCGTCGGGGGTTGGACGACGTGTTCGGGTTGGAATAGTCGCCTCCCAACCAACTCTTGGTACCACATATCGTGGTTCGTGTGAACTCGTTTGAACAGACACACACCACTTTTGCAAGTGAATAGGAGGATACGAGAGTAGCTAGTAGAACAACAGAGCGCGAGTTCAACTAAAGCGTTGACATGTCTCGGTGCCCGCGGTGCAGTTTGCAGTCAAACGTTTCTGTCGTGAACGGCCCGTAAACGGTCCAGTTCGGGAGAAATCACCTGCAACGGTGGTGGGTGACGACGTTCGAGTCGCGACCGAGGTTCACTTGCACCCGTGCTCTCTCCGAGTGCCCGCCGATGGCACCCCCTCTCGGCGTTACCACGCTTCACGTGCAACGGTGGTGTCTGTGTGTCTCCCCCGCCCCTTCTTCCCGCCGCCAATTCACTTGTAACCGTGGTGTGTGGGTGTCGAGCCTCGGCTTTCGTCCGCCGTACCCGCGGCTGTTTCACTTGCACGGGTGGTCTGTCTCGTCTCTTTCGAATGGTTACTATCCCACAATCTGAGTAATCTCAAGAACCTGAAGTGAGAGAAGTGCCACAACACCCAAAACGACAGCCCAGAACCCTATGTCGCCAATCTCGAAGTCGGATGGAGAGCCAGTAGTCATCTCGTATACGGATGCACTCGCCAGTCCTATTCCAGCGATGCTACCCAAAATGATTGGTAGGCTTGTGCTCCCGTCGGCGAGAGCGGAGATTGATTCGATTGCGAAGGCTGCACCATATATCGCCAGGAGTGCGTTAAATACGTAAAATCGTTCCATGCCGTAGTAGTGCTAAAGTATTAACATAAATCACGAGGCCGAGTGTGTGACCGACTCGCGCGATGTATTCAGCACGGCCTCGACAAGCTAGCAGCGGTTGAGGAGTTTAGCAGCAACATCCGGTCCGGTCGGGTACCGAGGTGACGTCGCTCACGTCCCGACGACCGCTTCGTCCCTCGAAATGTCTTTACCCCGGATACTGTTACCTACCATCGTGGACCGTTCCGCCCTCCGCGCACTCGCGCTCGCCCTCCTCGCGGTCGTCGCCCTCTCGGTCGTCGCCGCCACCATCGATTCGACCGTCGTCACGAGCGGCGGTCCAGTCGGATTCGGTGGCGGTGAGACCGGGGGCGCAGTCGCTGGTGACACGAACGGGACCGGCGTGCAACCCTCGGGGTCGTTCGACGGTCTCAGCATTCCGACGCCGTGTCTCCCGTGGCTGCTCTCGCCCGGAATCCTCGCCGGGGTCGCCCTCGTCTTCGTCCTCCTCGGCGCGTACGCCTATCGAGAGACCGGTTCGTTGCTCCCGCCGCTTGCTATTTTCGTGGCGCTCGGCCCGCCGGTCGTCTTGCTTTTCGCCCTCCTCACGGCGTGTCGCCGCGAGTTCTCGTTTTCGTCTCGCGCCGCGGCCGCCGCGCGAAACGTCTCGTTTCTCCCCGCCGGTGGTGGCGGTAGCCTCGGCGACGGCGGCGCGGCACAGGCCGTCTCGCCGCCGACGCTCGTGTTCGGTCTCCTGCTCGCGACCGCGCTCGTCGTCGCTGTCTTCCTGCTCGTCACCGGGACCGGCGACTCGCCCGAGGCCGACGATGAAGTCGCGCCCATCGACGAGGACGAGGGGCCGAACGTCGCCGCCGTCGGACGGGCCGCCGGGGCCGCGGCCCAGCGCATCGAAGACGGTGACGCCGACGTGGAAAACGAAGTGTTCCGCGCGTGGGGTGAGATGACGGCGCTCCTCGACGTGCCGAACCGCCGCGCCGCGACGCCCGCCGAGTTCGCGGATTCGGCCGTCGACGCGGGCATGGACCGCGACGACGTGGGTGACCTGACGACGCTGTTCGAGGAAGTCCGCTACGGCGGCTTCGAGGCGACGCCGGAGCGCGAGCGCCGCGCGGTCGACGCGCTCAGGAACATCGAAGACACCTACGCCGACGCGACGGGGGACGACCGATGACGCTCGCGCGTCGGCTGTTCTTGCTCGTCGGCGTCGTCGCCACGGCCGCGGGCTTCGCGGTCGTCGCCGGCGTCTCGCTCGGCCTCGAACTGACGGACGTCTTTCTCGGTCTCGTCGCAGCGCTCGCGGCGCTTCAGGGGCTTCGGTACGTCCAGCGCCGCCGCGAAACCCCGATGAACACCACGGTCACCGGCGACCCGGAAGCGAGAGTCGCGGTCCCGATACCCGGCTCCGACTTCGACGACGACCTCGTGTCGGCGATGGGTCGGCACACCCACTGGGCCGCCCGCAAGCGAGTCGTCGACCGACTCGAATCGCGGGCGACACAGGCGCTCGTCGCCCGCGACGGTCGCGCCCCCGAGGAAGCGGCCGCGCTCCTCGACACCGGCGGCTGGACCGACGACCCGGTCGCCGCGCGCTTTCTCGGCGCGTCCGTCTCGATTCCGCTCCGACAGCGCGTCCGGCTCTTCCTGTCGGGACAGTCGTCGCTCACCGACCGTGCCGGGCGAACCGTCGCCGCGATAGAGCGAATCGGCACCGACGACGACTCCACGGGTGAGCGCCGATGAGCCGCGGGTTCGACACCGAACGCTGGACCGGTCTCGACGGCCTCGTTCTCGTCGCGGCCGGCGCGGGCGTGTTCACCCGCGAGGCGTCGCTGCTCCTCGCGGCCGGCCTCGGCGTCGTCGTGCTCGGCTACGTCCGGGTCGCGGCGATTCCCGAGGTGTCGCTCCGAATCGAGCGCGACCTCTCGGACGCGACGCCCGACCCCGACGACGAGGTCGAGGTGACGCTCCGGGTCACCAACGAGGGGTCAGGGACGCTGTTCGACCTCCGCGTCGTCGACGGCGTCCCGCCGGCGCTCGGCGTCGCGGACGGTCCTGCCCGACTGGGAACGGCGCTCCGACCGGGAGCGACCGCGACCGCGACCTACACGGTCACGGCCGTCCGCGGCGAGCACGCGTGGGACGAGACGGTCGTCGTCGTCCGCGACCCGAGCGGGGCCGTCGAGTCCCGCGAGACGGTCAGCGCCGAGACGACGCTCCGGTGTGAACCCGAACTCGCCGCGACCGCCGACCTGCCGCTTCGCGGCCTCACCTCGAAGTACGCCGGCCGCGTCGAGACCGACGTGCCGGGGTCGGGACTGGAGTTCGCCTCAATCCGCGAGTACCGCCACGGCGACCCGATTCGGCGCATCGACTGGAACCGCCGCGCTCGCACGGGCGAACTCGCCACCGTGGAGTTCAGAGAGGAGCGCGCCGCATCCGTCGTCCTCGTCGTCGACACCCGCCCGGAGGCGCACGTCGCCCCCGACGACGAGGCGGAGACCGCGGTCGAGCGCTCCGTCGACGCCGCGAGCGTCGCCTTCTCGGCGCTCCTCGACAGCGGCGACAGCGTCGGCGTCGCGGCGTTCGGCCCCGACGAGTGCTGGCTCGCCCCCTCGTCGGGCGCCGACCACCGCGCCCGCGCCCGTCGGCTGTTCGCGACCCACCCGGCGTTCGCGCCGACGCCGCCGGACGGGGCCTTTTTCCCGTCCGTCGCGGTCCGCCGGCTCCGGCGTCGGCTCGCCAGCGACGCGCAGGTCATCTTCTGCTCGCCGCTCGTGGACGACTACGGCGTGTCGGTCGCCCGCAGGTTGGAGGCCTACGGCCACGCCGTGACGGTCGTCTCGCCCGACCCGACGACGACCGCGACCATCGGCGCGCGGCTCGCGCGCATCGAGCGCGACCTGCGGCTCCGCGAACTCCGACGGAGCGGCGTCCGCGTCCTCGACTGGGGTGACGAACCGCTCGGGGTCGCGCTCGCGCGGGCCGAAGCGGGGTGGTCGCGGTGAGCGAAATCACCCGCAAGCCGACCCGCACGGGGACCGCGATGGCGCTGTCGGTCGCCGGACTCACGACGTTCACACTCGGGTTTACCACGTCCACCGCGGCGGTCGGCGGCCTCGTCGCGACGGTCGCGCTCGCCGCGGGGCTGTTCCGGGGCTCGCGGCGCATCGTCGACGCCGCGGGCGGGCTGTTCTTCCTCTCGCTCCTCTTCGCGGGCGCGACCGGGGCCGGAACGGAGGCGCTCCTCCTCGCCGCGCTCGGCTCGATACTCGCGTGGGACCTCGCCGAGAACGCGCACTCGGTCGGCGAACACCTCGGCCGCGAAACCGATACGCTCCGGCTCGAACTCGTCCACGCGGCGGCGACGCTCGTCGTGCTCGCGGTCGGGGCAGCGGTCGTCTACGGCGCGGACCGGGCGGCCGCCGGCGGCCAGCCCATCACGGCCGTCGTCTTACTCTTGGTCGGGGTGGTCGCGCTCGTGACGGTCGTCACGCGCTGAGCGGTCTCTCGCTGTCTTCTCGATTCTCCTCGATTCCCGCCTCACTCCAGCGTCGGCACGGTCACCCGGCCGAGCACGTCGTCGACGACGTCCGATTTCTGCACGTCTTCGACCCGCGCGTCCGGTGTCAGAACGAGCCGGTGGGCGAGTACGGACTGCGAGACGCGTTTCACGTCGTCGGGCGTGACGAACTCGCGGCCCTCGATGACGGCGCGGGCGCGGGTCGCCTCGAACAGCCGTTGGGTCCCGCGGGGGGAGACGCCGATGCGGACTCGGCGGTCGGTGCGCGTCTCCCGCGCGAGTTTTGCCATGTATTCGAGCAGGTCGTCCTCGACGCGGACTGACTCGGGCGCGCGGCGGATGGCGGCGACGGTGTCGCGGTCGAGGACTCGCTCGACGCTCGGGCTCTGTTCGCTCCGGCCGGCGCGCCGGTGGAGGAGTTCGACCTCGCCGTCGAGGTCGGGGTAGCCGATGGCCGACTTCACGACGAACCGGTCGACCTGCGCCTCGGGGAGGGTGAACGTCCCCTCCTGCTCGACGGGGTTCTGCGTGGCGATGACGAAAAAGGGCCTCGGGAGCTGGTGGGTCTCGCCGTCGACGGTCACCTGTCCCTCCTCCATCGCTTCGAGGAGGGCGGCTTGGGTCTTCGGCGGCGCGCGGTTGATTTCGTCGGCGAGGACGACGTTGGCGAAGATAGGACCCGGCGAGAACTCGAAGGTCCGCTCGCGTTCGTCGTAGATGTTCGTCCCGGTCACGTCGGCGGGAAGCAGGTCCGGGGTGAACTGCACGCGGGAAAACGACAGTCCGAGCGCGGTGGCGACGCTCCGCGCGGTGAGTGTCTTTCCGGTTCCCGGGACGTCTTCGAGGAGGACGTGACCGCGGGCGAGGACGCCCGTCAGGACGGTTTCGAGGAAGGCTCGGTCGGCGATGACGGCCTCCGAGATGGCGTCGAGCACCTCGGCGCACGTCTCGCTGGCCGTGTCGATGTCCATACACCTCCCGGGTCTGCGTGCGACTTATTCCCATTGGTCGCCGGCGCTCGCTCGCCCGTCGGCGACACCGCCCGCTCCGCCCGGACGCAGTTGGGCCACAGACTCGCCGACTGCGTCCGTGTGAGTCCTCGCCGCGGCCCTCGGAAATCGAAACGGATTAAACTATCCGCGAGAGAGACAACGATGGAAGCCGAGGTAGCCTAGCCCGGCCAAGGCGGTAGATTCGAAATCTACTGTCCATTCGGACACGTGAGTTCAAATCTCACCCTCGGCGCTTCTTCCGAACGTCACCCCCCGAGAGACGCTCGTGTCTCTCGCCCTGCGTGACGAGGCTGTGCGACGACCCGAGATTTGAACCAGCGAGCGAACGCAGTGAGCGAGTGAGGTTCAAATCTCACCCTCGGCGCTTCTCGCGGCCACAACGTTCCGAGCGGCGCGTCTCGTCGCGCCGCGGCTCCGATTCTCTTAGACAGACCCGCAGTCCCACTGCTCTCGATGGACGAGTTCGCTCGTGTCGATGCGCTCGCGCCAGCCCTCCCGCTGAAGCACCGGCTCCTCGGGAAATCCGTCCTCGGGATAGCCGACACAGAGATACGCAATCGGCGCGACGTGGTGCGGAATCCCGAGCACCTCGCGGACCTCGTGCGGATAGAGAAACGACACCCAGCCGACGCCGACGCCCTCGGCCCGCGCGGCCAGCCAGAGGTTCTGCACGGCGAGACACGTTGAGTAGGTGTCCATCGCCTGCATCGTGTTACGTCCGAGGACGTGCGGGGCGTCCCGCGTCGGGTCGCACGTGACGCAGATGTTCACCGGCGCGTCGGTGATGCCCTCCAACTTCAGCCGACCGAACTCTGACTTCCGGGGCTCTCGATAGCCCTCGCGGGCCGCTGCAATCGCCCGCTCCGCGATGGACGCGACGGCCGTCTTCGTCTCGTCGTCCTCGACGACGACGAAGTCCCACGGTTGCGAGAAGCCGACGCTCGGGGCGTGATGCGCGGCGTCGAGCAGTCGAGCCAGCGTCTCCTCGGACACCGGGTCGTCGCTGAACCGCCGAATGTCCCGCCGCGCGTATATCGACTTGTACACGCCCGCCCGCTCGGACTCCGTGAATCCAACCATCGTTTCGATAGTCCAGACTGGCTTGCAAATCGGTTCTGATACGCCAGACGGCTCACGCTTCGCCTGCCGAAATAGTTACTAATCAGACACGAATGGTGGACCGTATGGACGCCACACTCGAACACAGACTCGAAGTCATCATCGCCCTCCTGTTCCTGTTGCTCACCATCGAGGTCTACCGACTTGCCGGCTACTTCGGCGTCGCGTTCGTCATCGTGGCCACTCTCATCACCTTCGGACTGGGCTCGAAGCCGAGTTCGACCTGAGTCGCGCTCTCCCCGCGTGAGCGCCTCCCCCGCGCAGTCCCCTGATTTCACTTTCACTCTACTAGGATGCGATACATATCCCCTGCCCGCATCAGCGCAAGTATGAGTGCGAACGTAGCAAGCGCGGACACGGGCGAACGGGACGGGACGCGACGCATCGACGTGACGACGGTCCGGACCGGCCGCGTCGCCGACTTCGCGGAGACGGAACTCGGCGACGCCGCTATCGGGTTCGAGCGCCGGGGCGGCTGGACCTACCTCGTCGCCAAAGACACGCAGTAACTCGGGGTCGACTGCGGTCTCTGAGCGAAATCGGTCGGCCGCGAGAAGGGAAGTGGGAGCGGGAGCGAACGCGGACGCGATAGGGTCGTTTTCTCAGTCGTCGGCCGACGCGGGCGTCGGCGACGTGTGATTCGGCGCGAGCAGTCGGTCCAGCGCGTTCACCATCGCCTGGACGCTCGCCCGCGTGATGTCGGCGTGCGACGCCGCGACGGTGACGCTTCGGTCGCCGAGCGACATCGTCACCTCGACGGTCACGACGGCGTCGGTACCGCCGGTGATGGCGTCGACGTGGTACTCGTCGAGTTGGGCGTCGGCGTCGGGGCCGAGCGCCTCGCGGACCGCCTTCACCGCGGCGTCGACCGGCCCGGAACCGGTGCCGGAGGCGACGCGCTCTTCGCCCTCGACGCGGAGGCGAACGCTCGCGGTCGGCGTACCGCCGCCCGAGGCGGCCGTGAGGTCGAGCAGTTCGACCTGTCTGGCGCGCTCGCGGCCCTGGACGTCTTCTGCGAACGCGAGGAGGTCGGCGTCGGTGACGCGCTTGCCGCGGTCGCCGAGTTCCTTCACGCGCTCGACGACGGCCGCGACTTCCTCGTCGGTGGCGTCGACGCCGTGTTCGTCGAGGGCGGCCTTGACGCCGGCGCGACCGGCGTGCTTCCCGAGGACGAGCCGGCGCTCGCGGCCGACCGTCTCCGGCGGGTACGGCTCGTACATCGCGTCGTCCTTGAGCGTCCCGTCGGTGTGGATGCCGCTCTCGTGGGTGAAGGCGTTCTGGCCGACGACCGCCTTGTTCGGCGGGAGCGCGACGCCCGTGGCCTGTGCGACCTTCTGGGCGAGTGCGTAGAGTTCGTCGAGCTTCACCGACTCCACGTCGTAGCAGTGGTCGAGCGCGATGGCGACCTCTTCGAGCGCCACGTTGCCGGCGCGCTCGCCGATGCCGTTGACCGTGGTGTGGACGAGGTCCGCGCCCGCGGCGAGGCTGGCGTGGACGTTCGCCATCGCGAGGCCGAGGTCGTCGTGGGTGTGCGTCGAGGTCGGCCCCAGTTCGGCGAGCCGGGAGACGACCTCGTAGGTGTGTTCGGGGCTCGTGTGGCCGACCGTGTCGGCGAAACAGAAGCGGTCGGCACCGGCGTCGTGGCTGGCGCGCGCGAGCGATTCGAGGAACTCCGGGGCGGCCCGCGAGCCGTCTTCACCGATGACCTCGACCCAGAGGCCGTGGTCCTTGGCGTAGGCGACGAGTTCGTCGGTCGTCTCGACGACACCCTCGCGGGTCGTCCCGACTTTCGACTCGACGTGTCGGTCGCTCGCCGGCACGACGAGCGTGATGCCGTCCACGTCGCAGTCGAGCGCGAGGTCGACGTCGTTCTTGACGCCGCGGGCGAAACTCGTCACCGTCGCGTCGAGACCGAGCGACGTGACGCGCTTTATCGTCTCGCGCTCGCCGGGGCCGGTGCAGGCGCTCCCGGCTTCGATGTAATCGACCTCCGCGCGGTCGAGCGCGCGGGCGATATCGGCCTTCTCGGCCGGCGTCAGCGAGACGCCGGGGGCCTGCTCCCCGTCGCGGAGCGTGGTGTCTAAGAGCTGTACTGAATCAGAAGTGCGTAGCTCGGGGGTCTTCCCGAATCGTTCGTTCACGGTAGAATCGTGTCCTTGTAGGTTAGAACCGTCGAATTTCACAGCCAGCCGTCTCGCGACGACTTACTCTATCCTCCGTCGGTGTGGTAGGTCCCGACATAGTAGTTGAACACATATGTCGTCGAGTGTATAAAAGAGATGGTTCCGACAGTAATTGGTGTCTCGGCGGGGGTCTCGTTGGAAGCGCGTTCACTTGGCGGCGCGGGGGTCGGCAGCGGTGTCGGCGTCGCGGCCGGTCGTTTGGGCTGCCCCTCACTGCGAGAGTTCGACCAAATCGCCGGGTTCCACGTCGTCGGCCGCGCCCGCGGGGAGTTCGATGATGGTGTCGGCCATGCCGAAGCCGATACCCGTCCACGCCGACAGTCGCTTTTTCTTCGTCACCTCGTCGCCGACGAGCCAGAGCGCGTCGATGTCGAACGGGACGAACACCATGTGGAGGCTGTGGCGGTCGGCGTCGTCGAACCGGAACACGAGGGCGTAGTCGTCCGGCACGGAGCCGCGGAACATCAGCCCGCGCGCCTGCGAGAGAAACGAGTCGGCCGTCTCGACGTCCGACGCGAGTGTCGATTGGGTTCCGTTCTGTCGGTGGACGAGTCTCACGACGCCGGCTTCGACGGCGCGCGTGATGAATCCACCGCCGGGACGACGGTTCGCCCGCCGTCGAGAGCAACGTTTAGGCCCGCCCCGCTCCGAACGCGCCCCATGGAGCGGACGCCGACAGGGACGCCCGTGGGAGTCGACGACCCCTACGACCACGCCGGTCGCTGCGACCACCTCACGAGCGACGGCGCGTGTCGCCTCGCCCGCGAGTACGCCGACCGCGACCCGGCGTTCGCCCGCGAACGCGCCCGAGCGGACTACGAATGTGTCGCGGCCACGGAGGGCTGTGACTTCCGCGACTGCCCGCACTACGCGTCGACGACGAGCGGCCGCGAGTGCGTCCGCTGCGGCCTCGAAGAGGTTCGCATGGCCCACGACTCAGCCGCCCGCCCGTTACTCGAAGAACACCACCTCTCGTACGGCGGCCGCGACGGCGACGAACCCTCCCACGAGATTACGGTCGCGCTGTGTCGGTGGTGTCACACGAAGGTCCACAAGTCGTTCGCCCGCATCGACGACGACGCCTCGCCCGACGTCGAGGCACTCGCCGAGCGGGAGGGCCGCCGGACGAAGGAACTCGACGAACTCGGGTTTCAGACGGCCCGGGACCGCGCCGGCGACGGGTGAGTCGCCGTGGCGAGCCTCGCCCCCCAACCGCCCCCGATGTGCCAATCTGATGCACGGATACGCGTATCTCGACCACTCTTCGATTGACTTTTAGGCACGGTGGTCCAATCCGGGACATGACCCGCATCGTCGTCATCGACAACCACGGGCAGTTCACCCACCTCGAACGGCGCGCGCTCCGCGACCTCGGCGTCGACACCGAACTCGTCGACAACGACACCGACCCCGCGGACATCGACGCGGACGGCATCGTCCTCTCCGGCGGCCCCGACATGGACCGCATCGGCCGCTGTCCCGACTACCTCGACCTCGACGTCCCCGTCCTCGGCATCTGTCTTGGCATGCAGATTCTCGCCGAAGAACTCGACGGTCGCGTCGGCTCCGGCGACTACGGCGGCTACGCCGACGTGGACGTGGAAATCCTCGACGAGGACGACCCGCTCATCGGCTCGCTCGCTCCCGAGACCCGCGTCTGGGCCAGCCACGCCGACGAGGTCAAGGAGGTTCCCGAGGGCTTCACCCACACCGCCACGAGCGACGTGTGTACCATCGAGGCCATGAGCGACGCCGACCGCGACCTCTACGGCGTCCAGTGGCACCCCGAGGTCGCCCACACCGCCGAGGGCGAGGAAGTCTTCGAGAACTTCATCGACATCTGCGAGCGGTAATCGGCATCTGTGAGCGGTCGGTCGTCTTCGACCGCAACTGCGTTCTCCGCGGCGACGCCCCGCTTTCCCTCCGTCGCCGCGGCGGAAAACCGCAATCCGGCGACACGACGCGGTCTCTCACAGTCGTTCCTCGGAAGCAAGCCGAGACATTTACCGGCCTCCGTTCTGTCTGTTCGGGAAATGACCTCCACCCAGAGCGACCTCGCCGGGCTCTCGCGGTTCATCTTCCGCGCGCCCAGCTGGTACACGAGTCTCGGGTTCGCCCTGCTCGTCGCCGCGATGGCGGGTATCGGGGCGTTCGACTCCGGGGACATCGCCAGCTCGTGGCGGGGCATCTTCTTCCTCGGGAGAGACGCTTGGGAAGGCATCTTCTTCATCGGGATTCCGACCGTCGTCGCGGCGTTCGGGACCACCGGCGTCGACCGGTTCGTCGGCGGGAAGCTGACGCACAACCGCTCGTCGCTCCTCGCGCTCGCCGGCGAGGTAATCATCGTCACGTTCCTCACCGGAGCCGCCATCGTCTCCGTCTTCACCGGCCTCGGCCAGACGTTCATCTTCGACGCGCTCGTGGTCGCCCTCGCGTCGGTGTTCGCCTTCCGCCTGCTCATCGTGATGGCCGTCTCGCGGTCGTCGCTGCTCATCGCGGCGGTCCCGGCGAGCATCCAGACGCTCACGTCCGCCGCGCTCCTGTTCGTCTACAGCGGGACGCTCCGCTTCTTCGAGGTCGGCGGTCCCATCCTCGACGCCTATCTGATGCCGTATCTCGCCCGTCCCGACCGGGCACCCCCGGAGCTGTCGGCTATCGCCCTGAGCCACTTCCAACTCCTCGCTATCACCTGCGTCGTGTACGCCCTCGGCGTCTACGTCTTCCTCCGCATCGTCGACCGCCCGTGGCGTCGGAGCCTCGGGGTGTCCGTCCTCGACTTCATCCGCGGCTTCATCGGCCACATCGCCGAGGGGACCCGCGAGCTGGAGGACTTCTTCGAACAGCTCGGCCAGGAGGCAATCGTCCCCGTCACCGTGCTCTCGTTCGAGCGCGAGGACGGCACCGAGAAGGCCCGCTTCGTCCTGCCGATGATTCACCCCGGACCGATGGGCGAAATCGGCGGCGGCAACTTCCCCGAACGCGTCGCCCGACGCTCCGAGGGGCTCGCGTTCCCGCCGCACGCGACCGCCGGCCACGACTTCAACCTCGTGACCGAGCGCGAGGTCGACGTGGTCCTCGACGCGGCCGACGACGCCTACGAGAACATCGAGTACAGCCCCGACGTGACAGAAAGCGTCCGCGTGCAGTCCGGCGACGCGAAGATGCTCGGCCAGCGTTTCGGCGACGACGCGCTCCTCGTGTCGACGTACGCCCCGCAGTTCGCCGACGACGTCGAGTACGCGGTCGGCCTCTCGGCGTCCGCCGAGGCCCGCACAAGCGGCCTCCGGGACGTGCTCCTCGTCGACGCCCACAACTGTAACAACGGACTCCAAGGAGCCGACCTCGGTCACGTCACCCCGGGGAGCAAACGGTCGTTCGACATGATTACCGCCGCCGGCCTCGCGGGCGAGGAACTCTCCGCGTCGTCGCACGCCTCGCTCACCTTGGGGACGGCGTTCGACCCGACCGACTGGACGCCCCGGGAGGGTATCGGCCCGCTGGGCATCCGCGTGGCCGCGACCACCGTCGGCGACCAGACGACCGCGTACGTTCTCATCGACGGGAACAACATGGAACCGGGCCTGCGCGACCGCATCGTCGAGGGACTCACGACCGGGCCGAACGCGAAAGCCGACGTGGCCGAGGTGATGACGACCGACACGCACATCGTCAACACCGTCGAGGCGGAAAACCAGGTCGGCGCGGCCATCGACCCCGACGAACTCCGCGAGACCATCGACCGCCTCGTCGACGAGGCGCTCGCGGACAGCGAACCCGTCGTCGCCGGCATGGCGACCGAGCGCGCCGAGGTGACGATCTTCGGCAACGATCGCACCGAGACGCTCGCCAGCCACGCCAACGTCGTCGTCTCGATGGGCGGGGCGCTCGCGCTCGCGCTCATCCTCGCGGCGATGGCCGTCAGCCTGCTCGTGTTCTTCCTCGCCTAGACGGATAGACGGACGATTCACCGTCACCCGTCGCCTACTCCTGTTCTCCTGCCGCTCGCGTCGCCACTCACGACTCGGTTCGAGCGACGAGCAACCAGCCCGTCGAACTACTTCAGCGAGAGGGTTCGCGTCTCGATAGCGCCGCAACTGGGGCAGACGCGCCGGTAGAACACGCTCGACCCGGACGTCTTTGCCGACCACTCGCCGTCGTCGTCGGTGAAGCCGCACTTCGAACAGGTCAGGTCGGCTTCGGTGTATCGCTCTCGTAACCGGTCCAACGCAGTCGTTCCTCTCGGCGTCCGTCTAATTGACATACGATAACATACACCACTATCACGTTTAATTGTGTCGGGGGATCGCACACCGAACTGCGGTGATACTTACGGAATCCAAAAATCATCGCCCGAATATTTCGCGGTCGGCCCGTGCGCCGACCGGCACAGCGTCGCTCGGGACAGCGCCGTCGCTCACCGGGAGAAAGCGAGTGCGGGGGGTGCCCGCGAGAACGTCCCTTACTCTTCGTCGGCGGCCGCGAACAGTTCGTCCACGGCCTCCTGCGCCGTCAGCGCCGCCTCCTCGGCGACGGCTTCCGCGTCGTCGGCGTCGTCGGGCGCGTTGACGTACACGTCAACGTCGAGGACGCCGTCTTCGAACGTCACGGTGACGTCGAAGTCCTTGACGCGAGACTGCTTGAAGCGGGCGAAGATGAGGCCCTCAGCCGCCTCCGCGGCGGTCTGGACCACTTCTTCGTCCGTCGGCTGTGGCATTTACGCGCCGCCGGGGCCCATCGGACCCGCGCCGCCCGCGCCGCCCTGGAGCATCTGCTGGAGTTCTTCCTGCAGGCTCTCGAACTTCTCCTGCACGCGCGTCTCCTGCTTCGTGAGCTGTTCGACGCGCACTTCGAGGCTCTCGACCTTCTCTTCGAGGTCGTCCTTGGCTGCTTCGTAGTCGGTCTCGATGAGGAGTTCGCCGACCTCGCGGTACATCTTGGAGTCAGCGTCGATTTCCTCGAGCGTGGTGAGCGCCGTCTGTGCTTCGTTGAGCGCGGTCTCGGAGGACTGCTTCTGCTCGGAGACGTTCTGGGCGGTCTCCTGAAGGTTCTGCAGTTCTTCGAGCTTCTCTTGGGCTTCCGGCGGCAGACTTCCCTGCATACCCGAACCGACGGGACGCCGGCCCTAAAACACCCGCGGTCTCCTACGCGGACCCGGACAGTGGCTCGCCGACGTCCGCGACGCGCTCTGCGGTCTCGACGAGGCGTATCCACGAGTTCACGCCCGCGCGGAGCGCGACGAGGTCGTCGGCCTCGACGGTGACGACGACGGTCCGTCCCTCGCGGTCGACGCGGGCACCGGACCGGGCGTCGTCTATCTCGCCTTCCTCGACGGCGACGCTCCGCTCGACGACGCGTGCGCGCCGCTCCTCAGAATAGTCGAATTCGAGCGAAGCGCTGTGCGCTGGACGCACGCTACTCGACGGCGACTTCTTTGACGTTGGGGGACCGCTCCTTCAGCAGGACGCGGTGCCCGCAGTACGGACAGCGGACGCCACCGAACTCGTCCAGTTCGACATCGCGCTTGCACCGGGAACACTTGTAGCTCATTGTGAGATGTGAAGAGTCGAGGCTACTTGGGAGTTATTCGTCCTCGCCGGTGAGCGCGGCGCGGATGGAACGGCGGACCTGCTTGCCTGCGGGGGTCTGCGGGCGGTAGGTACCGCCGGTGAAGACCTCACCGGTCTCTTCGTTCTTCCAGATGCCGGTTCCGACGCGGGTGACGTCGTCGCCGTCGACTTTGGAGTTGCGCATCTCTGCTTCGATTTCCTTGACGCGGCGTCGAGCGACGCGGCCGTACCGCGCGCCGAAGCGCCCGGAACTACCGACGGATCGAGCCTTCTTGTCGGCCATAGTACCGCGAACTACCTCGCCGGTATGGATAAACCCTACGAGTCGTCTCGGCATGTGACGGGCCTAGACACCGCTTTGTCGCCGGCGCGCGTACGGGAGACCATGACACAACACGTGGTGGTTGGTGCCGGCCCGGTCGGACTCGCGGTGATGGAACAGCTCAGGGAGCGCGGGGCGGACGTGGCCGCGGTGACGCGCCACGAACCCGACTTCCTCCCCGAGGGCGTCGAGAGCCGCCTCGCCGACGTGCTCTACCCCGACCGCGCCGTCGCCGCGTTCGCGGGTGCGGATGTCGTCTACCACTGCGCTCAACCGCCGTACGACGAGTGGCCCGAACTGTTTCCCGACCTCACCCGCGGCATCGTCGCGGGCGTCGAAGCCGCCGGCGCGCGTCTCGTCGTCGCCGAGAATCTCTACATGTACGGCCCGGTGCAGGCCCGTCTCACCGAGGACCTCCCGTACGCCGCCACCGGCCCGAAGGGCCAGACCAGAGCCGAGTGCGCCGATATCGTCCTCGACGCCCACGAGGCGGGTCGCATCGAGGCCACCATCGGCCGCGCCAGCGATTTCTTCGGCCCGCGCGTCCGCGAGTCGGCCGTCGGCGAGCAGGTGTTCGGGGCCGCCGTCGCGGGTAAGCGCGCGAAGGTGTTCGGCGACCCGCGACTCGCCCACACCTACACCTACGTCCCTGACTTCGCGCGGGCGCTCGTCCTCCTCGGCGAGCGCGACGAGGCCCTCGGCGAGGTCTGGCACGTCCCAAACCCCGAGACGGTCTCGACGCGCCGCTTCGTCGACCTCGTCTACGAGGCCGCCGACGTCGACCCGGGCTTTCCGCACATCATCGCCGCGCCGGGGCTCGCACTGACCCTCGGCGGCTACCTGAGCGCGCCGCTGAAGGAACTCTCGGAGATGCGCTACGCCTTCGAGGAGCCGTACGTCGTCCGTGACGCGAAGTTCCGCGAGACGTTCGGCGACGCCGTCGAGGCGACGCCGCTGCAAGACGCCATCGCCGAGACGGTCGCGTGGTACGAAACGCAACGGGAAGAAACAGCGGCCGAAGCCGAGCCGATTCACATCGAGACGGTTTCGGAGGGGACCGCCGAGTCGGCCTGAGTCGGCCACTCGACTCCGACTCCAACGCCGACGCCGACGCCGACTCGGCGTGTTTTCCTCCGCTACGTGTCTTGTAACTCGTCTTCTCGCAGCGCCTCGTTCAGGTCGTCGCGGACGCGCTCGCCCGTCTCGCGGTTCATCGCCGTCGTGACGATGCGGTTCTCCTGGACGCTCGACCCGTCTCGCAGGAGGAGTCTGACGTTGCCGTTGTCGTCGGCGCGGGTGACCTTTGCCCGGAGCCCCGTCCGCGACCCGGTGCCCCCGGCGTCGATGGGGCCCGGAATGACCTTCTTGACGTGCGGGTGGCCGGCGACGACGCCGATTGCCCGGCGACCCCGTCGCCCGCCGATGAGCGTGCTGTGGCTCCCGCCCAACTTCTCCGCGGGCGGGATGTCGACGACCTCCAGCGTCCGCTCGCCGCGGGTGTCGAGGACGCGCCGGACCGGGTCGTCGTCGGAGACGCGGTAGAACTCGTGGTGGAGTTGGGCGCGCGTCTCGCGGAGCGGGTCGCGCTCGCCCGCGGCGTACACGGTCCCGGGGCGCTTGCGCCGAATCTCGTCGGCGACGAGGCCGGCGAAGTTGCGGAGTTGGACGACCTTCGTCTCGTCGTCCGACTCGGGAATCGTCGTGACCGTCGTCTCGCCGACTACGTCTTCCTCGTCGAGAAACGTCAGCGTCGCGCGGTCGGCCTCGAAGACGGCCACGACGGCGTCGCAGTTGGCGGTATTGCAGGTGAGACAGTAGTCTCCCGGCTTCTCTAACGGGTTTCCACACCGCCGACAGTGCATATCGACGTGTCGGGCGTGCGCGTACAAAAGGCCGTTTATGCGGGTCGGGGCGGCCGCGCCGCGGTCCCCGGCGCGCGGTTCGCCCAGCGAAACATATTCGTCCCCGTGTCCGAGAGTCCACTCCGTATGCGCCGCCGCGCCCTTCTCGCGTCGCTGTCGCCGCTCGCGCTCGCCGGTTTCGTCGGACTGGTCGCGCTCGCGCTCGACCCCGAGACGACCGTCCGCCTCGCCACGCAACTGGGCCAGTCGGCGCTCGACACGGGTCTCGCTGTCGCCTCGTACCTCCGCCGGGCGGCGCCCCTCTCGACGGCGCTCTTCGCCGTTCTCGCGTGGGTCGCCGCCGGGAGCTTCCGCGCGTTCGTCGCCCACCGCGACCCCTCGGACACGCGGACGACCGCCGAACTCGCGTTCGCGCTCGTCGCCTCCGCGGCCGTCCCGCTCGTCGTCGTCTTCGCCCGCGACAGACCCGTCGTCGTCGCCGGCGCGGGCGTCGCGCTCCTCGCCGCCGGCGGTGCCGTCTTCGCCGGTCGCTCGAACGCCGAGGGCGTCGTCACCGGGTCGCTGTACGCGATGGCCCCCGTGGCGCTCGGCGGTGTCGTCGCGTCGCTCGTCGCCGGCCCCTCGGTGGCCCGAACCGCGACGCTGGCGCTCCCGCTGGCGGTCGGCTACGCGCTCGGCGTCGCCAGCGCCCGCGGCCGGTTCCGCCTCGGCGCGACGGTCTCGGCGCTCGCGTTCGCAATCCCCGCGTGGTCGTACTTCCCGCCGGCCGCGGAGGCTGCCGGCTTCCGGCTGGAGACCGTCGGCCTCGCGGTCGGATTCGCGGTCACCGCGACGCTCTTTTCGCTTCCGTTCGCTGCTATCGGCTACGCGACCACGCGCACCGCGGACGCCGAGCGACGGACAGATACGACCCCCGCCGCGAGCGCCGCAAAACAGTAGCTTCGAGGTTCGCGTCTCGATTTCCGTTTCAGAGGTCGAGCGGGCCGGCCTTCAGGTACTCGCGCATCACGGCCGTCGCGTACGAGCCGTGGGGGAGCGCGAAGTCGAAGACGAGGTCGTCGCCAGCGTCGCCAGCGTCGCCATCGCCGTCGCCGCCCTCGCGGTCCACGTCGAGGTCGGTGCGGACGAGCATCGCCCGGCGCGTCCCGGTCGACCGGAAGTTGCCTGGGAGGTCGAAGTCGCCCGGTTCGAGGTCGAGGTCGTCGAGGACGGCCCGCTCGATGTCGCCCTGTTCGCCCTCGGCGAGTTCGGTGTCGGTGCCGACGAGCGGGGCCGTGACGAACGCGCGGCCGCGTTCGATGTGTCGGCCCATGACCTCGACGCGGCGGCCCGTCGCGGTCTGGAGCCGGCTCACGTCGGGGAGCTCCAGCCCCTCGGGCGCGTCGCGGTCGGCGAAGCAGACCACGTCGCCCTCGACGGGTTCGTCGAACGGGAGGCCGCGGTCGAGGCGCTCCGAGAGCATCCGGTTGAACGCGTAGGACTGCGCGGCGTTGACGAACAGTCGCTGGAGGTTCGACGGGACCGATTCGAGCGCGTTGCGCCAGTCCTCGTCGGTCTCCGCGCCGTCCTCGGCGAGTCGGTGGAGCATGCCGCGCTCGTAGCCGAGGTAGCCCGGAATCCGGTCGAGCGCGCGGTGCCAGTCGGGGTCGGCCGACGCGGCTTCCTCGTCGACGACGGCGCGGCCCGCCTGTGTTTCCTCGGGTTCGTCTTCGGTCGGTCCGCCGCAGTACGCCAACACGGCCTCCCGCCACTCGCCGCGAACGACGTGCAGGCCGACTTTGTGGGTGATGGGGCGGATGCTGCCGAACCGCTGGTGGCCGAAGAAGTTCGGGACGCCGACGCGCTCGTCGCGGCCGCCGAACTCGGCGAGAGCGTCGGTGACGGCCGCGGCGTTTTCGGGGTGTTCGGGGTCGCGGACGCGGATGCGGAAGCCGTTGCCCGCGAGGTCGCCGAAGTTCAGCGTGCGGCCGAGGCGGCCGACGACCTCGATGTCGGCGTTCGGAATCTCGGGCACGTCGTCGGCGTCGCCGCCGTTGACGGTGAACAGTTGGGTCGTCACGGCGTGTTTGTCCTTCGTGCCGGCCCACGAGACGCGCTCTCTACTCGCGTCGAGTTCGTCCGAGAGCCGCCCCGCGAAGTCATTGGTGTCCCAGCCGCGGAGAGTGACGCGGAGCACGAGGTTCGGGAAGTCGCCGGTCGGCGCGTCCGGTGGGCGGACGTTCAGCGAGTCGAGTTCGAGTTCGCGCACGCGGAAGTCCTCGGGAGCGACGCGAAGGCGGCCGCCGACGCCGTCGGCGTCGCTCACGTAGCTGTCGATGCCGACCGCGCGCTCCAGCGGGTGTGCCTCGCGCATCAGTACAGCGAGAGGTCGCCGGTCACGCGGTCGACCGATTCGTCGTCGGCGGGGCCGACCGCCAGCGCCGTCACCGTGCCGGGGTCGAGCTGCGTGTGCCCCGCGTCGCGGATGATGGCGTGGGGGATGCCCGCCCGCTCGGCCTTGTCGGCGAGTTGGAACAGTTCGGACTCACCGTTGGCCTTGAGGACGACTTTCTTCTGTCCCTCGCCCTTCCAGCGCTTCCGGGTCTGCGAGTCGGTGTCCTCGTAGGCGGACAGCGAGGCGTGGGCGACCTGCGCGGCGAGCTTCCCCCGGCCCATGCCGAGGTCGGCGCGTGCGACGATGGCCTGTTTCATGCCCGCTACTCCCCGCCGACGCGGTAAATGTCCTCCCATCGCGGGCGTCGCGTGCGGGGCAGAAGACATTTCACCGACATCTCCGTGGTTCGACTGATGGCAGGTCCCCGAACGCCCCTCCTCAAGCCGCGCGAGTACTTCGCGTCGCGGACGCGACCGCTCGGCACCAAGCGGGCGCTCGCCGTCGTCGCGCTCGTGACGCTCGTCGTCGCGGCCGCCACCGGCGGCATCCTCGTCACGTTCACCCAACAGCTCGACCAGCAGGTCAGCGTCGACAATCCCGCGCACGCCCCCGAGTGGATGTGCGAAAACTACGAAGCGGGCGGTCCGTTCGCCGACATGGACGCGCCGGCGGGCTGTGACTCCTCGGTCCCCGAACAGCTCGACGAGCGCCTCGGCGACCTCGTCTGGGACGAAATCTCGTGGGTCCCGTGGGCGATGCTCGTCGGCGTGCCGCTGTTCTGGCTCTTCGAGGGGGCGATGCTCCACCTCGGCACGTCGCTCGTCGGCGGCGAGGGCGGCTTCGCCGAGTCCCTGACGGTCGCCGCGTGGGGCATGGCCCCGAGCGCGGCCCGCGCCGTCGCGCTCGCCGGCTACCTCGCCTACGCCCTCCCGCGAATCGACCTCCCGTCGACTCCCGAGGCCGCGGTCACCGCGATGCAGTCCGCGCTGTCCGGGTTCGGCCTCGTCAGCGGGGTCGTCGTGGTCGTCACGGTCGCGTGGGCGACGTACGTCCGGACCTACGGGATGGCCCGCGCCCGCGACCTTGACGTCGAGTCGGCCGCGGTCGTCACTGTCGGCCTGAGCCTCGTCGGCCTCCTGTTCGAACTCGTCTGAGCCGCGCCGAGCGGGGTGTCGTCTCCGCGCCGAGACGCGGCGGTGTCTCCCGTCGAAAGGTGGATTTACTTGTCCGCGACGCGCTCCCTTCGAGTATGATACTCTCCGACTCGGACATCCTCGCTCGCCTCGCCGAGGGTGACCTCGTGGTCGACCCGATAGACGACGTGGACATGCAGGTCCAGCCCGCGAGCGTCGACCTCCGCCTCGGCACCGAATTCCTGGAGTTCCAGCGCACGAACATCTCCTGTATCCACCCGAACCGAGAGCACGAAGTCTCCGAGTACGTCCGCGAGACGCACGTCCCGGAGGGCGACGACTTCATCCTCCACCCCGGCGACTTCGTCCTCGGCACGACCAAAGAGCGCGTGGCGATTCCGGACGACCTGCTGGCGACCGTCGAGGGGCGCTCTTCCCTCGGTCGCCTCGCGGTCGTCATCCACGCGACCGCCGGCATCGTCGACCCCGGCTACGAGGGCCAAATCACGCTCGAACTGTCGAACCTCGGCACCGCGCCGGTCGCGCTCACCCCCGGGATGCGCATCTCACAGCTCGTGTTCACGGAGATGAAGTCGCCCGCCGACCGCCCCTACGGGGTCGAACGCGGCTCGAAGTATCAGGGCCAGCGCGGGCCGCAGGCGTCGCGGCTCAGCTCGGACCCCGAGTTCGGTGGCGACGAATGAAGTTCATCGAAGAAATCGTCGTGGACGCGTTCCTCCCGACGTTCCGCGCGCTCCTCGCGGAGGACCTCCGCGACCGCGGGTTCACCCAGTCGGAGGTCGCCGAGGCGCTCGGCATCAGCCAGAGCGCCGTCTCGAAGTACGCCCACGGCGAGGTCGCCACGAACGAGCGGGTCGCCACCGACCCCCGCGTCGTCGACCTCGTCTCCCGCGTCGGCGACGGCCTCGCCACCGGCGACATGACGCCCGTGCAGGCGCTCGTCGAGGCCGAGGTCCTCATCCGCCAACTCGAAGAGGGCGACCTCCTGTCCGATCTCCACGAAGCGGAGATGCCCGAACTCGCCTCCCACGACGGCTTCCGGAGCATCCACGACCCCGAGGGTCGCCTCCGAACCGTCGAGCAGGTCCGCTCGTCGGTCCGCCGCGGCCTCCGCATGCTCACGAACACCTCCGGCTTCGCGGGGCTCATCCCGAACGTCGGCTCCAACCTCGTGGAGTCGCTCCCGGACGCCGACAGCGTCGACGACGTGGCCGCCATCCCCGGCCGCATCTTCGACGTGAAGGGGCAGGCGACCGTCCCCGGCGAACCCGAGTTCGGCGTCAGCGGCCACGTCGCGGGCGTCCTGCTTTCGGCTCGCGCCGCCGGTGCCGACGTGAACGCCGCGCTCAACATCGTCTACGACGCGGGCGTCATCGAGGACCTCGAAGCCGCGGGCTACGAGTGCATCGAGTTCGACCCGGACGCGCCGACCGACCCGGTCCGCGAACACCTCACCGGCCGCGACCTGCCGGAGACGTTCGTCGTCTACCAGAGCGGCGGCTACGGCATCGAACCCATCACGTACATCCTCGGCCCCGACGCGCCCGCCGTCGCCGACGTGGTCCGCGTCCTGCTCTGAGGTCCGTCCCATGACAGCCGAACAGTCCCGTTCCCCGTCGTCGGTCGCCCAGTCGTTCTACACCCGCTGGGCGACGCTGTACGACGCGCTCGCCCGCCGCGCGCCCGGCGTCGGGAGCGTCAGAACCGAAGCCGCCGACGCGCTCGCGCTCGACCCGGGCGAGACGGTCGTCGAGATGGGCTGCGGGACGGGCGCGAACCTTCCGTACCTCGCGGAGCGCGTCGGCCCCGAGGGAACCGTCGTCGGCGTCGATTTCTCTCCCGGCGTCCTCGACGTGGCCCGCGAGCGAACCCGCGAGTTCCCGCAGGTCCACCTCGTCCGCGCCGACGCGACCCGCCCGCCGATTCGACCGACCGACGCCGCCGGCGTCCCCCACGACCCGGACGCTCTCCTCGCCACCTTCGTCTCGGGGATGTTCGACGACTCCGCGGCCGTCGTCTCGTCGTGGGCGGACCTCGTCGGCTCCGGCGGGCGACTCTGTCTCGTGGACCTCGCGGAGACGACCGACCCGCGCTGGCGGCCGCTCAACCCGGTGTTTCGGGCGCTCGTCCGCGCCACCGCGCCGCCGGGGTCGCGCACCATGCGCGCCTCGCCGACGAAGCTGCTGAATCGGCGGCTCGTCGCGGCCCATCGGGCGCTCGAATCGCGGTGTCGGGTGTCCCACGAGACGACCCACGCCCTCGGCTTCGCGCGGGTTCGTGCGGGCGTCGTGGAGTGAGAAGCGTTCCGAGCGCCGCGCTGTCGTCACTTTCGGGGAGTCTGCGATACGTCGAAAACGGGTCGGGAGCGACCCGAAACAAGTGTCAGAGGCGTCGGGGGAACCGACAATCGGACCGTCGGGAGACGGTCAGTCGTCGGCCGGAGCGGGCCCGGAGATGCTCACTTCGGGCGCGTCGCGGCCGAGTTCGTCGAGACAGGACTGCGCCGCCTGTCGGCCGGACAGCAGCATGGCACCGAAGGTCGGCCCCATACGCGGCAGGTGGTGGGCGGTGGCGACGGCCATGCCGGAGGCGACGACGCCGGGGTGGACGACACCCGTCGCGTCGACGATGCTGTCTTCGCTCTCGGAGACCCACATCGAGTCGTGGCCGGGCGAGTCGTGGCCGGGCGCGCCGTACTCGCCGTCGGCGGTCTTGTCCATGCCCGTGTTGTGTTCCTTGGCGTGTTCGATGCCGTTCACGTCGAGGACGCCGCGCTCGGAGAGCTTCGAGAGGACGACCGCGTCGTGGCCCGTCGCGTCGAGCACGAGGTCGGACTCGACCGCGATGGGGTCGACGCAGGTGAGTTCCCGCGGGAGCGCGTGGACCGGCGTCCAGTTCATGACGATGCCGCCGACGCGGTCTTCCTCGCGGAGGACGACGTCGGTGAACTCCGTCATGTTCTGGATTTTCGCGCCGGCGTCGCAGGCGGCCTTGATGAGTGCGGAACAGGCGTGCGGGCCGTCGGCGACGTACAGCCCCTCGGCCTCGTCGCTCTCCTCGTAGGGGACGCCGAGCTCGTCGAGGACGCGCTGGGCCGGGTCGCGGACGGTCACCTTGTTCATGAGGAAGCCGCCCAGCCAGAAGCCGCCGCCGAGGTAGTTGTTCTTCTCCACGATGGTCACGTCGACGCCGCGCTCGGCGAGTTCCTTGGCCGCGACGAGCCCGGAGGGCCCGCCGCCCACGACGATGACTTCGGTGTCCGTGCGCTCGCGGAACTCCTCCATCCACGAGTCCGAAATCGCGCGTGTGACCTGTGCTTCTGTCGCGTCGGTGAATCCGTCGAACGACATATCACCTAGTGATACCACCTAGTAGTAAAAGCTGTTGACTGCGGCCGCGGCGACCTAGGTATATCATGTTCTATTGTGTATGTCACTACCATGGCGTACGTAGTCAAGATGCCCAAACTGGGGTTGGAGATGAAGTCAGGCGAGCTCTCGGCGTGGCTCGTCTCGGAGGGCGACGAGGTCACCGAGGGCGAGCCAATCGCCGAAATCGAGTCGGAGAAGACGACGGCGGAGATTGACGCCAAGGAAGACGGCGTCCTGCGGCGTGTCGTTCTCGCTGAGGGCGAGTCGACAGCGCCCGGCGGCGCGTTAGCCATCGTCGCCGGCGCGGACGAGGACATCTCCCAGTTGGAGGCGGACGCGGGCGTCGGTGAGGGCGGCGACGAATCCGCCGGGACCGACGACGCGGTGGCGGACTCGGGCGCGACCGAGACGACTGAGACGGCGGCGGCGACCGGCGACGCCTCGTCGGTCACGAAGCAAGGGTCGAGCGGGTCGGACGGGACGTCGGGGAACGGCGAGGTCCGCGCGTCGCCGCGTGCGAAGCGACTCGCGGACGACCTCGGTGTCGACCTCACGGCCGTCGAGGGCACCGGTCCGCAGGGGGCAATCACCGAGAGCGATGTGGAGGCCGCCGCGGACTCCGCGGCGCCCGCCGAGACCGACGACGCCGGAGCGACGGTCGCGGCGGCCGAAAAGCGCGTGTTCGCCCCGCCGAGCGCCCGTCGCCTCGCCCGCGAACTCGGCGTCGACATCGCAGCGGTCGAAGGCACGGGACAGAACGGCCGCATCACCGAGTCCGACGTGCGGGCGGCGGGCGGCGCGAGCGCGGCGGCAACCGACTCCGCGGCCGCCGGCGACGACGCGACCGACGCGACCGCCGCGAGCGAACCGGTCGAGACGGAGCGGCCGCTGTCGGGGATGCGCCGCACCATCGCCGACCGCCTCGGCGAGAGCTACCGCGAGGCGGTCCACGTCACGGTCGACCGGCGCGCCGACGCGGAGGAACTGCTCGCCGCGGCGAACGCCGCCGACGACGCCCTCGGCGTGGACGTGTCGATAACGGACGTGCTGCTGCTCGCGCTCTCGGCGTCGCTCGACGAACACCCCGCGTTCAACGCGACCTTCGAGGACGGCGTCCACAGGCTCCACGGGGAACACAACGTCTGCGTCGCGGTCGACATCGACGAGGGACTCATCGCACCGGTCGTCCGCGACGTGGCCTCGCTGTCGCTCGCCGAACTCGCCGAGACTCGCGCCGAGGTCACCCAGCGGGCGCTGTCGGGTGACTTCACGATGGACGACCTCTCCGGGGGCACGTTCACCGTCTCGAACCTCGGCGTCCTCGGCGTCGAGTCGTTCGACCCGGTCATCAACCCGCCGCAGGTCGCCATCCTCGGCGTCAACACGATTCGCCGGGAGGCCGTGCCGACCGACGACGGCGACGTGACCGTCCGGCGGGTCATCTCCTTTTCGCTGTCGTTCGACCACCGCATCGTCGACGGGGCGGACGCCGCCCGCATGCTCGGCACGCTCGTCGAACACGTCGAGAACCCGTGGTCGCTCGTCATCGCCGCCGGCGGGCGGTGAAAGAGGCTCACCCGAGCCTGAAGCGTCCCTCGTCGGCAGCCCGTTCGAGGACCGACTCGACGTCGACCAGTCGCGGGCCGTCGCTCACCGGACGGAGGCGGACGGTCCCGTCCCGAACCTCGTGTTCTCGCTCGCCGTCGACGCTTATGACCCCGCGGTCCACCTCGAACGCGTAGTCCTCACGGTCGTCGAGGACGCGGTGTTCGGCCACGTCGACCGTCGAGAGGGTTCCGGGGACGGTAATCGCCCTGACCGTCGTTGGGGCGGTCGCTTCGTTCTCGCCCGCACGGGCCAGTCGGAAGCCGACGCCGCCGGGGTCGTCCGGTCGGTGCGTAACGAGGCCGCCGGCGATGCCCGAGAGCCCGATTTCCGCGGGCGACGAGCGCGAGACGACGCCGCCGACGATGTCGCTCGGGTCGAGAATCGCCCGTGTACCGACGAAGGGTCGGTCGAGCACGCCGACGGTCGCGAGTCCGCGGATGACCGTCGTCTCTTCAGACCGGACGACGTCGACCTCGATGGTTCCGTGGCGCGTCGTCGCCTCCGCGGTGGGGACGGCCCCGCTTCCGACGAGGCCGGCGGCCGCGCCCGCAACGGTGCCGTCGACGGGCGTCGGGACGACGTTGTTCGTCCCCGTCGAGATGCTCACGACCGGCACGTCGCCGATGGTCTGGGCCACGTCTCGCGTCGTGCCGTCGCCGCCGAGGACGACGACGGCGTCGGCGTGGTCCGCGAAGTGGGCCGCGGCCGCTCGGCTGTCCCGTCCCGACGCGGTGACCGTCATGTCCACGAACTCGACGCCGAGGTCGTCGGGCGCGTCGTCGACGATGCGGTCGGCGAGCCCCGTGCTGTCGGGCATGACGAGCACCTCCACGTCGTCGACGAGCGTCAGTCCCGCGAGGACGCAGCCCGCGGTGCGGCGTTTCGCGTAGTTGTTACTGACGCTCGCGCCGCCGGTGAGTCTGCGGATGTCGCGGCCCGCGGCGGGGTTGACGACGAGCCCGATAGTGGTCGTCACTTACACGATGCGGTTGATTGCGGCCTCCACGTCGGAGCCGCTGGGGAGCACTTCCTCTTCGAGCGCGGGGCTGAAGGGGATGTGAACGTCGGCGACGCCGACCCGCTGGATGGGGGCGTCGAGGCTGTAGAACGCGTTTTCCATGACGCGCGTCGCCACCTCGGCGTGAGTTCCGTACGACAGCGGGCTCTCGTCGGCGATGACGAGGCGGCCGGTCTTTCCGACGCTCTCGACCAGCGTGTCGGTGTCCATCGGGTAGAGCGACCGGAGGTCGATGACCTCGACGCTCGTCTGGCCCGCGAGTTCCTCGGCGAGTTCGAGCGACTCGCCGACCATGCGTTGGGTGGCGACGACGGTCACGTCCTCGCCCTCGCGCTCGACGCTCGCGGTGCCGATTGGGATGGTGAAGTCCTCGTCGAGCGGTACCTCGCCTTTCTGTTCGTATATCTGCTTGTTCTCGAAGACGATGACTGGGTCGTCCGACCGGATGGCCGACTTCAACAGGCCCTTTGCGGACGCCGGCGTCGCGGGCGCGACGGCCATCACGCCCGGGAAGTGGGCAAACCACGTGTGAATCGTCCCGGAGTGCTGGCTGGCCGCGCCGCTCCCGCCGCCCTCGGTCGTTCTGACGGTGACGGGCATCTCCGTTTTACCGCCGAACATGTAGCGGTTCTTCGCCATCTGGTTGATTATCTGCTCGGAGCAGACGCCGATGAAGTCCGAGAACATGATTTCGACGACCGGCCGCGTCCCGGTCGCCGCCGCGCCGACCGCCGCGCCCATGAAGCCGGCCTCGCTGATGGGCGTGTCGCGGACGCGCGTCTCGCCGAACTGCTCGACGAGGTCGCCCGTGACCTCGTAGACGCCGCCGAACTTGCCGACGTCCTCGCCCATGACGAACACGTCGTCGTCGCGTTCGAGTTCCTCGCGGAGGGCGAGTCGAATCGCCTCGCGGATGGTCATCTCCTTCGTCTGGTCCGGGCCGGTTCCGCTGCTGGTCTCGGTGCTCATCGGTTCTCACCTCCGTCGGCCCGCATCCCGCTGGAGAAGTCGCTAATCTCCGGGACGGCCGCGTTGAACATGTCTTCGTACGCCTCGCTGGGGTCCGGGTACGCCGCCTCCTTCGCCTTCCCCACGGCGTCTTCGATCTGCTGGTGGATTTCGGCTTTCATCTCGTCGAACTCGGCTTCGGTAATCGCCCCCGCGTCCACGAGTCGTCGCTTGAACGACTCGATGGCGTCGCGGTCCTTCCAAATCGCCACGTCTTCTTCGGTCCGGTACGGCTGTTGGTCGCCCTCGAAGTGGCCGTGGTACCGATACGTCTCGGCCTCGATGAACGTCGGTCCCTCGCCGTCGGCGGCCCGCTTGCGCGCCTCCTTGACGGCCTCGTAGACCGCGGTGATGTCCATCCCGTCGACGGTGAAGCCGGGGATGTTGTACGCCTCCGCGGTCTCGCTGAGGTTCTGGACGTTGTGCTGTTTCTCGACGGGCGTCGCCTCGCCGTACTGGTTGTTCTCGACGAGGAACACCGCCGGGAGGCTCCACGTCGCCGCGAGGTTGATGGCCTCGTGGACCTGTCCCTGTGCGACCGCGCCGTCGCCGAAAAACGCCAGCGCGACGGTGTCTTCTCCTTTCAGGTGCGACGTGAGCGCGGCACCTGTCGCCAGTGGCGGCCCCGCGCCGACGATGCCGTTCGCCCCGAGCATCCCCGCGTCGACGTCCGCGATGTGCATCGACCCGCCTTTGCCGTTACAGTAGCCGTTGGCCTTCCCGAACAGTTCGGCCATCATCAGGTCCGGGTCGAGTCCCTTGGCAATACAGTGGCCGTGTCCCCTGTGGGTGCTCGTGATGTAGTCGTCCGATTCGAGGGCCGAACACGCGCCGACCCCGACCGCTTCTTCACCGACGTAGAGGTGGACGAACCCGGGGAGTTCGCCGTCGCTGAATAGGTCGGCCGCCTTCGTGTCGAACGCCCGTATCGTGAGCATCCGGCGAAGCGCCTCGCGCTGTCCATCCTCCGTCTCAATGTCTAGTACCACCATGTGACGTACCAACAATTGCCATAATCTATGATGACTTTTTCTCAAACTGACAGTCACCGGGTTAGTCGTGGGAAAGAGACTGTATAATCGAATTACACGGGGCTGTGTCGATTTTGACGACTTTCTTACACGAGGTGGCGCGCGCGTCTCTAGTCCCCCATCGCCGGCCGGTTACACCGATGTCGCCTCCCAACTTTTGGTGTTCACGTCCCAACGAACGGACATGCAAGCACTCCAGGTCGTGGTAGCATGAACATGCTCTACGAAGGCGAGTGGCGAACCGACAAGTTCGTCGCCAACAACGAAGACGGCGAGTTCGAGCGCCAGACGACCGACTTCCGCAACTGGGTCGGCGAGGACGAGCGGTTCCCGGTCGAGGCCGGGCGATACCACCTCTACATCTGCCGGGCGTGCCCGTGGGCACACCGCACCGCGATGACGCGCGCACTGAAGGGCCTCGAAGACGCGATTTCGCTGTCGCTCGTCGAACCCGTCCGCATCGACGACGGCTGGGAGTTCTCCGAGGACCTCCCGGACCCGCTGTACGGCGAGGAGTTCCTCCGCGACATCTACCTCCGCGCCGACGACGAGTTCACCGGACGCGTCACCGTGCCCGTGCTGTGGGACAAAGAGCGCGAGACCATCGTCAACAACGAGTCACGCGAAATCATGCGGATGCTCGACGAGGCGTTCGACCCCCTCGCCGAGCACGACGCGGACCTCAACCCCGACGGCTACGAGGAGGAGGTCGACCGCCTCATCGACGAGATTTACGAGCCGGTCAACAACGGCGTCTACCGCGCCGGATTCGCGACGACCCAAGAAGCCTACGAGGAGGCCGTCGAGGAACTGTTCGACGCGCTGGACCACTGGGACGAGGTCCTCGACGACCAGCGGTTCCTCGCCGGCGACGTGCTCACCGAGGCGGACATCGCGATGTTCGCGACGCTGATTCGCTTCGACCACGTCTACCACACGCACTTCAAATGTAACAAGAAGGCCATCCACGAGTACGACAACCTCTGGAACTACACGAAGGAACTCTACCAGCTTCCGGGGGTCGCAAAGACGGTCAACATGGACCACATCGTCCGGCACTACTTCGTCAGCCACGGCGACATCAACCCCAAGCGCATCTACGGCGTCGGTCCCGACCTCGACTTCGAGGCGGAACACGACCGCGACCGCCTCCCGGCGGACCTTCCCGCGGCGCTGACGGCCGACAACTGAGCCGTCGCTCGGTTTTCGCGCTCGTCTCCGTCTCCGTCTCCGTCTCCGTTTCGCACTCGGCTCCGTTCTCGCCGCCTCTCTCGACACCCTATTCCCGTTCGAAACGCTATCACTTCTCATGGCAAGCCGCGCGACCCGCGCGCTCCGGCGATTCGAACCGCCGCCGCGGGCGGTCGACTGGTCCATCTTCGCGCTCGTCGTCTTCGAGACGCTCTCGGGCGTGCTGAGCCTCGGGGCCGGCCATCCGGCCAACGGTCTCCTGTTCGTCGTCCACGGCGTCGCCGGCCTCTCGCTGGTCGCGCTCGTCGGCTTCAAACTCTATCGGGTCCGCCACCGCGTCATCGACTCGCGGCTCCGGGACCGCCACACAGCCGTCTCGATTCTCCTCGCGGTCGTCGCGCTCGCGGCACTCGGAACCGGCATCGCGTGGGTGCTCGGCGTCGAGGTCCGAATCGCCTTCTGGACGCTTCTCAACGTCCACATCGGCTTCGGCCTGCTCGTCATTCCAGTCCTTCTCGTCCACCTCCGGTCGCGCTTCCGCGCGCCCCGCGCGGTCGACTTCGCGGAGCGACGCCGGGCGCTCCAGTACGGCGCGATACTCGTCTTCGGCGCGGCGAGCTACCGGGCGACCGAGACGGTTGGGGCGCTCCGCGGCGTCGGTCGCCGATTCACCGGGTCGCGGCCGCTCCCGCCCGGCGAGGGCAACGACGCCTTTCCGGTGACGAGTTGGGTCGCCGACGACCCCGACCCCGTCGACCCCGACTCGTGGTCCCTTTCGGTCGCGGGGTTAGTTGACCGCCCCCTCGAACTCGACCGGGCGGACCTCGCGCCCGACGAGACGCGGTCGGTCCTCTTGGACTGCACGAGCGGGTGGTACACCGAGCAGAACTGGACCGGCGTGAGACTCGGCGACGCGCTCGATAGCGCCGGTGTTCACTCGTCAGCGCGGTGGGTGACGGTCCGGTCGGTGACGGGCTTTCGGTGGTCCTTCCCCATCGCGGAGGCTCGAGAGATGCTGTTGGCGACCCGGGTCGGCGGCGAACCGCTCTCGCACGGCCACGGCGCGCCGCTCCGACTGGTCGCGCCGAACCGACGCGGCTTCCAGTGGGTCAAGTGGGTCGATGCGGTCGAGGTGCGCCGGCGACGCGACCCGGCGCAGTGGCTCGCGGTGCTGGTGAGCGGATTCGGATAGCGGCGCTCACCACGGGAGAATCCACAGCACGTCGACGAGGCGGTCCAGAATCGTCTTCTCAGTCTCGTCGTCCTCGTCGGTCGCGTCGTCGGGCGACGCATCCTGTACGTTCGTCACCCCGACTTCGTCGGGTGCGCTCGAATCGGTGGAGGGCATGCTCGTCGCTATGCTTGTCAACGTGGAAATACTTTCTGTGGGCGGGGTCGCTGGTCATCACTCATCGCGGAATCCCGCGAGATGCTGTTTTCGTCCCGCGTCGGTGAACGCTCGTACAGTCGCGGCGCGCTCACCGTGAGTTCGCCACGCGACGAAGCCGGCACCGAGGAACAGGAGGCCGCCGCCGACGAGTAAGACCGGTTCCGCCCCGAGGACAAATCGCGTCGTCCCGTCGAACGTTTGGACCGTGGTGTAGAGTCCCGGGTCCCGGACGTAGTGGGACACGGCAACGAGCGAATAGCCGACTTTGACGACACCGACTACTACTGGGACGACTGCGGCGTACTTCCACCGGAGTGCGGCCAGCGCCCCGACGACACCGAGGCCCCCGAGTCGCGCTAGCAGGTTCTCCTCGTGGTTGAGTTGACCGTCCCATCCCGTCGTTATCGTCCCGTCGTATCCGGGTGCGACGTGGAGCAGTTCCTGGTGAATGCCGGCGACCACGGCTCCGAAGCCAGCGACTGCCATCACGACCACGAGAATTCGTTGACGGTCCATATCGACACGTCTCGTGTCACCCAGAAATAATCTTGCTCCCAGTTCTCACTCGTCGCTTCCGCTTCGAATCGCCTGCTCGGCGGCGTCGAGAGCAGCGTCGGCGTCGAACTCGGCGACGATGGCTTCCAGTTCCTCGCGCGTCGCACCGGCGTCCCGCAGGTCGCGGGCGTGAGCGGTGATGTTCGGCACGGCGCGCACGATGTTGTCCACGATGGGGACCGTGGCGACCTGCGCCGACCGCGACATCGGGTTGAGGTCGACGACGATTTCGACTTTATCCATCGCGCCGAGCGCCTCGGCCCGGTCGCCGTCCTCCAGCGGGACGACGACCACGTCGGCGCTCCCGATACCGTCGGCGTCGACTTTCGCGCGCTCGTGGTCGATGCCCGGAATCCGCCCGTCGGCGGTGAGTCCCTTCACCTCGTCCGCGCCGTGGTCGCGCAGGTGCTCGACGATGGCTCGCATGCGCTCGTCGGTTCGGTTGAACAGATTGACTTCGATGTCGGCGTCGACGGCCGCCGCGAGTTCGACGATTTCGCCGGGGCAGAGCGCCGCGACGTTCCCGTTGACCGAGATAACCGGCTGGTCGGCGCGTAGGAGGTGCGCCGCGGCCGCCCGCGCGGCCTCGTCCGCGCTCGGAATCGTCCGCTCGCCGAGGAGGTAATCGAACGCCTCGCCGCGCCCCTGCGCGATGAGTCCCTGCCGGCTCGTGATACCCTTCTCGACGCCCTCCTCGATGCGGTGGCGGGTGAGAAGCGACTGGTATCTCGGGTGGCTCTCGGGAATCTCGATGTCGCTCATTGGTGGTGGGTCGTCGCCGCGACAGTAACACGTTTTCTCATCGGGGCGGGCGGGATTCCGCAACGCCCCCGACCGCTCGGTGAGGCCTCGCGGCCGCCTACTCGCTCCGCAGCGTCGCGCCGGCGGGGTGGACGCGGCAGCGCTCTGGGTCGTAGCCGGCGTCCGACAGCCCCGTCCCGACCGCGAACACCGTCTCGCCGAGCATCGCCATCGAGCCGTCGCCACCGGCCGCGCGCACGTCGTCGATGGCGGTCTCCACCCGGCCGCCGGTCAGGAGGCCGGCGTCGCGGGCGAACCGCCGCGACTCGGCGACGAATCGGTCGAGCGTGGGCTCGGCGCGGAGTGCTTCGAGGGCCGTCTCCCCGGCGGCGGTGAGTGTGGTGGTGTCCCCGGACAGCACGTCGGCCGTCGAGAGCCCGCCGAACGCGACGTACTCGATTTCGGGGCGCGCGGGGACGCCGTCCATCCGGCCGTGGGCCGGCGCGCCGGGTTCGACCCGAACGGGCATCCCGCCGCGGGCCTGCGCGACCACGTCGCCGAGGCCGGTCCCCGCGCGGACCTCGGCCACGTGGGCGAGGGTGACGAGTTCGTTCTCCGACCGGCCGCAGGCGAACACCGCGTTCGCCGCGAGCGCCGTCCCGAGCGCCATCGCGCCCGAGACGCCGAAGCCCGCGCCGAGTGGGAGGTCGCTTTCCGCGTCGACGGTGGCCGTCACGCCGAGCGACCGAAGCACGTCCGCGACGGGCGGCATCTCGACCGCCTCGCCGTCGAGACTGACGGTGGTCTCCGGTGCCGGTTCGACCGTCACGGTGACGCCGTGGGAGAGTGTCAGCCCCGCGCCGCGGGAACCGGCGACCGCCGGGTCGTCGGCGGGGTGGGCGCTGAAAAAGCCCGTGACGTGGCCGGGCACGAACGCCGTCGCGTCGTCGCTCATCGGTCGTTCTACGACGGGGGTCGGTTAACGGTGTTGCGTTTCGTCGCGTCCGCGTTCATACCGAGTCTGACTCAGGAACGCTCGTATTCGGTCGCTTCGTCCTCACGGGTCGTTCGCCGCGATTCCGCCGTTTTGCGAGCGTCCGCGACCGTCTCCGTCTCCAACAGCCGCTCGACTTTCGCCTCGAACTCCTCTTCGGAGAGTTCGCCGGTCGCGTAGCGCCGCCGGAGCGTTTCGAGCGCGTCTTCGGTCTCGGTCGTCATCGACTCGGCCGCGTCGTCGCCGCGACGGGACTCGTAGATGCGAGCGAGGGCTATCGCGGCGGGGAGCACGCCCGCGAAGCCGACCGGGAAGACGACCCAGAACCACGACACTCCGAGCGCGAGTAGGCCGAATCCGACCAGAAAGATGAGCCCCATGACGACGCCGGCGACCAGTTCTTCGAGCGCCGAGTCCTCGTCGTCGCCCGCGTCGTCGATGGCGTCGTCGACGATTCGCTTCGGGTCGGTCATCGGTCTCCTCCGCGACGACGACGTTCGTGCATGGTGTTCTAACGTGTCCGGGAGATAACGACTGTTTCGCAAAAAATAGGTCGCGTCGATGGGTGCGTCTTCGCCCTTATGGCTCAGACGCTGGCGATCACGCGGGAACTCACTCGCAACGCTTCGCGTTGCTCCCTGTTCCCGCGCTCGTGTTGCGCCGTCGCCTCGGGCGACAGGCGCTGCCGGTCGCGCGGGAACACCGTCGGACTCACGTCGTTCGTCCGACGAGCACCCACTCGCAGAAACGCCTTCGTCTACGGACTCAGGCGTTGTCTGTCTCGTGGGAACAGCACCGCTTCCCGGATGTTCTCCAGTCCGAGCATCGTCATGATGAGTCGCTCGCCGCCGAGTCCGAAGCCGGCGTGCGGGGGCATGCCGTACTTGAACATCTTCGTGTAGTACTCGAACGCGTCGGGGTCGAGGCCCTGCTGTTCGAAGCCGGCGACGAGGTGGTCGAAGCGGTGTTCACGCTGCCCGCCCGAGACGAGCTCCATGCTCGGGTGCATCATGTCGAAGCCCGTCGAGAGCGTCTCGTCGTCGTCGTGGTCCTTGATGTAGAACGGCTTGATCTCGCTGGGCCAGTCGGTGATGAAGTAGTGCTCGCCGACGTCCTCGCCGAGCGCCTTCTCGCCCTCGGTGGGGAGGTCGTCGCCCCAGACGAGCTGCTCGTCGAGCTTGCCCGTGGCGTTGATGCGCTGGATGGCCTCCTCGTAGCTGAGCCGCGGGAACTCGCCGGACGGCGCTTCGAACTCGTCTTCGAGACCGAGCGCTTCGAGTTCGTCCTGGCAGTTCTCTTCGACGGCCTCGTAGCCGGCCTTGACGACGGCCTCGCACACGTCCATCGCCTCGGTGTGGTCGATGAACGCCGACTCGAAGTCGATGGAGGTCGCCTCGTTGAGGTGGCGGGGCGTGTTGTGCTCTTCGGCGCGGAAGATGGGGCCGACCTCGAAGACGCGTTCGAGTCCGGAGCCGACCATCAGCTGCTTGAACAGCTGCGGCGACTGGTTCATGAACGCTTCCTTGCCGAAGTAGGTGATGGGGAAGAGCTCGGTGCCGCCCTCGGTCCCCGTGGCGACGATTTTCGGCGTGTTGATCTCGGTGGCGCGGAGGTCGCGGAACTGCTCGCGGACGGCGCGCTGGACCTCGGCGCGAATCTCGAAGATAGCCTTGACTTCGTCCTTGCGGAGGTCGAGCGTGCGGTTGTCGAGGCGCGTCGAGAGTTCGGCGTCGACCTTGCCGGAGGGGTCGAGCGGGAGCTGCGCCTCCGCCTCGGCGATGACGTCGAGGCTCTCGGGCGTGACTTCGACGCCCGTCGGCGCGCGGGGCTCCTCTGCGACCTCGCCGGTCACGGAGATGACGCTCTCGCGGTGGACGCCGAGACCCGTCTCGACGAGGTCGTCGTCCATCTCGTCTTTCTCGAACTTGACCT
Organism: Haloferax sp. Atlit-10N; assembly: GCF_003586325.1. NCBI lineage: Archaea > Methanobacteriati > Methanobacteriota > Halobacteria > Halobacteriales > Haloferacaceae > Haloferax > Haloferax sp. Atlit-10N. The sequence continues at coordinate 350,965 of NZ_PSYX01000001.1, forward strand.
GAATCTTGCCGGAGGTGTCCCGGAGAATCAGAAACGCGATGCCGCCGAGGTCACGAACTTCGTGGACCCAGCCGGCGACGGTGACCGTGTCACCGGGTTCGGCGTCGGCCGTGTACGTTCGGTTTCGCATACGACGTGGTTCCCGACCGTTCGTCTTAAACATCGTGTCTTCGCCTCGCTCGGACGCGTTCGAGTGTCGAACCCACCGAGAAGCGGGACGATACGAGGCACGCGTTGACGGGGTCTGTGGTACCGTGGTACTTAGTTCGCTGCGCGTGTCCACCCGGTATGGCTCCCGACTCACCGGACGCGCCGGCGGACGAACCGCGAACCGACGCGGACGCTTCCCCGGAGTCCGGCCCGGCACCCAACGCCGCCCGCGTCGCCGACCTCGACTGGTCCGAGAGCGAGCGGGGCGACCGATTCGCGTTCCGCCGGAAGCGACTCGCCGAACGCGCCGGCGGCCGCGACCTCGGCTGCTCGCTCTACGAGGTCCCGCCGGGGAGGCGCCCGTGGCCGACCCACTACCACGAAGGCAACGAAGAGGCGCTGTACGTGCTCTCCGGAACGGGCACGCTCCGGACACGAGAGGGCGCGGCCGACCTCGACCTCGAAGCGGATACCTACGTCGCACTCCCCGCCGGGGCCGACTACGCGAGACAAATCGAGAACGACGGCGACGAACCGCTCCGGTACCTCGCGCTCTCGACGATGAACCACCCCGACGTGACGGTCTATCCGGACTCCGGCAAAGTCGGAGTGTTCTGCGGTGCGCCGCCGGGCGGCGACGAGAACGCCCGGACGCTCAACGATTATTTCCCCCGAGACGCCGCCGTCGGCTACTGGGAGGGTGAGCCGACCGACGAGGAGTGACGTACCTCTCGCTTCGACTGCGACGCACCCGTCGCTGAGGTTTATATCCGAACCCGCGGCCACCTCGCCTCGGACATGGACGTTTCAGACCTCGAAGCCGCGTTCGCCCTCCCGCTCGCCGAAGACACCTCGTTCGACACGACGCTCGTCGGCGTCCTCGCGACGCTCGCGTCGTTCGTCACGCCCCTCGCGGGCGTTCTCCTTGCGGGCTACGTGGTCCGCCTCGTTCGCGCCGGCGACCGCGACGCGACCGCGCTCCCGTCGTTCGACGACTACACCGACATAGTCGCCGACGGCGCTCGTCTCTCGGCCGCGCTCGTCGCGTTCCAACTCCCCGCAATCGGCCTCGCGACCGTCGCCCTTCCGGGTTCCGGACCCTCGCTTGCGATGCTCACGTATGCGACCAATCCGGCGATACTCGGGCTCCTCGGCCTCTCCACGCTCGAAACCGTCGGTCTCGTCGCGGCCGGCCTCGCGGCACTGATGGGTTCGTATCTCTCGGTGGCCGCCACGGTCGCCATCGCCCGCGAGGGGTCGCTCGTCGCGGCAATTCCAGTCACGCGCGACCTCGCGTTCGACCGCTCGTTTATCGGCGTCGCCTCTGGCGTCGCGCTCGTCGGCTTCGTGGTCGGCCTGCTCGTCGCCCTCTGCGCCGCGGTGCCGGCCGTCGGTACCGCGCTCGCCGCGACCGCGTCGTTCTACTCTCTCGTCGCGTCGGCGACGCTCCTCGGTCGCGGCGCGCCGAACGCGTCGGTGCTCGACGTCGATGCGTCTCGGCAGTCACACGCTGGCGGCGTGAGCTCGGGGTCGGCCGAGTCGATGGAGTCGGCGTAGAAGAGGAACCCGCGCCCGTGGGGATTACTCCGCGACGAGTTCGGCCGTCGCGTCTTTCGCGCCCTCGACCGTCTCGCGCACCGCGTCGACGCCCTCGTCGTGCAGGAGGTTGCCGACGACGACCGCGTCCGCGTGCTGGCCCATCTCATAGGCGGTGTCGTAGTCGTGGATGCCGCCGCCGTAGAACAGCGTCGCCTCGTCGAGCGCGTCGTGCGCCGCGCCGACCTTCTCGGGGTCGCCGTAGGTGCCGGAGTACTCGACGTAGATGATCTTCTGGCCGAACATCTTCTCGGCGACGCGAGCGAACGAGGCCACGTCCTCGGCGGACTGGTCGGTGTCGGCGTCGGTGTACTCGGCGACCGACGACTCGGGGTTCAACACGATGTACGCCTCGGTGTGGGTGCGGTCCCAGTCGAGGCCGTCTTCGATGCGGACCCACTCCTTGTGCGCGCCGGTGATCCAAAACGAGTCGCTCGCGTTGAACACCGTCGGGATGAGGTAACCGTCCAGCGCGTCGTCGTCGATGACGACGCCGGGGTTCGACGGCTCCTGGTAGATTGGCACGTCGTACTTCGAGGTGGCCTCGATGACGCGTTCCATCTTCTCCTCTGTGATGTCGAGCGTGCCGCCGATTTCGAGGGCGTCGGTGCCCGTCTCACACACGTCTTCGAACGTCTCGCCGTCGACGAGGTCCTTGTCCGGGTCGATTTTGGTGATATGGTCCCAGTCTTCCCACGGATAGCTCATTGGTCGCTCTATGCTTGAGGGGGCGTAAAAAGCGTGCGGATGAAATGGGTCACACGCATAGTCGGGAGTGAATTTTAACCCACCTGTCACCAAATCCGGTGTACGATGGACGCTGCCGCCGCGACCGAATACGTCGAACACAGAGCGATGTCCCTGTCCGCGGCGGAGTTCGAACTACTCTGCGAGTCGGTGCTCACGGAGTCGCTTCCCCCGGCGCGGTTCTCGGTAACCGCTTTTCGACAGGACGGCGGCATCGACATCGACGGTCGCGTCAGTAATCCGCTTCTGGACGTTTCGCTCGGCGTTCAGGCGAAGCAGTACGACCCGAGCAACACGGTCGGTTCGCCCGCAATACAGCGATTTCAGGGCGCGCTAGCCGATACGGGATGCGACACCGGGACGGTCATCACGACGAGTTCGTTTACCACACCAGCCGCCGAAAGCGCCGAGCGGGCGGGTATCCACTTGGTGAACGGTTCCGCGCTGTTCGAGTCGATGGTCGACCTTCGCGTCGGCGTTCGGCGAGGCGGCGGACAGTTCGAACCCGACGAGGGTTTCTGGAACCTGTTCGGAGAGACCGACGAGACGAGCACGGTTCCGTCGAAACGAATTCCGCTCGCCAACTCGTTCGAAACCCTCGACGCTGTTCTCTCGGCTATCGGCGACACCCGCGGAACCAAAGACGACATTGTCGCGTCCGCGGGCGTATCGCCCCGCCACGCGGACCTGTACGCGGGTGCGGGCTGGATTCTCGGGTTCGTTCACCAAGAGTGGCCCGACGAGGAGACCCACAGACAGCGCCGCTGGTCGCTCACCCGAAGCGGCGCTCGGTACATCGCCTATCGAACAGCGGGCCTCAACGCCGAGGCCGAACCCCTCCTTCTCGACGGGATTCGAAACGCAGAGATAATCGAACGACTCGCACACCCGCTCTCGGAGTCGGAGTCGTTCGGACACAGCGAGCTCGTTGACTTCGTCGAATCCGAGTCAGAGCTATCGCGGAGTAGCGCGAAACGCCGGGCGAGTTCAGTCGGCGTTTGGCTCGCCCGACTCCCCGAAGTCTCGGTCGAAAACGGCCGGGGAAAACGATACGTTTGGAACGGGAATTAATCCGCCGCCGTCTGCCACTTCCGAACCGTATCCGCACCAACGCCTTCGACTTTCGCCGCGATGTCGTCGGGTTCGGACGCCTTCAGCGTCTTCACGTCCTCGATGCCGGCGTCTTTCAGCTTCTCGGCGGTCTTCGCGCCGATGCCGCTGATGCTCTCTAAGTCCGAGCCGCCCTCGCCGTTCTGCTGGGCCTGATACTCGCGGTAGTTGCAGATGGGACAGCCGAGCTCCCACGGCTCGCGGTCGCCTTCGTACGTAATCCGGAGCTCTGGCAGGTCGTGTTCCTCGCAGGACTCGTCTGTCACCTCGATGTCGCCGCGACGAGGCAGCGGCAACGAGTAGTCACAGTCGGGGTAGCGGGTACAGCCGACGAGCCGAGAGCCGGAGCGGAGGCGCTTGATAGCTAGCTCTCCCCCTTCTTCCTCACCGCACTCCGGACACGTCCCGATGACGAGGTCGTCTTCCTCGTCGGCCTCCTCGGCCTTACAGAGCGGACAGCCGTGGACGAACGTCTTGCGCCCGGCGAGCATCTTGATGTGGTGGAGGTCGTGTTCTTCGCAGGAGTCCTCCATGATGAGCGGCTTGCCCGTGGAGGGAAGCGGGAGCGTGTAGGTACAGTCGGGGTAGGAGTCACAGCCGATGAAGTACGAGCCGCGGCGGCTCTTTCTGACGACGAGGTCGCCGCCGCAGTCGGGGCAGGTGCCGACCGTCTTGTCGGCTTTCAGTGAGTCCTGCAGTTGCTTGCCGAGTTCCTCGCGGGACTCCATTAGCCCCTCGAACACGTCCTGGAGCATCTCTTTGGACTCCTCGGTCACGTCTTCGAGGGTGGCCTCGCCGCGGGCGATGGCCAGCATGTCGGATTCGAGTTGCGAGGTCATCTCCTCGCTGACGATGAGTTTCGCGAAGTCCTCGGAGGCCTCCACGACGGCCCGCGCGAGGCGTGTCGGCCGCGGTGGGTCGCTCTCGATGTAGCCGCGGTCGTAGAGCTTCTGAATCACGTCGTGGCGGGTCGCCTTCGTCCCGATGCCCATCTGTTCCATCGTCTCGATGAGCCGCGACTGGCCGTAGCGCCGCGGGGGCTGGGTCTGCTTGGCGTCGAGGTGCGTGTCGGACAGCACGAGCGACTCGCCTTCCTCGACGTCCGGCACGAACGACTCGCTGGAGTTGAAGTACGGGTAGACGTCGTGGTAGCCGGCTTCGAGCAGGCGCTTGCCGTTGGCCTTCAGCGAGAGCCCCTCGACCTCGGCGACGACGCGGAGGTGCTCCCAGACGGCGTCCTCGGCGACGGTTGCGAAGAAGCGCCGGACGACGAGTTCGTACACGTCCCACTCGTCTTCGGTGAGGTCGGACGCCGAGGGGAGTTCGCCGGTCGGGTGAATCGGCGGGTGGTCGGTCGTCTCGTTGTCGCCCTCGGTGGGCTCGATTTCCTCCTGTTCGAGGAGGGATTCGGCGTCCTCCTTGAACCGGCGGTCGCCCTCGAACGCGCCGAGCAGTTCGCGCGGGTCGAGGTCGTCGGGGTACACCGTGTTGTCGGTCCGCGGATAGGTGATGTAGCCGGCCGTGTAGAGGTCCTCGGCGATGCTCATCGCCCGCTGTGCGGAGTAGCCGATAGAGCCGGCGGCGCGGATGAACTGCGTGGTATTGAACGGTGCGGGCGGCGTGTCGGTTCGCGTGCGGCGATTGACCGACGCGACTTCTGCGGCCTCGACGCCGAGGAGCGTCTGGTAGGCCGACTCCGCGGACTCCTCGTCCCAGATGCGCTCGGCTTCGGTGCCGTCGTCGTCGAGGTAGAAGTACTGCGCCTCGAAGGACTCGGCGTCACCGTCGGCGTCCTTCGTCAGCTTGGAGAACAGCTCCCAGTAGTCCTCGGGGTCGAACGCCTCGATTTCGCGCTCGCGGTCGACGATGAGCTTCAGCGTCGGTCCCTGCACGCGGCCGACCGAGATGAAGTCGTTGCCGAGCTGGCGGGCCGAAAGCGAGAGGAAGCGCGTGAGCGCGGCCCCCCAGACGAGGTCGATAATCTGTCGGGCCTCGCCCGCGGCGGCGAGGTTGAAGTCGAGGTCGTCGGGATTATCGAACGCCTCGGTCACCTCGCGCTTCGTGATGGAGGAAAACCGCACGCGGTCGACGGGCACATCCTCGTTCACGTCGCGGACGAGCTCGTAGGCCTCTTTCCCGATGAGTTCGCCCTCACGGTCGTAGTCGGTCGCGATGGTGACCGTCCCCGCGCGGCGAGCGAGCCGGCGGAGCGCGGCGACGATGTTCTCCTGCGTGGGGTGTTTCTCGACGGGCGCGCCGATGAGCTCGACCGGCTCCACGTCGCGCCAGTCGTTGTACTCCGGCGGGAAGTCCACGCCGACGACGTGGCCCGACAGGCCGATACAACGCTTGCCGCCCCACTTGTAGACGTTCACGCCGTTCATTCGCTCCGCGGAGGCGGTCTCGCCGCTCAGGATGTCGGCGATGCGCCTCGCGGCGTTGTCCTTCTCGGTGATGATGAGTTCCGGACCCCTACTCATTGAGCGGCGATATGTCGGGGGTTGTCCTAAACCTTTCGTGCCGAATTCGGAGCGTAGCGGCCTCAACGCGCGCGGATACGAGCGTGCGGGTGAGCGCGCTTCGCGCGCGAAGGTGTGTGTCTGCCGACGGTCCACCACACGCTGCGTCTCCCGTCGGATTTCACCGACTCGCCTTGCCACCCGGCTCGACACCGAGCGCGCCCGCGACACCAGAAGCGTTGACATCCTCCCCGCCGAACCTGAGACCGTGTCGGGTGATTCGCGAATCGACATGACCGAGGGGCGAATCGCCCCCAAACTGCTCTCGCTCTCGTGGCCGCTCGTCGCGGGGAACCTCCTCCAGACGCTGTACAACCTCGCGGACGTGTTCTGGGTCGGCCGCGTCGGTGCGGACGCCGTCGCCGCCGTCTCGCTCATGTTCCCGACGAGCTGGATGTTCGTCTCGACTGCGATGGGCATCACCGCGGCGACCATCGCCCTCGTCTCGCAACACGTCGGCGCGGGCGAGGACCGCGAGGCCGACCGCGTCGTCGGCCAGACGGTGCTTCTCACCCTCGCCGTGTCGGTCGTCCTCGCCGTCGCCGGCTTCGCGTTCAGACATCCGCTTTTGGAACTCATCGGCGCGGAGGGAGCCGTCTTCACCGCGGCGCTCGCCTACATCGAAGTCATCTTCCTCTCGCTCCCGCTCACGTTCCTGTTTTTCGCGTTCCGGGCGGCGCTACAGGGCGCGGGCGACACGAAGACCGCGATGTGGCTCATGGTCGCCTCCGCCGGCCTCAACGTCGTCCTCGACCCGATTCTCATCATCGGCTGGGGCCCAATCGCGGGGATGGGAACCCGCGGCGCGGCGATTGCGACGCTCATCGCCCGACTGTTCGCGACGGCCGCCGGCGTCTACATCCTCCTGCGCGGCGACTGGGGAGTCAGACTCCGCCCCACCGACCTCCGCCCCGACCCGGAGCGCCTCAGAAAGCTGGTCGATATCGGCTCCCCGGCCACTCTCGATGGCTGGGCACGGAGCTTCTCTGCGGTCGTGATGGCCGCGTTCGTCGCCCGGTTCGGGCCGACCGCGACCGCGGCCTACGGTATCGGCGTCCGACTCATGTCTGTCTCGTGGACCGTCTCCGGCGCGGTCGGGCAGGCGACGGCGACCGGCGTCGGCCAGAACCTCGGCGCGCGGACGCCCGACCGGGCCGCCTCGGTCGCGTGGACCGCGATGGCGGGGACGATGGGGCTACTCTTCGCCGCCGCGGGGCTCGTGGTGGCCTTCCCGGCCGAGGCGATGCGTCTCTTTATCGACGAACAGCCGGTCATCGATGCGGGCGTGACGTTCCTCCGAATCGTCGCCCCGTCGTGGGCGTTCTTCGGCGGCGTGATGGTGATTCAGGGGGCGTTCCGCGGCGCGGGCATCACCAAGGCCGCAATGGCGCTGTCGTTCCTCTCGCGGTGGATTTTCCGCGTCCCGGTCGCCCTCGCGGTCGCGTTCGCGTGGACCGTCTCTCTCCCGGTCGTCGGCCCCGTCTCGGGACTCGCGTGGGGCGTCGAAGGCCTCTGGTGGGCGTACGTCGTCGGTGCCGTCGCCTCCTTTGCGGTCGCCGTCGCGTGGTTCCGGCTCGGCACGTGGCGCGAGGGCGTCCTCGACCGCGGGGCGACGCCGGCGGCGGGCGACGATTAATCTCGGCCACCTTCGACCCCTCCCGACTGACCTGACAGCAGAACGACTTTCCTCGACGGGTCGGAAGGGAGCGCCATGCGACAGCCCTCCACCGAACACCTTCGTCTCGGCCTCGCGGTCCTGCTGATTTTCACGCCGCTCTGGGGACCTGCGCTCGGGCTCACCGGACCGACGTACACCTACGAGTCAGCCGATATCGGGGTCGAGGACAACCGACTCGTCGTCCCCGACCGCGACGCTCGCTCGGAGTTGTGGCACGGCATCGACGGATTCGCCTGCTCGGTCGGGTCGTCGGTGACTCGCTACTGCGCGCTGGAGGCCGCAACCCTGAACGGGACGCTCGCGGTGGACCACCCGGACGTGAAATTCAGTTCGTCCGGGCATCTCGACGCCGACGAACCGTACCTCGCGTACTACGACGGCCGGGTCTTCGAGCGCGAATCGACGTGGGAGGACGGCCGGTACGTCCTCTCGACGGCGCGCGTCTCGGCCGCGGCGGCGCTGGATGGGGTCGCTCGACCTCCCGACCGGTACCCGACCGCGTGGACGGTTATCGAAGACGGGTCGGCGACGACGGACCGCGAACTCTGGTCTGCGGACGCGGGCGCGAGAGTGTTCGAGGTCGACGGCGACTACTTCCTCGTCTACCGGACCGGCGTGGAGCGTCCGCTTCCGTCTTCCCCGGCAACGGAGGAGGCGCTGACGTGGTTCGCGGTCGTCCTCGGGTCGGCGATGCTGTTCGGGCGCGACGATGATGACGATGACTGGTCGTAGCCACGCACGCCGACCCTAACAGGAAACGACCGCTCGTCGCGGAGAAGCGAAACCGAAGACGGTCGGTTACTCGTCCAGTCGCTCGCGGAGCAACTGGTTCACGGTGCCGGGGTCGGCGCTCCCCTTGGACTTCTGCATGACCTGTCCGACGAGGAAGTTCAGCGCGCCGCCCTCGCCGTCGTGGTAGTCCTCGACGGCGTCGGGGTTCTCGTCGATGGCTTCCTGCACGAAGCCGCCGATTTCGTCGTCGTCGGCCTTTCCGAGTCCTGCTTCGTCGACGATGGTGTCGGGGTCTTTGCCCTCGTCGAGCATCTCGCGGAGGACGATTTCCTCGGCGTTCTTCGTCGTCACCTCGTCGGCGTCGACGAGTTCGACGAGCCGCGTGAACTCGTCGAGGCGGTCCGACACGTCCGTGATGTGCATGTCGCGGTAGTTGAGTTCGCCGAGCAGGTTGTCGGCGACCCACGTCGCGGCGAGGTCGGCGTCGAACTCGGCGGCCACGTCCTCGAAGAAGTCGGCGACCTCCTTGGTCGAGGTGAGCTTCGAGGCGGACTCCTCGTCGATGCCGTACTCGGTGTGGAAGCGCTCGCGGCGGGCGTCGGGGAGTTCCGGAATCGGAATCTCCTCCTTCCAGTGGGCGACCTGGAGCGGCGGGAGGTCGGCCTCGCGGAAGTAGCGGTAGTCCTTTTCTTCTTCCTTCGAGCGCATCGAGACGGTGATGCCGCGGGACTCGTCCCAGTGGCGCGTCTCCTGCTCGACGGCGCGGCCGCGCTTGATGGCGTTCTTCTGGCGGGTGACCTCGTAGGCCAGCGCCTTCTCTGCGCCCTTGTGGCTGGAGATGTTCTTGACCTCGGTGCGGTTGGCCGCCTCGAGCGCCTCGTCGGAAATCGAGCCGTCGTCGTCGACCTCGTCGGCGGGGACGAGCGAGATGTTGGCGTCGATGCGGAGCGAGCCGTCGCGGGTGGCGTCGAACACGCCGAGGTATTCGAGCACCTCTTCGAGCTTCGCGAGGAACGCGCGAGTCTCCTGCGGGCTCCGGAAGTCGGGCTCGGTGACGATTTCGACCAGCGGCGTACCGGCGCGGTTGTAGTTGACGAGGGTGTAGTCCGCCGTGTCGATGCTGCCGCCTTTGTGCTGGAGGCTGCCGGGGTCCTCTTCGAGGTGGGCGCGCGTGATGCCGATGTCCCGGCGGGTGCCCTCGACGGACACCTCCAGCGTCCCGTCGGCGCAGATGGGCGCGTCGTACTGGGTGATTTGGAAGTTCTTGGGCAGGTCGGGGTAGTAGTAGTTCTTCCGGTGGAAGCGGGTGTCCTCGGCGATATCGGCGTTCAGCGCCTTGCCGATTTTGACCGCCGACTCCACCGCCGCCTCGTTGAGCACCGGGAGCGCGCCCGGCAGCCCGAGACAGACGGGGCACACGCGGGTGTTCGGCTCCTCGTCCTCGGCAGGCTCGGTCGAACAGCTACAGAAAATCTTCGTGGCCGTCTCGAGTTGAACGTGGACCTCCAACCCGATGACGACCGCGAGTTCGCGCTGTTCGAGCGCTTGCGCAGTCATTGGCCGCGCTTCGACGGCGGTGGGCTAAAGACTAACGGGACTGGTCGCAGCGGAGCCCGTTCGTGGGTCGCTGGCCCCGGCACCGACCCCTGCCACAACCGGCAGACAATCACTAACGAGGTTTTATATACTGGCGTTTCATCTCCACGATTCACAGACGTCGTTCACATATGACAAACGATACCACCTCGGATAGATGGGCACCGATTCGCACCGGCGGCCGACTCTCGGCGCACCTCCGGACGCACCTGACGGTTCTTTTCATCGTCGTCGTCGCGGAACTCGTCGGCACGATAACGTTCCCGCTCGGGCCGGGGCAGGTCGTGCTCCTGCCGCTCCTGTACGCCGTCGTCCTCGGTCTCGTCCTCAGTTACAGCGTCCTCGGGTCGCTCTTCGAACCGCTCCGGCGGGTCGTCGACGAGGACGTGAGCCGCATCGCTTCGCCGCTTCTGGTCATCGCGCTGATGCCGCTCGGCGTCAAGTACGGAACGCTCGTCGCGCCGTCGTTCTACGACCTCGTGGCGGCCGGCCCGGCGTTCGTCCTGCAGGAGTTCGGTAACCTCGGCACGATTCTCGTCGCCCTCCCGCTCGCCCTGCTTTTGGGCCTCAAGCGCGAGTCCATCGGGGCCGCGGTCAGCATCGCCCGCGAACCGACCCTCGGCGTCATCACCGACAAGTACGGCATCGAGTCGCCCGAGGGGCGCGGCGTCCTCGGTACCTACATGACGGGAACGGTCCTCGGAACCGTCTTCTTCGGTCTGCTCGGCGGTTTCGCCCCCGCGACGGGGCTCCACCCGCTCGCGCTCTCGATGGCCTGCGGCATGGGCTCCGCGAGTATGATGACCGCCTGTTCCACGTCGCTGGCGGCGGCCGTCGGCGGCGCGGGCGTCGCCGAAGACCAGATTCTGAGCTTCGCCGCGACGAGCAACCTCCTGACCGGCATCACGGGGCTCTACATGGTCATCCTCGTCGGCCTCCCGGTCATCACGCGCCTCTACGCGGTCCTCGCACCCGTACTCGGCCGCGGTACCGCCGCGACCGACGGAGGTGAGTGAGATGTCGATGTCGACCCCGGAGTTCTCCGTCGAGTCGCTGAAGATGCTGCTCGTGGTGGCGTTCCTGACGCTGACGGCGAACCTCCTCGCCACCGGCACCGGCTTCCTCGCCGCGCTCCCCGGCATGGCGCTCATCGTCCTCATCGGGCTCGTCGCCCTGCTCATGGGCCGGCTGGTTCCGCTCGACCTGCCGGCGTTCGCCTACGCGATGATTCTCGCGTTCGCCCTGGCGCTCCCGTTTTCGCCGGTCCAAGCGCCGTTTCTGGCCGCCGTCGGGAAGGTCGACTTCCTCGCGACGACGACGCCGATTCTCGCCTACGCGGGGCTCTCTATCGGCCTCCAGACCGGGAAGATGAAGGAAGTCAGCTGGAAGCTCGTCCTCGTGGCGGTGTTCGTCTTCTTCGGGACGTTCTTCGGCTCCGCGCTCATCTCGCAGGCCGTGCTCTCCGCACAGGGGATTATCTGATGACGACCGCCACCGACGACCGCTCCGCCCGCAGGAGTGAGACGCGATGACCGACGACGACCGCGTCGCGGCCCTCAAAGCCCGCGTCTGCGACGCTATCGACGACCGCGCCGACGAAATCATCGCCTTCGCGAAGGACGTGCAAGCCGAACCGGAACTCGGCTACAAGGAGGTCAAGACGACCGAGAAGGTCGTCTCTCTCTTCGAGGACCTCGACCTCGACGTGGAGACGGAACTGGCGATTACCGGCGCGCGGGCCAGAACCGGCTCGGGCGACTTCGTCGCGGCCGTCCTCGGTGAACTCGACGCGCTCGTCAACCCGGACCACCCGATGGCGGACCCCGAGACCGGCGCGGTCCACGCCTGCGGCCACAACGCCCAACTCGCGCACCTCGTCGGGACCGCCTTCGGCCTCGTCGGCAGCGGCGTCGTCGACGACCTCGACGGTGCGGTCGAGTTCGTCGCCGTCCCGGCGGAGGAGTACCTCGACCTCGACTACCGCCGCGACCTGCTCGAAGCGGGCGACATCGAGTTCTTCGGCGGCAAACAGGAGCTCATCCGCCGCGGCTACGTCGACGACTGGGACGCCGCCGCGATGATGCACGCCGGCAGCGACACGCCCGAGCGGACGATTACGAGCGACTTCTCGACGAACGGGTTCGTCGGCAAGTTCGTCACCTACCGCGGGGCCGAGGCGCACGCCGGCGCGGCTCCCGACGAGGGCGTCAACGCGCTCAACGCCGCGATGCTGGGGATGAACGCGGTCCACGCCCAGCGCGAGCGCTTCCGCGACGAGGACCACGTCCGCGTCCACCCCATCATCACCCGCGGCGGCGACGGCGTCAACGTCGTCCCCGCAGAGGTGACGATGGAGTCGTACGTCCGCGCGGCCTCCGTCGAGGCCGTCTCCGAGGCGAACGAGTCGGTCAACCGGGCGCTCGCCTCCGGCGCGATGGGCGTCGGCGGCGACGTGGAAATCGAGGACTACCCCGGTTACATGCCGCTTCGGACCGACGAGACGATGGTCGCGTTCTACGACGAGAACGCCCGCGACATCGTCGGCCCCGACGCCGTCGACGAGGGCCACGCCCACCTCTCGGGCTCGACGGACATGGGCGACATCACGCAGCTCGTCCCCGGAATCCACCCGTGGACCGGCGGCTTCGAGGGCGCGATTCACGCCCGGGACTTCCGGGTCGTCGACGAGGAGATGGCGTACGTCATCCCGGCGAAACTCACCGCCTGCACGCTGGTCGACCTGCTCACCAGCCCCGAGGCGATGGCCGAGGTCCGCGCGGCGAAAGCAGAAAAGCGCAGTCGGGAGGAGTACCTCGAGGCGGTCCGCTCGCTCCGGAAGACGACGACCGAGTCGTACCGAGACTGAGGGGCCGGCGGCGAGCGTTCGAGGGCGGGGTCGCCCGCACACGTATCACATTTTCGGTGATTGTCTGACGCACATTTATGTCTCACGCGAGGGGCTATGTTACCCATGAGTAACCGGGTGGAGGAACTCGAATCCAAAGTCGCAGAACTGCAGGCCGCCGTGAACGGACTCACCGAGGAACTCGTCGAGACCAAAGAACGGCTTCGCCAGCTCGAAGACGCCAACGACGTGGACGTCCCCTCGCGGGCCGCGACCCGTCGCGGCGACTGGGAGACCGAAGCCGAGTCCGCCGCGGAGCCCGGCGAAGCCGACGAGGCGGCGCCGGCCGACGGCGATGAGACTAAACCGGACGAGACCGACGAGACTGACGAAGGCGACGGCGAGACCCCCGACGACGACATCATCGTCGCGTAATCGGGCGCGCCGTCCGACGCGAGCGCGCCCCGTGTTCATGCGGCGCGCTCCACCTGCGGGCGTCGCCCGCGTGAACACCAACCCATGCACATCAAAGAGCTCGTCCTTGACGGTTTCAAGAGCTTCGGGCGGCCGACTCGCATCCCGTTCTACGAGGATTTCACGGTCGTTACGGGCCCGAACGGTTCCGGCAAATCGAACATCATCGACGGCGTCCTCTTCGCGCTCGGTCTCGCCCGCACTCGCGGGATTCGCGCCGAGAAGCTGACGGACCTCATCTACAACCCCGGTCACGCCGACGGGAGCGACGAGGCCGCGAAACAGCCCAAGGAGGCCAGCGTCACGGTCGTCCTCGACAACTCCGAGGGGACGCTCGACCGGTCGCAGGTCGTCAACGCCGCCGGCACCGACAAGGTCGGCGACGTCGAGGAGATAACCATCAAGCGCCGCGTCAAGGAGACGCCGGACAACTACTACTCGTACTACTACCTCAACGAGCGCTCCGTCAACCTCTCGGACATCAAGGACCTGCTCGCCCAGGCGGGAATCACCCCCGAGGGCTACAACGTCGTCATGCAGGGCGACGTGACCGAGATAATCAACATGACGCCCTACCAGCGGCGGGGCATCATCGACGAAATCGCGGGCGTCGCCGAGTTCGACGAGAAGAAAGACGCCGCCTTCGAGGAGTTGGAGGCGGTCGAAGAGCGCGTCGACGAGGCGGACCTCCGCATCGAGGAAAAGGAGACGCGCCTCGACCAACTCGCCGACGAGCGCGAGACCGCGCTCACCTACAAGGGACTCCGCGAAGAGAAAGAGGAGTACGAGGGCTACCTGAAGGCCGCGGAGCTCGAAGACAAGCGCGACGACCTCTCGCGGACCGAATCGCGCATCGAGTCCACCGAGGCAGACCTCGAAGACCTGCAGGCCGAACTCGACGAGCGACAGGGCAAGGTCACCCGTCTCGAAGCGGACCTCGAAGACCTCACCCGCGAGATAGAGCGCAAGGGCGAGGACGAACAGCTCCGCATCAAGTCGGAGATGGAGGAGATAAAGGGCGACATCTCCCGGCTCGAAAACGCCATCGAGGCCGCCGAGGAAAAGCGCGACGACGCCGAGGCCGAGCGCCGGAAGGCGTTCGTCGACATCGACCGCAAGCAAGAACAGATCGACGACCTCGAAGACGACATCCGCGAGGTCAAAGTCGAGAAGGCGTCGGTCAAAAGCGATATCCAGTCCAAGCGGGTCGAACTCTCCGAGGTGCAGGCCGAAATCGACTCGGTCGACACCGAGTTCGACGAGCTGAAGTCCGAACTCGCGGCGAGAAAGGAGACGCTCGACGAGCTCAAAGACGAGAAAAACGACCGCCAGCGCGCCAAGGACCGCCTGCTCGACGACGCGCGCCGCCGCTCGAACCAGATTTCGGAGACGCGGGACGAACTCGAACGCGCCCGCGAGCGCATCCCCGAACTGAAGGCGACGGTCTCCGACCTGCACAGCGAACTCGACACCGCCGAGAAGAACAAAGCGAAGATAGACGGCGTCATCGAGGACCTGCAGGCCGAGAAGGCCGAACTGAACGACGAACTCTCGGAGGTCACGGACGAACTCCAGACCAAGCAGTCCGAGTATGCCCGCCTCGAAGCCCGCGCCGGGAAGGACGGCGACAACTCGTGGCCCCGAGCCGTCACGACCATCCTCAACGCCGGCATCTCCGGCGTTCACGGCGCGGTCGGCCAACTCGGCTCCGTCGACGGCGAGTACGCCAAGGCGTGTGAGACGGCCGCCGGCGGCCGCCTCGCCAACGTCGTCGTCGACGACGACGGCGTGGGCTCGTCCTGTATCGACCACCTGAAGTCCCGCAACGCGGGTCGCGCGACGTTCCTGCCCATCACGAAGATGGACAACCGGAGCCTGCCGCGCAAGCCCAACAACCCCGGCGTCGTGGACTTCGCGCGAAACCTCGTCGACTACGATTCGCAGTACGAGTCCGTCTTCTCGTACGTCCTCGGCTCGACGCTCGTCGTCGAGGACATGGGGACCGCCCGCGACCTGATGGGCGACTACCGCATGGTCACCCTCGACGGCGACCTCGTCGAGCGCTCCGGCGCGATGACCGGCGGCTCCGGCGGCGGCTCTCGCTACTCCTTTTCGAAGTCCGGCGAGGGCAAACTCGACCGCCTCGCGAAGGAGATTACGAAGCTCGAAGACCGCCGTCGCTCGCTCAACGAGGAGATTCGAGACATCGACGACGACCTCGACGACGCCCGTGGCCGGGCCTCCGACGCCGCCGACCGCGTCCGGACCATCGAGCGCGAAATCGAGGACGCCGAGGAGGACATCGAGGACGCCGAAGCCGAAATCGACCGCCTCGACGACCGCCTCGACGAACTCCAGTCCGAACGCGAGTCGGTGGACGAACAGATGTCCGACCTCGACGACGAAATCGCCGACCTCGACGACGAAATCGAGACGGTCGAAGCCGCAATCGAGGACATCGAAGCCGAACTCGCGGACTCCGAGATCCCGGAACTCACCGCCCGCGCCGACGAGATTCGCGCGGACATCGACGACCTCGAAGACCGGATGTCCACGCTCGACGGCCGACTCAACGAGATTCAGCTCGAAAAGCAGTACGCCAAGGACGCGGTCGACGACCTCCACGACACGGTCGAGGCCGCCCAGAACCGCAAGGCAGAGGCCCGTAAGTCCATCTCCGAGGCGGAGTCGAAAATCGAGGACCGCGAGGACGACCTCGAGGCCAAGCGCGAGGCGGTCGCCGAACTCGAAGAGGAACTGGTCGACCTCAAGGAGGACCGAAAGGAGCTCCAGGGCGACCTCCGCGAGGCCCGGAGCGCCCGAGACGAGAAGAAAGACCGCGTGAGCGCGGTCGAATCGAAACTCGAAAGCATGCGCTCGGCCGCGGAGCGCCTCGAGTGGGAAATCGACGAACTCGAATCGCAGGTCGGCGACTACGACCCCGACGAGATTCCCGACCACGACACGGTCGAGTCCGAAATCGAGCGCCTCACCGAGGAGATGGAAGAGCTCGAACCGGTCAACATGCTCGCCATCGACGAGTACGACGACGTGAAGGCCGACCTCGAAGACCTCCAAGAGCGCCGCGACGTGCTGGTCGAAGAGCGGGACGCCATCGCCGACCGCATCGACCAGTACGAGTCCCAGAAGAAGGCGACGTTCATGGAGTCGTTCGACGCCATCGCCGAGAACTTCACCGACATCTTCGAGCGCCTGTCGAACGGGACGGGTCACCTCCAGTTGGAGAATCCCGAGGACCCCTTCGAGGAGGGCCTGACGATGAAGGCCCAACCGGGCGACAAACCCATCCAGCGCCTCGACGCCATGTCCGGCGGCGAGAAGTCGCTGACGGCGCTCGCGTTCATCTTCGCAATCCAGCGGCACAACCCCGCGCCGTTCTACGCGCTCGACGAGGTGGACGCC
Organism: Haloferax sp. Atlit-10N; assembly: GCF_003586325.1. Lineage (NCBI taxonomy): Archaea > Methanobacteriati > Methanobacteriota > Halobacteria > Halobacteriales > Haloferacaceae > Haloferax > Haloferax sp. Atlit-10N. The sequence continues at coordinate 367,835 of NZ_PSYX01000001.1, forward strand.
TTCCTCGACGCCGCGAACGCCGAGCGCGTCGGCCAGATGGTCGACGACCTCGCGGGCGACGCCCAGTTCGTCGTCGTCTCGCACCGCTCCGCGCTCCTCGAACGCGCCGAGCGCGCCATCGGCGTGACGATGCAGGGCGACAACGTCAGCGCCGTCACGGGTATTCAGTTCGGCGGCGACGGCGGGCCCGGAAGCGACGGAGGCGACGGAGGCGACGCGGACGGATTCGGCGGCGACGACAGCGGAAGCGACGACGGCGACGACGCCGACGGTGGTGACGGCGGCGGAGCCGACGCGGACGTGGAAGCGGAGGTTCCGGCGGATGACTGACGACATCCCCGAACTGAATCTCTCTCGCGGGCGCGGCGAGCGCGACGCGAGCGACGAGGATGACGATGACGACGCGGTCTTCTCGTTCGGCGGCGACGACGCCGAGTCGGGCTCCGCGGTCGACACCACTCCGGACGCCGCTGACTCCACCGGCCCCACCGAACCCGACGCGATGGACGACGTCCTCCCGGAAGACGTCTCGGAGACCGACGACGACGAGGTCGAACCGGTCGAACTCCTCGTCCAACTCGCAAAGGAGGGCACCATCGACCCGTGGGACATCGACATCGTGGAGGTCACAGACGCCTTCCTGAACCGCCTCGACGCGATGGACCTCCGGACGACTGGGCGGGCGCTGTTCTACGCGAGCGTCCTCCTGCGCATGAAGTCCGACGAACTCCTCGCGCCGGACGAACCCGACGAGGAGGAACTCGAACCGTGGGAACTCGCCTTACAGGGCGGTGGCGATGAGGGCCATCCGGGCGACGACGGCGACGGCCCGCCCGGCTTCGACCCCATCGACGCGCTGGAAGACGAGATGGACCGTCGGCTCGAACGCAAGCACGCCCGCGGGTCGCCGGAGACGCTGGACGAACTCGTCCGCGAACTCCGGGAGGTCGAACGCGGGTCGTGGTGGAAGCGCCGCCGCGAGTACGACACCTCCGAGTCGCCGCGCGGCTTCTCCCGCGGGACGCAGACGCTCGACTACCACACGCCCGGCGAGATGCGCGGCGCGGGCGAGCCCACGGAGGACGACGTGACGGGAACCGCCCACAACGAAGACATCGAGGCGGTCGTCGAAGCCGTCGGCGACGTGCTCGCGACGCACTACGAGAAGGGCCGCGACGAGGTGCTGTTCGCCGAGGTTCGCGACGTGGCCGACACCGTGATGACGACCTACCTCGCGCTCCTGTTTCTGTCCCACCGGAGCACGGTCTACCTCAAGCAGGACGACCTGTTCGGCGACCTCTGGATTCGGAACCCCGAGGTGTTCGACGCCGACCCCGGCGCGGGGTCGGGGGTCGACTCGACCGCCGACGGAACTGATGCGCCGGAAGCCGAGGCGGTCGCCGACGGCTCCGACGGTGCTGATGAGGACGGCGACGACCCCGAACTCGAAGCCGAGGCTATCGCGGACGACTAGCTATTTTATCGGGCCCGTCGTCACTCTCAGGCGTGCCCCATCCGACCCTGCTCTCCAGCACGCTCCGGCGGTTGACGGTCGCGGTTTCGCTCGTCACGTCGACGCTGTTCGCGGCGCTCGCGGCGGCTATCCTGTTTCCCCAGTCTGCCATCTGGACGTGGGCGCTCCTGTTTTTCTTGCCCATATTCTGGTTGCACTGCTATTTCCCCGGCTACGTCTCGTACAGTCCGACCTCGTTCGGTCGCGTCCGCGAGGTGGTCACGTCGCCGCGGGCGGTCCGCGAGTGCGTCGTCTGCGGCGAGTCGGACGAAAGCGGCGTCGCTCGGGAGTTCAGCACGCAACTCGTGGCGGCCGGCATCCCGCTCGCGACGACCGACCGCGGCGAAAACGCGTACTGCGCGCGCTGTCACGCGGTCGAGTTCTCGCCGGACGACGAGGCGGCGCGCGGCGAAAGCGAGGTCCCGGAGCCGGAGGGCAACTCGCCAGAATCCGCAGAACTGAACGACTGAGGCCGGCTCAGTCGACGTACTCGTCGATGAGCGGCGCGAGCTTTTGTTTCGTCTCGGCGGGGATGGCCTCGTCGGGCGTGTTGATGGTCCCTTCGAGTGCGGAGTGGCTGTCGGTCTCGTGGCCGTCGGGAATCTTGCGGATGGCGGCCTCGACGGTCTCCTTGATGGCCTCCTCGTTGGCGGCGGCGTTTTTCAGCACCTCGTCGAGCGTGACTTCGCTGTCTTCCTTCCAGACGTCGTAGTCGGTGACGCCGGTGATGGTCGCGTAGGCCATCTCGGCCTCCCGGGCGAGTTTGGCCTCGGGGATGGTCGTCATGCCGATGACGTCCCAGCCCTGTGCGCGGTAGTGTTCGCTTTCGGCCTTCGTGGAGTACGAGGGGCCTTCGATGCAGACGTAGGTGCCGCCCGCTTGGACCTGCGCGTCGGTCGCCTCCTCGGCGGCCTCGGCGAGGATGGAGACGAGCTCCTCGTCGTACGGCATCGCGAAGGGTTGGTGGACGACGATGCCCTCGTCGAAGAACGTAAGCGGGCGGTGTTTCGTGCGGTCGTAAATCTGGTCGGGGACGACGAGCGTCTGCGGCGGCAGGTCCTCTTTGAGACTGCCGACGGCGTTGCTGGCGAGGACGTGGGTGACGCCGAGTTGCTTCAGCGCGAAGATGTTCGCGCGGTAGGGGAGCGTCGTCGGCGAGTGCTGGTGGTCCGGGCCGTGTCGCGGGAGGAAGACGACCTCGCGTCCGGTGTCGCCGAACTCGCCGACGACGGGCGTCGTCGAGGGCTCGCCGAAGGGCGTCTCGACGGGTTCCTCGCGGGTGTTCTCCAGCGGGAGCGCCTCGTAGATACCGCTGCCACCGATGAATCCGATCTTCATACTCGGAGGTGGGAGAGAGCGCACAAAATCGTGGCGAAACGGGGCCTACACCACGAAGCCGTGGTTCAAGAGGTAGATGAGCACCGAGAGCGCGGGCACGCTGAGGAGGGTCGTCACGAAGACGGCCGCGGAGACGAACTCGGCGAGCGAGGTGGCCGAGCCGGTTCCGGTGGCGTCGCCGAACTCCGCGACGAGGATGAGCGGTGTGACCGCGGCGGGCATCGCGGATTCGAGGACGAACGTCCGCGCGACCGTCGGGTCGCCGAAACCGGCGACGAGCGCGACCGCGACGGCGACCGCGGGGGCGACGACTGTCTTGAGCGCGGCGACGACGCCGACCTCCGAGAGCGTCGAGCCGAGGTCGGCCCCCGCGAGTTGGATGCCGAGGATGAGGAGCATCATCGGAATCGACGAGTCGCCGACGAGCCTGAGCGTCTCCATCGCGGGGACACCCGTCGGCGGGACGACGCCAAGCCACCGGGCCGCGAGCGCGGCGACGACCGCGTAGACGAGCGGGATGCGGACGATGCGTTCGAGACCGACGCGCCACCCCGGCGCGCCGTCGTCGCGGTCGGTCCCCCGTCCGGCGATGTAGACGCCCAGCGTGTAGATGAGGACGCTCTGGACGGCGAGGTAGACGACGGCCGTCGAGCGGCCGGTGTCGCCGAAGGCGAACGAACTGACGGGGATGCCGTAGTTCCCCGAGTTCGGAAAGGCGGCGACGAGGACGAGCGCGCCGAGGAGGGGTTCGGAGACGCCGGCGAGTCGGGCGACGCCCCCCGCGACGAGGAGCATGGCGACGTGGTAGACGACGACGCCGGCGGTGATAGTCGCCAGCGTCTCGCCGGCGAGTTCGGTCGTCGCGAGGCTGTAGAACACGAGGACCGGCGCGAGGACGTACACCGTGACCGTGTTGAGCGGCTCGGGGTCCACGTCGCGGACGCGACCGAGGGCGAACCCCACCGCGCCGATGGCGAGAATCGGCAGGAGCGCGGTGACGAAGATAGAAAACAGCGACATGCGCGTGCCGAGGTCCGTCACGCAAACGAACGTTTCGCTTCGGGCGAGTCCGGGCGGCGGTCGAGTGTGAGCGGTCGGAGAGACGGTGAAGCCGACGGTCGAAGCAGTCGGAGACGCGGCTCTGTTGAAATTCTCGACTGGTGATAGTTTGTCGAGACCGTGCTAACTACGGGGTGCGAGTCTCGCATCCAGAGTCGGTTCGGACAGTCCGATACCGACGTGTACAGTCCCTCACTCACTCTAGTCGAAACGAGCAGTCAGGCCTCCTACCGGCGAAACGTCCGAAATAGATGACCGTACGAAATATCATAGATTTAGTATATGTGCTCTGGAGCCGTCGTCACCGTGAGGTTTGTAATGTCTACAAAACGCGTAGCAGCTGAAGACGACGTCCGAGCCGCATCCGACCAGTTCTACGGGGCGCTGGAAGCGATGGCGAACGGGAATGCCGACTCCATGGCGGACGTCTGGTCACACGAGGACGACGTGACGACCATGCACCCAATCGGTGGACGGGAAGAGGGTTGGGAGGCGGTCTCTGGGTCCTTCGCCGGAGTCGCATCGGCGAGCACGGATGGCACGGTCACCCGAGCGGACCAGGCAATCCGCGTCATGGGCGACGCTGCGTACGAACTCTGCACCGAGTCGGTGTCGTGGACTTTTGCGGGTGAACCCATGTCTCTGGAGGGCCGGACGACCAACGTCTACCGGAAGGAGAAAGACGAGTGGAAAATCGTCCATCACCACGCCGACCTCCACGCCGAGTTCGCCGAGAAAGTGGCGAACATGGGTGCCTGAGCGACCGACCACCGGACGCCCGCCCGATTCGATGGCCGTTTCACCCGACTAATCGGTCCTATCTTCACTCTTGAGCCGTGACGGCGTCGCTACAGGAGATAGCGGCCGTGCTGACGACATCCTCTGTCTGTGTCACCAGTCCTATCAAACTCAAGGGGATTCAACAGCGCCGAAGCAGTCGAACGAAGCCGGGCGGGCCGAGAGAATCCGCGCTCAGGCCCCGACGCCGTCGTTTTCGAGGAGCCGCCACGCGCCGTCGCCGGTGGATTCGACGTAGCCGCGGCGCTCCATCTCGGACATGACTTCCGGCATCCGGTCGGGTTGAGCGATTTCCATCTCGATACGGTCCACGTCGTGGAACTCCGCGAGGTAGTGGCGGACGTCTTCGAGTTCGAAGGTGTCGTCGTCGGCCTTCGCCATGACGCCCGAGGTGAGGTCTATCATGTCCTCAATGAAGTTCCACGGGTAGACGACCCACGCCCACGCTTCGAGGCGCTCGCCGACGTAGTCGGGTTCGAACTCGCTGGTCTGGAGGAGTTGGAGCGTCGCGGTCCGGACCTCGCCCGCGTTGCGCTCGTTGACGTACTCGTGTGCGCGCTTGATGGAGCCGCCGGTGTCGGCGATGTCGTCGATGATGAGCACGTCCTTGCCCTCGACGCTGCCTTCCGGCATCGGGTAGCGCACCTCCGGCTCGTTCGATTTCTGGGCCGTCCCGACGTAGTGTTCCATCTTCAGGCTCGTCAGGTCGTCCAACCCGAGGAAGTCACAGATGCAGCGGCCGGCGAACCAGCCGCCGCGGGCCAACGCGACGATGACGTCGGGTTCGAACTCGGATGTCTTGACCTCGTCCGAAACGTCGCGGCAGAGGCCGTAGATGTACTCCCAGTTCGTGATAGTACAGTTAAACTCGTCGGGGAGGTCGCCCATATCTTCCGTTCACCGTGCGTACTGCCGCGCCTGACGCCCTTTAATCTGTACGACTCGCTCCGCCCGTGTGTCGCCGTATCAAAACCGCTCGAACCGGCGTTATTCGGTGACTAACCGGTGAACCCGTCGTTCAGGCGGACACTAACGCATGTTAACAAGGGGCATAGTTATGTCGAGTGCCGGAGTATGCGGATTTGTAGGTGAAACAGAATGCACACGTGTGGTAACTGTGGTGAGTTCGTCTCCCGCGACTTCGTCCGCGTCTTCGGCAACGACATGGACGAGGTCGTCGGGTGCCCAGCCTGTATGAACATGCGCGAAGTGATGCAGGGCGACGGCGCAGCTCAAACGAGCGGCCGCGTCCGGTGGACCCGCGCGTGAATCGGTCGACACCGACCGACCCGCGCTCGTATCGCGTTCTTCCCTTCTCTCTCGTGACGTGACCGCCGACCCGCTGGTTTGATACATCGCCGTGTAGTGCGCCTTTCCATGGATAGCCGACGCGCCCTCCTCGTCGACGCTTTCACGACCGAACCGCTGTCCGGTAACGCGGCCGGGGTCGTCCCCGACGCCGACGGACTCGACGCGGAACAGATGCGCGCCGTCGCCGCCGAACTCGGCGCGAGCGAGACGGCGTTCGTCTGCTCGTCGGCCGCCGCGGACCGCCGCATCCGCTATTTCACGCCGAAGCAGGAAGTCGACCTCTGCGGACACGCGACTATCGCGGCCCACGCCCACCTCGCGGCCGACCGCGAACTCGAACCGGGGACCCACACGCTGGAGACGAACGTCGGTACCCTCGACATCGAACTCGGCGACCTCGGCGAGGTGTGGATGACGCAGAACGCGCCGACGGTGCGTCCCCTGGAAGTCGACTACGACCGCCTCGCGGCGGCGCTCGGCGTCGACGATGCCGCCCTCCGCGACGTGGGCGCGGACCTCCCCGTCGCGGTCGCCTCCACGGGCCTTCCCTTCCTCGTCGTCCCGGTCAACTTCCTCGAACATCTCTCGGGTGCCGACCCCGACGACGCCGCCATCGCCGACCTCGCCGCCGAACACGACGCGGCGGGCGTCTACGCCTTCACCTTCGACGCTATCGACGGCGACTCCACGCTCCACGCGCGGTGTTTCGCGCCCGGTATCGGCATCTCCGAGGACCCCGCGACCGGCACCGCTGCGGGTGCGTGCGGCGCGTACCTCCGGCAGGTCGGCGCGTTCGACTCCATGCCGGACGAACTCCGCTTCGAACAGGGCCACTTCGTGGACCGGCCGGGCACCGTTCGCGTGCGGGTCGGCGCGGAGATACGCGTCGGCGGCCGCGCGGTGCAGTCGCTCGACGGCGAGGTCGTCGTCCCGGAGTTCGCAGACGACGACATCATCGAAGCCTAAACTCCGTTCGAAAACGAGTCGGGGCCGCGCCGGTCGACGCGACCTCAGCCGATGTACCGGAGGTCGTCGTCGCTGGCGATGCCGCCCTGCTGTTGTTGTTGCATCTCCTGAATCTTCGCGGCGACCTCCTTCATCTCCTCGGCGCGCTCTTCGAGCGACTCGAAGTCGACGCTGAACTCGAGGAGGTCCTGCAGGACCTCGATGACGACCTGCGCGCTCTGGGGGTCGACGAGGTAGCCGCTCGTCTCGCCCATCAGGCACGTCGCGTCGAGGCCGCGGCGACTACCGAGACCGAGAAGCAGTCCCGAGACGCCGACGACGCCGCCGGCGGGCTCGTCCTCTCGGAACTCGATGCCCGCGGCTTCGAGTTCGTCGAGGCGGGACTCGTCGGCGACGGCCCCGAGGACCGACGGCTCGTCGACGAGTTCGCCGGTCGGGACGCCCCCAAGCGCGAACAGTCGCTCGACGCCGAACTCTTCGGCCACGTCGAGGAAGGCGTCGGTGAGGTGGTAGTGACCCTCGTTGGACTGCGCCTGGTGGTCGCCCGTCAGGAGGAGCAGGTCCGGCCCCTCGCCGGGCGTCTCGACGGCGTGAATCGCGGCGTGGGTCAGCTCGGCGACGCCCTCGTCGATGCTCACCTGCGGCGGGAACACGTCGGCGTAGACGCGGCGGACCAGCGTGGCCTCCTCGAACTCCTCCAGCAGGTGCTCGACGGCGAGTTTGCCGACGTTCCCGACGCCCGGCAGTCCCTCGATGAGGACCGGGTCGGTGAGGTCGACCTCCTCGACAGCCTCGATTTCGATGTCGTCCATGCACGTAGTGGCGGACGCGCCGGTTAAGAGAGCGTCGGTAGCCGAAGACGGCTATTCCTCGGCGAGCCGGCGCTTCCGAGCGCGGCGGTACTCGCCGTAGGGGTCTTCTGGGTTGTAGGGGGCGGGCGCGCTGTTCTCTGTGGTTGCGCCGCACTCCGGACAGGTCTCAGAAAGTGAGTACACCGGGCGGTCGTGGCGGTCGCGCCACGCGCTGCACACCCGGATGTCTGACTTCATGCGATTACTCTTCGTCGCCGCTGCGTTCGCGGTGGTACTCCGCGGTTCCGCCCGCGGCCTCGATGACCTCGCGGGCCCGAGCGACGCTCGATTCGAGCTCCGTCTCGGCGGTCTTGTAGTCGGGCGCTTTGACCTTCACGCGGTACTCGGGCGCGCCGACGTACGTGACCGACAGTTCGATTTCGTCGCCGATTTCGTCGTCGCCCTCGGCGGCTTTGAGGGCCTCCTTCACGTCGTCGACGCCGTCGCCCGCGGGCGAGCGCAGGTCGACGTAGCCGGTGACGTTGACGAAGGGGACCGACACGTTCTGGCGCGCGGTCTCGACGATGGCTTCGAGCTCGTCGTCGTCGAGTTCGACGTCTTCGAGCGCCTCGAGGCCGTGAATCGCGGCCTGCTCGAAGCCGTCGTAGAGCGATTCGAACTCGGCGAGCAGGGCGTTGGCGATGGACTGGTAGCGGTCGTCGGCGATGTCCTCGCCGAACGCCAGCGCCATCCACTTATCCGCCTTCTGCTCGTTTTTCCACTCCTGAATCTTCTCTTTGCGCTGGTGCTCGTTGACGTCCTTTATCGAGAGGTCGATCTGCTGGGAACTCTCGTTGACTTCGAGCACTTTAGCGACGACTGTCTGTCCCTCGCGGACGTGGTCGCGAACGTTCTTGATCCATCCGCTGGCGACCTCGCTGATGTGGCAGAGGCCGCGTTTGTCTTCGTACTCTTCGAGGTCGACGAAGACGCCGAAGTCCGCGATGTCGTCTACCTTTCCGACGACGAGTTCGCCGGGGTCAGGCCATCCGCTGTACTTCATACGAGGTCCTCCAGGGAGTTACGCCTCAAGTTCGTCGCTGTCGCGACGCTCGACCGTCTCGACGACCTCGCCGTGGAATTCGGCGTTGCCGCCGGTCGGCGTGGCGAGGGTCGTCCCGCAGACGGCGCAGTTGACGACCGAGGAGGCCTTTCCGAAGACGACCTGTTCGTTCTCGCAGTCGCTGCACGCGACTTTGTAGAAGTTTCCTGCCATGATTTACTCCTGGAACTCCAGGCGACCGGCGCGCCAGCCCTCGCGCATGTGGGCCTTGCCACAGTCGGAGCAGATGTACTTCAGGTGGGTCTTCTTCGTCGGCTTGTCGCCACCGGGAACCTTGGAGAACTTACCGGCGTTACCGATCGTGGCCTTGCCGCGTCGCGTCTGACGGGCGTTCCACTTCATGCCGGTCGGGCGTCCCTTCCGGACCTTCTCCACTTCGTGTTCGTGGTGACCCTTGCAGTTCGGGCAGTACGTGTTGAAACGGCGTGGCATCTGCATAGATATCGACCTTGTGCTGGGTTTTGGTGTGGCCCGTTAAAACCCGTTTGGTTCGACGCGGCCCCTGAACTCGCCGCGACCGGGCGTTCACCGTGTCACGTGTGGGCAGCCCACGGTGACTGCACCGTCCGCGGTTCCCCCGCCGCACGCCGCACGCCCGAAGCCGAAGCGATTAAGCGGTGACTGTGCCAATCCCGGCACATGAAGAAGCTCATCATCCACGGCGACCCCGGCGTCCGCCGCGACGGCGTCATCGAGTACGACGGCGAGGAGTACGTCCTCTTTTCCGTCGACCGACAGGGCGACTGGCACGGTCCCGACCGCGTCCAGCTGTGGTGCACCGTCGGCACCGAAGACGAGCGCGAGGCGTTCGAAAAGCGCGAGTTCGTCCCGCACTGGCTCGAGACCGAGGGCGTCGACGCCGAGGCCGTCGAGGTCGTCCGCGAGCGCGGCGCGGCCTAAGGTAGTCTCGCTTCTTCTACCTCGTAGACCACGACCGACCCCGACCGGTGGACCGGCGTCAGCCACGCCACGTCCGTCTCTAGCTCCCCGTAGCGGGCGCGCTCGCCCGGTCCGACCCACACGTACCGCACCTCGTACTGCTCGACGAGCCGCGCCCGCGTCGACTCGTTGCCGACGTACATCGCGTCCACGTCGCGCACGCGGTCGTAGTAGGCGTCGGGCCCGCGGTAGCCGACCTCGTGCGCCCAGCCGGCGACCGTCGGCACGCCGGTCAGGCTCGATTCGGGATTCCCGCGCCAACCGTACATGACGGTCTCGCGCTCGTCGCTCACGGTCGCCGACCACGTCGTCCCCGGCGCGGTGAGCATCGTCGGGTTGCCCTCGACGTTCTCGTCGAGCCACGTGATGGCGGTCGATTCGTTTTCGTGCCACCACTCCGCGAAGGCCGTCGCGTCCAGCGTCTCCTCCTGCCGGGGGGAGTCCGCGTGGTCGGCGACGGCCAGTCCGCCGTAGACCGACGTGGACGCGACGAGGAGGACGACGAACGCGACCCCGACGGCGCTGACTGCCCCCCCGCGGACGCTGAGGTCGACCCTCGGAAGCGACACGTCGCTCGCGGCGACCGCGTCGCCGACGAAGCCGGCCAGCACGGCACCCATCGCACTCCCCCAGAGCACCCAGACCTGCATGTACGTCTTGAACACCGTGTTCATCCGGCCCGGCCCCGCCTGCTCGTTCACGTAGATGAGCTCGACGAGCGTCACGAGGCCCGCGCCGGCGACGACGAGCACCGCCTCGAACCGCGGGTCGTCGGCGAACCGGAGGAGCACCCAGCCGACGGCGACGAGGGGCACGACGAGCGCGAGCGCGGCGAACGAGTGGACGGCAGCGACGACGGTCAGCACCGCGAAGCTCCCGAGGAGCGCGGCCCACTCGCGGCCGCCGAGGCCGTCCTGTGCCCCGAGGCGACGGACGTAGTAGCCCGCGAACGCCGCGAGGAACGCCCCGTGGACGAGCGCCAGCGCGCCGAACCCGCTTCGCTGGTCGGGCGCGAGAATCTCGACCGTCCGGGCGCTTCCACCCCCCGCGACCGCGCCGAGGAGGAACGGACTCGCGAGCACGGCGGCGACGACGCCGGCGAGTCCGACCGCCGCGACCGTCCCAACGAGTCGGGCTAACTCGCCGGTGAGTGGGTCGTCACCGACGACCGAGCGGACGCGCTCCCGACCGGGAAACAGCGTCCACGGCCGCGCGGGCGCGAAGACCATCCCGAGGAACAGCACGCCGAACACCGACGGGAAACTCCACGTGTCGACGACGACCTGGAGCGCGCCGACGAGCGTCGTCGCGGCGACGAGGAGTCGGCGCTCGCCGACCGCCTCCTCCGGCGTCCGGAAGTACGCGAAGGCGAGGCCGGCCGCGAGGAGCAGAAACGGCGTGCCCATCATGTGGGCGTGGAGGTCGCCGTTGAGCCACGCGAAAAGCGGGAACTCGTTGATGGTGCCCGGAATCACGCGGCTCGCGCTCCAGTACGAGAAGCTCGAGGTTCCGGCGAGTACCTGCTCGACGGTGTACTGCGAGCGCTCGGCGACGGCTCGCGCGACGGGTCGGCGGAGCCCCTCGGGGAGCGCGGCGAGGGCGAACCGCCCCGCGGTGACGAGGTTGCTGGCGAAGCCGACGAAGAACGCCGAAAGCAGGCCGGCGAGCCGACCGTTCGCCCCCGAGGCGGCCGCGACCCCGCGCCCGAGTTCGAACGCCGCGGTGACGAGGAAGCCGAAGAAGCCGGCGAGCGCGAGATTGTAGGCGAACGACGGGTCGGTGGCGGTGAGCCGCGCGAGGAGAATCGAGACGAGGTGGCCGCCGTAGTAGTAGCGGACCGGCTCGCCGGCGAACCACATGTCTTCCGGCGGGAGGACCGACGCGCGGGCGAGCGACTGGAGGAGGCCGAAGTCGAGGAACTTCTCGCCGCCGCCGGCGTGGACCGACGGGTCGAGCGCCCGGAGCGAGACCGCGAACAGGAAGGCGACGAGGAACACCGCGGCCGCGTCGGCGACGGCGCGACGGTCGATGTCGAGGTCGGACGCGAGTCGGAGGTCGCCGCGGCGGAGCGCGCCGAGGTCGAGGCCCGCGACCGCGGACGCGACGAGGAGCGTCCCGACGCCGGCGACGAGGGCAATGGGGCCGAACGAGAGGTGGCCGACGTAGTAGGCGGGGAGAGTCAAGACGACGAGCGAGACGGGGAGGGCGAGTCCGGCACCGCGACCGGGAAGGCGTCGGAACAGGCGGGCCGCGAGGGGAAGACCGACCGCCCAGAGGGCCGCGAACAGCAGCAACCACCGGACAACGAGGGCGTACTCCATCTGTCCGATGACTGCGCCGCGGATGCAATACGTTTTGTGATGGCCGGTGCGAAACAGAGCGGTTCGCTTTTTACCCCGTTGAGTGAATGGTCGTGCATGTCGAAGTCTGTCGGGGTGGTGGTCCCCGCCTATCGACCCGACCCAGAGCGTCTGGTCCCCTACGTCCACGCTCTCGTCGAGGAACTGGACCCCGAGGTGGTCCGGGTCGAACTCGACGCGCCGCGGCCCGAGACGCTCGACGCCCTCGACGCCCTCCCCGCCGTCGCTCACGTGAACCCGGTCGACGCCCGTCGCGGCAAGGGCGCGGCCATCACCGCCGGGTTCGAGTCGCTCCGCACGGACATCCTCTCGTTCGCCGACGCCGACGGGAGCACCCCGGCCGCGTCGATGGCGAACGTCGTCGCCGCCGTCCGCGAGGGGTCCGACCTCGCCGTGGGATCGCGCCGTCATCCGAACGCGACCGTCGCCTCCCACCAGACGGTCGCCCGGCGCTACCTCGGCGACGGCTTCGCGTGGCTGGCCCGCCACCTGACCGAAGTCCCGCTGTACGACTACCAGTGCGGCGCGAAGGCCATCACCGCCGCGGCGTGGAACGACGTTCGGACCCACCTGTACGAGCCCGGATTCGCGTGGGACATCGAACTCATCGCCGTCTCGGGCGCGTTCGGCCACCGCGTGGCCGAGGTGCCGGTCGTCTGGGAGGACCAGCCGAACTCGACGGTCTCGCCGGTCGACACGACGCTCAAGATGGCCCGCGGCCTGCTCCGGTCGCGCCACCGCGCCCGGACGATTCGCGAGGACCGCCTCCACGAACTCATCGACGCTCGGAACGACGAGCGGACCCTCGTCGAGCAGTTCTCGGCGGAGGTCACGGATGACTGACCGGCTCTCGGCGCTCGTCTCCGGCACCCGATTCGGCAAGTTCGCCTCCGTCGGCGCGGTCGGCGCGGTGTTCGACCTCTCGTTGAGCAGTCTCCTCATCGTCTTTTTCGGCGTCGCCAACGAACTCGCGAAGCTCGCCGGCGCGGAGCTCGCAATCGTCATTATGTTCGTCATCAACGACCGCTGGACGTTCGCGGGGGCCGGCTCGGACCTGCTCACCGCGAAGGTCCGGCGCTTCGTGAAGTCGAACCTCGTCAGGAGCGGCGGCCTCCTCGTGCAGGTGCTCGTCGTTCGGGCGCTCGGCGAGGTTCCGCTGTCGATTCCGGTCGCCGGCATCGACCTCTGGGAACTCATCCCGCTGCCCCTCGCTATCGGCGCGTCGATGCTCCTGAACTACGTCGCAGAAAGCCTGTTCACGTGGCGCATCGCGACCCGTTCGAGTCAGCGCGACTCACGGTGAAAATTGACACACAGCGGTCGAAACAGAAGTCTTAACAATAGCAGACTCGTTTGTTGATTCAGCGGGATGGGATAGCCAGGAGATTCCGCCGGGCTCATAACCCGGAGATCGGTAGTTCAAATCTACCTCCCGCTATGGTTTTGCTGACCTCAACTCCTGAGCGCCGAGTCTTGGCTCGGCGCGACCCACGAGGTCAGCCACATAGCTCAGTAGATTTGAACCGGAGAGCGTCAGCGACCGGGGTTCAAATCTACCTCCCGCTATTCTCCTGAAAACTACACCCCAAGCAGCGCGGTTTATCGCGCTGCAGCGACCCGTTTTCCGTGGTAATTGTGACAGGTAGTTTGAACCAGAGAACTCAACCCTTCTCAAATTTTTGACACGAATTACTAACTACTCCACGAGTACGACTCGAGTATGCCCTCCACAGATTCGGGAACGGAGCTTTGGTCTGCGACCCAGCGAGCAATACTCGGCGGACTCCTCGCCATCGTCGCGATACTCGGGTTCGGCTGGGCACAGCAACTGGGAACTGGCAATCTCCTCGTGGGAAGTTTCGGAGTCCTCCTGTTCGTGGGTGCTGGATACTGGCTCCTCGACCTCTTTCGAACGGGCCTCGAAGAGTGATCGCGAGACGAGGCTTCGCGCCGTCGCCCCAATCGACCGCTTCCGAAGGAGATTTTCGACCCCGACCCAACGAGAGCACAATGAGTGACCTCGAACGAATCTGCGCGGTCGGCGACGTGCCCGACGACACGACCTTTCTCTTTCGCGTCCGCGCGGCCGATGAAGACGACGCCGAGGAGCGCGAGGCCATCCTCGTGCGCACCGACGACGGCATCCAAGGGTGGCTGAACTACTGCATGCACCTGACGCACATCAAACTCGACAAGGGCTCCGGGGCGCCGATGCGCAACGGCGAGGTCATCTGTCAGAACCACGGCGCGTACTTCGAGGCCGACACGGGCTACTGCAACTACGGGCCCTGCGAGGGCGCGGTGCTCGACGACCTCGAAATTACGGTCGACGGCGACCACGTCTTCCTCTCGGACGCGGAGTTCGACTACGTCGGTTCGGGAGAAATCGAGACCGACCCCGCCGACCGGAGTTCGAGTTCGAACGTCGAGTTCTGAGGCTGAGCGCGGCGAAGTGACTCAGTTCTCGTCGCCGCCATCGTTGTCGCTGTCGCTGTCGCCGCCGTAGTGGCGTCGCTCCACGTAGTCGTCGTAGAGCCGCGAGATGAGTTTCGTCACTGGTCCGTCGCCTACTTGGATGCCGTCGACCGTCTCCACGGGCCGGAGTTCCCACGTCGAGTTCGTGAGGAACGCCTCGTTCGCGCCGCGCACGTCGTCCGGCGTGAAGCGCCGCTCCCGAATCGGGATGCCCTCCTGTCGAGCGAGGTCGAGGACGACGCGGCGGGTGATTCCCGGGAGGACCGGGCCGTCGAGGCTCGGCGTGCAGAGCGCGTCGTCCTCGACGAAAAAGAGGTTGCTCGTCGCGCCCTCGGTGACGTAGCCGTCGGCGTCGAGCATGAGCGCCTCGTCCGCGCCGGTGACGCGGAGTTCGACGCGGGCGAGGATGCCGTTGAGGTAGTTGTGCGTCTTCGCCCGCGAAGGGAGCGACCGGTCGGGAATGCGCCGGGTCTTGACGGTCTGGACCGACGCGGGGCCGTCCCACACGGGGTTGGAGCCGCGGCCGCCGCGGGCGAGTGGTTCCACGATGACGACGACGCGGGGGTCGACCTCCTCGGCCGGCGTGAGGCGGCCGCCCTGACTGCCGCGGGTGACAGAGAGCCTGACGTACGCCTCGTCGAGGTCGTTCGCCGCGAGCGTCTCGTCGACTCGCGCGTGCAGGTCGTCGTCGGACAGGCCGTGGTCCATCCCGAGCGCGTCGCACGTCTCGGCGAGGCGGTCGGCGTGGGCGTCCCAATGGAACACCTCGCCGCCGTAGGCACGGAGCGTCTCGAAGGCCGCGTCGCCGTAGAGGAAGCCGCGGTCGGTGACCGGAATCGACGCCGACTCGGCGGGGACGAGTTCGCCGCCGACGTGGTAGCGAAGCGAACGCCCACCGGCGTCGCCGTCACCGCTCATCGCTCCACCTCCCACGCGTCGGCCGCCGGGCCGTCGCCGGCCGCGAGCGCGACGAAGTTGCGGACGATGTCCTTCCCAGAGTCGGTGAGGATGCTCTCGGGGTGGAACTGCACGCCGACGTGTGGCTTCTCGCGGTGGCGAACGCCCATCACGACTGACGGTTCGTCGCCCTCCTCAGTGTCGGAACCGCCGGTTTCGGACCCTGCTGCGACGGTGTGGGCGGTCACCGCCAACTCGGGGGGGACGTCGTCGTGTTCGACCGCGAGCGAGTGATAGCGGCCGACTTCGATTCGGTCGGGCAGGCCGGAAAAGACGCCTGCGCCGTCGTGTTCGACCAGCGAGGGTTTCCCGTGGACGACGTGAGGAGCGTGGCCGACGCGGCTCCCGAGGGCGGCACAGAGCGACTGGTGGCCGAGACAGACGCCGAGCGTCGGGTAGTCGAGGTCGCGGAAGACCGAGACCGAGACGCCGGCGTCCGCGGGGGTGCCGGGGCCGGGCGAGACGACGATGCCGTCCGGGTCGATGTCGCGGATGTCGTCGGCCGAGAGCGCGTCGTTGCGGTAGACGAGCACGTCGTCCGAAGCGTTCGAACCGTCCCCGTCCCCGGCCTCCGCGACCGCCTCGCCGACGTACTGCACGAGGTTGTAGGCGAACGAGTCGTAGTTGTCGACGACGAGGATACGCGTCATCGCTCGCCCCCCACGGTCATGTCCGCGCGCTCGCCGAGCGCCTCGTCGATGGCGGTGATGAGCGCCCGCGCCTTCGCCAGCGTCTCGTCGTACTCGCTGTCGGGGTCGGAGTCGTGGACGATGCCCGCACCCACGCGGAGGTGGTACTCGTCTCCGAAGCGGACGAGCGTCCGGATGACGATGTTCAGCACCGCGCGGTCGTCGAAGCCGACGGCGAACATGCTCCCGGTGTAGGGGCCGCGACGGGTGGCTTCGAGTTCGTCGATAATCTCCATCGTCCGGGGCTTCGGCGCGCCCGTGATGGTCCCGCCGGGGAACACCGCGGCGACGGCGTCGGCGAGGCTGGTTCCCTCGCGCCGGGTCCCCTCGACTAGGGAGACGAGATGCATCACCTCCGAGTAGCGGTCCACCCGGCGGTACTCCGTCACCTCGACCGACCCGTACTCCGAGACCTTTCCGAGGTCGTTGCGTTCGAGGTCGACGAGCATCGCGTGTTCGGCGCGCTCTTTCTCATCGGTCGTCAGGTCGGCCTCCAGCGCCTCGTCTTCCTCGGTCGTCGCCCCCCGCGGGCGGGTGCCGGCGATGGGTTCGGTGACGAGGCGGTCGCCCTCGACGCGCAAGAGGAGTTCCGGGCTGGCGCTCACGAGGTCGACGCCGGGGAGTTCGAGCAGCCCCGAGTACGGCGCGGGGTTGACCTCTCGGAGCGCCGCGTAGGCGTCCACCGGGTGGACCGCGGCGGGCGCGACGAGTCGCTGGGAGAGGTTCGCCTGAAACGTGTCGCCGTCGCGGATGTACCGCTTCGCGGCGCGGACGCGGTCGGCGAACGCCTCGCGGCCGCAGGCGCTCTCGAACGTCGCCTCGTCGGATTCGACGGGCGCGGAGACGGGCTCTGGTTCGCCCTCGACCGCCTCGACGGCGAGGTCGGTCGCCCGCGTTCGCGCCTCGTCGTAGACGGCGTCGAGGTCGGCGTCGTCGTCGACGACGGGACAGCAGGTGACCCGGAGCGTCGTCTCGCCGTCGTCAGGACGGGGTTCCTCCCACGACGCCACGAGGTCGTAGAGGCCGAGTTGGAGGTGGGGGAGCCCCCGGTCGTCGGTCGTGTGCTCGGGGAGCGATTCGAGTTCGCGGGCCGCGTCGTACGAGAGCCACCCGAACAGGCCGCAGGGGTACGGCACGTCGCAGTCGCCGCGGACGAGCGTCTCTGAGTCGGCGAGCGATTCGAGCGCGGCGAGGCTCGGCGCGGTGTCGACGCCGGGCTCGCCCCAGTCGTCGTCGGTCGGGTCGTCGACGGTCAGGCGCTCCGCGGGGGAGACGCCGAAGGCACCCCAGCCGGGTTGCCCGCCGGTCGTCTCGTAGAAGAAGCCGCCGGCGTTCCGGCGGGCGCGTCGATAGGCGTCGAAGGGGTCCGAGACGGCGATGCGGGCCTCGACGGGGACGCGCGCGCCGGCGGGTGCGACCTCGGCGGTCGCGCGAAAGTCGTCGCGGTCGGTGACGACGGTCGGTGCGGTCATTACCCACACCAGTCCGCCCGTCGGGTAAACGGTTTCGCGACGTGTCTGCGAGGGAGCGTGAGCGGCCGGCGGGTGAAAAAATCGTCTCGGTCGGCCGGAACGCGCGTCGGTTACGCGTCGCCGGCGCGGTCTATCCAGCGCTGGACGCGCTTCGGCGACACGTCGATTTCGTCGCCGACCTCGTCGGCGTCGGCCGCGGCGAGGTCCGCGACGGTCTCGATGCCGATTTCGGAGAGTCGCTCGGCGTACGCCGGGCCGATGCCGCGAATCGTGTCCACGGTCGGCGCGTCGGGGTCGGCGGCAGACTCGTCGGCCGGTTCGTCGTCTGCAGTTTCCTCGTCGTCTGCTTCGTCTTCGGCCTCCGCTTCTTCGTCACCTTCGTCGACCGCTTCCTCGTCACCTTCGTCGACCGCTTCTTCGTCCGATTCCTCGGTGTCGGCTTCGTCGGAGTCGGCGGATTCAGACCCGTCCTCATCTTCGAGTTCGGGTTCGCCGTCGGCTTCGACCTCGGATTCGGACTCGGACTCAGGCTCCGCTTCGGCGTCTTCGTCCTTCGGTTCGGCCTCCTCAATGGCGTCGGCCGCGACCTCCGCGTCGTCGCGGGCGTCTTCGGCGGCTTCGTCGTCGGCCTCAGACGCCGCGTCGGCCTCGTCTTCGACCGCGTCGTCGGTCTCTTCGTCCGCCGATTCCGTCTCTTCGACCGGTTCCTTCACCGCGGCCTCGGTCTCGACGTTCGCTTCCTCGCGTTCGGTTCTGGTGTCGCGTTCGACCGTAACGGTCGCTGTGTCGTCACGTCCCTCCTTCGAGGAAGACGACGAGTCGCCACCAACGAGGGATTTCCAGAGCGACGAAATAGTGTCAAGCAAGCCCATGTTACCTTCTCCTATGCAATCCCGTTATTTAAAAACCAGCGGCCTCAGTCGCTCTCGAGGTGGCTCCGGAGCGCGGCGTTCATCGCGTCGACCGGCGCGTCGCGCCCGGTCCACCGCTCGAAGGCCTCGACGCCCTGCAGGAGGAGCATCCACGCGCCGTCGATGGTGACCGCACCTGCCGCGGCCGCATCGCGGATGAGTTGGGTCTCGAGCGGGGTGTAGACCGCGTCGAGCACCGCGAGGTCCCCGTGGAGGTACTCTGCGGGAACGGGCGTCTCGTCGGGCGACTCCATCCCGACGCTCGTCGCGTTGACGAGGACGTCCGCCTCTCGAATCCGGTCGAGCGTGTCCAGTCCGCCGCCGGTCGCGCCGGGGACGGCCTCGGCGAGTTCGACCGCGGTCTCGGCGGTTCGGTTGGCGACGTGGACCGACGCGTCCGCATCGGAGAGGGCGAACGCGGCGGCCCGCCCCGCGCCGCCGGCACCGACGACTACGGCCGAGTTCCCGGCGAGGCCCACGCCGTGGCGCTCGAACGACCGCGTGACGCCCGCCGCGTCGGTGTTGTACCCCTTCGGCGTCTCCCCGCCGAAATCGACCGTGTTGACCGCGCCGATTCGCTCGGCAAGCGGGTCGGGGTCGACCAGTTCGAGCACGTCCTGTTTGAACGGGATGGTGACGTTCAGCCCCGAGACGCCGAGGGCGTCCGCGCCCTCGACGGCCGCCGCGATATCGTCGCGGGCGGGTTCGAACGTGACGTACCGAGCGTCGAGGCCGGTTTCCTCGTAGGCCGCCTCGTGCATCGGCGGCGACAGCGAGTGGCCGACCGGGTTGCCGACGAGACCGTAGACTTGCATGGGCGGGAGGTGTCCTGCCGACGATATAACTCGCCCGCCCGCGTCGGATTCCGCCGGGACCCGACGGCCCTCACAGCGCGGATTTCCACCCGTTCGCTCTCCCGTGATAGATTGTCGCGGATCCACGGTGTACCGGCGCGCTTTTAGTCTCCCGTTGGTCTACTCCCGCGTATGTCGGCACTCGCAACCCTGCTTTCCTTCGATACCGCGCTCCTCGTGGCGGGTATCGTCGCGCTCTACCTCGGGGCCGAGGCGCTCGTCGAGGGCGCGTCTCGACTCGCCATCGGCCTCGGTCTCCGGGCGGCCATCGTCGGTGTGACCATCGTCGCGTTCGCGACGACCACCCCCGAACTCTTCGTCGCGGTCCTGAGCGGCCTGGGCTACAGCTCCGACCTCGGACTCGGCGCTATCGTCGGCTCGAACATCGCCAACATCGGTCTCGTCCTCGGAATCTCGGCGCTCATCCAGCCGATGGGCGTCTCGACCGCGACGCTCCGCCGGCACGTCCCGTTCATGATTGCCGCGGCGGTCGCGCTCGTCGCGCTCGGGATGGACGGGAACCTCAGCGCCGTCGACGGCGGCGTCCTCCTGCTCATCCTCGTCGCGTTCACGGGCTACCTGCTCTACCGCGCCCGGTCGGCGACAGCAGACGCCATCGGCGCGGACGAAATCGACATCGAGGACGAAGACGAGGTCTCCGCGCAGTTCAAGGACGTGGTCTATCTCGGCCTCGGCCTGCTCCTCCTGTTCGTCGGCTCGAACTGGCTCATTCAGGGCGGACAGGGACTGCTCGAATCCTTTGGGTTCGGCCCGCGGTTCATCGGGCTGACCGTCCTCGCGTTCGGCACGTCGCTGCCGGAACTCGCGGCGTCCGTCATCAGCGCGGTTCGCGGCGAGTCGGAGTTCAGCATCGGCAACGTCGTCGGTTCCAACATCTACAACGTCGTCGCCGTCCTCGGCATCCTCGCCATCATGGTTCCCGTGAACGTCCCCCCGAGCACCATCTCGCTGGACTTCCCGGCGCTCCTCGTGTTCACCTTCGGGGTCATCGCGCTGATGCTCCGCAACCGCGACGTGTCCCGCCTCGACGGCGGCATCCTCGTCGTCGGCTACCTCGTGTTCTTCTGGCTCATCCTTCCCTGACGTCCCAAACGGGCGATTTCGACCGTCTCTCGCGCCCGTCTCGGGCCGATTTTGAAACACAAGAGCTACCGGCTTCGGCTTCGGTCTTGTAGCCACGATGGGACGACGACGACTCAGCCATCCGCTGACCGCGGTGTTCGGAGCCGCACTTCTGACGGTCCCGTGGCTGGGCCTCCACACGGTGTTCGGCGTTGACCTCGCGACCGGCGTCACCGTCGCCCTCAGCGGTATCGCCGTTCTCGGGGCCTCGTTCCTCCTCGCGTGGGGCGCGGAGACCGCCGAGGCCGACGTGCCGCGGGCGTTCGCTCTCGCCATCCTCGCGGTGCTCGCGGTCGCCCCCGAATACGCCGTTGACGCCCTCTACGCGTGGGAAGCCGGCATCAACCCCGGCTCCCCCGAATCGGCCGAGGCCGCGAGCCTCGCGGTCGCCAACATGACCGGCGCGAACCGCATCCTCATCGGCATCGGCTGGTCCGCAATCGCGCTCTTCACCGTCTATCGCGCCCGTGACACCGGCGACGAGGCGGTCGAGTCTCGTCCCGGCTTCCTCGCGGACGTGGTCCGACTCGACCACGGCATCGCGACGGAGATTCTGTTTCTCTTCGCCGCGACCGTGTTCGCCTTCTTCGTCCCGCTCGGGGCGGGAATCGGCGCGGTCGACATGTTCGTCCTCGTCGGACTCTACGTCGCGTACATCTTCGTGGCGATGAACTCGCCGCACGAGGACGAAGAGCAAATCGGCGTGCCCGCGTACCTCCAGTCGTACCGGAAACCCAAGCGCATCGCCACGACCCTCTCGCTGTTCGTCTTCTCGGGCATCGTCATCCTCGTCGCCGTCGAGCCGTTCGCTCACGGCCTCGAAGCCCTCGGGAAGTCGGTCGGCATCCCGTCGTTCCTGATGATTCAGTGGGTCGCGCCGCTGGCGAGCGAGAGCCCCGAACTCATCGTCGTGGCCTACCTCGTCAACAAGGCGCGGTCGACCGCCGGCTTCAACGCGCTCATCTCCTCGAAGCTCAACCAGTGGACGCTCCTCATCGGGACGCTCGTGCTCGTCTACAGCCTCTCGCTCGGCTACTACGGGCCGCTTCCGCTCGACACCCACCAGATGGGCGAACTCTGGCTGACGGCCGCCCAGAGCTACTTCGCCATCGCCATCCTCATCACGTTCTCCATCAGCCTCCGCGAGGCGGTCGCCCTGCTCGGGCTCTTCTTGGCACAGTTCGTCTACTCCGTCACCGGACTGGCGCTCACGCTCCCGATTCCGGGACTCGGCGCGGTCACCTTCGACGGCGCAACCTCGCTCATCGGCTTCTCCGTCGTCTATCTGGTCGTCGGAACAACGCTTTTCGTCCGGCGGCGCGAGCAACTCGCCGCGGTGGCAAAGCTCTCCGTTCGACGCGTTCGCGGCGACTACGGCGCGAACGAGATTCCGGCCGCGGTCGAAGACTGACCGGTTCCCCTCGCCGCTTCCGACGCCCTTTTCGCCGACCTCGGCGACCCTCGTATCGTGATTGGAATCGTCGTCAGCCGCGCCGACAGCGCATCGGTTCACATCGGCGAGCACCTGCTCGAACTCGCCGACTGGGACGAACGGACCGACGGGGACCGACCCGACGCCGACGGCGGCGGCACCGTCTTCTCCCGGGACGGCTTCGAACTCCGGGAGTTCGACGACCTACACATCGACCTCGACGACCCCGCCGAGGCGTTCGACGCCGACCTCGACCTCGTCGTCGTCGTCTCCCGGCACGCCGGCGAGACCGGCGCGCTCCTGACCGCGCACTTCACCGGGAACTTCGGCCCCGCCGACTACGGCGGCGAGCCGGGGCGGTTCGCCCGCGCGTGCCCCAACGCCCAGCGCGCCGTCATCGAGGCGCTCCGCGAGCGTGCGCCCGACGACTACGAGGTCGGCATCGAGGCGACCCACCACGGCCCGACCGAGCCGACGGTCCCCTCGATGTTCGTCGAGCTCGGGAGCGACGAAGAGCAGTGGGGTGACCCCGAGGGAGCCCGCGCCGTCGCGGCGGCCGTTCTCGACATCGAAGGCGTCGCGCCCGACGCGGACCGCCAGCTCGTCGGCTTCGGCGGCGGCCACTACGCCCCGCGGTTCGAGCGCGTCCTCCGCGAGACCGACTGGCGCGTCGGCCACATCGCCGCCGACTGGCAGCTCAAGGCGATGGGCGCGCCCGAGAACAACCGCGACGTGCTCCGCCGGGCGTTCGAGGCCTCCGCGGCCGACCTCGCGCTGGTCGACGGCGACCGCGACGACCTCGCGGCCGCCCTCGAAGCCGAGGGGTTCCGGGTCGTCTCCGAGACGTGGGTCCGCGAGACCGCGGGCGTCCCCCTCGACCGCGTTGCCGCCCTCGAAGCCGACGTCACGACCGTCGAGGAGGGGCTCCGGTTCGGCGCGCGAATCGACGCCGACGACTACGAGGTCGTCTCGCTCCCCGACGGCCTGCTCGGCGAGGCGCAGGGCATCGACCTCGACGCCGCGCTCGACGCCGTCCGCGAGACCACCGTCGCCTTCCACACGACCGAGGGCGGCGCGCGCGCGGTGGGTCGCGCCGCCGTCGCGGGCGACGGCTACGACGAACTCGCGTCGCGGCTCTGCGACGTGCTGCGCGAGAAATACGACAGCGTGGTCCGCGAAGACGGGGCGGTCACGGCGACGGTTCGGGCGTTCGACCCCGCCGCCGCACGCGAGTTTGGCGTCCCCGAAGGGCCGGCGTTCGGCAAGCTCTCGGCCGGGCAGCCGGTCGAAATCGACGGCGAGACCGTCGCGCCCGAAGAGGTATCGAAAGAACGACTCATCGAGTTCGTCGTGTGAGCCCCGGCGGAGCGCGGCCGGCCGATTCGCCCCGTGAACCGTCCTGTGCCGCGGGCTCTCATGTCACGTTTCGGCACGAATCGGCGGCTCGTCGGACAGATGTCTGACGGAAGGGGGAAAGATAATTAGTCGTCCTCCGTAAACCGTCTCCATAAATATGGACTCTATCGTCGGCGACGCAATTGACGAGGCCGAGGCCGAGGACATGGGGGATGAGTCGGTTCAGGTCGACGACTCGACCAACATCAACCGGTCCGGGACGATGACTGACGACGAACTGAAAGCGGTTCTCAAAGACCTCCAGACCAACATCACGGTGGTCGGGTGCGGCGGTGCCGGCGGGAACACCGTCAACCGGATGCACGAGGAGGGAATCAAGGGGGCGAAGCTCGTCGCCGCTAACACCGACGTGCAGCACCTCGTGGAAATCGGTGCCGACACGAAGATTCTCATGGGCGAACAGAAGACCCAGGGTCGCGGCGCGGGCTCGCTCCCGCAGGTCGGCGAGGAAGCCGCTCTCGAATCCCAAGAGGAGATTTACGACGCCATCGAGGGCTCCGACATGGTGTTCGTCACCGCCGGGCTCGGCGGCGGCACCGGCACCGGTTCGGCCCCCGTGGTCGCCAAGGCGGCCCGCGAGTCGGGCGCGCTCACCATCGCCATCGTCACGACGCCGTTCACGGCCGAAGGCGAGGTGCGACGAACCAACGCCGAAGCCGGTCTCGAACGCCTCCGCGACGTTTCTGACACGGTCATCGTCGTCCCGAACGACCGCCTGCTCGACGCCGTGGGGAAGCTCCCGGTCCGTCAGGCGTTCAAGGTCTCCGACGAGGTGCTGATGCGCTCGGTCAAGGGTATCACCGAACTCATCACCAAGCCCGGTCTCGTCAACCTCGACTTCGCCGACGTGAAGACGGTCATGGAGCGCGGCGGCGTCGCCATGATCGGTCTCGGCGAGTCCGACTCCGAGTCCAAGGCCCAAGAGTCCGTCAAGTCTGCCCTCCGCTCGCCGCTTCTCGACGTGGACATCTCCGGCGCGAACTCCGCGCTCGTCAACGTCACCGGCGGCTCCGACATGAGCATCGAGGAGGCCGAGGGCGTCGTCGAGGAGATTTACGACCGCATCGACCCCGACGCGCGCATCATCTGGGGGACCTCCGTCGACGACGAACTCGAAGGCATGATGCGGACGATGATCGTCGTCACCGGCGTCGAGTCGCCCCAAATCTACGGCCGAAACGGCGAGGTGCAGGCGCAGGCCGAAGGCCGTCTCGAAGACATCGACTACGTCGAGTAGTCGCCGTCGTCGGCGACGCGGCCGGGAACGCGTCCACCGCTCTCGCGGTCCGGATGCCCTCCGTTCTCCTCCCCTCGCGTTCCGCGTAGTGGCGTCACTCCGCCGGATTCGGCGTTCTCACTCGCCTTCGAGACCGAATTCGGCTCGACGGTGCATCAATAGATAGAAAAAGCCCGACGCCTTAGGCCCCAGCAACATGGACGTTAAGTACGACCTGAACAGCTACGTTCGCGTGTTGAAACTCGCGAGCACCCCGTCCTGGCAGGAGTTCTCCCAGATCTCCAAAATCGCTGGCGCGGGTATCTTCCTCGTCGGACTGCTCGGTTTCATCATCTTCGCGGTCATGAGCTTCCTCCCCGGAGGGGTCTGAGATGCCCATCTTCGCGGTAAAGACCACCGCTCGTCAGGAGCAAACGGTCGCGGACATGATTGCGACGAAGGAATTCGAACAGATTCACGCCGTCCTCGCGCCCGACTCGCTCACGAGTTACGTGATGGTCGAGGCCGACGACGACGGTATTGTCACGCGCGTCCTCGAGGAGATTCCGCACGCCCGAGGTCTCGTCGAGAGCGGCGGCGCGGTCGGCACCTCCAGCATGGCCGAAGTCGAACACTTCCTCTCGCCGACGCCGGACGTGGAGGGTATCGCGGAGGGCGACATCGTCGAACTCATCGCCGGCCCGTTCAAAGGCGAGAAGGCGCGCGTCCAGCGCATCGACGAGACGAAAGACCAGGTCACCGTCGAACTGTACGAGGCGACGGTCCCGATTCCGGTCACCGTCCGCGGGGACCAGATTCGCGTCCTCGACTCCGAAGAGCGGTAAGCGTCCGCCCCGACGAGGGCTCTTTTCTCTCTCAGTTTCGGCTCGACTCACCGCGCGCGACGAGCGCCGCGTCCCCCGGCGGCATCCACCCTCCCGGCGACTCCCATGTCCCCCGACAGTCACCGACGAGACCGTCTCGCGCGACCGTGTCGCGTCCCACCGCGACCTCCGACGTTTCGTCGCTCTGTCTACAGCGCGCCCTGCTCGCGGAGCGTCTCGACGACGCTGTTGAGGTCTGCGTCCGCCTCGACGGCGTCTTTCACGTCCTCGCGGATGCGGACCGCGGAGGAGTCGGCGTCGTACGCGCGGACGAACTCGGCGCGGGTGTGCTCGTCGAAGGCGTGTCGAATCGCGAAGTAGCCCTCGGGCACGATGGTCCCGCACACCTTGCACTCGTGGCGCTCGTGTTCCACCGTCTGGTGGATGACCGCGCTTTCCGCGTCTTCGAACCGACCGTCACACCCTTCGATTCCGCACTTCCACCGGGACATGTTCCCACCGACGGACGTGAGCGACAAAACCGTTTCTTCGACCGCCCGGCGTTCGACAAATAGCAACCACTAACTGGTGGCTGACCCGACCGTATCGTGTGAGCGCGACCACGACGACGCGGGTCGATATGCACGTGAAGATTCTCGACGAGCGGGTCGTCTCGCGCGCGAAAGCCCGCGGTATCGACGTGCTCGTCTACGCGCCGCACTTCGTTCGCCTGCCAGACATCCGCGCCCGCGCGGCGCGCTTTTCGGACGACGACCTGCTCGTCGTCCCCGCCCGCGAGGTGTTCACGGGGTCGTGGCGCGACCGGAAACACGTCCTCGTGGTCGGCCTCTCGGACCCCGTGCCCGACTTCATCACCCTCGACGGGGCCTTCGCCGAGTTCGACCGGCAGGACGCGGCGACGCTCGTCCCGCACCCCGAGTTCCTGACGGTGAGCCTCACCGCCGAGGACGTGGCCGCCCGCCGCGACGACATCGACGCTGTCGAGACGTACAACACGAAGTCCTTGCCGCGGGACAACCGCCGCGGGCGCGACATCGCCCGCGAGACGGGGCTGCCGGGGTTCGCGTCGTCCTACGCGCACCTCCACGGCACCGTCGGCGAGGCGTGGACCGAGTTCGACCGCGACATCGACTCCGAGGCCGACCTCGTCACCGCGCTCCGCGAGGGGGCGGAACGCCGGGTCGTCCGCCGCACAGGAGTCTCCCACGCGCTCCGCGGCGCGGCCGAGTTCGCCCACCTCGGCTACGAGAACTCGTGGGGGAAAGTCGACCGACTCCTGCTTTCGGGGATGGAGCCGACGCATCCGAGCCACATCGCCTACGACGGTCGGTTCGACGACGTGAGCGTCTACTGAGTCTCGCAAAATAGTTTTTCGAGCGCGTCCGAACGCGCCAGCATCGCGGCCGCCCCGCCCTCAGACCACCGCGGTGAACGTCGCCGCGGCGTCCGCGAGGGACACGTCGAGCGAAAAGAGGTAGTAGTGGACGCCCGCGAGGACGCCGAGTTCGGCGACCGTGACGACGACGGTCACCGCGTCGGCGTGTTTCGAACTCGTCGCCACGCCGGTCGGCAGGTCGTACTCCTGCGGCGACAGCGGGTAGAACAGCGCGATGCCGCGCTTCGAGCCGACCATGTCGAGGACGTAGTGGGTGGCGACGCCGATCCAGACGAAGTGGAGGTTGCCGAAGACGAGCGGGAACGCGAGGAATATCGCCAGCACCGGGAGGTTGTGGAGCGTCTTGCGGTGCTTGCCGAAGGCGGTGTCCACGTCGGGGAACAGCGCCCCGAGGACGACGGGCAGCGACAACTGGCCGATTTTCTGGGCGAGGAGGAACGCCGAGTCGACCGTCGGTTCGAACGACCGCGGGTCCACGGTGAGGATGACGCCGAGCCCGAGCGCCAACAGAATGGCGTTGAGCACGTGTCCCTTCTTGTTCATGGATGCAGACTGGTCTGGCGGGATACAAAGCTTTCCCACGGAACCGACCGACAGCGGCCGTGCGACCGACTCAGCCGGTCGTGGCGGACTCGATTTCTTCGCGGAGGAGCGCCAGCGCCCCGCGCGCAATCTGTTCTTTCACCTGCGTCCGCGACCCGTCGTACTCGAAGCGCTCGACGCGGGCGTACGAGTCGCCGGAGCCCCACGGCGCGGCGAAGGCGACGCCGACGAAGACGGTCCCGACCGGCTTGCCGGGGAGTCCGCCCTCCGGCCCGGCGATACCCGTCGTTGCGAGCCCCCACGTCGCGTCGGCCACGTCGCGGACGCCGGCGGCCATCCCGCGGGCGACGGGCTCGGAGACGGCGCCGTGTTCGTCGAGCGACTCCCGCGAGACCGCCAGTTCGTGGCGCTTGGCGTCGTAGGAGTAGGTGACGAGCGAGCGGTCGAAGTAGTCGCTGGAGCCGGGCACGTCGGTCAGGAGCGACCCGACGAGGCCACCCGTACAGGACTCCGCGACCGCGACGGTGTGGTCCGCCTCGCGGAGGGCGTCGCCGACGCGGACCTCCTCGGGCGGGTCGGATGCGAACTCGCGCATACGACCGACGACGGGCGGTCGGGACAAAAAGCGGTCGGGGAGGTCACCGCCGGGGCTGGCGTCGCGGTCGGAACCGATGCGGCGGGACAAAAGTCCACCGGCGGTTCCGAGACCGAGAAGTACACAAAGCCCCGCGGTGTCGGGTCCGACATGGACATCGACGTTGAGCCGACGGAGCGACCCGACGCCGACGAAGACGACGACGCCGGCGACGACGGGCCGGCCGAAATCGAGGTGGAAGTCACCGACCCAGACGAGGTCACCTCGACCGACACCGAAGACCTCCCCGAGGGCATCGACGCCCCGGATTACGTCCTCTACGGCGGCAAGGGCGGCGTCGGAAAGACCACGATGGCCGCGGCGACGGCGCTCGCCAGCGCGGCCGACGGCACCGCGACGCTCGTCGTCTCCACGGACCCCGCGCACTCTCTGTCCGACACGCTCGGCGTGCCGGTCCCCGACAAGCCGACTCGGATCCGCGAGGAGATTCCCCTCTACGCGGCCGAAATCGACCCCGACGCGGTCATGGAAGGGCCGTTCGCCGGCGGCGACGGCTCGAGCGAGGACTTCGACGACGAGACCGACTTCGAGACCGGCGAGTACGACGACGACAACCCCTTCGCCGGCGGCGACTCGGACTCCCCGTTCGGTGGGATGGGCGGTGGAATGGGCGGCTTCGAGGACCTCCTCGGCGGCGACGGCCCGATGGGGATGGGCGGCCCGATGCCCGGCGCGGACGAGGCCGCGGCGATGCAGCAGCTCCTCGAATACATGGACGACCCGCGGTTCGACCGCGTCGTCGTCGACACCGCGCCCACGGGCCACACGCTCCGCCTGCTCGAACTCCCCGAACTGATGGACTCCATGCTCGGTCGCATCGCCCGCATGCGCCAGCGTTTCTCCGGCATGATGGACAACCTCAAGGGGATGTTCGGCGGCGGCCCCGACGACCCGCAGGCCGGGATGGCGGACCTCGACGACCTCCGCGAGCGCATCGAGCGCCTGCGCGCGGTCCTCCGCGACCCGACGCGGACCGATTTCCGTGTCGTCATGATTCCCGAGGAGATGAGCGTCGTGGAGTCGAAGCGCCTCGTCTCGCGGCTCGACGAGTTCGGCATCCCCGTCCAGACGCTCGTCGTCAACCGCGTGATGGAGTCCGTCGAGGACGTGGCCGACGTCGACCCCAAGTGGATAGAGTCGCCCGACCTGGAGAACTGCGGCTTCTGTCAGCGCCGCTGGCAGGTCCAACAGGACGCGCTCCGCTCGGCGACGAACCTCTTCCGCGGCCGCGACGTGAAGCGGGTGCCGCTGCTCGCAGAACAGGTACAGGGCGAAGACGCCCTCCGGGTCGTCGCGACCTGTCTGAAGTAACGCCGAGAAGAACGCCTTCGCGGGCCGACCGCGACGGGTTCAGGGAAGCTTGCGAGCGAAGCCGTAGAGCGCGTCGCGCCACGCGTCGGGCAGGAAGCGCGCGAGGACGCCGACGCGGGCGACGGTTCCGGGCTGGTAGCGCGCCCGCGGCTTGGTCGAACTCGCGGCGTTGACGATGTCTTCTGCGACGCGCTCGGGCGGAATCGCGCCGGGACCGTCGCCGCCGAGCGCCTGCGAGTCGTCGAACAGCTTGTAGAGCTTCTCGTACGCGCCGGAGCGGTCGAGGCCGTCGGCGTCCTCTCCGTTGCCGTTGACCTCGTCGTCCACGCGGTTCGAAAACTGCGTCTCGACCGGACCGGGTTCGATGAGGACGGCGTCGATACCGTACTCCTCGACCTCGGTGCGGAGCGCGTCGGTCATCGCCTCGACGGCGAACTTCGAGCCGGCGTAGACGCCGGTGCCGGGGAAGGCGACGCGGCCGACGACGCTGGAGACGTTGACGATGGTGCCGTCGCCCTGCGAGCGCATGTGAGGCAACACGGCGCGGATGAGCCGGTGGGGGCCGTAGACGTTCACGTCGAACTGGTCGTGGACCTTCTCGGTCGGCACGTCCTCGACGGGGCCCATCTGGCCGTAGCCGGCGTTGTTGACGAGGCAGTCGATTCGGCCCTGCTCGTCGGTGATGCGGTCGACCACGCGGTCGACGTCCCCCTGGTCGGTCACGTCGAGCGTCGCGATGTTCGCGCCGCGCTCCCCCAGCGTCTCGATGTCGGCAGGGTTCCGGGCGGTGGCGTAAACCTCCCACTCCTCGTCGAGGAAGTCGAGCGCCGTCGCGCGCCCGATTCCCGAGGAGCAACCGGTGATGAGGACCGTCTTTTGATGCACGTCGGTAGGTCGAACCGCGCGCTGTTAAGTGTTCGCGGTTCGCCACGATTGGCCTCCGCTCAGTCTTCGTACTGCGCCTTCGCCTCGTCGGCGTAGGCGTCGGCCAACCGAGTCGGTTCGGGGAGCTTGTACTGCCCCGAGAGCCGGGAGACGAGGTCGACGGTCGTGGCCGCAGAGAGGCGGTGGCCGGGGCTGACGTACAGCGGGTTCACGATGGGCCGCGAGTCGTACTGCCGCGACTGGAAGGCGTAGCCGATGGTCGTCTCGGGGCCGGCGGGGTGGCCGCCGACGGGGTCGACCGAGTCGTCGGCGCGAATCGGCGTTCGCCAGCCCTCCGGCCGGCCGTCCACGTCTTCGTCCGGCGTCCCGCAGAGGAGAGACTTGGCGACGCCGATGCTCGGCGCGTCGCAGATGACGCCGAGGTGGGTGGCGAGGCCGGCCTGTCGGAAGTGGATTCGCCCCGACCCGTCGAAGACGAGCAGGTCTGGGTCGCAGTCGAGTTCGGCGAGTGCGTCGAGGATGGGGCCGCCCTCGCGGAACGAGAGCAGGCCGGGGACGTAGGGCAAATCGAGGTCGGAGACGGCGTGGACGCGCTCGACCACCTCGCCGCCGCGGAGGACGACGACGGCGCTCAGCGCGCGGTCGTCCAGAAACGACTGGTCGATGCCGGCGACGAGCGGCGGTGGCGAGTCGGCGTCACCGCCGGGTACTATCGCGTCCGTGAGCGTCTCGTTTTCCGTCTCCGGGGTGGCGAGCGAGACGCGCGTCGGGTCGAACGGGAGGTCGTCCTCGAAGACGGCGGCCTCGGCGACGCGGCGCTGGAGCGACTCCATCTCGTCGCGCGAGAGGCCGGGGCGCGGCGCGAGTTCGGGGCGGGCCGGACGCATCTCAGAACCGGCCGCGGCCGGGGCCGCCGGGACCGCCGGGACCGCGCCCGCCGAGCGAGAGCTGCGAGGGGACCTTCCGTTGGCCCTTCACCCGCTGGCCGTAGGCGAGGCCGATGACGAGACCGATGAGGTGCGCGAAGTGGGCGATGCCGTCGGCGCTCTGGCTGACGAAGAAGAACACCGAGATGCCGGCGAATCCGAGCGTGAACAGCCACAGCGGCACCGGGATGATGAAGTACAGGTAAATCTTCAGCCCCGGGTTGAGGACCGTCAGGACGCCGAGGACGGCCATGATGGCACCGCTCGCGCCGACGACGGCGCTCACGCTTCCCGGCGACAGGAGCATCGACGAGCCGACCTGCGCGAGTCCGGCGAGCATCCCGCTGACGAGGAACAGCGCCGCGAACTTCCGCGACCCGACGTAGCGCTCCACCAGCGGGCCGAAGAAGAACAGCACGATGGAGTTGCCGACGATGTGGTAGAAGCCGCCGTGGGCGAATATCGAGGTGACCCACGTCCAGACGTACTCGGGGTGAATGCTCGTGAGGTAGAACGCGTTAATCGAGAGGGAGGGGAGGCCGAGGAACTGCTCCAAGACGAGCTGGGCGAAGAACGTGAGCCACATCAGCGCGAGGAACAGGTACGTGACGTTCCCGCGGAAGTAGCCGAGCACGCCGCCGGCGC
This sequence comes from Haloferax sp. Atlit-10N, assembly GCF_003586325.1. Taxonomy (NCBI): domain Archaea; kingdom Methanobacteriati; phylum Methanobacteriota; class Halobacteria; order Halobacteriales; family Haloferacaceae; genus Haloferax; species Haloferax sp. Atlit-10N. The sequence goes on from NZ_PSYX01000001.1 coordinate 399,804, forward strand.
CCGTGAGCGAACTCAACAGTCCGCCGCTGCGGCCGCCTTCGTTGTTTACGGAATCGTCGAAAGAGCTATCGAAGACGCCAGCGGGGTCGTCCCAGTCGGAGAGCCCCGCGCAATCGTGGTTCTCGGGGAGGCGGTGTTCGGAACAGAACGTCCCGCCACACCGTGAACAGCGGTACGGCAGACTCTCGTCCTTGCCGCACACGTCGCAGATAGGCATTACCAACGCCTTACAGCGGCGAGATAAAAAGGGGTTCCCTCATGGATGTGGAGTGTGAACATACAGCGAACGAGTGATAGATTCAGGTGTTTCGTCGCTTCGGTCGGTGGGTCGCCCCATCTGTCAGAGGCGGCCGCGTGGCTGTCGTCGGCGTAGACATCGTGTCGCGCTCGGCGGTCGTTGCGCGGGAAATTCGGGGTTACGCGTCTTCGGAGGACGCTTCCTCGGCGTCTTCGTCCGCCTCGTCGGCGGGCGTGAAGTTCGTGGGGACGACGGTCGGGTGCTGAAGCCCGAGACGGGGTTGCTTGGCTGCCATACTCGTCTCGACGTACCCGGCACAGGAACTAAAGATTACCCATGCGCATAATTTATCGGTCGATGCGCCGGCGATAACTGTCGGGTATCCGCGTCGCCGACGCTGGTCGGTTTCCGTCGGACGCGTCTCGGGAGTCGACGCCGCGACCGGCGGCAACGCTCTCGCTCGACGGCGGTGTCGAAAAAAGCGCGCGGTGGAGTCGCTTACGCGAAGTTCTCTTCGTAGAGGTCCATCGCGTGTTCGATGGCGTCCTTTGCGGCCTGCTTGTCCTCCCAGCCCAGCGTCTCGACTTCCTTGCCGGCCTCGAGGTTCTTGTAGGTCGCGAAGAACTCGTCAATCTCGTCGAGCGTCTGCTGCGGGATGTCTTCGAGGTCCTCGATGTGGTCGTAGCGGGGGTCCTCGATGGGGACCGCGATGACCTTGTCGTCCTGCTCGCCGTCGTCGTCCATCTTCATGAGCGCGACCGGGCGGGCCTCGATGACGCAGCCGGGGAACGTCTGGTCCTCGACGAGGACGAGCACGTCGAAGGGGTCCTCGTCGTCGTAGTACGTCTGCGGGATGAAGCCGTAGTCCGACGGGTAGTGGACGTTGGAGTGGAGCACGCGGTCGAGGACGACGCCGGGGATGTCCTTGTCGTACTCGTACTTGTTGCGCTCGCCTTTGAGACACTCGACAACTGCGTAGATTTCGTCCGGCGCGTCGGGGCCGGTCTCCATGTCTTCCCAGAGGTTCACCATACCGAACCCATCCTCGATGCGGGCAAAAGTCCTTTCGGGATTGGTCTCGTATCGCTGTCATCCGGGTTCCGTCGGCCGCTTCGAACCCCTCTACATGTAGAGGTATTCCTCACAGAATCCCACGACGCTACCCCTATGCGTCTGAGATATTCCCCGGGTATGCCCGATCGGCGACTCTCCGTCGTCTTCGCTTTATCGCCGTGACCCGACTCTGTGCAATACCCGGCACTCGTGTGCGCTCCGCCCCAATTTCTTTGAATAATGGGCCTCCGTATGACGGCGAAACAGACTGCTCGTTGACAAAGTTTAAATAGGAAGGTGACATTTCCATATGCATGTCAGAGGCACAAACAATTGGCAACAAATCCGGTGCGGCTCGGGACCTCACCGCGTTCCAACAGAATATCCTCGTCATTCTCGCCGAGGAACCGATGTACGGCCTGGCTATCAAGCGTCACCTCGAATCGTACTACGACACCGAGGTCAACCACGGGCGTCTGTACCCCAACCTCGACGACCTCGTCGAGATGGGGCTGGTCGAAAAGAGCGAACTCGACAAGCGGACGAACCAGTACGAACTGACCGACGACGGCCTCCAGGCGGTCCTCGACCGCTTCGACTGGATGCTCTCGAAGTTCGTCACCGACGACGAGCGCGCCGAGATGGTCTCGGCGCTCGTCGAAGCCAAGCTGTAATCGGCCGAACACACCGCACGAACCGCGGGGTTCGCTCAGTTGTATTCGGGCACTTCGGCGTCTGCGGCGTCGAAGAGCAACTCGAGCGACTCCGGCAACAACGACCGCTGTTCCGCGGTCGTCCACGCATTGCGTGGATAATATTCTTCGACGAACTCGCGCACTTCGGGAGCGCCGGCCGTCTCGATTCGTCGGACGTAGTGGTTTCCGAGGAAGTCCGCGAACGCCCGCGCGTTCGCCGCGTGGTCCGCGCCGTGTTCCTCATCGACGGTCGCGACGCACGCCGCGTTGTGCTCTTCGACCGCGCTCCACTCGTGGTCCTCACCAGTCCCCGACAGTGCACGTTCGATTCCGCGGTCGACGTCGTCTATCTCCGCCGGGTCGACGATTCCGTCGTCGTCGACCCACTCGTCGGGGTGGAGCACCAACACGTCGTCTTCCTCGCGGTGTCGCGCGCGGAACTCGTGTTCGCTCACGAGTTCGTCGCGGACGGACCGGTACGTCGCCGCCTCGTCGGGGTCCACGGCGTCGCGGGCCAGCCGCGTCAGCCGTTCTGCTTCAGAGAGCACGTCTTCGGGGAGTTCTGACTCAGGCATCGTCGAGGGCCTCGTTGGCTAGGGAGTCGGCGCGGTCGTTTATCTCTCGCGGTACGTGCTCCAGCGACCAGCGGTCGAACGTCGACAGGTGCTCTCGGGCCTTCACGCGGCGCTCTCTCAGACCGGGGTCGTTGGTCTTCCACTCGCCGCGGACCTGCTTGACGACCAGTTGGGAGTCGCCGCGCACGTCGACCTCGTCGTACCCGTACTCCTCGGCGACCGACAGCGCCTCCACGAGCGCCTCGTACTCCGCGCGGTTGTTGGTCGTCTCGCCGATTCGCTTCGAGCCCTCGGCGACGATACCGTTGCTGGTCACGATAGCCCACCCGATGGCCGCGGGGCCGGGGTTCCCGCGGCTCGCGCCGTCGAAGTAGACGTGCGCGCGGCCGCCTTTCGGCTGGATGAGCGCGAGCAGGTCCGTCGGCCTCGACCCCTGTACGACGACTTTCCCGTCGTAGGCGACGGCGCTGGCGTCGCCGCGTTCGGCGCGCCACCGCTCGTGGTCGGTGTTTCCGGGCGAGACGGACACGCCCGCGGCTTCGAGTCGTCCTCGGGCTTCGTCGGGGTCGCACTCGACGGTCGGCATACCGTCACCTCACCGGTGATTCGGTAAAGGCGCTCCGTTCGTCGCTGCGGGCACGACGACACTCCGACGAACCCCGCCAAAGGTTGAAGTGCAAGGAAATAGACAATATATAAATGCGATGAAACGGCCTACCCGCCAGCGGGAGCGTGAGCACGACCGGACTCGATGGGGAGACGAGTCACAGGACGACGAGACATCAGAAGAGGAGTTGGACCTCGACGACCTCGACCCCGAGGAGGTCGTTCGGACCGGCGACGGCGAATTGATTCACGAAGAGACCGGCATCATCATCGAAGAAGAGCGCATCGACCCCGGCCCGGAGTGGCGGGCGTTCAACCACTCCGAGCGGCAGTCCAAGTCTCGCGTGGGCGCGCCGACCACGCAGACGATGCACGACAAGGGGCTGACGACGACCATCGACTGGAAGGACAAAGACGCCTACGGCCGCTCTATCTCCTCGAAGAAGCGGTCGCAGATGCACCGCCTGCGCAAGTGGCAAGAGCGCATCCGGACCAAGGACGCCGGCGAGCGCAACCTCCAGTTCGCCCTCAGCGAAATCGACCGCATGGCCTCGGCGCTCGGCGTCCCGCGGTCGGTCCGCGAGGTCGCCTCGGTCATCTACCGCCGCGCGCTCAGCGAGGACCTGATTCGCGGGCGCTCCATCGAGGGCGTCGCCACCTCGGCGCTCTACGCCGCCTGTCGGAAGGAGGGCATTCCTCGTTCCCTCGAAGAGATTTCCGAGGTGTCTCGCGTCGAGCGCAAGGAAATCGGGCGCACGTACCGCTACATCTCCCAGGAGCTCGGCCTGGAGATGCGGCCGGTGGACCCGAAGAAGTACGTCCCGCGGTTTTCGTCCGAACTCGACCTCTCGAAGGAGGTCCAGTCGAAGGCGAACGAGATTATCGAGACGACCGCGGAACAGGGGCTTCTCTCCGGGAAGTCGCCGACCGGCTTCGCCGCCGCCGCAATCTACGCCGCCTCGCTTCTCTGCAACGAGAAGAAGACCCAGCGCGAGGTCGCCGAGGTCGCGCAGGTGACGGAAGTCACCATCCGGAACCGCTACCAAGAGCAGATCGAAGCGATGGGCATCCACACCTGAGCCCCGCCCGCGCGAGTCGCATCCCTTTCTGACCCCGGACGCGTCGCCGAAGGTTCATACCCGCGGGCGACCCACGTCCGGTGAATGCGGCTCGACGAGTACATGGACATCGAGCGGGACGAGCGCGCCGAGCGGCGGCGACTCGCCGAGGAGAAGTCCTACGGCATCCTCGACCACCTCGAGACGTTCCAAGACCGGTTCGAGGAGACGGTGCAGGGAGACTCGCTGTACGGCGGCGTCTCCCCGTCTATCTTCGTCGGGCGGTCGAACTACCCGAACGTCTCGACGGGCATCCTCTCGCCGGTCGGCCACGACGAGGACGCGGCGTCGTTCGAGACGAGCGCCGCGTGGTACGACGAGGGCGTGAGCATCGACGACGTGTTCCAGCGGCGCACCTCGCTTTTGAACTCAAATCGCGGGACGAAGGTGACGAACGTCGCCGACTCGTGGGACGGCTTCCTCGGGACGCAACGCGAGGTCGCCATCGCCGACCGCCCCGTGACGGTCGAAATCGGCCTCGACGGGAAGCCGTCTCTCGACCTCGACGCCAGCGCCGACGACGTGGCGACCCCCGTCGGCCCGCGGGCCCGCGCCCGCTCCGCCGACCTCGCGGAGAACCCCCACGTTCCCAAACTGGTGAAAAAGACGCTCGAAGACGACGACTGGAACGCCGAGGGCGCGATGACGTACCTCTACCGCCGCGGGTTCGACGTGTACGACATCAACACCATCCTCTCTGCGGGCGCGCTCGGCCAGACCGAACAGCGCCGACTCGTCCCGACGCGGTGGTCCATCACCGCCGTCGACGACACGCTCGGCCAGTATCTCCGCGGACAGGTCAAACACGCTGACAGCGTCGACGGCGTCGAAATCTACCGCAACGAGTTCATCGGCAACGCCTTCTGGGTCATCCTCGCACCGGGGCGCTGGGAGTTCGAACTGATAGAGCTGAAAGCCCCGGGGAGCGTCTGGAACCCCGACCCCGAGGCCGGGATGTACCTCGCGGCAGACCGCGAGGGCTACGAGGGCCGGACCGGCTACGTGAACGAGACGGCCGGCGCGTACCACGCCTCCCGACTCGGCGTTCTCGAACACCTCCAGGAGCGCGGCCGACAGGCGAAGGCGCTCGTCATCAGGCACGTCTCTGACGACTACTGGGGACCCGTCGGCGTCTGGCAGATACGCGAGTCCATCCGCCACGCCTTCGAAGGCGAGACGGCCGACGCCGAGACGTTCGGCGACGCCGTCCGCGACGTGGCGGAGTACCTCCCGGTGTCGCTTGCGGACCTCCGGCGGAAGTCCACGATGGCCGCCGGCCTCCAGACCGACATCTTCGACTTCACGTGAGCAACGTATTTTGACAGCCGGATAATACGTTCCTGCATGGTCCCGTTACAGGTACCCGGCGGTCCCGAACTGCTCATCATCATCCTCATCTACGGCATCTTCGCGCTCCTCCCCGTGGTCGCGGCGCTCGTCGCGCTCTACCTGCTGTACAAGATTCGAAGCGACGTCAAGCGCATCGCGGACGCGGTCGACGCGCGAGACGGGTTATAACTCGAGACGGCTGGGTACGCTCGGTGACCTCGATTATGCCTCGGCCGCGTCGAGGTTGGCGAGCGCCTGTTCGACGAGTTCGCCCGTGTCGGCGATGATGTCTGCCATCTCGTCGTTGTCGGGCGCGATACCGATGAGCCGGGCGACGCGCATGATGCTCAGGTGGTAGACGACCTGCTTGCCCGGTTCCTCCTCCCAGATGACCACGTTGCACGGGAAGAGCCCGCCCATCTTCTTGTCGGTGGCGTCGAGCGCGCGGTCCGCCATGTTCGGGTTACACGCGCCGAGGACGTAGTAGGGGTCGCGGCCGGCGTCGACCTTCTCGTTGAGCATCTCGGAGGGCGAAAATTCGGTGGCGACACCGAACCCGGCGTCGGTGAAGGCCTCGCGGACGCGCTCGATTGCGGCCTCGTGTTCCATTTCGAGGACGACGCGCTCCTCGCCGATGTCTTCCGGTTTGATGGCGCTGGGGTCGATTGGGAGTGCCATGACCCACCGTTGACTCCCCGTCGGGGAAAAGGTATGGTAGTGTGCTTGACCTACACGAGCGAGTCGTCGCCTTCCCACGACGCGGCGTCGTCGAGCACGGATTCGACGAACGACGCCTTCGCGTTCGTGTATCGACTCCGGCCGTCCGGGTGCGCCTCGGCGAGCCTGCGCTTGTGTCGCTCGTACTCGGCCGCGAGGTCGCCGTCTGCGCGAAGGACGTCGCGGAAGGTGACCTGCTCGCGGTGGCAGTCGCTCCCGGCTTCGGTCACGGAGAGATAGTGCGTCCGTCGCTCGGGCGGGCCGCGGACAAAAAACCGGCGGTCGGGAACGTCGTCGTCGGGTCGTTCTTCGTAGCCCGCGGCTTCGAGCGCCCGCGCAACGTCGCCGGCGTCGTCGAGGTCGGAGACGAGGACGAGCAGGTCGAGGATGGGCTTTGCGGCTAATCCCGGAACTGCGGTGCTTCCGACGTGTTCGAACCGGACGCCGTTCTCGTCGGCGGCACAGAGTCGTGGTCGCAGGCGCTCGACCTCGCGCTCGTACGCCTCGCGCCAGCGCGAGGCGTGCGCGACGAGTTCCACGGTGCCGCGGGCGAGGCCGAGCGACGGATACGGCTCGTCGTCGTCGGCCGCGGACCCGTCCTTGCGGTCGTCGCCGTCGCTCATAGCGGAATCGGGAGCCACTGGAGCGCCGAAGCGACCTGCTCGGGCGGCAACAGCGGCGGGTGGAGCACGAGCCAGTCCAAGAGGATGAGCCCGCCGCCGTGGGCGACGATGGAGGGCAGAATCGAGTCGCTCTCGTAGTCGACGAGGCCGAACAGCACGTCCGTCGGTGCCGACAGGAGAATCTCTATCGGGGGCTTACCGACGTGGTGAAACGCGTAGAGCACCGGGCTGATGAGCGCGCTCTTCCGGCCGATTTCGCGGACGCCGACGCAGAGCAGGCCGCGGTAGTACGTCTCGGCCGCGACGACGACGAGCAACTGCTGGGCTGCGTGCGGGAGGAAGTCGGCGAGGGCGGTCGAGGTGTGCCACATCGGGTAGTAGGCCCGAATCGACGGGAGGCTCGACCCGACGAGGTAAAACGGGAGAACGAACAGCGCGAGGAGAACCGTGTTGCGGAGCGCCGCCCGGTCGACGTTCCAGCCGAGGTTGCGACCGTGGGCGAGCGCGAGCGCTCCGGGTACGAGGATGAACAGGAGGGCGTCGTGGACCGCGCGGTAGGTGAGGTCGCCGGCGGGAAGCGGCCAGAGACTCCACGCGGCCCCGACGATGCCCCCGACGATGAGGGCGCGGTAGAGCCACGGGAGGCGGGCGAGCCGGCGGCGCAACACCGTTATTCCGTCTGAACGGGGTCGCGGCCGACGATGTCGAGCACGTCGTCGACGAAGGTCTGTCGCGTCTCGAAGTAGGTCTCGTCGGCCTCGGCGAGCACGTCTTCGAGGCTCTGGGGACCGTCGGGCGTGCGGAGGACCGCGTCGCCTTCTTTGTTCAGGATGCTGCTCTTTTCTTGCGGCCACGTCAGTCGGGAGGCGACGCGCGCGAGAGGCGCACCTTCGACGGACGCGCCCGTACCGAGTTCGACGGCGGGTGCCTCGTCTGCTTCCTCGTCAGCCATGCGCGAGGGTTAGCCACCGCGCATGATAATCCCTTCGAGATTCGCATGCGACCGTGACGCACTCGCGGCGCGGCGAACGAGCCGCCGCACGGATATCGACAGCCCGCGACGTGTCGAGAAACAGACAATCGTCTGACGCATCGTTTTAGGGGCTGCTTTCGTAGTCGGGGCCATGACCAGTCTTTCGGAGGCGTACCACGGCGGCCGGGGCGGGCCGAGTCTCCGACGGCTGTCCCTGGGCTTCGGGGGGTTCCTCCTCGGCGTGTTGCTCGTCGTCGCGGGCATCGTCGTCGCGACCACCGACGTGTACACGTCTGGTGGAGCGACCCTCGGCGAAGCGCGCGAACTCGGGGGCATCCTCGGAGGCATCGGCGTCCCCGCCGTCTTCCTCGGCGTCCTCGCGGTCCTCCCCGCGAGCCGTCGAACCCGCGCCGCGTCGCTCATCGGAGCGAGCATCGCCGTTCTCGGCGTCGCGCTCTTCTCGCACGCGTACCCCTGTCAGTGGACCGGCGCGACCTGCGGGGCCGGGCTCACCGATCTCACCCTCGAAACCGTCGCCGTCTACTTCTTCGGCACGCTCACGACGTTCTGGTGTCTGTTCGTCGGCGTCGCCAACTTCAAGACGCGGAACGACCCCGGCGGCACGGCCACGGTTCAGGTGACGAAGAAGGGAGAAACCCGCGTCGTCGAAGTCGAGAAGTCCGGCGGCGGACTCGGCGGCATCGGTTTCCTCGGCGGCACGCCCGACGGTGACGTCCAGACGCAGACGAACCAGTCGACCGCCGGAGCCAACCCGAACGCCGGCGCGACCGACGGCGGCGCGTCGACGCAGGACATCACCCCGCTTGACGTCGAACCATCGGCCTCGGCCTCGACGTCGTCGGACGGGTCGAACGCCCCCGCCCCCGACGCCTCGTCGACGGGCCGGTCCGGCGTCGACACCGTCCAGTCGGCGGAATCGGAGCGCTCGCCGGCGGGCGCGGCCGACCACCCCGCCGCGGACCGCCCGGCGAACGCTACGGTCGGCGACCGCTACTGCGGCAACTGCACGTACTTCGAGTACGTCCGCACCTCCGACGGACTCAAGCCCTACTGTGCGGCCCACGACGAGATGATGCGGGACATGGAAGCCTGCGACGAGTGGTTCCCGCGCCGCCGCGAGTAGTCCCGCCGCCGAACCCGGACGACCCCCGCCGCCGAACCCGGACGACCCCCGCCGCCGAACCCGGACGACCCCCGCCGCCGAACCCGGACGACCCCCGCCGCCGAACCCGGACGACCCGACGACCGCGTACCGCTTACTGTTCTCCGCCGTCCAATCTCGCTTCCACGTCGCGCCAGTGGCTCCCGCACCAGAACACCTGCCCGCAGTCGCGACACCGCCACAGCGCCGTCTCCTTCGGGTCGGGCGCGTAGTCGGGGACCGGTTCGTCGCGGCCGACGGCCTCCACGCGGCCGTTACAGGCGCCGCACCGCGACGGCTCCTCGTCCAGCGAAACCGCGAAGCCGACCGATTCGAGTTCGCGGAGTTGCGCGATTGGTTCCCGTTCGGCGAGGAGGACGCTCCGGGAGGCTCGCTCGGCCAGTCGCACGTCGCGTGTGAGAAGAACACGCCTCTCGGCGTCCGCTCGTGCGAGCAGGCTGTCGTCGCCGGGGTCGGTTCGGGGGTCGCGGTTACCTTCAGAATCACCCGCCTCGTCCTCGCTGTCGAGCGCATATTCGGCGTCGTAGCCGCACATCCGCAGGTAGGTGGCGAGTTTGCCGAGCATCACGTCCAAGAGGAGCGCGGTGTCGCCGGGTGCCGCCCTATCGACGCCCGAGGCGACCGTGCCGGGGTGGTCTGACCCGATGTCGTCGGTCACTCGAGGAAGTCGGACAGTCCCTCGACCGACCGCGCGTTCAACACGTCCGCGGTCTCGACCCAGCCGCGGCGGGCCGTGTGGACCCCGTAGCGGGCGTGGTCAAGTTCGGCCGGTCGGTGGGCGTCGGTGTCGATGACGACGGTTGCACCCGCCTCGACGGCGATTTTGAGCGCCTCGCCGTTCAGGTCGAGGCGGTACGGGCTGGCGTTGAGTTCGAGCGCGACTCCGTTTTCGACGGCGGCCTCGGCGAGTCGCTCGTAGTCGAGGGGCAGGCCGGGGCGCTGATTGATGAGCCGGCCGGTCGGGTGGCCGAGAATGTCCACCCCGGGGTGCTCCATCGCGGTGACGAGCCGTTCGGTGGCCGTCTCGCGGTCCTGGTCGAGCGCGCTGTGGGGCGAGGCGACCACTACGTCGAGTTGGTCAAGCACGTCGTCGGCGACGGAGATGCCGCCCTCGGCGTCGATGTTGGCCTCGACGCCGGTGAACACCGCGATGTCGGCGTCGTCGGCGACGGCACGGACCTCGTCAATCTGGTCGAGCAGGTCGTCGTCCTCGACGCCGACGCCGCCGACCATGCCGGGGCCGGTGGCGTGGTCGGTGACGGCGTGGTAGTCGTACCCGCGTTCCTCGGCGGCCGCGACCATCTCCGCGACCGTGTTGTCGCCGTCGGACCAGTCGGTGTGGGTGTGGAGGTCGCCGCGGAGGTCGCCCTCCGCGACGAGGTCGGGCAGGTCGCCGTCGGCGGCGCGCTCGATTTCGCCGGTGTCCTCGCGCATCTCCGGCGGGACGAGCGGGAGGTCGAGCGCGGCGTACATCGACTCCTCGGTGTCGCCGGCGACGCGGGCTCCGGCCCGCGGGCCGTCATCGGGGTCGTCCACGTCGGAGATGTCGAACATCCCGTACTCGTTCATCTTGAGGCCGCGGTCGATGGCGATGTTGCGGAGGTGGACGTTGTGGTCCTTGCTCCCGGTGAAATACTGGAGCGCCGCGCCGTACTCCGCGGGGTCGACGACGCGGAGGTCGACCCGCATCCCGTTCACCCGGACGCTCGCCTTCTGCTCGCCCGCCTCGATGGTGTCGCCGACGAGGTCCCACGCGAGGAAGCGGTCGATGACCGCCTCGGCGTCGGCGCTCTCGGCGAGCACGTCGATGTCGCCGACTGTCTCGCGCCACCGCCGCATCGACCCCGCGGGTTCGACCCTCCCGACGGCGTCGTGGCCGCCGAGGTACGCGAGCAGGTCGTCGGCGACGGGTCGCGCCTTCCCCAGCAGTTCGCGGCCGGTCGCTTCGCGGGCGAACTCGATGCCGTCGAGGATGTTCGCCTCGGTCTTCGCGCCGAACCCCTTGACCTCCTGTATCTTGCCGTCGCGGGCGGCCGCTTCGAGGTCGTCGAGGTCGGCGACGCCGAGTGCCTCGTACAGTTTGCCGACCGTCTTCGGGCCGACGCCCTCGACGCTCGTCAGCCCAGCCATGTCAACCGGGAGGTCCGCGCGGAGCTCCTCCAATTCCTCGATGCGGCCCGTCTCGACGTACTCGACGATTTTCGAGGCGATGGCGTCGCCGACGCGGTCTATCTCTTGGACCGCGTCTTCGCCCTCCGCGGCGAGTTCCTCGACGGGCTTCGGATGCTCGCGGACGTTCTCGGCGGCGCGGCGGTAGCTCGACGGCTTGTAGGCCACGTCCTTCGCCTCCAGCAGGTCGGCGAACTCCTCCAGCAGGCTCGCTATCTCGTCGTTTCGGCTCATCGGCCGCCCCGTTTGCCCTTGCCGCCGTCGCGGCCCAGCGCCTTCTTCAGGAAGTTCATCCAGCGCTTCTGGTCCGCGGCGTTCTGGAGGGTCTCTTCCTGTTCGAGGTCGACCGGCCGAAGCTGTTCGAGGGCGTTCAGCGCCCGGTCGATGCCGACGATGTCCTCGACCAGCCGCCGACCCTCGTCGTAGCTCACCTCGTTGTCCTCGATTCGCTGGAGCCGTTCGAGGCGCTCGCGGCGGAGGTTCCGCTTCGCCTGGTCGACGCGCTCCCGCTCGCCCGACGGAATGGTGTCGCGGCGCTTTATCTCGAAGACGAACTCTCTGAGGTCTATCTCCTCGCCTTGGACCTCGATGCGGTCGGGAATCTGCGTGCCGACGGTCGCACCCTCCCGATTGACGCGCTCCAAGAGCTGTTTACGCTCGAACTCCTTCACGTCCGGTCGTTGTCCCGCGCGGCACTTCGCTCCTTCGCCCGGTCCGGCTCAACTCTCTCGACCCGCTGAGCGTCCTGCCGAGAAACAGGTCCGAAACCCCCGAATAACGGTTATTCTCTCGGCCGTCGTACTCTCTGCTGGACCATGTCAATTGACACCAAATCACACAGTAGTAACGACGCTCCGGACGCCGCCGCGGACTCGTCGACCACGTTCGGTCAGGCTCGGCTGTACGCCTTTTACTTGCTCGCGGTCGTGACGCTGGGGATGGCGGCAGTCTTCATCAGCGAACTGCTTTCGTTCGCCATCGTCGGCTGGGGTGCGGGTGGCGACGTGCTCGCCGAACACCGCCTGCACCTGATGGTCATCGCGGCGAACGTCTGGATAATCATCCTCGGCGTGGCGAGCCAACTGTACCGCCCGCTGAAGCGGGTCGCGCTCATGCAGGTCGCCTTCGCCGTGACGACGCTCGTCCTCGTCGGCACTATCGTCGGCGGCGGGCCGGTCGAGGAGGTCGTTCCCTTCTTCGTGCTCACCGGCCTGATGGGACTGTTCCACCCCGCGGGACGGGACGTCATCTCGGTCGGCGACGACTACAGTCCGGCGCTCCTCGGCCTCGTCGCGGTCGCGGCGCTCCCGGTGCTCGCGTTCGCAGTCAACCAGTTCGGTCTGCAAGCGACCGGCGACATTCACGCCGTCGCCGGCCACTACATGGAGATGACGACGATGGCAATCGGACTCCTCTTGCTCGGTCTCGTCGCGGCCGCGGGCGCGCCCGGACACCGCTTCGTCGCGTGGCTGACCGGCGGCCTCGCCGTCTACTTCGGCGCGGTCTCACTCGTCTTCCCGACGCAGGTGTCCAGCGTGGGGACGATGTGGGCCGTCGCGCTCGTCGTGTGGGGGCTGGCGTTTGTCGTCGCGAGCGAACTTCGGGTCAGCGGCCGGACCGCTGTCGCTCAGGAGCGCCCGTTCTCGATGCCCGGACAGCCGCGGGTCTAGGCTGCGCGGACGTCCCGAACGCGCGCTGTCCGGCCGGTCGAGATAGCCTGATTCGAGTTTGACACGTCGTCGGCGGTGTTAGCGCCCCGTCTCGCCCGGTGAGATTCGCCGCTTTCTCCGACAGCGGCTCCGTATCCGTCGTCTCTCGTCGCAAACTCCGGCGGAGAGACGAACCTTCTTATGGTTCTCTTGGATACCGTGAGGTATGGGTTTGTTCGACCGACTCCGCGGCAAAGACCACCCCCGCGTCGCCTTCATCGGCATCGACGGGGTTCCGTTCACTCTCCTCTCTGAGCACCCCGACGAGTTCCCCAACTTCGCGGCGCTGGCCGACGCGGGCTCGGCGGGCGACATCGACAGCATCGTCCCGCCCGAGTCCTCGGCGTGTTGGCCGGCGCTCACGACCGGCGTCAACCCCGGCGAGACCGGCGTCTACGGCTTCCAGGACCGTGAGGTCGGCTCCTACGACACCTACGTCCCGATGGGTCGGGACGTGCAGGCCACCCGCGTCTGGGACCGCGTCACCGACGCCGGCCGCAAGGCCACTGTGATGAACGTCCCCGTGACGTTCCCGCCCCAGCGCAACGTCCAGCGCATGGTCTCGGGCTTCCTTTCGCCCGGCGTCGACAAGGCCGCCTACCCCGACGACTTCCGCGACGCGCTCTCCGAGATGAACTACAAGATCGACGTGAACGCGAAGCTCGGTCACGACGAGGACAAGACCGCGTTCATGGAGGACGCCCGCAAGACGCTCGACCGGCGCTACGAGGCGTTCGAGCGCTACATCGATCAGGACGACTGGGACCTCTTTTTCGGCGTCTTCATGACGACCGACCGCGTCAACCACTTCCTGTTCAAGGACTACGAGCGCGACGGGAAGAACAAGGACGCCTTCATGGAGTTCTACCGCACCGTCGACGACTACCTCGGCCGCATCCGCGACGCCCTCCCCGAGGACGTGACGCTCATCGTCGCGTCCGACCACGGCTTTACCTCCCTCGACTACGAGGTCCACTGCAACACGTGGCTCGAGGAGAACGGCTGGCTCTCCTACGAGGACGACGACCACGACTCGCTTTCGGACATCGACGAGGACTCGAAGGCGTACTCGCTCATCCCCGGTCGGTTCTTCATCAACCTCGAAGGGCGCGAGCCCCGCGGATCGGTCCCGCAGTCGGAGTACGAGGACGTCCGCGACGAGCTCAAGGCCGAACTCGAAGCCCTCGAAGGCCCCGACGGCAACAAGGTCGCAGACCGCGTCGTCGTCAAGGAAGACGCCTTCCGCGGCGACCACGACGACATCGCCCCCGACCTCGTCGTCATCCCGAACCACGGCTTCGACCTGAAGTCCGGGTTCAAAGGCCACGACGACGTGTTCGGCGTCGGCCCCCGCAACGGCATGCACTCGTTCGACAACGCGACGCTCTACGTCGACGACCCCGGTGCGGTCATCGAGGACGCCGACCTCTACGACATCGCGCCGACCATCCTCGACCTCATGGACATCGAGTACAGCCGCACTGAACTCGACGGCGCGAGCCTCATTCAGCAGTAAGCGACCGCTTCGGCTTCCGGTTCCGTTTTTCGCAGTCGCGTCCGCCCGCGCGAGCGCCGCGTGACGCCCCCAGTCCCCTGAGGAGACGCCCGCGGCGACTTACTGCCGGACCGCGCTCCACACGTCCCGGTCGAGACGGTCGGCGTGGGCCAGTCGCACCTCCCGCGCCTCGGCGGCCGTGACCGTCTCGCGGTCGGCTACCTCGTGCGACACAGGGCTGTACGCGTCCACATCGAACCCCATCCGGTCGAGGTACGACCGCACCGCCTCGGAGTCGAGGCCGTCCTCGATGGCGGCGTCGACGTAGCCGAGAACCGCGTCGAACTCGGGGAGGACGACCCGGTCGTCCGTCACGCGCCCCCTGTCACCCTCGATTCTGAGTTCCGCGTCGTCGAGGCGGTTCACCACGTCCGCGACGCTGTTCGCCAGCCTGAGTACGTCGCTCGGGAGCGCGCAGTCCGGCGAGCGCCACTCGACCGTGCCGAACTCGGCTCTGAGTTGCACCGGCGTCCAGACCGCGCTCTCCGGGTCGAAGTTCGCCTCGATGGTCGCCCGGTCGACGCCCTCCTCCTCGGCGCGCACGACGAACTCCTCGAACCGGCGTTCGAGGCGGCGCGACCACTCCCGCGTGTCGTCGGCGTAGCGCCACAGCCGACCTTGGTGGGGCACGTCGTCGTAGGCCATCCGACGGTACAGCTTCGACCGTGCGCCCGCCGCCAACCGCCGCCCGTCGTAGTACGGCGAGGAGTTCACCAGCGCCAGCGCGGGGTCCAGCGCCACGAGCGCGTTGTACTGGTCGATTTCGCGGCCGGGGCGCTGTTCGACGTGGACGTGCGTCCCCACGCAGTGTCGCGCGTACTGGAAGTCCGACCCGATGACGCGGTTCTGGATGCGGGTTCGGTCGCTCTGACGCTCCGTCACCGTCTCGGTGCTAATCGGCGTGGCGAGCGGGACGAGTCGCTTTCCGACTTCCTCCGCCCGCGAGAGGACGTCGCCGAGCCGCTCGTACAGCTCCTCGCGCAACTCGGCCGCCGAGTCGCACGGCGTCGTCTTCACCTCCAACACCGGCTCGACGAACTCCCGTTCGGCCCCCGGCGAGGCGTCGACGAGTTCGCCCGGGTCGGTGAGCGACCCGTCGCCGTCGGTGACCCAGTACTCGACTTCGACACTTCGCCGGAGCGGGTCGACCGTCGACTCAGACATGGCGACTCCGGCGTCGCGCCGAGACGGCTCCTACGCTCATCGTTTCGTTCCACTCACTCCAAATTATTGTTAACACATAGCACGGATTGGGAGCATGACGGAAAAGTCATTCGCAGATCGGGGAGAGAAGTCTGTCATTCGGTGGACGAACGTCTTGAAAAAGTGGAATTATGTGGTCGTTGGTCGCGTCAGTGGCCGGTCGTCATCACAGCAGGTCGTCGAGGTCGTCGTTGTGCCACATCTCTTTGGGGTCCTCTCGCGTCTCGGTCTTCGCCTGGTCGATGGCCTCGCGGGCGCGTTCCATGAACGACTCGACCCGCTCGGAGCGCTCGACGCCGCCGAGGAGGACGAGCGACGCGAGACGGCCGCTCTCCAGCGGGAAGTCGCCGCCGCGGACCTGCAAGCTGCCGGTCTCCTCTTCGACCCAGCGGCGCGCTCGCTCGACGCCCTTCCGCGGGATGGTGTCGGGTTCGCCGGCGACGATGACGAGCGCGGAGTCCGCGTCGCTCGCGTCCGGCAGGCTCGTTCCCGTCAGGACGGCGCGGCGGGTCGTGCTCATGACGGTGTTGATGTTATCCTCGGCGTCGGGGGAGGCCTCGGCGCTCGCGTAGCCGAGCGCGGCGATGCCCCCGGAACGAAGGGTGTTGATGACCTCGGAGGTGTCGACGACGCTCTCGCCGACGCCCTCGGTCGCCTCGCCGGCCGCCAAGAGCAGGCCGACCCGCCGGGCGATGGCGTCGTTGATGGCGTCGTAGCCCTCGCTCATCGACTCGCCGGAGGAGCGGAAGGCGTCGTTGTCGACGAGGAGGACGGCGTCGGACTCGCGGGCGATGGTCTTGAGCGAGCGGCCGGCGTTCACCTGATACATCGCTCCTTCGTCTTGTCCGGGCAGGATTCCGAGGACGTACACCGGCACGTCGTAGACGCGGCGAAGTGCCTTCGTGAGGACGGGCGCGCCGCCGGAACCGGAGCCGCCGCCGAGTCCGGCGACGACGAAAATCGACTCCGCTTCGGCCGTGACGCGGCCGTCGAGGGCGGACATGACCTCGGTCTGGTCCGACTCCATGACCTCGGCTCCGAGTTCGTTGTCGCCGCCGACGCCGTGACCGTTGACGCGGTCTTGGCCGATGAGCACGGTCTCGACCGGAAGCGGCTGGAGGTCCGCTTTCGCGGTGTTCACCGCGACGGCGTCGAGTACCGCGCCGAACCCCATCTGTCGGTCGAACGACTGGAGTGCGGTGGTGAGCTTCCCACCCGCTTGGCCCACACCAATCAGGACGGTTTTCATACCACAGTCCACTCCGTCGCTCGTCTTGAACGTTCCCCACGGGAGAACTGTTCGGCCGGTCGAACCCCGTTCGGCCCCGGAGCTTTATCAGGGATAACGGGACCAGACCGCCCCATGACAGCCGACTCAGTCCACTTCGACGCTGACGGTGACACAGACACCGGAACGCCCGCTTCCCGCGAACCGGTCGCGGTGGACCACACCTCCGACCGCACTGCCGACCTCGCCGCGCGACTCGACGCGGTCGAGCGAACCATCACCGACGGCGACGCCGACTTCTCGTCGCTGGAGGACCTCGCGTCCGTCGAGCGTCGGGTCTCCGAACTCGAATCGGCGGTCGGGTCGCTCACCGAGCGCCTCGACGAGATGGACGCCGCGACGCAGGCGATGCGCGGCTATCTCGGCGGCGTCCGCGCGGTCAACGAGGACGTCGAGCGCCGGGCGAACGCCGCGCTCGCCAAGGCCGAATCGCTCGAAGCCGACCTCGTCGACGAGACGGCGTCTCCCGCGCCGTCGCAGTCGGCCGACACGCTCGCCGCGGAGGCGGCCTCGCACGCCGAACGACCCGCCGACGGGCGCGGCGGTACTTCCAGGCGCAAATCCGGCACCCGTGCCACCGACTCCCGGAATGATGCCGCCGGCCGCGGACTGGCCGCCCGCCTCCGCGACGCGCTGTGATTCGCGTCGTCCTCGCGTGTCTCCTCGCGGTCGCCATCGCCGGCGTCGTCTTCCCGGCGGCCGACGCGGCGCGGGCGGACGCGACGACCGTGAAAATCGGCTCGATGGCCGACGACATCGCGCACGCCGCGACGGCGCTCGCGGCCGCCGAAGACCCGACACCGGCGGGTGTCGCGGGCGCGCGGCGTCACGTCGTCCTCGACGTTCCCGTCGGGTCGTGGCGGGCCGCCGGCGTCTCCGAACTCGCGGTTCGCGGCGGCGACGGCGTCAAACTCTCGGCGAGCGTCGCCGCCGGCCCAACCGTCGTCCGTCGCGTCGGCGGTCCCCGGATTCGCGTCGTCGGCGACCGACTCGTCCTCGGACCGGGCGAACACCGCCTCAGACTGACACTCGAAGCTGACGCGGGCGGTTCGGTCGTCGTCATCGCCCCCGCGACGGCCGACCCGCCGGCGGCGTAGGTTCAAATACCCGGACGGGACCACGCCCCCGTATGCCCCTCGACTCCTCTTCCACCGGTTCCCTCTCCGAAACCGTCGCCGCGGCGCTCCCGGACGCGCTCGGTGACCGCCTCACCGACGCGACCGGTGGGCGCGGCACGTCGGTCGATTCCGCCGCGGAGTGCGGTTGCGTGACCGCGTTCTCGACGCCCGCCGACCGCCCCGACGACGACACCGTGACACTCGTGGTCGATGCCGGAACCTGCCCGCACCGCGGGTCGCTCCCGACCTCACCCGCCTGCCGCGCGGCGGTCGTCGAGGCGCTCGAAACCCGCGACGCCGACCGACTCGTCGTCCGCGCCGACGGACTGGAACGACGGTACGACGACGCCGCGACCGGCCTGCTCGTCGCCGCCGGCCGGTTCGCAGAACGCGTCCGCTTCCGCGACGACCGCCTCGCCGACCGCGCCCGTGAAGATCCGCTCGGGGCCGCCCACGAGGCGACGGGTCGCGCGGGACCGGTCCGCCGCGCGGCCATCGAGACCGGACTCGCAGAGGGCACGTCTCGAAGCGCCGACTACGGTGACGCGCTCCGGGCGGTCGTCGGCCCGACGCTCGCGCGCTCCCGCGTCGACCCGCGACCGCCGACCGACGGGCGACTCGTCGGAGCGACCGACCTCGACACCGGCGCGGTCGCCCGCCGGTACGAGAGCGCTCGCGGACCCGTCTACCACCTTACGCCGCCCGAATCGACGCTCGACCAGCGCGCGGCGCGGACCCTCGAAGCCGCCCACGACAGACTCGCCAGCGGTGCCGTCGACGCCGGCCCGCGCGCGCCGGGCCGCGCCGTCAGACTCGTCGCCGACCCGGACGACCCGGTCGAGACGCTCGCGGCGATACTGGCGAAGCACACCGCGGGACACGGCGTCCTCGACGACCTGTTTTCCGACCCCGCGGTCTCGGACGTGTACGTCTCGACGCCCGCCGACGAGAATCCGATTCGCGTCGTCGCCGACGGCGTCTCGATGCCGACGAACGTCCGCCTCGCTCCCGGCGGGGCGGAGTCGCTCGCCTCCCGCCTGCGTCGCGTGAGCGGCGCGTCGTTCTCCCGCGCCGACCCGACGCTCGATACCGTGGTCGAGGCAGGCGGCGCGACCGTTCGGGTCGCGGGCGTGACCGCGCCCGCCAGCGACGGCCTCGGCTTCGCGTTCCGCCGCCACGACGAGACGCCGCTGACGCTCCCCGCGCTCGTCGCCAACGGAACGCTATCGGCCGAGGCCGCGGCGCTCTGCTCGCTCGCGGTCGAACGCGGTGCCTCGGTCCTCGTGGCCGGGTCGCGCGGGGCCGGCAAGACGACGTTCCTCGGCTCGCTCCTGTGGGAACTCCCGCGCGACGTTCGCACGGTGCTCATCGAGGACACGCCGGAGCTTCCGGCGTCGAGCCTGTTGGACGCCGACCGCGACGTCCAGACGCTCCGAACCGACACGACCGGCGGCCCCGAACCGACGCCACAGGAGGCGCTTCACGCGGCGCTCCGGCTGGGTGATGGCGCGCTCGCCCTCGGCGAAGTCAGGGGCGAGGAAGCCGCCGTCCTCTACGAGGCGATGCGCGTCGGGGCGAGCGCCAACGCGGTCCTGGGAACGATTCACGGTGACGGGGCCGCCGACGTGCGCGAGCGCGTCGTCTCCGACCTCGACGTCCCGGCGTCGTCGTTCGCCGCGACCGACCTCGTCGTCACCTGCGAGCGCGCGAACGCCCACCGAGTCGCACGCGTCGAGGAGGTCCGGCCCGTCGGCGACGACGCGACGTTCGAGACGCTGTTCGAACACGACGGACGCACTCTCGAACCGACGGGGTCGGTCGCGCGCGGTGACAGTCTCGCGGTCGAATCCGTGGCCCGTCCCGGCGAGTCGTACGCGGACGTACTCGACGTGCTCGACGCTCGCGCTGCGCGTCTCGAATCGCTGGCTGACACGGGACGAACGACGCCGGACGACATCGCCGCCGCCCGCACGGAGCGTGGTTCGGGATGCTGACTCCGGACACGACCACGAGCACGGGAGCGGGAGCGGACTCCGCTTCGACCCGGATACTTCACTCGGGCGCGACGACGCTCGCGCGGCTCTCGCCCGACTCAATCGACGCCGAGCCGAGCGACGACCTTCGTCGGTCGCTCGCGTTTCTCGGCTCGAATCTCGCCCCCGAGACGGTCGTCGCCGCGGGCTACGGCTCGTCGCTTCCCGCCGGACTACTCGGCGGACTGGTCGCCCATCTCGCTCGACTCCCGGCCGTCACGGTCGTCTTCGTCGCGCTCGCGGCCGCGCTCGGTGCGGCCCACGCGATTCACACGCTCCCGGTCTGGCTGGCGACGCTCCGCCGGACGCGGGCGCTCGGGAACGCGCCGGAACTCGTCGGCCGTATCGCGCTCCGGATGCGCATCGAGCCCTCGGTCGAGCGGGCCAGCGCGTTCGCCGCGCACGGCGGCGACGACCCGCTTTCGGCCTCGCTCGCCGCACACGTCGACCGCGCCCGCGGGACACCGACGGCGGGGCTCTCCGAGTTCGCCGACGCGTGGCGCACGTGGTTCCCGGCGCTCGACCGCTCGACCGCGCTCCTGCAGACCGCCGCCGACGTTCCCGCCGGCGAGCGCGACCGGGCGCTCGACCGGGCCCACGAGGTCGTCCGCGAGGGGACCCGCGACCGCCTCGCCGACTTCGTCGGCTCCGTCCGCGGGCCGGTGACGGCGGTCTACGCCTTCGGCGTCCTGCTCCCGCTCGCGCTGGTCGGCGCGCTCCCGGCCGCCCGCGTCGCCGGCGTCGGCGTCACCGCCGGGCACGTCGCCTTCGTCTACGACGTGGCGCTTCCCGCCTGTCTCCTCGCCGCGGTCGGATGGGTGCTCGTTCGGCGGCCGGTCGCGTTCGCACCGCTCTCGGTCGACGCGTCTCACCCCGCGGTCGACGACCACCGTGCTCTCGGCGTCGCCGGTGGCGCAGTCGCTGGAATCACCGGCTTCGTCGCCGCCGACGCGCTCGTCGCGCCGTGGCTCGCGCCGCTCGCCGCCATCGGCCTTGGGACCGGAACCGGGCTTTTCGTCGCGGCCCGCCCGGTCGTGGCGCTCAGAGCCCGCGTCCGCGCGGTCGAAGACGGCCTCTCCGACGCGCTCTACCTCGTCGGTCGCGCCGTCGGCGAGGGCGAGGCCGTCGAATCCGCGCTTGCCCGTGCAGCGACCTCCATCCCGGGCGAAACCGGCGACCTGCTCGACGAGGCTGTCGGCGTCCAGCGTCGCCTCCGCGTGGGAGTCGTCGAGTCGTTCCGCGGCGAGTACGGCGTTCTCGAATCGACGCCGAGCCCCCGCGTCGCGGGCGTGGCGACGCTCCTCGGCCTCGCCGCCAGCGAGGGTCGCCCCGCCGGTCGCGCAATCGTCTCGATGGCAGACCAACTTTCGGCGCTCTCCCGACTCGACGCCGAGGCCCGCCGCGAACTCGCCTCGGTCACGGAGACGCTGTCGAACACGGCCGCCGTCTTCGGGCCGCTCGTCGCCGGTGCGACCGTCGCGCTCGCCGACGGGATGGCCCCTGCGAAGACGCTCGACCAGACGGCCGTCGCGACGCCGCTTTTGACCGCCGACCTCGGGTTGGCCGTCGGCGCGTACGTCCTCCTCTCGGCGGTTATCCTGACGACACTCTCGGTCGGCGTCGAACACGGCCTCGACCGCCATCTCGTGGCCTCACGGGTCGGCCGCGCGCTCGTCTCGGCGACGACGACGTTCGCAGTCGCATTCGCCGCCGCGGGAACGCTCGTCTAAGTCGCGGTCCTCGGGACGCTCGTCACCGGCTCCGGTTCCGTCGCCGTCCCGTGCTGAGGTTTATATACCCGGACGGGGCCACCCCGGTCTATGCTCGACGCACCGCTCGATACGCTCTACACGTGGGCCGCGCTCTCCGTGGCCGCGACCGTCCTCGTCGGGGCGGTCGCCGGTCTCCCGACGACGCCCGCGCCTGACGCCTCGGGAGTCGCCGACGCCGTCGACGCCGTGGCCGTCGCCGAGTACGACGCGACCGCCGAACACGAACTCGACGCCGACGCCATCCGTCTCGGCTCGCACCGAATCGGCCTCCGCAACGACGGCGGCGCGGCGCACGCCGCGTTCGTCTTTGGCCCGGTGACACCGGCGAGGCCCGACTCCCGACTCGGGTCGGTCGCCGCCGGCGCGTCCCCGAGCGCCGTCTTCGACTCGCCCGCCGCGTTCGCCGCCGCGGCAGAGACCGCGCGCGACCGGAACGCCTCGTGGCGGCCCGCCAGCGAACCGCTCGTCGTCCGCCACGTCATCTGGGAGGGAACCGATGTCACCGTCGTCTCGGCGTAGGGCACAGACCTCGCCGGTCGCCGCGCTCACCGCGCTGTTCGTCGTCTGCGCGGCGATTTCGGGCTACGCGACGGTCCTCGACGACTCGCTGCCGACCGCCGAACGCGACCTCGCGCCGGCGACGCTGTCGAACGTCGAGTCCGCCCTCACCGACGACTCCGGCGTGGTCGTCAGCTCCCGGCTCTCGGACGCGTTCGACGCCTGTCCGGACGGGTTTTCCTGCCGCGTCGTCGTCGCGGTCGACGGCGACCGCCGCGCCGTCGGCCCCGACGCGCCTACCGACGCCGACACCGATTCGACTCGGGTCAGCGTTCGCGTCGAACCCGGTCGCGTCGGCTTCGGGACGCTCCGCGTCGAGGTGTGGCGATGACCGACCTCGTCTTCGACGTGACCGTCTGCCTGCTGCTCGTGAGCGCGAGCATCGGTCTCGTCGTCACTGCGGACGCCGGCGCAGACACCGGAATCGACCGTGACACCGCCGCGATCGACGCCGACGGGGTCGCCTCGTCGCTGGCGACGAGCACCGCCACGGTCACCTACTCGCTCGCCCCCGGCGTCGAGGCCGCGGACCCGTCGCTCCTCGATGCTGGCGGCGTCGACGCCCGCGAACTCGACCGAACCGCGCACGGCAGCCTCGCCGGCCTCCTCGCCCGCGCGACGCTCGGCGCGGTCACCGTCGACGGCGTTCGCCTGACCCGCGCCCGCGACGACTTCCGGGACCGGACCGCCGCCCGCGCCGCCTCCGAACTTCCGACTCGCGGCGTCTCCGTCGCCGTCGCGTGGACGCCGTTCCCCGGTGCGCCGGTCCGCGCGACCGATTCCCTCGGACCCGAACCGCCGTCGTCGTCGACGGTTCACTCCGCGACGCTCGACGTGCCGAGCGGGTTCCCCGCGACGCGCGAAGACGCTGTGGCCGCCAGCGACGACGGCTTCGACGCCGTCGCTCGCGTCGCTGCGAACCGGACCGTCGCCGGGCTGTTCCCGCCCGCGCTCGCCCGCCTCGCGCTCCGCGGCGACGAGCCGGTTTCGACGCTGATGACCCACCGGTACGAACGAGCCGGCGCGCTGGTGAACGCCTCCGTCGCGCCCGAAGTCGCCCGCGAGGAGACCCGCGCCGCCAACGCTGACCTCGCGGCGGCGCTGGCCCCGCGCTTCGCCGACGCGATGCGCGCCCGGTACGACACCCCGCGCGCCGCCGCCGAGGCCGTCTCGGTCGGACGCGTCACTATCGTCGTCAGGACGTGGTCGGCGTGAGACTCGCCGACGACGACCGCGGTCGGGTTCCCTTCGCCCTGCTCGGCGTGTTGCTCCTCGTCGGGAGCGCGACGTTCTCCGGCGCGCTCTCGGCTCACGACCCCGTTGCCGACCGCCGCGTCGACGACGCGATGGACCGCGCGACCGCACAGGCCGACGCCGCCGTTCGCGCGGCCGTCGGCAACGCGGCGCGCGAGGCCGCGGCGAACCCCGTCATCTCGCCCGCCAATACGACCGTCGGGCGACTGCTCTCGGAGGAGCGCCCCTTCCGCGACTACCTCAGACTCCGCATCGCTCTCGCCGCGAGCGAGCGGCTTCGGGCCGTCTCGGTCGCCCGCGGCGACGTGAACGCGACTGTGACCCTGCCGCGACCGACGAACGAGTCGAGTCTGCGCGACGCGATGGACCGCGTCTCGATTTCGGGCCGCGAGAACGGGACCGTCCTCGTCGCGACCGTCGAGAACGTCTCGGTCGAGGTCGCTCGCGGCGGTCGCACGGTCGCCGCCGAGTCCGTCACCGTGACGGCCGGCGTCCGGACGCCCGTCCTCGCGCTCCACGACCGAACCGAGGCCTTCGAGCGCCGCCTCGACGCGAACGCGCTGGACGGCGGGACGCTCGACGCGACGGTGACGACCGCGCTGTGGGCCTCGGCGTGGACCCGCGGCTGGAGCCAGTACGCCGGCGCGCCCGTGGACAACGTCGTCTCAAACGACCACGCCGCGCTGGCGACGAACGCCGGCGTCCTGCTCGCCGAACAGCAGGCGTTCGGAACCACCGACGCCGATGCTCGCGGGGCGACCGGGCGCGCCGCCGTCCGCGCCGGTGCCCGGAGCCTGCTCTCGCAGACCGGCGTTCCGGCCGCGCCCGAACTGGCGAACGCGCTTCCCACACCGAACCCGTCCGCCGAGTCGGTCGCGAACGAGATTCCGACGAACCGGACCATCAACGCCTCCGTCGGCTCTGCGGCCGACCACGCGCTGGTCGGCCTCATCGACGGCCACGGTGACGCACCCGCCTCCGACGACGTGGTCGCGGACGCCCATCGCGCCACCACCGCAATCGAAGCCGACGCGACCGTCATCGCCCACAGCGACGACCCGCCGGTCGACCTCGGAACCGAATGGGAACTCGTCGACACCGCGACCGAGACGTCGTCGTCGGTCGAGACGGTGGCGACGCGAACGCCGGCGCTCGAAGCCGATACCGTCGTCGTCGACGCCGGCTCCCGAATCGTGACGACGAGCGAGACGACCACTCGGACGTGGCGTCGGGGCAACGAGACGTTCCACACCGAAGAAACGACGGAGACGAAGACGCGCGTCGACCTCGCGGCCGTCGTCGACCCGGCCGCCGTTTCCGCCCCGGAACGACCTCTCGACCCGGCGGTCGAACCCGGCGGCGCGCTTGACGGCGAGAACTTCGCCGCGGCCGCTGACGCGGTCGAAGACGCGGTTGCGACCCGCGGCGGCTTCGATGACCTCGCCCGCGACGTCGCCGACGGCGACGCGCCCGCCCGACAGCAGACGACCGTACCGATGGCTCCCGGCCTCGACCGCTGGATTCGTTCTGACCTCGTCGCGCTCGCCGACCGCGTCAAAAACCGCAGTGTGACGGTGTCGGCTCGGCGGGTCGCCGCGGGCGAGGTGAACCCCGCCGCGGAACTTGCGTCCGACCTCCGCGCCGACCGTCCCGAACTCGTCGGTGCCCCGGCCGCCTACGACGGCGTCTCCGACCGGGCGCGCGTCGCGGTCCGCGCCGCGTACCTCGACCGCGTGCTGGCGGCGCTCGACCGCCGGGCGAACCGGACCGCGGCGGCGACCGGCGCGGCCGACGACGCGAGTACGGACGCGAACCTCGGGTCGCTCTCGGAGGCGGTCCGCGCCGAGGAGGTCGCTCGCGCGACGCTCGGCGAGACCCGAGCGGACGGCGCGAACGGAACCGGAAACGGAACCGGCAACGAAACCGGCGTTCGGTTCGTCCCCGACGCGGACCCGATGTATCTCTCGCTCGGCGGCCTCTCGGGGTCCGCGGTGCCGACCGTCTCCCGCGGCGGCACCTACCACCCGCTCGTCGCCCGCAACACCAACCTGTTCACGCTCCCCTACGGCGACGCCGTCGACACCGTCCTCGAACCGGTGTTCGGCGCGAACCGCCGCGTCCCGCTCCGCGTCGCGGCCCGCGCTCTCCTCGCCGCCGACTCGACGCTCGCGGCGACGAACGGCACGAACGAGACGCTCGCCGACCGGCGCGACAGGCTCGAAATCGCGGTCGACCGGTCGACGGTTCCCGCCGAAGAGGCCGCCAAGGACGTGCTGCGCGCGCACACCGACCGCTCGGTGACGGAGCGCCAGCGGATTCTGGAGCGCGCGCTCGGCGAGTGGGACGACCCGGCCCACCGGGCCCTGGCGGTGACGAACGGCTCCGCGGGCCGCGCAATCGCCGTCGAGGCCGCCGGCGCGGGAACCGTCGAGGCCGACCTTCTCGAACGCCGCCTCGACGAGGCGTTCCGAACCGTCCGCCGGGACCGCTCGACGACGGTCTCACAGCGGCTCACGAACCGGACCGTCGAGACGACGCGGACCGCCCGTCAGCAGGCCGTCGCCGACATGGCGACCGACGCGGCGATGCGCGCCACCGAGAAGGCAGTCACCGACCGCGTGAACGACACGCTCGACTCCCGCTTCGATACGTCGTTCAAGCGCGTCCCCGCCGGGATGCCGGTCGCGCCCGTCCCCGGCTACTGGTACGCGACGGTCAACGTCTGGGACGTGGAAGTCGCCGGCGAGTTCGCGCAGTTCCGCGTCCACGCCCGCGGGGACGCCGAATCCCTCACGTACGCCCGCGACGGCTCGACCGTCGCTCTCGACTGGGACGGCGACGGCGTCGCGGAGACGGTCGGCCACGGCGACCGCGTCACGTTCGACGCTGAGACGACAATCGTCGTCGCAGTTCCTCCGTCGGGCGTCGGCGTCGGCGACATCGACGGCGACGCGGACGAGCGCTCCGAGGGGTGGCAGGGCGGACCGGGATGCACCGTCGCGGCCGACTGCCATGCGGACGGGTAGCCGCCAATACGACCCGAGTGGCAACCGTTTTGCCGCCGGAACGCCGAATCGCGGTGTATGTTGCACGACGCCGCCGCGGAGCCCGGAACCCTCTCGGCAGACGAGTTGCGAGCCGCCTACGAGGACGAGATTCGCCGCGCAGTCGCCGCCGCCGGGTCGGAGACGGCCGCCGAGGCCGCCGGCGTCTCGGAAGCCGCGCTCTCGAACGGCGTGTTAGACCTCACGCTCGAACAGGCCGCCGCGGTTCTCGAACTCGCCGACGGCAACCCCGACGCCGACGCCATCATCTGGGAGTTCCGCGACCACCTCCTCATGGGCATGACGAGCGGCATCCTCGACGTTGACTCGCTCGCCGCCGAGGTCGACCTCGACCTCTCCGGACAGGAGATTCAACAGGCAATCGAGGGCCGCACGGCCGCCACGCTGAACGAACTGGCCGCCATCCACCACGTCATCGCCGTCCGAAACGAACGATGAGAGTCGCCATCCTCGGCTGCGGCTACGTCGGCCTCGAACTTGCACGCACGCTCGTCGCCGACGACCACGACGTGTGGGGCGTCCGCCGCTCCGACGACGGCCTCGCCGCCGTCGAAGCGACCGGTGCGGAAGCGGTCCGCGCCGACGTGACTGACGCCGACTCGCTGGCGTCGGTCCCCGACGTAGACCACGTCGTCTTCGCCGCGAGTTCCGGCGGCCGCGGAGCCGACGCCGCCCGGGCCGTCTTCGTCGAGGGTCTCCGAACGGCAATCGACCAGTTCGCCGCGCGCGACTCGCCGCCAGAGCGCCTCGTCTACACGTCGAGCACGGGCGTCTACGGCGACCACGGCGGCGACTTCGTCGACGAATCGACGCCGCTCGACCCGACGACCGACAAGACGCGCGTCCTCGCGGAGGCCGAGCGCGTCGCCCGCGAGTACGCCGCCGAGCGTGGAGTCGAGGGAACGGTCACCCGGTTCGCCGGGCTCTACGGCCCCGACCGCTACCGGCTCGAACGCTACCTGAACGGCCCGGTCACCGCGGGTTACCTCAACATGGTCCACCGGGACGACGCCGCGGGCGTCGTCGCGTACCTCCTCGAAACCGACCGCGCCCGCGACGACACCGTCCTCGTCGTCGACGACGAACCCGTCTCGAAACACGAGTTCGCGGACTGGCTGGCCGACGAGTGCGGCGTTCCGCGTCCGGAGAAGCGCACGAAAGAAGAACGCCTCGACGTCGGCGACCTCTCGGAGGCCGCCCGTCGCCGCATCCTGACGAGCAAGCGCTGTTCGAACGACCGCCTCCGCGACCTCGGCTATTCGTTCGCGTATCCGACGTATCGCGAGGGTTACCGGGCGGCAATCGACGCCTACCGGGCCGGCGACGACTGAGCGTATTCGGGGGGCGACAGGTTCGACTCCCCGAAATTCTGTCAATCAGGACAACTCGATTAGGGGGAATATTCATACGGTAGGCCCCGGTCGTGTTGTGTATGTTCGGTCCGGTGGGGCAGTTCGATACGGGTGCTATCTTCGAGTCTATCGACTCGTTCGTGCGCGCGCACCCCGAAATCGCGGCGGCGCTCGTCGTCGCGCTCGGTGCCCTCTCGCTCGTCGTCTACGCCGCGATTCGCTTCAAGCGGCCGATGGGCACGCGCTTCGCCGAGGCGCTGGAGGACGTCGACGAGGTCGCCGTCCTCATGCACCCGAACCCGGACCCCGACGCCATGGCCGCGGCGATCGGCGTAGCCTGTCTCGCAGAACAGGTCGGTACCACACCGACCATCCAGTTCGCCGGCCAGATTCGACACCAGGAAAATCGCGCGTTTCGTACCGTTCTCGACCTCGACTTAGACCCTATCGACCACGTGAGCGACCTCGCCGCCGAGGCGGTCGTCCTCGTCGATCACAACGCGCCTCGCGGCTTCGCGGGGGCAGAGGGCGTCCTCCCCTACGCCGTCGTCGACCACCACCCCGGCGACGGGACCGGTGAGATGTTCACCGACGTGCGCACCGACTACGGCGCGTGTTCGAGCATCGTCGCCGAGTACTTCCGCGACGTGGGCGCGAAACCCGTCCCGCCGGACATGCACGCCAGCGAGGTGAACGCCTCGTACACCGTCCCCTCGCAGGTCGCGACGGGCCTCGTCTACGGGATTCTCACGGACACCAAACACCTCACTGCGGGCTGTTCGGCCGCCGACTTCGACGCCGCCGGCTTCCTCTTCCCCGGCGTCAACGAGGACCACCTCGACCGCATCGCCAATCCCGAGGTCTCCCGCGAGGTGCTGGAGGCGAAGGCGCGGGCCATCGCCGGCCGCGACGTGCGCGGTCCCTTCGCGGTCGCCGACATCGGCACCATCTCGAACGTCGACGCCATCCCGCAGGCGGCCGACGAACTCATCCAACTCGAGGGCGTCACCGCGGCGGTCGTCTGCGGCGAGCGCGAGAGCAACGTCTACCTCTCGGGTCGCTCCCGCGACGACCGGGTTCACATGGGTCGGACGCTGGAGGCCGCCCTCGACCACTACCGCGGGTCGAGCGCCGGCGGCCACGCCCGGATGGGCGGCGGCCAGATAATCCGCCCCGACGCCGTCACCGACGGCGGCAACGGCGAGTCCATCGCCCGCGACGAACTCATCGAACACGTTTTCGAGGCGCTGTCGGGCGATATCTGACTCGCTGGCGGCCCTCTCCGAACCCGGACCGGTGGCCCTTAACCGTCGGCCGCCGTAGCCCCGGCCATGGCTACAGGACGGGCGACGTGGGCCTACCGCGACCGGTTCGGTGACAGTTTCGGCCGCACCTTCTACCGCCGGTTCGGCCCCGGCGTCGTCTCCAGTATCGGCATCGGAACCTACCTCGGCGAGCCGACCGACGCGGTCGACGACCGCTACCGCGAGTCGCTCGTCTCCGCGCTCGAACATGGCGTCAACCTCGTCGATACCGCGTCGAACTACCGCCACAGCCGCGCCGAGCGGGTCGTCGGCGACGCGGTCCGCGGGGCCGACGTCGACCGCGACGCCGTCGTCGTCGCCTCGAAGGCCGGGTTCGTCCCCTTCGACCGCGAGCGCCCCGACGACCCCGGCGCGTACGTCCGCGAGACGGTCCTCGACGCCGGTCTCGCCGAACCGGACGAACTCGCCCACGGCAGCCACACCATCGCGCCCGCGTTCGTCGACGAGATGGTCGACCGGTCGCTCGACCTGACGGGACTGGACCACGTCGACTGCTACTACCTGCACAACCCCGAGACGCAACTGGCCGTCGCCGACCGCGAGACGGTGTACGACCGAATCGAGGCCGCCTTCGAGGTCCTCGAACGCCGGGTCGCCGCTGACGACATCGGCCGCTACGGCGTCGCCACGTGGGAGGCGCTCCGGGTCGCGCCCGACC
The DNA here is from genome assembly GCF_003586325.1 of Haloferax sp. Atlit-10N. Classification (NCBI taxonomy): domain Archaea; kingdom Methanobacteriati; phylum Methanobacteriota; class Halobacteria; order Halobacteriales; family Haloferacaceae; genus Haloferax; species Haloferax sp. Atlit-10N. Next base: position 429,973 of record NZ_PSYX01000001.1, read on the forward strand.
ACGACGCGTACCTGTCGCTCCCAGAACTCGTCCGTCGGGCCGAGCGCGCGGCCGACACCGTCGGCAACGACGAGCACTCGCTCGAAGCGATTCAGCTCCCGTTCAACGTCGTGATGGCCGACGCGTTCACCGTCGAGGCCCACGACACCGACGCGGGCGAGGCGATGAGCGCGCTCTGGTACGCCCACGAACACGGCCTGCACGCCTTCACGAGCGCCAGCCTCGCGCAGGGCGACCTCGCGGCGGAGATTCCGGCGTCGGTGAACTCGGTGCTCGCCGGCGACACGGCGGCTCAGCGGGCGCTCAACTTCTCGCGGAGCGCGCCCGGCGTGACCGCGGCGCTCGTCGGTGCGTCGTCGGTAGCACACGTCGCGGAGAACATCGCGGCCGGCACGTTCGACCCCCTCGGGGCGCGGACGTTCGATTCGGTGTTCGAGTGAGCGGCCGCCGATTCCCGTCGGGCGTCCGCTGTCGGTCGGTTCGTCTTATCTGAGCTCTTTCCACTCCCGTCCGCAGTCGGCGCAGATGCGGAGGGAAAACACCTCGTCCGGGTCGTTTTTCTTCTTCAGCGACTCGCCGCACTCGGAACAGGTCAGTCGCCCGTAGGTATCCTTCTCCAACTCCCCGTCTCGAAGCCCCTTCCGCGTTGTCTTCATAGGTGTCCGTTTGTGCAACGAACATAAAAACCCGACGACGACCCCCGTTTTCGCCCGCACGACACGCCGACGACCCCGCTCAGTCGAAAGTGTTGTGACCCCGCGGCGCGCGGTTCCGTCCGTGTCACGTGGCCGCCTCTTCGGAACGCTCTGCGGGATGGTGCTGCTCGTCAACCTCGCGCGGGTCGTCTTCGCACCGCTTCTCGGGGAGTTCATCACGTTCTTCGCGGTCGACCGCGCCACCGTCGGCATCGTCGCCACCCTCGTCTGGCTCGGGAGCGCCGTCCTCCGCGTCCCGACCGGTTGGCTCCTCACCCGCGTTCCGAGACACCGCGTGGTGCTCGGGACCGGCGTCGTCCTCGTCGTCGCCTCGGGCGTGACCGCCAGCGCGACCACCGTCGAGACGCTGATGGTCGGCGCGGTCTCGATGGGTCTCGCCTCGGGCGCGTACTTCGTCGCCGCCAACCCGCTCGTGAGCGAGCTGTTCCCCGACCGCGTCGGCCGCGCGATGGGTATCCACGGCACCGCTAGCCAGCTCGCGGCCGTCGGCGTCGCGCCCTTCGTCACGCTGGTCCTCGCGGTCGGTCCTGACCTCGTCCCCCGGCTCCCGTTCGTCTCCGCGGCGTGGCAACTCGTCTTCGTCTGCGTCGGCCTCGCGGCCGCCGTCGTGACCCTCGCGCTCTTTTTCACGGCCCGCTCGACCGACCTCCCCGACGCGGGCGCGGCCGACCGCGACCTCCTCGGCGCGGCCCGGAGCGAGTGGCGCGTCATCCTCACCGGCATCGTCATTCTCGGCTTCACCGGCTTCGTCTGGCAGGGCCTGTTCAACTTCTACGAGCTGTACATGGTGTCGAAGGGTCTGCCGGCGACGACGGCGCGCAACATGCTGACGGTCATCTTCGGCGCGGGCGTGCCGGCGTTCTTCCTCTCGGGGCGGCTCGCCGACAAGCTGCCGCGCATCCCGTACATCCTCGGCGTGCTCGTCTCCTTCGTCGTCTCGGTGTTCGTCCTGACCGTGACGACGAGCCTCGTCGGCCTCGTCGTCGTCACCGCGGTCGTCGGCTACGTCATCCACAGCCTCTTTCCGGCGCTCGACGCCTACCTGCTCGACACGCTGCCCGACGAGAGCCGCGGGAGCGCCTACTCGGTGTACTCGTTCGGCATGATGATATTCCAGGCCAGCGGGTCGGGCGTGGTCGGCACCCTGACCGACTTCGGCTACGCGTTCGACGAGGTGTTCTTCTGGTTCTCGGTCGGGCTGGCGGTCGTCGTCACGGGCCTCATCGTCTTCCAGCGCGCCGGGCGCATCCCGAACTGACCCCCCTGACCGCCCGGACTCTCCCGGAGCGAAGCCGGCAGCCGGCTCGGCTCTCGCCGCACTTTTGCTCGCCCGGTCCCACGACCGACACGATGGAGTACGTACAAGAGCGGGTCACGACGCTCCACGACCTCTCCGGCGCGGTCCCCGACGCCCCGACCGACCGCGCCGCCGTGGTCGTGCCGATGACGGAGCGAGAGTACGCCGGCCTCGCCGCCGAGCGGGTGCTCTCGACGCTGGAGTCGCTCTCGCCGGCGCGGGTCGTCGTCCCCCTCCGTGCGCCCGCCGACCGGGTGGCCCCGTTCGCCGACTGGCTCGACGAGTACGACCTACCGCTCGACGTGCTGTGGTGCGACGGCCCCCGCGTCGCCGACCTCCTCGACTCCCACGGCCTCGACGGCGAGCGGGGCAAGGGCCGCGACGTGTGGCTCGCGCTCGGCTGCGCCGCCCGCGAGGAGTACGTCGTCGTCCACGACGCGGACACGAAGACCTACGACGAGCGCTACGTCCCGCGGCTCCTGTTCCCGCTCGCGCACGGCCACGACTTCTCGAAGGGCTACTACGCCCGCGTCGAGGAGGGGCAGCTCTACGGCCGGCTGTTCAGGCTGTTTTACGCCCCGCTCGTCCGGGCGCTCGAGGACGAGACTAACGCGCCCATCGTCCGGTATCTCGACTCGTTCCGGTACGCCCTCGCGGGGGAGTTCGCGGCCACCTCGGACCTCGCGTTGCGGATGCGGTCGCCGCGGAAGTGGGGCCTCGAAGTCGGCACCCTCGGGGACGCCTTCGCCCACGCCGGCTTCGACCGGAGCGCGCAGGTCGACCTCGGCGAGTACGAACACGACCACCGCTCCGTGAGCGGGCCGACCGGCCTCTCGGACATGAGCGAGTCGGTCGGGCGGACGCTCCTCCGGGCTGTCGTGGAACACGGCGGAACCGTCGAGTTCGACACGCTCGCGGAGCGCTACCGCGAGGCCGGGAACAGACTGGTCGAGCAGTACGCGGCCGACGCGGCGTTCAACGGCTTCGACTACGACCGGACAGACGAGCGCGAGCAGGTCGCCACCTACGCCGAGGCCATCTCGAAGCCCGGCGAGGACACGCGGCTCCCGGCGTGGCGGGACACGTCGCTGTCGCCCGACGAGGTGCTTGCCGCCGCGAGCGACGACCTCGACGACGTGCGGGAGGCTGCGGGTCGATGAGCGAGGCGACCTACGACGACCTCGCTGGCGTCGTCGACCTCTTCGGGGCGCTCACCCGCGAGGAACTGGAGACCGCGCTGGACGAACTCGCGTTCAAGCAGGGCCGCGAAACCGACGGCAACGCCCTCTCGGGCGCGATTTCCGACGCGGTCGACGCCTACTACCTCGTCCCCTACGAGGACGACGAGACAGACGGGGAACTCCTGACGGTCGGGCCGATGGCGTTTCCGACGCTCCCCGACCGGGCGGAGGACCTGCCGCACATCCTCGATTACCCCACCCGCGAGGTGCCGCGGGACGAACTGGCGACGCAGGTCGAAAGCCGTCTCCGCGCGGCGGCCGCGAGCGCGGTGCAGACGGGCGACGACGACGAAATCGCCCGCTTGCTGGACGTGACGTACGACCTCGAAGCGTGGGCCGACACCGACGTCGGGTCGATTCGCGAGCGCCTCGACGCCGCGCTGGACGCGGAGGGGCAGGCCTAAGTCTCGGCATCTCTTTACGAATCGTGACGATGGACCTCGCGGGCGTCACCCGACACGAACCGGTGACCGTCGACGCGGGCCGGCGGGCGGCCGTCATCGCCCCCGTCGTGTTCCGCGACGAGCGGCCGCACATCCTGTTTACCAAGCGCGCCGACCACCTCGGCGAGCATCCGGGCCAGATGAGTTTTCCCGGCGGCGGGCGCGAGCCGAGCGACGCCGACCTGCGGGCGACCGCGCTCCGCGAGTCCAACGAGGAAATCGGGCTCCGGCCCGAGGAGGCGGCTTTCCACGGCCGACTCGACGATATCCTCACCGTGACCGACTACGCCGTCTCCCCGTTCGTCGCCACGGTGCCCGACCGCGAGTACGAACCCGACCAGCGCGAGGTGGCCGAAATCGCGGTGCTCGCGGTCGACGACCTGACCGACCGCGCGAACTACGAGTCGGAACGCCGCGACCACCCGCAGTACGGCGAGATTCGACTCCACTTCTTCCACGTCGACGGCTACACCGTCTGGGGCGCGACCGGGCGGATGCTCGTGCAACTGCTCGAACTCACGACCGACTGGCGGGCCCCCGAGGAGGTCGACCGCGTGGTCGACCCCGACGCGGACTACCCGGTGTAGCGTCCCCACTCGACGTCTCGTTCTCCTCGGCTCACTGCCCCCAGCGCGCCCGCTCGCGGTGTCTGAGTCGGTTCCGAAAAACAAAACAGCGTCAGCGTGTCGTCGTCCCCACGGCAACTCCCTTTCTGCCCCCCCGAGTACCCCCTCAGCCGAGGAGGTACTTGAGCGCGGGGCGCTGGCGGACGAACTCCATCTTCTCGATGATGGCGTCGAGGCCGAGGATGCGGCCCGCGGCGAGGGTGCCGACGATGGCGAACATCATCAGCCCGAACAGGTCACCGTTGACCACGCCGTGGGCCCAGTCGGCGTTCCCGAGGTAGAAGAACACCATCAGGACGCCGCCGAAGAAGGCGGCGAGCCGGACGAGTGCACCCACGATGAGCCCGAGGCCGATGAGGAACTCACCCCACGGAACCATGATGTTCGTGAGGTCGAGGAGCCACGGAGTCGCGGCGGCCCACGCGAAGAAGCCCTGCAGCGGCGAGGCGGCGGGGGCGTTCGCGAGGTAGCCGCCGGCGTTGAACGCTTCACCGGTTATCTTCCCCCAGCCCGCGTGGAGGAACCAGTACCCGGTGATGAGGCGGGTCAACACGAGCACGTAGCCCGTGACGCCCCGCGAGTAGTCGAAGTCCATCCTGTTCCCCAGCATCTCGATTTGTGCGTTAGCGCTCATCTCGGTTCACCTTACATCTGAATCGTCGGCCGCGAACCCCATATAACGGCGACGCGATTTCCGAATCTATAGAACTGGGAATCACCGAAAACGGGCGTCTGAGGCTGTCACGATTCAGTTTCGACTACTACTTCGAATTTAGAATTGCGTCCTGAATACAATCGTGGCGGTACGACGGACGAACCATCGGTATTCCGCCGTGAGACGAGTCGTCACGCGCTTCGACGCCGCTCGTCGCCGCTTCGAAACGGGGTATATAAACGACGCCGGGAGAGCCAGCATCGCCGTCACCGACAGGGTTTTGCCCTCCTCCGCGCTATCCGTTCTCACATGGTCGCACAGACGATGGATCGCGTTCCGCGACGGTACTGAAATTTCTGTGGTGATAGTATGTTGACCGCCGAGCGTGCGGTCTCGAAAGCCGGTCTGGACGCTGTCGCACTCAAGCCCGCCGAGTGCGACGTGCGCGAGGCGCTGTCGGTCCCGCTCGACATCGTGGCTATCGACTACGAGGGCCGCGAGCGACTCCCCGACGAGGACGTGCTGCGCGAACTCACGGCCGAAAAGGAAGTTCGACTGACTACGCCGGTCCGCGCCGACGGCTTCGACCCGCTCGGCGACGACTCGCTGTACGAGTGGCTCCCCGACGGAATTCGGCAGGTGCTCGTGGCCGGCCACGGCGCGTATCTGACCGACGACGAGGTTGGTCGCGCGGTCGCCCCCCGACTCCGCGCCGCGAGAGAGCGCGCGCCCGACGCGTGGGTCGGCACCGAGGGTATCGAACGAATCGCCCTCGCCGCCGGCGGCACCCAGTACGAACTCCTCTCGCGGTCGACCCGCAGGGACGTTCGGGCGCTCCGGGCCGCCGGCTTCGACGGCGAAATCGCGGTCTACGCCCCGACCGCCCTCACCGACGACGACGACGAGATTCTCGACGCCGTCGGCGCGTACGTCTCCCGTCGCCGTCCCGTTGCTCGCGCGCTCCCCGACGACGCCGCGACCGACGCCTCGGCCGAGGCTCGCGCCCGCGAGGTGCTCCTGAAGGCCTCGCGCGACTACGCGCTCATCGGCTCCGTGGCCGACGTGCGCCGGCGAATCGACGACCTCCGCGACGCCGGCATCGACCTAGTGGTCGGCTATCCCGCCCGCGGCGTCGACGAGTTCGCCGAGTAGTCCGGCGCGCCGCTCGCGCGCCGCCCGCCCTGTCTCCGAACTCGCACCGGAGGCCTTTTACGCGGTCGCCGGAGAGGACAGGTGACGGCACGGTCGGGTGGCTCCTTTCGGACCCACGTGGTTTCCACGTGGGCCACGGCCGGCCGACCTACCCCGTCTCTCTACACATCCTGAGCGACCGCGCCGCGCGGGTCTCGACCGACGTTACGACCGCGAGCGGCGGCCATTCAAGTCGCTCGCCGACGCAGACGGGGTATGAACGAATCAGCGCGCGTCGCCGTCGTCGGCGCGGGCGCGGTCGGCCTGACGACCGCCTTCGACCTCGCCGAGCGCGGGGCGCGAGTCACGCTGTTCGAACGCGACACCCCCGGCGGCGGGTCGACGGGCCGCGCCGCCGGCATCTGCTACGACGCCTACGCGGAGGACATCGACGTGGCCGTCGCCGACCACGCGATGGCCCGGTTCCGGTGCCTCTCGGGCGAGGGAGCGTTCACCTTCCACGAGACACCCTACGTCTTTCTCGCTCGCGAGGGCGACGACGCGGCGGCCGCGGCCCTCGAAGAGTCGGTCGAGCGAATGCGGGTCCACGACCGCGCGGTGTCGCTCGTCGGAGCCGACGAACTGGCCGACCGGTTCCCGATTCGGACCGACGACGTGCTCCTCGCGGGCCTGGCCGAGAACGCCGGCTGGGCCGACCCGGCGGCCTACGCGGACCTGTTCGTCGAGAAGTGCGAGTCCGCGGGCGTCGAGTTCCGCGTCGGCGACGCGGTGTCGCTCCGAACGGACCCGCCGGGCGTCGCCGTCGACGACGTGGTGACCGCCCGCTTCGACGCCGTCGTCGTCGCGGCCGGCGTCCACTCGCGCCGCCTGCTGGTCGACGCCGGTCTCCCCATCGCGCTCAAGCCCTACCGGGCGCAGGCGCTCGTCGCCGACTGCGACTACCGCGGACCGACCGTCTACGACGCGACCGCCGAGTCGTACCTTCGGCCGCACCCCGGTGGCGTCCTCGCCGGCGACGGCGTCGAACCTGTCGAACCCGACCCCGACGACTGGGACCCGACCGCGGACGACTGGTTCGTCGCCGACGCGCTCGACGCGGTTCGACACCGGACGACGGTCGGCGATGCGGGCGACCCGGTGCCTGCGGACGCGACGGACCCGGAACTCGACCGCGCGTGGGCCGGCCTCTGCGGGGCGACCCCCGACCGGAACCCGCTCGTCGGCGCGGTCGCCGAGGGCGTCTACGTCGCCGCCGGCTGGCACGGCCACGGCTTCATGTGGTCGCCGGCAATCGGTGAGCGACTCGCCGAGGCGGTGCTCGACGACGGTCAGGCGTCGATACCGGACGCGTTCGACCCTCGGCGCTTCGACGGCGACGAGGAGTTCGCGGTGGTCGAGGGGATGACGCTCGACGGGGAATGAAAGAACGGGAAAAGGGGGCGGTCACCGCGTCGCGCCCGAAACTGCACTTCAGGCGTCTTGGTCGTCCACGTCACCGAAGTCGTCGGCTTCGTCGCCGGCCTCGGACTCGGACTCGGACTCAGTGTCGGCCTCGCCTTCGTCTTCCTCCTCGGTCACGGCGATGTCGCTCGCGCGCTCGTCCTTGGGAATCCGAATCTGGAGCGTGCCGTTCTTGCCGACCGTGGCGGTCCCCTCGGCGGCCTCGACCGAGGCGTCGGAGGGGATGGTCGCCTTCCCCGAGAGCGTGAGGCCGCGGCCGGGGAAGCGCATCTCGTAGCCCTCGTGGAAGTCGCGGAAGCGGTCGATGCGAATCTCGACCTCGCCGTCGAGGAAGCGGACCTGCACGTCCTCGGCGCGGGCACCGGGCGCATCGAAGACGACGAGGTAGGCGTCCTCGGATTCGAGCAGGTCGTGGGCGAGGGGCTTGCGCTCTTGCATCTGGCTGACGCCGCGGCCGACCCGTTCGAGGACGGCGTTCGCCGCCGACTCGCCGAACTTCCGCAGGTCGCTCATAGCTGAATCTCCTCCAGGAAGCGGGACTCGCCGCAGTACGGACAGGAGAAGTCCGCCACCGTCACGTCGTCGGGCATATCGTAGGTGTAGTGCAGCTCGAACATGTCGAGTTCGCAGTCCTCGTTGGCGCACTTGACTTCGAGGGTCGCGGGCATGGCCGTCAGTTACGCTCCCACGCTGATAAACGCGCGGGAGGCGGAAGCGACCCGCGGGCCGCACCATCGCCGACACCTGCGCTCGCCCTCGCACGACTACCCCCGTCTTCGACCGCCGACCGGTTGCGTTTTCCGCGTCGAACCCGAACCGCGACCGATGACCGACCCCGCCGACCTCACCGTGACTATCGTCGACGGATACGTCGACGAGCCGGCGCACTTCGGCGTGCCGCCGTACATCTCGACGTATCCCAGGTTCACCGCGGGTGCGGTGGTTGACGCGGGCGTCCCCGAGTCCAACGTCGTCTACCACACCATCGACGAACTCCGCGAGGACAGACAGAAGTGGCGCGACGTGGCCGACGCCGACCTCATGATTTACATCGGCGGCATGACCGTCCCCGGCAAGTACGTCGGCGGGACGCCCGCCGAACCCGACGAGGTCCGCGAACTCGCGTGGGTCGCCGAGGGGACCGCGCTCATGGGCGGGCCGATTCGCTTCGGCGTCGGCGACGAGAACGCCGGCGGCCAGGACATGGAGCGCAAGAACCTCGACTACGACTTCGTCGCCAAGGGCGACATCGAGGCGGCCGCCTACGACCTCGTCGACTCCGGGCTCGAAGGCTTCGGCAACCGCATGCGCGACAACGAGGAACTCGACCGCTGGGCCGCCACGGGCGCGTTCGTCGTCGAACAGCACCCGAACCACCCCGACCACCTCATCTGCGAGATGGAGACCTCGCGGGGCTGTGCCTACCGCTGTTCGTTCTGTACCGAACCGCTGTACGGCAACCCCGCGTTCCGCACCGCCGACTCCGTCGTCAAGGAAGTCGAGAACCTCTATAACCGCGGCGCGCGGCACTTCCGGCTCGGCCGACAGGCCGACATCCTCGCGTTCGGCGGCGACGGCGAGGCCCCGAACCCCGACGCGCTCCGCCGACTCTACGGCGGTATCCGCGAGGTCGCCCCCGACCTCGGCACGCTCCACCTCGACAACGTCAACCCCATCACTATCGTCGGCTGGCCCGAGAAGTCTCGCGAGGCGCTCCGCATCATCGCCGAGCACAACACGGCCGGCGACACCGCGGCGTTCGGCCTCGAATCCGCCGACCCCGTGGTCCAAGAGGAGAACAACCTCAACGTCTCCGCCGACGAGTGCTTCGAGGCGGTCAAAATCGTCAACGAGGTCGCCGGCTGGCGGCCCGGCGACGACCCGGCGGACGCGCCGACCCACGGCCCGGACGCCGCGAACCGCCTGCCGAAGCTCCTCCCCGGCATCAACCTCCTCCACGGGCTGAAAGGCGAGCGCGAGGAGACGTTCGAGCACAACAAGCGGTTTCTCCAGCGCGTCTACGACGAGGGCCTCATGGTCCGCCGCATCAACATCCGGCAGGTGATGGCGTTCGACGGCACCGACATGTCCGATACGGGTGCCGACATCGCCCGCGACCACAAACAGCTGTTCAAGACGTACAAAAAGGAGGTCCGCGAGGAAATCGACCAACCGATGCTCCGCCGGGTCGCGCCCGCGGGCACGGTCCTCCCGAACGTCCACCTCGAATACCACCAGGACGGCCGGACGTTCGGCCGCCAGCTCGGAACCTACCCGCTTTTGGTCGGGATTCCGGGCGAGCGCGAACTCGGGAAGACCATCGACGTGGCCGTCGTCGACCACGGCTACCGCTCCGTCACCGGCGTTCCCTACCCGCTCGACTTCAACGAGGCGTCGATGGACGAACTCACCGCCATCCCCGGCATCGGTCGCTCGACCGCCGGCGACATCGTGGTGAATCGACCCTACGCCGACGCGGCCGACGTGGGCGTCGACGCCGATGTGACGAAGTACGTTCAGTAGCCGTCTCGGGACTCAGAAACTAATTCTTCACGTGCAATCGTGCTCTCTCTAGGCGTCCGGAATACCTCTCTGTTCACTCGCAAGCGTGGTGCGTGATTCACTTGCAGACGTGGTCTGTCGGCGGCGGGAGAAACGTCCCGTCGAGACGAACGGCGTCGAACCGCGAAAACAGCGCCGTCAGAAGTCGTCTTCGACGACTTCGCCGACGGCGAAGTTAGACTTGACCTCGGTGATTTCGACCTTCACGCGCTCGCCGACTTCGGTGCCGGGGACGATGATGACGTAGCCGCGTTCGACGCGGGCGATACCGTCGCCCTGCTTGCCGATGTCCTCGATTTCGACGTAGCGGAGTTCACCGGCTTCGACGGGCGGTTGCGGTTCGGCCGAGGGCGTCGGTCCGGCGTTCGATTCGGACTCGGCGGGCTCGTTCGACTCGCGGGAGATGAGCGCGACGCGGTAGGTCTCGCCGGGTTCGACGGTTCCGGTCTCGACTTCGCGGCGCGGAATTTCGACGACGTATCGGTCGTCCTCGGTGCGAACGTCAGCATTGAACAGACACAGGAGTTTATCTGAGATTTCCACCGTAAGACCTCCAATATGTGGTCAGGCCGGAGTGTTAAAGATGTACCGCAGTCATCGGGATTCGACTACTGAACCCGCGTCCCGTCGGGCCGTTTCGCGCCCTCCGAGTCGTGGACGACGACCTCGCCCGGTCCGGTCTCGACCGGCTCGTAGGCCTCGGTGACGCCCCGCGCCTCGCGTAGCTCTCGGACCGCCCGTTCTTTCAGCGCCCGCGCCAGTTCCTCCGCGTCCTCCCGGGAGATGTCTCGTCCGAGCCCCTCGCACTCGTGGGCGCGGACGACGCCCTCCTCGTCGACGGCCTCGCCCATCGGCTGGCTCGTCCCGCCGAGGGCGACGCTGAACGGGTAGGTCTCGCAGATCAGGGGGCGATCCTCGTGGACCTGACAGGCCCCCTGCCCGTCGTCGTCTTCCTCGTAGAACCGGCAGTCGCCGCAGGCGCTCGTCTGGAGCGCCCATTCGAACGTCTCGCCCTCGGGGCCGTCGTCGCCCTCGGCGAGGCCGTAGGGCATCGGGCGGGCCACGTCCCGCCACTCCATCGGTTCCGGTCCGGCCTCCTGCAGGGCGCGCACCTCGTCGGGGAAGACGGTCGCGGTGTGCGGTTCGGGGCCGTCGTCGCCCTCGTAGCCCTTGCAGCAGGCCCCGCAGCGCGTGCACTCGAAGCCGATGGACTCGATGGCGTCGGCGAGTTCCGACACGTCGAGGTCGCGGGCGCGGTCCAGTTCGGCGTCGAGGTCCATACCCGCGATGCGGGCGCGAGCCCAAAGAGGGGCGCGGTTTTTCGCCGGAGCGCGAGCCTCGGCTACCCGCGGACCCGGACGCCGACGACGCGCGACCTACCGCGGTTCGACCCGCTCCGCCTCCGGGTTCCACCGGACTCGACGCTCGGCGGCGAGTTTCTCGATGTGCGCGACGACCGTCGCGCGGGCGAGGTCGCGCACGGCGGACACGTCCTTGTCGTAGGCGGCGTCGGTCACGGCGTCCGGCGTCGCGTTCCCGGCCAGCACCGCGTCGAGGACGGCCCGTTCGCGGTCGTTTCGGTGCGCGACGAGCCGTGCCAGCGTCGCCCGCGGGTCCGTGATTTCGGGGCCGTGACCCGGAAGCAGTCGCTCGGGACCCCGCGCGTGGAGTCGCCTGAGCGCGACGAGGTAGGCGCGCACGTCACCCTCGGGCGCGCCCACGACGACGCTCCCCTCGGCCACCGCGAGGTCGCCACAGAGCACGTCGTCGCCGGCGACGAAGCTCACGTGGTCGCGGGCGTGTCCCGGCGTGTCGAGCACTTCGACGCCCGCGCCGACGGAGAGAACCGACCCCTCTGCGAACGTTCGGTCCGGTTCGACGCCGGTCGCGTCCGAGAAGGCGCGCTCGCGGCCGTGACGACACCAGACCGTCGCGCCCGTCTCGCGGGCGTAGGCGGCGACCGCGCCGACGTGGTCCGCGTGGGTGTGGGTGACCGCGATGTGGTCGACGCTCTCGCGCGCGACGAGGGAGTCCAGTTCGTCGGTGCGGGCCGCGGGGTCCACGAGCAGCGTGTCGCCGCCGTCGGCGACGAGATAGGCGTTCGTCGCGCCGGTCGGCGCGCGAGTGGCGACGGGGACGGAGACGCGCGTGACGTGCATGCCGGCGGCTACGCTCGCCGACGGGTTAGGTGGTTCGAGAGAAGTGGTGGCTTGGTCTGCGGGAGTGCGCCCCCGCGGGCGTGTTCTGTCGCGCTATCGTGGGACCGCGCGCTTACGTGTTGAGGAAGTAGACCTGCTTTCGCGCGTCCTTGAAGGAGTAACGCGAGCCGACGAGGTCAGACTCTTCGAGACGGTTGAGCGCGTAGCGGACGGTGCGGTCCGGCAGCAGCGACTCCTCCGCGAGCTGGCCCTGCGAGAGGGGCGCGTCGCTTTCGAGGACTTTTGCGACGAGCTTCGCGCTCGGGGGAAGCTCGCGGAGGCGCTCTCGGAACTCGGCTTCCGAGAGCAGGTCTTCAGTATCTGGCTCTGCAGTGGTGGTGCTCATACCCGACACAGTCGGTTGCTCCGTGTTAAGGGTTAGCTACAAGTGTGTGAAAAGAATCCAGACACATAATACACATATTAATATCGTGCGTTTGTTGGAAAATCGCCCGCGAGTAGGTGTCTCACTCCGTGTTTCGAATTCTATCGACCGAAGGAGTGCCGAGTCGATAGCTCCCGAGCGGCGCGTGACACGCCGGGCAGTGGACGACGAGCCACCCCTCGCTGACGTGGCGCGTCAGTTCAGCCGCATCACAGGTCTCCCCGCAGTTTCTGCATGTTGGCATATGGCACGATACGCGCTCAGCGGGGGAAAACCTCTCTGTCGTCGCTCGCCGAACCCCGCTTCCGCACCGCGTATCCAGTACCGTTTTAGGCTCCCCCCCGCGAGTATGCGTAGCGTGAAAGGAAAGGAGTGGTACCAGGCCGACGAGGTCGCCCAGGAGTACGACTCGAAGCGGTTCTCCAAGGGCGGTCGCCTCATCGACCGGCGAGAGAAGGAGGCGGTCCTCGCGGCGCTCGGCCCCGTCGAGGACAAGAACGTCCTCGAAATCGCCTGCGGGACCGGCCGGTTCACCGTGATGCTCGCCCAGGAGGGGGCGAACGTCGTCGGACTGGACATCTCGCGGGCGATGATGGTACAGGGGCGGGAGAAGGCCCGCAGAGCGGGCGTCGCCGACCGCATCGAGTTCCTCCGCGGCGACGCCGCGCGGCTGCCCTTCCCGGACGACCACTTCGACGCGGTGTTCGCGATGCGGTTTTTCCACCTCGCGGACACCCCGGCGAAGTTCTTAGCCGAAATGGCTCGCGTCTCGAAACAGCAGGTGTTCTTCGACACGTTCAACGACGGGAGCCTCCGAGTGGCCTACAACTGGCTGCTCCCGATGGGGTCGCGGCTCTACTCGGAAGGCGACGTGCGGCGGCTGCTCGGCGACGCCGGACTCGACCTCGCCGACGCGAAACACGACTTCGTCATCCCGTTCGGCTTCTACCGGAAGGTTCCTAACGGCGTCGCACAGCCCTTCCGCTCGCTCGACCTCGCCGTCGGCGACTCGCCGGTCGGCGACGACCTCGCGTCCGTGTCGTACTGGAACGCGCGGGTCGAGTCGGCCGACGAGCAGTCCCGCGCGGCGACTCGGGCGAGCGACGCCGAGTGAGGCGTTCTCACGGCAGAATTTAACACGATTCTCGATTCACATTTAAGTACGTCCACCGCAACTGTCGGGTATGGATCTCTCGGTTGTGCTCCCGACGCTCAACGGTCGGGACCGGCTCGCCACCAGCCTCGACGCGCTGGCCGAGCACGCCCCCGACGCGGAAGTCGTCGTCGTCAACGGCCCCTCCGCCGACGGCACGACCGGGATGGTGAGAGAGCGCGACGACGTGGACGTGCTGGTCGAAATCTCCGACCGCAACCTCAACGTCGCCCGCAACGCCGGCCTCGAAGTCGCCGGCGGCGACGTGGTCGCGCTCCTCCGATACGACCTCTCCGTGGAGTCGTCGTGGCTGTCGGCGCTCGAAGACGGCATCGCCGACGCCGACGTGGTCACCGGGCCGATGCACCAGACGCTCCGCAACGGCATGACGACCGAATCCCTCGAACGGAACGCCATCGGCGGCCGCACGGTGACGTACTTCAACGGCGGCAACGTCGCGTTCCGCCGCGAGATCATCGACGCCCTCGACGGCTTCGACGAGTACCTCCAGACGGGTGGCGCGCGCGACGCGGCGCACCGACTCGCCGGCTTCGACCGCTCCGTCGCGTGGGCTCCCGAGATGTGCGTCCGCCGCGAGTTCGAGGCCGACGGCGGCATCTCCGAACGCGACTGGGGCTGGAAGTACCGCTCTCTGACCTACCGACTCGTGAAGAACTACGGCGTCAGACCCGGGACCGTCAAGCGGACGGCGAAACACGCGATTTCGGACGGCGTCGACGCCGCGCTCGGCGTCGTGAAAGGGGACGTGACACCCTCCGGGTGGGCCGGCACCGGCCGCGACGTGGTCGGTGGTATCGCCACGGGCGTCTCGGACGGATTGGTAGCCCGCGCCCGCGACCGAACCCGCGCCCGCAACCCCCACGGCCGGTCGAAGCGCGCCGACCGCGCCGTCGCCCGGTACGACTGGCGCTGACTCGTTTTACCGCTCTCCGGGGCCGAGCGCCTCGATGACCCGCGCCGCGTTCTTCGAGAACGCCTTCGCCAGCGCGTCCTCCGACACGTCGAGCGTCAGAATCTCCATGACGCCCACGTTCGGGTGGGTCTCGGGCGCGCCGCTGCCGAACAGCACGCGGTCCGGGTGTTCGAGCAGCGCGCGTTCGAGCACGCTCCGATAGCGGACGAAACTCGTGTCGAGGTAGAGGTCGTCGTGGTCGTCGAGGAGGTCGATAGCTTCGTCCATCAGCCCGCGGTCGAGCGGGAAGCCGCCGAAGCTCGACAGGATGACGGGGAACCGACCGAGCAGCGACTCGGCGACGGTGCTCGGCTCGAAGACCTTCCCGCCCTCGACGAAGACGGGAAGCCCGACGTCCTCCAGCATCGCGAGCGTCTCGTCGTCGGGGAGCCCGTCGACCGCCGGCGCGAGCGAGAACCCGTGGAAGCGGTCGTCGTAGGCGTACTGCTCGATGTCGTCGGGGTCGGCGTGCTGGTCTGTCCGCGACGACGTGAGGTTCCGGAGCCGCGCCGAGGCCCGACTGCTCGGGTCGCGCGGGCCGTTGATGCGGGCGAACGCCAGAAACGGCCGGTCGACGCTCATCCGCGCGACCGCGTTGTTCGGACGGAGGTAGCTCCCCTTGACCCGCTGTGCGCCCGGCGAGACGACGGCGCGGACGACGCCCGCCTGATGCAGTTCGCGCTCCAGCCGCTCGGGGCTTATCTCCCGCCCGCGCGCCGCAATCGACTGCTCGTCGGGGTCGAGGCGGGCGTTCACGTCCACGACCCTGAACCCGTGTTCCAACTCCAGCATTGTCGAGTCACTCATCGGTGTCCGCCAAATAGGTTGCAGAATCCGCCGTAGTCGTTTCATCGAGTACACAGTACCGACTCGTTCGTTCAGCGCCGCGTGACGTTCATTCCTTCACGACGGTAGGGAGAGACGCTGAAACGCAGTTTTTTGGCCTACTCCACCTATCGTCCACGCGTGTGCCTCATCGTCGAGGTCGTCGCCCCGCTGTCCGCGCTCCCGTTCGGTCCCGCGGCCGAGGAACACGACGTCGAACTGGAGCTGGAACGGTCCGTCCCGACCGCCTCGCAGGCGGCGTCGTTCGTCTGGGTCCGCGGTCCCGACGCGGGGGCGTTCGGAGAGTCGGCGCGGTCGCTTCCGAGCGTCGACGACCTCACGCTCGTCGAATCCGTCTCGGACCGGGCGCTCTACGGCGTCTCGTGGGACGTCTCTCAGGCTCCGATTTTCGACGCGTTAGTGTCCAGAGACGCGGTTCTCTTAGAGTGTCTCTCGACCGGTGACTCGTGGTGGCTCAAACTCCGCGTCTCCTCGCACCGCGTGCTGACCGAGCTCAGACGCGAGTGGGCGGCCCACGGCATCGACGCCGAGTTCGACCGCATCACGTCCGTCGCGGCCGAGGAAGCGCCGGCGAGCGAGGGACTGACCGACACACAACTCGAAGCCCTGCTCCTCGCGCTCGAACGCGGTTACTTCGACGAGCGACGGGACACGTCGCTCGACGAGCTCGGCACGGAGCTCGGAATCTCGCGGCAGGCGGTCGCGGCCCGCCTCAAACGCGCCTACCGAACGCTCGCAGAGCGGATTCGCGACGAGCGACCCCCACAATAACGGGTTACATAATCAACGCACACCAATAGGTACCCGACTACCCATTCGGACTGTATGGACGACCCGCTCGAAGATGGAGCCGGGTCCGTGGTAACCACCTCCGTCGACCGCTACGACGAGGTGGCGGTCGCCATCGCTTCGGCGGTCGCGACTGCCACGGAACTCAGCCCACTCGAACTCCCGCCGCTCTCGGACATCGGTGTCGACCCCGAAGCGCTCGACGTTCTCTTTCGCCTCTCTCACGACCCGTCTCGAAGGTTCTCGTTTCAGTACGCGGGCTATCTCGTCTCCTTGTTCGGCGACGGAACGCTCACCGTCGACACGCTCGACGAGTAGCGAGGCGCGAACCGGCCGCCGACCGCGGCCCGAACCCCGGAGCGGCCCCCTCCGAACCCCTGCGACGCCCGCCCCGCGCTCGAATTCGAAAACCGTCGCCCTGTCGTGCGATTTCGTAGCTCGCTCTCGCCGAAACGTATTTATAGAACTGCAATCGTTGATAGCGGTTGAGGTTTCAACATGGCTTCACGAATGCAGCAACCGTTATACATTCTCGCAGAGGGGACGAACCGAACGCACGGCCGCTCCGCGCAGGACTCCAACATCCGCGCCGGAAAGGCGGTCGCCGAAGCCGTACGGACCACACTCGGCCCGCGCGGCATGGACAAGATGCTCGTCGACTCCTCGGGCGAGGTCGTCATCACGAACGACGGTGCGACCATCCTCGAGAAGATGGACATCGAGCACCCCGCCGCGCAGATGATCGTCGAAGTCTCCCAGACTCAAGAGGAGGAAGTCGGCGACGGCACGACCACCGCGGCCGTCCTCACCGGCGAACTCCTCGCGCACGCCGAGGACCTCCTCGACGACGACCTCCACCCGACCGTCATCGTCGAGGGCTACACCGAGGCCGCCCGCATCGCCCAGGACGCCATCGACGACATGGTCCTCGACGTGACGCTCGACGACGACCTGCTCCGCAAGGTCGCCGAGTCCTCCATGACCGGCAAGGGCACCGGCGATGTGACCGCCGACGTGCTCGCCAAACACGTCGTCAAGGCGGTCCAGATGGTCCACGGTGACGCCGACGGGGCCTTCCACCGCGACGACGTTCGCGTGCTCACCCGAACGGGCGCGTCCTCCTCGGCGACCGAACTCGTCGAGGGCGTCGTCCTCGACAAGGAACCCGTCAACGAGAACATGCCCCGCGCCGTCTCCGACGCGACCGTCGCGGTCCTCGACATGAAACTCGACGTGCGCAAAGGCGAGGTCGACACCGAGTACAACATCACCTCCGTCGACCAGCTCACCGCGGCCATCGACGCCGAGGACAATGAACTCCGCGGCTACGCGAAGGCCCTCAAGGACGCCGGCGTCGACGTGGTGTTCTGCACCAAGTCCATCGACGACCGCGTTGCGGGCTACCTCGCCGACGCGGGCATCCTCGCGTTCAAGAGCGTGAAGAAGTCCGACGCTCGCGCCCTCGCCCGCGCGACCGGCGCGAAGCGCCTCGGCTCGCTGTCCGACCTCGACGAGTCCGACCTCGGTCACGTCGACTCCGTGAGCATCCGCACCTTCGGCGACGACGACCTCGCGTTCGTCGAGGGCGGCTCGGCGGCGAAGGCCGTCACGCTGTTCCTCCGCGGCGGCACCGAACACGTCGTCGACGAACTCGAACGCGCCATCCAAGACGCGGTCGACGTGGTCGTCGCCGCCATCGACAAGGGCGGAGTCGTCCCCGGCGCGGGCGCGACTGAAATCGCCATCGCCGACCGCATCCGCTCGGAGGCCGCCGGCATCGAGGGCCGCAAGCAACTGGCCGTCGAGGCCTACGCCGACGCCATCGAGGCGCTCCCGCGCACCCTCGCCGAGAACACCGGTATGGACCCCATCGACGCGCTCGTCGACCTCCGCGCCCGCTACGAGAACGAAGGCATCGCCGGTATCATCTCCTCGGGCCGCACCGGCGAAATCGGCGACCCCGTCGAACTCGGCGTCATCGACCCCGTCGCGGTCAAGCGCGAAGCCATCGAGTCCGCGACCGAGGCCGCGACGATGATCGTCCGCATCGACGACGTCATCGCCGCCAAGTAACCGAACCGCTCGCAGACACGCTCCCCCACCGGCGGCGCGTTCCGCCGCCGGGCCACTTCGTGTCGCTTTTTCCGTCTGTCCGCTCTCGAACGGCCGCTCCAGAGCCGTACCGCTGCCGCTGCGCGAGCACCTATCAACTGGTCGCTACGTTCTTCCGTCGCGAGCGTCGAACTGCACCCCATGTCCGACGAAGTCGGGCTTCCGGAAGCCGTGTCGATGGCGATTGGTGGAATGGTCGGTGGGGGTATCTTCGCCGTGCTCGGCGTCGTCGCCGGCGCGGCCGGGACCCTCGCGTGGGCGGCGTTCGTCGTCGCCGGCGCGCTCGCGGCCTGTGCCGGGTACTCGCTCCTCCGACTGAACAGTCTGTGCGAGTCGCCTCGGTCACCCGTCGGATACGTCGGGAAGTTCACCGACAACACCACGCTCTCGGGCGTCGTGGGATGGACGTTCGTCTTCGGCTACGTCGGGACGATGGCGATGTACGCCTACGCGTTCGGCGGCTACTTCGTCGAACTCACCGGCGTCTCGACGGTCGCGTCGGTCTCGATACAGCCGTTCGTCTCCGCGCTCACCGTCGCCGCGTTCGTAGGCCTCAACGTCTTCGGCGCGCACGCCTCCGGGCGGGCCGAAGACCTCCTCGTCGGACTTAAGGTCGCCATCCTGCTCCTGTTCGGTCTCGGCGGCGTCGCCTACGGCGCGACCCACGGCGGCCTCGGGTTCGGCCTGTCGAACTTCGGTATCGGCCCGCTCGTCGCGGCCGCCGTCTCCTTCGTCGCCTTTGAGGGGTGGGAGCTCCTGCTGTTCGACCAAGAGAACATCGCCGACCCCCGGGAGACGGTCAGAAAAGCGATTTACATCTCCATCGCGGGCGCGACCGCTCTGTACATCCTCGTCGCGCTCGTCACGACCAACCTCGCCGGAATCGACGCCATCCAGCAGCACGCCGAGACCGCGCTCGCGGTCGCGGCCCAGCCGTTCCTCGGACAGGCCGGGTTCGTCCTCATCTCGGTCGCGGCGCTGTTCTCCACGGGGAGCGCCATCAACGCCACGCTGTTCAGCTCCGCGCGGCTCTCGAAGCGCCTCGTCGCCGACGACCTGCTCCCGAGTCGGCTCCGAGACGAGTCCACCGACGAACCGATTCGTCCGCTCTTGACGCTCGGGGTGCTCGCCGCCGGGTTCGCCTTCCTCGGAAGTCTAGACGCCATCAGTTCGTTCGCGTCGCTCGCGTTCATCAGCATTTTCGGCGGCCTCTCGCTTCTTGCGTTCCGGGAGCGCGAGAACCTCCAAACGACCGTGATTCCCGCCGTCGGAACCGTCGGCGCGCTCGGCTCCGCGGTCGCGCTCCTGTGGCATCTGTTCGACGCCGAGCGGGGGACGTTCTGGACCGTCCTCGCGCTCGCGGTAGTCGTCGTCGGCGTCGAGGTGCTCTACTTCGAGCGCGAGACCATCGCGGACGGGGTCCAGTCCGCGGAGTGGCGCGTGGAAAACGAACTGTAACGTCTGGTGCGTGGCCTCGGGTTCACCACTTAGACCCGCGGTAACCGCCAGTCGTAGCGGAGCGCGAGCAGCCGAACCGAGAAGACGAGCGCGGCGCACAGCCCCGAGGGGACGCCGGTCGGCGCGCCGACCGCACGGGCGGCGAGGAAGCCGAGGCCGCCGACGACCGCGGGGGTCGCATAGAAGTCGTCGCGGAGGACGACCGGGACGCGCCCGATGAGGATGTCGGCGATGGAGCCCCCGCCGACGGCCGTGATGGTCGCGAGGATGACGACGCCGAACGACGTGACGCCGGCGTCGACGCCGACGAGCGCGCCGGTCGCCGCGAACGCCGACAGCCCGACCGCGTCGGTGGTCAGGAACGCCGGGTGGTCGCGCACGCGGCCCTCTATCGAGTGGATGAGAACGATTGCGAGGCCGACGCCGACGAGCGCGACGCTCATGTCCCACGTCGCCGCGAGCGAGGCTGGCAGTCGGTCGACCAGCACGTCGCGGGTCGTCCCGCCGCCGAGGGCGGTCACGACGCCGAGCACGGAGACGCCGAACACGTCGAGACCGGCCTCGGCGGCCTTGAGTGCCCCGGCGACCGCGAACGCGAGGAGGCCGACGACGTTCATCACCGCGAAGGGGTCGACCTCGGGGACGACGACGGTGACGGGGACGGCGGCGGAACTGAGGCCAGGGACGGAGACGAGAACGCCCATCAGTCGACCCGGAGTTCGACGCGGTCGCCGGGCGCGAGGCCGAACGCCTCGTCGCCGCGGCCGTGGTTCACGTCGCACTCGACGTTGCCGTGGCTGCCGACGGTGAGCAGTCGCTCGCCGCGCGGGACGGCCTCGAAGGTGCGACCGACCGAGACCGACTCGCCGTTTACCGTCGCGCGGCTGCCGGCCGCGTCGCGGACGAACTCGCCCGGGACGTTGGTGATGCAGTTGCCGAAGTCGTCGACGACGAGCACCTCGCCCGTCGCCTCGCGGCCGTCGGCCGAGACGGTCGCCTCGGGGAGGCGGCACTCGGCGAGCGAGTCGACGGGAATCGGTTCGAAGCGGTCGACCGACCCGAGCGCCGACGCGCCCGCGACGTGGGCGTCGGCGGCCGCGGGCGCGAACACGTCCCGTCCGTGGAAGGTCGTCGAATCGGGGTTCGGAACGTCGATTTCGTAGGCTTCGACCGATGCGTCGGCGTCGCCGAGGGCGTCGATCACGCGTCTCGCCGGGGGGCGGAGAACGCCGTTGTCAGGGCCGACGAGAACGTGGTCGCCGACGCGGAAGATGACCGCGCGGCGGTCGGTCCCGACGCCGGGGTCGACCACGACGAGGTGGACCGCGGGCGGGAAGTACGGAAGCGTCTCGCGGAGCCAGAAGGCGGCCGCGCGAACGTCCTGCCGTGGGAGGTCGTGGGCCACGTCCACGAGTCGCGCGTCGGTCCGCGAGAGGACGACGCCCTTCATCGCGGCCGGGTACGCCAGCCCGAAGTCGGACGCGAGCGTAATCATCTCAACAGGGGTTCGGGTCGCGGCTCCCGTCGTCGCCGACGCGCTCCGACCCGTCGGTGGCCGTGACGCGCTGGAGGCGCTCGATACCGTCGATTTCTCGGACCACGTCCGCCACCTCGTCGGGGACGAGCGACTCCCAGTCGCGGTCTTCGATCATGCGCTGGCGGACCTCCGTGCCCTCCAGCACCTCGCGGTTGAACATGGGCGACTGGTGGACCTCGACGCCCGCCTCTTTGAACAGTTGGATGACGAGCGGGTTGTTGGAGTACGCCACCTCGAAGGCGGGGGACATCGACTGGACGTGGCTGACCCACACCGAGTTGCGGTCGAGGTCCTCGATGGGGACCGCGTAGGTCGCGATGTCGAAATCCGAGACGGCCTTGTTGACCATCATGATTCGTTCGCCCGCGGTGAACGGGTTCCGCGGCGAGTGCGAGTCGCCCGCGGACCCGATGCCGAGGACGAGCTCGTCGACCTCGGTGGCAATCTCTTCGACCATTCGGTGGTGGCCGTTGTGGTACGGCTGGAACCGGCCGATGTAGAACCCCCGCATGCATCGGGCGTTAGTCCGGATTACTTATAAATACGCCGAGTCACGAGAATTCCGGTATTCTGGTGGTAGGGCCGTCGAAACGCGAGGTTACGGCAAGGTACGCCGGATGCAACCGGGGAGAAAGTATATCAGTCGCAGGGCCTACGTTAGAAGTAGCGACGACAGTTCTATGAGTAACGATACGAACACCGACGACAGCCTCCACGAGCGGGAGGATTCACCCGACGACGCGCCCTCCGAAGAGGGCATCGACGACGGGGGGACGCTCCAGCACGACGAGGCCGAAGAGGTCGACAAGAAGACGATCGACGACCTCGGGAGCGATGTCGAAATCGACGCCGACGTGGCCGAGAACGTGGACGAGAACGACCTCCTCGGTGGTCTCCGGATAGAGACGACCGACGAGATTCCCGTTCCGGACCGCCTCGTCGACCAAGTCATCGGGCAGGAGCACGCCCGCGACGTCATCATGAAGGCGGCCAAGCAGCGCCGCCACGTCATGATGATCGGCTCCCCGGGGACGGGGAAGTCGATGCTCGCCAAGGCGATGTCCGAGCTTCTCCCCCGCGAGGAGCTGCAGGACGTGCTCGTCTACCACAACCCCGACGACGGCAATCGCCCCAAGGTCCGCACGGTCCCCGCGGGCAAGGGTGACCAAATCGTCGAGGCGCACAAAGAGGAGGCACGCAAGCGCAACCAGATGCGCTCGTTCCTCATGTGGATCATTATCGCGGTCGTGCTGGGCTACTCGCTCATCATCGCCCAGCAGGTCCTGCTCGGCATCCTCGCCGCGGGTATCATCTACCTCGCGTTCCGCTACGGCTCGCGCGGCAGCGACGCGATGATTCCGAACCTCATCGTGAACAACGCGGACCAGAAGTCCGCGCCCTTCCAGGACGCGACGGGTGCCCACGCGGGTGCGCTCCTCGGCGACGTCCGTCACGACCCGTTCCAGTCCGGCGGCATGGAAACGCCCAGCCACGACCGCGTCGAACCCGGCGCGATTCACAAGTCGAACAAGGGCGTCTTGTTCGTCGACGAGATCAACACGCTCGACGTGCGCAGCCAGCAGCACCTGATGACTGCCATCCAGGAGGGCGAGTTCTCCATCACGGGCCAGTCCGAGCGCTCCTCGGGCGCGATGGTCCAGACCGAACCCGTCCCGACGGACTTCATCATGATCGCCGCGGGTAACCTCGACGCGATGGAGAACATGCACCCCGCGCTCCGCTCCCGTATCAAGGGGTACGGGTACGAGGTGTACATGGACGACACCATCGAGGACACCCCCGAGATGCGCCGCAAGTACGCGCGCTTCGTGGCCCAAGAGGTCACCAACGACGGGCGGCTCCCGCACTTCACCGAGGAGGCGGTCGAGGAGCTCATCCTCGAAGCCCGCCGCCGCGCCGGCCGCAAGGGCCACCTCACCCTCGAATTCCGTAACCTCGGCGGCCTCGTCCGCGTCGCTGGCGACATCGCCCGCGGCGAGAACGCCGAGCTGACCACCCGTGACCACGTGCTGCAGGCCAAGCGCCGTGCGCGCTCCATCGAACAGCAGATCGCGGACCAGTACATCGAGCGCCGCAAGGACTACGAGCTCTCGGTCAACGACGGCTTCGTCACCGGCCGCGTCAACGGCCTCGCCGTCATGGGCGAAGACTCCGGTATCATGCTCCCCGTGATGGCCGAAGTCACGCCCTCGCAGGGTCCCGGCCAGGTCATCGCGACCGGCCAGCTCAAGGAGATGGCCGAAGAGTCCGTCCAGAACGTCTCGGCCATCATCAAGAAGTTCTCCAACCAGGACCTCTCGGAGATGGACGTGCACGTGCAGTTCGTCCAGACCGGCCAGCAGGGCGTCGACGGCGACTCCGCGTCCATCACGGTCGCGACCGCCGTCATCTCCGCGCTGGAGGACATCCCCATCGACCAGTCGGTCGCCATGACCGGCTCGCTGTCGGTGCGCGGCGACGTGCTCCCGGTCGGCGGCGTCACCCACAAAATCGAAGCCGCCGCGAAGGCCGGCTGTTCGACGGTCATCATCCCCGCCGCCAACGAGCAGGACGTGATGATCGAAGACGAGTACAAGGAGATGGTCGACATCATCCCCGTCTCGCACATCAGCGAGGTCCTCGACGTCGCCCTCGAAGGCGAACCTGAGAAGGACTCGCTCGTGGACCGCCTCAAGAGCATCACCGGCTCCGCCCTCAACAAGGGCCAGGGCGTCAAGGGCCCCTCCAGCCCCAGCCCGCAGTAACGCCGGATGACCGACTGGGCGGCGTTCGCGGGCTTCACCGGCCTCGTCCTCGCCGTCTTACTCTCTCTCGCACACTTTTCTCGCGGCGTCCCGCACGCGGAGGGGACCGGCTCCGACGCACTCGACGCGCCCGCCGCTCCGGGCGACGGCGCTTCCGATTCCGACTCCCGAGCGACTGCCGCGGACGACTCCGTTCCGACCGCTGCCGAGTCGGACGAGACCGACTGGTCGGCCGAACTCGACACCGTCTCTCTGGCTTCCTTCTCGGTCGACTCGACCGGCGCGTCACCGCGTCCCGAGCCGTCGACGCCCGCGGAGGCCGACGTTGCGGGCGACGCCCACGCTGACGTTGACGCTGGCCCCGAGTCCGACTCCGAACCTGAGTTCGACGCCGACTCCGACCGGGCGACGCCGCCCGGCGTCACCGCGGCCCCCGTTTCGGCCGTCTCGGAGCGCTCGGCGTCCGCCGAGGACCTCCCGCCGCATCTCCTGCTCGCCAACGTCGCGCTCTCGCAGGCCTTTCTCGGCGGCTTTCTCGGCCTCGGCGCGTGGTACGCGGGCGTGCCGGCCGCGGCGCTCGGCCTCTCCGCCGCCGACCTCCCGACGCAACTCGCCGTCGGCGTCGGACTCGGACTCGCGCTCTACGGGGCCAACCGTGTCGGTTCGACGGTCAGCGAGCGGTTCGGCGTCGCGCCCGACGAGGCGGTCCGCGAGTCGTTGACGCCGCGGACGACCGCGGGCTGGGTGTTCCTGTTCGCGGTCGCACTTCCGCTCATCGCCGGCTTCGAGGAACTGCTCTTTCGGGGCGCGCTCGTGGGGGCGGTCGCCGCCGGTTTCGACGTGTCGCCGTGGCTCATGGCGGCAGTGTCGTCGGCCGCCTTCGGCGCGGGTCACGGCGCGCAGGGCCGACTCGGCATCATCGTCACCGGCCTCCTCGGGTTCGTCCTCGCGGCGGCGTTCGTCCTCACCGAGAGCCTGCTGGTCGTGGTCGTCGCCCACTACCTCGTGAACGCGCTGGAGTTCGCCGGCCACGAACTGTTCGGCTGGTAGCGTGCGTCGGACGCGCCGTCGAGTCCCGCCGAACCGCTCGCCGTCGCGGCGGCGACGCGGGGATGCGTTCAAGTGCCCGCATCACGCGTAGCCAGTATGGATATCGACACGCGGCAGTTGACGCAGGCGGGGCTCATCGGCTATCTGGCGCTCGTCGTCGCGGCGTTCGCCACGGGGAACCCGACGCTCCGGCTCGCCGCCGACGCTGCCTTCGGACTGACGGCGATTCTCCTCGGCGTCGTCACGCTCAGGATTCCGGTCGACAGCCGACTCAAGTACGTCGCCGGCGGCGGCTTCGTCCTCGCGGGCATCTCACAGTTCGCCGAACTCGCGACCGGCGTCGGGTCCGTCGGCCTCGCGAGCACGCTGTTCCTCCTCGGCGGCCTGCTCGGCTACCTCGCGCTCCGCCGGGAGACCGACGCGATGCCCTTCTGAACTCCGGCGACTGCGACGATGACCGTGACGATGGCGGCGGTGACCGCGACCGCGACAACGAGCGAAAACTAGATTCCTTCCGACTTCCGGAGCGCTTCGACCACGTCGTCGGGGGCGGCGCTCGGGCCGTCTTTCACGCGGTGGTCGGGGACGACGACCGGAACGGGATTGGCCGCGAGCGCCTCGCGCACGACGCGCTTCGAGTCGTCGTCCTCGGGGTCGAGGCCGGCCATGCGGACGAGCAGGGCCACATCGACCGTCTCGCCCTGCGGGACGTTCCGAAGCGACTCCAGCACGCTCCGCTGGTCGGTCGGGACGGTCAGACCGATAGGGACCGACGAGAGGTCCGTCTCGCCCCGGTCGATGGCGGCCAACACGGCGTCGAGGTGGTCGTGTTCCGACTCGGCGTCCGCCGGCAGCGAGTCCGGAAACGAGACGTTGATGACCTTTCCGCTGACCACGCCGACCTGCACGGGGCGGCCGAGTGTGGACGATTCGCGCGCGTAGATTCCCGAGACGGGCATACGTTCGGCTCCCGTCGCCGGACGCTTGACCCTTCCGGCGACGGCGCGGGGTTTCGGGTCCGTCTCCGCGCGCCGCTCGCCCGCGTGCACGTGAGAGACGGTGAGTGTCCCCGACGACGCAAGCCTTATGTACAAATACGTGCGTTAGTGTACATCAATGAACGCTAGTGGAGACGAATTAGCTCCCGACGTGCGCGCCATCTTGGAGGCCGCGCGGGAGCGACCCGGCGGGGAAACGCGCGTGTCGGTCGACGCGCGGTCGTTCCCCGAGGCCGTGGCCGCGACGGAGGCCGCGGGCCGGGTCCCGGTCATCGCCGAGGTGAAGCCCACGAGTCCGACGACCGAGGGCGTCCGCGAGGACGACCCGGTCGAACTGGCCCGCGAGATGGTCGCCGGCGGCGCGACGGCGCTGTCGGTCCTCACAGAGCCCGAGCACTTCGGCGGCTCGGCCGAGTCGCTGCGGCGCATCCGGGAGGCCGTCGACGTGCCCGTCCTCCGCAAGGACTTCATCATGAACGAGGCCCAACTGGATGTCGTGGAATCCGACCTCGTGCTCCTCATCGCGCGGTTCGTCGGCGAGGACCTCTCCGACCTCGTTGAGGCCGCCCGCGACCGCGGCTTCCAGCCGCTCGTGGAGGTCCACACCCGCGAGGAACTGACGGCGGCGCTCGCGGCCGGAGCCGACATCATCGGCATCAACAACCGCGACCTCGGGAAACTCGAAGTCGACCTCGGCACGTTCGAGGAACTCGCGCCGGAAGCGCCCGACGACGTGCTCCTCGTGGCCGAAAGCGGCGTGAAGTCGGTCGAAGACGCGCGGCGGATGCGCGAGGCCGGTGCCGACGCCCTCCTCGTCGGGACCGCCATCATGGACGGCGACGTACGACAGAACACGGAGACACTCACACAATGAGCGCAGACGGCAAGTTCGGCGACTACGGCGGACAGTACGTTCCCGAGGCCCTCATGCCGGCCATCGAGGAACTGACCGACGCGTACGAGCGGTACGTCCTCGACAACGAGGACGGCTTCATGGACGACTTCCGCGCGCGACTGCGGGACTTCGGCGGGCGGCCGACGCCCCTCCAGCGCGCGGACCGACTCTCCGAGCGCTACGACCGCGAGGTCTACCTCAAGCGCGAGGACCTCCTGCACGGCGGCGCGCACAAGCTCAACAACGCGCTCGGGCAGGTCCTACTGGCGAAGTACATGGGCAAAGAACGCATCATCGCAGAGACCGGCGCGGGCCAGCACGGCACCGCCACGGCGATGGCCTGCGCCCACCTCGATATGCCCTGCGAGATTTACATGGGCGAGCGCGACATCAACCGCCAGCGACCCAACGTCTTCCGGATGAAACTCAACGGCTCGGAGGTGAACCCCGTCACCGTCGGCCGCGGCACGCTCAAGGAGGCCATCTCCGAGACGATGCGCGACTGGGCGACCAACGTCGAAGACACCCACTACGTCATCGGCTCCGTGGTCGGCCCGCACCCGTTCCCGAGCATGGTCCGAGACTTCCAGTCGGTCATCTCCGAGGAGGCCCGCACGCAGGCCAGAGAGAAGTTGGGTCGGCTCCCCGACGCCGTCGTCGCCTGCGCGGGCGGCGGCTCGAACACGATGGGCGCGTTCGCCGAGTTCGTCGACGACGAGGAGACCGCGCTCTACGCCGTCGAGGCCGGCGGCTCGACGCTCGAAGTCGACGAGGAAGCCGGCGTCGCGCCCAACTCGGCGTCGCTCACGACCGGGTCGGAGGGGATTCTCCACGGCGCTCGCACTCGGCTCCTACAGGACCGCGACGGCCAGATTATGGAGTCGCACTCGGTGTCGTCCGGCCTCGACTACGCCGGCGTCGGTCCCGAACTCGCGTATCTCGTGGACACCGGTCGCGTCACTGCCGTCAACGTCGACGACGACGAGGCGCTGACCGCGTTCCACCGGCTCTCGCAGATGGAGGGCATCATCCCCGCGCTGGAGTCGGCCCACGCGTTCGGCTACCTCGAATCGGTCGTCGGTCCCGACGCGCCCGACTCGGCGGAGGCGGACGCCCTCGGCGAGTACGTCGTCGTCAACGTCTCCGGCCGCGGCGACAAGGACCTCGAATCGGCCATCGAGGAGACCTACGAGCGCGACATCGACATCGCGCCGAACATGGACGAGTTCACGGGGGGCCTGTGATGTCGCTCGAAGACGCCTTCGCCGACGGACCGGCGTTCATCCCGTACCTCGCCGCCGGCGACCCCGACTACGAGTCCTCGCTGAAATACGTCGAGGCGCTCGAACGCGGCGGCGCGGATATCATCGAACTCGGGCTTCCGTTCTCGGAGCCCATCGCTGAGGGACCGACTATCCAGAACGCGGTCGTTCGGTCGCTCGAAGGCGGCATGACGCCGACGCGCTTCTTCGAGTTCGTCGAGGACCTCGACGTGTCGGTGCCGCTGGTCTGCATGACCTACTACAACCTCATCTACCGCTACGGAGATGACCCCGGCCCGCGGCCGTTCGTCGAGAAGGCGGCCGAGGTTGGAATCGAGGGCTTCGTCGTTCCCGACCTGCCGGCCGAGGAGGCCGGCCCGCTCCGCGAGGCCTGCGACGAGTTCGGCCTCGACCTCGTCTTCATCGTCGCGCCGACGACCCGCGGCGAGCGCCTCGACCGCATGATGGAACAGGTCTCGGGCTACGTCTACGTGCAGGCGCGCCTCGGCACGACGGGCGCGCAGTCGAGCGTCTCCGACCAGACCGGCTCGTCGCTCGAACGACTCGCCGACTACGACGTGCCCAAGGCGGTCGGCTTCGGTATCAGCAGCGGCGACCACGCAGAGCGCATCGTCGCGAGCGGCGCTGACGGCATCATCGTCGGCAGCGCGCTCGTGGACATCGTTGCCGAAGGAACTTCGGCAGCCCGTCAGACTGCGTCTGACGACGTCGCCGACGGCCACGAGAACGGCGACGACGCCGAGACGGTCGCCGACCGCCTCGAAACGCTCGCCCGCGAGTTGAAAGAAGGTGCAGTGGCTGGCGCCTCGCAACGCCCACCGCATCCGGAACGCACATAACTGCTCTGCCACCCTTTCTCATACATGAACACAGACATCGGACTCTCCGCACGACTCGAACGCATCTCCACAGACGGGCGATACCTCATCGTCCCGATGGACCACGGCATCACCCTCGGCCCGGTCACGGGCCTCGTCGACATCGAATCCACCATCGACGGCATCACGCGCGGCGGCGCTGACGCCGTCCTCACGCACAAGGGCACGGCCCCGCGCGT
This sequence comes from Haloferax sp. Atlit-10N, assembly GCF_003586325.1. Classification (NCBI taxonomy): domain Archaea; kingdom Methanobacteriati; phylum Methanobacteriota; class Halobacteria; order Halobacteriales; family Haloferacaceae; genus Haloferax; species Haloferax sp. Atlit-10N. Next base: position 459,625 of record NZ_PSYX01000001.1, read on the forward strand.
CCACCCGAACAAAAACGGCAAAGGATACATCGTCCACGTCAACGGCTCGACCGTCATCGGCCCGGACGAAAACGACAAGCGACTCACCGGTACCGTCGAAGACGCCCTCCGCGTCGGTGCCGACGCCGTCTCCTTCCACATCAACGTCGGCTCGAACTACGAGCCCGACCAGATGACCCAACTCGCCGACCTCTGTTCCCGCGCCGCCGACTTCGGCGTGCCCGTCCTCGCGATGTCCTACGCCCGCGGCCCCGGCATCGACGAACAGGACCCCGAGGCGCTCGCCCACGCCGTTCGCCTCGCCGAGGAAGTCGGTGCCGACGTGGTGAAGACGGCCTACAGCGGCGACGCAGACTCCTTCGGCCGCGTCGTCGAGGCCACGCGCCTGCCGGTCGTCATCGCCGGCGGGAGCCGCGGTACCGACCGCGAGACGGTCGAGATGGTCCGCGGCACGATGGACGCCGGCGCGGCCGGCGTCTCGATGGGCCGTTCCATCTTCCAACACGAGAACCCCGAAGCCATCACCCGCGCCGTGAGCGCCGTCATCCACGACGACGCCGACGCCGATACGGCCCTCGAACGCGCCGGCCTCGGTATCGAAGCGTAACGCGGCCCTCTTCGGACGACGTTTCTGTTTTCGGCTTCCTTCGGCATCCAGCCTACAGATAGATACCCGCCGAGCGCGAACCCCGAGCATGCGCGTCACGATGTGGGAGTTCGCGGTCGCCGTGGACGAACGACTTCTCGGATGTTCGACCGACTCGCTCCGAACACAGCTCGCCGAGTACGAACGCGGGGAGCGCCGCGAGTTCGACGCGGACGTTCGGTTTCCCGACTCGTTCACCGGCGAGGTGATGCGCGTCATGGCGTCGATTCCGTACGGCGAGACGCGAACCTACGGCGAGGTCGCGGCCGAACTCGACAGCCACGCGGTCGCCGTCGGCCAGGCCTGCGGGCGGAACCCGGTCCCGCTCGTCGTCCCGTGTCACCGCGTCGTCGGCGCGGACTCCCTCGGCGGCTTCTCCGCCGCTGGCGGCGTCGAACTGAAGCGCGCGCTCCTCGACCACGAGCGCGGCGCAGTCCAGACGGGGCTTGACGCGTTCTGACTGATTTTATATCGCCGTAACTGGTTTATCGAGCTTCGATTTGGTCGGGAAACGCCGCGCGCGGGTAGTATTTCTCGACGACTCTCGGTCGAACCCAACACAGTTCGACTTCCCCGGCGCTCGCCGAACGGTCCAACGGATTCGGGCCCGCATTCGATTGCTCCGTCTTTCTGCGTCGGCGACGGCGTACCGTTCCCGAAACGCGACCTGCGTCACCGGTCCTCTGTCGATGACGGCGACGGACGACGGACGTGCGTCTTTCCCACTTACCCCCGGAGTTTCGTGCGGAATGTCGGGTGGTGCGTGTACGGTTCCGACCTATTCTGTGTCTGTGAGTCAGTACCGCGACAGCCCGGTCGAACTCGTCTCCCAACCCGTCGGAGGTTCGGGCATCACAATCGGTTTGACCGCGAAATTTCGTTCCGAACTGCGTCTCAGTCATCGTCCTATCAGAGCGGGTTTTGGACTCGACACCCCCGGTCGAAGTCTTCGATTCGACCGCGGGAGTTACCCTCCGAACTCGGCCGTAACCACCGTGTGCTCTACGAACCCGTTTTCCGGACCCAACAGCCCGAAGTCTTGGGTTCGCGTCAGCGCGTTCGAATCGGTCGTTCAACCTCGAAGTTGGGACCGGATACCTAAAATAAATCGTATAGCGCGATATAGAATTGGCGGGGTGCGGCCGCACCGACCCGCCGGGACCCGTTCGCCGTCCGTTGATTCATTCGCCACGTTCAAGCCCACCCACCGAGTGAAGTCGATAATGACACGAAGCGTCTGGCTCAAAGCCGACGACGCGGTCGGCGACTGGGAGACGCGGAAGCGACGCATCACGGCCGGACTGGAAGCCGGCGTCGACTGGGTTCTCGTCGACGAGGCCGACGTCGAGAAGGTGCGCGAACTCGGCGACGTCAACATCGCCGCGTTTCGGACCGACGCCGACGTCCACGTGATGGAAGCGGAAGAAGACGACGCGGACCCCGAGGCGCTCGCCGACGCCTACATCGTCGGCAAGGACGGCGAGGGCGACGCGACCGTCGAACTCCCCTCCGACTTCTCCGGTTCTGCCGACTTGACGACGCTCCGCCGCGGCGACGACCTCGCAAACGGGTCGTACGTCCGCATCCTGAGTAAGGACTACGAGGCGTTCGCCGAGGAGGCCGCTCGCGACGGCGACTACACTATCGTCATCGGTGAGGACTGGACCATCATCCCGCTGGAGAACCTCATCGCCCGCATCGGCGACGAGACCGACCTTATCGCTGGCGTCACGACCGCCGAGGAGGCCAAAACCGCCTTCGAGACGCTCGAACTCGGCTCCGACGGCGTCCTCCTCGACAGCGACGACCCCGACGAGATTCGAAAGACCGTCGAGGTCCGCGACGAGGCCGAACGCGAGTCGCTCGACCTCGTCTGGGCCGAGGTCACGGAGGTCGAACGCACGGGCATGGCCGACCGCGTCTGCGTCGACACGGGCACCATCATGGACCACGACGAGGGGATGCTCGTCGGCTCGATGGCTCGCGGCCTTTTCTTTGTCCACGCCGAGACGGCGAAATCCCCGTACGTCGCGTCTCGGCCGTTCAGGGTCAACGCCGGCGCGGTCCACGCCTACGCGCGGACTCCCGACGGCGGCACCGTCTACCTCTCCGAACTCGAAAGCGGCGACGAGGTGCAGCTCATCGACACGAACGGGAACACCCGCGAGGCCATCGTCGGGCGCGTGAAGATAGAAAAGCGACCGATGTTCCGAATCTCCGCCGACTACGAGGGCGACCGCGTCACCACGCTCCTGCAGAACGCCGAGACCATCAAGGTTCACACCCGCGAGGGACGAACCGCGGTCACGGACCTCGAACCCGGCGACGAGATGCTCATCTACTACGAGGACACGGCTCGCCACTTCGGCGAGGCCGTCGAAGAGAGCATCATCGAGAAGTAATTCCGGAGAACCGTTTTTTCGAGGCGGGCCGCCGACGGGAGCGCCTTTATGTTTCGACCGTGTACCATTCGAGTTCCGTCGCACACCACGGACAGAAGTCGAGGTTTCGGTCGAGTTCGCCGCCGCAGACCGGACAGGTCGGCTCGCCGTTCGCGTTGCGGCCGCGGGGGCGAATCCCGACGCGGTAGGCGTCGAGCGCGCTCAGGAACAGCAGTCCGAGGACGGGAATCAGCACCTCTCTCGGAACCGAGTCCACGGTCACGGTCGCCGGGTCGGCGAACGTCGAGAGCAACACCAGCCCCGCGCCGACGACGAAGGTGAACCACGCAATCGCGCGTCGCCACTCGCGGAGGTAGACGTGGCCCGCCCCGGCGATTCCGAGCGAGGCACCAACCACGCCGACGAGGGCTGCGACGAACGCGCGACGACGAGCATCGGGCATTGTTCGTTGGCGTCGTCGTCCGCACTCTTAAACGTCTGGATTATCGGATAGTCAGTCAACCGAACCGAATCCTGACCGTACGCGTTCGAACACCCCTGATTAGAGCGTTTCGAGGTTAGTCGGTCGTCTGCGCGTCTTCCGAAGTCGGCGGCGTTCCCGCGGCGTTGGCTGCCCCGGATCCGTCGTGCGGTTCGTGTTCGACGACGAACTCGCGGTCCGACCCGTCGGCCGACGCCTCGACCGACGACACGCGGTACAGACGGATGCGACGCTCCTGTTTCGTCACGACCGGGAAGTCGTAGTGCTCGGCGTCGTGGCCGGGGCGCTCGTCGCGGTCGGCGACGAACTCCCGGTGGTCGTCGAGCCGGCGTTCGACCTCCGCGCGCGAGCGTTCCGGGAGGTCGTCGAGCCGCGTTTCGAACCCGGAGACGAGGTCGGCGTCGAGGTCGTAGCCGACCGAGTTTCGGCCCGCGAGCATGGCCGCGAGCGTCGTCGTCCCGGTCCCGGCGAAGGGGTCGAAGACGGTGTCGCCGTAGACGGAGTACATCCGAATCAGCCGGAGCGGAAGCTCGACGGGGAACGCCGCCGAGCGCTCTCTAGTGCCCGAATCGAGGCGCTGGTCGGTTCCGCCGAACTCCCAGAGGTCGGAGAACCAGCGGTTTCGCTCCTCCCAGAAGAAGGCGCTCTCGTAGCGCCGGTCGTCGCCCGGCGGGAACGACCGCGCTTCGCCCTTGCGGACCACAAGCACGTACTCGTGTTCGAGCGTGACGTAGGCGTTCGTCGGAAGCGTTCCCGACCCCATGAACTTCGTCAGACTGTTGGTCGGCTTGCGCCAGACGGCGTCCGGAAGCGGCGTCAGCCCGCGCTCGCCGAGCGCGGTGAGCACGCGGGCGTGGTTGGGGTACTGGCGAAACGACCCGTCGAGGCTCCGGGTCGCGTCGCCGACGTTCACGCAAGCCAGCCCGCCGGGGGCGAGCACGCGGGCCACCTCGTCCCAGACGGCGTCGAGCTGCTCGTGCATCGCCTCGAACGCCGCGTCGCCGTCGCCCTCGTCGAGCGCCGCCGCGATGGCGTCGTCGCGCGCCGAAAAGAGGTCGTCCCACATCTCTATCATGGGGTACGGCGGCGACGTGACGACGAGGTTCACGCTCTCGTCGGCGAGTCCGGTGTCGGCGGCGTCGCCCACCGTGAGGGCGTGAGTCGTGCGCATCGTACGGACGTGTTCGCCCCGAAACAAAACCCTTCGCCTCGGTACGGAGCCGGTCGGTCCCGCGTCGCGGTCCGCGCGGTTCGAAGCTCCGGCCGGCCACTCGTCCCGACCAGCGCCGCCGCTAATGAGCGAATAACCGAAAATCGAGTCGTCTCGTCCGATTCGAACCGCCGTCCGGCGCGGTCGTCCGGCGCGTGCTCAGACGAGGCCGAGGTTCTCCTCGGCTTCGAGGAGCTCGTGGTAGCGGTTGCGGATGGTGACCTCGGAGATGTCGGCCACGTCGCTGACGGCGGCCTGCGTGGTCTTCTCGTTGGTGAGGAGGGCGGCGGCGTAGACGGCGGCGGCGGCCAGGCCGACCGGCGACTTACCCGAGTGGACGCCCTTCTCCTTGGCGTTCTTCAGGAGTTGGCGCGCGCGCATCTTCGACTCGTCGGAGAGGCCGAGTTCGCTGGCGAACCGCGGGACGTACTGCTCGGGGTCGGCGGGCTTGACCTCCAGCGAGAGTTCGCGGGCGATGTAGCGGTAGGTGCGGGCGACCTCGCTCTTCTCGACGCGCGAGACCTCCGCGATTTCGTCGAGCGAGCGTGGGACGCCGGCCATGCGGGCGGCGGCGTAGGTACACGACGTGGCGACGCCCTCGATGGAGCGGCCGGGCAGGAGGTCGTCGTCGAGCGCGCGGCGGTAGATGACCGACGCCGTCTCGCGGACGTTCTCGGGCAGGCCGAGCGCGGAGGCCATGCGGTCGATTTCGCCGAGCGCCTGCTTGAGGTTGCGCTCTTTGGAGTCGCGGGTGCGGAACCGCTCGTTCCACTTACGGAGCCGCTGCATCTTCTGGCGCTGGCGCGCGCCGAGGGAGTTCCCGTACGCGTCGCGGTCGCGCCAGTCGATGTTCGTCGACAGGCCCTTGTCGTGCATCGTGTTGGTCGTCGGCGCGCCGACGCGAGACTTCTCGTCTTTCTCGCGGGCGTCGAACGCGCGCCACTCGGGGCCGCGGTCGACGGAGTCCGCGGTCACGACGAGGCCGCAGTCGTTACAGACGGTCTCACCGTGTTCGTCGTCGGTGACGACGTGACCGCCACACTCGGGACACTGCAGCGTGTCGCCCTTCGTGTCTTCCTGTTCGGTTTCGGCCTCCTGTCGGCCGTTCTGCGTGTTTCGTTCCTGCTCCTGTGCGCCGGGGTTTCGGGTCCAGATTCGTTCACTCATGGATACGACGGCGGGTGCTCCGGGAGGGGGTGGTTAGAGGCGGCTAGAACCCGGATGCTGTCCGTAACACCAGCAACCGCAGACGACCGCATAAATGGTTTGGTATCGCTTTCGGCCAGCGGCGTCGTTTGTACGTGTGAGACGGTCACACGGACAATTGAGGTTCGTGAGGGATTCGGCGATTCACCGGTCACTCAGCGGCGGCTTCTCGCCGACCGTGACGCGATACATACTTTTCTCGAAGGGGCGTTGCCACGACTACGCATGGCCGCCCACCCCCGCGTCGTCTCGCTCGCGCCGAGCGCGACGGCCATCCTCGATGCCGCCGGTCTCGACGCTCACGTCGTCGGGGCGACCGTTCACTCGCCGACCGACAAGCCGGTCGTCGGCGGCTGGCTGAACCCAGATTTCGACCGAGTCGACGAACTCGACGCCGACGCCGTCTGCACCTGCGACGACCTCCAGTCGGACGTCGCGGCGGCGGCCCGCGACCGCGGCTACGACGTGTTCCACGTCGCGCCCGCGACGCTCGCCGAGGTGTTCGACTCGTTTCCCGTCGTCTGCGACGCCGCGGGCGACGCCAGCGCCGGCGCGACGCTCGCCGAGGACTGCCGCGACCACCTCGCCCGCGTCGCCGACGCGGTCGCCGACCGCGACCACTCGACCGTCTACTGCGAGGAGTGGGCCGACCCGCCGATGGCCGCCGGCAACTGGGTCCCCGACCTCGTCCGCGCCGCCGGCGGCTCTGCCCCGTTCGTTGCGCCCGGCGAGCGGTCCGCCGAAGTCGACCCCGAGACCGTCGCGGCCGCCGACCCCGACCACGTGGTTCTCCACCCCTGCGGGAAGGGCGAACGCGGCGACCCCGAGGCGTTCGAGGCCCGCGGGTGGAACCTCGACGCCGCGGTCCACGCCGTCGACGACTCGCTTCTCAATCAGCCGAGCCCCGCCGTCGTCTCCGGCGTCGACCGCCTCGCGAGACTGCTGCACCCCGACGCCGACCTCCCCGAGCCGTGGGCGGGCACGACCGCGACCGAATCCGACGAAGGGAAATAACCGGGCGACGCGCTATCGACATGGACATCGCGGTCGGAAGCGGCAACCCGGTGAAGCGGCGCGCGGTCGAACGAACCTGCCCCGACGCCTCCGTGGCGGCGGTCGCCGTCGACTCCGGCGTCTCCGAACAGCCGACGGGAAACGACGAGACCATCGCGGGCGCGGTCACCCGCGCGAAACGAGCCCTCGACGCGGGCGACTACGACTTCGGCGTCGGCATCGAAGGCGGCGTCGCGACCTTCCCGGCCGGCGACGGCACCGACGGGCGGGACACGTATCTCGTGATGTGGGCGGCCGTGACCGACGGCGAGCGCGTCGGTCGCGCGGCGGGCCCGAGCCTTGCGCTCCCCGACCGCATCGCGGACCGCATCGACGCGGGCGAGGAACTCGGGCCGGTGATGGACGACGTGCTCGGCACCGACGACATCGCGAAAAACGAGGGCGCGGCCGGCGTGTTCACCGGCGGCCGGCTCACCCGAACCGACGCGCTCGAATCGGCCGTGACGGGCGCGTTCGCGCCCTTCCGGTGTGAACTGTACTGAGTCGCTCCGTTACTCCGACTCGGCGAGTTCGTGCTCGCGGTCGCGCACGTCGGCGCTCTCTTCGACCGCGGTCGTCAACGAGACGTTGAGCGACAGCATCGACGCGACGCCGCCGACGATGGTGACGGCGTTTTTGACGGCGTGGTCGAGGACCGCCGCGGCGAGCGCGGCGGCGGGCGTAATCGGCGCGAGGGCGGCCATGAACACCGTGAAGGCGATTTCGTAGAGGCCGACGCCGCCGGGCGAGAGCGGAAGCACCTTCGCGAGGTTGCCGACGCTCACGGCGAAAAACGAGACGCCGACGAGGACGACGGGGTCGATGTCGACGCCGAGCGCGAGCAGGACGACGACGGCCGTCACCACGTCGACGGTCCAGATGGCGAGGCTCGTCAGGCCGACGCGGCCGAAGGCGGCGCGGTTGCCGGCGACCGCCTGCAGGTCGGAGACGAACTGCTCGATGACGCCCGCGACGAGTTCGACGTAGGAGTCCGACGAGAACCGGCCGACGAACGCCCGGACGACGTTCCGGTCCGCGCGGGCCGACAGCGCGATACCGATGACGCCGAGGATGGCGACGACGCCGACGCCGGTGGCGACGTAGGCGACGGTTCGCACGTCGTCGGCGGACACGTCGACCGTGCCGCCGCTCACGCCGGTCGCGAGCACCGTGGCGATGTCGTCGAGGCCGCCGGTCGCCGCGAGGCCGACGAGGACGACGCCCGCGAGCCCCGCGATGGTGAGCAGGTCGAAGACGCGCTCGACCGCGAGCGACGCGAAGCCCGAGGGATACGGGATGTTCCGGCGCGCCTTCACGACGTAGGCGCGCACGGCGTCGCCCGCGCGGGCGGGGAACACGAGGTTCCCGGTCTGACTGATGAATATCGCCCCCGTGAGGAACCCCGCCTTCTCGCGGTAGCCGAGTTCGGCGAGGATGTCGCGGTAGCGAATCCCCCGGAGCGGCCACGAGACGACGTAGATTATCGCGGCCGCCGCGACGAGCGCGGGGTCGGCGTCGCCGAGGACCGTGATGACTTCCGAGGGGTCGATGTAGAGCGTCATCAGCGCGAGCGCGAGGACGGTCAAAAGCAGGCCGGCGACGATGGTCACCCGGCGGGTGATGCGGGGCCGGACCGTGAGCTGCCACCACGTCCGGAGAATCTGGCTTCCCATCCCGAGGATGTCGCGGACGAGGTCGACTTTCGTGTCGCCTTTCGGCTCCCAGTCGACGGGGAACTCGGCGACCCGAAAGCCCGCGCGCTGGGCGCGGACGAGCATCTCCGTGTCCCAAAACCAGTGGTTGTCCTCTACGTCGTCGCGGAGCGCCTCGAACGCCTCGCGGCTGAACGCCTTGAAGCCGCACTGGTGGTCGCGGAGGTCCGAGCGGAGAAACAGGCGGACGAGGCCGTTGTAGGCGCGACTCGGCACGCCGCGTTTCCGCGGACGGTCGGCGACGCGGTCGGGCATCCAGCGCGACCCGGTCGCGGCGTCGTACTCGCCGGAGCGGACGCGCTCGACCAGCTCTTCGAGGTGTCGCATGTCCGTGGCGAGGTCCGTGTCGAAGTAGACGAGCGTGTCGCCGCGTGCGGCCTCGAAGGCGCGTTCGAGCGCGCCGCCGCGACCGAGGCGGTCGTCGCTGTGGTAGTGGCGAATCCGGTCGTCCTCGGCGGCCAACCGGTCGGCTATCTCCGGCGTCTCGTCGTCGCAGCCGTCTTCGGCCACGATGACTTCGAAGGCGTCGGCGGGGAGGAACGATTCGAGCGTCTCGACGGTGACGCGGACCGTGTTCTCGATGGTCCGCGCCTCGTTGTAGGCGGGGAGGACGACGCTCACTTCGACGCCGGCCGCGGTCGCGGCGGCCGGGCGTCGTTCTGTCGGGCGACCCATTGTCGTCGTATGGCCGCTATCCGCGTATGAATTTTCTGTCTTGGAACAGGTACGGTCCGTGAGACGGACAGTTCGGAACGTTCGGGTGTTCGACGGCCGCTTCGATGCGCCCCGGCGCGCCCCCGCCCCGACGCGCTCCGATGCGTCCGGCCTGTTTCCTCGTTGGTGTGTCCGGGCCGCGTGGGTGTTAGGCGACTGTACCTGCGACGGCTCGGTGGAGCCGTCCGGACGGCTCGTTTTCGGTTGAAATCGCAAGACAACGCCGTGTTAAGCTCCCGTACCAAACCCCTGATAGGCGTCTCGTCTCTCTGTGTAGGTATGAGCACGACCGCCTCCGCGACCGCAGTCGAGGGCGAGGTCCTCGACGCCAACCGCAGTCTCTCGGAGAAACAGCGCCGCATCCTCGACTACCTCCGCTCCAACGCCGGGGCGAAGACGTACTTCAAGTCCCGCCTCATCGCCGACGACCTCGACCTCTCGGCGAAGGAGGTCGGCGCGAACATGCGCCCCATCCTCGACGGCGACTTCGACGTGAGCGTCGAGAAGTGGGGCTACTCCTCGGGCACCACGTGGAAGGTGACCGTCTGAGTCCCCGCTGACGTTTCACTCAGGCCCCGCCGCACGCCGTCCTCGGCGTGCACCCCGGCGCGTCCTCCATCGCGCCACCCCACCCGGAACGCCGTCGTCTCCCACCCACACGTCGTTCCATCCCCGTTTTTTCGGGTTTTCTCGCGTCCCAGCGCCGCCGCTACGAGTCGGAACGGACACGGAACCGTCACATGGTACAGCGTCAATCGCCCGTCTCGACTGCCGGCCTCGACTCGTCCGACCTCGTCAGGGGTCGAACCGGATGAGTTCGGCCGCGTCGTCGGCGAACGCCGCGGCGTCGGAGCCGAAGGAGTCGGCGTAGCGAATCAGGAGCGTGATGACCGTCTCGGGGTTGCGGACCGCGTAGCCGTCCTCGCGCGAGAGGAGCCCCACGGCGTCGAGTTTCTTCGCGTACGTGCTCACCGTCGCCCGCGAGACGCCGAGGCGGTCGGCGAGTTCGCTCCCCGTCGCGTCGGGGTCGCGAAGCAGGTGAACGAGCATCCCGCGCGGCGTGTCACGGCGGAGATAGCCGAGCGCGACCTGCTCGAACTCGGAGAACCGACTCGCGGGGAAAAATCGCTTGTAGTCGCCGTCGCGGCGCACTTCGAGCGTGTCGTCGTCGACGAGGTTTCGGAGGTGGTACTGCGTCTCGCCGGTTCCCAACTTGAGGTCGTCGCGGACCTTCGAGAAGTGCGCGCCGGGCGTGGACGCGACGTAGCCGACGATAGCGTCCCGCGCGTCGCTCGACCCGGACGAGTCGTCCTCGCTGTCGTCGCCACCCCCGAGGCCCACGAGCGGCGTGGCGGCCCCGAGCGCGGCGAACCGACGGAGGGTCGCGCGCTTGTCTTCGTCTACCCGGCGGTTCGACATCTACTCCCACATACGAGACGGCGCGAAGAAAAGGGCTTCGGCATTTACACCCGTCCGAATCCGGGACGGTCGGCCGACGCGACTATTCGAGGTCCTTCTCGAAGGACATCTCGCTTTCGTCGTCGTCGCCGTCCTCGTCGGCGGCCGGTTGCCCGTTGCTCGCGGTCTCCGTGTCCGACGACCCACCGGTCGCGGCCGCGCCGTCGGCGCCCTCGCTTTCGGCGACGACCTCGTCGGACGACTTGATGGGTTCTTCTTCCTCGTCGGCCTCGGCGATGACCTCGTCGGGCGACTTGATGTCGTTGACCTCCGCGCCCGCCTTGATGGCTTCGGCTTCCTGTTCGAGCTGTTCGACGTCCATCTCGGCGGCCTGGTCTATCTGGCCGAGAATCTCCTCGATGTCGTCGAGCCCGATGAGTTCGCGGGTCTCCTCGTCGAACTGCTTGCTGGAGAGGCCTTCCATGTCCTGCACGTCGGAGCCGGTGAGCTGTTTGCCGTAGCGGCCGACGAGCGACGTGAGCTCCTGCGGGAGGACGAACGTCGTCGACTCGCCCTGTCCGATGCGTTCGAGCGTCTCCATGCCCTTGTCGATGATGGCGCGCTCGCCCATCGACTCGGCGGATTTCGCGCGGAGGACCGTCGAGATTGCGTCACCCTGCGCTTCGAGAATCTGCGACTGCTTTTCACCCTGCGCGCGGATGATGTTCGACTGCTTTTCACCCTCCGCGGTCTCGACGGCGGAGCGTCGCTCACCCTGCGCTTCGAGAATCATGGCGCGGCGGCGGCGCTCGGCGGAGGTCTGTTGTTCCATCGCCTGCTGCACGTCGGCGCTGGGGTTGACCTCGCGGACCTCGACGGACTCGACGCGGACGCCCCACTCGTCGGTCGGCTCGTCGAGTTCCTTGCGGATGCGCGCGTTGATTTCCTGACGCTTGTTGAGCGTGTCGTCGAGCTCCATGTCGCCGAGGACGGCCCGGAGGGTCGTCTGGGCGAGGTTGGAGACGGCGCGCTTGTAGTTGTCGACCTCGAGGAACGCCTTCTTCGCGTCCATCACCTTGATGTAGACGACGGCGTCGGCGGTCACCGGCGAGTTGTCGCGCGTGATGGCTTCCTGTCGGGGCACGTCGAGCGTCTGGGTCCGCATGTCGAACGCGTAGGTCCGAGAGACGAACGGCGGGATGAAGTTGATACCCGGTTCGAGGAGGCGTCGGTACTCCCCGAACACCGTGAGCGCCTTCTTCTCGTAGGCGTCCACGATTTCGACCATCTGATACACCGTCACGATGGCGAGGACGAGCACGAGGAGGCCGACGACGACGCCTCCGATGCCCAGTCCCGCCTGGAGGGCAAGTAAGTCCATACGCCCGTGTTGGGTTGGACGAATGATAAGTATTCGTGTGGTGCGGCCGTCACGTCGGACGATTTCGGCGGCGACGAGGGCGTAGTCGGCCCGAACCGCGCCGGTTGGCGTGCGGCGGCCGCCGATCAGACGCCTTCGGTGCCCTCTCGTTCGAGTTCTTCTTCCCGCTCCGCGGACTCCTCGCGTCGCTGCCGCGCCCGCTCGCGGGCGAGTTCGCGGTCGATTTCGTCTTCGCCGGGGCCGACTCCCTCGACGGTCACGACGTTGCCGCCGCCGGGGTCGACGACGATGACTTCGGTTCCCTCCTCCAGTTCGCCGTGGACGGAGCGGGCGGCGTAGTAGGGGTTAAAGCCGCCCTCGTCGAGTTTGACCTCGCCGCTGGTCGGCGTGACGCGCTCCGTGACGCGCCCCATCTTCCCCGTTAACGCGTCCGAGTCGCTCGTCTTTCCCTCTCCTTTCCCGCCGTAGAAATCGAGCTCTCGATAGCCGTAGAGTGCGAGCGCGCCGAAGACCAACACGAGGAAGGCGAGCGCGAGCGGGCCCGAGAGCGGCGCGATGAGGAGGCCGGCCAGCCCCGCCGCGAGGAGGGCGACGCCGAGGACGACGAAGTGTGCGCCGGGGGCGATGGCCTCCGCGAGTGACAGGCCGAGACCCGCGAGCACGAGCAACAGCGGAAGCGTCTCGGGGGTGATGAGACCGGTCTGTAACGGGAACGGCAGGTATGCCATACCGGCTCTAGGGTCGTCGTCCGATTAAGGATTGAGGGTCGAATTCGTCGCGGCGGCCGCGGTCGGTGCGCGATTCCCGTGGCGGGTCGGGCTCGCCCGCGCTCAGTCGTCGCCGTTCGGGTCGGTCGAGACGGTGTCGTCGTGGACGAACGCCACGGTGTCCTCGTTCGTCGGCTGGACGAGGACGGTCCCGGTGGTCGCGTTCGTCGGCACGGCGAAGACGGTCCAGACGTGCGTGCTCTCGCCGGGAGCGAACAGCGCGCCGTTGTCGAAGCCGGTCGCGTTCGACAGCGGCTGGTGACCGTAGCTGACGCCGTCAGACTCGAACACGAGCGCCGACTGCGGTAGGTTCCCGGGTGAGCCGCTCGCGGCCGTCGCATTGAGTCCGACGACGACGAACCGCTCTCCCTCCGGCGCGGCGTACGTTTGGTTACCCACCTGAAGCGAGTCTGCCGTCCGCGCGTTCCACCGGGCGACCAGGTCGGCCGAGTCGGTGCTCGCGCCCGAGAGCGCGGAGACGGCGACGCCGCTTCCGCCGCCGCTCGACCCGCCGAGTCCGTCCACCATCGGCCCGAGCGCGGCCACAGAACCGAGCGCGAGGACGAGCAACAGGACGGCGACGACGACCACGCGGACGCTCGGCGGCGACCCCGATTTCAGGTCGTCGACCGACGACGGCAGCCTGTCGCGGAGCGAGTCGCCCGAAGAATCGCCGCCGTCGCCCCCGCCGCCGGTGAGTCCGGCGAGCCGTTCGCGGAGAGCGGCTATCGGGAGCGACGCCAACGCCTCCTCGACCGGTTCGGGCAGGTCGAACGGCAGGCCGAACTCGACCTCTGCCGTCTCGAACACGTCGCCGTCCGTGTACTGTTTGACGGTCTGTTCGAGCCCCTCGTCGGCGACGGTCTCGCCGAGTTCCTCGCGGTCGAGCAGCGTCACGTCGTGGTTCGTGGCGAACCCGCGGACCGAGTCGTCGAACTCGCCCTGCGTGGCGACGACGACGGTGTCGATGCCGCGTTTTTTCGCGTGCGCGACGAACCCCTTGACGTGCCCCGTTCCCACCGTCGTCTCGACGGACGGGAGCACGAGCATGAGCCCTTTCGTGCCGTCGCCGCGCTGCCCCTGTACGAGGTATCGACCTTCGCCTCGGGGCTGGGCGTTCGTCTGCCAGTTCCGTTGGGTCCAGAGGTCCGAGAGGAAGTGGACGAACTTCGTCGGTTCGAGTTCGACGAGTCTCGTCACTGTTCGCGTCCCTCCGGTCCGTCGGGGGCGGGTCGTCGGTCGTGTCCGCGTCGGTCGTGTGTCATCTTATCGCCTCGGTGTTCGTCAGCGTCGCAGTCGCCGCGCGGCCAGTCCGGTGAGGACGAGCGCGACGACCGTCAGCCCCGGCGAGAACGGGATTCCAGTGTTCGTTCCGGCGGCGGCCGGTTCCAGCGGCGTCCGTTCGACGACCGGGAACGGCGTCTCAGTTGTCGTTTCTGCGGTCGATTCTGTTGGCGTCGCGGTCGGCGTGGCCGTCGGTGTCGGCGTCTTCGCGCCGGGTTCGAGCCGGACCATCGCGTCGTCGGCAACGATGGTGCCGACCGTCTCGTTGTCGTCCGCGGTCGCGTTGCCGTCGGTACCATTACCATCGGTAGCGGTCCGGTACGGCGCGTCGACCGCGACCGAGAAGTTCCCGTCGCGGTCGCGGTCCGCGTAGGCGATGGCGAGCAACTCCGCGTCGACCAACTGCCGGCGGTCGAACTCCACGACGACGTTCTGGTGCGTCCCCGGCGGGAGATACGCGCTCGTCCCCAGCGGCTCCTCGTCGGCGGTCTCGACGGCGACGAATCCGCCGACCGAGAGGTTCACCCGGCTGATGGTGACGAACGTCCCGTCGGTCTCCTGGTCGACGAACCGGAGGTTCGCCTCGGAGTCGAGGATGCGCATCGTGTGTTCGGTCTCGTCACGGTAGTCGCGCACCCAAAGCGGGAACGTGAGCCCGCGGTCATCGGGCGCGAACGTGAGGTTCTGCGAGACGGTCCGGTTCGCCGTGACCGTCATCGGCACGAGCTTCAAGAACGGCTGCCCGGGGGCGCGCGCCCGGAGTTCGACGACGCTGTTCGGCGCGAGGGTGGTCTCGCCGGTGACGTTCACCCGCAGTGACTCCCACGGGTACACCGTCTCGTTTCGCACCTCGATGGAGACGGTCGGTTCGACGAGTCGCACCCGCGAGCGCGCCGTGATGGTGTCCTCGTCGACGAAGTCGCTGTGGTCGCCGCGGAGCGTCACCTGCAGTTCGTACTCCTCGGTGTCACCTTCCAGCGGGAGTTCCGAGGTGTCCCAGACGACGAACACCTCGTCGTTTTCGAAGTCGGTGACGACCGTCGTCCCGTTTTCCGGCGTCGCGAGGAACGTCTGTTGTTCTCGGTTCGGCCGGACTTCGAGCTGATTCAGCGTGATTTCGATGCCGCGTGCGTTCGCGCCGCCGGTCACGTCGTCCGGGTTCAGCGCCGACTCGAGCCCGCTCTCGTTGAGGCGGACGACCGCGAGGTCGCCCTTGGCGACGGTCGTCCGCTCGGTCATCACGCCCCGAACGTCCCCGGGCGACACCGACGAGTCGGAGTCGTTCAGGCTCGCGGGCGCGACGTTGGTCGTTGCCGACGTGTTCCCGCGCTCCGTGACGTCGAGTTGGCCGATGGCGCGTTCGACGCCGTCGATGGTGACGTTCATCATGTACGTCGCCGGCTCGATCGGCTCGCTGAGGTGGCCGGTGTGGAGCGTCTTGTTGCCGCCACCGGAGACGTACGTCTCGGGCGCGCCAGTCGAGTTGTAGGTGTCGATGGTCAGGGTGGTCGTTCCCGACCCGACGAGGGCGACGGTCAGGTGGTAGCCGTAGCCGTCGCCGCCGATGTGGAGCGTGCCCGGCTGGGAGTGCTGGACGCGTATCTCGACGACGTCGCCGCGGGTGACGGTGGTAACGTCCTCGCCGAACGACGCGGTCGGCTCGTCGGCGGCGACTGCGGGCGTCGGAACCCAGAGCGCCGCGAGGAGAATCAACGCGGCGACCAACACGGAGGGTGCGCGGACTGCGTAACTCATTTGGTGTGTCCCGGTCGGGGGGGTTGACGGTGGTTCCCCTCGGGGTCACATAAATCAACAGTCCCGATTATCAAAACGGAAAGTCGGATGGTCGAAGCCCGGACCTCGCGGCGGCTCGCGACCGGCGCGCCGTGGGGCGGTCAGACCGCGCCCGGGAACACGGTGATGACGATGAGCCCGACAGCGAGGAGGACGCCGAGGAAAACGAACGCGACGTTTTCGGCCCGCGGTGACCCGGGCTCGATGGGGAGCTGTTCGATCTCGGGTTCGTCGTCGACGATGCCGTCGGGGCCGACGTCGTCGACGCCGAAGCGCCACTCGCCGTCGCCGTCGCGGTCGTCTTCGGCCTCGGGAGAGGGTGCGCGGGACATCGAATCGTGGGTAGGCGTCGCGGCCGGAAAGGGCTACCGCACTACTTCCGGTTGCCGCGGTCGTGGCTGATGACGTCGCCCTCGTAGACGATGCCACGTTCGGCGTGGAGCGTGACGGTCGCGCCCTGTTTGATGGTCTTCGGGAGCGGCGCGCCCGACACCATCGGGATGTCGAGTTCGCGCGCGACGAGCGCCGGGTAGCCGGTCATGCCCGCGCGGGCGTCGACGATGCCGGCGAGCTTGTCGGCGTCGCCGTTGAACTCGCCGTCGAACTCGGCGGACAGCGCGAGAATCGCGCCCTCGGGCACGTCCGTGAGGTCGCCGTCCTCGGTGCGGTAGAGGGGACCGGCGACCCGGCCGCTGACGATTTTCCGACCCGTGGCGACGGGCTCGGCGGCGACGTGGACCTTGAGCATGTTCGTCGTGTTCGTTCCTTCGAGCTCCGTCATCATGCCGGAGAGGACGACGATGGTGTCGCCGGACTCCGCGACGCCGGCGTCGAGCGCGGCGGTGACGGCGTCGTCCATGACGCCCTCCACGCTCGGGCTGTAGTCGGCGTACTGCGCCGAGACGCCCCACGAGACGGCGAGCTGACGGCGCGTCCGGTCGTTCGGCGTGACGGCGACGACGGGGACGCCGGGGCGGAACTTCGCGGTCTTCCGGGCGGTGTAACCGGACTCGGAGACGGCGACGACGGCCGCGGCGTTCACGTCGCGGGCGAGGTAGCGCGCCGAGCGAGCCAGCGCCTCGGTGCGGGAGCCCTCGTCGGCGGTCGGGACGCGCTGTTCTTGGCTCTCGTCGTACTCGGGGCTCTCTTCGACTTCCTCGACGATGCGGGACATCGTCTCGACGACGCGGACGGGGTGGTCGCCGACGGCGGTCTCGCCGGAGAGCATCACGGCGTCGGTGCCGTCGAGGACGGCGTTGGCCACGTCGGACGCCTCCGCGCGGGTCGGGCGGCGCGAGCGGACCATCGAGTCGAGCATCTCGGTCGCGGTGATAACCGGAACGCCCGCGGCCTGCGCTTTGCGGATGGTGCGCTTCTGGATGATGGGAACCTCTTCGAGAGGGCACTCGACGCCGAGGTCGCCCCGAGCGACCATCACGCCGTGGGCCGCCTGGATGATTTCGTCGAGATTCTCGACCGCGCCGGCGCGCTCGATTTTGGCGATAATGGGAATCTCCGCGCCGAGGTTCTCGAGGGTGTCGCTGATGGTGTAAACGTCCTCCGCGTCGCGGATGAACGAGGCGGCGACGTAGTCGACTTCCTTCTTGGCGGCGAGCTTCAGGTTCTCGTAGTCGGAGTCGGTGATGAGGTCGATGTCGAGGTCGACGCCGGGGACGTTCACGCCCTTACGCGAACTGAGCTTCCCGCCGGAGACGATGGTCGCGTGGACCGAGTCGTCCTCGACGCGCTCGACGGTGGCTTCGATGCGGCCGTCGTCGAGGAGGATGGTGTCGCCGGACTCCGCGGCGGTGATGGAGTACGACAGGCCGACGGCCTCAGGCGTGGCGTCGTCGCCCTCGTAGAAGCGGACCTCGCTTCCGGTTTCGAGGTAGATGTCCTCGTCGATGTCGGCGGTTCGTACCTCGGGGCCCTGCAGGTCGAGCATGGCCGCGAGCGGTTCGTCGGTCGCGTCGTCGACGGCGCGGATGCTGTCGATGACGTCGGACCGGTGTTCGACGTTGCCGTGGCTCGCGTTCATCCGGGCGACGCTCATGCCGGCGTCGGCGAGCCCGCGAATCGTCTCTCGGTCGAAGGACGCGGGACCGAGGGTGCAGACGATTTTTGCGTTTCTCATGGCGTCGCCTACGAGTGACTGATAAAAAAGCCCGATGATGAACTCGGTGTCGAGTAATGGGTTCGCATACGTACTCTCTATAGTTCGCCCGTCGAACTGACCGCTCGGTCGCCCTCACGAAACTATAATGGTCGTTCGGTAAGTTCTCCCGTCGTATCTGACGTAGCCGGGGTCGCGGAACTCGTTTCTGTCCGTTCCCTCTCGGAGGGTCACGGTCTCGCCTCCGAGCGCCTCGCGAAACGCCGACTGCTGGGCCGGCGCGAGGTTCTGGTACGAGACGGCGCCCTCGCCCTGCGGGAGGTCGTCGACCCGGGCGACGCTCAGTCTCGCGGTCCCGCTCGCGCCGCCGAGACAGCCCGTCGAGACGACGAGCGCCACGGCGAGTAACACGCTGAGTCGCATGGCGGCGCTCCATCGTCGCCGCTCAAATCGGCTCCGATTGTGGCGCGGGATTCGAGCGTCGAACGCCGACTCAGCCGGAGACGGTCGTCCGGTAGATGTCGCCGTCGTACCGGACGTAGCCGGGGTCGGCGAACTCGTTTCTCGCGGCCTCGTTCGGTATCGCCGCCGGTTCGCCGGTCGAGACTGCCTCCTCGAACGTCTCGCGCTGGTCGGAGTCGAGGTTGCCGAAGGCCACCGCGCCCTGTCCCTGCGGGAGTTCGTCCACGCGCTCGACCGTCAGGGTGCCAGCGCCGCCGCCCGTGACCGCGGCGACGACGCCCGCGAACACCGCGAGCGCGACGACGATTCCGACCGCTTCCCGTCTTCCGATTCGCATGGACGACGCTCGGGAGTCGGCGCAGTTAGGCGCTGTGGTCCACGCCTGATACGAGGGCGGTGGCGCGGTCGAGACGGCGCGTCGAAAAAACGGGTCGCGAGCGGTCGCGTATCGGGTCGCGGACGGTCGCTTACTGGACCTTCGTGCCGGGGACGGCGTCGCCGTGGGTGGTCAGGATGTCGGCCTCGTCGCCCGCGGCCAACAGCATCCCGTTGGACTCGACGCCGAACAGTTCGGCCTTCTCGAGGTTGGCGACGATGATGACCTTCGACCCGGCGAGCGAGTCGAGGTCGTGGAGCTGTTTGATGCCGGCGACGATTTGACGCTCTTCGACGCCGATGTCGACGGTGAGTTTGGCGAGCTTGTCCGCGCCGTCGATGCCCTCGGCGGCGACGATTTCGCCCACGCGGATGTCGAGGCCCTGGAAGTCCTCGAAGCTGATGCGGTCGTCGGCGAGGGGTTCGAAGTCGATGTCGGCGTCAGCGTCGGAGTCTGCGTCCATGTTCTCCTCCGCGTCCTCGTCGGACTCGTCGCTTTCGGATTCCGTCTCGGCCACGCGCGCTTCGAGCTTCTCGTTGAGCTCCTCGACGCGCTCGTCTTCGATTTTCTCGAACAGCGCCTCGGGCTCGCCGAAGGACGCCGGCGGGGCCTCGAAGGCGGCGTCGACGCCGGTGTCGGCCACCGACCCGTCCTCGCCGAGTTGCTCCCAGAGCGCCTGCATCTTGTCCGGCGCGACGGGGAAGAACAGCACGGCGATGGCCTTCGCAATCTGCACGCAGTCGCGGATGACCTGCGCCGCGGCCTCGGGGTCCTCGTCGGTGAGCTTCCACGGCTCGTTGCGCTGGATGTACTCGTTGCCGAACTGCGCGAGGCGGACGGCGGCGTTGCCGGACTTCCGGACCGAGTAGTCGTTGATGCCGGCTTCGAACTCGTCGATGGCCTCCTGAATGCGGGCTTCGACTTCCTCGGACACCTCCGCAGCGCGAGACTCCGTCTCACTGGCCTCCGAGTGTAACTCGGAGACATCCGGCGTCCCCTCGAAGTTGCGGTACGCGAAGAGCATCGACCGGTAGAGGAAGTTGCCGACCGTACCGACGAGTTCGCTGTTCACGCGGTCTTTGAACTTCGACCACGAGAAGTCCACGTCCTGCTGGAACCCGCCGTTGGTGGCGAGGTAGTACCGAAGCAGGTCGGGATGGAAGCCCTCGTCGAGGTACTCGTCGGCCCAGACGGCGCGGTTGCGCGAGGTGGAAAAGCCCTTGCCGTTGAGCGTGATGAAGCCGGAGGCCATGACCGCGCGCGGTTCGACGTAGCCCGCGCCGCGGAGCATCGCCGGCCAGAACACGGTGTGGTGCTGGATGATGTCGCGGCCGATGATGTGGACGATGTCGCCGGACTCCTTCCACGCGGCCTCCCAGTCGAACGTGTCGGCTCCGACGCGCTCCGTGTACTGCTTGGTGGAAGAGACGTACTCGATGGGCGCGTCGACCCAGACGTACAGCACGAGGTCGTCACCCTCCTCTCCGGGGTAGTCGATGCCCCAGTCCATGTCCCGGGTGATACACCAGTCCTGCAGTTCGCCCTCGATCCACTCGCGGGGCTGGTTCTGGGCGTTCGAGGTGCCTTCGAGGCGGTCGATGAACTCCTGAAGGTAGTCTTGGAGGTCGGAGACCGCGAAGAACTTGTGCTCGCGCTCGCGGTACTCCGCGGCGTTGCCAGTGAGCGTCGAGGTCGGGGCTTCGATTTCGCCGGGTTCGAGGTGGCGACCGCAGCCCTCGTCGCACTCGTCGCCGCGGGCGTGCGCGCCGCAGTACGGACAGGCGCCCTCGACGAAGCGGTCGGGGAGCCACTGGTCCGCTTCGGGGTCGTAGGCGACCGGAATCTCCTTCTCGTAGACGTAGCCCTCGGCTTCGAGCGTGCGGACGATTTCCTGGGTCAGTTCGGTGTTCGTCTCGTCGTGGGTGTGGCCGTAGTTGTCGAACTCGATGTTGAAGCGGGGGAACGTCGCCTCGTACTTCTCGTGGTGGCGGAGCGCGAACTCCTCGGGCGTGACGCCCTCCTTCTCGGCGTTGACGGCGACGGGCGTGCCGTGCATGTCCGACCCGCTGACGAAGGCCGTCTTTTGGCCGAGTGTTCGCAGCGAGCGACTGTAGATGTCGCCGCCGACGTACGTTCTGAGGTGGCCGATGTGGAGGTCGCCGTTGGCGTACGGCAGTCCACACGTCACCACCGCTGGCTTCTCCGTGGGGAAGTCCTCGTGACTCATATGTGTCGTGTATCTCGGAAGCGGGCCTAAAGCCCGCCGCTTCGGATGCGTCTGTCTGGCGGTGCGATATCGCCCCGAGGTTCGCCGGACCCGACCGTCGTCTCACGTTACCGAGTCGACGGCCGGAGGCGGGTCCACCCACGGCTAAAAGAACGCGCGCATACGCATGTTGTCGGGGAGACCCGTCGCGGTCACACCGGTACTGAAGCCGAGCAGGCGTATAAATCGTTGGGAGCGCTCGGGACCGCCGCACTCGACCGGTCACGACCGAACGCGTCGGCGACGCGCCAACACGAGTCACGCAACCGCTATCTCGTCGACCGACGCTCTCTCCGTCGTGACTACGACTACCGCCTCCCAACCCGCACGGAGCGTCGGCTTCGCCGCCGTGTTCGCCGTGCTCCTCGGCCTGTTCGTCTCCGGCTACGGCCTCCTCCTCGTCCCGCAGTCGCCCCTCGGTGGCGGCTGGATTCTCGCTATCGGCGTCTCGCTCGCGCTCGCCGGACTCTTCGCGATCGAGTCGGTCGGCCGACGCCTCGGCCTGTCCGCGGCCACGTGCCGGACGCTGTCGCTGTCGTTCGCGGCGCTCGCAGCCATCCTCTTCGTCGCGTTCGTCGTCGTCAACTACGCGTCCGTCGAGTCGTTCGAAGCGACCTCGGAGACAGCGACGGGGGCAGAAACGAGCGGCTGACAGCGGTACTGACGGCGACGCGACAACGACGGCGGGGTGACCGACCCGCGCGTGCGCTCCGCTCAGAGGAACGCCAGCGCGGCCTCGATTCCGATGACCGTCACGACGAGTCGACCGCAGGAGCCGACGAACGTCGCGGCCGCGAACTTGAGGTAGTCGTCTTCGAGGACCGAAAACGCGTAAATCGAGAGCGTGTCGGGAAAGCCCGGCACGCAGAGCGCGGCCGCGAGGCCGGCGAAGCCCCAGTTCTGTGCGATTTGGACGGCCTTGCGCTCGGTCCAGCCCATCACGTCGACCGGGAGCCGTTCGAGCGCCCGCTCGACGTAGCCCGACTCCTTCGTCTGGCGGCCGATGTGGAACGCGAAGACGCTTCCTGCGGCCTTGCCCGCGCCGCTGACGAGGATGATGACCGCCAGCTTCGCGCCGTAGGGGAGCCCGAGGTCGAGCGGCGCGGCGAGGACGATTTCGCTTACGCCGGGGAGGGCGAAGGCGATGAGAAACGAGTACGCGAAGATGATGACCAACCCGACCCAGCCCGTGGCCGTCTCGACGAGCGACGAGAGCCACGAAAAGTCGGGGTACAGACTGAGCGTCAGGTCTGCGAGCGATGCGAACGCGGTGAGAGACACACGAGAGGGTCGAAGCCAGTCGGTTGTAAGTTTTCAGGTTCGGACCGGCTCAGTTGCGCGTCGGGGTCGACCGGAGGTCGTCGAGGTCCGAGAGGAACGCCCGGAGCGACTCGCGGGAGACGTGCGGCATGCAGACGATGCGGAGTTCGCCGCTCGCGGTCCGCGAGATGCGCCAGCCGAGGTCCCGGAGCGACTCGAACTGCTCGTCGGGGACGCTCGCGGCGACCAGCGGGAGGTCCGGTTCGACCGCGTCGTAGCCCCGAGAGCGGAGTTCGTCGTAGAACCACTCGGCGTTCGCCTGCTGGCGCTCGTAGGCGTCGCGGTAGCCGTCGGGCCAGAGTTCGCGCATCGCGGCGGCCGCGGAGGCGACGCCCGCGCCGCTTCGAGTCCCGGTGAGGCTCGCCTGCGACGCGGATTCGAGGTACGGCGTGTCGACCGCCAGCGAGTCGACGACCGACTTGTCGCGGAACAACAGGCCGCCGGCGGGGACGACCGCCTGCCCGTACTTGTGGGGGTCGATGGTCATCGAGTCGATTGGCGCGTGAGCGAACGACCACTCGTGGTCGGTGAAGGGGAGGATGAACCCGCCCCACGCGGCGTCGACGTGCATCAGCGCGCCGGCGTCGTGGGCGACCGCGGTCAGCTCGGGTATCGGGTCGACGCGGCCGAACTCGGTCGTGCCGGCGACGCCGGCCACGAGGACGGTGTGGTCGTCGACGGCCTCGCGGACGGCCGCGACGTTCGCGCGGTAGTCGTCGTCGACGGGGACGATTCGGAGTTCCACGTCGAGCACGTCGGCGGCCTTCTGGAAACTGAAGTGGATGCTCTCGGGGGCGACGACGTTCGGGTCGTCGTCGCGGGCGTGGTTGCGCGCGGCTCGGATGGCCTGGATGTTGGCTTCGGTCCCGCCGCTCGTCACGTAGCCGTGGGGGGTCGAGAGGCCGGTGATGTCGCCGAGGTACGAGAGTGCGTCTTCTTCGAGGGCGGCGACGGCCTGATAGGTCGCCGGGTCGCCGGGATTGGTGGCAAAGAACCGCTCTGCGGCCTTCCGGGCGGCCGGGTGCGGTCGGGTGCACATCGAAGAGAGGACGCGGTCGAACTCCTGCGGTGCCGCGCGCTGCATGCATCCCACTATAACCACACCCAGTATATCGGTTCCGCTCCATTGCGCCGCGTCGCCCAGCCGACGGCCACCGCTACGGGGACGAGAAAAGACGGAACGCGGGTGGTCGGCCCTCGACGTTCGCCGGGGTCAGCGAACCGAATCGAGGAGGAGTCGCTGTTCGACGCGCTTGACCTCGTGTTGCACGTCGCGGACGGCGTCGATGTTGGCCGAGATGGAGCTGACGCCCTTGTCGACGAGGAACTGAACCATCTTGGGCTTCGAGCCGGCCTGCCCGCAGATGCTCGTCTTCACGCCGACCTCGCGGCACGTCTCGACGGTGTCGCCGATGAGTTTGAGCACCGCCGGGTGCAGTTCGTCGTAGATGTCGGCGACGTGCTCGTTGTTGCGGTCCACCGCGAGGGTGTACTGCGTCAGGTCGTTCGTGCCGAACGAGGCGAAGTCGATGCCGGCGTCGGCGAGTTCTTCGATGCAGAGCGCCGCGGCCGGCGTCTCTATCATGACGCCCCACTCGCGCTTTTCGGGGTCGATGCCGGCCTCGCGCATGTGCTCTTTCGCCCGCAGCACGTCCTCGGCGTCGTTGACGAGCGGGAACATGACTTCGAGGTTGTCGTAGCCCATGTCGAACAGGCGGCGGAACGCCTGCAGTTCGAGGCGGAAGACGCTCGGGTTGTCGAGGCCGCGGCGGATGCCGCGGTAGCCGAGCATCGGGTTGTGCTCGCGCGGCTCGTTCTCGCCGCCTTCGAGCTGTCGGAACTCGTCTGTCGGCGCGTCGAGGGTGCGGACGCGGACCGGTCGCGGGTAGAACTCCTCTGCGGCCTCGCGGACGCCCGAGACGATTTCGTCCACGTAGGCGCGCTCGCCGTTCTGCTCGATGAACCGCTCGGGGGTCTTGCCGAGCGTCAGGACCATGTGTTCGATGCGGAGCAGGCCGACGCCGTCAGCGCCCGTTGCGGCGGCGCGCTCGGCCGCCTCGGGGATGGAGACGTTGACCTTGACCTCGGTCGCGGTCATCGGCTTGACGGGCGTCTTGGGGCGGGCCTCCTCGACGGGCTGGCGCTGTTTCTCCTCGGGCTCTTCGCCCTCGCGGACGGTTCCCTTGTCGCCGTCGATGGTGACGACCTCGCCGTCTTCGAGGGTCTTCGTCCCGTCGCCGGTGCCGACGACCGCGGGCACGCCGAGTTCGCGGGAGACGATGGCCGCGTGGGAGGTCATGCCGCCCTCGTCGGTGACGATGCCGGCGGCGCGCTTCATCGCGGGCACCATGTCGGGCATGGTCATCTCGGTGACGATGATGTCGCCCTCGGCGACCTGGTCGAGGTGGTCGAGCTTGGTGACGATGCGGGCGCGACCGGAGGCGATGCCGGGGCTCGCGCCGAGGCCGCGGATGAGCACGTCGTCGCCGGTCGCGGCCGCCCGCGAACGTCCGCTGTCGCTCTCGTCTTCCTCGCCGTCGTCAGCCTCGGCGATAGTCGTAATCGGGCGCGACTGGAGCATGTAGACCTCGCCCTCGTAGACGGCCCACTCCACGTCCTGCGGCGTCTCGTAGTGGTCTTCGACCAGTTCGCCGAGTTCGAGCAGGCGGGAGACCTCGTCGTCGGTGAGGACGCGCTCGTGGCGGCGGTCGTTCGGCACGTCGCGCATCACGGTCTCACCGCTCTCCTCGTCGCGGACGCACATCGTCTTCTTGTCCGCGATGGTCGCCGTCTCGACCTCGCCGGTCTCGCGGCTGATGACGTAGTTGTCGGGCGAGACGGTGCCGGAGACGACGGCTTCGCCGAGGCCCCACGCGGCCTCGATGATAATCTCCTTCTTGCCGGTCGAGGGGTGTCGGGTGAACATCACGCCGGACTTCTCGGCGTCGACCATCTGCTGGACGACCACCGCGATGTCGACCTTGTCGTGGGGGAAGCCCTTGCGGTTGCGGTAGTAGATGGCGCGCTCGGAGAACAGCGAGGCCCAACACTCCTTGACGCGGTCGAGGAGGTCCTCCTCGGTGACGTTCAGGAACGTCTCCTGTTGGCCCGCGAAGGAGGCGTCCGGCAGGTCCTCGGCCGTCGCGGACGACCGGACGGCGACGAAGGCGTCGCCCTCGCCGACGCTCCGGTAGGCGTCGAGGATTTCCTCCCGCACGTCGTCCGGCATCGGCGTCTCCATGATGAGGTCGTGCGCCGTCTCGTGGGCCGCCTGCAGCGCCTCGGAGTCCTCGTGGTCGACCTCGACCGCGGCGAACAGCTCGTCGTCGATGCCCGCGTCCTCGATGAACGCGCGGTACGTGCCCGCCGTCACGACGAATCCCGGCGGGACGGGAAGCCCCGCACCGGTTAGTTCGCCCAGCGACGCGCCTTTCCCGCCGACCAGGTCGAGGTCGTCAGCCCGTACGTCGTCCAGCCAGACTACAGCCATGTGATGTTCGTATGGTCCCGCACCCCGATAAAGAAGTTTGCGAACGAAACAAGTATGAATGAAAACTCACTCGAAGGCGAGTATGAAATTGCGGCGTCGACCCGGAAACGGCCGTTCTCATGACTCTCGGCGCGCCCGTCCGTGTTCTTCGCAGAGGATTTCGCCGGCGTCCGGGTCGAGATAGAACGGCGACCCCGCTTCGACCGGCTTCCCGCAGATCGCACAGCCGTCGTCGTGTCGGAGGAAGTACTTCCCCTCGGCGCGGCCCGTCTCCAGTCGCCCGGCGGCGACGGCCGGTCGCGTCAGTCCCTCGCCGATTTGCGTGCGCTCCGCGCTGTCGGCCTCCTCGAAGCGAATCGGTCGCATACCAACGCGTGGGCCGCCGGCGGCAAATCGGTACGGGCAGCGAGGGGTTCATAATCGCTCGTCCCGTGATTTCTAGCGTGCTTCCGGAGTGGGTCTTTCTGCTCCCGCCGTGGCTCCTCGTCGGCCTCGCCGCGGGTGCGGTCGCCTCCGTCGTCGTCGCCGGCGTCTTCGTCGTCGGCGGTCGTGTCTTCCCGGAGCGGCGGGTCTCCCGCGGCCCCCGCGTCGACGGGACGGGCCGCCGCCGCCACGAAATCCGCGACTACCTCACCGCCATCGACGAGCGGTTCGTCGAGGACCGCCCGATCCGCGGCGAGACGGTGGCGTTCTTCCTCCCCGACCGCGGCGTCGCCATCACCTTCGACGCGCAGGCGTTCTTCCGCCTCGAACGCGCCGGCGTCTACGCCGTCCTCTGCGAACACGAGATGCCCGGCGGCCAACTCGGCCGGCGGCTCCCCTTCGACGTGCCGGACATCGAGCCCGAACTGGCCGACCTCGACGACCCCGTGTCGGCCGCGTTCGACCGGCTCGACCTCCCCGCGAACGCCTCCTCGGACGCCGTCAGAGACGCCTATCGCGCGCGGGTGAAGGACGTACACCCCGACCACGGCGGCGACCGCGAGCGGTTCCGCGAGCTACGGGAGGCGTACACGATGGCCCGAGAACACGCGGAGAGTTAAGCGGCGAATTCGACGTCGAGAAAACCCGAAACCGGCGCGGAGCTACGGCTCCGTCACTTCGAACAGCACGCCCGCGTCGCGGAGCGCGTCGGTCACGCGCCCGGCGGTGTCTGTGCTGGCGACGACCGCGGCGTCGAGTCCGCGGGCCGCGGCGTCGGCGGCGACTTCGCCCGGCGCGAACCACGTTCTGACATCGACTTCCGCGTGGCGGCAGGCGACGACCGCCTCGACGCCCGCGGCGACGACGATGTCGGCCTCGTCGCACGCCGCCGCGAGCGCGTCGGCGTCGACCGCGTCGGCCTCGGCGACTCGCGCCGGCGGCACCTGCAGCACGCGGACCGAGCCGGGTTCCATCTCGATGACGCCCTCGAAGCCGGTGACGCTGGCCGCGTCGCCCGCCTCGGCGTCGGTGGTGGCGACCCCGATGGCCGGCCCGTCGTCGCCGGGCGTGGCGTGTAGCAGACCGTCGCGGAGCGACAGGGTCACCGTATCGCCGGCCGCGACGTCGTCGGTGACGATTGCGGCGTCCTCGTTGACGCTCTCCAGCACGTCGTCGGTGACGTGCTCGGCGAACCGCTGGAGGGCGCGCGCCTCCTGAAACAGCCAGTCGACGCCCTCTTTCGTCACGCGGTAGCGCGACCGGCCCTGCTTTTCGACGAGCCCGTCTTCGACGAGGTCGCGGATGTACTCGGAGACCGCCTGGCTCGTCACCCCGACCGCCTCGGCGATTTCGCCCTGACTCACGGCCGGTTGCCGGTCGGCTATCTCGGCGAGGATGCGAAAGCGGGTCGCGGTGCGCTTGTCCTCCAGTGCGCCGCTCATGTGCCGAACGTGGGACGCACCGACTAAAAAGGCCCCTGCTCCGACGCTGGCTCTGCCCCCAACTTCGCCGGCCTCCCGCGAGCGTTCGCCTCGTCGCGCGCTGCCGGTGGAGATTTGTCTCCGACGCCCTTCCACTCGGTCGTGACCCGCGTCTCCGTCCGCGAGCGCGCCGTCTTCTTTCCCGACGCCGACGCGCTCGTCCTCTCGGACCTCCACGTCGGCCGAGCCGACGCGTCGGCGGTCGATTTTCCGCTCGGCGAGGGGACCGACCTCGCGGAGCGCCTGCAAGCCTACTGCGCCGAGTTCGCCCCCGGCGAGGTCGTCTTCGCCGGCGACGTGCTCCACCGGTTCGACCGCGTCTCGGAGCGCCACGTCGCGGCCCTCGAAGTCCTCGCAGAGACGTGCGTCGACGCGGGTTCCGACCCGGTGTTCGTCGCCGGCAACCACGACACGATGCTCGCGGAGGGCTGGTCGGGAGACGTACACGACGAGTACCGCCTCGCGGACGGGACGCTCGTCTGCCACGGCCACCGCGAGCCCGACGGCGACGCCGACCGGTACGTCGTCGGACACGACCACCCGACGCTCGCCGTCGAGGGTCGGCGGCGGCCCTGCGTCCTCTACGGCCCCGACGCCTACCGCGGCGGCGACGTGCTGATGCTCCCGGCGTTCACCCGCCTCGCCGCGGGCGTCGAAGTCAACCGGATGCGCGGGGCCGACTTCGACTCGCCGCTGGTGCGCGACGCGGACGACTTCAGGCCGCTCGTCCGCGACGTGGAGGCGGACGAGACGCTCACGTTCCCGCCGCTGGGGAAGCTCCGTCGGTTGCTCTGAGCCGTCGGTTCCGGGCGTTTTAGCCCGCAGAGACCGACTTCTGCTTCTCGCCCGACGAGAACCGAGATTGGTGGCTTTGGCTCGCGGCGACGTACTGCTAGTCGTCATGCCCGCCATCGCCACCGCCGTTCGAACGCACCGATTCGTCAGTTTCGTCGCGCTGACGTTCCTCTTCACGTGGCTCGCGTGGGTCCCGGCGGCGCTCCTCGTCAGCGCCGAGCGCATCGTTCCCGTGTCGTTGCTCGTCCTCGCGGGCGGGTTCGGGCCGTTCCTCGCCGCCATCGTCGTCGCCGCGGCCACCGGCGACCTTCGCCCGTGGCTTCGTCACGTCGTGAGTCCCCGCGCGCCGCCGTTCGTCTGGGTCGCCGCCGCGGTCCTCCCCCCGGTCCTGTTCGGCGCGACCCTCGCGTTCACCGTCGCGCTCGGGTGGACGTTCGAGTCCGCGGCGCTCGGTCCGGCGACCCTGTTCGCGGCGCTCCTCGTCTCGTCGTTCATCAGGGGCGGACTCGAAGAACCGGGCTGGCGTGGATTCGGACTGCCGGTCCTCCAGCGGCGACTCGGCGCGTTCCGCGCGTCCCTCGTCATCGGCGTCGTCTGGGCCGCGTGGCACGCGCCGCTTTTCGCCATGCCCGGGAGTTCGCAGGCGGGCACGTCGTTCGCCTTCTACCTCGTGTCGGTCGTCGGAATCAGCGTCGTCACGACCTGGCTCTACAACGAGTCCGGCGGGCGCGTCCTCGTCCCCGTCGCGTTCCACTCGGTCTGGAACGCGACCTCGGTCTTCCTCTCGACGGGAATTAGTGGTGACGGCCTGCTCCCCGCCGAGGCCGCTCTGGCCGCGGCCGCGTGGCTGTTCGTCGGCGTGCTCGTCTACCGATACGGCGCGGCGCGCCTGTCTTCGAAGCCGCTCCCGACGAACGGGCTCTCGTTCGCGGGCGAGCGCACTCGCAAGGCCGAACTGCCGCGCGAAGACGGTCCCGCGCGGTCACTCGACTGACCGCCACAGAAGGTAGGCAGACCGCTCCGAAAGGCGCGCACCGGCTCAGGAGAGGTCGTCGCGGACGGCGTCGGCCGCCTCTTTCCCGCTCCGCATCGCGCCCTGAATCGACGACCACGCGGTGTAGTCGCCGGCGAGGTACGCCCGGCCGGGGGCGTCGCGGGCGTCCGGAAGCGACTCGTGGACGCCCGGCGGTTGGGCGAACTGCGCGAAGGAGATGTAGTCGGTGTGGAGGAGTTCGAGGTCCTCGAAGTAGCGATCGGGGTACCACGCTTCGAGCGTCCGCCGAGTCTTCTCGAACAGTTCCTCCTCGGAGTTGTCCTGTGCGGCCGCGCCGAGGAACGTCGCGTTCAGGAGTTCAGCGCCCGGCGGGGCGTACTCCGGCGCGACGGTCGACAGCGGGACGACCGTGTTGGGGTCGGGACTCGGCGCGTTGAGCATGATGCGCTTGCCCGCGTCGAGGCCGCTCCCGCTCGGGAGCGTGTAGTACTGGGTGACACAGCCGTGAGCCTCGGTCGGAATCGACCCGACCCCGGTCAGTCGGCGCGCCTCCTTGGGGTCGGTGGCGACGACGACCGCGTCGGCTTCGAGCGACTCGCGGCCCGTGGTGACGACCGCGCCGTCGCCGTCGGACTCGACCGACTCGACGCGCTTGCCGAGGCGGACGGTCGCGCCCTCGTCGCGGGCGGCGTCGGCGAGTTGCTCGGGAACCGCCTGCATCCCCGCCGCGGGGACCGCGGTGCTCCCCGTCGAGAGCATCTTGAAGGTGTACTCGAACACCCGCTTCGACGAGGAGAGCGAGCGGTCGAGCGTGATGCCGCCGTAGAAGGGCGCGACGAAGTGCTCGATGTAGTCTTCGGAGAAGCCCCAGTCGCGGAGATACGACCGGATGCTCCGGTCCGCCGAGGCGAAGATTCCCTCCTCGTCGCGGGTGCTCACGTCCTGTCTGAGCGCCAGCGTCCGGAGCTTGTCGCTCGTCGTCACCTCCGGGTTGCGGACGGACTCGAACAGGCTCCCGATGTCGCGGAAGGGGTCCGAGAGGACCGCGCGTCTGCTCGGTCGGCAGATGGTCGCGCCGGGCGTGAACCGCCGGAGGTCGAGGGCGTCGAGGTCGAGTTCCCGTCGGACCGCGGGGTAGTCGGTGATGAGGACCTGGAACCCGCGGTCGAGCGTGAAGCCGTCTTTCGTCCGGGTGCGGACCCGTCCGCCGACGCCGTCGCGCCGCTCCACGACGGTCACGTCGGCCCCGGCGGCGGCGAGGTGTCGCGCGGCGACGAGGCCAGCGAGGCCCGCGCCGACGACCGCGATGTGGCTATCGTCCATACCTCGCCTCTCGGACGGGCGACACAAAGCCGCTACGGGTGGCGGCCATCGACCGACGGGAAGGGCTTAGTCCCTCCCCCCGTAAGCCCCGCCCATGCAGACGTCCGACACCTTCTCCGGGCTGGTGTGCACGGAGACCGGCGACGAGTACGACGCGGACGCGACCGGCGCGAGCGACGCCGACGCGCCGCTTGACCCCACCTACGACCTCGACGCGGTCGAGTGGGACGCCGAGACGCTCGCCGAGCGCCCCTTCGATACGATGTGGCGCTACCGCGAACTGCTCCCCTTCGCGGAGCCGGTGACGGCCAACGAGGGCGCGACGCCGCTTGTTTCGGCCGACGCGCTCGGCGAGGAGGCCGAGGTCGGTTCGCTCCTCATCAAGGACGAGGGCCGAAACCCGACCGGGACGTTTCTCGACCGCGGCTTCTCGCTCGCCGTCACCGCCGCGCGTGAGGCCGACGCCGAGGTCGTCGCGCACGCCTCGCCCGGCAACGGCGCGCAGTCGGCGGCCTCCTACGCGGGCCTCGTGGACGCTCGCTCCTACGGCTTCGTCCCCTCGCGGACGCCGTTCCCGAACAAGGCCATGGTGAACGTCCACGGCGGCCAGATGAAGGTCGTCGGTGGGCGCTACCCCGCCGCCCTCTCGGCGCTTCACGAACAGCTCAAAAGCGACTGGTACACCCTGCAGGAGTTCGACAATCCCTACCGCCACGACGGCGCGAAGACCATCGCCTACGAGGTCGCAGAGCGCCTCGACTGGTCGGTGCCCGACTGGGTCGTCGTCCCCGTCTCGACCGGCGAACTCGCCTACGGCGTCTACAAGGGCTTTTCCGACCTCGTCGGACTCGGACTGGTCGAGTCGGCCCCCAAACTCGTCGCCGCGCAGTCCGTCGGGTGCTCGCCGGTCACCACCGCGTGGGAGGCCGACAGCGACGCTCACGAGGCGTGGAACCACCCGGACACCATCGTCGGCGAACTGGAAATCCCCGACCCTGCGGGCGGGTCGCTCGCGCTCCGCGCCGTCCGCGAGTCCGGCGGTGTGGCCGTCGCCGTCAGCGACGACGACGCGCTCGAATCCGCCGTTACTGCCGCTCAGTCCGCCGGCGTCGAGGTCGGCCCCGCGGGCGGCGTCGCGCTCGCCGGCGCGTGGGAACTCGCGGACGAGTTCGACGAGGACGACACGGTCGTCGTCGTCAACACCGAGTCCGGGACGAAGAACGCCGACATCCTCCGCAGTCACCTGATGGGACAGGGCGTCTGAGGACCGCTTCGGCCGGCTGGTTCCCCGTTCGAACGCCCACGTTACCTCCATCAGACTTTTACTTTAGACGCATCTAATCCGTGGTATGTTGAGCGACGTGATGGAGGACTACCTGAAGGCAATCTACACGCTCCAGATGGAGCAGGGGCCGCCGGTTTCGACCTCCGACATCGCGGAGTACCTCGGGAAGACGCCGCCGACCGTGACGAGCATGGTCGGAAAGCTCGAAGACCGCGGGCTGGTCGACCGCGAGAAGTACAAAGGTGTCGAACTGACCACGGAAGGCGAGACCGTCGCGCTGGAAGTCCTCCGCCACCACCGCCTCTTGGAGGCGTATCTCACGGAGCACCTCGACTACTCGTGGAGCGAGGTCCACGACGAGGCAGACGCGCTCGAACACCACATCAGCGAGGAGTTCGAAAAGCGGGTCGCGGCCGCCCTCGGCGAACCCGAGGTCGACCCCCACGGCGACCCCATCCCGAGCGCCGACCTCACGCCGCCGGACTCCTCGGGGCTGTCGGCGCTTTCCGAGTGCGAGGTCGGCGACCGCCTCGTGGTCGCCCGCGTCAGCGACCGCGACCCCGCGGAGTTGGAGTACCTCTCCGAGGCCGGCGTCACACCCGGCACGACCATCGAAGTGACCGACATCGCCCCCTTCGGGATGGTGACGGTGCGCGTCGGCGACGACGGTCGCGAGCAGAGTCTCCCGGAGTCCGTGGCCCGAACGATTCGCGTCCGACCGCCCGACGAGCCGAGTAGCGAGGAGGTGTCGCCTGCGTGACCGGCTGGTGGGAGATTCTCGTCATCGCCCTCGTCTCCCAACTTGCGGTCCTGCCGGGCGAGAAGGTCCAGTTCATCATCGCGGGCCTCTCGACCCGCTTCGACCCGAAGGTCGTCGTCGCGGCCGCGGGGTCGGCGTTCGCACTCTGGACGGCCCTCGAAATCATGCTCGGGCAGGCGCTCAAAAGCGCGCTCCCGCCGGCCGCGCTCGACGCCATCACCGCCGTCCTGTTCGCCACGTTCGCGGTGTTGCTCTACCGTTCCGCGCCCGACGCGTCCGCGGGGAGCGAGGTCGCGACCACCGACGGCGGCGTCTCCGGGTTCGACGACGCGCCGACGGTGTTCGGCCGCGAACTGTCGACGCAGGGCTTCGGCGGCTTTCTGCCCATCTTCGCCATGATGGCCGCGGGCGAGTTCGGTGACAAGACCCAAGTCGTCACCATCGGACTGGCCCTGCAGTACGGCGCGACCTCGGCCATCTGGGTGGGTGAGATGCTCGCCATCATCCCCGTGAGCATCGCCAACGCGTACTTCTTCCACCGCTTCTCGGGCCGGGTCGACACGCGCAAGGCGTACCTCGGCGCGGCCGCCCTGTTCGGCTTCTTCGCCGTCGACACCCTGCTCGCCATCGCCACCGGCTTCTCCGTCTGGGAGACGCTCGTCGGCACCGTCAGCGACGCCGTCCTCGCGCTGGTCTGACCGGACGGTAGACGTCCCGAATCGCCCGGTCAGCCCCACCTGCCGCGGGGCGTCTAACTCCTCCGCGCCGTCGCTTCCGCGCCATTTTTCACGGCATCGCGCCCAAGAGAGAGCCATGTCTACCCTCCTTCCGTCCTTGGGTGCCGGGTTGGTGTTCGGGCTGGCCCTCGCCGCGCCGCCCGGCCCGATGAACGCCGTCATCGCCGAGGAGAGCGTCGTCCGCGGGTGGACCGCGGGCGCTCGGGCCGGGCTCGGCGCGATGAGCGCCGACGCGCTGTTTTTCGTCCTCGCGGCGCTCGGCCTCGTCGCGTTCGTCGAGCAGTTCCCGACGGTGCAGGCCGTCATGGTCGGTGCCGGGGGCGTCCTCATGCTCTACTTCGCCTACGGCGCGGCACAGGAGATGGACACCACGTTCCGCGAGGCCGCCGACCCCGACGAGGACAGCGCCGGGTTCACGAAGGCGTTCGTGCTCGCGCTGACGAACCCCTACCAGATTCTGTTCTGGCTCACCATCGGCGTCGGCCTGCTCGAAACCGGGACCGCCGACGTGCTCGCCCACACGCCCTATCTCGGCGCGTCGCTGTCGAACCTGCTCATCGTCGAGACGGGCAGCCCGGCGCTCATCCTCGGCTTCTTCGGCGGTATCGCGCTCTGGGTGACCGGGTTCCCCGCGGCGCTCGTCGCGGCCGAACAGCGCGTCGACTCCTTCGCGCCGGCCGTCGCCGCCGTCAGCGCCGTCGTTCTCGGCGGGTTCGGCGTCGTCTTCATCTGGGATGCGGTGCAGTCGCTCGTCTTCATCTGGGATGCGGTGCAGTCGCTCATCTGGGGCGCAGTGCGGTCGCTCGCGCTCTGAAGCGCGGAAAAATGTGTTTCTGAGCCGCTACATGTCGCCGACGATGTCGTCGGCAATCGTGTTCAGGTA
Source organism: Haloferax sp. Atlit-10N (assembly GCF_003586325.1). NCBI lineage: Archaea > Methanobacteriati > Methanobacteriota > Halobacteria > Halobacteriales > Haloferacaceae > Haloferax > Haloferax sp. Atlit-10N. The sequence goes on from NZ_PSYX01000001.1 coordinate 494,381, forward strand.
GTTGCTGTGGTCGTCGCCGACCTGTCCCTCCACGTCGTGGTCGGTGTAGTTCGCGGGCGGCGTGTCGCCGTCTTCGAGGCCCGTCTCGCCGAGGGCCTGGTCGAACTCGATGGTGTTGTACACCCACTGGAGCACGTCGTCGGCCTCGTTGTAGTAGTTGTGAACGTGGCCGGTCCGGTCGCGGATGGCCTCGTAGGTGGCTCGCCCTTCTTCCTCGCCGGGAACCTCGTTGTCGGTCGCGGCCCCGAACGGGTGGACGGTCGCCACCTCGTGGCCCGGGTCGGTCCAGTCGCTTCGGCCGTCGAGGGTTCGGAGCGCGCTGAAGACGACCTGCGCGCCGAGCGAGTGGCTGGCGAACCGGAGGGTCGCGCCCGGGCAGGCCGCCTTGAGGTCGACGGCGAACTGCGCGAGTTTGCGGCCGTTCGCTTGGGCGATGTCCTGCGACTCGGCCCAGCCGTAGTCCCAGCCGCCGCCCTTGTCGTTGTCCCACGTGTAGCCGACGACCGTCCCGCCGTAGCCGGCGGCGGAGAGTTCGGCGTCGGCCGTCGCTATCTTGTCGAGGGCGGCCGCCTCGGGGTCGTCGCCGTCCTTGTCCCAGCCGTGGACGAACACGGTCAGGTCGGAGGCGCAACCGGCGTCGACGCCGGGCACGTCGCCGGAGGTGTCGTAGCCGCGGGCGGTGTGACCGGACGCGAGCGAGCCGTCGTCGTCGAAGTGGTCGCGCGTCGAGACGTGGGGGACCGACGCGGCGGCCGTGGGACCGCTTCCGAGGGCCGCGAGTCCGGAGAGCGCTGCTGCTGTCGTCGCGAGGAACTGCCGTCTGTGTGCCATGGGTTGTCTACCCGCGCGTCTGCGGGTGTCTTTCGTGCGAAGCGAAACGTGATAAATCAAACTACGGTTCGGTACGTTGAGATACTGTCCCAACAGTCGGGCGAAACCTCGCTCCCGTGTCGTAGTCGGGGTGGTAGAACCGACGGGGGGCCGGCCGTCGAGACGAGAAACACTATGAACCGCCGTGGCCGATTTCCGCGTATGTTCGACAAATCGACGTGGATAAAGCTGCCCCGGAGCGTCCTTCAGGGCCACGGCGTGCTCGACGACCTCTCGGCCGCGGTCGACGAGTTGTACCTCTCGGGCGAGCCGTTTCTCGTCACGAGTCCGTCGCCGAACCGCATCGCCGGCGACCGGGTTCGCGAGCAGTTCGACGGCATCTCGTCCGTCTCCTTGGACCGCGCGAGCTTCGAGTCGGTCGAGCGCGTCGTCGACGCGGCGCGCGAGGCCGACGCGGGCTACCTCATCGCCCTCGGCGGCGGCAAGCCCATCGACGTGGCGAAGATGGCCTCCGACCGTCTCGACTGCGGGTTCATCTCGGTCCCGACGGCGGCGAGCCACGACGGCATCGTCTCGGGCCGGTCGTCGATTCCCGAGGGCGACACCCGCCACTCGGTCGCCGCCGACCCGCCGCTCGCGGTCGTCGCCGACACGGAACTGCTCGCGGAGGCCCCGTGGGAGCTCACGACCGCCGGCTGCGCCGACATCATCTCGAACTACACCGCGGTCAAAGACTGGGAACTCGCCCACCGCCTGAAGAACGTGGAGTACTCCGAATACGCGGGCGCGCTCTCGCAGATGACCGCCGAGATGCTCGTCGGCAGCGCCGACTCGATTAAGCCGGGGCTCGAAGAGTCCGCGTGGATAGTGACGAAGGCGCTCGTCTCCTCGGGCGTCGCCATGTCCATCGCCGGCTCCTCGCGGCCCGCGTCGGGCGCGGAGCACCTCTTTTCGCACCAGCTCGACCGCATCGCGCCCGGGAGCGCCCTCCACGGCCATCAGGTCGGCGTCGGCTCCATCATGACCGAGTACTTCCACAGCGGCGCACGCGGCGAGTGGACCGACATCCGCGACGCCCTGTCGACGATGGGCGCGCCGACGACCGCGGACGAACTCGGCATCGACGACGAGACGATTATCGAGGCGCTCACGACCGCCCACGAGATTCGCGACCGCTACACGATTCTCGGCAACGGCGTGAGCGAGGAGGCGGCCATCGAGGCCGCGACCATCACCGGCGTCATCTAAACCCACCTTTTTACGCCTCGGGTCGCGGGGCGACCACCCGGCGCAAAAACCTGGCGGGAAAAAGCCACGAGACTCGGCCTCCGGCCTCGCTCGTGGGACAGCACGTTCGTGTCACACGACGTGGTGCGCTCGGGACTCCGTGGCACGGAGTTCTGACCGAAGCAAGTCGACTTCGCACGGTCACTCGATTGAGTCGAGTCTTGGTGGTTCCGCTCTCAAACGCCGTCCGGAACCCGAAGACGGAATACGCCGTCTTCCCAACCCCCGGCCATGGCAACTGCGAGTGCAGACAACCCGCTGAAGGAACACCCCGCGGCCGCGACCGCCGTCCTCTCGGTCGTCGGGTACGCCCTCGTTATCGGGACCTTCCTCGGCGTCGTCCCCGGGAGGGTCTTTCCCGACCTGTCGCTCCCACAGGTGAACCTCCTCTCCGACGCCATCGCCGTCGTGAACACGGTGAACGTCCTCGTCATCGCGGCGGGCTGGCGCTGGATTCGCCGCGACGAGGTCAAGAAGCACGCGGCCGCGATGGTCACGTCGTTCGGCCTCATCCTCGTCTTCCTCGTGATGTACCTCGCGAAAATCGGCGGCGGCGGCACCAAGGAGTTCGTCGGCCCCGCGTTCGCGTACTATCCGTATCTGGCGATGCTGGCGATTCACATCATCCTCTCTATCGTCTCGGTGCCGGTCGTCCTCTACGCGCTCATCCTCGGGATAACCCACTCAGAACGCGAACTCCGGGCCGAGACGCCCCACCGGAAAGTCGGCCGCATCGCGGCCGGCGCGTGGCTCGTCTCGCTCGCCCTCGGCGTCGTGACGTACCTGCTTCTCAACCACATCTACAGCTGGGAGTACACGGTCACCGCCGTCGAGTCAGCGGGCGCGCTCGTCGCACCCGCCGTCGGGCTCTGAGGCGCGTCGCCGGACCGCGCTCCGTTCTGGCGGCGCTCCGGCGGTCGCTCGTGTCGCGCCCTCGAAAACTGTGGATTTTTATTGCGCGGCGTAGTGGCGGCGAATATGCGAGTCGCGCTCGTCTCGATGTACACGACGCACCACGAGGAGACGGGAGCGACCAGACGGCTCCGACGGACGGCCGAACTCCTCGCCGAGCGCGACCACGAGGTGACGGTGCTCTGTGCGAAGTGGTGGGACGGCGAGGTCGTCGAGTTCAAACAGGACGGGGTGACCTATCACCGCGTGACCGACGCGCCCTCCGTCGGCGGCTTCGCCTCCCGCGTTCCCTTCGCCCTCCGCGAGGTGTCTCCCGACGTGATTCAGGTCGCGAGCTACCCGCCGTCGCACGTCGCGGCGGTCAAGACCGCGGCGCGGTTCCTCCGGACGCCGGTCGTCGCCGACTGGTGGACCCGCGACGACCGCGGCGGCTCGCGGGCCTACCGGCGGGCGGCGAAGGCCCCGAACGCCGTCTTGGTCCCCTCGGAGATGGTCCGCACGCAGGTCCGCGAACTCGGCGCGTCGGTCGACGCGACCCACCTCGTCCCCGAACCCATCAGCATGGACCTCGTCCGGAGCGCCGACGCCGAGGAGCGCGCGGACGTGGTGTACGCCCGCGACCTCGACGAGCACGCGAACGTCGAGAGCTTCCTCCTCGCGCTCGCGGAACTCCGCGACAAGGGCTGGTCCGCCGCCGTCATCGGCGACGGCCCCGAGCGCTCGACGGCCGAACAGACCGCCCGCGACCTCCGCATCGACGACCGTGTGGCGTTCCTCGGCGACCTCCCCGCGGACGAGGCGGTTCCCATCATGAAGGGCGCGCACGTCTTCGCGCAGACCGCGACGGTCGAACCCTTCGCCACGAACCTGCTGTGGGCGCTCGCCTGCGGGTGTGTGTCCATCGTCGAGTATCAGGCTCGGTCGTCGGCCCACGAACTCGTCGAGGGGCGCGAGCGAGGGTCGCTCGTCACGAGTCCGCAGGAACTCGCGGACGAAATCGTCGCCGCCCGTCGGTACGATCACGAGACGGTCGACGACGACTTCGCGCGCTACGACTACCGGCGGGTCATCGAGCAGTACGAGTCGGTCTACGAGGCCGAGCGCGACGACTACGGCTTCTTCTGACCGGGTCGCCGCCGCGTCGACCGAAACCGGGCGAGTGCGGCGGCTCGGGACTGCTGAAAATCGAGAGGAGTGACGACCGCGTCAGTCCTGAACGTCGTAGTCGCCACCGTACTTCATGAAGAAGTACGCGAGGCCGAGCGTCGCGACCATCGCGAACGTCGTGGCCACGCCGAGGGACTTCGCGCTGTCCGGGACCTGCGGGAGACTCGGTCCGCCGCCACCGCCGGTGCTGACGGTCGGTACGTCGCCGCCGACGGCGACCGCGCCGAGCATGCCGAGCGCCTCGTGGGGCACGCAGTGGTACTTGGTGATGCCCGCGTCGCCCTCTTCGAAGGTGTATTCGTAGGTGCTTCCGGCCTCGGAGACGGCCGCGCCGGAGTCGAGCGACGCGCCCTCGCTCGCGACGACGTTGTGGCCGCCGCCCTCGCCGGTCCACTCCCACGTCACGGTCGTTCCGGTGTCTATCCAGACGCCGGCGGGCGCGAACGCGAGTGCGCCGCCGTTACCTTCCGCGCCCACTTCGATGGTGACCTCGCTCTGGCCGCGGAGGTCTTCGTAGCCTCCGTCGATGCCGTCGAGGTAGCCGCCGAAGTCTGGTTCTTCCGTCTGCGCCGCGGCCGTGCCGGAAGTGGCGGCGACCGCCGCGCCGCCAGCGGCCGCCCCGAGGAACGCCCGCCGAGACATATCCACGTTGCCGTCGGTCATGTCCGCCGCTTGGTGTGGGCCTGTAGTGAATACTTTGGTTCTCGTCCGCCGGTCGGGGGTGCCGCGCCTCGATATAGGGGGGTATCCCCGCGGTGCCGGGCGCGACAACGGGGGTCGCCACAGGGACCGCCTCGCGGGGTTGCCTACAGCGTGTAGTCGAACTCGCCCGTCTCGCTCTCCAAGAAGGCCGTCAGGAGGTCGATGTAGGCGACCACGTCGTCCTCGTGGACGCTCTCGGTGACGGTGTGGAGGTAGCGCGTCGGCATCGAAATCGCGCCGACGGGCTTCGCGCCGTAGCTGTTCTGGAAGCCGCCGGTGTCGGTGCCGCCCGCGGGGAGCAGTTCCATCTGGTAGGCGATGTCGTTGTCCTCGGCCACGCTCCGGAGGCGACGGTGGACCTTCGGGTTGGCGATGGCGCTGGAGTCCTTGAGTTTGATGCCCGCGCCCTCGCCGAGTTTCGTGACGTGGTCGGCGGGGTCGAAGCCGGGCACGTCGTTGGCGACGGTGGTGTCGAGGCCGAGCGCGAGGTCGGGGTCGAGGTCGACGCCGAGCGCCTGCGCGCCGCGGAGGCCGACTTCCTCCTGGACCGTCGCGGCGAAGTGGACCGTCACCTCGGGGTTCTCGATGCGCCGGGCGGCCTCCAGCATGGCGAACAGGCAGACACGGTCGTCGATGGCCTTGCCCGTCACGTGGTTCCCCATGCGGACGGTCGTCTGCTCCATCGTCACGAGGTCGCCGACGGAGACGGTCTCCTCGACGGCCTCGGCGGGGAGGCCGAGGTCGACGTACACGTCCTCGACCTTCGGCTCTTTCTTCTTCTGTTCCTCAGTCAGCGTGTGCGGGGGAACCGAGCCGATGACGCCGGTGAGGTCCTCGTCTTCGGTGTGAACCGTCACGCGCTGGGCCTTCAGGACGCGGGGGTCCCAGCCGCCGAGGGCGTCGAGCTGCAGGAAGCCCTCGTCGTTGACGTGGCGGACCATGAAGCCGATCTCGTCCATGTGGGCGGCGACGGCGACCTCGTAGTCGCCTTCGCCCTCGATGGTGCCGACGACGTTCCCCATCGCGTCGACGCGGACGGAATCGGTCGTCGCTTCGAGGTCCTCGCGGACGAGCGCGCGGATTCGGTCCTCGTAGCCGGGGACACCGCTGGTCTCGGTGAGTTGCTTCAGGCGGTCGAAGTCGAAGTCCATGCGAGTGCATGAATTGCCGTTGTAGATAAGTCCATCAGTCCCGGGCGAGCGCGCCGACACTCGACGGGCCGCCGCGCCGTCTCGCAAAGAACTCTAAATATATTCATTATTGTTCCGGAACCCTTTTCCACCTCTCTACGTAGGTACACGGTATGTCCGACACCGAATCTCAGCTCCGCGAGCAGTTCATGGACGCCTTCGCGAACGCCGACTTCCCCGTGAAGAACCAGATGTCTCTCGTCCCCGCGCTCCCGAACGGTCCGGGCACGAAGTTCAAGGCCGACGACGTGACCATCACGGCGATGGAGCTGGCCGCGAAGCTCGGCAAGCACCAGGACTTCCCGTACGAGGACGCCGAGAGCCTCGTCGACGACATCATCGCCGGCCTCAAGGCCGAAGACATGATCTGAGTTCGGTCGTCGCGTGACCGAGACGAAACGTGCGCTCTGGGACCGCTTCGTCGACCGCTTCGTCGACGCCGCGGACCCGATTTCACTTTTCGAGACGGCCGCCGACGGGACCGTCGAGACCATCGCGTACGGCCGTTCCGGCCGGCGGACACTCCGCCGCGGCGAGCGCATGGAGCGGCGACTCCGCGAGGCCGGCGGCCGCGTCGTCGCCGACTACGACCGACGCGAGGGCCGCTACGAGGGGCTCGTCTACATGATGTACACCCTCGACGGCGACGAGGTGGTCCCCCGATACCTCGGCAAGTGCGGGAAGTTCGGCGCGTCCGGCACCGACCTCAACAGCAACCTGCGAAACGTCGACACCAACGACGGAAAGCTCGCGCGTTGGGGCTACGGGAACTACTACCACTTTGGCGACCTCTCGTCGGCCGTCTTCCGCGGCGACGGGCCGGGGAAGTACGACCGCTGGGTGGACGCGCTGTTCGCCTCGACAGACCCGCCGCGGCTCCGCGAACCGGTGTACTTCTGGGTCGAGCCGTGGGCGGTCGGCACCGAGGGACCGTACCCCGACACGCGACCCTACCTCGAAGAACTGGAGTACCAACTCATCGGTATCGCCTTCGAACTGTACCCGGAGCGCCTGCTCAACACCGAGGGCGTGCCGACGAACCCGGAGGCGTACGCGAAGATGCGCGGGTGGACCGACCGCGAGGACACGCGGCTCTCGGACTTCTGACACCCAAACCGATTTCTCGTCGCCGGGACAATTCGAGGTATGCGAACGTACGACATCGAGCGCTACCTGAACATCAGGAGCGCCTACGGCGCGTCCTTCTCGGCCGACGGCGAGCGCCTGTCGTTCCTCATGGACACGACGGGCGTCCCGCAGGTCTGGACGGTCGATTCGCCCGGCGCGTGGCCCGAACAGCGGACGTTCTACGAGGAGCGCGTCACCTTCGCCTCGTGGTCGCCCGAACGCCCCGAACTGGCCTTCGGCATGGACAAAGGCGGCAACGAGCGCGCGCAGTTGTTCCGGCTCGAACCCGACACCGGCGTCATCGAGAACCTGACCGAACACCCCGACGCCAAGCACCGCTGGGGCGGCTGGAGCCGCGACGGCGAGCGGTTCGCGTTCACCTCCAACCGCCGCGACAACGCCGTCTTCGACGTGTACGTGCAGGCCCGAAACGGGAGCGGCACCGACGCCGAACTCGTCCACGAGGGCGACGGCTGGCTCACCGTCGGCGGATGGTCGCCCGACGACTCGAAGCTCATCGTCCAAGAGGCGTACTCGAACTTCGACCAGGACGTGTCCGTCCTCGACCTCGCCACGGGGGAACTGACCCACATCACGCCGCATCAGGGGACGGTCCGCTTCCAGAGCCCCGAGTGGGGGCCGGACGGCGAGAACGTCTACATGGTGACCGACCGCGGGAGCGACACGCTCGAACTCGTCCGCTACGAGCTCGCCTCCGGGGAGTTTACCACCGTCGATACCGGCGGCGACCACGAACTCGAGGGCATCAGCATCGACCACGACTCGCGCCGGCTCGTCTACTCCCGGAACGTCGAGGGGTACACGGAACTCACCTTCGGAGAACTCACCGCGCCCGACCGAATCGACTTGCTCCCCCAGCCCGACCTGCCGAACGGCGTCGCCGGCGGCGTCTCGTTCTCGCCGGACGGCGAGCGCGCCGCGGTCACCGTCACCGCCAGCGCCGACACCGCGAACGTCTACGTGGTCGAGTTAGCCACGGGCGACGCCGAGCGCTGGACGCTCGCGGCGACGGCGGGCATCCCGCGCGATACGTTCGTCTCGCCCGAACTCGTCCGGTACCCGACGTTCGACGGCCGCGACATCCCGGCGTTCTTCACGCTCCCCGAGGAGTCACCCGAGGGCGAGACGCCCGTCATCGTGGACATCCACGGCGGGCCGGAGTCCCAACGTAGGCCGTCGTTCTCGTCGGTCAAACAGTACTTCCTCTCTCGGGGCTACGCCTACTTCGAGCCGAACGTCCGCGGCTCCGCGGGCTACGGGAAGGCCTACGGCCACCTCGACGACGTGGAAAAGCGGATGGACTCCGTCGCCGACATCGAGGCCGCCGTCGAGTGGCTCCACGACCACCCGGCCGTCGACCCCGACAAAATCGTCGCCATGGGCGGCTCGTACGGCGGGTTCATGGTGCTCGCGGCGATGACCGAGTACCCGGACCTGTGGGCCGCCGGCGTCGACATCGTCGGCATCGCCAACTTCGTGACGTTCCTCGAAAACACGGGCGACTGGCGGCGCGAACTCCGCGAGGCGGAGTACGGGTCGCTCGAAGACGACCGTGAGTTCCTCGAATCCATCTCGCCCATCAACAACGTCGAGAAGATTCGCGCGCCGCTTTTCGTCCTCCACGGCGAGAACGACCCGCGGGTACCGGTCAGCGAGGCCCACCAACTCGTCGAGGAGGCCAGAGAACACGCCCACGTCCGCGAACTCATCTTCGACGACGAGGGCCACGGCTTCTCGAAGTTGGAGAACCGCATCGAGGCGTACTCCCAGATAGCCGACTTCCTCGACGAGTACGTCCGGAGCGCGCCCGCCGCGGACGACTGAATCGGACCTGCCTTATTTTCCGTTAGAGTCAAAGCGCGGGACATCGAATCCCCGTCTATGAGCGCGGACTCCGAACAGCGAACGATCCGGTGTCTCATCGCGAAGGTGGGACTGGACGGCCACGACCGCGGTGCACACGTCATCTCTCGCGCCTTCCGCGACGCGGGATTCGAAGTCATCTACTCCGGACTGCATCGCGCTCCGGACGAGATTATTCAGGCGACGGTCCAGGAGGACGTGGACGTACTGGGTATCTCCATCCTCTCCGGCGCGCACAACACGCTCGTCCCGAAGGTGATGGCCGGCCTCGAAGAGTACGGCGCGCTCGACGACACGCTCGTCATCGTCGGCGGCATCATCCCCGAAGAAGACCGGCCAGGACTCCTCGAACAGGGCGTCGACGCCATCTTCGGTCCCGGCACGCCGATGCAGGAGACCATCGACTTCGTGAAGGAAAACGCGCCCGAGCGAGCGTGACGATGAGCCGGGCGGTCGAATCCGACCTCGTCGAGCGACTCCTCGACGGCGAACACCGGGCGCTCGCGCGGGCCATCACCAAAATCGAATCGCAGTCGCCGGGCTACCGGGACATCGTCTCGGAACTCCACGCCCACACGGGCGACGCCTCCGTCGTCGGCATCACGGGCAGTCCGGGTGCCGGCAAGTCGACGCTCGTCGACAAGCTTGCGAAGTACTACCGCGACCAAGGGGAAACGGTCGGCGTCATCGCCGTGGACCCTTCCTCGCCGTACACCGGCGGGGCCGTCCTCGGCGACCGCATCCGCATGGCCTCGAACGTCGGCGACATGGACGTGTTCTTCCGGTCGATGAGCGCCCGCGGCCAACTCGGCGGCCTCTCGACCGCCACCGCGGACGCCGTGAAGGCGCTCGACGCCTTCGGGAAAGACCGCATCATCATCGAGACCGTCGGCGCGGGGCAAAACGAGGTGGACGTGGTGAAGACCGCGGACACGGTCGTCGTCCTCGTCCAACCCGGCAGCGGCGACGACGTGCAGATGCTCAAGGCGGGCATCCTCGAAATCGGCGACCTGTTCGTCGTCAACAAGGCCGACATGGAGGGCGCGTCGCGCACCGTCGCCGAACTACAGGAGATGATCCACCTCCGCGACGACCCGCGGGCGAACCTCGATACGGGCCACCACGGGGCCGAGGCGTTCGACGACGCCGGCCACGGACACGGCGGGCACGCGGACGCGAGGGATGCCGAAGCCGACGTCGACGCCGAGGATGACCCTTCCGACGGCGACAAACCGCCCGTCTGGACGCCACAGGTCCTCGAGACCGTCGCCACGACCGGCGAGGGAATCGACGAGTTGGTCGAGACGCTGGACGACCACCGCGACTACCTCGACGCCTCCGGCGAGTTGGCGGAGAAGGCCCGCAAGCGCGCGGGAGAGGAGATTCGACAGCTCCTCCGAAGCGACGTGAACCGGCTCCTCGAAGCCGAGCTCGACCGCCGCGGCGGGGTCGACGCGTTCGCCGAGGCGGTCGTCGAAAAGGAGACCGACCCCTACGCGGTCGCAGAAGACGTGCTCGAACCGTTCCGGGAGTGTCTGGACGGTCGAGACGACTGACGCTGAGACGGCTGACGCCGAGACGACCGAGACGGCCGCGATTCGGGCGGGACGCTCGCCACGTTCCGCCCGTTGCCCGTCACCCGTCACCCCGCCACGGGCGGGCGAATTAAGGCCACCGCGCACCATCTACGTGACATGAAACTCCGACGAGCCATCGGACTGGCCGCAGCGGGCGTCGGTCTCGCCGCCGCGACCAACGCCGCCCTCTCGAAACGCGTGGGTCCCCTCGAACCGCCGCTCTCCGGAAACCACGGGACGTACCGCTGGCGCGGTATGGACGTCTCGTACGTCGAAGCCGGCGACGAGGACGACCCGACGCTCGTCCTCCTCCACGGCATCAACGCCGCGGGGTCGTCCGGCGAGTTCCGCGAGGTGTTTTCGACCCTCGCCGAGGACTACCACGTCGTCGCGCCCGACCTCCCCGGATTCGGGCTTTCGGACCGGCCGGCGCTGTACTACTCGCCCGCGCTCTACGAGGACTTCGTCGGCGACTTCCTCGCCGAGTACGACGACCCCGCAGTCGTCGCCTCGTCGCTCACCGCGGCCTACGCCGTCGCCGCCGCGGAGCGAGACGACGTGTCGGTCTCGCGGTTCGTCCTCGTCTGTCCCACGTCGCGCGGCGGCCCGGACCCCAAGGAGTGGCTCCGCGAACTCGTCCGCGCGCCGGTCGTCGGCGAGGCGCTGTTCAACGTCGTCGCCTCCCGACCCTCGATTCGTTACTTCAACGCCGACCACGGCTACTACGACCCCGAGAAGGCGGGCGAGGAGTGGCAGGAGTACGAGTGGCGCACCGCCCATCAGGAGGGCGCGCGCTTCGCGCCGGCGTCGTTCATCTCCGGCTACCTCAACACCGACACCGACCTCGGCGAGACGCTGTCGGCCCTTGACGTCCCGACGACGCTCGTCTGGGGCCGCGAGAGCGACATCACGCCGCTGAAGCGGGGCCGCGACCTCGCGGACGCGGCGGACTGCACGCTCGTCGTCTTCGACGACGCGATGTTGCTCCCGCACGTCGAGTTCCCGAACGCCTTCGTCGACACCGTCCGCGACGCCCTCGACTGAGGGGAACCGCTCGGCGACCCGAATTCGACTCCCCAATCCGAACCAGCCACCCGAACTGAACCGATGCTCGACTCCCTATCGCTGTTTCTGTACGGTGCCATCGCGCTCCTCGCGCTCGGCTTCTGGGCGTGGCTTCTCGGTTCGTACGTCTTCGGCTGGCGCTCGCCGCTGGAAGCCGCCGAGGCGCGTGAGAAATAGCGTGCGACGAGTGTGGCGCTACTCGCTCGCGGGTCGGAACACGAGCAACTGCTCGTCGGTGGTCGCGTTCGTGCCCACGGCTGCCGAGACGGTCGCGCCGAGGTCGACCTCGTCGGCGGGGAGCTCGCGGACGACGCCCGTGAGTTTGACGGGGCCGAACGACGCGATAGCCGTCACGTAGGGCGCTTCGTCGGCGAAGTTCGGTGCGGGGACGTGCACTTCGGTGAACGTGAGTACCTCGCCCGTCTCCGGGAGCGGTTCTTCGGTCAACTCGGCCGCGCCGCAGTGCGGACAAGAGCGCCGCGGCGGGAGCGAGCCGTGACCGTCCGGACACGCGAGGTAGTAGCCCTCGCCATCGGCGATTGCGGCCAGCCACTCGTCGTAGCCGGTGTCGCTCATCGGTCCACCTCCAAGACGTGGACGACCGCGCTGGCGACGGTTCCGCCCGCGTTGTGGGTGATGCCGACCCGAGCGTCCGGGACGGCGTCGCTGTTGCCGTGGTCGCCGCGCAGGAGCTTCGTCATCTCGACGATTTGGGCGGTTCCCGTCGCGCCGACGGGATGGCCCTTGGCCTTGAGGCCGCCCGAGAGGTTCACCGGGAGGTCGCCGTCGCGGGTCGTCTCGCCGCGGGCGGCCGCGCCGACTCCCTCGCCGTGGTCGTAGAGGCCGAGCGATTCGAGCGCGAGCACCTCGGCGATGGTAAAGCAGTCGTGGACCTCGGCCACGTCCACGTCGTCGGGGGCGATGCCGGCGTCCGCGTAGGCCGCGTCGGCCGCTTTCGTCGCGGCGGGCGTCCGCGCGAGGTGGGGCCTGTCTTGGAGCGCGGCCTTGTCGCCGCCCTGCCCCGATCCGGTGACGGAGACGGGCGCGTCGAGGCGGTGTCGCTCGGCGTAGTCGTCGCTGACGAGGACGACCGCGCTCGCGCCGTCGGTGATGGGACAGGCGTCGTAGAGGGTGAGCGGGTCGGCGACGACGGGGCTTTCGAGGGCGTCGTCGACGGTGATTTCGCGGTGGAACTGCGCGTAGTCGTTGTGCATCGCGTTGGCGTGGTTCTTCACCGCGATGTGCGCGAGGTCCTCGCTGTCGCCGCCGAAGGCGTCGAAGTACGCGCGAGCCATGAGCGCGTACGCGCCGGGGAACGTGACGCCCGCGCGGACCTCGAACAGTTCGTCCGCGGCGATGGCGAGCGACTGGGTCACCTCGGCGGTCCCGAGGTTGTTCATGCGCTCCATGCCGCCGGCGAGGACCACGTCGGCCGCGCCGCTCCGAATCGCGGCGACGGCCTGTCGGAAGGCGACGCCCGCGGAGGCGCAGGCCTGCTCGTAGCGGGTCGCGGGGCAGTCGAGACCGGCCGCCTCGGCCATGACCGGCCCCTGGTGGCCCTGCTTCTCGGCGAGTTCGCCCATGAAGTTGCCGTAGAAGATTTCCTCGTAGTCGTCGCGGGAGACGCCGGCGTCCTCGCGGGCGGCGAGGGCGGCCTCCGCGAACAGGTCGCGGCCGGTTCGCTCGGGGTGACTGCCGAACTTCGTCAGTCCGACCCCGGCGATTCGCACGTCAGTCATGAATGAACGTACGTGATAGATGGTCCTTGAACCTGCCGTTCGCCCGTGGGTCGAGTCGCGGTTCGGCCCCGTTCGCTCGCCGTCGCGGCCGCGACGCCTCGAAGCGAGCGTCTCGCCGGTGTCGGTCGGTTTTTCCACCTGACCACCGCCGCGTTTTCGACCCATCGCAACGGTTACCACGGCCCCGCGAGACGGTCCACTATGAGTGACTGGATAGGCGACACGTTCACCAGCGAGGTCGGCTGGAACCACCTCGAGACGCTCGTCGACATCGGCAACCGGATGACCGGTTCGCCCGGCGAGCGCGAGGCGATGGAGGCGACGCGAGACGCCCTCGAACGCGTCGGCGCGCGGAACGCCCGCATCGACCCATTCGAGATTCAGGGCTGGGAGCGCGGCGACAGCGCCGTCTACGCCGCCGACACCACGCAGGACTGCATCGCGCTCCCGCGCAGTCCCGCCGGAACAGCGAGCGGCGAACTGGTCGACCTCGGCTACGGGTTGCCCGAGGACTTCGACCGCGACCTCTCGGGGAAGGTCGTCGTCGTCTCCACGACGGTTCCCGACCACTACGACCGCTTCATCCACCGTCGCGAGAAGTACTACTACGCCGTCGAGGCCGGCGCGGCCGCGTTCGTCTTCGCCAACCACGTCCCCGGCCAACTCCCGCCCACGGGCAGCGTCGGCACCGCCGAAGCGCCCATCGGCGACATCCCCGCCGTCGGCGTGAGCAAGGAGGTCGGCGCGCGCCTCCGCCGCCGGTTCGACGGCGACGAGGTGACCGTCGACGTGACCTGCGAGACGCCCGCGGCCGAAAGCGGGAACGTCCACGCCGAACTCGGCCCCGACACCGACGAGGAGGTGCTCGTCACGAGCCACCTCGACGCCCACGACATCGCCGAGGGCGCGATGGACAACGGCGCGGGCACCGCGATGGTGGTCGAGGTCGCCCGCGCGCTCGCCGCCCGCGAGGACGAACTCGATACGCGCGTCCGCTTCCTCTGCTTCGGCGCGGAGGAAGTCGGGCTCGTCGGCTCCGAGTACGAGGCCGACCGCCTCGGCGACGACCGGGCGAACGTGAAGGCCATCGTCAACAACGACGGCGTCGTCGCCGGGCGGACGCTCAAGCTCACGACCCACGGCTTCGGCGAGCTCGAAACCGTCGCCGACGCCGTCGCCGAGCGGTTCGACCACGATATCTCGACGCTCCCCGAACAGCTCCCTCACAGCGACCACTGGCCGTTCGTCGCCCACGGCGTCCCGGCGTACATGGTCGGAAGCGAAAAGGAGGGTCGCGGCCGCGGGTGGGGTCACACCCACGCCGACACCATCGAGAAACTGGAGTCGCGGACGCTCCGCGAGCAGGCGATTCTCCTGACGGAACTGACCGTCGAACTCGCCGACGCCGACCGCGAGATTCCCCACGCCGACCCCGCGGACATCGCGGCGGCGCTCGAAGCCGAAGACCAGGCCGAGGGCATGAAAGTCACCGGCGACTGGCCGTTCTGAGGCGGTCGGCGACGCGGCCGTCCCGCTCGGGTCGCGCCGAACCTCGCGCAACCGAACCACGAGGGCTTTTATTCGCGGCGGCGTAGCACGGGACGATGCTACGGGGGCTCGCCGCGGGTGGACGACGATGAGATTCGGTATCGTCGGTGACGACTCGGTCGCCACCGCCGTCAGAGCGGTCGGTGCGTCGGTCGAACCGACGTCGGCCGAGGCGGACGCCGTCGTCGCGGTCGGCGAGTCAGCGCTCTCGACGGTCGCGCTCGGCTCCGAGTGGTCGTGTCCGGTCGTCCCCGTCGACTGCGGCGCGCCGTGGTCGACCCCGCGGCGCGGACTCGAATCGCGGCTGTCCGCGGTCGCGGCGGGTGACGGCCGAGTCGTCGACCACCCGACGCTCTCGCTCCGCGTCGGCGGCGACCCTGCGACCCGCGCGCTCTTCGACGCGATGCTCGTCACGAGCGAGCCGGCGCACATCTCCGAGTACGGCGTCACCCACGCGGAGGCGGCGGTCCCCTTCTCGTCGGACCCGACCGGTGAGTCGCACGCGGCGGCGCGCTGGACGCCGGTCGACGAGTTCCGCGCCGACGGCGTCGTCGTCGCCACTCCGCTCGGGAGTTCCGGCTACGCGCGCGCCGCGGGCGGCGCGGTCGTCGGTCCGGCCGCCGGGCTCGCCGTCGTCCCCGTCTCACCGTACGCGACGCAGACGGACTCGTGGGTCCTCCAACCGCCCGTCCGGCTGTCGGTCGAACGCGACGACGCGCCCGTGTCGCTCGTCGCCGACGACGAGGTCGTCCGGGAGGTTCTCCCGTCCGAATCGGTGGTCATCGACCGCGACGGGAGCGTTCCGCTTCTCGTCGAGTAGCGTCTCACTCGGCCGTGATTCAGACACCGAGCGGCGGCGCTCGGCGCGGCGAAAATACGTGTTCCTCGTGAGCGGTGCGAGCGTGACGACGCGGAGAAGAGTGCGTCGCGGAGTTAGACGATGAGGTTCCAGTAGTCCGCGACGAGGAAGAAGAGGCTCTGGAACGCCGCGTACAGGAGCACGAGCGTCGCGGCGACGAGCGAGCCGTTCGGGCGTTCGAGCGGCTTGTCGGTGCGGGCTTCGACCTTGCGCGCTTCGAACTCGAAGAAGTCGGTGACGAACATCCCGACGACCAGCACGGTCAGCACCATGCCACCGTGCGGCTCGACGAGCAGGTAGAGGAACGAGGTCAAGACGAGCGCACCCGAACTAATCGAGTGCGGGAGGTACCGGGAGATGGCCTCCTCTCCACCCTCCTTGGCCTGTCGGACGTGCGACCGGTGACCGAGGAAGCGCGTCGCGAAGTTCGCAAGCACGAGCACGAGCGCCACGTGCGGGACAACCGGTTCGACCGCCGCCAACTGGTCGAGCGGGACGAGGAACTGTAGTGGGTGCATACAGGACCGTCGGAGCGAGACTCATTAGAGTTTTTCCAATCCGACGCGGGAGCGGCGGGGAGGGCGACCGCTATTGTGGGGGGTCTTCGTCGACTCGAAGCGAGATGAGAGGAGAACGGAGCGCGGTGTCGGCTTACTGCGCGTTGCGGCGCTCTTCGAGCGCGGACATAATCTGGTGACCCGCCGGGATGAGCACCCAGAAGGTGAGTGCGCCGAGAAGCGCGAACCAGAGGAACACGTCCATCAGGGTGACGGCGATGATGTTGAACAGTCCCTCGGTCGCACCGGACGACAGCGGCTCGATGAGCTGTTGTGTGCTCTCGAAACTGCTCGTCCGGTACCACGACGCGAGCACCAGCCACGCGAGTCCGGACCCGGTCAGGATACCCAGACCCTTGATGAATTCGTCAGCCATTGTTCGAGTCTTCGCCGGAGTCCTCTTGAGACTTTCCCATTCCTTGGGCGCGAAATCGGGTCCCGAGCGTGTAGACGACCGCGCCGAACGCGATGATACCGAGTCCGAAGACCGCGAGGGCCGTGCTCAGCAGACCGTCCCCGACGCCGATTCCGAGCGCGCCGAGCGCGCCCGCGATGACCGCGCGGAGCGCGCTCACCTGCAGCGTCGCGGCGTCGAGGAAGACGAAGCCGAGGACCACGCTGACGACGGCGATGAGCGTCGAGAAGACGGTGATCGTCTTGTAGAGCCGCATGGGAACGACGATGTCGCGCCGGCCGCGGCGTCCGCGCCGCGTCTCGTCGGCGTCGCCGGTTCGACCGGTTGCGTCGCTGTCTGTCATCAGTGACGCTAAGAAGGGACGGTTGGTAGTGGTTCCGCTCTATTTCGGCGGGCGAAGCCGGTAGTAGCGGCGGTTGAGGTTGTACATGTACCCCTCGCGCATCGTCTTCAGCACCGCGTAGGTGATGGTCCCGAAGACGAACGGGAGCAGGAACGTCAGGTCGAACAGCAGGTCGACGTTCATCGGCATGAGGTTCTTGATGGCCAGAAGCGAGATGGTCATCGCGAACACGACGCCGAAGACGCCGACCGCGGACCAGAACGGCTGCTCGACGGGTCGCCGGGCCGAGCCCTTGTTGAGGAAGGGCACGATGGCGATGAAGCCGACGACGACACCGTTCGCCAGCACGCCGTAGGTGCGGTCGGCCATCAGCTTCTGCCCGCCGAGGATGGCCAGCTCGGGGTTCAGCGGGTTGAGCTTGAGCAGGCCGAACGACCAGTAGAGGTACCAGTCGGGCAGGATAATCGCCGGGGTGCTCGACGGATTCGCGGGGTTGCCGATGTGAGGCGGCATGGTCGCCGAGAGGAACAGGATCATCCCGACGAAGAACGACGCGATAGAGAGGTTGCGGACGGTCTCGTGGGGCCAAGTTGGGAACGCCAGGACATCGCGTTCGACGTAGTCGGACTCCGTGCGGAGGTCCTGGTCTTCGCGGCGTGCGCGTTCGAAGTACTCGTAGGTGAGCCGGGAGAGCCCCGTCTTACGAGCCTTGCGCTCGCTCCAAGTGGGCGTCTCGTCGTCGGGGGCTACGATGCCCGCGCCGTCGGATCGAATCTCCTCGTTTTCGGGTTCGTTGTCGCTCATGATTGTCACCTCAGTGCGGCTCCGCGATGCCCTGCACCCACACGATGCCGATGTGGATCGCGATGAGCGTCGTCACGACGAACGGGAGCAGGAACACGTGGATGATGTACATGCGCTGTAGCGTCGACTGGCTCAGCGAGAAGCCGCCGAACAGGAGCTGTGCGACCCACTCACCGGCGAGCGGGACCGACAGCGACATCTCGACGCCGATCTGCCCCGCCCAGTAGGCTAGCTGGTCCCACGGAAGGAGGTATCCGGTGTACCCGAACACCATCGTCAGGCTGATCAGGACGATGCCGAGAAGCCAGTTCAGCTCGCGGGGTTCCTTGTACGACCCCGTGAAGTAGACACGGAGCATGTGCAGGAACACGGCCGCGACCATGACCTGCGCCGCCCAGCGGTGGACGGAGCGGAGCATGAAGCCGAACTGCAGGTCGCGCATGATGAATTCGATACTGCTGTAGGCCGTCGTGGGGTCACCGGTCGTCGCCGGGGAGTAGTAGAACCCGAGAAGGGCACCACTTATCGCCGCGACGACGTACGCGAGCGTCGAGAACAAGCCGAGCGTGTACAGGGGGTACCAGTACCAGAACTTGTTGTCGAGGTTGTACTGCTCGGTGTGGCTCTTCGGCATCTGGAGGTTGACTCGGTAGTAGAGCGTCTCCAGAAGTTCCAGATAATCGACGATGCGGAGTCGCTTATCCAGCCAGATGAGCGTGGTGAGGAAGGTGGCCTCGACCGGGGTGAGGTCCTTCTTTTTCATCCAGGCCTTGTGGTCGTAGTCGTCTTTGCGTTCGAGACTCATGGTTTATCGCTTGTAGTAGGGGTACACCGCGCGTTTGACCTGTTCCCACGCGTCGTCGCTGCTGAAGGTGACACCGTCGACGTCCTCCTCGCGGACGTAGAGGTCTTCCCACTTGCGACGCCGCTTTTTCACGATCATCACGTCGGGGAGGAACTCCTTGCGGTACAGCGCGAGGATGAACGCGAGGTCCACGAAGATGACGGCGAGGACGCCGCCGAGGAACATGTTCCCCGTGTCCGTCAGGCCCCACCCGGAGACGAAGCCGTAGGTGAAGAGGAACACGAACACGACCTCGATAATCGTCAGGAGGACGATTGCGATGGCCGCTGCGGTGCTCTCTCGCGCCGGTTCGTATCGGTGAATATCGCCGTATGTGCTGCCGGTCGAAGACATTATTCGCCACCTCCGGTGTTACCCGTATTTGGGGACTCGCCGTACTTCAAGATGAAGAACGTGTAGATGATGGTGACGAGGATGCCCAGAATCGTCGCCGAGCCGACCCAGTGGGCCTGAATCGGGACGCCGAGTTCGTACAGTTCCTTCTCGCCGCCACCGCCGGTGCTGATAGTCGCCACGTCGTCGCCGACGGCGACCGCGCCGAGCATACCGAGCGCCTCGTGGGGCACGCAGTGGTACTTCGTGATACCACCGCTCTCGAAGGTGAACTCGTAGGTCGTTCCGGCCTCGGAGACGGCCGCGCCGGAGTCGAGCGACGCGCCCTCGCTCGCGACGACGTTGTGGCCGCCGCCTTCGCCGGTCCACTCCCACGTCACGGTCGTGCCGGGGTCGATCCAGATGCCAGCCGGTGCGAACGCAAGGTTACCTCCGTTGCCGGACGCGCCGACCTCGATGGTGACTTCGCTCTGACCGCGGAGGTCTTCGTAGCCTCCGTCGACGCCGTCGAGGTAGCCACCGAAGTCGGGTTGAACCTGCGCTCCACCGCCGCCTTCCTGCGCAGCAGCGGTCCCGGCGGCAGCGGTCGCGGCGGCTGTCGCACCGCCAGCCGTTCGGAGAAACTCCCGCCTTTTCATACGGTCGTTCGTCAGGATGGGACGCGCTTAAACCCACCGACTATGCCGTCACGGAGGGTGTTTGCGAGGTGAGTGCGCGCCGGTCTCAGCCCTCAGAACTGAGGGCGTCTCTCTCGGGGGCCTCGACCAAGGACGCGACGTTCTCGTCCCCGTCGAACGTCGGGACGAACTCGGGGCGCGACCCGCCTTCGAGACCCATGACGCGGAGCCTGTCTCGGTACTCCTCGGCGCGGAAGCGGTCCGAGAGCCGGGCGTTCGCCACGACGACGAAGAGGAAAAAGCCGATGACGAGAAAGCCCAGACCGGCCAGCGGCGCGATAATCGAATCGAGGTCGGGGAGGACGAGCCACGCGCCGATGAGCGCGAACCCACCGAGTAGCTGCCCGAACGCGACGATTTGGAGCATTCGGTTGCCGAAGTCGCCGGTCCCCTGTGCGACCTCTTCGGGTTCGGGGAGCCTGACGGTCTCGGGCGCGTCGTTCACTTCGAAGTCCTCCATCGAACAGAGCGCGACGGTCGGTTTCACGTCGCGGAGGACGGTCCCCTCGCCCTCGACGCTCCCGTCCGGGTAGACGACGGCGTAGCCCTCGTCGGAGTACGCGAGAATCCGTGGCTCGCCGTTTTCCGTCACGCGTTCGAGGACGGCGAACACCTCGCGAATCGCGACGCGGTAGCGGAGTTCCTGTTCGACGCGGTCGAGCAACTCCTCGCCGACGACCCACGAATCGGGGTCGAACGCGGCGTCCCACTCTTCGGGGGTCATCTTCGCCATGTCGGCCGGGCCGAAGTTCTCGAAGTCGTACTTGGCTTCGACCTCCTCGCGGAGGGCCGCGAGCTCCGCGTCGGACATCGCGGCGTCGGCGTCCGCGTCCGGTGACGAGCCGTCGTCGGCCGGGGCGGAAGACGAGTCTGACATCGCCACGGAGTAGGGTCCACGCCGGTAAACGTGTTCCGACCCCGAACCGCGTTCGTCGCGGGCGGTCGGCCACGAGCCGCCCATCGGAAGCGACCGCCCGCTGGTCCGGCGCTCGAACGGGGGTGGTCCGGCGCTCGAATCCCGGCGGTCGCGGCCGACGTTTAGCCCCTGTCGCGTGGTCTAGCGCTCGAACGGGACGCGGCGCATCGGTCCCTTTAGGCCGACCGGGTTCTAACGCCGTGCGATGGCAGACGAGACGACGCTCGCCACGCTCGCCGCGATTACCGTCACGGCCAGCTTCCCGTTTTACCTCTACGGCGCGTGGATAATGATCGACGCCGAGACGGTGTCGTGGGACGTGCTCGTCTACCACCTCAAAATCATCTTCCCCGGGCTCGTGTTGAACACGGTCCCGGTCGTCACGTGGATGCTCCCCCGGCTCTTTCAGCAGCTCAACGGGCTCAGCGCCCTCCACGCGATTCTCGGCCTGCAGGCGTACGCGATGCTCATTTTCGCGCTCACGGGAATCGTCCGCATCTTCCAGGCCAAGTGGGAGGCCGACCTCTACCGCGACCCGGACCAGGACGTGTCGCTCGACGACCTCCACGAGAACATGGGCGCGTGGCGCGGCCGCCTCCGCGTCGGCGTCTTCGGCTACGTCATCTTCTGGGTGTTCGCGTGGCTGCTCGGCATCTACCGCTACCTGAGCGGTTACGTGTTCGTCTGAGCGCTCACCACGCCTCGCCGCTGGCGAGGTCGACCTCGTGGTCGAGCTTCGACGAGGGGCAGACGTCTTCGAGCACGCAGGCGTCGCAGTCCGGGTTGCGCGCGTCGCAGACGGCCCGGCCGTGGCTGATGAACAGGTGGGTGAACTGCTGCCAGTCGCGCTCGGGGACCACCGGCATCAGGTCCTCCTCGATTCGCTCGGGGTACTCCTCTTCGGTCAGGCCGAGGCGGCGCGAGAGCCGCTGGACGTGGGTGTCGACGACGATTCCCTCCACGATGTCGTGGCCGTGCTGGAGGACGACGTTCGCGGTCTTCCGGCCGACGCCGGCGAGGTCGGTCAGCGCGGACATGGTGTCCGGGACCTCGCCGTCGTGCTTCTCGATGATGTCCGCGCACGCGGAGCGGATGTACTTCGCCTTGTTGTTGTAGTAGGTGATGGAGCTGATGTCGTCGGCCAGCTCCTCTTGGTCGGCGGCGGCGTAGTCCGCGGCGTCGTCGTACTTCTCGAACAGTTCCGCGGTGACCTTGTTGACGCGCTCGTCGGTACACTGCGCCGAGAGCATGACGGCGATGAGCAGTTCGAGGCGGTTCGAGTAGGAAAGCGAGATGGTGGTGTCGGGGTACTCCTCGTACAGTCGGTCGAGGACCTCCTCGGCTTGCGCCTCGCGGCTTTCGAGTGGCGTGCCCATACCTGTGGGTGCGACCCGGTCGGTTTCAGTCGTTCGGGTTGGGGCGAGGGGTGCGGATTCCTGACCGTCCGGATTCTCGCGGTTTAAGAGCCATCGGTCGGTGTTATCGACGCGTCAGCCGTCTAGACGGACGGAGTGAGCACGATGACACCAACCACCGACTCCCGACGGGACGGCAGTCCGCCGACCGAGACGCGACCCGAACGAATCGCCGAGACGCCGGGCGCACACGACCACCGGCGCGACCGGTTCGTCGCCGGCGCGATGCTGTTCGCGTTCGGCCTGCTCGCGTTCATGGGAATCATCACCGCCGAGGCGTTCTACCCCGGCTACAACGCGGGCGTACAGGAGATAAGCGACCTCGGCGCGACCAGGCCGCCAAACAGCATCATCCTTCAGCCGTCGGCGACGATTTTCAACGCGACGATGGTGCTTTCGGGGCTGTTGGTCCTCGGCGCGAGCTACTTCGCGCACCGGGGGCTCCGCGACCGCGTCGTCACCGCCGCCGTCGCGATGCTCGGCATAGGCATCCTCGGCGTGGGCGTCTTCGACGGGAGCGAAGCCCCGATGCATGGGCTGTTCGCCCTCCTGACGTTCTTCGCCGGCGGCCTCTCCGCGGTCGTCGCCGCGCGGGTCATCGAGACCCCGTTCCGGTATCTCTCGGTCGCGGTGGGCGGGTTCGTCCTCGCCCTCCTGGCGAGCATCTTCGCGTTCGGCCTCCTCGGCCTCCCGCACCCGCTTTCGTTCCTCGGCGCGGGTGGTATCGAGCGCTACGTCGCCTACCCGGTGCTCCTGTGGTTCATCGGGTTCGGCGGCTACCTGATGGGGTCCGCGTCGGAGACGGCTCCCGCTGACACCACCGATTCGGCCGCGTGAATACCGACGGTTTATCATTCACGACCGCGACCGACCGAGTATGTCCGCGCTCGAACTCCCCGGCCGGCGCGAATCGTGGTTGACCGCGGCCGCGACGCTCGGCGGGTACGGTCTCATCCTCGCCGCGATGTTCCTCGCGCTGTTCGTCCTGCCGTACTTCGCGTTCGCCGCGTAGCCACTCAACGGTCGCAATCGCGCGAAAAGCGAAGGTAGAATCGAAAGCCGAAACGAAACGCGACTCGCGTCGGTTACGCGAACGCGCGGGAGACTTCCGTCTCGTCCGAGGCTTCCTGCTGAATCTTCTCCCAGGCGTCGAGGAAGTCCTGCATGTATATCTCCGTGCGGTCGTCGCGGATGGCGAACATCCCCGCCTCCGTACAGACGGCCTTGATGTCGGCACCGGAGGCGTTGTCGGCCATCTCGGCGAGTTCGACGAAGTCCACGTCGTCGGAGACGTTCATCTTCCGGGTGTGAATCTGGAAGATTATCTCGCGGCCGTCCTCGTTCGGCTTGGGCACCTCGATGAGGCGGTCGAACCGACCCGGCCGGAGAATCGCGGGGTCGAGCATGTCGAAGCGGTTGGTCGCCGCGATGATGCGGATGTTGCCGCGCTCGTCGAAGCCGTCCATCTCGGCGAGCAGCTGCATCATCGTGCGCTGGACCTCGGCGTCGCCGGAGGTCTTCGAATCCGTGCGCTTCGAGGCGATGGCGTCTATCTCGTCGATGAAGATGACGGCGGGCTCGTTCTCGCGGGCGACCTCGAACAGGTCGCGGACGAGCTTCGCGCCCTCGCCGATGAACTTGTGCACCAGCTCGGAGCCGGCCATCTTGATGAACGAGGCGTTCGTCTGGTTGGCGACGGCCTTGGCGAGCATCGTCTTGCCGGTCCCCGGCGGACCGTACAGGAGCACGCCGGACGGCGGGTCGATGCCGACCTTCTCGAACATCTCGGGGCGGTCGAGCGGCATCTCGACCGTCTCGCGGACCTCCTGCATCTGCTCTTCGAGTCCGCCGATGTCCTCGTAGGTCACGTCGGGGCTGTGTTCGACCTGCATCACGCGAGCCCGGACGTCCGTCTCCTTGTCGAGTCGCTTGACGATAGAGAGGGAGTTGTTCACGGCGACGCGCGCGTCGGGTTCGAGCTCCTCGCGCATCTCGTCTGTCACTTCGGTGAGGGCCTCTTGGTTGTTACCGTGCTGCTTGATGATGACCCCCTCGTCGGTGATTTCCTGAACCGTCGCAACGAAGAGCGGCGACTGCTTGAGCTTCTTGTTCTCGTGGGTAAGCCGCTCGAGCTTCTGTTGATACTTGTTGTTCTCGGCGTTCGTGTCGAGGAGCTTGTCGCGCATCTCCTCGTTCTGCGTTTCGAGAACTTCGAGCCGCTCTTGAAGGGCGGTGATCTTCTCCTGCTGCGACGCCGAGTCCTTATCGTAGGGGAGGTCGACGTCGTCCACAGTATCGGTCATCATCCGGCATAGGGTGCAGGTTCATAAGAGGCTTCGGGTGTGTGAGGGATTCGCCGCCTAGGGGCCGTCTGCCGCCCGGATGACGAGTCTGACGTGCGTCACATAAATTCCCCATAGTAATAAATCTGGATAGCAAATATTATCTAATAGCATTGCATGGTGTCTCGTACGATGAGCACCACGGAAGCAGTCGAACGCGAGTCCGAGCCCCAGTCAGACGACCGGTGGGAATCGGTTCGGGACATGCCCCCGAGCGCGAAGTTGGTCGCGAAGATTCTCGACTACGAGGACACGCTCACCCAGAGCCAAATCGCCGAGGAATCGCTTCTGCCCCCGCGTACCGTCCGCTACGCGCTCTCCCGGCTGGAAGACGAGGGCGCGGTCGACTCCCGATTTTCGTTCTCCGACGCGCGCAAGCGCCTCTACACGCTCAACATTTAAATCCGAACGCGCGGCCACGTCGCCGCATGTCTTCGCCCGCTCCCGACGACGTCGGCCGCGCGCTCTCCGCGCTCGCCGACGCCGACACCGGTATCCCTGACTACGAGTCGCGCCCGTCCGCCGAAGTCGTCGCCGAGGCGCGAACCGCCTTCGAGTCGCTCCACTCTGCCGCCCGGTTTCTCTCCGACGGAGGCGAACTAACGCTCCGCCGAGCGGTCGGCGAGGCCGACCGGCGCGGACACCACGAGTGCGCGCGCACCGGACGGACGCTCCTCACGGACCTCGACCGCCTGCGCGGCGCGCTCGTCGACGCGGGCGCGACCGAGGTGTCGAATCGGTGTTCCCGAACCGCTCAGCGGCGACCGCGGGACGCCGACCACTTCCGCTCCGGTCGCACAACCGTTTTCAGCGGCGGTGGCGAACCGGTTGATAGATGACACGGGTGATACACACCGGCGACACCCACATCGGGTATCAGCAGTACCACTCGCCGGAGCGCCGACAGGACTTCCTCGACGCCTTCGAGCGGGTCGTCGCGGACGCGCTCGACGGAGACGTGGACGCCGTCGTCCACGCCGGCGACCTCTACCACGACCGCCGTCCCGAACTCCCCGACCTCCTCGGGACGCTCGCCGCGCTCCGCCGCCTCGACGACGCCGGGATACCCTTCCTCGCCATCGTCGGCAACCACGAGTCGACCCGCGGGGGCCAGTGGCTCGACCTCTTCGAGCGCCTCGGACTGGCGACGAGACTCGGACGCGACCCCCACGTCGTCGGCGACGTGGCCTTCTACGGTCTCGACCACGTCCCGCGCTCGCGCCGAGACGAACTCGACTACCAGTTCGAACCGCACGACGCCGAGCGCGCGGTGCTCGTCGCCCACGGTCTGTTCACCCCCTTCGCGCACGCCGACTGGGAGACCGAAACCGTCCTCGCCGAGTCGAACGTCGACTTCGACGCGGTCCTCCTCGGTGACAACCACGTCCCCGACACCGCCGAACTCGACGGGACGTGGGTGACCTACTGCGGGTCGACCGAGCGCGCGAGCGCGACCGAGCGCGACCCGCGCGGGTACAACCTCGTTCAGTTCGCGCCCGGCGAGGTCGACATCCGCCGGCGCACCCTCGAAACGCGCCCGTTCGCCTTCGTCGAGGTCGACCTCGCCGGCGACGAGGGCATCGAGCGCGTCCGCCAGCGGGTCCGCGAGTTCGACCTCGAAGACGCGGTCGTCATCGTCGAACTGCGAGGCGAGGGCGAGACCGTCACGCCCGCGGCGGTCGAGTCGTTCGCCGTGGAGGAGGGCGCGCTCGTCGCCCGCGTCAACGACAAGCGCGATATCGCCGACGACGCCGAACTGGCGGCCGACGTGAGCTTCGCCGACCCCGACGACGCGGTGCGCGAGCGGGTCCGCGAGATGGGCCTGTCGAGCGCCGCCCTCGACGTGGACGAGACGGTCCGCGCGAGCAAGGTCGCCGACTCGAACGTCCGCGACGAGGTCCGCGAGCGCGTCGAATCGCTGCTCTCCGACGACCCCGGAGCCTTCGTCGCCGCCGAGAGCGAGGATGACATCGAGAGCGACGACGGCGTCGAGGCCGGGGAGCCGGAGACCGTCGAGGACGCGGAAGCCCCCGAAGACGCGGCCGAGGCCGACACAGAGCCGACGACCGAGACCACCGCTGAAACGACGACCGAATCCGACTCGGAGGCCGCCGCGGAACCGGCGGCGAGCCGCGACAGTTCGCTGGGTGATTTCGCGTGAGGTTCACCCGCATCGCCATCCGGAACTTCAAACCCTACGAGGACGCCGAACTCGACCTCCGAGACGGCGTTACGGTCATCCACGGCGTCAACGGCAGCGGAAAGTCGTCGCTCCTCGAAGCGTGTTTCTTCGCGCTCTACGGCTCGAAGGCGCTCGCGGGGACGCTCGAAGACGTGGTGACGACGGGCGCCGCCGACGCCGAAATCGCGCTCGAATTCGTCCACGACGGCGGCGAGTACCGCATCGAGCGTCGGGTTCGCGTCTCCGGCGACCGCGCGACCACCGCGAAGTGCGTCCTCGAAGGTCCCGAGGGGACCGTCGACGGCGCGCGCGACGTTCGCCGGCACGTCGCGTCGCTCCTGCGCATGGACGCCGAGGCGTTCGTGAACTGCGCGTACGTCCAGCAGGGCGAGGTCAACAAGCTCATCAACGCGACGCCGAGCCAGCGCCAGGACATGATAGACGACCTCCTGCAACTCGGAACGCTCGAAACGTACCGCGAGCGCGCCGGCAACGCCCGGCTCGGGGTCGAAGACGTGCTGACGAGAAAGCGGAGCGTCCTCGAAGACGTCGAGTCGCAAATCGAGACGAAAGAGGAGGCGGACCTCCACGCGACGCTCAACGCGCTCGAATCCGAACTCGACTCCCTCGACGAGGAGATTTCGAACTACGAGGGCCAGCGCGACAAGGCGAAGGCGGCGCTCGACGCCGCCGAGGCGACGCTCGACGAGCACGCAGAAAAGCGGGAGCGACTCGACGAGGTCGAGGCGGCAATCGAGGACCTGACCGCGAAAATCTCCGCGGACGAGACGAAGCGCGACGACCTCTCGGAGCGCGTCCGCGAACTCGACGCCGCCGCCGACGACCTCGAATCCGACATCGACGACGCCCTCGACCGGTCCGACCTCGACGACGCGAGCGACGAGGCGATTGCCGGCGCGCGGGAGGCGCTTTCGGAGCGCGAATCCGAGCTGCGCGACGACCTCTCCGAGGCGCGGACGCGGGCGCAGGCGTTCGAGACGCAGGCCGAGCGGCTCGCCGAGCGCGCCGCCGACCTCGAATCGCGCGCCGAGGAGAAACGCGAGGCCGCCGAGGCCGACGCGGAGACCGCCGCCGAGGCCGAACGGGAACTCGAATCGTTCCGCGAGACGCGCGCGGAGCTTCGGTCGTCGCTCGACGACGCCGAAGCGCGGTTCGAAGACGCCCCCGTCGAACTCGGCGAGGCCGCCGACCTCCTCGAAAAACGGCGTGAGGCGCGGTCCGACGCCCGCGAGTCGCTCGCGGAGACGGAGACCGAACTGAAGAACGCGCGCGAGCGCCTCGCCGAGGCCGAGCGCCTCCGCGACGCGGGCAAGTGTCCCGAGTGCGGACAGCCGGTCGAGGGCTCGCCCCACGTCGACG
Organism: Haloferax sp. Atlit-10N; assembly: GCF_003586325.1. Taxonomy (NCBI): domain Archaea; kingdom Methanobacteriati; phylum Methanobacteriota; class Halobacteria; order Halobacteriales; family Haloferacaceae; genus Haloferax; species Haloferax sp. Atlit-10N. Next base: position 522,499 of record NZ_PSYX01000001.1, read on the forward strand.
CCATCAGCGAGCGCGAGGCCGCGGTCGAATCGCTGGAGGCCGACCTCGACTCGCTCGAATCGGACGTCGAGTCGCGCTCGGCGGCCGTCGAGGCGGCCGAGGCACTGGTCGAAATCGAGAACCGCGCGAGCTCTCAGCGCGACAAACTCGACCTCGTCGAAGAACGTATCGCCGACCGCGAGGGGACCGTCGAGAGCCGCCGCGAGGCCGCCGCGGAGAAACGCGAAGTGGCCGCGGAACTCGAAGCCGAGGCCGAGGAGAAACGCGAGGCCGCGACGACGCAGGCCGAGCGGGCCGAGGAGGTCGCGGAGACGGTCGAGTCGCTCGAAGCGGACCTCGAAGCACTCGACGAGCGGCGCGACCGACTCGACCGCGTCGAGTCGCTGGTCGACGCGCGGGCCGAGAAAATCGACGTGCGGGACCGGCTCCGCGAGAAGCGCGAGACGCTCGCAGACGTGAATCGCGAGCGCCGCGAACACCTCCGAGAGCGTCGCGAGCGCCGCGACGAACTCCGCGAGACGGTCGACGAGGAGGCGGTCGAGGGAGCGAGACAGCGCAAGGAGAACGCCGCGACGTATCTCGAACGGGTCGAGGACGAAGTGCTCCCCGAACTGCGAGACAAGCGCGACGAACTCCAGAGCCGCGTCGGCGGCGTCGAGGCCGAACTCGAACAGTTGGACGACCTCCGGGAGCGCCGCGAACACCTCGCCGAGCGCGTCGGCGCCCTCGAATCGGTCCACGAGGAGGTGTCGACGCTCGAATCGACCTACGGCGACCTCCGGGCGGAGCTTCGACAGCGCAACGTCGAGGTGCTCGAACGGATGCTCAACGAGACGTTCGACCTCGTCTACGCCAACGACGCCTACTCGCGCATCCGACTCGACGGCGAGTACGGGCTGACGGTGTTCCAGAAGGACGGCACCGCGCTCGAACCCGAACAGCTCTCGGGCGGCGAGCGCGCCCTGTTCAACCTCAGCCTCCGGTGTGCAATCTACCGGCTCCTCGCCGAGGGAATCGACGGCGCGGCCCCGCTTCCGCCGCTCATCCTCGACGAACCGACGGTCTTCCTCGACGACGGCCACGTCTCGCGGTTGGTCGACCTCGTCGGGGACATGCAGAGCCGCGGCGTCAAGCAGATTCTCATCGTCAGTCACGACGACGAACTGGTCGGCGCGGCCGACGACCTCGTCCGCGTGGAGAAGAACCCGACGACGAACCGCTCGACGGTCGAGCGGACCGACGCGCCGATAGTCGAGAGCGCGCTCGCGGACGACTGAGTGCGGGTCGGTTCCGCCGCGAGTGCCTTATGCGCTCGCCCGGAGTAGTTCGACCCCTTCTTTTGCGGCGTCGGTCGCCTCGTAGCCGCGCTCCCCGTAGACCGTGGTCTCGGCGACGAGGCCGGCGACCCGGAACTCGGTCAGGAGGCCGTGGAGGTCGCTCTCGCAGAGGTCGTAGGCCCCGAGGAGGTCGACCACGGGGAGCGGCCCGCGGTCGACGAGGTCGACGAGCAAGCCCAGTCCGCGCTCGGTCGGGACCGCGACGAGTATCTTCCGGACCGGTTCGGGAACGGCGCGCGCGGCGGTTTCGAGCGGGGACTCGCCGCTCACGGCTTCGAGGTCGTCGTTCGGCAGGTATCGCTCCTCGCCGGTCTCCGGGTCGCGGACGCGGCTGGCGTCGCTCGACTGCTTGACGAGGAGGTACGTCCGGCCGTCTGGCCCGCGGACGGTTCGCATATGTCTCGGCGAAGGGCGCGGCGACTGTTAGCGGTTGCGCTCGGGAGCGTCTTCGTCGGTGTCGCTTACATCACCGTCGTCCGCATCGTCCCCATCGTCCCGCCACTCCCCTCGCTTGAACTCTCGGTAGATGGAGTAGACGCGGACGAGCACGACCGTACCGAACAGAAACAGGCCTGCGCCGAGGAGCGTGTCGCCGCGGAAGTAGGCGAGCATCGGGCCGACCGTGACCCCCGCGAGGCCGACGTTCGCGAGGACGACGCTCGCCCAGAACAGACGGGCTACCTCGGGATTCACGTCGGGGGAGAACTCCGGTGCGTCGTCGCCGTCGCTCTCGCCGTCCGGGTCCTCGTCGTCGGCGTCCTCGCCGGGGATGCGAACGCGGGGAATCGTCGGGAGCTCCTTCTCGGGGTTCCCCCAGCGGGCTTCCGGGTCTCCCCAGCGGGCCTCGGGGTCGCCCCATCGCGTTTCGGGGTCGATTTTCGAGGCCATGTCCGCCGACGGACGCTCCGCCTCGTCGCCTTCGTCTTCCGCGCCAGCGGCGGGCGTTCCCTCGCGTCGCTCGTCGTCCGTCACGCTCGCGTCGAGACGCCGTGCCGAGAAAAAGTGTCCGTTTCGGCCGAGTCAGGCGCAGTCGTCGAGGCGCATCGACCGCGATGCCTCGACCCACGCGAGTGGGTTCTCCGCGTCATAGAACACCACGCCACCGTCGATGTCGTAGGATTCGACCGTCTCGGCTCCAGTCGGACCAGCCGGTCCGTCGCCGTCGATCGTGCCATCCCACCGCTCCGGAGTTGCGTGGTCGGTCATATCGTGTGACAAGGAATGTCACACATGGATATATGTCTTTCCGTGGTTCGGGGTGCAGTACGCGGAAACGCCGGGGTTTTTAGCCGCGCCATCGAAGCGACTGGCATGACGCAGACGGGTCTGACCGACTTCGGGGGGAACGACGCCGACGGCGCGGGCGACGCGCGGCCTGACGAGGAGGCCGCCATCGTCGCCGGCGACGCCGGCCAGCACGTCTCCGACGTCATCGACACGGACGAGGTGCGGTTTCCCGACCCGGACGGGACGGTCGAACTGGCCGTCACGCAGGTCGACTACACCATCGAGGGCGCGGGCCGCGACGAGTACCCGGTGATTCACATCTTCGGTCGGACGGCGGACGACGAGACCGAACACGTCCGCGTGCTCGGGTTCCGGCCGTACTTCTACGCGCCCACCGCCAGCCTCGACGACGACGCGCTCGACAAGGACGTCATCACCGGCACCGAGGACGGCTACGAGAGCATCCGTGGCGAGGAGCTAACGAAGATTTACGGCCGCACCCCCCGCGACGTCGGCCAGATTCGCGACGAGTTCGACCACTACGAGGCGGACATCCTCTTTCCGAACCGCCTGCTCATCGACAAGGACATCAAGAGCGGCGTCCGCGTCCCCGAGCGCCGCCTCGACGACGGGTCGATTCAGATACCCCACCAGGAGGTTGCGCCCGCGGAGGTCGACGCGAGCCTTCGGGTGAACACCTTCGACATCGAGGTCAACGACCGGAACGGCTTCCCCGAGGATGGCGAAGAGCCGATTATCTGCCTCACCAGCCACGACTCCTACCGCGACGAGTACGTCGTCTGGCACGCCGTCGCCGAGGAGGGTCTCGGCAAGCGCCCCGACTCGCTGCCGAACTACGAGTTCCTCGGGGAGGACGCGGACGTGGAGGTCAGGACGTTCGACGAGGAGGCGACGATGCTCGACGCCTTCCTCTCGTACATCGAGGAGACCGACCCCGACATCCTCACCGGGTGGAACTTCGAGGACTTCGACGCGCCGTACTTCCTCGACCGGTTGGAGGAGGTCGACAGGAGGACCGACCTGAACCTCGACTACAACCGCATGTCGCGGCTCGGCGAGGTCTGGCGCGGCGGCTGGGGCGGCCCGGACATCAAAGGGCGCGTCGTCTTCGACCTGCTGTACGCCTACAAGCGCACCCAGTTCACCGAACTCGAATCCTACCGTCTCGACGCGGTCGGCGAACTCGAACTCGACGCGGGCAAGGAGCGCTACTCGGGCGACATCGGCGACCTCTGGGAGGAAGACCCCGAGCGCCTGCTCGAATACAACCTCCGTGACGTGGAGCTGTGCGTCGAAATCGACCGGAAACAGGACATCATCGCCTTCTGGGACGAGGTGCGGACGTTCGTCGGCTGTAAGCTCGAAGACGCGCCGACGCCCGGCGACACCGTCGACATCTACGTGCTCCACAAGGTCCACGGTGAGTTCGCGCTCCCCTCGAAGGGCAAACAGGAGTCGGAAGACTACGAGGGCGGAGCCGTCTTCGACCCCATCACCGGCGTCAAGGAGAACGTCACGGTGCTCGACTTGAAGTCGCTGTACCCGATGTGCATGGTGACCATCAACGCGTCGCCGGAGACGAAAGTCGACCCCGAGCGCTACGATGGGGAGATGTTCCGCGCGCCCAACGGGACGCACTTCCAGCAGGAGCCGGACGGCATGATTCGGGAGATGGTCGACGAACTCCTCACCGAGCGGGAGGAAAAGAAGTCGCTGCGGAACTCCCACGACCCCGGCTCCTCGGAGTACGAGCAGTTCGACCGCCAGCAGGCCGCGGTGAAGGTCATCATGAACTCGCTGTACGGCGTGCTGGGCTGGGACCGCTTCCGACTCTACGACAAGGAGATGGGCGCGGCGGTGACGGCGACCGGTCGGAAGGTCATCGAGTTCACGGAGCAGGCCGCGAACCAAATCGGCTACGACGTGGCCTACGGCGACAGCGTGACGGGAGATCGCCCGGTCGTCGTCAGAGACCCCGGTGGGACTGTTCGAATCCTTCCTATCGAGGACTTGTTTGCCCGCGGAACGACTGAATCTGAGGTACTCATCGCTGCCGACGGGGACGTCGTCGCAAGTGCCACTCCCGGGAAGACTCGCCGAGCGCTCGACGGGTGGGACGCCCTCTCTGTGAACGAAGATGGAGAGGCGGAGTGGCAACCGATTGCGCAGGCGATTCGCCATAACACAGACAAACCGGTGGTGAACCTCCAACACAAGTTCGGTGAGTCGACGACGACGAGAGACCACTCGTACGTCGTCCCCGGTGAAGACGGCCTCACAACTGTCTCTCCGGACGACGTGGCGGAGCCGTATCGCGTCTCCGAGGTACCCGATGTCGAGCCTGTCGAGCAGGTCGACGTCTACGAGGTCCTTCGTGGGTACGAACGCGAGTACGAGGACGGACGGAGCGTCGGGAGCGATAATTCGATAACGAAGCGGAAACAAATCCATGCGGACGACGAGTATGTCTGGTTCGGCCACGAGCACCACCGAGACGTCGACTCGACCGTCAAAGTCAAACGATTCGTCGATATCGACAGCGAAGATGGTGCAGCACTCATTCGGCTCCTCGGTGCGTACGTCCCTGAAGGAAGCGCATCCACTGGCGAGACGGCGACGTCGGAATTCGGGGCAAGTATCGCTGAATCCGACCGTGAGTGGCTAGCCCAACTCCAGCGAGATTACTCTCGACTGTTCGAGAACACGACCGCCGGTATCATTACGAGCGACCGACGAGCGGAGCGAACCGTCGAGTATCAAACGGACACAGGCGGTGCGTCGGTCACGTACAATGACGAGACGCTGAAACTGCAGATGATGAACGAACTCGCTGCTGTGTTCTTCCGCGAGTTCGCAGGGCAGACGTCGCGTGGTAAACGGATCCCCTCATTCGTCTTCCACCTTCCTGAGGAGAAGCAAGACTTGTTCCTGACGTTGCTCGTCGAAGGCGATGGATCTCGCGAATTCCCACGATACACCGAAGCGTACGCACAGCGAAACTTCGACTTCGAGACGACGAGCCGAGAACTTGCTGCCGGTCTCTCGATGTTGCTCACGCAACGGGGGCAAAAACACTCGCTCAAGTATCGGGACAGTAAAGACTCGTACACTATTCGGACGTGTAGCACCTACCGGGAAGGCCGAGACCCCGTGCTGACCGAAGTCGACCACGACGGCTACGTGTACGACCTGAGCGTCGAAGAAAACGAAAACTTCGTCGACGGTGTTGGAGGTATTGTCCTTCACAACACCGACAGCGTCATGCTCGAACTCGGCCCCGACGTGTCGAAACAGGAGGCCATCGAGCAGTCGTTCGACATTGAGGAGCACATCAACGCCGCCTACGACGACTTCGCGCGCGACGAGTTGGGCGCGGACGAACACCGCTTCCAAATCGAGTTCGAGAAGCTGTACCGGCGGTTCTTCCAGGCGGGGAAGAAGAAGCGCTATGCGGGCCACATCGTCTGGAAGGAGGGCAAGGACGTCGACGACATCGACATCACGGGCTTCGAGTACAAGCGCTCGGACATCGCGCAGATAACGAAAGAGGTCCAGAAGAACGTCATCGACATGATCGTCCACGGCGAGGAGACGGAAGTCATCAAAGACTACCTCCACGACATCATCACCGACTTCGAGTCGGGGAACCTGCCGCTCGAACAGGCCGGTATCCCCGGCGGAATCGGCAAGCGCCTCTCGGCGTACGAGACACCGACCGCGCACGTTCGGGGCGCGCAGTACGCCAACGCCTTCCTCGGGACGAACTTCGGGCGGGGCTCGAAGCCGAAGCGGGTCTACCTCAAGAAGGTCCACCCGTCGTGGTTCCGCGAGATGGAGACCGGCGAGTTCGACCCGCAGGTCGACGACCTCTACCGCGAGTTCAAGCGCGACCCCGACGTCATCTGCTTCGAGTACGCCGACCAGATTCCAGAGGCGTTCGAGGTCGACTGGGACACGATGCTCACCAAGACGCTCGAAGGGCCCATCTCCCGCGTCATCGAGGCGCTCGGGATGTCGTGGGACGAGGTGAAAAGCGGACAGGAACAGACCGGCCTCGGGAGCTTCATGTGACCGGCCGTATCACCGAGTAATGAAACTATATTCGGTTACATAGACGACGGCACCGTAACGTTGTTCGGCTGTCCAAAACCCGGACGAGCGTTCCGAACTGCCGTGGTTCTTTGCGGTTTTGAAAACAAATTTTCTTTCTACAAAAGGTGGCGGGGGTGAATGCGCAAGCATTATGGGCGATACTCCCCACCCTTCGAGTACGAGGCAACGAACCAACGATGGCAACTCTCGAGATCAAGAACCTCCACGCACGTGTCGCGGAGGAAGACGGTGAGCAGATTCTGCGAGGTGTCGACCTGGAAGTCAAATCCGGCGAGATCCACGCACTGATGGGTCCCAACGGGTCCGGCAAGTCTACGACTTCTAAAATCATCGCCGGGCACCCCGCCTACGAGGTAACCGACGGCGAAATCCTCCTCCACCTGGAGGACGACGACTTCGGCGACCTCGAAATTCCGGACGACGCCCGCACGTGGAACCTTCTGGAACTGGAGCCGAACGAGCGCGCCGCGCTCGGCATCTTCCTCGGCTTCCAGTACCCCGCGGAAATCGAGGGCGTCACCATGACGAACTTCCTCCGCACCGCGCTCAACGCGAAGATCGACGAGCGCGAGGAGCTCCTCTTCGGCGAGGACGCCGAGGAAGAAGAAGAGGAAGCCGGCTACGACACCTCCCCGATGGAGGGTAACGTCGACGACGGCGAAGTCGGCGTCGCCGAGTTCCAGAAGCTCCTCAAGGAGAAGATGGACCTCCTCGACATGGACGAGAAGTTCATGCAGCGCTACCTCAACGCCGGGTTCTCCGGCGGCGAGAAGAAACAAAACGAGGTCCTTCAGGCCGCGATTCTCGAACCGTCGATTGCGGTTCTCGACGAGATCGACTCCGGTCTCGACATCGACCGCCTGCAGGACGTCTCGAAGGGTATCAACGCGCTGCGCGACGAGCAGGGCACCGGTATCCTCCAGATCACTCACTACCAGCGTATCCTCGAATACGTCGAGCCGGACCACGTCCACATCATGCTGGACGGCAAGGTCGTCAAGAGCGGCGACGCCTCGCTCGCGTCCGAACTCGAAGACAAGGGCTACGACTGGGTCCGTGAGGAAGTGTACGAAGCCGCGTAATCCCCCAACATCATGAGTTCCGACCAAGACCACCTCAAAGAGACAGACACGGAAGCTCGCTTCGAGTTCAAGAAGGAGCAGAAGGCCGCGTTCGTGGCCGAGAAGGGTCTCACCGAAGAGACCATCCGCGTCATCTCGGAGGACAAAGACGAGCCCGAATGGATGCTCGAGCGCCGCCTTCGCGCGCTCAAGCAGTACCAGAAGATGCCGATGCCGACCGACTGGCCCGGCCAGCCTGACCTCTCCGAGGTCAACGTGGACGAAATCGTCCCGTACATCCGACCCGACGTGGAAGTCCGCGGCGGCGTCGACGACTGGCGCGACCTGCCGGACGACATCAAGGACACCTTCGACAAACTGGGTATCCCGGAAGCCGAGAAGAACGCCCTCTCTGGCGTCGGCGCCCAGTACGAGTCCGAAGTCGTCTACCAGAACATGCAGGAGCGCTGGGAGGAGAAAGGCGTCGTCTTCATGAACATGGACCAGGCGGTCCAGGAGCACGAAGACATCGTCAAGGAGTACTTCATGACGAAGTGCGTCCCCCCGAGCGACAACAAGTTCGCGGCGCTTCACGGCGCTATCTGGTCCGGCGGCTCGTTCGTCTACGTCCCCGAGGACGTGACGGTCGAGATGCCGGTGCAGGCGTACTTCCGCATGAACTCCGAGGGCATGGGCCAGTTCGAGCACACGCTCATCGTCGCGGAGAAGGGCTCCGAAGTCCACTACATCGAGGGCTGTTCGGCTCCCAAGTACTCCGCGTTCAACCTCCACTCCGGCGGCGTCGAAGTGTTCGTCGGCGAGGACGCCCACGTCCAGTACTCGACCGTTCAGAACTGGTCGAAGAACACCTACAACCTCAACACCAAGCGCGCTATCGTCGAGAAGGGCGGTCGCATGGAGTGGATTTCGGGCTCGATGGGCTCGAAGGCCACCATGCTGTACCCGGCCTCGATTCTGAAGGGCCGCGGCGCCTCCGACAACCACATCACCATCGCCTTCGCGGGCGAGGGCCAGAACATCGACACCGGCGCGAAGGTGTACCACAACGCCCCCGAGACGAAGTCGACCATCGAGTCGAAGTCCATCTCGAAGGACGGCGGCCGCACGAACTACCGCGGTCTCGTCCACATCGCCAACGGCGCGAAGAACTCCTCGACCGCGGTCGAGTGTGACGCGCTCATGTTCGACAACGAGTCCACCTCGGACACGATGCCGTACATGGAGATCAACGAGTCCACGGTGGACGTCGCCCACGAGGCGACCGTCGGCAAGATCGGCGACGAGGACATCTTCTACCTCCAGTCGCGCGGTCTCGACGACGACGACGCGAAGCAGATGATCGTCTCCGGGTTCATCGAACCCATCACGGAGGAACTGCCCATCGAGTACGCGGTCGAACTCAACCGACTCGTCGAACTCGAGATGGAGGGTAGCCTCGGATAACCAATGAGTGCGCAACTTCCCGCGAACCTGTCCGCAGAGACGGTACGAGAGATTTCGGACGCACGGGACGAGCCGGAGTGGCTCCTCGAGACCCGTCTCGAGGCCCTCGAAGCACTCGACGAGCTCGAACTACCGGACGTCATCCAGACGCCCGGTCGCCGCTGGACGAACCTCGAAGCGCTCGACTTCGAGTCGCTCGTCGACCCGCTGAACCAGGCCGACGAGACGACCCGCGAGTCGCCCGAAGGCGTCGTCGTCCTCCCCTTCACGGAGGCGCTCTCCGAGTACGGCGACCTCATCAAGGAGCGGTTCGGCTCCGTCGTCGACCCCCAGTCGAACTACCTCACCGCCCTTTCGGCGGCGCTGTTCACGACGGGCACGTTCATCTACGTCCCCGAGGGCGTCGACGCCGAGGACGTGAAGATTCGCGCCGAGATGAACTCTCGGTCGCTGTTCAGCCACACGCTCGTCGTCACCGAGAAGTCCTCGTCGGTCACCATCCTCGAAGCCGTCGAATCCGGCGACAGCGTCGACGACGCGCGGTACTTCTCGAACCTCGTCGAAATCGACGCGGGCGAGAACTCGTACGTCCAGTACGGCTCCCTGCAGAACCTCGACGAGGAGACGTACACGTACTCGCTCAAGCGCGCCGACGCCGACACCTACTCGACCGTCAACTGGATCGAGGGGAACCTCGGCTCGCGGCTCACCCGCAGCGACGTCGAGACCGAACTCAACGGCGAAGCGTCGGAGACGAAAATCGTCGGCGCGTTCTTCGGTCACGACGACCAGCATCTCGACGTCAACGCCCGCGTCTGGCACAAGGCCGAGAACACGACGGCCGACCTCGTGACCCGCGGCGTCCTCGACGACGAGGCGCGCTCGGTGTACGAGGGCGTCCAGGACGTCGGCCGCGACGCGTGGAGTACGAACTCCTACCAGCGCGAGAACACGCTGATGCTCTCGGACCAGTCCGAGGCCGACGCGTCGCCGAAGCTCATCATCAACAACCACGACACCGAGGCGTCTCACGCCGCCTCCGTCGGGCAGGTCGACGCCGAGGACCTCTTCTACATGGTCTCTCGGTCCATCCCGGAAGAACAGGCCCGTAACATGCTCGTGGAGGGCTTCTTCGTGCCCGTCCTCGAAGAGATTGCAGTCGACGAGTTCCGCGACGACCTCGAAGAACTCATCGCGGCCCGCCTGCGGTAGGCAGACCGCTCCGCGGCGCGGCTTCGACGACCGTTTTTCTCGTCCCGCCGACCCGCGAGGGAACCGCTTAAGTCGGTTACTCCCGGAGAGGTGTGTATGTACGTCGTGGGACCGTGTCTTCGAACGTCGAGGGGGACGAGTCCGTGAGCGTCGGGTATCAGGTCACCTCGGACCACCAGCTCGCCCGACTCCTCCAGATCGGTATCGTCCTCGAAGAGGTCGTGGAGGCACGCGCCTACCACCACCACGAGGAACTCGGCGAAGACGCGCTCGACGAGGAGGTTCGAGCCCTTCTTTCGCACGCCGCCGAGGAGTCTGCCGACCACCGCGAACGCCTCGAAGCCGTCATCGACCGGCTGGAGGTCGACAGCGTCCCCTTCGAGGAGATAGAGGCGCTGGTCGAAGCCCAGTACGGCCAGACGAAACCCGAGGACTTCGACGGCGTTCTCTACGACCAACTCTGTAACGAGGAGACCGCCTACAAGTTCTACGACGACGTCATCGAGGCCATCGAGGCGAGCGACGCACAGTTCTCTATCGACCGCGAGGAACTCGTCGCGACGCTGTCGGCGATTCGCGAGGAGGAGGCCGAGGGCGTAGAAGAAGTAACGCGAATCATGGAAGACCGCGAGTGAAACGATGAACACGGCAGACCAATACGTCAAGGCGATTTACCTGCTGCAGGAGATGGAGAACGGCCCGGCAGCCACCGGCGCGCTCGCGGACATGATGGAGGTGAGCCCGGCGAGCGCGAACGAGATGATCGGCAAACTCGAATCCCGCGGCCTCGCCGAACACGAGAAGTACAAGGGCGTCACCCTCACCGACGAGGGTATCGTCCGCGCTCGCGACGCGCTCCAGACCTACTGCATCATCGAGCGCTTCCTCTCGAACGTCCTCGACGTCGAGGAGTTCCGCGCGGAGGCCCGCGAACTCGAACCCGTCATCGACGGGATGATCGCGGAGCGACTCGACACCATCATCGACCGCAACTCCGAGTGTCCGGACTGTTTCGACCCCGAGACGGACGCCTGCGAGTATCTCGAGGTGTGCGGCGCGGAGCCCGAGACGGAGACGGAAGTCGCCGATTAATCGCCGCCGCCGACCGGCCGGAACCGAAGCGTTTTCATTTACCAGCGGACAACCGACGAGTGGACACCGTGACCGAAGTCCCGTGGTGTAGTGGCCAATCATAGCGGCCTTTGGATTGGTACGGTTCAATGCGTGCCGAGAAGACAGCCGCTGACGGCGGTTCGAATCCGCCCGGGACTACTCAAACTTCTCCGACGAACCGACGCGAAGAGCGCGTCGTCTCGTCGAAATTCGATCCCACCGAACCTTCGAAAACACGACACGCCGAGTCGCTTCGCTGCCGAGCGATTTTTAATACCGGACAATGACAGTATACTAACGTGTCTCTGCTGCACCCGGTATCGGCCGCTCGCCACCTCGCGTACTCCCTCCACTACGCGGTCGTTCGGGCGAACTACGAACGACGGCTCGTCGCCACGAAGAAGCACGTCGGGCGCACGAGTTTCAGGAGCTACGAACTGTACAACCGCCACGGCAACGACGTGCTCCTGCAGGCGCTGTTGCTCGGTCTCGACGACGGCGACGTCGTGGTCGACGTGGGCGCGAACACGGGAACCTACACGCTCGCAACCGCGGCCAGCGAGTCCCCCGCGCGGGTCGTCGCCGTCGAACCGCACCCTGACGTCGCCGACCAGTTGCGGGCGAACGTCGAGGTCAATGACTTCGGCGACCGGGTGGACCTTCTCGAGTGCGGCCTCGGCGAGGCCGACGAGTCGCGGGAGTTCCACCTGTCGAGTTACGACGAGTTGGGTTCGTTCTCGCGGGACCACGCGAGCGCGTGGGAAGCGCAGGTCGTCGACACGGCGTCGGTGTCGATGCGGCGGCTCGACTCGCTCGTCGATTCCGGGACGGTCCCGCCGCCGAACCACCTGAAGGTGGACGTAGAGGGGTTCGGCCTGAACGTGCTCCGGGGGGCGGAAACGGTCCTCCGCGAGCACCGGCCGACGGTGTATTTCGAACTGCACGACGCCCGCGGGAGCCACGACGAGGCGGCGGCGAAGGCCCTGCTCCGGGAGGCGGGCTACGAACTGGTCCCGGTCAAGGAAGGTTGGGTGTGCGAGCCACGGGCGCGGACCGAGGCGGCCCAGTCGGCGTAGTCGCGGGCGGTCAGTCGGGTTCAGTCGGGGTCGAATCGGCTATTCGAGGACGAAGTTCACGCGCTCGTGAGTCGAGCCTTGGGTGGTCCGCCCGGTGACGGAAACCGTGCCGATGTCGCCCGTCGCCGAGACGTGCGTCCCCGCGCAGGCGGTCCGGTCGAAGGGGTCGTCCGAGTCGCCGATTTCGACGATTCGGACTTCTCGAATCGAGTCCGGGAGCAGGTGCAGTCGGGTGCGCTCGGGGTCGAGCGTCGCCTCGGCCTCGTCGCGGTCGAGGCTGTACCACCGAACGGGGAGGTCGGACGCGACGAGGTCGTTCAGGCGCGTCTCGATGGTCCGGAGGTCGTCGCCGTCGAAGCGGTCGTAGGCGCAGTCGAGGTGCGCGTGGTCGGCGTACAGCTGGTTACCGGTCGTCTCGGCGTCGAACTCGTCGAGGAGGACCGCAGAGAGGAGATGCTGGGCCGTGTGGTAGCGGCTGTGTGCCCGCCGCCGCGCCGCGTCGACGCGTCCGGAGACGGTCGTTCCCGGCTCGGGGGCGTCGCCCGCGACGACGTGTTCGATTCGGTCGCGTTTCCGCACCTCCGTCACGTCCCACGTCTCGCCGTCGCCGTTCTCGCTGTCTCTCGATAGGGTGCCCGTGTCGTTCGGTTGGCCGCCGCCGGTCGGGTAGAAATAGGTCCGGTCGAGGACGACGCGGTCGCTTCCGCGGACCGTCTCGACGGTCGCCTCGAACTCGTGTGTCGTCGCGTCGTCGAGGTATCGTGCTTCGGTCACGGCGGGGACGACGCGGTCGGTCGAGTTAACTCCCGCCGATGTGGCACCGAGTCACACCGCCGGCCACGAGACCCGGTCTGGTCGCCCGAGAGCCCGGTTCGCGCGACTCAGGGTGGTCGTAACGCCTAAGAGTGGAACGACCCTCATTCCGTGTAATGAGAATACGCACGTGCCAACACCTACGGAGGTTCTGCCGTGGGCGTTGAAATCAAAGAGTCGGCCGTCTCCGACGCGGAGTTCGAGGATATGAAGCGTTTCGTCTCGGACTATCTCTCTGCGAGCGTCGAAAACGAAGACGACGGCGGACGGATGCGCTGGTACCCGTGGCACTCCGCGGAGTACCGGTTCAATCACATCCTCAACGTCGTCGACCTCGCGACGCGCATCGCCGACCGCGAGGGCGCTGACGTCGACGTCGTCCGCGTCGCCGCGCTCTTTCACGACATCTCGAAGCTCGAAGCCGACCAGGAGGTCCACGCCGAGGAGGGCGCTCGCGTCGCCCGCGAGTTCCTCAGCACCCACGGTGACTACCCAGAGTCCTTCGTCGACCAGGTGTGTCAGGTCGTCTCCGACCATTCGTATCAGGGGCCGCTGACGGACGTGTCGCTGGAGACGCGCTGTCTCATCGAGGCCGACATCCTCGACAAAATCGGCGCGAACGGCACCGCGCTGATGCTCCTGCGGATGGGCTACGAGGCGCGGACGCACATGGACGCCGCCGAGATGGTCGAGCGCGTCTTCGAGCGCGGCCGCGACGCGTCCGCGCGTCTCGAGACCGACACGGCCCAGAGCTTCGCCCACCAGCGGCTCAAGCGCGTCAAGTGGTTCCGCGAGTGGCTCGAAGACGAGGTCCCCGAGATGGACCACGACGGCCAGTTCAGCGGCTGAACGAAACCCCGTCGCGACCGCGGTCCCGGTTTTCCGACCCTCCTCAGAGCGTGTCGAGAATCGACAGCACGCGTTCTTCGGCGTCGCGGCCGGGGTCGTGTTCGGAGCCGTCGCGGTCGCTGTCGCGGTGGTCGGCGACCGACCGGCGCATCGCCTCCTCGACGGGGGTCGACTCCCAGCCGAGGCGGGCGAGTTTGTCCGTCGCGAGGACGTGCGGGTAGCCGCGGTAGAGGATGAAATCGTCCATCGAGAGGTCCGTCGCGGCGAGTTCGCGCTCGCCCGCGTGGACGACTTCGACGTCGGTGCCCGCGGCGTCGGCGATGACCTGAACCATCTCTTCGAGCGTGACGAGCCGCCTGTCGCCGACGTTGTAGGCCTCGCCGGCCTCGCCCTCCTCGGCGACGACGCGCATCGCGCTCGCCACGTCCTCGACGTAGGCGCGGTGCCAGACGTTCGTCCCGTCGCCGGGGACGACGACGCGGTCGTAGTTCAGCACGCGGTCGATCCAGTAGTCGAGGCGCTCTGTGTAGTCCTCCGGGCCGTAGACGATACAGGGGCGGACGGACATCGCGTTGATACCCCGCGAGGCCGCCTCGAAGACGACCCGGTCGCCCTCGGCCTTCCGCGGGCCGTAGCTCGCGCCCGAGTCGTCCGCCGCCTGCTCGTCGGTGCAGTCGCAAAGCGGCGTCTCGTTTTCGCGCTTCGGAATGACCTCGCGTCCGTAGGCCGCGCCGCTGGAGATGTAGACGTAGGCGTCCACGTCGGCGAAGATGTCGACCGCGGAGGCGACCTCGGCGGGCTTGTACGCCACGCAGTCGAAGATGGCGTCGGGGTCGACGGTCAGCTTCGCGGTCCGGAGCGCCTCGTCGTCCGTTCGGTCGCCCTGGACGTGCTGGACGCGCGGGTCGTCCTCGAAGGGGTTGTCGTGGTTGCCGCGGTTGAAGATGGTCACGGCGTAGCCGCCGTCGAGGAGTTCCGAGACGAGGTGGCGGCCGATGAACCGCGTGCCGCCGATGACGAGTGCGTTGTCCATGTCTCGGTCGAGGGCGCGCGCGGTGAAAAACGTGGGAGAATCGGTGGCGGGTGCCGGAACCCGTCCCGGCCGCTGGACCTCACTCCACCCGTTCGAGCACGATGCCGTCTTCGAACCCACCGCGCTCGGTCGCCTTCTCTCGTGCTGCCGTCTGGACCGTCTTCCAGTCCTCGTCGCGTCGGGCGAGGACCGCGTCGACGACGGCGTACACGTCTGCGAGTTCTTCGACGCGCCCGGATTCGGCGAACTCTTCGGCCTCTTCCACCAGTTTCTCGCGCAGTCGGCGGTCGAACTCCTCGTCGTCGGCGACGTGGACGACCGGCGTCTCGCCCGACTCGCGGACGATTCGGGGAATGTCGTCGCGGACGAGTTTGTCGTACTCGCGGGGCATACCATCGAGTTCGGACGGCCGGTGGAAAAATGGGGCGACGAGGGTGGGCCGCAGTCCCGCTTGTGCGACTATCTGTCGGTGGAGAGACGAACCCTGTCGGTGCTCTGGTTGCCGTCGGGACCCGCCACGCGGAGCGTCACGTCGAGCGTCCCACAGAAGTCGAGCGTAATCTCTGTCGTCGAACCGCGTTCTTCGAACGATGCGCCCTCGCCGAACTGCCACTCGTAGGTCGCCACCTCACCCGTCGACGCGGTTCCGTCGAGGGCGACGGTGGTCCCGGAATCGAGGTCCGCCGAGTCGGCGTCTTCGGGGTCGGTGACGATGCGGGCGACCGGGGCGTCCGAAGAACGCGGAAGATTCCTCGAATCGGGGGCCTCCGGACTCCCTTCGAGGGCGAACACCCCGGCTTGCTCCGTGGACGCTTCTTCCAGATAGCCCGTGAGGATTCGTCCGTCCGCGAGCGCCGGCGTCGATGCTTTTCGAGACGGTGCGTCCTGCTCGTGTCGAACCAGATAGGACCACTGCTGGGTCCCGTCTTCGGTCGAGAGCGCGTGTATCGTGGGATGTCGGCGTTCGCGTTCGAGGTCTCCGATAGCCTTGGGGATGGCGCTCCCGCCGAGGTAGACGGTGTCGCCTGCGACGCTCGGGTCGCCGTGGAGTTCCGTCGAGGTGTCGTGCGTCCACAGCATGTCTCCGGTGTCGGCGTCGAGCGCGGCGACCGTCGAGAGGATACCCTCTTCCGCCACCGAGTCCACGTCGAGCGCGGTGGTGACGTAGACGGTGCCGTCGGCGACGGCCGGTGCGCTGATGAACCGCACCGACTCCTCGCCGTCGGGTGTGAGTCTCGTCTCCCACTCGATGCTCCCGTCCTCGTCGCTGTGTGCGACGACTCGGTTTATCTCGTCGGTTCGGAACCGATTCCCGGAGGAACGGTAGATGCGACCGTTTTTGTGGGCCGAGTCGACGAAGTTCACACCGTCTTCCAGCACTGCGGTCCACCGCCTGCTCCCGTCGTTCGCGTTCCACGCGACGAGTTCGTTCTTCTCGTCGGTGTACGTCGCCATCCCGTAGAGCGTCTCGTCGTCGCCAATGTAGGGATAGGTCCGGTACGACGCGTCGGAGCGCCACACGACTTCGCCGCTCTCGGGGTCGAGTTCCACGACGACCGACTCCTGTTGGTCCGGGTCTGCGCTGGCGTTTGTCAGGTGTTGGACGTAGAGGGAGCCGTCGGCGACGAGCGGCGTCCCGAGCCACTCCTTGTCCGGACTCGCGTAGTCCGCTGGTGTCTTCTGCCAATTAATTTCGCCGGTATCCAAGTCGAGCGCGTGGAGTCCACCGTATTTGACGTCCGAATCGGTGTATCCTGCCTCACTCGTCACGAAGAGCGTCCCTTCTGCCACGGCTGGTGTGTCGGTCACCCGGCCGATTCCGGGTTCTGACGCCCCGTACTCCGGGGCAATGTATTTCCAACGTTCTTCGCCCGTGTCGGCCTCGTAGGCGACGACGCCCCCTCGGAACGTGCTGTCGTTGGTGTAGAACGTCTGGAAGACGGCCCCGTCGTCGACGAGTACCTCGTTCGCGCTGGTCTTATGCCACGTTCCGTCGAGCCACGACAGGGCGGCGTACTCGTCGTCGGGTGCCGATTCGGGAGCGACTGCGCCGGTGCGCCCCGGCTCTGCACGAGACTGCGACCAATCCTCGGTCGTGACCGTGTCCGATTCTGCTGTCGAGTGACTGTCCGCGAGCGAGGTGCCGGCCACGCCGGATGCCGCGAGAGCACCGAGCGTGGCGAGAACCGTCCGCCGCGAGTAATCACGGGTCATGTCCACGCCGACATGGCCCCGGACGGCTCATCATTATCTGTTCGGTAAGTGATACGAAACAGTCCGAAAAAACACGCCGAACAGCAAGAAAACGCGGGATGGCGACCGAACCGTCAGTCGCTGACGGTCGAGTCGGTCCTCAGTCGTCGCTCGTCGTCGCTGCGCCGACTCTGTCGGTCCCGGCGTCGACGATTGCGCCCGCCTTCGCCGGAAGTTCGTTACGCACGTCCTCGCGGCCGTCCTCGGCGATGACCTCGGCGTACGCGTCGGGCATCACCTTCACGAAGTCGCCGAGCACCGACTGCCAGTCGTCGAGCAGTTCGACCGCGCGGTCGGACTCGGTGTACGCGAGGTGGTTCTCGACGAGTCGGGTGAGCATCGCCTCGTCCTTGTCGTCGAGGTGGGTTTCGAGCGTCACCATCTCGGTGTTCGCCTTCGCGGCGAACTCGTCGTCGGGGTCGTAGACGTAGGCCACGCCGCCGGACATGCCCGCGGCGAAGTTGCGCCCCGTCTCGCCGAGCACGGCGACGACGCCGCCGGTCATGTACTCGCAGCCGTGGTCGCCGACGCCCTCGACGACCGCCTTCACGCCGGAGTTGCGGACGCCGAAGCGCTCGCCGGCGAGGCCGTTGACGTAACATTCGCCCTGCGTCGCGCCGTAGAGAGCGACGTTGCCGATGAGGATGTTCTCTGCGGCCTCGTAGTTTGCCTCGGCGGGCGTGTTGACGATGACGCGGCCGCCGGAGAGGCCCTTACCGACGTAGTCGTTCGCGGCCCCGGTGAGCCGCATCGTGACGCCGCGGGCGAGGAAGCCGCCGAACGTCTGGCCGGCGATGCCGTCGAACTCGCAGCGGATGGTGTCGTCCGGGAGCCCCTCGCCGCCGTGGGCGTTCGAGATGCGGTTCGAGAGCATCGCGCCGACCGCGCGGTCGACGTTCGAGAGGTCGCGGCGGATGACGACCGGCTCGCGGTCCTCGATTGCCTCCGCGGCCTCGTCGATGAGCTTGTGGTCGACGTGCGTCTCGATGTCCGCGTGGACCTGGTCTTCGGTCTTGCGGCGCGCGCCCGTCTTGGGCTCGGCCAGCACCGACGAGAGGTCGAGGTGCTTGGCCTTCTCGTGGTCCGTCTCTATCTGCCGGAGCAGGGACGGACGACCGATCATCTCGTCGAGCGAGGTGAAGCCGAGGTCGGCCATAATCTCGCGGAGCTCCTCCGCGATGAACGTCATGTAGTTGATGACGTGGTCGGGCTCGCCGGGGAAGCGGCGGCGCAGGTTCTCGTCCTGCGTGGCGACGCCGACCGGACAGGTGTTCTCGTGGCACTGGCGGGCCATCACGCAACCCGAGGTGACGAGCGACGCGGTCCCGAAGATGTACTCCTCGCCGCCGAGGAGGGCGGCCATGGCCACGTCGCGGCCGGTCTTCATGCCGCCGTCGACGGAGACGCGGATGCGGGAGCGAAGCCCCGTCGCGCGGAGCATCTGGTTGGCCTCGGCGAGGCCGAGTTCCCACGGGAGGCCCGCGTTCTTGATGGAGGTCTTCGGCGACGCGCCGGTGCCGCCGTCGTGACCGGAGATGTGGACCACGTCGGCTTTCGCCTTCGAGACGCCGGCGGCGATGGTGCCGATACCGGCCTCGGAGACGAGCTTGACGTTGATGTCGGCGTCGGAGTTGGCCGACTTCAGGTCGAAGATGAGCTGCTTGAGGTCCTCGATGGAGTAGATGTCGTGCAGCGGCGGCGGCGAGATGAGGCCGACGCCCGGCGTCGCATAGCGGACGTGGGCGATCATCTCGTTGACCTTCTTGCCGGGGAGGTGGCCGCCCTCGCCGGGCTTCGAGCCCTGCGCCATCTTGATCTGAATCTCGTCGGCCGACGAGAGGTAATGCGAGGTGACGCCGAAGCGGCCGGAGGCGACCTGCTTGACGTTACACTCCTTTTCGGTGCCGAAGCGCTCCGGCGGTTCGCCGCCCTCGCCGGAGTTGGACTTGCCGCCGATGCGGTTCATCGCGATGGAGTTGTTCTCGTGGGCCTCCGGCGAGAGGCTGCCGAGCGACATCGCGGCCGTCGAGAAGCGCTTGACGATGTCCTCGACGGGTTCGACCTCGTCGATGTCCACGGGCTCGCGGTCGGAGTCGAACTCGAGCAGACCGCGGAGCGCCTTCAGCTGCTCCGACTGGTCGTTGACCAGCTCGGCGAACTCCTTGTACTTCTCGTAGTCGCCGGCGCGGACCGACTGCTGGAGCGTGCCGACGGTCTGGGGGTTCCAGCCGTGGTGGATGCCGGCCGAGCGGTTCTCGTACTCGCCCTGTCGTTCGAGCTTCGGGTCCGCGCCGAAGGCGGCGGCGTGGCGGGTCAGCAGGTCCTCTTCGATGACGTCGAGTCCGATTCCCTCGGTGCGGATTTCGGTGCCCTCGAAGTACTCGGCGACGAAGTCGGAGGCGAGGCCCACGGCTTCGAAGATCTGCGCGCCGCGGTAACTCTCGACCGTCGAGATACCCATCTTGGCCATCGTCTTGAGCAGGCCGTCTTCGAGCGCGTGGACGTACGCGTCGATGGCCTCGCCCTCGTCGGCCCCGTCGGGGCCGGCGACGACGTCCTCGATGGTCTGGTAGGCGAGGTAGGGATTCACCGCGCCCGCGCCGTAGCCGACGAGCGTGGCGAGGTGGTGGACTTCACGGGGGTCGCCGGACTCGACGACGAGGCCGGCGTGGTTCCGCAGGCCGTTGCGGACGAGGCTGTGGTGGACCGCGCCCGTCGCGAGCAGGCTCGGAATGGCAACCCGGTCGGAGCCGACGTTGCGGTCGGAGAGGACGACGATATCCGCGCCGTCTTCGATGACCGACTTGGCCTCGTCGCGGACGGCCTCGATGGCCTCGCGGAGGTCGCCGCCCTGCTCGTAGGTGATGTCGACGACGGCGCTGCGCATGTCGTCGTCGAGGTCCTTGATGGCCGCCGTCTCGGCGTCCGTGAGGACCGGCGAGTCGAGGACGAGTTGGCGCGCGTGGTCGGCCGACTCGTCGAGCAGGTTACGCTGGAAGCCGAGCCGCGACTCCAGGCTCGTCACGAGCTTCTCGCGGATGTAGTCGATAGGCGGGTTCGACACCTGCGCGAACAGCTGCTTGAAGTAGGTAAACAGCGGGCGGTTGAGGTCCGACAGCACCGAAAGCGGCGTGTCGTCGCCCATCGAGCCGACGGGGTCCTTGCCGTCGCGGGCCATCGGCTCTATCATGTGGTTGAGCTGGTCGTGCGTGTAGCCGAACGCCGCCTGCGTCGCCCGGAGCGACTCGACCTGTCCGCGCGAGGTTGAGTCCGCGTCGCCGGCGAGCTCGTCGAGGTGGCGCTGCTGTTCGTCGAGCCACTCGCCGTACTTCTCGTCCGTGAGGGAGTCGAACACCTCGGCGTCGGGGATGACGCGACCCTCGTCGGGGTCGGCCATGAAAATCTCGCCGGGTTGGAGGCGGCCGCGGGACTCGATTTCCGCGGGGTCGGTGTCGAGCGCGCCGACCTCGCTGGCGACGATGAGGCGACCGTCGGTCGTCACCTCGTAGCGGCACGGTCGGAGTCCGTTGCGGTCGAGGACGGCGGCGATGCGGTCACCGTCGGTCGCTGCGACGAGCGCGGGGCCGTCCCACGGCTCGACCAGCGAGGCGTGGAAGTCGTACCAGTCGCGGCGCGCCTGGTCCATCGCGTCGTCGTTGCGGTACGCCTCGGGGATGAGCATCCGCAGGACGTGCGGGAGTTCGCGGCCGCCCTTGAGGAGCAGTTCGACCGCGTTGTCGACGCTCGCGGTGTCGGACTGGTCGGCCTTCGTGATGGGCCTGAGCGTCTCGATGTCGTCACCGAAGGCCTCGTGCTGGAGGTCCGTCTCGCGGGCGCGCATCCAGTTGACGTTACCGCGGATGGTGTTTATCTCGCCGTTGTGGATGACCTGGCGGTACGGGTGGGCGAGGTGCCACGCGCCCAGCGTGTTGGTGGAGAAGCGCGCGTGAACGAGCGCGAGTTCGGTCACCATCCGTTCGTCGCCGAGGTCGGGGTAGTAGTTCGGGAGCTGTTCGGCCGTGAGCAGCCCCTTGTAGACGATGGTCTTGCGGTCGAGTGAGCAGACGTAGAACCGGCCTGCGCCCTCGATGGCGAGGGTATCGACCGCCTTCTCGGCGGCGCGACGGGCGAGGTAGAGCGCCCGGTCGAACTCGTCTGCGGTCATCTCGCCGGCCGGCTCGACGAACAGTTGCCAGACGTCGGGTTCCGATTCGAGCGCGGTCGCGCCGAGTTCGGAGTTGTCGGTCGGCACGTCGCGCCAGTCGAACACGGACAGCCCGTGGTCGGCCAGCGAATCCTCGACAACCGCCGAAACGCGCTCGCGGACCTCGTCGTCGGTCGGCATGAACACCGAACCAGCCGCGTAACGGTCCGGAAGCTCGGTTTCGAGGACTGCTTCGAAGAATTCGTCCGGTCGCTGGAACAGGATACCCGCCCCGTCTCCGGTGTTCTCCTCGGCGCCCGTGGTGCCGCGGTGCTCGAGGTTCTCGAGGAGTTCGAGGCTGTCTGCGACGACTCGGTGCGAGGCGCCGTTTTCAAGGTCTACGACGGCCCCAACGCCGCAGTTCGACCGCTCGTCGGTCGGGTCGGCTAACCCGCCCTGAGCGAAGGGTGCGTCTATGTGTGGCTTGGTCATACGCCAATGATACAGCTACCACCATAAGCAACTTTTCCTGAAACAATAAGGGTGTTACAATGTCATATAAGGATGTATCCATACATAGTATGTCGACTAATGATGATTCGACGCACGACGAAAAATATGAACAATCGTGTAGAACGGCGCGGCGGGCGGCTCAGTAGGACTTCGCGAAGTACGCGGTCTCCTCGGCGTCGTCGCCGCAGACCGCACAGTCCTCGCCGTCGTGAATCTCCGCGTCTTCGTCGTTCAGGGGAACCATGACGATTTCGGCGGCGATCTGATCTTTAATCTCGTCCTCGCAGGCCTCGTCACCGCACCACGGCGCTTTCACGTAGCCGCCGTGCTGGCCGATGGTGCCGAGAATCTCGTTGCGGGCGGTCGCCTCACGGACGTTCTCTTCGAGGTTCTCCTCGGCGGCGGCGTAGAGCTTCGCGTACACCTCGTCGAACTGCTCTTGGACGGCCTCGGCGATGTTCTCGCGGTCGAGTTCGACCGACTCGCCGTCGGGGCGGTGGACGGCGGTGACGACGTCGTCGTCGACCTCGTTCGGGCCGATTTCGAAGCGGACGGGGACGCCCTTGAGCTCCCACTCGTTGAACTTGAACCCGGGGTTGCGCTCGTCGCGGGCGTCGAGTTCGACGCGGACGCCGGCGTCTTCGAGCTCGTCGGCGATGCCCTCGGCGTACTCGAGGACCTTCTCCTGCGTGTCGGCCTGCCAGATGGGGACGATGACGACCTGCTCGGGCGCGATGGTCGGCGGCAGGACGAGGCCCTGGTCGTCGGAGTGCGTCATGATGAGCGCGCCGAGCGAGCGCCACGACAGGCCCCACGAGGTCGTGTGGGCGGGCTCTTCGTCCTCGTCTTCGGTCGTGTAGGTGAGGTCGAACGCCTCGGCGAAGGAGGTGCCGAGGTAGTGGGAGGTGCCGGCCTGCACGGACTTGCCGTCGGGCATGAGCGCCTCGACGGTCGTCGTCGTGTCCGCGCCGGGGAACTTGTCGTGTTCCGGCTTCGCGCCGCGGAGCACGGGGATGGCGAGCACGTCCTCGTAGAGCGACCGGTACTGCGAGAGGCGAGTCATCGTCTCGTCCCACGCGCCGTCGCGGGTCTCGTGGGCCGTGTGGCCCTCCTGCCAGAGGAACTCTTTGGTGCGGAAGAACGGCTTCGTCTCCGTGGCCTCCCAGCGCACGACGGAGGCCCACTGGTTCACGCGGAGCGGGAGGTCGCGGTGGCTACGGACCCACCGGGCCATGTAGGGCGCGATGATGGACTCGGAGGTCGGGCGGACGGCGAGGCGCTCTTCGAGTTCCTCGTGGCCGCCGTGGGTGACCCACGCGACCTCGGGGTCGAAGCCCTCGACGATGTCCTTCTCGCGTTCGAGGTAGCTCTCGGGGATAAACAGCGGGAAGTACGCGTTCTGGACGCCCGTCTTCTTGAACTCGCCGTCGAGGTAGTTCTGGATGGCCTCCCACAGCGCGTAGCCGCGCGGGCGGGTCACGATGAAGCCGCTCATCCCCTCCGGGCCGTAGTTCGCGAGGCCCGCCTTCTGGACGACCTCGGCGTACCACTCGCCGGTGCTGTACTGCTTCGACTCGGTGATTCCGAGTTCCTGCTCGTCGCTCATTGCCCATCGGTAGCCGCAGCGAACCCTTAAACGCCCCGAAGGTGCCGGCGCGCCGCCCCGCCACGCGGACCGTCTCTCGCCGACGACCGTCGGCGACTCCGGCGGACGCATAGATACATATCGTCGGGTGTCCTACCAGAACGTGGTGGTTGGCGTGCTAACAATGGACACAATTGTGAGCGACGAGCGGCCGACTCCTCGGGAGGAGGCGGTCCGAATCGAACTGTGGGTTCCGAGCGGGCGACGCGCGGAGTTCACACCGGTTATCGAGCGACTGGACGATGTCGTCGAACGCGGTCTCGTCTCGGAGTACACGGTCGAGACGTGGGACCGGTTCGTGGACCTCTCTGGGAGGTTGAGTCCGCGCGAGCGCCGCACCCGCGACCGACTCGCGTCGTACGCGCGGTGGGCGGCGACGCGCGGCGAGCGCTTGGCGGGGTTAGGCGACCCCGAGGTGCGCGGCATCGGCCGGATGGGGCCGGAGCGACCGACGCGGCGGACCCCGCGGGCGGTCATGGCGGAGTACGAAGACGGCGTTCTCGCGCACGTGACCGCGTGCGAGGAGTGCATCGGTGCGTTCCGCGGACGTCTCAGCGACCTCGATTCGCAGGCCGAACGCGAGTCCGAGCAGTCGTCGGAGCGCGTCCGAATCGAGTGGTAAGCGGTCCGAACACGGTTTTTTCCGGCGACGCCGCCCCGTCGTCAGCGCCGGCTGTCGAACGGTGAGTCGCCCTCGCGCCACGACCACCCCGGCAGGCGGGTCTGAAACCCCGCGGCGAGCGCGGCATCGAGGTCGTCGCGTCCGGCGGGACCGTCGGTGTGGACGGCCACGTCCGCGAAGTGGAACGTCGCCTGCGCGAGCAGTCGAAGCGGTTCGCCGCCGGCGATGGTCGCCGCGAGTTCGCGGCCGAGCACCTCGTCCACGACGAACCCGGGATAGTCGTCCTGCACGTCCAACTGTTTGAGGATGCGCACGTAGGCCGCGACGTTGACGCCGACCTCGCCGTCGGCGAACACCGCGTCGACCGCGTCGAAGTAGGCCGCGTCGTCGACCTCGCCGACGCGCGTGCCGAACTGCTCGCCGAGTCGGCTCCGCGTCTCGTTGATGAGCGGGACGACCACGTCCGCGCGCTCTCGAACCCAATCGTGTTCCGCCGAGACGGCCGCCGGTGTGAGTTCCATGGTCGTCGGTCGGCCCCGAGACGCTTCGACTTTGCGAAGGGTTTTATACTGGCGACATGGTACTGTCGGGTAAGCGGGTTTTCCCTGCCTCTTCCCGCAGTCGAGATACCACCGTATTCAGTTCACTATGCTCTCTCCGCAGTTGGCCGAGACTGGCACTCGTACACGTGGACCGTCTCGTGTCGACGCTCCTGAGGTAGGGGTTCCCGAGACCTGCCGGCGCAGGACCGGACGGGTCGCTCGTAACTATGAGCTCCGTAGATAAACAACTCGAGAATTTGAAGGCAGAGATTACGAACGAACTCCCCCGCGACATCTCGGTTTCCGACGTCAAGTACGAGGGTCCCGAACTCGTCGTCTACACGCGCGACCCGAAGAAGTTCGCTCAGAACGGCGACCTCATCCGGAAACTCGCGAGTAAGCTCCGAAAGCGAATCACGGTTCGCCCGGACCCGGACGTGCTGTCCGACCCCCGGGAGGCCGAACCCAAGATTCTGAGCGTCATCCCCGAGGAGGCCGGCGTCACCGACCTCGACTTCCACATCGACACCGGCGAAGTCGTTATCGAGGCCGAGAAACCGGGCATGGTCATCGGTCGCCACGGCTCGACGCTCCGCGAGATTACACAGAAAGTCGGCTGGACGCCCGAAGTCGTCCGCACCCCGCCCATCGAGTCCTCGACGGTCTCGAACGTCCGCAACTTCCTGAAACAGGAACGCGAGGACCGTCGCCGCATCCTCGAACGGACCGGTCGGCAGATTCACCGCGAACAGCTCTCGGACGACGAGTGGGTCCGAATCACGACCCTCGGCTGCTGCCGCGAGGTCGGTCGCGCGTCATTCATCGTCTCGACGCCCGAGACCCGCATCCTCGTCGACTGCGGCGACAAGCCCGGCTCCGACGACGTGCCGTATCTGCAGGTCCCCGAGGCGCTCGGGTCGGGCGCGAACTCGCTCGACGCGGTCGTTCTCACCCACGCCCACCTCGACCACTCGGCGCTCGTCCCGCTTCTGTTCAAGTACGGCTACGACGGTCCCATCTACACGACCGAGCCGACCCGCGACCTCATGGGCTTGCTCACGCTCGACTACCTCGACGTCGCCTCGAAGGAAGGTCGCACCCCGCCGTACGAGTCCGAGATGGTCCGCGAGGCCATCAAGCACACCATCCCGCTGGAGTACGGCGACGTGACCGACATCGCGCCCGACGTGAAGCTCACGTTCCACAACGCGGGCCACATCCTCGGCTCCGCAGTCTCGCACTTCCACATCGGCGACGGCCTCTACAACGTCGCGTTCTCCGGCGACATCCACTACGAGGACACCCGCCTGTTCAACGGCGCGGTCAACGACTTCCCGCGCGTGGAGACGCTCGTCCTCGAATCGACCTACGGCGGCCGCAACGACTACCAGACCGACCAGCAGGACTCCGAAAAGCGCCTCATCGAGGTGATAAACGAGACGTACGACCGCGGCGGCAAGGTCGTCATCCCGGCGTTCGCCGTCGGTCGCTCCCAAGAGATCATGCTCGTCCTCGAAGAGGCGATGCGCTCCGGCAAGATTCCGGAGATGCCCGTCCACCTCGACGGGATGATCTGGGAGGCGACGGCCATCCACACGACCTACCCCGAGTACCTCCGCGACGACCTCCGCGACCGCATCTTCCACGAAGACGAAAACCCGTTCCTCGCCGAGGAGTTCAACCACATCGACGGCGGCGAAGAGGAGCGACAGGACGTCGCCGACGGCGACCAGGCCATCATCCTCTCGACCTCCGGGATGGTCACCGGCGGCCCCATCATGTCGTGGCTCCGCCACGTCGGTCCCGACCCGAAGTCCCGGCTGGTCTTCGTCGGTTACCAGGCGCAGGGAACGCTCGGTCGCCGCATCCAGAACGGCTGGGACGAAATTCCGGTCAACGGCCGCGACGGCATGGGCCGGTCTGACACGCTGAAACTCGAGATGGACGTCGAGACCGTCGACGGCTTCTCCGGTCACGCCGACCGGCAGGGCCTCGAGAACTTCGTCAAGACGATGAACCCGCGCCCGGAGAAGGTGCTGTGCGTCCACGGCGACGAGCGCTCCGTGCAGGACCTCTCGTCGGCGCTCTACCACGACTACAACATGCGGACGTTCGCGCCGAAGAACCTCGAGACGTTCCGCTTCAAGTAACGACTCTCGTCCACGGCGACCCGCGTCGACGTATCAATCGCCGCCGCGCGACGATTTCTCACGGACGGCTTCCGGGCGAAGATTAATCACGACGCTCGAACGAGTGTTTGCCATGCGTCTCGCACTTATTGCTCACGACGAGAAGAAGCCGGACCTCATCTCGTTCGCCGAGGAGCGACAGGCCGACCTCGAACGCTTCGAACTCATGGCGACGGGGACGACCGGGCAGCGACTCATCGACGCCACGGGCCTCGACATCGAGCGCAAGCAGTCCGGGCCGCTCGGCGGCGACATGCAGATCGGCGCGGAGATTGCCAGCGAGACCTGCGACGGCGTCATCTTCCTTCGCGACCCGCTGACCGCCCAGCCCCACGAGCCGGACATCACCGCGCTGCTCCGCATCTGCGACGTGCATCAGACGCCGCTGGCGACCAACCTCGCCAGCGCGGACGCCGTCCTCGACGAACTCATCAGACAGCTCGACGGCGAGGAGTAATCGCCGGGTCCGCGCCCCGCCGCGACCCCCGTCTCTCGTCTCGTTTTTCGCCGACTCGTGGTATCACCCCTGAGAATCGCGACGTATCCTTAATTACCAGCGCGCCGGAGGCGACGGTATGAACGCCGCGACCCGCGCGTCCTTGACGCTCGCCGTGATTCTCACCGTTGCGACCGCCCCGGTCGCCGCCGCGACCGGCCCGACCTCGCCGTGTTTCCCCGGCGAGGGCCACCAGTTCGACATCGGCGGCGAGGGCGCGGGCATCGACCTCGTCGTCTTCCTCTCGGTCTTCGAGAACCTCGGCGGCGAGGGCGGCTTCGGGATGGAAGCCAGCGGCTCCGTCGGCAACGACTCCATCGTCCAACTCCGGGCGGGCGTCGCGTTCGACGGCGTCGGCCCCGCGTCGGCGTTCCTCTCGAACCCCTTCTCGCGATTCAGCGTCGTCTACGACTACTCGATGAACCTCCCGATGTTCGCCGGTTCGGGTATCGAATCGAGCTACGAGGACGACGGCTCGCCGGTGAGCGGACTCAAAACGAAGTCCTGTTAGTCAGTCGTCCGCGGCCGCGGGGTCGGTGACGGCCTGCGCCGCCGCGTCGACGCCGACCATGTCGCACACGTCGGCCATCGGGCACGCCTCCGGTCCGTCGAGACACGCGGGCTTTCGGGCCGTGCAGAACTCGCGACCGAACTGAATCATCGCGGTGTGGCCGAAGCCGCATTTCTCGTCGGGGATGTCGCGTTCGAGCGCCGCGCGAACGCCTTCGTGGTCGGCGTCAGCCGGCGCGAGTCCGATTCGCCGAGCGATGCGGTGGACGTGGGTGTCAACCGGGAAGACGCCGCCGCGGCCGCCCGCAAAGAGGAGGACGCAGTCGGCGGTCTTCGGGCCGACGCCCTTCATCTCCAGGAGTCGGTCGCGGACCGTCGCGGGCACTTCCTCGCGGACGTAGCGGTCGAAATCGGCCTCGCTCCCGAAGTCGGCCAGCACGTCCTCGGCGACGCCTTGGATGAGCTTCGACTTCTGGTTGTAGAGCCCGCCCGAGCGGATGGCCTCGACGATGCCCTCGCGGTCGGCCGCCGCCAGCGACTCGGCGAGGTCGCCGCCGCCGTACTGCGCCATGAGTTCGTCGTGGGCGGGTTGGCTCGCCTTGTCGCTCGTGTTCTGACTCAGAATCGTCCGGACGAGGCACTCGAAGCCGCCCTGCCCGCCGTAGGCCTTCCGCCAGTAGCGCTCGCCGAGTCGGTCGACGACGACCTCGGCGCGCGTCGCGGTCTCGGGGTCGGCGGGGTCGAACGCCGTCTCTCGACCGCCGCCGCTCGTGCCGCCGCTGATGTTCTCGGAGGGTTCTTCGGGCATGCCCGGAGGTTACGACCGCGCGGTGAAAAGCGCATTCCGTCGGTCGGCTCGCGTTGGTCCGCCGTCTGCGCGGGGCTATTCGACTTCGATGGTGACCGTCAGTTCCGCGCCGTCGGCGAGCGCCGAGACGAGGTCGCGGTCGAAGCCTGCGGCGGCGTGGGCCGCGCCGACCGCGCCCGTCCGGTCGTCCACGTAGTCGCTCGTGCGGAAGACGACGCTGCGGTCGCCCTCGAAGGAGAGGTCCGGGTGTCCGCGGGCGCGGACCGCCTGCTCGTAGGTGTCGCCGTCCGCGTCCACGCGGACGCGCACGTCGATAGTGGCGTCGTGGGACTGACAGGCCTCGACGAACGACGGGTCGAAGTCGGCGGGGGTGCGGTCGGCCTCGACGCCGATGATGCAGTCGCCCGCGGGGGTGAGCCAGTCGTCTGTCGTCACCTCGAACGTGCTCGCGTGCTCGGCGCGCACGTGCTCGTGGCCGCGTGCGCGGATGACTTCTCTCATGGCGTGGCATCCGACCCGACTCGGTTTAGCCCCCACGGTTCGCATCCCATTTATATACGCCCATGGCAAACACTGACATGGTGAATACGGTCGATACGAGCGGTGTGGTAACTGTTTTCACCCGAATTTTCACCGAAGTATTTATTAACTGGTCGCCTGTATGTGTATGTACCTGAGCGCCTCCGGCGTTCCGGCGGCATCGCACGCAGAATGATCGGGAATTCTTATCCACGGTCGGTCGCACTCCCACGAGCAGCCGCCACGCACGGAGTGGTGATGGTATCGAGGATTGATTACGCATGGTAACGAAGCAGGAAGTACTTAGCGAGTTCGACGTGCAGGAACTCGACGAGGCACGAAACATCGATCTCCCAGACGAAAAGCTCGAGAGCGGCTCGAAAGGCGAACTCATCAAACTCGCCGGTCAACTCCGTGACCGCCGCAATGAACTAAACCAGATGGCTTCTGAGCGCGCATCCAAGCGCGACGACCTCAACGCGAAGACTCGCGAGAAGGTTGACGAAGCCCAGAAGCACCGCGAGAAGCGCGACGAGATGAACTCGCAGGTGCAGGAACACAAGCAGAGCCGCAACGAGCTCAACGCGAAGGCCAACGAGCTGTTCGACGAGGTCGACGAAATGAAAAGCGACCTCGAGCTCGACGACGGCAAGGACATCGACGAGCTCAAAGAGGAGATCGAGCAACTCGAGTTCCGCCAGCAGACCGAAGTCCTCTCGACCGAAGACGAGCGCGAGCTCATCGAGAAGATCGAGAACAAGCGCGAAGAACTTCGCCAAAAAAAGGACAAGGTCGAAGAGAGCGGTGACCTCGAAGCGCTCATCGAAGAGGCAGAAGAGGTCCGCTCCGAGGCGTCCCAGCACCACCAGAAGGTGACAGAGCTGGCCGACGACGCCCAGGAACACCACAACCAGATGATCGAGGCCTACCGCGAGGCCGACGACATCCGCGACAAGGCCGACGAGATGCACGAGCTCTTCGTCGAAGCCCAGGAAGCGGCCGACCGTCACCACGAGGACTTCGTCCGCGTCCAGAAGCGCCTCCGCGAGCTGGACAAGAAGGAAGAGCGCCAGCGCAAGGACTCCCGCGCCGAGGAGCGCGAAGCCGCCAAGGCCGAGGCCGAGGAGATCTACCAGAAGTTCAAGGAAGGCGAGACCCTCGAGACCGAGGACCTGATGAAGCTTCAGAAGTCCGGTCTGCTCTAAACCCCGGTCACTTTCTCTCTCTTCGTCGCGCTTGCGACGTATCATTTTTATCCCGTTCGAAGCCCCAGCGACAGCCATGAGTGATTCACCGTGACCGACAGCTTCACGCGCATCTACCGGCTGACTATCGTAGTCGTCCTCGCCGTCGTCGCAGCGGCGGTCGGCTGGGTCCTGTTCTACCGCGTCCCCGACACGCTCGCGGACCTCGCGGGGCTCCTCTTGGTCATCGGAACCGTCGTCGCCGCGCTCCGCGTCGGCGGCAGGCTCGCCGCCTCGGCCTTCCCCGACTACGACGTAGCCGAGGTCGCCGTCGAGGGGCCGATTTCCCGCGACGGCGGCGGGGGCCCCGTTCCGGGTCGCGGCGGCGGCACGCCCGCCGACGACATCGTCGAACAGATCGACGCCGCGGCCGACGACGAGAACGTCGACGCGCTCCTCGTCAAACTGAACACGCCCGGCGGCGAGGTGCTGCCGAGCGACGACATCCGCCGGGCGGCCGCCGACTTCGACGGCCCGACGGTCGCGTACGCCACGGACACCTGCGCCTCGGGCGGCTACTGGATCGCCAGCGGCTGTGACGAACTGTGGTCCCACGACGTGAGCGTCGTCGGCTCCATCGGTGTCATCGGCTCGTCGGTCAACGCCTCGGAGTTGGCCGACAAGGTCGGCCTCTCCTACGAGCGGTTCGCCGCGGGGAAGTACAAGGACGCGGGGATGGCCCTCAAGGAGCCGACCGAGGACGAACGCGAGTACCTCCAGGGGCTCATCGACGACTACTACGACGACTTCGTCGAGCGCGTGGCCGAAGGGCGCGACATGGACCCGCAGGTCGTCCGCGATACTGAGGCCCGCGTCTACCTCGGCGAGGAGGCCCACGAACTCGGGCTGGTCGACTCGCTGGGCACCCGCGACGACGTGGAGGCCCGACTCGCCGAACTCCTCGGCCGCGACGAGGTCTCGGTGCGGGAGTTCACCCCCGAGGTCGGCCTCACCGACCGGCTCCGCGGCGGTGTCGAGGGGGCGGCGTACGCCTTCGGTGCGGGGGTCGCCTCGTCGGTCGAACCGGACGACGGCTTTTCGTTTCGGTTCTGACGACTGGGAGGCTTTTTAGCCCGCGCCCGCGTTCGTCTTCGACGTGACAACGCTCGTCCTCTGTGTCGACCGGGCGAACGACATCGGCCGCAAGACCGGGCTCTCGACGCCCGTTGTCGGCTGGGAAGCGGTCCGGTCGCTCGTCACCGACGTGGGGCTCGCCGACCCCGAGGATTCGAGCGTCAACTGCCTTCTCGCGGCGTTGCGGACGACGCGCGAACTCAGAGACGAGCGCGAAGACGCCGAAATCGCGGTTATCTCGGGGACGAGCGACAGCCCCGTCGGGGCCGACCGCGCCGTCGCACGACAGCTCGACGACCTCGCCGAGCAGTTCGACGTCGAGTCCGCGGTCGTCGTCATCGACAGCGCGGAAGACGAGCGACTCGTCCCCGTCGTCGAGAGCCGGTTCCGGGTCGACGCGGTCGACCGCGTGGTGGTCCGACAGGCCCACGACATCGAGTCGACGTACTACCTGCTCAAGCAGTTCCTCGGCGACGAGGAGCTTCGCTCGACGATACTCGTCCCGCTCGGGGTCGGACTGCTCCTCGTCCCGCTGCTTCTCGTCCAGTTCACTCCCGCGGTCGCGATGGCCGGGCTCGCCGCCCTCATGGGCGCGGTGCTCCTCTACAAGGGGCTCGCTATCGACGAGTTCCTCTCGGACGCACCCGACCAGATTCGCGACGCCCTCTACTCCGGACAGGTGTCGGTCGTCACTTACGCGGTCGCCGCGGGGCTGGCCATCGTCGGGCTGTTCCTCGGCGCGCTCGCCATCCGGACGCCGGGCGTCGGCGGGAGCGAGGAGGTGCTCGTCCCGTCGCTCCTGTTCGTCTACCACAGCGTCCCGTGGCTGGCGCTCGCCGCGCTAACCGCGAGCGCGGGCCGTCTCTTGGACGAACTCATCGGGAGCGAGCGCGTCTCCACGTCGTACATGAACCTCCCGTTCGGCGTCGTCGCCATCGGGCTGGTCGTCCGCGGGTTCGCCGGTTTCCTCCTCGAACGACAGGGGGAGTTGCCGAACCTCGAACTGCTCGGGCGACTCGCGCTCACGCCGGTCCAGCGGCTGGCGATGTTCATCGTCGCCGGCATCGTCGTGAGCGTCGTGGGCGTCCGCATCTCGGCGAGCGTCTCGGACGACGCGCTCGAAGACGTGGTCGACACGCCGTGAGAAAACGAGAGTTGCGGTCTTCCGTGCCGCTTTTTCGCTTCGTTCCGCGCCGTTAGTTCGCCGCTCGGTACTCGCCGTGCTTGACGCCGATGGCGAGACAGACGGCCCCGAAGACGAGCATCGCGGGCGTCACCATCATCAGTACGGTACTCGTGGCCATGACGCCCATCCCGACGAGGGCCGCGGTTCCGACGACGACGAGCGCGACGAGCAACGCGACTGTCTTGGGGAGGTCGAACTCCATGCGATTCTGTCGGGACCCGTTCGACAAATCCGTTGCGGCTTCCGACGGCGAATCGAGAGGCGAACCGGAAAAACGCGGGTTCAGTCGCTTACCAGGGCGCGAAGTCGGGGTCGATGCAGCGCTCTTCGGTCTGGATGGCGTCGATGGCGGCCACGTCTTCGTCGTCGAGGTCGAGCGCGAGCGACTCCCAGTTGTCGCGGATGTGGCCCTCGCTCGTCGCCTTCGGAATCGCGGTGACGCCTTTCTCGCGGAGCCACGCCAAGGACACCTGCGCCTCGCTCGCGTCGTGCTTCTCGGCGATGTCGGACAGCACGTCGACGTCGAAAACGTTCCCGCGGGCGAGCGGCGAGTACGCGACGATTTCGATGTCCTCCTCGGCGCAGACCTCGCGGAGCTCTTCCTGCTGGAGGAGCGGGTGCATCTCGATTTGGTTGGCGAAGGCGCCCGACTCGGACAGTTCGACGGCCTCGCGGACCTGTTCGGGCTCGAAGTTGGAGATGCCGACGCGCTTTGTCAGCCCGCGTTCGACGAGTTCGTCGAACGCCGCGAGAGTCTCTTCGGCGTCGTACTCGCGGGACGGCCAGTGGACGTACAGGAGGTCGACGTAGTCTACGCCGAGCTTTTCGAGGCTCTCTTCCGTGCTTTCGATGACGTCGTCGTGGGACAGCTTGTCGGCCCACACCTTCGTCGCGAGGAACACCTCGTCGCGGTCGACGTCGGCGGCAGCGATGCCCTCGCCGACCTCCGCTTCGTTCTCGTACGCTTGGGCGGTGTCGATGTGGCGGTAGCCCATCTCCAGCGCCGTCTGCACCGCGTTGCGACACTCGTCGGCGTTCGTGTTTTGCCACGTCCCGAGCCCGAGCATCGGCATCCCGTTCGCCCGCGGTGCATCGTCTGCTGAAGCGGCGTTCTCCGTCATGGTCGGACCGTGGGCCGCGAGTTGAAAAGGCGTTCCGAAAGGGCGGGCGAATTTCCGGCTCCCATGGCCCGAGAGTGTGTCACACGGGGTCTCAGATGTTCGCTCCCCGATGCCTCCCGACGCCGCTCGACGCTTGGCGGCGGATAGTTTATGTGACATGTGGTAGCATATCTGAACGGTGATCAGGAATGTCGTCCGCATCAGAGCCGTTGACAGAAGAGAACACGAACGCGTTCGCACACCGCATCGCGGGTGACTCGCTCGTCTACGAGTGTCCGAACTGCGAGTTCGGCGAGGTGTTGGTGACGGAACTCATCGAATCCGACGACGCCCGGTGTCTCGATTGCGGGACGCGCTACCGACTCCACGTCGAGTCGGTAGAGTAACCAGCGGTCGACGGAAATCTTTCGGGAGCGGTCCGAATCGGTCTTTTTCGCGGCGGCGAGACTGTCATACTCTCAGAGCGCCTCTAGGTAGCATGCCTCAACTACGCACAGCCCTCGCGCTCGCGCTCGTCGTCGCGCTCGCGGGATGCCTCGGTGGACTCGGCGGCTCGACCACGTTCGCGGCCCAGCCCGCGACGATTCCCGCGTCGGCTTACGAGGCACACGGTTACGTCCACGGCAACAGCACCGTCGTCCCGATTTCGTACGACGTCGGCGTCGGTCCCGCCTCTCGCTCCGTCGGCGCGGACGTCTGGGTGTCCGGATACTCGAAGACGACCGACGACGACGATATCACGGCCCTCGTGGTCGTCTCGTCGCCGAACGCCGAAGTCGCCGGCCAGTCGGTCAACCCGCTTTCGAACCTCGGCAACCGCGACCTTGTCGCGGCCGGTCTCGACTTGCTGGCCGACGCGCAGGCGCTCGGAAACGTCCCAGAGGTCAACGGCGTCCGCGAGGTCGGCGCACGGAACGTCACGATGCTCGGGTCGGAGACGGAACTCGTCACCTACGCTGGCACGGTCGAAGTCGAAGCCGGCGAGACCGCAGTCGACGGCGAGACGGTCGCCTACGAGGGCGGGACGGCCGAAGTGAGACTCCACCTCGCGACGGTCGAACACGACGGCGACGTGGTGGTCGTTCTCGCGGTCCACGGGGCCGACGTGGACGAGACCGAGGCGGTCGCGGCGCTCGCGGGCGCTGTCGAGCATCCGGGGACGGTCGAAAGAACGGTCGAAGTTCGATGAGCGAGCGGCGCGGCGTCGACCGCGAGTTCGGCGGGAGTCGTTAGTAGAACTCGCGGACGAGGTCCATCGCGTCGTCGGGCGCGCCCGACGGGATGTCCGACATGTTCTGGTCGACGCCGAACTTCTCCTCGTAGGAGACGGAGCTTTCGTCCTTGTAGATGACGCCCTCGTACTCCTTCGACGAGTCGAGAATCTTCTCTTTGGCCGCGTCGTAGTCGGTCGGGTCGTGGTCGGTGTCCGCGAGGTCCACGAGGTTGTCGCGGAAGTAGTCGTAGGTGTCCACGTCGTTGAACGTGACACACGGACTGAACACGTTCACGAAGCCGAAGCCGTCGTGCTCGATGGCCTCCTGGACGATTTCCGCGTGGCGCTTGTGGTCCGTCGCGAACGACTGCGCGATGAACGTGCCGCCGGCCGCGAGCGACAGCGCGAGCGGGTTGACCGGGGGCTGCTTCGGTCCTTCGGGGGTCGTCGAGGTCTCGAAGTCCTCGCGCGAGGTCGGCGAGGCCTGACCCTTCGTGAGGCCGTAGATGCGGTTGTCCATGACGGTGTAGGCCATGTCCACGTTGCGGCGGACGGCGTGGATGAAGTGGCCCGCACCGATGGAGTAGCCGTCACCGTCGCCGCCGGCGGCGACGACGGTCAGGTCGGGGTTCGCCAGCTTGACGCCGGCGGCGACCGGGAGCGAGCGCCCGTGGACGCCGTGGATGGCGTACGAGTGCATGTACGTCCCGATTTTCCCGGAACAGCCGATGCCGGCGACCATGAACGTGTTGTCGGGGTCGGTGCCGGAGTTGGCGAGGGCTTTCATGATGCCGTTCATCGTCCCGAAGTCCCCACAGCCGGGACACCAGGTCGGTTGTTTGTCTGACTTGAAGTCGGTGAAGCGGACGTTTGAGCTCATGCTGAGACCTCCTCTGCGTCGAGGGTGGCTTTGATTTCGTCTGCGAGTTCGTCCGCCTTGAAGCGGACGCCGTCGTACTTGTTAATGCGCTTGACACGGGTCAATGTGTCGTGCTCGACGACGTTGGCGAACTGCCCCGTCGCGTTACACTCGACGACGATGACCTCGTCTGCCGCCTCGATTTCCTCGGTGAGGTCCGGCCGCGGGAACATGTACGGGACCGACAGGAACCGAACGTCGATGCCGTCCGCTTCGAGGAAGTCGAGCGCCTCGACGAGCGCGCCCTCGTTGGAGCCCCACGAGAGGATGAGCGTGTCGGAATCGGCGTCACCGAACTCGCGCGGCGAGAAGTCCTCGGTCTCCTTTGCGGTCTCGACCTTCCGGTCGCGCTTGTCGACCTGCTCGACGCGCATCGACCGGTCTTCGGTCCGCCGACCGAGTTCGTCGTGTTCGAGACCGGTCGACATGTGTGCGCCCTGTTCCGTGCCGGGGAACGCGCGCGGGCTGACGCCGTCGTCAGTGAGCGCGTGCGGCTGGAAGCGACCTTCCTCGTCGAGCCACTCGTCGATGGAGTCGTCGTCGACGACCTTGCCGCGGTCGATTTCGACTTCGTCCATGTCGAACGCCTCGGGGGAGAACGTCTGTTCCGTGACCGCCATCGCGAGGTCGGCCGCGACGTAGACCGGAACCTGATACTTCTCGGCGAAGTTGAACGCTTCGACGGTCTTCCAGAAGCACTCGTCGATGCTCGTCGGCGCGACGACGAAGCGCGGAATCTCGCCGTGGCCGCCGTAGAGCATCATGTTGAGGTCGCCCTGTTCCTGCTTGGTCGGCATCCCCGTCGAGGGGCCCGAGCGCATCACGTCGACGATGACGAGCGGCGTCTCCGAGGTGGCGACGAGACCGAACGTCTCGGTCATCAGGTCGATACCCGGACCGGACGTCGCGGTCATCGACCGCGCGCCGGCGCGTGCCGCACCGAGCGCGAGGTTGATGGCCGCGAGTTCGTCTTCCGCCTGTACGACGTGACCGCCGTAGCGTTCGATACGGCCGGTGAGATACTCCATCACGTCCGTCGCGGGCGTGATGGGGTAGCCGGCGTAGAAGCGGCAACCGGCGGCGATGGCGCCCATGCCGATGGCTTGGTCGCCGTTGATGAGCACGTAGTCCTCGTCGGTCGTCTCGAGGTCGTAGTCGAACTCGTGGTCGTACTCGTCGTGGACGTATTCGAGGCCCGCGCGAGCCGCCTTCTTGTTGTTCTCGACGATGGCCTCGCCCTTCCCGCCGAAGCGCTTCTGCAGTGCGCTGTCGAGGTTCTCGATGGGGAAGTCCGCGACGGCGCACGCCGCGCCGAGCGCGACGACGTTGCGCATGATAGCGCCGCCCGCCTCCTCGGCGAGCGCCTTGAGGGGGATGTCCAGCCCGACCATTCCCTCGGGGATTTCGACGTCCGCCATCGTCGAGCGGTCGCCGTCGTAGATGATGACGGAGCCCTCGTGCAGTTCGTCGAGGTTCTCGTCGATTGTTCGTTGTGTGAGTGCGATGAGCACGTCGAGTCGGTCGACGACGCTCTGTACGGGGTCGATGGCAGTCCGAACCTTGTACGCGGTGTATCCGCCCCGGATTCGCGAAGCGAAGTCCTTAGAGGTGAACACGTGGCGTCCAGCCCGGGATAGCGCCTGAGCGAAAATCTTCCCCGTGGAGTCGATGCCATCGCCAGCCTCGCCGCCGATGGCCCAGTTGAAGTCCGCAGGCATGCTGAGTGAAATCTACCCATAGCCGGGTCAAAAGCCTTCTGAAAATTGGTGTTAAACGACGGTACCGGTAACATATGGAAATTTAACGAACAAGTTTTAGAGACGCTGATTGAGATGATTATATGAAATAAGAGGCCGCACATACGGGGAATAACTGGACGAACATCCAATCAAGGTGTGTTTTGCCCTCTCGTGGCAATTCTTTCCGGTTCACACTATGTGCACGGCCGGGACGGTTTGTCCTGCTCTCCGGCGCGCGCGTCCGGGAAGGCAAGGCCCTTGTGAGCCTGCGACCAAGCCGCTCGCATGGACGCAATCGTCACCGTCGCCGCGGTCCGCGACGTCGGCCCCGGAACGGTCGCCATCGAGTTCGAGACGCCCGACGGCTTCGAGGCCGAACCGGGCCAGTTCGTCAAGCTCTCCGCCGAGGTCGACGGCGAGTCGTACGCGCGGTTCTACACGCTCTCGTCGCCCGGCGTCGGCGACACGTTCGAGGTGACCGTCGGCATCGACCCCGAGGAGGCCGGGCCGTTCAGCCAGCACCTCGACTCGCTCGCCGCCGGCGACGACGTCGAGGTCTCCGGGCCGTTCGGTCAGAGCTACTACGACGGCGAGTCGCGCGTGGTCGTCCTCGCGGGCGGCCCCGGCGTCGGCCCCGCGGTCGGCATCGCCGAGGCCGCGGTCGCCGACGGCAACGAGGCCGCCGTGGTCTACCTCGACGACGCGCCAGCGCACGAAGAACGCCTCGCGGCGATCCGGGACGACGGCGCGAGCGTCGTCGTCACCGGCGACGACTCCGACCTCGCCGACGCCGTCTCCGATGCGCTCACCGGCGACGAGGGCGAGCAGGTGTTCGTCTACGGCTTCGCCGACTTCGTCGAGCGCGCGACCGACGCGGTCGAAGCGGCCGGCGGTGACGCCGACGCGGCGAAGGTCGAGAACTTCGGGTAGGCGCTTCGACCGCCTGCTCGCCCGCCCAGCGCTGTCCAGCACTGCCCAGCACTATTCTACCGGTCGCCACGCCGTCAGCACCGCGACCGCGAGCGCGACGGCGACCCACCCGACGAGGCCCGTAAGCGCCGCGACCGGCGAGGTCGAACCGCCGGTCTCGACGGCGACGCCGAGAACGAGCGACCGAAACGCGCCGTTCGGGCTCGCCGCGAGCACGAGCGGGACCGCGTCGATGCCGAGGTTCCCCGAGGCCAGTCCGGCGACGGCGGCGGCGTCGACGCCGACGACGAAGGCGACGAGCAGGCCGACGGCGAGCGCGATTGCCTGCCGAGCGGTCCGCGCGGCGGCCGAGACGGCGAGCGCGACGGCCGCGACCGCGAGGGCGAACAGGACCGCGAGGACCGAAAACCGGAGGAACGCGACCGGCGAGTCGGCGGCCTCGTTCAGCGCGAGGAACGTCGGGTCCGGCGGCGAGAGGACGGGGACGGTCGCGCCCGCGGCGAGCAGCGACCCGAAGACGACGAACACGAGCGCGAGCCCCCGGCCGAGGTAGACGCCGCCGACGTAGGCCGGGCGAGACACGTCGAACGTCCTGAGCACGTCGAGTTCGCCCGACTCGCGGTCCGAGAGCACCGCCCGGTAGCAGAGCGCGACGGCGAGAAGCGGGACGAGCGCCTCCACGAACGGGGCCAAGTCGAGGACGAGCGGGACGTAGCCGCCGCGCGCGCCGGAGCCCGCGGCCGCGACCGCGACGACGGTCAGCGCGAAGACGACCGAGAGCGCGACGACAGCCGGGGTTCTGACCACCGTTCGAAGCTCCCGGGCCGCGATGGCGAACAGGTCGCCGAGGCTGTCTCGGCCGTCGGCGCTCATCTCCCCGTCACCTCCTCGGTCGCCACGAGGTCGCCGAAGGCGGTCTGGAGGTCGGCCGCGCCGACCGACTCGACCACCGCTCGCGGGTCGCCGTCGGCGACGAACCGCCCGCCGTCGAGGACGACCACGCGGTCGGCGGTCCGCTCGACGGGGCCGAGGTTGTGCGACGAGAGGACGACCGCGACGCCCGCGTCGGCGAGGTCGGAGACGATGTCGAACAGCCGTTCGACCATGCCGGGGTCGAGGCCGCTGGCCGGTTCGTCGAGGACGACCACGGCCGGGTCGCCGACGAGCGCCCGCCCGAGGCCGAGCAAGCGCGTCATCCCGCCGGAGAGCGCGTCGACCCGGCGGTCGGTGGCGCCCGCGAGGCCGACTCGCTCCAACACGTCGGCCACGTCCACGGGGTCGCCCACGAACTGCGCGTAGAAGTCGAGCGTGTCGGTCGCAGAGAAGCCGGCGCGGAAGCCGGGCTGTTGCGGGAGGTAGCCCACGCGGGCGCGCCCGTCACTGGCTCCGATGGTGACCGTTCCCTCGTCGGGCGCGCGGACCCGAGCGAGAAACCGCAGGAGCGTGGACTTCCCCGAGCCGTTGGGGCCGACGAGCGCGACGATTTCGCCGGGGGCGACCGACAGCGAGACGCCGTCGAGGACGCGCACGTCGCCGAAGGCGTGGCTGAGGTCGGTCGCGGCGATGGCCGGTCGGCCGCTCTCGGCGGTCGCGGCGTCGGCGTCGGCGGCGGCACTCTCGCCCGTCGATTCGTCGGAAGCGGTCTCGGCGGTCGTCGCTGGTTCGGGATTCGGCATCGTGGTGTCTCCGTCGGTCGTCGGTGGCGTCGTGGTTCCATCGGCCGTCGGGTCTGTCTCGCTTTCGTCAGTCGCCGGGTTCGTCCGGTCGCGGTCAGTCATCGGTCTCCTCCGTCGCGTTCAGGGCGGCGAGCGTCTCGGGGCGGACCGGTTCGGTCCGCGGCGCGGCGTCGACCACGCCGGACCCGCGGAGGCCAGACACCGCGTCGCGGGCGCGGCGGAGCGCGCGCACCGCGGGCGACTCCGAGAGCGCGAGCGCGCCGGGTTCGCGGCCGAGTTCGGCGTCGACCGCCCCGGAGGGTTGGTACGCTCGGTCGTAGACCCCGTCGCCGTCGGCGTCTTCGAGCGGGAGGTCGCCCCAGTAGTTGCCCTCGCCGTCGGCGGTCCAGGTCCGCATCGGGCCGAGCGACGACTCGACGCGCACGTCGTTGTCGACGATGTCGTTTCGGACGACGACGTTCGTCGGGAACGTCGAACTCCCGCGGATGCCGACCCCGTTTCCGGCGACGACGTTTCCGACGTACACCTGCCGGTCGCCGCTCACGTCCATGCCGTAGCCGTTGCCGGCGAAGACGTTGTCAGCGACGTAGGTGTCGCTCCCGGCGGGCATGAACCCGAACTCCGACTCGCGCACGTCGTTTCCGACGACGAGGTTGCCGACGGGCCGGGTCATGAGGACGACGCCGATGCGGTCCCCGCGGACGACGTTGTCGGCGACGAGCGCGTCCGAGGTGTACATCTGGTGGACGCCGTAGCGACCGTCTTCCATGCGGTTGTCGCGGACGACGCTCCCGTCGGCGCGGTGGGTGTAGACGCCGTCGCGGCCGTCGATGAACGTCGAGTCCTGCACGACCGACCGCTCGCCGATGAGGACGACGCCCATGAAGCCCTCGGAGGGCTCGTCGGCCCCGCGGACGGTTACATCGTCGACGACGCTGTCGGCGCTCTCGCGGGCGATGATGCCGCTCGCTGGCGTGTCGATTTCGACCCCGCGGACGGCCGACTCGTTCGCGCCGTCGAGGACGACCCCGGCGTCGCCGCGGCCGTAGGCGAGTTCGACCCGGGTGTCCCAGTCGACGGACTCGTTGCTGGCGCGGACCCGGCGGGTTCCAACCTCGCCGACGCCGGACACGGAGAGGTTCCCGACCGCGCTCCGTTCGGCGCGGAGGTGGACGACGCTCCCGTTTCCGTCGCCGACGAGTCTCGTCTCGGGCCCGGCCCCGAGGAGCGTAATCGAGCGGTTCAGTTCGACCGCGTCGACCGAGTAGGTGCCCGCGGGGACGTAGACGGTCGTGTTCGCGGGGGCCGACGTGACGGCGGCTTCGACGGTCGGCGCGTCCTCGCCGACGACGGTCGAGACGGGCCTGTCGAACAGCGCATCACTCGCAGCGGTGGTCTGGTTCGCCCACTCGTGGTGGGCGGCGACCGACGACTCGAAGGCGTCGAGCCGTGACGAAAGCGGGTCGCCGGCGCGGTCGCGGAGCGTCGCCCAATCGACGACCGTGCCGCCGTGAGCCTCCGCGAACGAGCGGGCCGCGTCGGCGTCGGAAAACGGGACGGCAATCGCCCCGGAGGGGACTCGCGCGCCGGAGTCCACGACGAACGACGCCTCGGACGCTTTCGTCCAGCCGGGGTTGCGGTTGTGTTCGGTTCGGAGGTAGCCGTCGTCGTCGAGTGCGGGCGAGACCGTCGCGTAGTCGGTGACGAACACCGCGAGGGGGTCGCCGAACTGGCGGGCGCTCTCGGACGTGGACACGTCGGCGGCGGCCGTGGTCACGTCGTAGTAGCCGATGATGAAGCGGTACCGCGAGAAGTGGACCTGTGCGAGCGGGACTTCGAAGCCCTCGACTTCGGCCGTGCGAACGTCGACCGACGTGCCGCCGGTCTTGACGGTGTCGTCGAAGGGGACCGGCGCGACGGACCCGGAGGCCGGGACGACGAAGGAGACGCTCGCGAGGACGAAGACGAGCGCCGTCGCGGCGGCGACCCAGCGGGTCGTCTCGGGCGTGACGAGCGCCATCGGTCAGCGCTCGACCCCGTCGGATGCGGGGGCCCCGGCGGGGTGAGCCGCCGCATCGAGGGTCCCCGTGCCTGTCGCGCGGTCGTACATGCCGGTGGCTAGGTCTTCGGGGGGTGATATGCGCGATGGTCTGTGCGTCGAAGCGTCGGGGGCGGACCCGTGCCGTCCGGCGGGTCGACTTCGACCCGAATCCTTAATCATCGTCCATACGGATTCACGAGCATGTACGACGAGGAAGATTTGGCGTCCATCCGCGAGGCGCGCGACGAGTGGGAATCGGAGACCCGCGACCCCTTCGTGGAGAAGGGCGGCGAGCGCAAAGACCGGTTCGCCACCGTCTCGAACCACGAGGTCGAGGACCTCTACACCCCCGACGACGTGGCCGACCTCGACTACGAATCGGACCTCGGCTTCCCCGGCGAGTCCCCGTACACGCGCGGGGTGTACCCAACGATGTTCCGCGGGCGGACGTGGACCATGCGGCAGTTCGCCGGCTTCGGCACGGCGAAAGAGACCAACGAGCGCTTCCACTACCTCATCGAGAACGGTCAGACCGGGCTCTCGACAGCGTTCGACATGCCCTCCCTCATGGGCAAGGACTCCGACGACCCGCTTTCCGACGGTGAGGTCGGAAAGGAGGGCGTCGCCGTCGACACCCTCCGCGACATGGAGGTGCTGTTCGACGGCATCGACATCGGTGAGGTGACGACCTCCTTTACCATCAACCCCTCCGCGCCGGTCGTCTTCGCCATGTACGTCGCGCTCGCGGACAACCGCGGCGTCCCCCGCGAGCAGATAGGTGGCACCTTCCAGAACGACATGCTCAAGGAGTTCATCGCGCAGAAGGAGTGGGTCATCCCGCCGGAACCGTCGCTCAAACTCGTCACCGACACCGTCGAGTTCGCCGCCGAGGAGACTCCGCGCATCCGACCCATCTCGGTGTCGGGCTACCACATCCGCGAGGCCGGGTCGACGGCGATTCAGGAACTCGCGTTCACGCTCGCCGACGGCTTCGCCTACGTCGAAGACGCGGTGGACCGCGGCCTCGACGTGGACGAGTTCGCCCCCCAGCTGTCGTTTTTCTTCAACTCCCACAACTCCATCTTCGAGGAGGTGGCGAAGTTCCGCGCCGCCCGTCGCATCTACCACGACGTGATGTCGGAGTGGTACGACGCCGAAGACGAGCGCTCGAAGCAGTTGAAGTTCCACACCCAGACGGCGGGGCAGTCGCTGACGGCCCAACAGCCGCTCAACAACATCGTCCGCGTCACGATTCAGGCGCTCGCGGGCGTCCTCGGCGGCACGCAGTCGCTCCACACGAACAGCTTCGACGAGGCGCTGGCGCTCCCCTCGGAGGAGGCCGTCACCGTCGCCCTGCGGACCCAGCAGATAATCGCCGAGGAGTCGGGCGCGGCCGACGTCATCGACCCCCTCGGCGGGAGCTTCTTCGTGGAGACGCTGACCGACGAAATCGAGGCCGAGGCGATGGCCTACATCGAGGAGATTCGAGAGATGGGCGACGGCTCGGTCCGCGACGGCGTCCTCGCCGGTATCGACGAGGGGTACTACCACCGCGAGATAAGCGAGGCGTCCTACGAGTACCAGTCGCGGGTCGAAGACGGCGAGGAGGTCGTCGTCGGCGTCAACAAGTACGCCAGCGACGACGACAGCCGTCCCGACCTGCTGCACGTCGAAGACGAGGTGCAGGACCGACAGCTCTCGCGCCTCGAATCCG
This sequence comes from Haloferax sp. Atlit-10N, assembly GCF_003586325.1. Classification (NCBI taxonomy): domain Archaea; kingdom Methanobacteriati; phylum Methanobacteriota; class Halobacteria; order Halobacteriales; family Haloferacaceae; genus Haloferax; species Haloferax sp. Atlit-10N. The sequence continues at coordinate 566,916 of NZ_PSYX01000001.1, forward strand.
TCAAGGACGACCGCGACGACGAGGCGGTCGAAGCCGCCCTCGACGAACTCCGCGAGACGGTCCGCGACGGCGGGAACGTCATGCCGGTGCTCGTCGACGCCGCCAAGGAGTACGTCACGATGGGCGAAATCATGGATGTGTTCGCCGAAGAGTACGGCACCTACCGCGAGACTATCGGCGTGATGTGAGCGTCGCCGGCGCGGCGAGCCCGCCCGAAACGTTGGGGATGACATGAACGTTCGCTGACTGGAACGCGCACCGCCGGCTCGCGTAACCGACCGACGGACCGGTGACCACCCGCGGCGAGAGTCCCCGCTCGGACTGCTGGACTACATAGATTTATCATGGAGGATTGGTGTAGTTAGCACGTACTATGGCAGACGGTGACACCGAACTGGAGGCACGGCTGGTCGAGCAAGAGGAGTTCGAACCCTCCGAGGAGTTCGTCGCGCAAGCGAACGTCTCCGACCCGGCCGTCTACGACGAGTTCGAGGAGAACTGGCCCGAGTGTTGGGAGGGGGCCGCCGAGATGCTCGACTGGGACGAAGAGTACGACGAGGTGCTGGACGACTCGAACCCGCCGTTCTACAAGTGGTTCACGGGCGGCAAGCTCAACGTCTCGTACAACTGCGTCGACCGCCACGTCGAGAACGGGGACAAGAACCGCGTCGCCATCAAGTGGGAGGGTGAACACGGCGAGACGCGGACCTACACCTATCAGGACCTCTATCGCGAGGTGAACGAGTTCGCGGCGGCGCTGCGCGACCTCGGCGTCGAGGAGGACGACGTGGTCACGCTGTACATGCCGATGATTCCCGAACTGCCCATCGCCATGCTGGCCTGCGCTCGCATCGGCGCGCCGCACTCGGTCGTCTTCGGCGGCTTCTCCGCCGACGCGCTGGCGACGCGGATGAACGCCGCGGACTCCCAGTTCCTCGTCACCTGCGACGGCTACTACCGCCGTGGCGACCCGCTCGACCACCTCGACAAGGCCAACGAGGGCCTCGACGGCGTCGACCACGGCGTCGACGCCACGGTCGTCGTCGACCGCCTCGGCGACGACGGCTTCGGCCACGACCTGAAGGGCAACCAGCACGACTGGGACGACCTCCTCGACGAGCACGCCGGCGAGCGCGTCGACCCCGTCGAGCGCGACGCCGAAGACATGCTGTTCCTGATGTACACCTCGGGGACGACGGGACAGCCGAAGGGCGTCAAGCACACCACCGGCGGCTACCTCGCGTACGCGGCGTGGACCTCCCACACCGTCCTCGACATCGAGAAGGAAGACACGTACTGGTGTTCGGCCGACATCGGCTGGATTACGGGCCACTCCTACATCGTCTACGGGCCGCTGGCGCTGGGGACGACGACGGTCATGTACGAGGGGACGCCCGACTTCCCCAACCGCGACCGCCTGTGGGACATCATCGAGAAGTACGCCGTCGACATCTTCTACACCGCGCCGACGGCGATTCGCGCGTTCATGAAATGGGGCAGCAGGTTCCCCGAACAGCACGACCTGTCGAGCCTCCGCCTGCTCGGCACAGTCGGTGAGCCCATCAATCCGCGGGCGTGGAAGTGGTACTACAAGCACATCGGCAACGAGGACTGCCCGGTCGTGGACACGTGGTGGCAGACCGAGACCGGCGGCATGATGATAACGACCCTCCCGGGAATCAAGAAGATGAAACCCGGGTCCGCCGGGCCGCCGCTCCCGGGCATCGACGCCCAAATCGTCGACACGAGCGGCAAGCAGGTCGACGCCGGACGCGCGGGCTATCTCACGGTGAACAAGCCGTGGCCGGGGATGCTCCGGACGCTCTACAAGAACGACGAGCGCTTCATCCAGGAGTACTGGCAGGAGTACTCCGACACCGACAGCGACGACCCCGACGACTGGGTCTACTTCCCCGAGGACGGCGCGAAAATCGACGGCGACGACTACATAACCATCCTCGGGCGCGTTGACGACGTCATCAACGTCTCGGGCCACCGCCTCGGGACGATGGAAATCGAGTCGGCTATCGTCGGCGTCGAGGGCGTCGCCGAGGCGGCGGTCGTCGGCGGCAATCACGAGGTGAAAGGCGAGGCCGTCTACGCCTACGTCATCACCGAGGAGGGACAGGACGAAGACGACGAGATGCGAAAACGCATCATCGAGGGCGTCGAGGACGCCATCGGTCCCATCGCCCGCCCCGAGATGGTCGTGTTCACGCCCGAACTGCCGAAGACGCGGTCCGGGAAGATCATGCGCCGCCTCCTCGAGGAAATCGCGAACGGCGAGGAACTCGGTGACACGACGACGCTCCGGAACCCCGAAATCGTCGAGTCGATTCAGCGGCAGGTCGAAAGCGAGTAACCACCGGCTCCACCACCGTCGGCTCCGTCCTATCGCGGCTTTTCTTCGACCCACGCCGACAGCGACGGCTCGTCGCGGAAGTACAGCCGTTCCCGGACGCCGTCTCGTTCGACCACGGCGAGGAGGTGTTTCTCGGAGAGCCGAATCTCCTCGCCGCTGTAGGTACACGGTTCGATTCGCTCGTCGCCCGGACGCCACAGTCGGTGGGGGACGACGCGGACGATGGTCTCGTCCCGCCCCGTCGGCGAGCGCCCGGTGTAGTCTGAAAGCGCCATACGCGCGCTACGAACTCCACGAATAAGGTATTTTCCTGCATAGTTTGTGTAGTAATATAGTCTCTCGCGGCCCGAGTCGTGGGCTATTGTCGCTCGGTGTGCGAATTGTTCACAATGATTCGCGCCGCGGTACCAGCCCGCACATTTATTTTGAACGTTAGTGAAGGATAGCGCGTATGAAGAAACCACTCCTGGTGACGGAGTTCCTCGACCGCGCGCGGCGGTACTACGGGGACGAGGAGGCGGTCGTGGCGACGACGGGCGAGCGCTTTACCTACGACGAACTCGGCGAGCGCGCCGACGGCTTCTCGGCGGCGCTCCAGTCCCGCGGCGTCGAGAAGGGCGACCGGGTCGCAGTGCTCGACCCGAACACGCACTACCACCTCGAAGCCGCCTACGGGTCGATGCAGCTCGGAGCCGTACACATGCCGCTGAACTACCGGCTCGTCCCGGCCGACTTCGAGTACATGCTGAACGACGCGGACGTGACGGCCGTCTACGCCGACTACGCCTTCGCCGAGAAGATAGACGAGGTCCGCGACGAGATTCCGACGGAGATTTTCGTCACGAACGACCCCGAGAAGGCCGCCGAATCGACCGACGGCGAGTGGCTCGACTTCGACGAGTTGGTCGCGGAGTCGACCGACTACGAGCGCCCGGAGATGGACGAAGACGACATCGTCACCATCAACTACACCTCGGGGACGACCGGCGACCCGAAGGGCGTCTGTCGGACCCACCGCGCCGAGACGATTCACGCCTACCTCGTCTCGATGCACCAGGATATCGCCGACGACGACGTCTACCTCTGGACGCTCCCGATGTTCCACGTCAACGGCTGGGGCCACATCTACGCGATTACCGGACACGGCGCGAAGCACGTCTGCACCCGCGGGGTCGACGCCGAGACCGTGTTAGACGCCATCCGCGACGAGGACGTGTCGTATCTCTGCGCCGCGCCGACGGTGCTGAACATCCTGATGAAACACTACCGCGAGGCGGGGGGCGTCGAGACGACCGGCGCGAGCCCCGTCCGGGCGGCGACCGCGGGCGCGGCCCCGCCGGAGGCGACGATTCGGACCGTCGAAGACGAGTTCGGCTGGCGGCTCATGCACGTTTACGGAGCCACCGAGACCGGACCGCTCATCACGACCTCGGAGGCCGGTCGCTACCTGACAGACGGCGACGACCGCTTCGGCGTGAAGAAGAAACAGGGCATCGGCTACCTCGGCACCGACGTTCGCGTCGTCGACGAGGACGGAACCGACGTGCCGAGAGACGACCAGTCCATCGGCGAAATCGTCGTCGCGGGCAACCAGGTGATGGAGAAGTACTGGAACAAACCCGAGGAGACGGAGGAGGCCTTCTCGGCGCGGCTGGAAGGATATTACCACATGGGCGACCTCGCGGTCGTCGACGAGAACGGCTTCATCAGCATCCAGGACCGCAAGAAGGACATCATCATCTCCGGCGGCGAGAACATCTCCAGCATCGAACTGGAGGACACGCTGTTCGACCACGACGCCGTCGGCGACGTGGCGGTCATCCCCGTTCCGTCCGACGAGTGGGGCGAGTCGCCGAAGGCGTTCGTCGTGCCGACGAGCGGCGACCCCGACGCGCCGGGTGTCACCGCCGAGGCGCTCATCGAGTTCTGCCGGGAGCGCATCGCGACGTACAAGGTGCCGAAGGAAATCGAGTTCGTCGCCGAACTCCCGAAGACCGCGACCGGGAAGATTCAGAAGTACGAACTGCGCGAGCGGGAGTGGGAAGACGAAGGGCGGATGGTCGGGGAAGGATAGGAACGACCGCGTTAAGTCCGCATTTCTGCGGGTAGCCGACTCTTAACCGCGGTCGCGGGGTCTGGTTTTCGTTCGAGGGCCGAGCGCGGTTCAGCGGTCGTCGCAGCCGCAGTCGAGGCCGAGCGAGGCCGGATTGTTGTTGAACGCGTCGAGGGTGTCTTTGAGCTTCTCGCCGTCCATGTCGTTGGCGTACCAGCTCGTCTGCTTGCTACCGTTCTGCCATGACGAGGTGTGTCTGAGCCACGTGCCGGCCATGTTCTTGACTTCCTCGATGGTGTAGCCCTCGTAATAGCCGTACTTGATTGTCGCGCTGGTGCACCCCGATTGGAGCGTCCGAAGGTTGAGGACGGTGGCGATGTAGTGCTTCAGCATTATGACCGCCTTGTCACCTCTCGGCGGGTCGAGCAGAATCTCTTGCCAGTCCTCGTTCGATTTCGTTACACCCGCGATTGTCAGTTCGTCGCCAGGCCACGTTTCTGGGTGGTTCGCCCAGTAGCCGGGCGTCTTGGGACAATCGATGGTCGCCGCCACGGAGCCGGAGACCGCGGGGATGCCGATACCGATACCGATCGCCGACATCGCGCCGAGTCGGAGCACGGAGCGTCTTGTCGGTCTGAATCCGTCGTTCGTGTCGTTTGTCATAGTGGCTGCCACGAGTGTGGCTGATGCGTTATTTGCGCTTTGCCGGGTTAGTTATAAATCGGACATTCACGAAGAGCAGGAGCTTAACGGTCGCTGTCGAACCGGGAGAATCACGTTGAAACGGTGGAATCCGCGTATATATATCTAGTATTCTGATAGTTGTGAACCGATAGTGGACTCGCCCAGGCGGTCGGCGACGCTGCGGACTCGCGGGCGCAGCGCCCCCACTGAATCGAGTTCGTTGGCTCTGTTTACCGCCTTCGACGACCGGCCTAAGGGGGACGAACGTGGCGAGCAAGTCCGCCACCGGCGCGTATTTTACGTCTGCAACGCGTGGGACGTAACGAAGCGCCCGCTCCACCGGTGCCTCCGGCTGGTGGCCCCTTGTACTATCCCGTAGACGACCCGATTCTATCATTATTGTTAATACAAGTAATAGGGAATCCATACATAACTATTATTAACGATGTATCCGCCGATGTGTCTATGGCACGGGATAACAAGTCTCTAAATCGACGAGACGTGCTGAAGGCGACTGGTGCTGTTGGGACCGCTGGCTTGGCAGGGCTGGCGGGGTGCACCGGCGGCGGCGACGGGAGTAACGGTGGCGACGGAAGCGGCGGTGGAGGGGGTGGCGGCGGAGACGACGAGTATCCGGCGCTGGGCAACTTCCCCATCGAGGGTGACACGGCCACGTTCGGCTTCAACGTCCCGCAGTCGGGACCGTACGCCTCGGAGGGTGAAGACGAGCTTCGGGCCTATCAGCTCGCGGTGAAGCACCTCAACGAGGGCGGCGGCTGGGTCGACTCGCAGTTCGACGACCTCTCCGGCGACGGCGTCCTCGGCTACACCATCGACCACGTGGACGGGGACACGGCCACGGACGCGGACCAGGCGCGGCAGTCCGCCTCGGGGATGATTCAGCGCGACGACGCCATCATGATTTCGGGCGGGTCGTCCTCGGCGGTCGCCATCGCGGTGCAGGGGCTGTGTCAAAACGAGAAAGTCATGTTCATGTGCTGTCTGACGCACTCGAACGACACCACCGGAAAAGACTGCGTCCGCTACTCCTTCCGCGAGATGTTCAACGCCTACATGACGGGGCAGGCGCTCGCACCGGTCGTCCGCGACGCCTACGGAGAGGGCCTGCAGTTCTACCAGCTCTACGCCGACTATAGTTGGGGGCAGACCCAGCAGGCGTCGATGGAGCAGTTCATGACGGACGTGGCCGGGTGGGAGCAGATCGAGTCGGTCGCGACCCCGCTCGGAACGTCCGACTACTCGACGTACCTCTCGGAGGCACAGAGCTCCGGTGCGGACGTGCTCATCTTGAACCACTACGGCCTCGACGGCGCGAACTCCATGCAGCAGGCCATCGACGCCGGCATCGACGAGGACATGGAAATCATCGTTCCGCTGTACAACCGCCCGATGGCGGAGGCGGCGGGCGGTGCGATAGAGGGAATCTACGGCACCGTCGCGTGGGACTCGCAGATAGACAACACGCCGTCGCAGGAGTTCACGCAGGCGTTCCGAGACGAGTACGACCGGACGCCATCGGGCCCCGCTCAACTGGCGTACGCACAGACGCTCCAGTACGCGGCCGCCGTCGAGCGCGCGGGCACGTTCTACCCGCCGGAGGTCATCAAGCAACTCGAAGACTACGAGTACGACAACATCGGGATGGGCTCGGAGACGATGCGCGGCTGTGACCACCAGGCGCAGCGAGACGTGCCGGTCGTCCAGGGGCTTCCCGCCTCCGAGCAGAGCGAGGGGACGTACTTCAACATCGTCAACATCACCAGCCGCGACGACCTCGGCTACGCGTGCGACGCCGGGCCGGCGGCCGAGTGTGAACTCGGGTCCTACGAGTAGACACTCACCCCCACCGTTATCTTAATGAAAGTTAATCGCAGACAACCACGCACACGTAAATGAGTAAGTTTAGCATACCCATGGTAGTTCGCGCTTCGAACATCCGAGGCGGAGGTGGGGGGCGATGAGCCTTCTGTCGGACGTACTCGTCATCCTGCTCAACGGGCTGCAGCAGGGGGCTATCTACGTCCTCTTGGCGGTCGGTCTCTCCATCATCCTCGGCACGCTCAAGTTCGTCAACTTCGCGCACGGCGCGCTGTATCTCGTCGGCACGTACGCGGGGCTGTTCGTCGCGCTGAACGTCCCGCTTTCGAACGGGAAACTGGCCGAGTGGGGCTTTTCGAGCTTCGGGCTCGACATCGGCTTTCTGGCCGCCCTGCTTTTTGTCCCGCTTTTCGTCTTCGGGGTCGGCCTGCTGATGGAGCGGTACCTCGCGCGAGCGTTCTACGACCGTCCCGACACCGACCAGATTCTCGTCACGTTCGGCCTCGCAATCGTCGTCCAGGAGCTGTTCCGCGTCCTGTTCGGCAGCAACAGCCTGCCGTTCGAACAGCCCGAGCGAATCCTCTCTGTCGGCTCGTTCGCCGGCATCCCCGTCTCCGGCCCGATAGCGCTGCCCATCGTGGGTAACTTCCCGCAGTGGCGGCTCTGGGTCATCGGTATCACGGCCGTCCTCGTGGCGCTCGTGTACCTGCTCGTCGAGTACACCGACTTCGGTCTCGTCGTTCGCGCCGGCACCCGCGACGCCGAGATGGTCCGACTCCTCGGCATCAAAATCACCCGCCCGTACATCGTGGTCTTCGGTATCGGCGCGGCGCTCGCCGGGGTGGCGGGCGTCGTCGGCGGCCCGCTGAACGTCGTCAACCCGACCATCGGGACGAACATCCTCGTCCCGGCGTTCCTGACGGTCGTCATCGGCGGGGTCGGAAGCATCGCCGGCGCGGTCCTCGGCGGCATCGTCTTCGGCCTCACGACCGCCGCGCTCGTCTCCTTCGCGCCCGCGTGGTCGCAGGTCGGCCTGTACGCCATCGCGGCCATCGTCCTCCTGACGAGGCCGCAGGGCCTCCTCGGCGACGAAGAGGTGACGCCATGAGCGAGAAGGACGCCAACCCGAGCGCGAAGGACGCGCTCGTCGGCGGCACCCTCTTCGGTCGCTGGGAGAAACTCCGCGGCCGGGAGGGGACGGTCGTCGGTATCACGGCCATTCTCGTCGCGGTGTTCCCGTACCTCTTCGCCCGCGCACCCGTCGTCTCGGGGTTCCTGCAGGGCTACCAGAGCCTCGCGACGCTCATCCTCATCTGGGGCATCTTCGCCATCGGCTTCGACCTGCTGCTCGGCTACACCGGACTGCTCTCGTTCGGCCACGCGGCCTTCTGGGGCGGCGCGGCGTACGCCGCGGGCATCGTCGCCAAGAACGTCAGCGGCGACCCCATCGTGATGGTCGTCTCGGGGACGCTTTTCGCCGTGCTCCTCGCGTGGGTGCTCGGCTTCCTGTCGCTCCGCCGCGGCGGCATCTACTTTTCCATCCTCACGCTGGCGTTCGCCCAAATGTTCTACTACATGGCCGCGTCGCCGCTGGCGTTCCTGACCAACGGCGAAAACGGCCTGACCGGCGTCGAGGTCGGCAGTTTCCTCGGCGTCATCCACCTCGAAGCGGACGTGCCGTCAATCGGCGGGATGCTCCTCGGAACGTGGCTCTACGCCTTCGTCGGCGTCTTCTTCGTCGGCGCGGTCGCGGTCGCCTACCGCATCCTCAACTCCCCGTACGGGATGGTGTTTCGCGCCATCCGGGAGAACGAACAGCGTGCGGAGTTCGTCGGACTCAACGTCTGGCGGTACAAGCTCATGGCGTTCATCATCTCGGGCGGGTTCGCGGGCGTCGCCGGGAGCCTCTTTACCATCCACGGTGCGTACGTTCCGCTCCAGTCGCTGTTCTGGACGGAGTCCGGCGACATCGTCGTCATGACCGTCCTCGGCGGCGCGGGCTCGATGTTCGGACCGGTCCTCGGTGTCGGACTGTACCTCTACATCGAGAACATCGTCAGCACCATCCAGGCGCTGACGATTCCCTTCACGGGCATCGTGCTCGTCCGGGACTTCGGGTTCTACTGGCACCTGCTCTTGGGCGTCGTCTTCGTCGCGGTCGTCTGGGTCGTTCCGGACGGCCTGTGGGGCATCCTGAACCGGCTCCGCGAACTCGCGGTCGACCTCGGTTCGAAGGCGGCGAAGCGACTTCGCGCGCGCTCCGAGAACGGAGGTGGCGGCCAATGACCCTCCTCGAAACGGAGAACCTCGTCAAGGAGTTCGGCGGCCTCGTCGCGACCGACGACGTGAACCTCACCGTCGAGGAGGACGAGCGCGTCTCTATCATCGGCCCGAACGGCGCGGGGAAGTCGACGCTCATCAATCTCATCACGCGACGGCTCGACCCGACGAGCGGCGATATCCGGTTCAAAGGCGAGTCAATCGTCGGCCTCGAACCGCATCAGGTGGTCCAACGCGGCGTCTCGAAGTCGTTCCAGACCGCCTCTATCTTCCCCGACCTCACCGTCAGGGAGAACGCCGAAATCGCGGCGCTGGCGGCCGAGCGCGGCGCGTTCGGCTTCGAGTTCCTGAAACACCGCGACAGCCTCACCGACGTACACGGCGTCGCCCGCGACACGCTCGACTCGGTCGGGCTGTTGGACCGCGCGGACACTATCGCAACCGACCTTCCCTACGGCGACAAGCGTCGCCTCGAAATCGGTATCGCACTCGCGAGCGAGCCCGACCTGCTTCTCATGGACGAACCGACCGCCGGCATGTCTCCCGAGGAGACGAAGTCGACGGTCGACCTCATCGAGCGGGTCAAACGCGACCACGGGCTCACGTTCGTCCTCGTCGAACACGACATGGAAATCGTCTTCAGCATCTCAGATCGCATCGTCGTCCTCAGCCGCGGCGGCATCATCGCCGAGGGGACCCCCGACGAGATTCGGGGCAACGAAGCCGTCCAAGAGGCGTACCTCGGAGGTGTCGAGCTATGAGCCTCCTCGAAATCGACGGTATCGACGCCTACTACGGCGAGAGCCACATCATCCGCGACCTCTCGATGAGCGTCGAGGAGGGCGAGATATGCGCGCTCCTCGGCCGCAACGGCGCGGGCAAGACCACCACGCTCCGGTGTATCGCCGGCGCGACGCCGCCCGACGTTCGGAAGGGGCAAATTCGGTTCAAGGGCGGCGACATCACGGGCGTCGCCGCGGAAGACGTGTCGGTGCAGGGAATCTCCCTCGTGCCCGAGGAGCGACGCATCTTCCCGAACCTCTCGGTCGCGGAGAACCTCCACCTCGCCGAGGTGGTCAACAACAAGTCCAACACGTGGGGTCGGTCGCTGTCGTTCGGTCACAAGGGGATGTCGACCGAGGAGGTCTACGACCAGTTCCCTCGACTGGACGAGCGGAAGGACCAGCGGGCGGGGACGCTCTCGGGCGGCGAACAGCAGATGCTCGCCATCGCGCGCGCTCTGAAGCAGAACACGGACCTGCTTCTCCTCGACGAGCCGTACGAGGGGCTCGCGCCCAAGATTATCGAGGACGTGGAGAACGCGGTTGAGCGAATCAGCGACGCGGGCACGACCATCCTCCTCGTCGAACAGAACGCCGCGGCGGCCATCAAGCTCGCCGACCGCGCGTACGTCATCGACCAGGGGAGCATCGTCTTCGACGGGAGCGCCGACGAACTCCGCGAGGACGACGAGACCCGCGAGCGGTATCTGGGGGTCTGACCGTGGCCGCGACCCACGCCGACCCCGAGACGGCGCTCGAAACGCTCATCGCCGCCGGCGCGGTCGACGAAGCGCCCGACGGGACGCTCTCGACAACGCCGGAGTTCGAGCAGACGCTCGCCGTCTACCACGACATCTACGGCGCGGTTTCGACCGAGGAGTTCCACCGGACTGTCTCGGACCTCTTCGGCGTCGCGCCCGAGAACGTCGAAGAGCGACTCGACGAGTTCGGCGTCACCAGAGCCGACGTGGTCGCCTACCTCGCGGCGAAGTCGTTCCTCGACGTGCCGGTCGAACAGGACTCGCTGTTGGTCATGGCGGGCCTGCTCGTCGAGATGACCTCGTCGTCGCCGGTGCCGGCCGCGCTCGACGAACTCGACGACGATACCTTCGAATCCTACCTCGCAGACCACCCGGACGCCGTCGTTTTCGTCTGGCGACGCTTCTGCGAGCCCTGTGACGCGATGAAGGAGGACCTCGGCGCTATCCTCGACCGAGTCCCGGACGGCGTTGCGGCCGTGGGCGTCGACGGCGAGACGGCCGACGAGTTCTGTCGGTCCTTCGAGGTCGACGCGGCGCCGACGGTGCTGTACGTTCGCGACGGCGAACTGCGAGAACAAGCGTCCGGCCGTCAGACCCCCGACGAAGTCGCGGGATTCTTCGACCGGGTCTACTAGTCTTTTCGCTTCGTCGTGCCCGTCACCATGACGGGCCGCTCGGAGTTCAGAATCACCGTCTGCGTGACGCTCCCGAACAGCGCCTTCCCCGCCGGCGAGCGCTTCCGCCCGGCGGTGACGATGAGGTCTGCGTCCTCCTCGTCGGCGAACTCGATGATGACCTCCGCGGGGTCGCCCGACGACTCGTTGACGTCGTACTCGATACCGCGGTCTTCGAGGAACTCGCCGGCCTCCCGGACCGAGTGAATCTGCGTCGCCGACGCCCCGCTCGGGTTGTCGGTGAAACTGTGGACGAGCGTCACCTCCTTCTCGTCGGGTTCGCCGGGGAGATTCGCGACCTCTTCGACGCACGCGAGCGCGTGCTCCGCGTCGTCATCCACACCGATTACCACGTGATACATACTACCACGTCCCGGTCGCCGGTCTTAGTATTTGTGCTGAACGTTCGTGCGAATTAGGCCGCGTCGTCGAGTCCTGCCGAGACGTAGACGACGAGCGCGAGCGGGACGCCGAGGACGAGCGCGATGGTCAGCGCACCGTAGGCCGCAAAGCCGAGGGGCGTCGGCGGGAACGGCACCAGAAAGAGGAACTGGGGGGGGCTGAGCCCCGAGACGAACGTGCCCGTGAGGTAGCCCGCAGCCCCGGCGACGGCGACGAGGGCGGCGTACAGTCCGAGGACGAAGCGGTGACCGCCGACGTTCGAACTCACGGTCCACGCTCGGGGTCGGACGCTGTTAGGGGTTTCCGTTCGCCTCGGGAGGTGGCGGTTCCCGTCCGCGTACCGATGCACCTTTTGCCGCACGCGCTAAGGGTGAGCTATGTCGGATACCGATATCCTCGGACTCGTGCTCGGGGCCATCGCGATACTGATGTTCGCGACGGGCGTCCTCCTCGTCGTCTGAGCACCCCCCGGTTTTCCGCGCCACCGCATCGAGAGCAGTCGCTTTTCTCCACCGTGACCGTCGTCGCGAGCGGCGGCGCAGGCGATATCGTGATGTTTCAGCGCACGCGAGCGACCGACAGCTACGATAACGACAGTGCGGTCGCACGGACAGTCAGCGTCGTCGGGCGCGTTCGCTCTCGAAAGATAGCGTCCGAAAAATGAAACCGAAACGCCGGCGAGCGGCGTCGACTACGCGTCGTCCGCGGATTCCGCGTCCGCGTCGTCGACCGTCTGTCCGCCGTCGGTGGCGAGTTCGGTCTCTTCTTCGCCGCCGTCGGTGACGGCCGTCTCCAGTTTGCGCTCGAACCAGGTCCACTCGGCCGTGACGAGGTCGTCGTCGGCGAGGTCCCACGGGTCGCCGTCTTGGACTTCGCGGCCTTCGAGCCACGACTGGACGAAGTTCCAGACGAAGATTATCTGGCCGACGAGCAGGATGAGCGCGCCGACCGTGGCGACCTGATGGAGCGTCGCGAACTGCGGCAGGTAGGTCGCGTAGCGACGCGGCATCCCGCCGTAGCCGAGCAGAATCATCGCGAAGAACGTCAGGTTCGTCCCGACCATCGAGAGCCAGAAGTGCCACTTACCGAGCGTGACCTGGTACATCCGGCCGGTGTAGATGGGGAACCAGTAGTAGAGCCCGGCGAAGCCGGCGAAGGCGATGGCTCCCATGACGATGTAGTGGAAGTGTCCGACGACGTAGTAGGTGTCGTGGAGCACGAGGTCCACCGGAATCGACGCGAGGAAGACGCCCGTCACGCCGCCGATGATGAAGTTCGAGACGAAGCCGATACAGAACAGCATCGGCGTCGTGAGGCGAATCTTCCCGTTCCACATCGTCGTGATCCAGTTGAACGTCTTGACCGCGCTCGGTATCGCGATGGCCAGCGAGACGGCCATGAACGAAGCGCGGAGACGGGGGTCGATACCCGTCGCGAACATGTGGTGCGCCCAGACGCCGAACGAGAGGACGCCGATGGCGAGCGTGGAGTAGACGACGAACTTGAACCCGAAGAGCCGACGGCCCGCAAAGCGCGGGAGCACGAGGCTCACGATGCCCATCGGGGGCAACACGAGGATGTACACTTCGGGGTGGCCGAAGAACCAAAACAGGTGTTGCCAGAGAATCGCGCCGCCGTCGACCGAGAAGAACATCGTACCGAAGTTCCGGTCGAGAAGCAGCATCACGATGGCGCTGCCGAGAAGCGGGAACGCGAAGAGGATGAGGCCCGACTGGGTCAGAATCGTCCACGAGAAGATGTCGAGATTCGCCCACGAGACTTTCTCGTTACGCTCCGTGAAGATGGTCGCGATGAAGTTGATCGCACCCATCGTGGCCGAGACACCGGAGAGGTGCAGGCCGAGGAGCATCAGGTCGACGCCGGCGTTCATCTGGTTGCCGGAGCCGACACCGGCGGAGAGCGGCGTGTACATCGTCCAGGCCGTCTGCGCCGGGATGACGTCCGGGATGGGGAAGAACCCGGCCCAGATGAGCAGCGCCGCCGGCGGCAGGAGCCAAAAGGCGATGGCGTTGATGCGCGGGAACGCCATGTCGTCCGCGCCGATGAGAAGCGGGATAAAGTAGTTCGAGAACGCGGCGATGATGGGCGTCCCGAACAGGAACAGCATCGTAATCCCGTGGCTTGTGAGCAACGAGTTGTAGAACGTGTTCGAGATAAGCGTCATCGACGGGTCCGCCAGTTCAATCCGCATCAGGACGACCATGAGTCCGCCCACGGCGAACGCGACGAGCGCGTACGCGCCGTAGAGCATCCCGATGTCCTTGTGGTCGACCGTCGTCAACCAACGGATGACCCCGGATGGTTTCTCCTCCGAGACGTACTGCTCTGCGGTACCACCGACCGTGCCTCCGCCCGCGAGCGGGGTGTACGACCGCCAGTCTTCGACCCGCGCGAGCCACGCGGCGACGGCGATGAGGAAGACCCCCATGAGCACCGTCAGTGCTAACTGTCCGTTAACCTCCATGGAAGTGCCTGAGTAGTGCAGGGTAATGAAAGATTCGGGACCGCCCTGCGATTCGAGGTGCTTTAAGCCGTCTCGTCCGCGGCTTCGACGGCGTCGTCATCCGTCGATTCTTCGAGTTCGGCCGTCTCTTCGCCCTCCTTTTCGTGAAGCGGCTTCGCGCCGGGAACGGTCGCTTGTCCGGGCGCGTAAACGGTGCCTTCCTTCTCGGAGCCCGCGATGGCCTTCCCCGAGAGATAGGTGAGCGCGGCGAGGAGCACGAACGGCGCGATGAGAAGCGTGTACTGGAGCCCCGAGGCGAGCGATTCGAACCCAAACGGATTGACGAAGGTGAAAGCCACCACGAAAAACAGGATGATGGCCAGCGGAACCATGTTGACCGTGAGGTCGAGGATGGTCTCCTTGTCGAACGTCTTGGTTGCCATATCGAGACACTCGGGGACGCCGTTCAAATAGATTGTTGGTTTCTCGTCCGGTCGGGGGTGTGGGCTGGGACGGTCGCGTGGGTGTCCGCGGCGGTCAGAAGGTCTGTCGCTGCTCGCGGACGAACAGTTCGAAGACGACGCCGCCGACCACCAGCAGAATCGCGGCCGCGATGACCGCGTAGCCGCGGGTGACGAGGGCGAGGTCGGTGAACGCGAGTCCCGCGCCGAACGCGAGGAAGATGACCGCAAGCGCGGTGACTGCGCGAATCGTCGAGGTGACGTAGCCGGACTCCTTGAGGATGCCGACGACGCTCCCGCCGAACAGGAGCAGGCCGCCGACGGCGAGTGGAAACAGGCCAAACAACAGACCCAACTCGGAGATGGGTATCCCGAGCGCGATGAACACGGGCCACGGACTGGCCGTGCGGTACTGGTCGGAAAGTCCCGGCGCTTCGTCCATACCCGTCCGTTGGACTGTGTGGTAACAAGCCCTTCGGAACCGAGACTAGCGGAGGGAGATGCCCTGTCGCGCGAGAAAGTCGCTGACCGCACGAATCTCGACCGGGCTCCCGATGATTCGGCACGTGCCGCCGTCTTTTCGGTGGACGGAGACGATGAACTCCGCTTCGAGGTCGTCGCGCACGCTCTCCAAGAGGTCGCACGGGAGCACGATTTGCGTGCTATCGCGGAGCGTCCGAGGGTCGGGCATCGGTGTTCATCGGGCGGTCGAAGGGGTCGTGTATAACCGTGCCGATACTTGTCTGTTCGCGCACGCGAGACTACCACGATACTCGACGCGTCGGCGCGTCGAAATCCGCCGCGCGGAAGGAAAGGGTTTTTCGACGGACGCGGCGGAACTGTTGACGATGGGACTGGAGGAGGAGATCGAAGATATCCGCGAGGAGATATCTAACACGCCGTACAACAAGTCGACCGAGGCGCACATCGGTCGGCTGAAGGCGAAACTCGCGGAACTGAAAGAGAAACTCGAAAACCAGAGTTCGGCCGGCGGCGGCCAAGGGTACGCCGTCGAGAAGACCGGCGACGCGACGGTCGCGCTCGTCGGCTTCCCCAGCGTCGGCAAATCGACGCTCATCAACGCCCTCACCAACGCCGACAGCGAGACGGGCGAGTACGAGTTCACGACGCTCAACGTGAATCCGGGGATGCTGAAGTACAAGGGCGCGAACATCCAGATACTCGACGTGCCGGGCCTTATCGAGGGGGCCGCTGGCGGTCGCGGCGGCGGCAAGGAAGTCCTTTCGGTCGTCCGCACCGCCGACCTCGTCGTGTTCATGCTCTCGGTGTTCGAGATAGAGCGCTACGAGCGGCTGAAACACGAACTCTACAACAACAAAATTCGGCTCGACACGTCCCCGCCGAACCTCTCTATCAACAAGAAGGGTAAAGGCGGCATCAACGTGACAAAAAGCGATAGCGTCGACCTCGAAGAGGAGACGATCAAGGGCATCCTCCGCGAGCACGGCTTCGTCAACGCCGAGGTGACCCTCCGCGGCGAGACGACCATCGACGAACTCGTCGACGGCATCATGAAAAACCGGGTCTACCTGCCGTCTATCGTCGCCGTCAACAAGGCCGACCTCATCGACAAGGACTACCTCCCGACGGTCGAGGAGAACCTCCGCGAGATCGGCCTCGACCCCGACGAGGTCACGTTCATCAGCGCCGAGGCCGAGAAGGGTCTCGACGCGCTGAAAGAGGAAATCTGGGACGCCCTCGGGCTCATCCGCATCTACATGGACAAGCCCGGCCGCGGTGTCGACTACGACGAACCGCTCGTCCTCCGCGAGGGCGACACCATCGACGACGCCATCCACGAACTCGGAGCCAAACTCGACGAGCGGTTCCGGTTCGCCCGCGTCTCCGGTCCGAGCGCGAAACACGACGACCAGCAGGTCGGCCGCGACCACGTCCTCGCCGACGAGGACGTGCTCCGCATCATCGCCCAGCGGTGACGACCGACCCGGCGGCCCGGTCGGCTCCGCGGTCGCCCGCGCGCCGCCGATTCCAGCTACTCCTCGTCTTCGTCCTCGGTCTCGTTCCGTGGTCCGTCCAGACGTTCACGACCGGGTCCCTCACGCTCCTGTTCCCGTGGGGGCTCGTCGGCCCGTCCACCGGGAGCGTGACGACCATTACCGACTTCTTCCTGCGTTTTACGATGGGGCTTCCGGACTACATCCTCGTGTGGCCGGTCGGCGTCGTCTGCTACGCCGTCGCGCTCGGAAGCGCGCTCTCGGGCGTCCTGTTCGGCCGCGAGGACGTTCGACTCACCGCGGCCGGGCTCGCGCTCGCCGGTGTGACTCAGTTAGAGGTCGCCCGCGGGTTTTCGGTCCAACCGGGTCGGACCGCGTGGCCGGTCGGTACCGTTCTCCTGTGGGCCGTGGCGGGGTTCATATATTGGTCACGCGCGAACGGGCGCGACCCACGGTGACGCCGCTTCAGTCGTCCGCGGCCGTCTTGGGCCGGTAGTTTCGGCTGACGGCCTTCCACGTCCCCGTCTTGAAGCGGTAGTAGTTCAGCGCCGCTGGAATCGTCGTCTCGGCGATGAACGCCAGATAAAGTCCGACGAGCCCCAGCGAAGTGACGGAGCCGATGTAGGTGAGCGGAATCGACCCGAAGAACATCCCGACGAACTGGCTGCCGAACGTCCAGCGGGTGTCGCCGCTGGCGTCGAGCGGACCCGCGGACCCGCCGGAGACGCCCTGTAAGATGACTGCGATACAGGCGACGTAGACGAGGTTGATGGCGATGGGAATCGCCGGGTCCGTCGGGTCGTCCACGAACCCGAGGACGATGGGTCGGGCGAATATCGCCACGAGGGCCGCCGAAACGATGTACGTGGCGACGGCGAACCGAATGACTTCGTTGCCGTAAGCCTCGGCGGTCTGCTCGTCGTCCTTGCCGAGCGCCTGCCCGACGAGGCTCGACGACGCCAGTCCGAAGCCCCAACCGGGGGTGTTCATCAGTCCCCAGATGCGGCGGGCGATGACGAACGCCGCCACCACGTCCGGCCCGAAGCTGTCGAGGATGGCGAGCATCGGGAACTCGGCGACCGTCCAGACGAGCCCGCGACCCATCACGGGCAGACCGATTTTGACGAGGTCGACGAGCGTCCGGGGGTCGACGAACGACCCGAAGGGGTCGATGGTGACGGGAAACGCGCCGACGCCGGGAAGCGACCCGCGAGACAGGCCGACTGCGAACGCGCCGGCGACGACGACGTTCGAGAGGACGGTCCCGAGGGCCGCGCCCTCAACGCCCATGTCGAGGCCGAAGATGAGCACCGCGTTGAGGACGATGTTGATGACCGCGCCGCTCGCGCGGAGCGTCATCGCGGTGTAGGCATCGTCGCTGCCGACGAGGACGCGACTCCCGATGAGGTTCAGGCCGGCGAAGGGGACGCCGAGGCCGACGATTCGGAGGTACGCCGCCCCGAGTTCGATGGCTCCTTGGTTGCTGCTCAGCACGGAGATGAGTTCGGTGGGAAACAGCCAGAAGACGGCCGTGACGGGGAGCGTGGCGACGACGGTCAAGAGCGCGCTCGACCGTACCGCGAGTCCTAACTCGTCTATCGCGTCCGCGCCGAAGCGCTGGGAGACGAGCGCGATGGTCCCCCCAGCGATACCGCCGCCGAGTGCGAAGGCGAGCCCCCAGTACGGTCCGGCGAAGCCGACGCCGGTGATGGCGACGGTCCCGGAGGCGATACCCACCATCGCCACGTCGACGGCGTTCTTCGACATCCGGGCGATGCCGGTGACGACGCGGGGCCACGAGAGGTCGGCGATGCGGACTGCGCGCTCGCGGTCGAGGAGACCGAGTCGGGCGAGCGCCAGCCCGATGCCGAGGATGAGGAGGCGAACGGGATTGGGGACCGGAAACACTGCTGAATCGTAACTTCGGGGGGTACTTATGCACCACGTAACGGACCGAAAGTTCCGGTAGACGGCGTGTGGCAACCATCGACGGTGGGTTCCGCGTTCGGTACGTTTTTCGCCGGCGCGACACATCACTCGGGTATGTCCGGAACCCTCGACCACGTGATGATTCGCGTCGAAGACCTCGAGGAGTCGCTCGACTGGTACACGACCCACCTCGGCTACGAGGAGAAGGGTCGCTGGGAGGCCGACACGTTCACTAACGTCTACCTCGGCCCCGAGGACCTCCACGAGGAGGGCGCGGTCCTCGAACTCACCTACAACCACGGCGACCACACCTACGAGATGGGCGACGCGTGGGGCCACATCGCGGTCCGAGTCCCCGAGGACGAACTCGAATCCTCCTACCAGCAGCTCATGGACGAGGGTGTCGAGGACTACCGCGACCCCGAGTCCTGCGGCGGCCGCTACGCGTTCGTCAAGGACCCCGACGGTCACGAGGTCGAAATCGTCAAGCGCGATCACGGCGCGAAGTGGAGCCTCGACCACACGATGATTCGCGTCGAGGACGCCGACGAGGCGCTCGGATTTTGGACCCGAAAGTTCGGCTACGAACACACCGGTCGTTGGGAGTCCGACACCTTCGCGAACTACTTCATGAAGCCCGAGGGCGCGGCCGAAGAGGCGATGGCCGTCGAACTCACCTACAACT
Organism: Haloferax sp. Atlit-10N; assembly: GCF_003586325.1. Lineage (NCBI taxonomy): Archaea > Methanobacteriati > Methanobacteriota > Halobacteria > Halobacteriales > Haloferacaceae > Haloferax > Haloferax sp. Atlit-10N. The sequence continues at coordinate 586,268 of NZ_PSYX01000001.1, forward strand.
ACGACGGCCGGAGCTACGAGATGGGCGACGCGTGGGGCCACCTCGCCGTCAGCGCCGACGACCTCCACGACTACTGGGAGACGCTCATGGAGCGCGAAGCCGAGGACTACCGCGACCCCGAGTCCTGCGACGACATGTTCGCGTTCACGAAGGACCCCGACGGCCACGAAATCGAAGTCATCCCGGCCGATTTCGAGTCACCGGAATAACAGATAGAACTTCTAACACGTCGTCGTTTCTGTTTATTCGCTGAACAGTACTCGAGTCTCGATGCTCTCCGTGGAGAGACATTCCACAAAGTATTTATCCAATCTCCGGAGAGTCGCTTTCGTACCCCTACCCAAGGTGAAAATCAGCGAGTAATCCCCCCGCCCGACCTACCCACGGGCGTACGGGAAAAAGCTGCTTCGCCGCTTATAGACTCATCTACAACAATGACAGCAAACAAACAAGTTCGCGCGGTTCTGCTCGCTGCGCTGATGGTTTTCTCGGTCTTTGCCGGGTCCATCGCGTTCACGGGCACTGCCGCCGCAGCGGCTACGTCGGCAACGGTATCTCCTGATACCGTCGACAAAGGCCCGTCTGCGACCGTCGATGTTACGGTTAATTCCGGCGGAACGAACGATGTTCACGTATGGCTCGATCTGAACGACGATGGCTATTACAACGCCTCGGAACCAAACACCACGGATACCGCGGGCTCCCCGGCAACCCTCTCACTCTCGATTCCTGAGAGCGTCTCCGCCGGTGAGTACAACGTCTCCGCCGCAGAGAGCGCTAGCCTGACCGCCGGTACCACCCAGCAGGAGGCTTACGACACGCTCGACGTCGTTGCCGCCAACCCTGCTGACTTCAGCTCCGCCATCCACTTCGACGATGGCACGCCGAAGGTCGAAGTCGCCTTCGACGAGGACGTCACGGTCAACGAGATGAACGTCACGGACGGCGAGACCAACCTCTCGCAGTCCGTTTCCGTCTCCAGCGGCCAAGTCAACGTCACCCTCAGCCAGGTTTACACCGACGACCTCGAAGTCACGTACGACGTGACCGACTCCTCCGGTAACACGGCCACCGCGACTGAGGACGTCACCTTCGCTCCGGTCTACGTCGCAAACGAGTCCAACAACACGGCCTACCAGGGCTCCAACGTCGCGCTCGTCGCGAGCGCGGTGGACACCGACGTCGAAGTCGAAGGCGCTGACGACGACAACAACTACCAGTTCTCCGGTTCCACTGGCCCCAACAGTCAGGTCTTCGTCTTCGACACGGACGGCAAGACCCTCGACACGTACCAGTTCACGGTCGGCGGCGCCCAGAAGGCGCAGGTTGACGTTCGCGACCTCGGTCTCGAACTCACCGTCGACGACCTCAACATCACGACCAAGGACGGTATCGAAGGCTCCGTCTCGGCCAACGCGGGCGACCGCACCGTCGACGTCGTCGCACTTGACGACGACGGCGACGAGGTCGAGGACACCGAAACCACCGTCACGCTCAACGGCCAGGGTGAAGCTGACTTCAACCTGAGCTCGGTCGACGCTGGCGAGTACACGATTGAGGCGACTGACGCCTTCACGGGCGTCACGCTCGAGTCCGACACGGTCACCGTCTCGAAGGCCAAGGACTCCACGGGTGACTTCGCGTCGTCCGTCATCAACGAACAGGTCGGCGACGTTGCCGAAATCACCGTCACGCTCGACGGCACGGACACCGGAACGGTCACCATCGGTGACTACAGTCTCGGTTACAGCGCGAACGTCACCGTCGAAGACGACAACGACGACGGTGAGGTCGTCCTTCTGTTCAACAGCTACGCACCGAAGAAGACCTCCTCGTTCGACGTTGACGACAGCGACGACGAGTACACGGTCGAGGACATCACCACGGATATCCCGAGCGGTGAGACCCTCGACGCCGGCGATTACGACCTCGAGGTCGCCACCGGCGGCGACGCGGACAACGTCGCGACGCTCGTCCTCGAAGACCGCAGCACCGACAGTGTCGCCACTTGGACGGCGCCCACGGGCGCTGACCTCACCGAGACCGAAGACGTCTACGACGCCATCGAGAACGAGAACCTGACGCAGACGGACTCGCTTGCTAACGGCGACGTCGTCGTCACGCAGGTCTCCGCGACGGGCCTCGAAGGCGCATTCGACGCGTCGAACTTCGACGCCCTCTCGGGCACGCAGTTCAACCTCACGGTCGAGCAGACGAACCCCGGCCCGAACCGCGACGCGAAGGTTCTGGGTATCAACAGCTCGAGCGCCACGATCATCGCTGACGGTGACAACGACACGTACTTCATCGTCTACGACCTCGACGACGTCTCTGCTTCGCGCACGGACTACTACGACAACACCTCGACGCTCTACGAAGTCGAGGACGACGACGCGTTCAACGCGACGTTCACCGTCCTCGAAGACGGTGACCTCGCCGAAGACGACGAGTCGGCCTCCGACGAGTTCGAAGTCGTCACCCCCGAACTCGAACTGGACCAGGACGAGTTCGCAGTCGGTAACGCCGCCGAGCAGTCCCTCTCGGGCACGGCCACTGTCGCCCCCGGTACGGAGCTCACCATCCGCGTGACCTCCGACGGCGACACCCAGCCGCGCTTCCTGAAGACCGCTTCGGTGTACGTGCAGGCCGACGGCACGTTCTCCTCCGCGTTCGACTTCTCGGAGCAGAACCTCAACGACACGTTCGAAGTGACGGCTTCCGTCGACTCCGGCACGGCCGCTGACGCGACCGCTGACGGTATCGTCGGCGAAGCCATGGAGACGACGACGGCCGCGGAAACGACCACCACCGAGGAATCCACGGAAACGACCACCACCGAAGAGTCGACCGAGGAGCCCACGGAAACGGCAACCGCGACCGAAGAGCCGACTGAGGAAGCGACCGAGGAGACCACCGAGTCCAGCACGCCTGGCTTCGGTGTCGTTGTCGCCCTCGTCGCCCTCGTCGCCGCGGCACTCCTCGCAGTCCGCCGCGACAACTAACGACCGCTAATCCACCACCGGGCTTTGTCCCGGTCCCCTCAACACTTCTTTATCGACCGCCCGCACAGCGGCGGCGCTGCGCGTTCGGGTCGACCCAACGGTCGCGTGGATTCGACGCCCGGAACGACAAGGGATTTATTCGCTCCACCGCATCGAACACGTATGCCCGGTCTCCTCTCCGACGTCCTCGCGTGGCTGGTCATCGGTACCTTCGTCGCCGGCGCGGTCGCCAACGGGCGGGACCGCGAGCTCGGACGGCGGGTGATGACCGCAGCGTGGGTGTTGTTTGCGGTCTTCTGGCTCCAACTCATCCCGCATTTCACGCTCGTTCACAAGAGCTACATCGAGGGGCTGTTGACCATCGCGGCCGTCCCGGCGTCGCTCTACGCCGGGTGGCTCCTCTACAACGGCCGCGACACGCTGTTCGTTCTCTCGCGGGCCGTCGCCGCCATGGGCGTGGTCTACCTCCCCTTCGAGACGATTCCCGCGCTGACGCTGTTCGGGACGACCGTCCCCGCTCCCCGCGGCGTCCTCATGGAGTCCGTCGCGGCGCAGACGCGCTTCCTCATCGAGTCGCTGGGCTACACACCCCAGATGATTCCCGGTGACGAGGGGTACCTGAACACGTTCCTGTGGATGCAGGGCTCTCACCGAATCGAAATCTCGGTCGTCCTCGCCTGTACCGGTCTCGGCAGCATCGCCATCTTCGCCGGCCTCATCGCCGCCGTCGACGCCCCGATGCGCCGGAAGCTCCGCGGACTCGCAATCGCCGTCCCCATCATCTACGCGCTGAACCTGCTTCGGACGACGTTCATCACCATCTCGGTCGGCAAGCAGTACTTCCAGTGGTTCGTCGACGAGGTTCTGTTCCTCTTCGGCTCGTCCGACCCCTACATGGTGTCGTTTTTCATCTCCGACCGCATCATCAGCCAGGCGCTCGCGGTCGTCGCGCTCGTCGGCATCACGTATCTCGTCGTCCAAGAGGTGCCGGAACTCCTCACCGTCATCGAAGACGTGCTCTACATGGTGACCGGCGAGGAGTACGACCTCAGAACTGAGTTGGGCCTCGACGGCCGGGCGTAGTCGGCTCCGTGCGGACGTAGCCCCAGTTTCGTTCTCGTTTGTTCGATTTTCGTCTCGGTTCAGTTTTCGTCGTCGAACAGCTCCTCGGGCGCACCGCCGAGCGCCGAGAGCGCATCGGATTCGACGTGATGGACCTCGCCGGGGATGACGAGCATGTGCAGCGGTTCGCCGAAGTCGCGCTCGGCGAGCGCCGACAACCGGTCCGCGGCGACGACGGGGTCCGGACTCCCGGCCCGGCAGACGGCCACGCCGAGGGCGTCGCCGTCCCAGTGCTCGGCGAAGAGTTCGGCGGCGTAGTCCGCGGTCATGTACTGGTCGCCGTCGACCTCGACGCCGCGACGACCCTCCCAGTCGACCTTGATGTCGAGGTAGACCAGCGTGTGCAAGCCGAGTTCGCGGTTCGCTTCGAGCGAGTCGACGACGCTCTTCGGAACCGGGTCGCCGCCGTGAACGTACGGGAACGGGAGCGTCACGGCCTTCCCGAAGCGGTAGTTCTGGAGTCCAGTCAGGCCGCTGGCGGCGGACTGGGCGGTCACGCCGTGGACGAGTCGCGTCTCGATACCGCGTTCTTCGGCCCGGAGGCGCAGGTCGACGTGCGTGGTCGAAATCATCGTGTCGCCGGCGGTGAGGAACGCGACGTATTCGTCCTCCGCGGCGTCGAGTATCGGCTCGGGGTCCTGTTCGACGCCGGCGCGGTCGCGGACCTCAATGTCGATGTCGTGGTAGGCTTCGAGTTCCTCGACGGTCGCGCCGACGAGGTGGCTCGTGTAGAACTCCGCGAAGGCGCGGTCGGCGTCCGCGAGCGCCTCCCGCCCTTCGACGGTGATGGAGCGCTCGTCGTACAGACCGAGGCCGATGAAAGTGAGCATGTCCGTGTTCTGTCGCGGGCGGTGATAAGCGGCGTGACCTCCGGCGAGACGGCCGATACTCATCGTGTGAGATTACCCAACACACTATTGTAGTTTGGCGGAAAATGTTACCTCTGTATGTCAACCGATAGTCGTACACTAGAGACGGAGATGTTCGGACGAGCGGTGCGGTTCGACTACTCGGAGCGGTGGGTCGGTTACTCGCTGTTCCTCCTCAGAGTGGTGATGGGGTGGACGTTGTTCCAAGGCGGCATCACGAAGCTCGTGACGTACCTCGATGCGGACCCCTCGAACAACTGGACCGCGGCGGGCTACCTCGCCAACGCGATCCCCGAGGGAAACCCCCTGATGGGGCTGTGGGGCTCGATGGCGGGGAGCCCGCTCATCGACATGCTGAACATGTGGGGCTTGACGCTCGCGGGGTTGGCGCTTATCCTCGGCGCGTTCGTCCGATTTAGCGCCTTCTGGGGCGCAATTATGATGCTGTTCTACTGGGCGGCGGCGCTCGAAGGCGGCATCCTCGCCGGACTGCCGCTGGCTCACGGTTGGGTCGTCGACGACCACATCGTCTACGCGGTGTTGCTGTTCGGCCTCGGTGCGTTCGGCGCGGGTCGCATCCTCGGCGTCGACGCCTACCTCGAGAACATGGAGTTCGTGCGGCGTAACCGGTGGATGAGTCTCGTCATGGGCTGACGACCGCGCACCAGCGACCGTTCTTTGGGCCTCGGCGCCGAACCCGACGGAACTTTCTCGACTGCCGCGTTTCGTTCGACTGATGTCGACACCTCGTGCCACGGTCTCCTGTCCGACGTGCGGCCTCGAAGAACACTTCTCGAAGCTCGCCGACGCGCGTCTCAGAATCGAAGCACACCGCGCGGCGACCGGACACGACCCTACGTGGGAGTTGGGCCGGTTCGCACCCGGCGTGGAGAAGATGGGCGACGAAGCGGGCGTCTGCGGTGTGAACCTCGACGGGGACCGCTGACCTACATTCCGCACCCCAGTCCCGCCGAGTGTCGAGTCAGCGGATATGAGATTCATAACAATACGACATTCCCTCGAACGAGTGGGTATGTGGTGTGAACGGTGCGGACGAGATACGACGGTTCGGAGACACGCGGTAGACGAGTTCACCGGGTTCCTCTGTAGTGACTGTCGGGTAGTTTGGGACCGGTTCACGTCGGCGTAATCGGCGGGGCCGGTTCCGGTCTCGTTACTCACCCCCAGCGTCGCCGATAGCTACTTTTCGACCCGGCCGATAGCTGTGTTCGATGGTCGATGGAACCCGAGTCGCGGCCGTAGACGACGTCCCCGAAAACGGGTCGTACCTGTTCACCGCGGAGGACGCGTATTCGCGGACGAAAGAGCTCATCCTCGTCCGATGCGACGACGGGCCGGGCATCGAAGCGTGGCCGAACACGTGCACCCACGAGAACCAGCGGTTCGACCGCGGGACCGGCGCGGCGATGCGCGACGGCGAGATTGTCTGCCCGAAACACGGGTCGATGTTCGACGCCTGTTCCGGCGCGTGCGAAAACGGCGAGGCGGCCGGTACCAGTCTCCCCGAGGTGGATGTCACGGTCGCCGACGGCGGCGTCTTCCTGATTGACGACGAGTATACCTATCTCTACGAGGGCGCGGCCCGCAACGACGAGGACGACGAGGATGACGAGGACGACGACGATATTCCGAGTTCGACGTCACACATCGGATTTTAGGCCGTCCCTGCGACGCCCCGCCGTCCGCCGCGACCGTCGGTGTAGTGGTTGCCTACTGGTCGGAACCGGGCGAGAAGACGCGTTCGGGTCTCGACGCGCCCGGGTCCGGTTGGGTCCGGTTCGAGTTCGAGAACGAGGACGTTTCGACGCGGGCTAACCGCCGTTCGCACGGCGACTACTCGAACGGGTTAGTCGACCCCCCCGTTAGTCGACCCCCCCCTTTTCGGAGCGCCCACACCTACTCAGAGGTGGGCGCGTGATTCTGACGCGGCGGCTGCGAGGTGAACCAACATCTCTGGGTTTTGAGTTCGGCAGAAAGAGCCGGTGGAGGGATTTGAACCCTCGGCCTATTCCTTACGAAGGAATCGCTCTGCCAGCTGAGCTACACCGGCGCGGTGGGCTTTCGAACGCATTCTTCCGTACCCCGGTTACGTAATTAAGACTTGCGAATCAACCCGGTGTCTGCCGTTCGGCACCAGCCCGCTCACGTCCGCTTCGTCAGGCGAACGTCGAGACAGACGTTGTACTCGTGGGGGGCGTACGACCGGACGACGTGCTCGTTTACGACCTCGACCTCGTACGTCGACTCGGCGGCGGCGCGGACGGCGGCCAGTCCCGGTCCGAACGGGTCGTCCTCGTGTTGGATGTCGTAGAGGTGAATCACGCACTCGTCGCTCGCGAGGCGGACCGCCGTGTCGAGGAAGTCGCTGGCGCTGTGCGGGAGGTTCATGATGAGTCGGTCGGCCCAGCCCTCGTAGTCGGCGGCGACCTCGCGCACGTCGCCGTGAATCGCGGTGAGTCGGTCGGCCACGTCGTTTCGCTCGGCGTTCTCGCGGAGGTATTCGACAGCCGCCTCGTTGAGGTCGCAGGCGACGACTTCCGCACCCGCGGCGGCGGCGGGGACCGCGAAGGGGCCGACGCCGGCGAACATGTCGAACACGTGCTCGCCCTCGCGAATCGCCTCGACGACCCGGTGGCGCTCGGTCGCCAGTCGAGGCGAGAAGTAGACGGTGTCGATGTCGAGCCGGAACTCGTGGCCGTACTCGCGGTGGACCGTCTCGGTCGAGTCGCCGACGAGCACGTCCCAGTCGCGGACGCGGAGCTCGCCTTTGACCTTCGAGGCGCGGTTGACGACTGTCTCGGCCTTGAGGTCCGAGGCGACGATGGCGTCGGCGATGTCGCGGGCGCGGTCGGGGTCGTCCTCGTCGAGGATGACGATGTCGCCGAGTCGCTCGTACGAGGGTTCGAAGCCGAGCAGGTCGGCGGGCGTGGTCTGCGTCTCGCGGGCGGGTGGCTCGTAGTCGACGACCGTCAGGTCGTCGGGAACGGCGTCGGCGTCGACGACGGGAATGTAGAGGGTCCCCTCGGCGACGGTAATCTCGTGGTCGTGGTCGAGCAGGCCGGCGTCGGCGAGGCGCCGGCGCGCCGCCTCGCCGGACTCGCGGGGCACGCGGACGCAGGGGACGTTCATACCCCCACCACTACACGGCTCCGAGTAAGGGTGACGCTTCGCCGCGGACGTATATACGACCCTGATGTATCAGGGACCAAGTATAGATGACTGGCGAGGAAACGATGATTCGCCCACACTCTCGACGACAGTCGTCGTTCGAGTGGGGTGCCTCTGACACAGTTGGGCCTTGCCCGGGCCCACTTTCGGTACCAAGTCCCGGGGCGAGTGATTCGGGTGTACGCCGCCGGAATCGCGTCCGTCGATGGCGACGTTTCTCGCGGAACGCATCGTTCGAAAATTGACCGTCTCGACCGGGTGGCGTTGTTTTCGTAGCCACGAGTCGGCGACTCGTCCCCGTTTACACCTCGACGTGCTCGCGATCGATACCGAGGAACGACTCGGCGGTCTCGACCCAGTCGGCGAGCGTTCGAGTCCCATCGTCTCGCTCGTGCGGATAGACGGCCTCGATTTCGTCGTCGCGGAAGACGATGCCCAGCGTCGGCGGAAGGACGACCGCGTCGTGTTCGGGACCCATCCGGCCCGACCCGACCGTCGCCCGCTCGCCGAGCGTCGGGAGCGCGACCCCTTCCGTTCGCGCCCACAACCGACACTCGGCGAGTCGCTCGCGGACGACCGCGTCTCGTTTCGTCGGCGCGGTATCGGACTCGACATCCACCTCGCGGCCCCACGTCCGGACGCACACGTCGTCGACGAGCCCCTCGTCCGCGAGCCGTTCGAGTCGGACCACCAGCGTCTGGTGTTCCTCGCCGAGGCCGTCCCGAATCGGACGAATCCACAGTTCTACCCTCCGTTGTTGGTCGGTCTGCATGCTCCTCACCACCCAGATTACGATACGCTCGCTCCGGACATAAGGCGGGCTCTTCCTTCCCGGTGGCCGGGAATCGAGACGGTGGTGGCGGGGCTGCGGTCGGCTGTGAGGTGACCGGAGGCCGAAGCCCGGGCGACCGGGTTCGGGTTTATTCGCTCGGCGCGCGTCTGTGACGACATGTTCGACCACATCCTCGTCCCGACCGACGGCAGCGACCACGCGGTCCGCGCCGCCGAGTACGCGGTCGACCTCGCGGCGACCTACGGGGCCGCGCTCCACGTCCTCTACGTCGTCGACGTTCGGACCGGACACGCGGACGCGCCCGTCGACGACGGCGATTCCCGGACGCGCGGGGAGGCGGCCGTCGGCGTCGTCGCCGACTTGGCGGCCGACCGCGACGTGCCCGTCGAGACGGAGATTCGGGTCGGCCTGCCGCACGAGACAATCGTCGACTACGGTGAGGAACGCGGCATCGACCTCGTGGTGATGGGCACCCACGGGACGAGCGGGCTGGAGCGATACCTGCTCGGAAGCGTCGCGGAGCGGGTCGTCAGGCTCTCTGACGTTCCGGTGCTGTGCGTGCCGCCGGCTGACGACGACGAGTGAGGTGCGTCGCTCGGGACTGGCAGACGAGCCGTGAGGCATGAGTGGCGACCCTCAGCGGACGACCATCACGCTCATCGGCGCACGGCCGGAGACCAACTCGGCGACGCTGCCGAACAGCAGGTCCGTCTCGCCGGCGCGGCCGTGGCCGCCGAGGTAGACGGCGTCGACGCCCTCCCGGCGCGCGAAGTCGACGATAGTCCGCGCGGGGTCGCCGCGGAGGGTCTCGGTCCGGAGTTCCACGCCGCTCCCGTCGGCCAGCGCCGCGAGTTCGTCGAAGATGTCGGCCGCGAGTTCGTCGGCGCGTTCGTACCACTCCTCGGAGCCGTGGAGCGGTTCCGTGCTGATATCCACGTCGAGCGGCGCGCTGTAGCCGGGGTCCGTCGGGTCGATGACGTGCAGGGCGACGACCGTCGAATCGGCGTGCGCGAGGGCCTGTTCGAACGCTCGCTTCGACAGCGGCGAGCCGTCGACGGCGACGAGAATCGTATCCATCACGATTATTCCTACGTCATCTCGACACAAAAACGCTCCCGCGCCGGGTTTTTCTCCGCGGCGTGCGAGGGGCCATCCGTGCTATCCGTCCCCGAACTGTTCGAGTCGCCGCGCGACCGGTGGCGGACGCTCGCGCTCGCCGCCGTCGTCGTCGCCGTCGTCGCGTTCGCCGGCACGACGCTCGTCGGCCGCTTTCCGTTTCTCGCCAACCCGACCGCGCTGCGGACGTGGCTCCTCGGGTTCGGCGCGCTCGCCCCCCTCGCGTTCGTCGGCGTGCAGATCGCGCAGGTCCTCGTGGCGCCCATCCCCGGACAGGCACTCGGGTTCGCCAGCGGCTACCTGTTCGGGGCGCTCTGGGGGACGGTCTACAGCATGGTCGGCATCGTCCTCGGCACGGCGCTCGCCGTCGGAATCGCGCGGTCTCTCGGTCGCCCGTACGTCGAACGCGTCGTCACCGCCGACGCGCTCTCGGTGTTCGACGACGCGATGGAGACCCACGGGCTGGCCGTCCTCTTTCTCGTCTTCCTCGTTCCCGGCCTCCCCGACGACGCCATCTGCTTCGCCGCCGGCCTCACCGACATCCCGGTCCGCAGGGTCGTCCTCGTCGCGGCGGTGGGTCGGCTCCCCGGCTTCCTGCTCGTGAACCTCGCTGGCGCGGCCGCCGCCGACGGCAACGCCGAACTCACCGCGGTCTTCGTCGGCGCGCTGCTCGGTGCATCGGTTCTCGGCTACCTCTACCGCGACCGGCTCATGGGCGCGCTCGGGTCGCTCACGGGGCAAACAGCCGGTCGTTGAGCCACACCAGCCACAGGTTCGCGGCGAGGAACGGAACGAACGCCCCCGCGACCCAGCCCCACTCGGTGAGCCCGAGCGGGACGACGCCGAAGAGGTCCGCGACCGGCGTGTAGAGCAACACGAGGTGGAGCGCGAGCGACAGCCCGACCGCGCCGAGGAGCCACGGGTTCGAGAGCGGCGACAGCCGGTAGCGGAGCCGCACCGACTGCGTGCGGACCAACTCGGCGGTGACGAGGAACGTAAACAGCACCGTCTGGGCGACGACGAGGTCGTCGGACCGAGAGAGCGCGTAGAAGAACACGCCCAGTCCGGCCGCGGTGAGCGCGACGCCGATGCCGAGAATCGAAGCGACGGTCCGGCGGTCGAGGACGCCCTCGTCGCGTGGGCGCGGCGGCCTGCGCATCACGTCGTCCGACTTGGGGTCCGCGCCGAGCGCGAGCGCGGGGAAGCCGTCGGTGACGAGGTTGAGCCACAGAAGCGCGACGGGCGTGATGACGAGCGCCGACTCGGCCGCGAACACCTCGGGGAACAGCGCCGCTCCGAGGAGCGTCCCGAGGAAGACGACGAACACCTCGCCGGCGTTCGCCGACAGCAGGTAGTTGACGAACTTGCGGATGTTGTCGAAGATGCCGCGGCCCTCCGCGATGGCGTCGCGGATAGTGACGAAGTTGTCGTCGCGGAGCACCACGTCCGACGCGCCCTGTGCGACCTGCGTCCCGCGGTCGCCCATGGCGATACCCACGTCGGCGTTGCCGAGCGCCGGCGCGTCGTTGACGCCGTCACCGGTCATCGCGACCGTGTAGCCCGCGTCCTGGAGCGCCCGGAGGATGCGGACCTTGTGCTCGGGGGAGACGCGGGCGAACACGTTCGTCTCCTCGACGACCCGACCGAGTTCCGCGTCGTCCATGGCGGCCACCTCGGTTCCGGTGACGACCGAGTCGGCGTCGATGCCGACCTCGCGGGCGATGGCGCGGGCCGTCCGCGGGGTGTCGCCGGTCGCCATCGTCACCCGAACCCCGGCGTCGAGGCAGTCGGCGACCGCCTCGGCGACGCCCGCTCGCGCCGGGTCGGTCATGCCCTGCAACCCGAGGAAGACGAGCCCCGATTCGAGCGTCTCGTCGTCGGCGTCGAGGTCTGCCGCGGGCGCGTAGGCGAACCCGAGCACGCGGAGGGCGTCGTCGGCGAAGGCGGCCACGGTCGCGTCGACGCGCTCGCGGCGCTCGTCGTCGAACGACTCGAGTTCCCCGTCGACGAGGACGCGGTCGCACCGCGCGACGATTTCCTCGGGCGCGCCCTTCACGAGCGCGACGGGGCCGTCGCCGGGCGCGTCGAACGCGTCGACGACGACCGACATGCGCTTTCGCTCGGAAGTGAAGGGAACTTCGCGAAGTCGGTCGTCGGGGTCGCGCGAACCGTCGAGGCCCGCGTCGGCGGCGGCGTTCACGAGCGCGACCTCGGTGGGGTCGCCCCGGTGGGCTCCGTCGTCGAGTTCCTTGGTGTCGTTACAGCGAGCACCGCAGGACAGGAGTGCCGCGAGCGCAGGGTCCGGACCGGGGTTCGGACCCGTGGCAGTCGCGGATGCTGAGTCGGCCGCAGCCGCCGCGTCGGTCGCGGTCGGCGCGCCGCCGTCTCCGGAGGCCGTCCCGGCCGACTCCGAATCGCCGCCTAGTTCGACCGTCCGGTCGCCGGGAAGCCACGCGCGGGTGACGGTCATGCGGTTTTCGGTCAGCGTGCCGGTCTTGTCGGTGACGATGTAGTCGACCGCGCCGAGGCTCTCGACGACCGCGAGGTTGCGGACGAGCGCGTTGCGCTCCATGAGCGTCCGCGACCCGAGCGCGAGGGTGAGCGTGACGACCGCCGGCAGCCCCTCGGGGACGGCCGCGACGGCGAGCGTGACGGCGACGAGGAGGACGACCACCGGGTCGGTCGCGGTGAGGAACAACTGGACCGCCGCGATGAGCAGGATGAGCGCGACGATGCCGACGCCGATGCGGCGGCCGAGGCGGTCGACCTCGATTTCGAACGGTGTCTCCCGCTGGCGGGCCTGCCCCAGTTGGTCGGCGATGGCGCCCAGTTCGGTGTCCATCGCGGTGGCGACGACGACGGCCTCGGCGCGGCCTCTGACCACGGTGGTCCCGGCGTGGAGGACGCTCCCCCGGTCGGCAAGCGCCGTGTCGGCCGACACCGGTTCGGCCGCCTTGTCCACCGGGACGCTCTCGCCGGTCAGCGTCGATTCGTCGGCCCGGCAGTCGGCCGCCGTGAGAATACGGGCGTCTGCGGGGACGGCGTCGCCCGCTTCGAGGACGACCACGTCGCCCGGGACGACCTCGGTCGAGGGGACCGCTCGAATCGAGCCGTTGCGTCGGACCGTCGCGTCCGGCGTCGCCATCTCCCGGAGCGCCGCGAGCGCCTGCTCGGCCCGATAGTCCTGCACGAAGCCGAACAGCCCGTTTCCGAGCAGGATGAGCAGGATGAGCGCGGCGTCGGTGTAGCCCGGGTCGCGGCCGGGCAGGAGGCCGACGGCGAGCGAAAGCCCGGCCGCGACGAAAAGCAGGAGGATGAGCGGCCCGGTGAACTGCGAGACGAGGAGCGAAAGCGGCGAGACGCCCTCCTCGTCGGCGAGTTCGTTCGGCCCCTCCTCGGTGAGTCGGCGGGCCGCGTCGTCGGCGTCGAGACCCTCGCGGCTCGACCCGAGTCGCTCCAGCGCCGCCTCGCGTTCGAGCGCGTGCCACGGGACGTCCTCGCGTCCGCTCGCGTCCTCTGACTCCCGATGCGCGGTTGCCTGCTCGTGCACGCTTCGACCGAACGACACGAGCGGACGTATGTCCACCGGCGATTTTCACGCCGCCGCAGTCGGCGGTACGATGAATATCGTCCGGGTCACACGTTCGACTATGTGTGTGGTGTGTCAGCGTGTCTAATCGGGCGGCGGAACCGAACGAGAGCGTCTGTCCGTACTGCGGCGTCGGCTGCGGCATCCGCTACGACGCCGACCGCGAGAGCGCCGTCGGGTGGAATGGGCCGGTCAACACGCGGGGCGAACTCTGTCCCAAAGGGGCCGCGGCGTGGGACGTGGTCGAACACGACGAGCGCCTGACTACCCCGCTGGTGCGAGTGAACGGCCGGCTCGCCGAGGCGACGTGGGACGAGGCGTTCGACCGCATCGAACGCGAGTTCTCCCGGGTCGTCGCCGACCACGGCCCCGACTCGGTGTTCTTCTTCTCGTCGTCGAACTGCACGAACGAGGAGAACTACCTGCTCCAGAAGGCGGCGCGGGCGCTCGGGACGAACAACATCGACAACTGCGCGCGGCTCTGTCACGCCTCGACGGTGGCGGCGATGGGCGACCGCTTCGGCGCGGGGGCGATGACCAACTCGCTTTCGGACCTCGGGGAGGCCGACGTGTTCCTCGTGACCGGCGCGAACCCCGCCGAACAGCATCCGGTCATCTTCCGGTCGTATCTGCTCCCGGCGCTCAAGTCGGGGACGACGATGATTCACGTCGACCCCCGCGAGAACCAGACGACGAAGGCGGCGGACATCCACCTCCCGGTGAAGCCGGGATTCGATATCCCGCTTCTCAACGCGATGGCCGCTGTCGTCGTCGAGCAGAGGTTAGTCGACGAGGCGTTCGTCGCCGAGCGGACCACGGGGTTCGAGGCGCTCCGCGAGCACCTCTCGGGGCTCGATATCGACGCGGAAGCCGAGCGCGCCGGCGTCGACCCCGCCGACCTCAGAGCCGCCGCGAGAGCCTACGGCGAGGCCGGCCGCGCGGCCATCTTCACCGGGATGGGGATGAGCCAACACCACTACGGCACCGACAACGTGCAGGCGCTCATCAACCTCCCGCTCCTGACCGGCAACATCGGGAAGGCGGGCACCGGCGTCAACCCGCTCCGCGGGCAGAACAACGTGCAGGGCGCGGGCGACGTAGGCGCGCTTCCGAACGTCCTGCCGGGGTATCGACCCGTCACCGACGACGACGCCCGCGCCGCCGTCGCCGACGTGTGGGGGTTCGAACCGCCCGCCCTGCCGGGACTCACGGAGGTCGAAGCGACCCACCGCTTCGGCGACGAGGTGCGAGCGGCCTACGTCTTCGGCGAGAACCCCGCCGTGACCGAGCCGAACGCGAACCGCGTCCGCGAGGCGTTCGAGGCGCTCGACTTCTGCGTCGTCCACGACGTGTTCCCGACCGAGACGGCCGAGTTCGCCGACGTGGTGCTTCCCGGGAGCGTCTGGGCCGAGAAGTCGGGGACGGTGACGAACACCGACCGACAGGTCATCCGGATGAACCGAAATGTCGCGCCGCCGGGAGACGCCCGCGCCGACCTCGATATCCTCCGGGAGTTCGCCGCCCGCGTGGCCGGCCTCGACGCGCCCGCGACCCCCGAGGGCGTCTTCGACGAACTCCGGCTGGTGACGTCCATCTACGCCGGCATGTCGTACGAGGGCATCGGCACGGGAAGCCAGCGCTGGCCGTTCCCGGTTGGCGCGACCGAGGGGACGGCGATTCTCCACGCCGACGCGTTCGAATCCGGGTCGAAGACCGCCCCGTTCCGGGTGGTCGAACACGTCGACCCGGCGGACCCCGTCGCCGACGGCGAACTCGCACTCATCACGGGGCGGGTCCTCCAGCACTTCAACAGCGGCGCGCTCACCCGGCGGTCGGGCGTGCTGATGCGGATGCGCGGTGAGGACTCCCTGCAGATTCACCCCGACGACGCCGCCGCCCGCGGCATCGAAGACGGCGCGGCCGTCCGCGTGGAAAACGACCGCGGCGGCGTCACGGTCGCGGCCGAGGTGACGCCCGCGGTCCGCCGCGGGACCGTCTTCGCCACGTTCCACTACGCCGACCCGTTGGTGAACCGGTTGACTGGAGACGCGCTCGACCCGGTGGCGAAGATTCCCGAGTACAAACACAGCGCCGTCCGCGTGACGGTCGAACCGGAGGTGGCGGCCGGTGACTGACGAGCCGTTCGCGTCGCCTACATCGCCCCCGACGCTCGCCGACGCCCTCGGCATCGGCCCCGACGACCTCGTCTGCGCCGTCGGCGCGGGTGGCAAGAAGTCGCTTCTCTACCGGCTCGCCCGCGACCTCGACGGCGTGGTCACGAGCACCGTCCGCATCCCAATCTTCGACGACGAGGTCGGCGAGGTCATCGTCACGGACGACCCCGAGACCGCCATCGCGGAGACGCCGACCCGCCCGCTCGGCGTCGTCGCGGAGCGCGAGCGCTCCGACCGCTACCGCGGCTACGACCCGGCGACGGTCGACCGAGTCGCGCGCGCCACCGACGACGTGGTGCTCGTCAAGGCCGACGGGGCGCGGGCGCGCTGGCTGAAAGCGCCCGGCGAGGACGAACCGCAACTCCCCGACACGGCGGACCTCGTCTGCCCGGTCGCCAGCGTCCGGGTCGTCGGCGAGCCGCTTTCCGACGAACGCGTCCACCGGCCGGAACTCGTCTCGGACGTGTCGGGCACGGCCGTCGGCGACCCGATATCCGAGTGGGACGTGGCCGCCGTGCTGTCGAACGACGCCGGCGGGATGAAGGACGTGCCCGAGACGGCTCGGGTCGTCCCGGTGCTCAACATGGTCGACGACGAGCGACTGGCAGAGACGGCCGAAGAAATCGCCAGATGGCTCTGTGAACACCCGCGCGTCGACCGAGTGGTGGCGACGTCGCTCGCCGCCGACGAGTCGGTCGTCGGATTCTACTGACCCGGCTCCCGGTCGCAGAGGGGTCGTTCTGCCGCCACGGTGGCGACCGATACAAGCGGTCCCTCGGCGGCGAGACGGCTCATCTGGCTGTTTCGCGGCCCGTCAGCTCGTCGAGTTCGAGTTCGACGAGGTGGAACTCGAGGTCGTCGACCTCCTCGTCGAACACCCGGACGCCGCCGAACAGTTCGTTGATAGTCGTCGCGTCGGGGCGCTCGTCGTCCGGGAGGACGCGAATCGGCCCGCGGGCCATGATACTCCACGAGTCTTTGCCCGCATCCTCGTAACAGACGAACGTCGCCTCCTCGGTCTCCTCGATGAACGCGAACTTCTCGCTTCGCCCGTCGTCGGTCAGACGGAACAGGAGTCGACCCCCCTCGGCGTCGTAGGAGACGTGCGCGGGAATCGCGTAGGAGCGCCCGCCGTCGGCCAGCGACAGCACGCCCGACGAGGCGTTCGAAAGCCGTTCGGTGACGGTCTCGGGGTCGGTCCCGACGGTGTAGACGTATCTGATATCTCGCATACGTGACGTTCGCGGCCGCGACACATGAAACGGTGGTGCGCGGGGCGAGTTCGCTGGACGCCGGGTCGGTGACTCAGGGGAGATAGAAATGCGACTTCGGGAACCGTCTGTGGATCTCCGGGGACGCGTGGCGGACGATGTGCACGTCGTGGGAGTCGTCGCTGGCGACGTTCCCGCCGACGCTGACGAGCGGGACGACGACGCGACCCGCGTTCTCGCTGCCGACGAAGACGACGCTCGCGTCCGTCTCGGACGCGACTGACTTGAGCTTCGCGACGATGTTCCCCGGAGCGGGGTTCCGGCCGACTGTGACTGCCTGAAACGACGCCGACGGCGCGATGTCGACTGCGGTTTTGTGGAGTTCGCCGACGACGGTCTGCCGGTCGAACACCTCTCTCGAGGGGACCCACCCCGCCTCGACGGCGTATTTCGAATCGTCGGGGACGACGGCGACCGCGAGCACGTCGTGGCCGGTTGCCGATGCGAACTGCGCGGCCCTGTCGAGCGCCGCGTTCGCCAGCGCGGAGCCGTCGTAGGCGACGAGATACATGCTTGCTGGTCGTGCGGCGGCCGTGATAAATCAGTCGTCGGCTATCGATTCGACCCGCTCGCCCGACGACGCGAGTCGGTCGAGGGCGTCCTGTGCGGCGTCGCTCACGGCGTCCGCGTCGCGGTAGGAGTCGCCGAGGCCGACCTCGCGGCGGTGCCACTCCCCGTCGGCGAAGGCGAAGATGTCGACCCACCAGTAGAGCGTCAGCCCCCGGGCGAACTCGGTGATGGTGACGCGCCGGTCCGAGTCGGGCGACTCGTAGACGGTCTTAGCGCTCGCCTCGTCGGTGTCCACGTCGGTCTCGACGGTCCACCCCTCCGGAACGGCGAGCGAGAAGGGGTCGTCTGTCATTATCGTTCCCGACGGGTCGGAGCGACTTGATTGGTCCGCTTTCGGCGACCGTCTCGGGAAGGCGACCGGTCGGCCGGCCGCGACGACCCCGGCTGCCGGTGGAGTGTCGGCGGCTCAGTCGAGCGACCGCGCCGAGTTGGCGACGACGAGAAGGCTCGACGTGCCCATGGCGACGGCGGCGAAAAGCGGGTTGAGCACGCCGAGGGCGGCCAGCGGGATGGCGACCGCGTTGTAGCCGAACGCCCATGTGAGGTTGCCGCGGATGCGGCGGTTCACCCCGGCGGAAAGCGAGAACACCTCGGGAATTGCGTCGATGTCGCGGCCGACGAGCACCGCGTCGGCGGCGTCGCCCGCGATGTCCGTCCCCGTGCCGAGCGCGATGCCGATGTCGGCGGCGGCGAGCGCGGGCGCGTCGTTGCTCCCGTCGCCGACCATCGCCACGGTGCCCCGGGCGCGGAGGCGTTCGACGGTCTCGGCTTTCGCCTCCGGCGGGACGCCCGCGAACACGTCTGTCACGTCCGGGTGGTCGCGGAACCGCCGCGCGGCGCGCTCGGAGTCTCCCGTGAGAACCACGACCTCGCGCCGGCCACCCTCGGCGACGGCGGCGACCACGTCGTCCCACGCGGCCCGCGGTTCGTCGCCGACGACGAGCACCGCCAGAGAGCGCCCGCCCCGGCCGACGACGACCGGGACCGCGCCCTCGTCGCGGGCGGCCTCGACGGCGGTCTCGTGGGCCGGGGAAAGCGTCGCGCCCTCGTCGCGGAGGAGCGAGGGGTGGCCGACGACGACGCGCTCGCCGTCGACTGCGCCGGAGACGCCGCGGTCGTGGACGGTCACGTCGTCGGCCGAGACCTCGGGAACCGACACGCCGGCGTCCTCGGCCGCCTCCACGACGGCGGCCGCGAGCGGGTGCGCGGAGAAGCGTTCCAACGCGGCGGCCGCGGCGACTGCGGCGGTCTCGTCTCCGACGACCCGGAGGACCGCCATGTCGCCGTCCGTGAGCGTCCCGGTCTTGTCGAAGACGACCACGTCAACGTCGGGGACGGCCTCGAAGACGGCCTCGGAGGCGACGACGATACCCCGGCTCGCCGCCTCCTTGATTCCCGAGGCGACCGCCAGCGGCGTGGCGAGGCCGAGCGCACAGGGACACGAGACGATGAGGACCGTGAGCCCCACGAGGAGCGCGTCGGTCGGCGTGCCGCCGCTGAACAGCGTCCAGCCGAAGGCGACGGCGGCGAGGACGAGCACCGTCGGGACGAAGATGGTCGCCAGTTTGTCGGCGAGGCGCTGGACGCCCGAGCGGGCGCTCTGGATGTCCCAGAGCAGTTCGACCAGCCGGTCGAGCGTGCTCGTCGCGTCCTCGCCGACCGCGACGACGAGCGGGCGGTCGGTGACGACGGTCCCGCCGAGCACGTCGTCGCCGGGGCGCTTCGTCCGCGGCATCGACTCGCCGGTGACGAGCGCCTCGTCGACCGCGGCGGTCCCCTCGCGGACGGTTCCGTCGACCGGAACGCGCTCGCCCGGCCGGACTTCCACGAGGTCGCCCGGTTCGAGCGCGTCGAGCGCGACCATCTCGACGGCGGTGTCGCCGGAGCCGTCGGCATCGCCGGCGACTCGCCGCCGGGCCTCCGAGACGCGGGAGGCCGCGAGGTCCGAGAGCATCCCGGCGGCCTTCCGCTTGATGCGGTCCTCGTAGTAGTTGCCAAGCGTGACGACGAGGATGATTGCGACGGTCACGTCGAAGTAGACGTGGGTCTCGCCGACGAGGACGGCGGCCGTCGAGTAGACGTAGGCGCTCGTCGCCGCCAGCGAGACGAGCAGGTCCATGTTCGGCTGGCCGGCGCGGAGGCTGACGAGCGCCCCGCGGAGGATGGGAAAGCCGGTGTAGAACAGGACGATGGAGGTCATCACCCAGATGTTGCCGAGGATGTAGATACCGTCGAACACGCCGAGTTCGACCACCGGCCGGACGCCGACGTAGGTCGGGTACAGAAACAGGACGTACCACAGCATCACCATCATGCCGAAGACGCCGCCGCCGATGACGAACCGCGCGACCTGGTTGTCGGGCCGTTCGGCCGCCTCGCGCTCCTCGGGGTCGCGCGTGCCGTAGCCGTAGCGGGCCAGTGTCCCCGACAGCCCGTCTAAGTCGGTGGCCTCCGGGTCGTAGGTGACGCGGACCATGTCGTTGGCGTAGCTGGCTTCCGCGGCGTAGACGCCCTCGCAGGTCCGCGCGGTTCCCGAGACGAACGCCTCGCAGGTGGCGCAGTGCATCCCGTCGACGGCCATGTACGTTCGCTCGGCGTCGTCGGGAACCTCGTCGGCCTCGCCCGCGAGTTCGCGCTCGACAGTCTCCGGGTCGGCGCTCGCGGCGTCGCCGAGCGCGCGGGTAATTTCGAGACAGCCGCGACAGCAGAACTCGCCGGCTACGCCGTCGCCGGTGACGGCCGGCGTCGGCGTCGGTAGTCCACAGAGGTCACAGCCCTCGGCGTCGGCGTCGCTTCCGCCGCCGGCCGACCCGCGGGACCGCGTCGTGGTCGACATCGTCACAACGGTTGGTAGAAGGGCACGTGAAGGTGCGGGACCGACACGCCCAGAAGCATCAGCCCGTGGGACAGCGGGATGTAGCCGAGGACGAGGAACGCCGCCCCGAGCGCCCGGTGGAGCGTCGCCCGCCGGCGCGCCGAGACGCGGCCCAGAAGCGTCCCGTAGAGGAACAGCGTCGGTACCGTCCCGAGGCCGAGCAGGCCGAGCAGGGCGGCGGCCCGGAGCGGTTCGCCTGTCGAGAAGGCGTAGAGGTACGCCGGGTAGATGATGGGACACGGGAGCAGGCCGTGAATCGCCCCGAGGCCGAGGATTCGCGGGCCGCCGACGAGCCTATCGACCCGCGCGGTCGCCCACCCGCTGACGCGACCGAACAGGCTCGTCACCGCGGTCGGGGTGAACCGGTCGATGGCGGCCGACTGCCCGACGAGGTAGCCGACGCCGGTGAGGATGATCGCGGCCCCGACGAGCAGGCCGGTCGTCGCGCGGACGCCGCTCCCGATGGCGGTCACCGAGTCGAACGCGTCGAAAAACAGGCCGCCGACGAGGGCGAAGGCCGCGCCGATGGCCGCGTAACTCAGCGCCCGGCCGACGTTGAACAGGGCGTGTTGGCGGACCTGCCGGAGTGTGAGCGACCGGCTATCGACGCCCTCGCGGTCGGCGAGGCGGTCGGCGTAGACGCTGACGAGCGGGCCACACATCCCGAGACAGTGCGCCCCGCCGAAGAGGCCGACGAGGAGGAACGCGACGGCCTCGGGCGTCGCGGCCGGCAGTCCGAGCGAGATGCCGCCGTCCATCTCAGGCGGCGTGTTCGCCGTCGGTCTCGGCGTCGCCGTCGCCGTCGTGACCGTGGCCGCCCTCGGTCGGGCTCATCAGGAAGTAGATGACCGCGGAGATGAGGAGCACGTTGACGGCCGTGACGACGCCCGCGAGGGGGTTTTTCGTCACGCCGAAGATGACCGCTGGCAGGAGCGCGAGCAGTGCGACGGTTCCGGCGCGTCGTGGCGTGAGTTCCATACCGGTCCATTCGCGACCACGGTGTTTCTGATTTCGCCCATTCCCACCGCGTTGGAATGGGGAGTTGCGTTAAAGTCCCGTTATTCCTCATGACCGGGTATGGCCGTTGATTCGACAGCAGAGGGAGCCGCGTCCTCTGCCGCGCGCACTTCCACCGACGGAGGCGTGCCAGCAAACGCGGATTCCCAAGGTGATTCCGGGCAGGCAGACCCCCCGGTCGACTCCATCGTCGGGACGGCCGACGACGGCATCGTTCGCGAACTCGGACACGACGATTTCGACCCGGTCGGGACGCTCGTGCTCGTCCTCATCTACATGGCGATTCTCATCGGCATGTGGGTGTTCATGTACTTCGTCGAGTTCCTCGGACGGGGCCTCACGGTGGTGGGATAGATGGAGATTCACGCCTACGAGAAACTCTGGTTGGCGCTGGCGCTCGTCCTCATCGTCGGGTTCATCGGGACGATTACTTACGGGGCCGCGGGCGCGGGTATCGACATGATAGACGACAAGGGCGGCACGGTCGACCCGGCGACGCTCGACCAGCATCCGAAGTTCGGCGACCCCGGCATCGAACGCAACGGGGAGAACAGCTACGACGTGTACGTCGTCGCTCGCCAGTTCGTCTTCGAACCCGGCACGACCGAGCCGCTCCGCGTTCCCGCCGGCAGCACGGTCACGTTCCACGTGACCGCCGCCGACGTCATCCACGGCTTCGAGGTCGTCGGCACGAACGCGAACACGATGGCCATCCCCGGGCAGGTCGCGGAGTTCACCGTCGAGTTCGGCGAGCCGGGCGAGTACGGGATGCTGTGCAACGAATACTGTGGCTCCGGCCACCACGTGATGGAAGGGAAGATTGTGGTTATGGAACAGGAAGAATTCGACAGTTGGTACGAGCAACAGCAGGCACAAGGGGAGGCTGAGAACTGATGGCGACCGCATCCGGCGGCGGCGAGTTCGTCGATAAGTTCCCCGACGAGGCGGCCGTCATCAAGGCGAGTTTCCTCATCGCGTTCGTCTCGCTCGGCATCGGTGCCTTCTTCGGCCTCGTTCAGGCGCTCCACCGAACGAACGTCCTCCGCGTCATCGACTCGGCGGACTACTACACCATGCTGACGGGCCACGGCGTGCTGCTCGCCATCGTATTTACCATCTTCTTCCTCTGCGGCGTGTTCCACTGGGCGGTCGCCAGAAGCCTCGACCGACCCGCCGAGAGCGCGCTGTTCTCGTGGGCGTGGGTCGGCCTGATGACGACGGGCGCGGTTCTGGCCACCATCGCCATCCTCGGCGGCTTCGTCCCGAACCTCGGCATGAGCGCGGACGTGCTGTTCACGTTCTACGCGCCGCTCCAAGCCCACCCGATATTCTACATCGGGCTCGCGATGTTCATCGTCGGGACGTGGCTCTCCGGCGCGGACTGGTTCCTCTCCTACCGCGCGTGGCGACAGGACCACCCGGACGAGCGCATCCCGCTGCAGACGTTCATGGTCCTCACGACCATGATTATGTGGTACATCTCCACCCTCGGCGTCGCCGTCTCGGTGGTGTTCTTCCTCATCCCGTGGTCGCTCGGTCTCATCGAGAGCGTCAACCCGCTTCTGACGCGGACGCTCTTTTGGTACTTCGGCCACCCCATCGTCTACTTCTGGCTGATGCCGGCGTACCTGCTTTGGTACACCGTGCTCCCCAAACTCGCGGGCGGTCGCCTGTTCAGCGACCCGCTGGCACGCGTGGTGTTCCTCCTGTTCCTCCTGCTTTCGACCCCGGTCGGGATTCACCACCAGTACCTCGACCCGGGCATCGCGGAGGGCTTCAAGTTCATCGCCATGACGAACACGATGTTCCTGCTCCTCCCGTCGCTGCTCACGGCGTTCACGGTCGTCGCCAGCGTCGAACACGGCGCGCGCCAGCGCGGCGGTAAGGGCTACCTCCGCTGGCTCGGCGCGCTCCCGTGGCGCGACCCCGCCTTCACCGGCATGGCGCTCGCGGGTGCGATGTTCGCCGCCGGCGGCTTCTCCGGCATGATCAACGCCGGGATGAACATCAACTACCTCATCCACAACACGCTGTGGGTGCCGGGGCACTTCCACCTCACCGTCGGCACGGCCGTCGCGCTGACGATGATGGCCGGCTCGTACTGGCTCGTCCCGCAGGTCACGGGCACGAAGCTCTACAGCCGTCCCATCGGCCTCCTGCAGGTCATCATGTGGTTCGTCGGCATGGTGTTCATGTCGAACGCGATGCACCGCGCCGGCCTCGCCGGCATCCCGCGACGCACCGCCGAACCGCAGTACCAGAACTTCGAGTTCCTGACGCCCATCGGGAGCATCTTCGAGCTTCGGGTGCAGATCGCCCTCGGCGGGACGCTCCTGTTCCTGTCGGTGGTGCTGTTCCTGTTCAACATCCTCCTGACCTCGCTCGGCGAGGAGTCCGACCGGCCGGTCGATTCGCACCTCCCCGAGCCGCTTTCGGGGCCCGAGGGGAGCCCGCGCATCCTCGACAACCTCGCGATGTGGACCGGTATCGCGGCGGTGCTCGTCGTGCTCGCGTACACGCTCCCGCTGGCCGGCATCATCCAGAACGGCGGCGGACTGTTCGGCGGCGGCCTCCCCGTCCCGGCGACCGTCTCGGCC
The DNA here is from genome assembly GCF_003586325.1 of Haloferax sp. Atlit-10N. Taxonomy (NCBI): domain Archaea; kingdom Methanobacteriati; phylum Methanobacteriota; class Halobacteria; order Halobacteriales; family Haloferacaceae; genus Haloferax; species Haloferax sp. Atlit-10N. The sequence goes on from NZ_PSYX01000001.1 coordinate 610,452, forward strand.
GGCTTCGACCTCGTGTTGACGACGGTCACGAGCGCGTTCAACACCCTCTGGGGGGTCGTCGCGTGAAGCTCACGAAGGCGCGGGCGCTCATCCTCATCGCGTTCAGCGTCCCCGTCGCCATCGAACTGCGCACGGTGGCGGGCTTCTTCAACGTGGAGCTCCCGCTCATCGCCGTGGCGGTCATCGAGTTCCTCTTTCTCGCCCTGCTGTTCGTGCTGTACGGGCTCTACGGCGAGGGGTCGGAGTCGGCGGCGTAACCGACGACTCGAACAACGTTTCGACAGGCCGGGCGCTCGTTTCGACGCCTGAGTTTCCGATTCGTCGCCGCAGTACCGCCACGCGACGAGCCCCGTACCGGTATAAAACCCCCGCGATAGCGTGGAAGACGCCCGGTCAGTTTCCCGGTCGCTGGGAAGCAGTCTCCGTTTATATTCGATAGTCCCGCGTAGGTACAAGCGATCATGAGCAACCTCGACTTGATGAAGGCCGGCATCGGCCTCGCGGTCGTCATCGGTATCGTCCTCACGGCGGTCGCCGGCTACGCGCTGTTCGCAACGTTCGGCGGTATCGAAGGCCTGACCGTCGCGCCGGAACTCCTCGTCTCCGTCCTCTTCGGCGGCCTGCTCGTCGCGGCCGCCGCGGGCGTCCGGAAGGTCGTTCCCCGGCCCCGAACCCGTATCTGAGCGATCGCACCGACCGCACGACCGGCTCCGCTGACCTCCGTTCTCCGTTTCTCGACCCGCTGAGCGACCGCACCGCCCGATTGCCCTGACGCGAAGGCGAAAAGCGATATCGACCGAACACCAATGGAATGACATGTACGACACCGTTCTCGTCCCCACCGACGGCAGCGCCCGCTCCCGGGCGGCGGCCCGTCGCGCCATCGACCTCGCGAGCGCCTACGGCGCGTCGATTCGGGCCCTCTCGGTCATCGACGTCGGCGACCTCGGGCTGTGGACGGCCGCCGACGTGCCGGTCGAGCGAGTGCGCGCGAGCCTCCGCGACGCCGCCGAGATGGCCGTCGAAGAGGTCGCGTCGCTCGCCGCGGACGCGGGCGTCCCCTGCGAGACAACGGTCCGAGTCGGCGTGCCGTACCGGGAGATACTCGACGTGGCCGACGAGGGTGACGCGGACCTCGTGGTGATGGCGACGCACGGCCGGACCGGTCTCGAACACGCGGTTCTCGGAAGCACGACAGAGCGGGTCGTCAGGCTCGCCGACGTGCCGGTGTTGACGGTCAGAGAGTGAACCGACCCCGACTCAGACCAGCGCCCTGAGTCCGTCGCGGAGCGCCCGCCGGCCGTAGACCGCGAGGCCGACGGCTCCGGCCGCGCCCAAGAGGAGCGGAATCACGTCGAAGCCGTCGACTGCGAGCCGGAGCGCGCCCCAGACGAGGAACGCGGCGGCCTGCGCGACGTAGAACGCGAGCGTCTCGTTGAACGGGACGAATCCCCCGGCGAGGAAGACGACACAGAGGAGCGCGATACCGACCACGTCGGCACTCATCGGCGGGAGCCAGCCGAGCGCGACCGCGCCGACGGCGAACGCACAGAAGACGACGCCGACGGCGAGCCGTAGCGGCGCGATTTCGGCGAACAGCGATTTGTCCGGCGGGACGACGTTCGAGCCGCCATCCGCCGGCGTCGTAGATGTCGGAGGCACAGTCGTACGTTCGTCCGGAACTGTCAAAGTTCTATTCTCTCGTCCGGTCGCGGTCCGCTTACTCCACGGGGATGCGACTGCCGCCGTCCCCGCCAGTCCGGTCGTCGCGGTCGATGGCGGGGCGCTCGTCGAGTTCGACGACGAGCGTCAGCGGGTCGCCCTCGCGGACGATGCCGACGGCGACCGGTTCGCCGGGGCGAGTTTCGGTGATGAGGTAGCGCATCAGTTCCTCGTGGGTGCGGACCGGGTTGCCCTCGATGGCGACGAGCACGTCGCCGCCGACGGGAATCGGAGAACCGCGGTAGTCGGCCGATTCGTGACAGCCGTGGAGGAATCCCTCGTCACCGTCGGCACCGGCGGCGTCGACGACGAGGACGCCGTGGGGCGCGTCGAGGCCGTTCACCTCGGCGACGGTCGGCGTCACGTCGAGGGTGCGCGCCCGGAGGTACGAGTGGCGGTAGCGACCGTCGGCGACGAGCGCCGGAAGGATGCGGTTGGCGATGACGGGCGAGACGGCGAAGCCGATGTTGTCGCCCTGTTTAGCGCGGTTGACGCCGACGACCTCGTAGGCGGGGTCGGCGGTGTCGCCGCCGTCAGCGGTCGAGTCGCCCTCGGGGGCGGCGAATCCGACGAGCGGCCCGCCCGAGTTCCCGGGGTTGATGGGTGCGTCCGTCTGGACCACGTCCGGGATGGCGAACCCGTTCGAGGTGGGAAGCGACCGGTTCGATCCCGAGACGATACCCGCGGAGATGGAGCCGTCGAGTCCCAGCGGGTTCCCGAGGGCGGCGACCGAGCGTCCCGGCGCGGGGTTCTCGGTCGCCAGCGGAAGCGCCGCGGCGTCTTCGGGCAGGTCGTCGACGGCGACGACGGCGAGGTCGGTGTAGGCGTCCGCGCCCACGACCTCGCCGACGCGCCACGACCCGTCGGCAAAGCGGAGTTCGACCCGGCCGGCGTCGCTGGCGTCGGCGAGCCGAGAGACGTGCTCGTTGGTGACGAGATGCCGGTCGTCGTAGACGAAGGCGCTCCCCGCCCCGCCGGGGCGTCGGCGGCCGCCGACGTAGACGGAGACGACCGAGGGGATGACGTCGCGATACAGCGCTTCGAAATCGGGATACGTTGGCATGGTGGTGCGACGAGGCGGCACATACCGCCGGGGCGTCGCTTACCTCGGGTTAGCGCCCAGCGGATTTGAGCGTGTCGCACGGTGACAGCCAACACGACTGTCACGGGCGGCGGAGCGGTCGGGAGCGGCGGCCGCGGGTCGCGAGCGAAACGATGCCGCGAGACCCCCAATTTAATACTATCTGTAGTAAACGTCGAGACAGCAATGGTCGCACTCGACGTACACGAGGACATGCAACGACTCGCCGACAGCGGCGTCGTCGCGGTGATGCGCGGCGCGGATGCGGACACCATCATCGACGTGGCCGACGCGCTCCACGAGGGCGGCGTCACCGCCTACGAAATCACGGCCGACAACCCCGACGCGATGGACCTCATCCGCGAGGTATCGGCGTCCTTCTCGGACCGCGAGGCCATCGTCGGGGCCGGGACCGTCCTCGACGCGCCGACCGCCAACGCGGCCATCCAGGCCGGCGCGGAGTTCGTCGTCGGGCCGAACTTCGACGAGGGCGTCGTCGAGACCTGCAACCGCTACGGGACGCTCGTCGCGCCGGGCATCATGACGCCGACCGAGGCGGTCGACGCGTACTCCGCGGGCGCGGACCTCGTGAAGGTGTTCCCCGCCTCCTCGCTCGGCCCCGGCCACCTCAAGAGCATGAAGGGGCCGCTCCCGCAGATTCCGATGATGCCGACCGGCGGCGTCGGCCTCGACAACGCCGCGGACTACATCGACGCCGGGGCGGTCGTCGTCGGCGCGGGCGGCGCGCTCATGGACGGCGAAGCCATCGAAAACGGCGACTTCGAGGTCATCACCGAGACGGCCCGCGAGTTCTCGACCGTCATCGACGACGCTCGGGACGACTGAGTCCGAACCCGAACTGACCACCCATCAATCGCTTTTACCGAATCGACTGCACGCGCTCTTCGAACCCTGCGGGAACCACGTCCGCGAGCGCGTCGGGGTCCGACTCGCCGTTGGCCGCGACGAGGTAGGCCGCGCCGTCGTCGTCGCCGTAGACGCGCTGGAAGTCGTAGACGAAGCCCCAGCAGTCGGTCGCCTCTGGCACCTCGTCGCTCTCGGTGAGGTACTCCACCTGCCGGACGACCGCGTACTCGACGAGTCGGTTGACCGCCTCGCCGCCCGGCGTGTCCGCGTCGAACACGCCGAGTTCGCGGGCCTCCTCGGCGAGCGGAACGAGCCGCGAGACGGCGGCTTCGACCGCCGGGGGAAGGTCCCCGACGCTCCCGCCGGCGACGGTCTCGTAGGCGGCCGTCACCGCGCCGCAGCCCGTGTGCCCGAGGACGGCCACGTCGGTCGTCCTGAGCGCCGAGACGGCGTAGCCGACGGCGTCGTTGACGACGAGTTTCCCGTCGACTTCGGTCCACACTTGGTTGCCGACGTTGACCGACGTGAACAGCTCGCCGGCTTTGTCGGCGCTCCAGACAGCGTCGGCCGGGACGCGAGAGTCAGAACAGCTCACCGAGACGACCGCCGGCGACTGCGCCTCGCGCACGCCGTCGAAGTGGTCGGCGGCGAGGCTCTCGACGTGCCGTGCGTTCCCGGCCAAGAGTGACTCCAGCACCGTTCGCGTCATTGGTGTAGGTTGCGTCCGCGCGTCTATATAGCTCCCCGCTCGTCGCTCGATTCCTCGGTGTCGTCGGCGTCACCGGTGTCGTCGGCGTCGTCCGAGTCGGAGTCGGTGTCGTCGTCGTTCTCTGCTCCGTCGCCCCTCTCGCTCTCGGACTCGGGACCGGGTCCGGGTTCGGACTCGACCGACTCGCCCCAGATGAAGGGGTCGTCCGCCTCGACTTCGTCGCCGTCACCGGCCTCCTCAGCGTCTTCGTCGCCCCCGCCGACCGCGGGTTCGGCCTCCTCGACGAACTCGGGCGTCTCGCTCACGTCGGTCTCGTCGTCAGGGGTCGAGCCCGAGTCCGATTCGTCGGGGTCGCGGCCCGGCTCCGCGGCGCGGATGCCGAGCGCGGCCTGCCGGGACTGTTGTCGCGCCTCCCGGCGCGCCGCCAGCGCTTCGCGGAGGCGGTCGTTCAGCGTCTCCCGGAGCTCCGCCGCGTCGTCGACTTCGATGTCCACGGCCGTCGCGTCGCCGCCGACGAGGGAGATGCTCCCGGCCGTGTCCGCCGTGACCGTCGAGACGCGCCAGCGGCGCTGGAAAATCGTCCGCCGCTCGATGGCCGTCTGGACCCGGTAGTAGGGGACAAAGCGCATCTCGCGCTTCCAGAAGCCGTTTCGGGTGACGAAGTGGTTCTCGGCGAGCGCGTAGCCGCGGTGCCGCCACTGGAGCGCGCCGGCGACGACCGCAACCGGGACGAGCGCCAGCGGCACGAACCACGGAATCTCCTGCGGGAGGAATCGGTTCGCCCCGTAGAGCGCGAGAGTCGCCGCGCCGAGGACGAGCGAGTACCGGACGGCGTAGCGCCGGCGGATGCGCGTCGGCGGTCCTTCGAACGTCGGCTCCTCGACGCCCTCGAGGTCGGCGACGAGGCCGAGCACGCGGTCGCGGGTCGCAAGCGGGATGGCCGCCTCGGAGCCGCGACCGCCGCCCGACCCGTTCGATCCGTCGGAGCTTGGGGCGTAGCCCGCCGTCTCCACGAGGAGCGTCGCGTAGCCGAACCGCCGCTTCAGTGGGTTGTCCTCGACGGTGAGCGTCTGGAGCTTGTCGAGCGGAATCGACCCGTTGTAGCGCTGGAGGAGGCCGCGCTCGTACTGGAGTTCGTCGCCGACGCGGGTCAGACGGAAGCCGTAGTAGTTCACCACCGCGGAGGCGAAGCCGGCGGCCCACGAGACGAGCGCGACGAGGAGCCCCAGCGCGACGACGCCGACGCCCGCGGCCGCGACGCTCCCGGCGGGGACCGGCACGTCCACGTACGAGGCGACGATGGGGAAGGCGGTCGACCCGAACACGAAGACGAGACCGGGCAGTCGGAGGTCGAACGACAGCGCGCCGACGATGGCCAACTCTCGGGGGGTCAGTTCGAACAGCAGTTCCTGTTCGGGTTCGGGCGCGTCGCCGTCGGTACCGCCGCGTTTCAGGCGGGCGACTTCCGACTGGATGCGACGTGCCTCCTCGTAGCTGACGAAGCGGAGACTGCCCTCGGTCTCGCCGCCGCCGGCGGTTTCGAGGTTCACGGCGGCGATGCCGACCAGCCGCTGGGCGACGTTGCGAGAGATGTCGACGTTCTGGATGCGACGGTAGGGAATCTCGCGGTTACGCCGGGAGAACACGCCCGAGCGGATGTCCAGCGTGTCCGGCGTCAGTTCGTACTCGAACCGACGGAAGTATGCGAGTTCGTAGCCGGCGATTGCGACCACAGCGACGCCGACGAGCGCGACCGAGCCGAGGCCGCCGAGGAAACCGCCGAAGGCGGTCCCGCCGGTGAAGGCGAAGAAGGCGAGCGCGAAGACGACGCTGGCGCTGCGCTGGACCGCCCGGTAGGGAACCGAAAGCGGCGACAGCCGGGTCATACCGCGTCGTCGCCCTCGGACGCGATTGCGAGGCGCTTCAGTCGGTCTTGGAGGTCCTCCGCGCCCTCCGGCGTCAGTCCGGGAATCGACACGTCAGCGCCGCGGGAGCCGGCGGTGTAGACGACAGTCGACGCGAGGCCGACGAGTCGTTCGAGCGGGCCGCGCGTCGAGTCGACGTGCTGGACCCGGACGAACGGGACGACGGTATTGACCTTGGTGAGGACGCCGCGCTGGAGATACAGCGAGTCGTCGCGGACCTCGTAGCCCCACGCCCGATACCGGAGTAAGGCGACGGCGACGCCGACGACGAGGAAGACGCCGCCGACCGCGACGGGGACGTACGAGGGTATCGAGACGGGCGCGAACAGCGTCGCCGCGGTCGCCACGCCGCCGACGACGAGCGCGAACACGACCGCTCGGGCGACCCAGAGGAGACGGATACGGGGGTGGAGGCGATTCACGGGAATCCCTCCGAGCGCGTGAACATCGTATACTCCGGCGTCTCTTCGAACGGGTAAATAACTGTGGCCGCGGGAATCGGCCTACGGTGTGGCGGCGAGGCGGCGTTCGACCCGGCGGGTCGCGGTGTCGAGCGTCGCGCCGACCTCCGCGAGCGTCGCGAGCACCGGATACCGGACCGACAGGTCGGCGTAGAAGAACTCCGTCACGTCCGGCACCAGCCCGGAGAGCGCCCGTCGGTGGTGGGAAACCGTCTCCTGTCGCGCCGCGACGAGCTCCGAGAGCCGCTCGCGGAGCGCGGACAGGTCGTCGTAGAGCGTCACCAGCGCGTCGAAGCCGCGTTCGGACAGCGGCGTCCGGTCGAGGTCGTCGAGCCGTTCGAGGAGGTCTTCGATATCGCCGCGCATCGACGCCACCGATTCGGTTTCCTCGTCGACGACTTCGATGAACTTCTCGCGCTCGTCTCGCGACGACGCGGCCGCCGCGGCGACGGTCCGCCGGAGCGGCGGCGAGAGGACGCTCGCCGACCGGAACGCGGTCGCCACGTCCGGGCCGAACTCGGCGGCGAGGCTCGCTTCGAAGGAGTCGCCGTACTCCTCGTCGTAGTGCGGGACGGACATCACGGTCCGCTCGTAGCTCCGACGCAGGCCGGAGAGCGCCGCGTCGGTCCTGTCTCGCCCGCCCCGCTGGCCCACGAGCGTCGCGGCCGCGGGGGCCTGATTCGGAGCCGACGCCGTCGCCTGCGACGCGGCGACCTCCCGGCGGAACGCCCGGAACGCCTCGCGCTCGTCCACACAGCGGCGGCGCTCGGCGCGGAGGGCGCTGCGGGCGTCGTCGAGGCGGTCGAGGCTCACCGCCATCGAACCGCCCCCGGAACGTCCGAGCCGACGACCCGCCCGGGCGGCGTCCGCTCGTCTACGAGTGGGAGCGCCGACAGGTGTCCGCGGTCGGCGTGCGCGGCGATACCCTGCCCGTGGGCGGCCCCGCTGGCGGCGAGGGTGTACGCCTCGGCCATTCCCTTCGGCCCCGCGAGCGGGACGAGTCGAACCGTCGTCCCGCGGCGGTCGATATCGACCACGACGAACGACTGCGGGAACGAGCAGGTCGCCGGGGCGATGAGTTCGCGGACACCGGCTCTCACGGCCGTCGCGGGCCAGTGGATGTGCCCGGAGAGTACCAGCGGCACGTCGTGGCGCGCGAGCACCGCGGCGAGTTCGTCGGCGTTGCGGAGCTGGTAGAAGTCGGCGTCGGGGAACTGGCCGGTGTGGCGGCGAGGGTGGAAGACGTTGTGGTGGAGGACGACGACCGGGGTCGCCGCGTCAGCGAGGACGGTGTCGAGCCAGCGGAGTTGAGAGTCGGGCACGGCCCCCTCGTGGGTGTCGGTGAGGGTGAGGTCCGGGCCGCCGCTGGCGGAGTCGAGGCCGACGATGTCGACGCCGCCGACCCGACGGACGAACGGGAGGGCGTCGTCGGCGTAGCGCGCCGCGAACTCGCCCGGCGTCGGGGCGTCGTAGTCGTCCCAGCGCTTCGGCACGTCGTGGTTGCCGGGGACCGCGACCCGCGGCCCCGGCAGGTCGCGGATGATTTCCTCGACGACCTCGTACTCCTCGGGGCGGCCGTCGCGGGTCAGGTCGCCGAGGAGGACCGTCGCGTCGACGTCGAGGTCGGCGATGGTCGAGACGGCGGTCCGAAGCCGCGTCTCGCTCCGGTGGTAGGCTTTCCACGTGCCGGACCCCGTCGGCGTGACGTGCGGATCGGCGACGACCGCGAGCCGGGTCGGCGTCTCAGAGACCGGTCGTGCGAGGCGCGCGAGCACTGGGCCGGGGCCTCGCTCGGCCGACTTCCCGACCGGCGTCTCCCCGATGGTCGGCGGGGCGTCCGGACTCATCGGTCGATGGTCCGCGTGAACGTCCCCAGCGCGGTCTCCCGGTGGACGCGTATCCGCCCGGTGTCGGGACACAACTCGATTCGAAGCGGCGACTCGGTGGCGCGCGTCTCGTCCCCGTGCATACACGTGGACTCACCCGGACCGAGATGATAAACATGTCGTACAGAATATATATTTTCGAACGTAGATATGGATACTCTACGGAGTCCTCGGGAGTCGGCTCCGGCGTCAGTTGAGGAGCAGGCCGGCGTCGACGAGGAGCAAGACGGCGACGAGCGCGGCACCGAGGTAGAACGGCGCGGCCTTCTCGGCCGGCGTGCGGACCTTCTTCTCCGCGAGGCCGTCTTTGGCGCGGGCCCGCCCGACTTCGACGAGGCCGGTCAGGACGAACCAGAGCACGAGCATCCCGAGGACGAGGTGGCCGCGGCCGGAGCCGAACAGGCTGTCGACCGTGTAGCGCGTGCCGGCGAGGTGGCCGCCGGTCGCGAACATCACGAGCGAGGCCCCGCGAGACCACATCGTCAGGCGCGAGACGACCGATTCGAACGCGGCGGCGCGGATGTTCCCGGCGCGGGCGGTCGGCAACACGGCGAGCGCGAAAAAGAGGACGCTCCCCGTCCAGAGACCGCCCACGACGAGGTGGAGCGTTGCCATCACGGTGTCGATGAGTGCCATGTCCGTCGGGTTAGTTCAGCGATGCTTGAAGGTTTCACCTTCGCTCGGTCGGGACCGGCGGGCCGACCGCACGCGGTCGCCGGGGTCGCCGATACAAATCTATTTGTCACTCGGCCGAACGTTTCGAGCCATGTCAGGAGAACTCCCTCCCGAAGCGTTCAGCGACCTCTCGGTCACCGGCGAGGTCGCCGTCTCGCCGGACGGGTCGACGGTCGCCTTCACCGCGACCGAGTGCGACCCCGACGAGGACGAACGCGTCGCCTCCCTGTTCGTGGTCCCCGCCGACGGCTCCCGCAAGCCGCACCGACTCACCCGCCACCCCGGCGCGTCGTCCCCGTCGTGGTCGCCCGACGGAAGTCGGCTCGCGTTCGTCGCCGCTCGCGACGAGGACCTCTCTCGGCGGGTCGGTCGCGCGGACGACGAAAGAGAAAGTGAAGGTGACGCTGATGACGCTGGCGGCGTTGACGATGCGAGCGACGCCGACGACGCCGATAGCGACGATTCAGATGGCTCCGACGACGAACCGCCAGTCGGCGGCGAAGACGGCCCAAAGCCGCAGGTCTGGTGTTTCGACCTCGAACTCGGCGGTGATGCGACCCAACTCACCGACCTCGACGAGGGCGTCTCGGAGTTCGACTGGTCGCCGGACGGCGACCGCCTCGTCGTCGCCGCGCGCGACCCGACCGACGAGGAGCGCGAGTACCTCGACGAGCGAAAGGACGGCGGCCCGGTCGTGACCGAGCGACTCCAACACAAAATCAACGGCGTCGGCTGGACCGACACGGTGACGACCTACCTGTTCGTCGTGGACCTCGACACGGGCGAGACGGAGCGCCTTGACGACGCGACCGCCGCGGGCGCGTTCGCCGACGCCGGCGGTCTCCAGCCCGCGTGGGGACCGGACGACCGAATCGCCTACGTCTCCTGCGACGCCGAGCGCCCGGACGACACGCTCGAACAGGACCTGTTCGTCATCGACGCCGACGGCTCGAACGACCGGAAAGTGACGAGCGGCGGCCACACGACCGGGACGCCGCGGTGGAGCCCCGACGGCTCCCGCATCGCGTTTCAGGCGGGCGACTACGAGAACTGGTACGTCCCGCGCGAAATCCGCGTCGCCGACCTCGATTCCGGCGAGGTCAGGTCCGTCTCGGCGTCGCTCGACCGGACGCTCGCGTGGGGGTCTGCTCCGTCGTGGGCGAGTGACGACGAACTCTACGCGCTCGTCGCCGACGAGGGGAAATCGCGCATCACCCGACTCGACCCCGATGCCGACGCCCCCGAGCGCGTGTTCGACGCGCAGGGCGAGTTTAGAGCGATACAGGGACTGCACGTCGCGGGCGAGACGGCCGGCCTGCTCGTCTCCGACCCGGCAGAGGGTTGGGACGCCTACGCCGTCTCGCTGGCCGATATCGACGCCGTCGACGCGGCCCACGCCGAGTCGTTCACCCGGCTGTCGGCGCTCAACGAGGCCGTTACCAACGAGTACGAGATGCCGCAGGTCCGGCGGGTCAGCTTCGAGAGCGACGGCTGGGAGGTCGAGGGCGTCGTCTACGCGCCCGCCGACTTCGACTTCGACGACCCCGACCCGCATCCGACGGTCGTCGCCATCCACGGCGGCCCCATCGCCTACGACGAACCGGCGTTCCGGTTCGACCACCCGGTGTTCACCTCGCGCGGCTATCTCGTCGTGCGCGTGAACTACCGCGGGAGCACCTCCTACGGGCGTGAGTTCGCCGAGGAACTCCGCGGGCGGTGGGGCTCGGTCGAGGTTGACGACCTCGTCGCGGGCGTCGAGGATCTCGTCGCGCGCGACTGGACTGACCCGGAGCGCGTCTTCGGCTACGGCATCTCCTACGGTGGCATCGCACAGGGCTATCTCGTGACCCAGACCGACCTCCTGACGGCGGCCGTCCCCGAACACGGCATCTACGACCTGCGGTCGTCGTACGGCACCGACGACAACCACCTCTGGACGAGATACGAGTTCGGCCTGCCGTGGGAGAACCCGGAGGCGCTGGACGCCTCGTCGGCCATCACCGACGCCGGCAACATCGACACGCCGCTTTTGGTGATGGCGGGCGGTCAGGACTGGCGCTGTCCGCCGAGCCAGTCAGAACAGCTCTACGTCTCCGCGAAGGCGCAGGGCGTCGACGCCAAACTCGTCGTCTACCCGGAGGAACAGCACTCGATTTCGACGCCCGAGCGGGCGACCCACCGACTGGAACAGATTCTCGACTGGTACGAGCGACACGACCCGGCGGTCGAGGCGGCGGATATGGCGGAGACCGACGACGGCCAGTAAGCGGCCTCAGCGAAGCACGGCGGGCGGCTTCGCCGTCACGTCGAGGTCGGCCGCGTAGTGGAGTATCGGGTCGCCGTCGGGGTGGTCGAAGCCGCAGGCCTCGAACATCGTGTTCGCGCGAATCTCCGCCTCCACGTCCTGTATCGGCCACGGGTCGTGGTCGATGTCGCCGATGACGACGGGCCAGTCGTCCGTGTAAAAGCGGTAGTTCTCGACGAGGAACGCGTCGAGCGAGCCGGGTTCGAGGGTTCGGACCTCGCCGGTCGGTCGGTAGGTCGCCTCGAACCGCGCTCCCGGCGTCTCGGCCGTCGCGGGCCGGTAGCTCTCGTAGTCGACCGCGCCGTCTCGCTCCTCGACCGAGATGTTCGCGTAGTGGTACGGGAGCCGGTAGCCCAGTCGGGCCATCGCCACGCTGAGGCGGTCCGCGGCGTCGAGGGTGAAGAAGTAGACGCCGCGGGGGCCGCCGTCGGCGGGTTCGACGTAGGTCCGGAGGTTCACCTCGGGGAACCCGAGCCCCACGGGCGACCCGCGCGGGCGGATGTCCGTCATGTCGAACGAGACGACGCCGAGCCACGCCCGCCCGTCGTGAGTCGCCACCGAGAGCTGGTCGGGGAGTCGCGGCTCCACGAGGTCGGGGTCGACCGGCCAGTGGGCGAACAGCGTGTGCCGCCAGCGCATCGACAGGAGGTCCATAGCGGCCGTTAGGACCGACGACGGGTGTGGGTTTCGGCGGTTCCGGGGCACCGCGAACGCACGGCCGTCGCCCGCCCACCCCGCCGAAACGAACTCCTGTCTGGCGACCAATCTCCGCCCATGGGACTGGAAAACGCAAGCGGCACGTTCGACATCGGCGGCGACCTCACGGTTCACCGACTCGGCTTCGGTGCGATGCGCATCACCGGCGACGACATCATCGGCGAGCCCGACGACGTGGAGAACGCGCGAAAGGTCCTCCACGAGTCGCTCGTCCACGGTATCGACCTCATCGACACGGCGGACTCCTACGGCCCCGCCGTCTCCGAGCGCCTCATCGGCGAGGCGCTCGCGCCCTATCCGGACGACCTCGTAGTCGCCACCAAGGGCGGACTACTCCGCAACACCGACGGCGACTGGATGCCAAACGGCGACCCCGACTACCTCCGGAACGCCGTCCTCGGGAGCCTCGACCGCCTTCGGGTGGACACCATCGACCTCTATCAGCTCCACCGCCCCGACCCGCACGTCGCCTTCGAGGACTCGGTCCACGCGCTCGCCGAGATGAAAGACGAGGGACTGATTCGGCACGTCGGCCTCTCGAACGTCTCGGTCGAACAGCTCGACGAGGCGCGCGACATCGTCGACATCGCCACGGTCCAGAACCGCTTCAACGTCGGCGACCGCGAGTTCGAGGCGAGCCTCGACGCCTGCGAGGCGTACGGTATCGGCTTCATCCCGTGGTACCCGCTCGGCGCGGGCGACCTCGGCGACCGGGCCGACGCCGTCTCCGCGGTCGCGGCGAAACACGACGCGACACCCCAGCAGGTCGCCCTCGCGTGGCTCCTGCACCGCTCCGACGTGATGCTTCCCATCCCCGGTACGTCGAGCGTCTCGCACCTCCGCGACAACGTGGCGGCCTCCCACATCGACCTCGACGACGAGGACATGGACCGACTCGACTGACATGAACTTCACCGTCGTGCAGGGCGACATCGCCGCTCAGTCGGCCGACGCGCTGGTGAACGCCGCTGGGACGAGCCTTCGGATGGGGCCGGGTGTCGCGGGCGCGCTCCGTCGCGGCGGCGGCCCCGAACTGAACGAGGCCGCGATGGCGAAGGGGCCGAGAGACCTCGGTGCGGTCGCCGTCACCGACGCCTTCGACCTCGACGCAGAGGTCGTGATTCCGGCGCTCGGTTGCGGTATCGCCGGGTTCGACCTCGCCGACGGCGCGCGACTCATCTGCGAGGAACTCCGGGCGTTCGAGCCGAGTTCGCTCCGCGACGTTCGGTTCATCGCCTACGCGGACGACGAGTTCGAGACGATTTCGCGGGTCGCCGACGCGGTCGGGGCGGCGACGGAGGAATAACAGTGGGCGACACGGCCGACTCGGACCTGTCGGCGGGCGAAACCCACGGAGCCGCCGACGAAGACGCCGACCCGGTGCTGTGCCCCGTCTGCTCGACGCCCTACGACTCCGTCTCGCTCCACGACCGCGGCCTGCTCGTCAATCTCCTCGACAACGAGCGGTACCGTCGCGTCTGCTTCGAGCCGGTCGAACGCGACGGGCGGCCGCACGTCCGGTTTTTCCACCACACTCACGAGCAGGTCGGCGCGGACGACTGACTGAGTGAGAGTGAGGTGGCGAGCGGGTGCGGAGGCGCAAGCGACGCGTCCGGCCTAACTCCACGGGCGTTCCGTGAACTCGCCGGCCTCGATTTCGCGCTCTATCTCGCGGAGCGTCGCGTCGTCGACGCTGACGAGGTGGCAAAGCGGGTGGCCGGGCGCGGCGACCGGGTTCTGGAGGACGCCGGCGACGAGCCCTGTGAAGGGGGCCGAGACGCGCTTTTCTCTCGTCTTGAAGTGGTCAGAGATGGTGCAGATGGTGTCGCCCTCGTGGACCAGCGGCACGTCGCCGTACTGCATCTCGACGAGGCCGCCAACGTCGGCGCGGAGCCACGTCTTGTCCGTCGCGGAGTCGATGACGCGCGTCCAGCCCGGCCAACTGACCGGCTTCTCCGGGAGGACGCCGTACTCGGCGAGGACGCTCTCGACGCCTTCGAGCGCGCGGTCGACCATCGCGGGCTGGAAGCGGTGGGCGCGGCCCATCTCGACGGTGATGGTCGGAATCCCGTCGTTCGTGGCGACGGTGCGGAGCGAACTCGCCTCGGCCTCGCCCGAGAGGATGAGGTTCGCGCCGAACGACCGCGCGAGGCGGGCGACCTCGGGGCGGTTCATATCGGCGCGGACGTGGTACATCGTCGTCCGGTTGCGCGTCGAGGTGTGGAAGTCGATGCCGAGGTCGCAGGGCTCGACGAACCGACGGTAGATCTGGTTTGCCATGCGCTCGGCCGTGTTCGCGCCGTCGCGGCCGGGGAACGACCGGTTCAGGTCGAGGTCGTAGATGGGGATGTAGCGCTGTTGGGCGAGGTAGCCCGGAACGTTCGCCACGTGGATGCAGACGATGGTCCCGTGGATGTCGGCGGGGTTGTACCGGCTCGCGACCTCCTGCATCACCTTCACACCGTTGAGTTCGTCGCCGTGGAGCGCCGCGGTCATGAAGACCGACGGCCCGCCCTGCTCGCCGTTGATGACGGTGACGGGTATCTCGACGGGGTCGCCGAGGTACGTCTCGCTGATTTCGTACCTGAGGTGTCGCACCTCGCCCGGCGGCACCTCCGAGTCGTACCTGAACGGTTCGGGGTCCATGGGACGTTCATCGGAGCCGACGGGTAAGAAGGTTGACCGGCTTCGGGCCTCGTCCGGACAGACGCGGGACAATACGGCTATCTCCGCCGCAGTCGTCTGTCTCCTCGAGAGATGTGTATCCACAGATGACGTCGAAACGTCCGGTCTGCAAGCGGTGCGGTTCCCCCACGGGTCCCGGTGGCGTGGTCGTCCGACACGCCGGCTCGGACCCCCTGCAGGTGTCGGAGTGCGGGCGCTGCGGCGCGATTATCGATATCGGCGGCGGGACCCGTTGGTGAACTGACGCGGCGACGACCGTCGCGTCGATTTACGTCGCTCGCGCGCCATGTCGACCTCATGGCGACTCCTCGGCTCGACGACCCGCTCGACATCGGCGGGTTCACGCTCCGAAACCGGCTCTACCGCGCGCCGGTGCTCGAATGTGCGGGCACCGGTCCCGAGACCCCCGAGCGCCTCGCGGCCGAACTCGAACCCGCGGCGCGGGCCGGTGCGGGACTCATCTGTCAGGGCGCGACTATCGTGCGCGAGACGGGTGGCTGCGCCGCGCCGGGGATGACGCAAATCGCGGACCCGGAGTTCGCGGCGTCGCTGTCGGCGGTGACCGAGCGAATCCACGACCACGGCGCGGCCGTCGCGGTCCAGTTGGAGTACGGCGGCCTGCGGAGCATGGAGACGTGGCACGCCGAGTACCGGCGCGACCACCCGGATTTGCAACAGCTCGCCGTCTCCCGGCCGCCGCGACTCCTCAGACTCCTCGACGCCCTCGGCTTTCTCGACTACGACGCGCGCGTCATGACGACCGACGAGGTGTACGAACTCGCGGCCGACTTCGGTCGCTCCGCCGCGATGGCGGTCGACGCCGGCTACGACGTGGTCCACGTCGCCGGCGCGAACATGGGTATCGTCCACCAGTTCCTCTCGCCGTTCTACAACCGCCGGGACGACGAGTTCGGCGACGGCGTCCGGTTTTTGGAGGTCGTCGCCGACGAGGTTCGCTCGCAGGTGGGCGACGTGCCGCTCATGACGAAAGTGCCGGCGGAGACGGCCGCTCCGCCCGGCATCCGCCGACGCCTGACCGAGGACGACGCGGTCGAAATCTGTCGTCGACTCGACGAGGCGGGTTACGACGCGCTCGTCCCCGTTTCGGGGTCGGTGTTCTGGGACGCGAGCATCGTCCGCGGGTCGTTCCCGGCCCGCGCGTGGCGCGACGACCGCTACCGAGACGGCTACGCCGCGGCCTTCGGCGGCCCGCTTCGGGCGCGACTCGTCGAACTCGGCAACCGAATCGAGGCGGCGTGGTACGACTTCGACCCGGCGTGGAACGCCGACCTGTGCCGCCGGGTCCGCGACGCCGTCTCGGTGCCCGTGCTCTGCGAGGGCGGCATCCGCGAGCGCGGCGAAATCGACCGGCTGCTCGGCGACGCCTGCGACGCCGTCGGGATGGCTCGGCCGTTCTACGCCGAACCGGAACTCCCCGCGCGACTGCTCGGCCGCGATGTCCCGGCCGGCACACGGGTCGTCTGCGAGAACTGCAACAACTGCGCGGTGCCGCAGGCGACGGGCGCGCCGGGCGTCTGTCGAACGCCCGACGTGTTGGCTCGCGCGGGAACCCTCAGAATGGAGGGAGCATACGACACAGACTCCGAGACGGCGGACGACGACGAGCCCGACCCGGTGGGTTAATAAGGCTCTCGTCGGTCAATCTGGGTAATGGCGCGCGACCGGTCCGCGATGGAGTCGGCCGAACTGACGGCGGTGCTCGACGCGCTCGACGACGCGGACGCACGAGCCATCATCAGAGGACTCGAAGAACCCATGACGGCAAGTGAAATTTCAGACACGTGTGACATCCCGCTTTCGACGACGTACAGGAAGTTGGACCTGCTCACCGACGCGGCGCTCCTCGCCGAGGGGACCCAGATTCGCGCGGACGGTCACCACGCGACGACCTACGAGGTCGCCTTCGACGAGGTTCGAATCGCTCTCAACGAGGACCGCGACTTCGACGTCGCGGTCGGCCGCCCGGAGCAGACGCCCGACGAACGCCTCGCGGACATCTGGTCGCGGGTCCGGAGGGAGACCTGATGGGGCACCTCAGCGCCTCGCCGACGATTACGACGATGATCATCGTCGTCAAGACGGGCATCCTCGTCCTCGGCGGGCTCATCACCTACTTCAGCTACAAGGCGTACCGGAACACCGGGGCGGCGTCGCTCCGCGCGCTCGCGCTCGGCTTCGGTGTCGTCACGCTCGGCGCGATGCTCGGCGGCGCGCTCGACGTGATTCTCAACGTCGACCTCGCCACCGGACTGCTCTTCGACTCGGTGCTGACGCTCGTCGGCTTCGCGGTCATCACCTACTCGCTGTACGTCGACTGAGCTGGTTCGGGAGGCTGCTCTCGGACGGCCCCGACCGAGTCCAATCGAACCGCCTTCGAACCAGCCCGTAACTCGCGGTCGCGCCCCCGCCGTTTCTGTCACGTCTCTCGGTCGTGAACCACAGCGATATCCCGGAGCGTGCCGCTCGTCACCACGAATCAATGGTCGCCAATATTATTGCTCGAATTGTGCAAAACCGTTATTAGGTAGCGGCCGATACCAGTAGGTATGTCCGACGACGAACTGAACGATATCCGGCAGCAGAAACGCGAACAGCTCGAATCCAATCTCCGCGGCGACGGCGGAAGCACGGCGAAAGGAGCCGCAGATTCCCCCTCGGAGCCCGTCCACGTCGACGGCGCTGAGGTCCTGGAAGACGTCGTCTCCACGAACGACGTGGTGCTCGTCGATTTCTACGCGGACTGGTGTGGTCCGTGCAAGATGCTCGAACCCACGGTGAAGAAACTCGCGCAGAACACCGACGCCGCGGTCGCCAAGGTCGACGTGGACGCGAACCAGGAGCTCGCCGCACAGTACCAGGTTCGGGGCGTCCCGACGATGGTGCTTTTCGCCGACGGCGAGGCGGTCGAACAGCTCGTGGGCGTCCGCGGCTACGACGACCTGAAGAACCTCGTCGAATCCCACCTCGCGTAAGCGTTCTCTCCCCCCGAGACTCGGGGTCGATTTATTGACGCTCTCGTCCGACCTTCGGGTATGCAACTCCTCGCCGAACCCATCGACATCGGAACCCGGTCGCCGACGGTCCTCCTGAACGAGAGCGACGCGGCCGAACTCGGGGTCCACGCGCTCGAACGCGTCCAACTGCGGCGAGACGGGCGGACGACCATCGCCATCGTGGAGCTGACGGACGAACTCGTTTCTGAGGGGACTCTCGGCGTGACGCGCCGGCTCGGTCACATCGAGGGCGAGGTCGAGGTTTCGGTCGCGCCGCAACCCGACTCGGTGTACTACATCCGCAAGAAGCTCGACGACATCGAACTCGAAGCCGACGAACTGTCCCAACTCGTCCGCGACATCTACGAGGAGCGCCTCGCCGACGTGGAACTCGGGGCGTACGTCTCTGGAATCTACACGAACGGGCTGTCGATGGAAGAGACGATGCACCTCACGGAGTCGATGGCGGACGTGGGCGAGACCATCACGTGGGAAGAGCCGGTCATCGCCGACAAGCACTCCATCGGGGGCGTCGCGGGCAACCGCGTCACGCCGATTCTCGTCCCCATCGTCGCCGCGGCGGGGCTGAAGATTCCGAAGACCTCCTCGCGGGCCGTCACCTCCGCGGCGGGTACCGCAGACACGATGGAGGTCCTCTGCGACGTGGAGTTCTCCGTCGCGGAGATACGCGACATCGTCGGGAAGACCGGCGGCTGTCTCGTCTGGGGCGGCGCGGTGAATCTCTCGCCGGTCGACGACCGCATCATCCGCGCCGAGACGCCGCTCTCTATCGACCCCAAGGGGCAGCTCATCGCCTCCGTCCTCTCGAAAAAGAAGAGCGCCGGCTCGACCAACGTCGTCGTCGACATCCCCTACGGCGAGGGCGCGAAAGTCGAGAGCCTCGCCGAGGCGCGCGAACTCGCGAAGGACTTCAACCGCGTCGGCGACCACCTCGGGATGGCGGTCGAGTGCGCCATCACGAACGGGGTCGCGCCGGTCGGCCGCGGGGTCGGTCCCGTGCTCGAAGCCCGCGAGGTCCTCGCCACGCTCGCCGGCGGCGGCCCGAACGACCTGCGGGTGAAGGCGATTCGCCTCGCCGACCTGCTGTTCGAGTCCGTCGGCGTCGACGCCGACGCCGCCGAGATTCTGGACTCGGGGCAGGCCGAAGAGACCTTCCGCGAGATACTCGCCGCGCAGAACGGCGACCCCGACGTGGAGGCGGCGGACCTCTCGCCCGGCCGACACACCGTCGCGGTCCGCGCCGACCGCGACGGCGTGGTCACCCACGTCAACAACCGCCTCGTCAACGAGGTCGCTCGCCGGGCCGGCGCGCCGAGAGACCCCGGCGCGGGCCTCGAACTCCACCGCCGCGTCGGCGAGATGGCCGCCAGCGGCGAGACGCTGTTTACCGTCCACGCCGAGTCCGAGGACAAACTCGCCGACGCGAAGGCGCTCTCAGAGCGTGTCGAGACCGTCCGGGTGCGACACCCCGACGAGGCGCTCGTCGACCGGGTCTGAACGCCGTCTCCGCGGCGACCTTTTTCCATTCGACGCCCGTAGTTCCCGCATGGACGACCGCGTACATTCCGAGGTCCGACGCACCGCGACGGAAATCGACACGATGGAGATTCGCGGCGCGGCGACCATCGCCGACGCGGCCGCGCGGGCGCTCCGGACACAGGCCACGGAGAGCGACGCCGCCGACGCCGAGGCGTTCCGGGCCGAGCTCCGCGCGACCGCCCGGACGCTCCACGAGACGCGGCCGACGGCCGTGAGCCTCCCCAACGCCCTCCGGTACGTCCTCCGCGACATGTCGAGTACGACCGTCGAGGGGCTCCGACAGAACGTCGTCGACTCGGCCGACGAGTTCTGCGCCCGGCTCGAACGGGCGCAGGCCGACCTCGGACAGGTCGGCGCGAACCGCCTCCGCGACGGCGACACCATCATGACCCACTGCCACTCCACGGACGCGCTGGCGTGCGTCGAGGCGGCCGTCGAGCAGGGAAAGCACATCGAGGCGGTCGTCAAGGAGACGCGGCCTCGAAATCAGGGACACATCACCGCGAAGCGACTCCACGAACTGGGCGTGCCCGTCACGCTCATCGTCGACTCGGCGGCCCGCCGCTACCTCAACGACGTGGACCACGTGCTCGTCGGCGCGGACGCCGTCGCGGCCGACGGGAGCGTCATCAACAAAATCGGGACGAGCGGCCTCGCGGTCAACGCACGCGAGCGGGGGTCGCCCATCATGGTCGCCGCGCAGACGCTCAAACTCCATCCGGGGACGATGACCGGTCACACCGTCGATATCGAGATGCGCGACACCGCCGAGGTCGTCGACGACGACACGCTCGCGGACCTCGGAACCCCCACCGTGAAGAACCCCGCGTTCGACGTGACGCCGCCGCGATACGTGGACGCCATCGTCACCGAGCGCGGGCAGTTCCCGCCGGAGAGCATCGTCATCCTGATGCGAGAACTGTTCGGCGAGGGCACTTCTGAGCCGTGGGCGGAGCCGTCGCCGCGGGCCGAACCGTAGGCGGAGACGTCGTCGCGAACCGACCCGCAGTCACGACCGGCCGACGAGGTCGGCCATGACTTTCATCTCCGCTTTTCGCAGGTGCTCCGCCGCGGTGCTCGTCGAGCAGTCGAGCCGCGCGGCCACGTCGGCGACCGACCCGGTCCGCGGCTCGCGGTAGTAGCCGCAGTCGACGGCGACCTCGATGGCCTCGCGCTGGCGGGGCGACAGCGACCCGGCCGAGACGCTCCCCGGCCCCGTGTACTCCCTCACCCGCACGACTTCGAGGCCGCGGCCCTCGGGGAGCTGTTCGACCGCCGACTGGAGCGCCTCGTCGGTCCCGACGAGCGTCATCGAGACCGTTCCGTCGCCGTCGAAGACGACCGGCGGGACGACGATGAGACCGCCCCGCGTGACGGCGGCCGTCTGCCTCGTTCCCGCCGCGTCGAGCCGCTCGTCGACCACGATGAAAAAGGAGTCGCCGGGGAGCTGGGAGAGTTCGTACGACAGGATGCGCTCCGTCTCCGCGAGCGCCGCCTCGTAGGCCTCGACGTCGGTCCCGAAGACCTCGAAGACGATGGTGTTCCTGTCGGTCACCGTCGGGTTCCAGTGGTGGAGTTCGGTCCGCTCGAACGCCTCGTGTTCGACGACGAACTCGTGCATCGGATGCAACTGTTCGTCGTCGGGCGTGAAGCGAAGCCTGACCGATTTCATGCCGGCGAATTGATTCGACTGCGACATAAAAACCGGCCGCACTCGTGAGGCAGAACGACGAACCGACGACCGGACGAACGGGCGGATGTCAACCGTCATGTCACTCGAACGCCCGCAGCAGCCCCCCGAGTCCGACGCCGACCCCGCCGCGCTCGCCGACGACGCCTCCGGTCCCCTCGACGCCGACGCGCTCCGGCGGGCGTTGGGCGACGCCGTCCTCGCCACCGAAGCGCACGTTCACGCGCCCGCGGTGCAGGTTCGCCCGGACGCGGTGCAGTCGTCGCTCTCGACGCTCCGCGACGACCTCGGCCTCGACCACCTCTCGTGTGTGACCGCCCAGGAGTACGAGGACCGCTACGAGTCCATCTATCACCTGAAGTCGTACGACGACCCGACCCGAGAGGCGAGCGTCGTCGTCCCGACGCCCCGAACCGACCCCGTCAGCCAGTCGGCCGCGCCGGTGTTCCGGACGGCCGAGTGGCACGAGCGAGAGGCGTACGACCTCGTCGGCATCGAGTACGAGGGACACCCGGACTTGCGTCGTATCCTCCTGCCGGAGACGTGGCAGGGTCACCCGCTCGGGCTGGACTACGACCAGACGCGCCCGCAGGTGGTCCGGTACGACGAGAACGCGAACCCGCTGGCCGAGGACGGCCGGGCCAGCTCGAACACGATGCTTCTCAACATCGGGCCGCACCACCCGGCGACCCACGGCGTGATGCACCTGCAGGTCACGCTGGACGGCGAGCAAGTCGCCGACGTGGAGCCGGACATCGGCTACATCCACCGCTGCGAGGAACAGATGTGCCAGCGGGGCACCTACCGGCACCAGATTATGCCGTACCCCGACCGCTGGGACTGGGGCGGCGGCGGCCTCCTGAACGAGTGGGCCTACGCCCGCACCGCCGAGGCGCTGGCGGACATCGACGTGCCCGAGTACGCGCAGGTGCTCCGGACGCTGGCGGCCGAACTGAGCCGTATCCTCTCGCACATGCTCGCGGTCGGCGCGTACGCCCTCGACGTCGTCGGCGACTTCACCGCGACGTTCATGTACGCCATGCGGGACCGGGAACTCGTCCAGAACGTCCTCGAAGACCTCACGGGCCAGCGGCTGATGTTCAACTACTTCCGGCTCGGCGGGGTCGTCTGGGACCTCCCGGAACCCCGCGAGGAATTCTTCGAGAAGATTCGGACGTTCGTCGACGGCCTCCCCGAGAAACTGCGGGAGTACCACGACCTCCTGACGGCAAACGAGATTCTGCAGGCCCGAACGCTCGAAACCGGTATCCTCCCGCCCGAGGTGGCGAAGGACTACGGCGTGACGGGGCCGGTCGCCCGCGGCTCGGGCATCGACTACGACCTTCGCCGCGACGACCCCTACGGCTACTACGACGAACTCGACTGGGAGGTCGCCGTCGAGGACGACTGCGACAACTTCGCGCGCCTGCTCGTCCGCCTCCGGGAGGTCGAGGAGTCGGCCAAAATCGTCGCGCAGTGCGTCGACCTCCTCGAAGACTGGCCCGAAGACGAGCGGACCATCCAGTCGAACGTCCCGCGCACCATCAAGCCGGACGACGACACCGAGGTCTACCGCGCGGTCGAAGCCGCGAAGGGCGAACTCGGCATCTACATCCGCGCCGACGGCACGGACACCCCGGCGCGGTTCAAGATTCGTGGCCCTTCGTTTTCGAACCTCCAGTCACTCCCCGAGATGGCCGAAGGCGAGTACATCCCGGACCTCATCGCTGCGCTCGGGAGTCTCGATACGATAATGGGAGAAGTAGACCGGTAATCGGCGGTGGGACGGCGGGTGTCGCGCGTCGGCGACAGTTCAGTCGTCCGACGGCGAGGCGGGACCCGCCGCGTCACCCGACCCGTCGGCGACGGCCTGTGGTCCCGACGGCGGCGACCCGTCGGGGGACGTCCCGACCGACGCGGGAGCGTCGCCGCCGCGCCCGCTTCCGCCGGCGTCGCCGACGTCGAACCGTCCGACGAGGTCTTTGAGCGACTCCGCCGACTTCGACACCTGCCGGATGTTCCGCGTGACTTCGTTTATCGCGGCGGTCTGTTCTTCGGTCGCCGCGGAGACCGTCGCCGTCTCCGAGGTCGTCTCCTCGCTCACGCTCGACACGTCGTCGACCATCGAGACGACCTCCTCGGTCGAGACGGCCTGGTTCTCGGTCGCCTGCGAAATCTCCTCGACGCCGTGTTCGGCCTCGCGAATCGCCCCGGAGATGTGGTCGAACATCTCGATGGCGTCGCCGATGGTCTCGGAGCCGCTCTCGACGCTCTCCTGCATGGACTGCATGTCGTCGACCGTGTCGTCGGCGCGGTCGCGCACCTCGTCGATGCGGGCTTCCACGTCGTCGGTGGCCTGACTGGCCTCCTTCGCCAGCGCCTTGATCTCGTTGGCGACGACGGCGAAGCCCTCGCCGGCCTCGCCCGCGCGGGCCGCCTCGATGGATGCGTTGAGCGCGAGCAGGTCCGTCTGCTCCGCGATGTCGTTGATGAGTTGGACGATTTCGTTGATTTCGCCCACCTGCTCGCCGAGGGCTTCGACCCGCTCGACCGCCTCGTCGGCCTCGGTCTCGATGGTAGATATCTCCTCGGTCGCCTCCGCGGCGTGTTCGCGCCCCTCGTCGGCGAGCGACACGGCCTGATTCGCCGACTGGACGACGCCGTCGGCGGAGGCGGCGACCTCCTCGATGGTCGCAGAGAGGTCGTTCATCTCGTTTGCGACCGTCTGGAGCCGTTCGGTCTGCTGTTCCGCGCCGTGAGCGATTTCCTCGACCGACCGCGCGGTCTCCTGGCTCGCGGACTCGATTTCCTTCGCGCTCGACACCGTCTCGTTGCTCACCGCCGCGAACTCGTCGGCGACGGACTGCACCTCGACGAAGCCGTCCTGGAGCTTCTGAATCCCCGTGTCGAGGTCGGTCATGATGGCGCCGAACTCGCCGGGCAGGTCGGTCCGGAGGTTCTGGTCGAGGTTGCCGTCGCCGAGCTCCGTTCCGGCGGTTCGAAGCGCCGAGACCTGCCGTTGGAGGTTCGCCTGCATGTCGTCGAACGCCTCGACGAGCTCCCCGAGTTCGTCGTCGTTGGCGTCGATGGCTTCGTCGTCGTCGAACCGCCCGCGGGCGAGCGACTGCGCGCGGTCCCGAAGCGCCTCTATCGGCTCCGAGAAGTACCGCGCGGCGACGTAGCCGACGCCGACGACGACCACGATGATACCGACGATTAACAGGAGCATGACGTTCCGGGAGGTGTCTGCCCGACTGTTCATCGCCTGTCCGAGCTGTTTGACCGGCCCCGTCACGTCCGACTCGGGGACGGTCGCGACGAGTTTGTACTGTCCGTTGCCGAAGTGGAGCGGCGCGTACCCGACGAAGTACCGGTCCGAGTCGCCGCTTTCGCCGGCCGTCTCGTAGGTGGTGAGGCCGCGCTGGACGAGGCCGGCCGAGAGGTTCTCGGCGACTTCGCCCTCGACGGTTCCGAGCGATTCCTTCGAATCGGTCAGGAGCGTGCCCCCTTCGCCCACGATGGTCATGTGACCGCTCTCACCGACCTGGATGTCGTCGATGAGCACGTTGAGGAGGTCGAAGTTGAACTGGAGCGTGATAGTCCCCGTGAGTTCGCCCCCGTGGTAGACCGGCGTAGTGACGTAGACCGTGGCCCCGTCGTCGGTCGGTACCACCTCACTGACCTGGATTTCACCCTCCTGAAGCCCGGTCGCGGTCTCGAACCATTCCTCTTCGGCGTAGGAGACGTCGGACACCGAACGGGTGGTGATGCCGTCTTCCGTGCGAACCGTTTGGACGACTCCCTGCCCGTTTTCGTCGGTGAACAGAATCTCGTCGTAGGCGGGGCGCTCCTCGCCGTCGATAGTCACGGAGCGCGTTCTGAGGTAGCTCTCGAACGAGTCGTTAATCTGGCCGCGGGCGTCGGCGACGGCGGCCGTCTGGAGCTCGTAGTAGTAGACGCTCGGCGCGAGCACCCAGTCGAAGTCCTCGTGGTAGGCGTACGCGACGAACTTCTCCTCGACGGGGTTGCCCGCTTGGGTGGTGTCTTCCCACTCGTACTCGACGATGCCCCAGTCCTCGCCGTTGCGGACGGCGGCGTTCGACTCGATTTCGGCGGGCACCTGATTGAACGCCTGTATCTCGGTGTCGTCGACGGCGTTGACTCCGTCTTCGAGGCTGTGGTGGACGACGAAGTCGAGGTCGCCGTTCAGGACGAACGCGTAGCCGGTCGACCCGACGTAGCCCGGTCGGAACGCGTCAGAGAGCGTTCCACTCTGTTGGACGCCGTTTCCGGCCGTTCCGGCGATTCGCGCCTCGACTTGGTCTTTCACCTGTTGTTGCTCTGCCGAAGTGAGTTCCTCCCAGTCCCGGCCGCCGTACTGGTTCGCGAGCACCGTCTCTTTCGTCGTCTCGACGGTCGCACGCATCTGGAGCGCCATGTACCCTAACTGCGCCTGGCTCTGTTCCTGGACGAGTTCCATCTGGCCCGCCCGGGCGGCTTCGTAGTTCTGTACCGGCGCCGAGTCCGCCAGCGCGAGCGCGTCGATTCGGCGGACGTCGAGCAGGTTCTGTATCTCCTCTTGCCGGGCGGCGACGGTTTGGTTCAACTCGCCGGTAATCTGCGCTTCGAGCGTCGCCTCGCTCTGTTCTTGTGCGTAATCGCCAATACTTGACATTCCTTGGACGCCTGCGACGCCAACGACTGCCACGGGTAGCAGCGAGATGGCGAGACACAGCGCGATAAGTTTCGTTCGTATCTTCATGGTTTAGTTGATATCGGCGAACCCCGGCATCCCCCAATACACGCCGAGCAGCCGGGTGTGTGTCCGAATAGCTCTGAATCTAGCTCTGAAAAAACAACCGTATAAAGCTCACCCGCCAATTATTATCGACGATATTCGAGCCCCGAACCACTTCGGGGCCCGTGGAATGACGAGAGGACCCTCTTCGATATTGTAGTAATGACTCAACGCTTCTCTGGAGATTGTCACGAACTAGCAACACTTGCGGCCGCGGCGGCGGTCGCGCCGCCTCGTCACCCCTACCGCGGCGTCTCCGTCCCCCACTTATCGAGGGCGACGGCGAGTTCGGGCGTCTCCTCGGCGGCCGCCGAGATGGACCGCCCCTCGACGTAGGCGTCGATGGCCGACCGGAGCGCGACCGCGCCCGCGCGGGTGCCGTCGGGATGGCCGTGGATGCCGCCGCCGAGTTGGACGCAGACGTTCGTCCCCGTGGCGTCGAGTAGGTCGGGGAGCAGGCCGGGGTGGAGCCCGCCGGAGGCGACCGGCAGCACGTCGTTCATCCCGTAGAGGTCGCCCGCGAGCCACTCGTTGATGCCGACGGTGTCCTCGTTGGCGAGCTTGCCGAGGCCGGCGGTGCCGGTGTGGAGTTGGTCGACGCCGCAGAGGCGACTTATCTGCGCGAGCACCCGCATCGAGACGCCGTGGGACGGGAGCCGGTCGAAGGCGGCGTGCATGGCGCGGTGGGCGTGGATTGCGATGCCGTGTTTCTCGGTGCGCTCGCGGACGGTCTGGAGGCCCGCCCAGCCCGCGGTGATGATGTCCACCATAACGTACTCGCCGCCCTGCGCGGCCACCTCGTCGACCCGGTCGAGCATCGTCTGGGTGTCGGCGGTGACGTTGATGAGGTAGGACTTCTTCTCGCCCGTCTCGTCCTCGGCGTCGTCGCGGAGCGACAGCGACTCCGTGAGGCGGTCGGAGAAGGGGTTGAACGCCTGGTCGGTCAGGTTCTCGTCGTCCTTCAGGAGGTCGACGCCGCCGACCCACGCGTCGTAGCCGACCTGTGCGTGTGCGGCCGTCGAGAGGCCGACTTTCGGCTTGGGGACCGTCGCCGTGATGGGGCGGTCGGTGACGCCGAATACCTCCTCGCGGACCGACGACCCGTACAGCGGACCGGGGTACGACGAGACGATTTCTTCGGGCCACTCGCAGTCGAGGAGCCGAATCGTATCGACCGCCTTCATACCCATGATGTTGCCGGCGATGCACGACAGCACCTGCGGCATGTTACCGGGTTCGAACAGCCCGGCGGGGTAGGCGACCCGAATCAGGTCGCCGTCGATGTCGAACGTCGTCGCGCCCATGTCGGTGAAGTCCGCGCCGGTCTGGAGGGCCGCCCACGTGCCGTTGGAGGACTCCGAGGCCACGCGACTCGCCGCCGCCTCCGTCGACATCCCCGTCGCGGGGTCGATGCGGAAGGTGCAGACGAGGTCCTCGTCGGTCGGTTCGTACTCGAGGTCGAGGAAGTCTTCGTACGTGATACCCATAGCTTCGCCTACGCTCCCGCGAAGCTTAAAACGGCATCCCGAAGCGACTTTGCCCCCTCGACGCGAAGAAACACGGCTCGGCGCAGAGCGGGGGATTCGGCTCCCGCGTCAGGGCGACAGCAACGCCCGGACCTCGCGGAACTCCGGCACGTCGGTGTCGAGGGCGGCACAGAGCGCGTCGGCCGCGCCCAGCAACCACTCGGCGCGCTCGACGCGGGACTCCACGTCGCCCGGCCCGATTCGGTAGCGCTCGACGAGTTCCTCGATGTCCGAGCCCTCGGTCCACTCGTGGAGGATGCGGGCGGTCTTGACCGCGGTCAGCCACTCCTCGAAGGGGTCGGCGTCGTGCATCGCGGTGGTGAACTCCGCGGCGTGGCTCCGGGCGTACTGGTACATCAGCGCCCGCTCGCGGTTGCCGAGGTACGTGTCGTGCATGTCCGGCGTGTCGCAGACGACTTCGAGGGCGGTCCGGGCGGTGACGTGCTCGTCGGCCATCGTCTCGATGGTGCGGATGCCCGAGACGATGCGCGCCCCGGTCGTCGGCGAGACGTACTGTCTGGAGGTCTGTGCGCCCAGCGTCGTCGCCGACAGCGTCCCCCCCGTCGCGTCGAGGAGCTCCATCGCTTCGAGCTCCGAGACCACGTCGGCGACGAGTTCCGCGAGGTCCACGCTCGGATTCTGGTGAGCGTAGTAGGTCGCCGAGAACACGTCGGCGACGCCGTCGAGGCTGTCGGCGAACCCGGAGGCGACGACCGAGAGGACGTGCGTCCGGAGCGCCTCGGGGTCGTCGAACTGCGAGTCCACGGCCTCCGCGTCGGCCGTCACGTAGCGGTCGAACAGCTCGGCTTTCGTGTCCGCGTCGCCGACGAGGACCGCCTCGCCGAACGGGTCGAGGTGCGGGCGGCCGGCGCGGCCGCACATCTGGTGCACGTCGAGGACGGGAATCCACGCCATCGAGTCGCCGGTGTAGCGCTTCTGGTCGCGGATGACGACCCGGCGAGCGGGGACGTTCACCCCGGCGGCGAGCGTCGGCGTCGCGCAGATGACCGCGAGCCGGCGGTCTCGAAAGGCGTTCTCGACGGCGACCCGGTGGGCGCTCCGCAGGCCGGCGTGGTGGAAGCCGACGCCGGTCCGGGCGCACTCCGAGAGCTGGCGGCCGGTCGCGGTGCCGCCGAGTTCGTCGAGTTCGTCGCCGAGGGCGGGCGCGGGCGAGAGGTCCTCGCCGGCGAGGCGGTCGGCGAGCGCCTCGGCCTCGCGGCGCGACCGGACGAACGCGAGACACTGTCCGCCAGTCTCGACGGCGTCTTCGACGAGCGCGACGGTCGCCTCGGTGGCCTCGTCGTCGTTCGGGCCGGTCGGGGGGACGACCACGTCGAGGTCGGTGCCGTCGTCGAACTCGACGGTCTCGTCGGCGTAGACGCCGGTTCGGAGCGAGACGGGCCGCCACGTGCTCTCGACCAACGCCGCGTCGAGCCAGTCGGCGATGACCTCGGGGTTGTCGACGGTCGCCGAGAGGGCGACGAGCTGGAGGTCCGGAACGCGGCGCTGGAGCGTGGCCAGCGTGACTTCGAGCGTCGGCCCGCGGCCCGGCGCGCCGAGCAGGTGGACCTCGTCGACGACGACACAGGCGAGGCGTTCGACCCACGGCGCGCCGTTTCGAATCGCCGAGTCGACCTTCTCGCTCGTGGCGACGACGATGTCGTGGTCGCCGAGTTCCGCCTCGTCCGCGTCGAAGTCGCCGGTGGAGATGCCGACGCTCACGCCGGGGAGTCGGTCGAACGTCTCGTACTTCTCGCGGGCGAGCGCGCGCAACGGGACGATGTAGAGCGCCGGCCCCTCGGCGGTGAGCATGGCGAGTTCCGCGATGAAGGTCTTGCCGCTGGCGGTCGGAATGGCGGCGACGACGCGGCCGCCCTCCGCGACGCCCGCCTCGACCGCGGCGGCCTGCGGCGGATAGAGTTCCTCGATACCGTTCGACTCGTAGTGGGAGACGAGGGCCGCCGACAGCGGGAGGTCACGCACGCGCATCTGTCACCGTTCTGGTGGCGGACTCACATAAGTACCTTCGCCGAGCGGGGGTTCGCCGACCGACGGCCCGCCGAACCGAGCCGAGACGTTCGGCCTCGTGCGACCGTCAGCCACGGCAGGTATTTCCGTCGCCTGCTCGATATATGGAGTGATAAACATGAGCAGGCGCGCCCTCCCGGTCGCCCTTCTCGTCGTCGTCGTGCTCGCCGGACTCCCGGCACCGACGCTCGGCGCGGAGGCGACCGCTTACATCGACGACGTCTCCGTCTCGCCCGCACAGCCGACGCCGGGCGAGCGGTTCATCCTCTCGACTATCGTACAGAACGCACAGAACAGCCCGTCGAACCTCCAAGTGACGGACGTGTACGTCCGCACCGCGAGCGGCTCGAACGACCTCGCGCGGGCCGAAGACCTCGGGACGATTCCGCCCGGGAGCGACCTGCAAATCCCGCTTTCCGTCCGACTCGCCGACGCGGGGACCTACGACCTCCGCGTGACCGTCGTCGGCCGGAGCGACGGCCAAGTCCAGCGACTCCAGTACCCCGTCGTCGTCCGCGTCCGCGAGGGCGGTCCGCAGGTAACCGTCGAGGTCGGTGACGCGGTCATCGGCACGGAGACGCCCGTGCAAGTCACCGTCTCGAACGGCGAAGACGAGGTGGCGCGCAACCTTCGGCTGTCGGTGGCCGCCGAGGACGCGACCGTGCGGAACGACACCCGCGTCGTCCCGCGCCTCGACTCCGGACAGGCCCAGACGTTCCAGTTCGACGTGACGCCCGGCGCGACCGACTCCGAGGTGACGGCGACGCTGCGCTACACCACGGCCGACGGCAACGCCCGGACGACGACGACCACCGCGCCGCTCGCCGCCGACGAACTCCGAGAGAACGTCCGCCTCGACGCGACCCTCGGCGACGGCGCTCGCCCCGCGGTCGTCGTCGACGTGACGAACCTCGGCAACGCGCCCCTCGAAGACCTCGTCCTCTCGCTTCGCGATGGCGACGCGACCGTCGTCGGGAACCCCGTCGGAACCGTCGCGGCCGAGTCCACCCGGACCGTCCGACTGAACGTCTCGTCGGTCGACCGTGCGACGCTCGACGTGGTCGCCGACTACGAGACCGGCGGGCGCGACGGCTCCGCGGCGACGACCATCGACTACGTCGCCGCCCCCGGTCGGATTTCGCTCACCGGCGTCGACGTGGAGCGCGAAGACGGGAAGATACATATCTCGGGCAGCGCGAGCAACGTCGGCCTCAGCGACGCCCAGAGCGTCGTCGTCCGGGTCGTCCCGACCGACGGCGTCACCCCCGAGCGCCCCTACAAGGAGTACTTCGTCGGCTCGGTGCCCGCGAGCGACTTCGCCTCGTTCGACCTCTACGCCACCGTCGACGACGGCGTGGCCTCCGTCCCGGTCGAGGTGACCTACCTCGCCGACGGCCGTGAGCGGACCGTCGAAACGACGGTGGACGTGAGCGACCTCTCGCAACCCGTCGACTCGAACGACGGCGGCGGCGGTCTCGGCACCACGCTCCTCCTCGTCGGCGGCCTCGTCGCCCTCCTCGTCGTGGTCGGCGTCGGAATCTACGCCTACAGACGACGCTGATTCGAGATGAACCACATCATCGAACTCCAACGCGTCTGGAAGCGCTACGACACCGGCGGCGAGGTCGTCGAGGCGCTCAAGGACGTGGACTTCCACGCCGACCCCGGCGAGTTCGTCACCGTCATGGGACCCTCCGGGAGCGGGAAGTCCACGATGCTGAACGTCCTCGGCCTCCTCGACACACCGACTGAAGGGACCGTCTACCTCGACGGACAGGACGTGACCGACCTCTCCGACCGGGAGATGACGGTCCACAGAAAGCGCTTTATCGGCTTCATCTTCCAGAGCTTCCACCTGATTCCGACGCTGTCGGCGCTGGAAAACGTGGAGATGCCGACGCTGTTCGGCGACGACCCGACCGCCCGCGACCGGGCGACGCGCCTGCTCGAACGCGTCGGCCTCGGCGAGCGACTCGACCACCGGCCCGACCAGCTCTCGGGTGGGCAGAAACAGCGCGTCGCCATCGCGCGGGCGCTCATCAACGAGCCGCGCATCCTCCTCGCCGACGAGCCGACGGGGAACCTCGACCGGGCGACCGGGCGGAGCGTCCTCGACCTGTTCGACGAGATTCGCCGCGAGGACGATGTGGCGGTCATCGCCGTCACCCACGACCCCCAAATCGGCGACTACGCGGACCGAACGGTCGAACTCATCGACGGGAGGATACAGTGAGCGTCCTCGACGACCTCTTCCGGCGCGTCCCCGCGCTGTTGATGGCGCGTCGGAACCTCTCGCGCAACCGCATCCGCTCGGGGCTCGCCGTCCTCGGCATCATCATCGGCGTCCTCGCCATCGCGTCGCTCGGCATGTTCGGCACGACGCTCCGTACCGGTGCGACCCAGCAGCTCGGCGACATCGGCAACGAGATCAGCGTCTCGCCCAACTTCCAGGAGGGAATCGAGGAGCTCACCGAGCGCGACGTCGACGAGATTCGTCGCGCGGTCACCGACGGCGCGGTCGTCCCCGTCCGCTCCGAGTCGAAACTCGTCTCGCGAGGTGATCGACAGACCGTCACAACGGTCTACGGGATGGAAGACCCCGGCGCGCTCTACGAGGCCGAAGAGGGCCGCATCCCCGACCGGCTCAGACAGGGCGCGCTCGTCGGCTCCGGCACCGCCGGCCTGCTCGACGTCGAGCCCGGAAACACCATCTCCGTCGACGGTCGGACCTATCGCGTCTCGGCCGTGCTCGCCGAACAGCAGGGTATCTCGCTGGTCAGCCCGAACAACGCCGTCATCGTCCCCGTCGAGGACGTA
This sequence comes from Haloferax sp. Atlit-10N, assembly GCF_003586325.1. Taxonomy (NCBI): domain Archaea; kingdom Methanobacteriati; phylum Methanobacteriota; class Halobacteria; order Halobacteriales; family Haloferacaceae; genus Haloferax; species Haloferax sp. Atlit-10N. The sequence goes on from NZ_PSYX01000001.1 coordinate 642,918, forward strand.
AACGGCACGGGCTACTCGCAGGTCGTCGTCAGCGCCGACTCCGGACAGGCCGCGAACGAGTCGGCGGTCGCCATCCGCGAGGCCCTCAACGAGCGCGAAGAGCGCGTCTCGGTGTTCGAACTCCAGTCCATCACGGCGGGCATCAACGAGTTCTTCGGCATCCTCAACGCCTTCCTCATCGGCATCGGCTCCATCTCGCTGGTCGTCGCCGGCGTGAGCATCCTGAACGTCATGCTCATGAGCACCATCGAGCGACGCCAGGAAATCGGCGTCCTCCGCGCCGTCGGCGTCCAGCGCGGCGACGTGATTCGCATGATTCTCGCCGAGGCCGGCCTGCTCGGCGTCGCCGGCGGCGTCATCGGCGCGATACTCGCTGTCGGCGCGGGCGTCGCGCTCAACGCGTTCGTCCTGAACGACCCGCTTGCGACCTTCCAGGCGGCGAACCTCCTCTACATCGTCCTCGCGGTCGGGTTCGGCGTCGGCACCAGCGTCCTCTCGGGGCTGTACCCGGCGTGGAAGGCGGCCAACGAGCGGCCGGTGGAGGCGCTCAGGAAGTAGTTGGGACTCCGGGAGCGGAGTTTTGATGAAAAATGGGGCGTCGTCGGCCGCGCGTTGACCGATTACTGCAAAATTTTTTGCAGGGTCGTTACGCGTCGGGGCCGGTCCACTTCTGGAGAGTCGCGGAAGTCGAACCTGACTCGTCGGTCCAGACGATACGGACAGTCTGGTTGTGAAGAACATCCGTTGGCCCGTTGCTCGGCTTAATTGTCACTGAGTTCCCGGCGGAGACAGCAGCACCAGTGTCATCTTGGAGTGCATCCCAAGTGAGGCTCTTTGAAGCTTCAGTAGCCGATACTGTATCCGCCTTGTCTACAATCTTGACACCGGTTGTCACATTTAGACGGGCTGCACTGATTTCGTCGCCACTTTCGTGCGTGATGGTCAGATTGCCAGCATCGCTTCCATCAAAGTCGAAACTGAAACTCGCCTGCGGAGCGGTCGCCGTTTGCTCACCCAGTCCGAGGACGAACGTCCCGATAACGGCCGCGAGAATCACCGTAATCGCGACCATCAGAATCACGCCGATGACCGGCGAGACTGCACCATCGTCTGCTAGTAGTTGTCTTATTTTCATGAGTTGTATGCTCCATACACACGCGGCCCGTCCGCGGAAATCCCACCCGAAGAGCGGTATGTACGAGTAGTACATAGAGGGTAGACGAGATAAATCTAACCAAAGACACGACAACAAAAATCACGTTCAGCCCTAGCACACTGTCACATTGGTTGCCAGTACGCGCTCTCGGGGCTCGATACGACGGTGGAAAAATCGGGTCGCAGCGGGCGGCTCAGATGTAGTCGTGCTCGGCGAGGCGCTCGACGGCCTCGCGGAGTCGCTCTTCGCTCGCGGCGTAGGAGATGCGGGCGTAGCCCGGGGCGTTGAAGGCGCTGCCGGGGACGGTCGCGACCTTCGCGTCCTGAATCGCGCCCTCGCACCACGCCTGGTCGTCGTCGTCGACGGGGAGCATCATGTAGAACGCGCCCTTCGGGACGGCGACATCAACGTCGTGTTCGGCGAGGAGGTCCACGAGCATGTCGCGGCGGGCCTCGAACGCCTGGCGCATCTCCTCGACGTCGTCGTCGGTGCGCTCCGAGAGCGCCTCGACGCCGGCGTGCTGGACGAAGTTCACGGCGCAGGAGACCGAGTGCGAGTGGAGCTTACCGGCCTGCGAGATGAGGTCCGACGGGGCGTGGAGGTAGCCGAGCCGCCAGCCGGTCATCGAGAACGCCTTCGAGAAGCCGTTGATGGTGATGGTGCGGTCTTCCATCCCGTCGAGGGAGCCCAGCGAGGTGTGCTCGAAGCCGTCGTAGACGATGCGCTCGTAAATCTCGTCGGAGATGACGGCGAAGTCGTGTTCGACCGCGAGGTCGCGGACGCCTTCGAGCGCCGCGTCGGAGAAGACGCCGCCCGTCGGGTTCGACGGGGAGTTGACGACGAGGAGCTTCGTCTCGTCGGAGACCGTCTCGGCGAGTTCGTCCAGTGCGGGTTCGAGCCTGAAGTCGTGCTGTGCGAGGTCGACGCGGCTGAGGGTGCCGCCGGCGAGCTTCACCATCGCCTCGTAGGAGACCCACGCGGGGTCGAGGAGAACGACCTCGTCGCCGTCGTCGACGAGCGTCTGGAACGTCTCGAAGAGCGCCTGCTTGCCGCCGGGCGTGACGATGACCTCGTCGGCCTCGGCGTCGACGCCGTTCCCGCGGAATTTCGCCGCGATTGCTTCCTTGAGTTCCGGGATTCCGTTCGACGAGGTGTAGCTCGTGTGTCCCGCGTCGAGCGCGTCCTTCGCCGCCTGCGTGATGTTGTCCGGAGTCGGGAAGTCCGGCGCGCCGACCGAGAGGTCGACCACGTCTTCGCCCTGCGCTTCCAGTTCGCTCGCGAGGTTCGAGATGGCGAGCGTCGCGCTCGGTTCGACGCGGCCGACTCGGTCGCTGAAATCGAAGTTCATGCCAACGCCTCCACCATATCAGTCGCAGCGTAAACCGCTTCCGCACCTTTGCTGACGCGCTCGCGTGCCTCAGCGCCGCTCATGCCGGGGCCGGAGACGCCGAACGAGACGGGTTTGTCGCGGTCCAGCGAGACCTCCGTCAGCGACTTCGCGGTCGCATCGGCGATGACGCGGTCGTGGTCGGTGTCGCCGGTGACGATTGCGCCGACGACGGCGACGGCGTCGATATCGTCGCGGCGGGCGAGTCGGTCGGCCGCGAGGGGCGAGTCGTACGCGCCGGGGACCTGAATCGTCTCGACCACCTCCGCGTCGCGCTCGGCGGCCGCGTCGCGGGCCGCCTCCTCCATCTGCTCCGTGACCGACGAGTTGAATCGGGCCACGACGAGTCCGAGTGAGACCATGGCCGACCCTTCCCGCCTCGGATAAAAGAACTACCGACACCGACCGAATTTGGTCTCCGGCGACGGGCAAGCACAAAAGTTGTATTGTCGGCGTTGCGATGGGTGGGCATGAGTACTGACAGTGGGACCGAGACGGTCACTCGGTCCCGTGCCCTCCTGGCGCTTTCGGGCGCGGTGGTCGTCGCCCTCCTCGTCCGCCTCGTCGACCTCGGCGGCCGAATCTTCCACTGGGACGAAGGCCGCGTCGGCTACTGGATTCTGCGCTATCACGAGACCGGCGAGTTCTCCTACCGGCCCATCATCCACGGCCCGTTTCTCCCCGTCGTCAACGACTATCTCTTCGCCGTCCTTCCGGCGACCGACTTCACGGCTCGACTCCCCGTGGCGCTCGTCGGCGGCCTGCTCCCGCTTTCGGTCTGGCTGTTCCGAGAGCATCTCCGCCGCGACGAGATGGTCGCGCTCGCGCTCTTCTTCGCGGCGAACCCCATTTTGGTCTACTACTCGCGGTTCATGCGCAACGACGTGCTGGTGGCCGCCTTCTCGTTCGTCGCGCTCGGCTTCGTCGTCCGCGCGTACGACACCGGCCGCCTCGCCTACCTCATCCCCGCGGGCGTCTCCTTCGCGACCGGGTCGGCGGCGAAGGAGAACTACGTCGTCTACCTCGCGTGTTTCCTCGGGGCGGCGTTCCTCGTCTTCGACCACCGACTGCTCGCTCGGACCTCGGCCGGCGAGTCCGCCCGCGACATCCTCTTTTCGGAACTGCCCGCGAGCATCCGCGACCGACTTCGCGCACGCGGGGCCGGCAGTCTCGGCTACGGCGGGGTTCGGTACGCCGTCGGCGTCCTCGGGGGCCTGCTCGCGTTCCTCGCCGTCTTCGTCTTCTTCTACGCGCCGCGGCCCGACCTCTGGAACGCGCTCGGCGGCTCAACTGCGGTTCTGCCCGTCCTCAGAGCCGGGACCGTCGGCGCGGTTTCCGAGATGTTCGGCAGTTGGCTCGGCGGGAGCCACCAGTCCCACGAGTACCTCCCGTACCTGAAGGACTTCCTCGAGACGTTCGTCTACGGCGCGCCGGTGCTCATCGTCTTCGCGCTCGTCGGCATCGTCGTGGACCGGTACGGCGTCGTCGCGGGCCGGGTTCGCTGGCTCGTCGCCTTCGCGACCTACTGGGGCGTCGTGAGCATCTTCGGCTACCCGCTGGCGACCGACATCCAAGCGCCGTGGGTCGTCGTCCACGCGATTGTCCCGCTCGCGGTCCCGGCGGCGGTCGGCGCGGCGTTCGTCTTCCGCTCCGGCGTGCAGGCGCTCGACGCCAAGGACACGGTCGGCGTCGGCCTCGCGGTACTCGTGCTCGTCGCCTCGGTCGGCGGCGTCGCGGCCGCCAACGTCGACTACTGGAACGCCTCGACCGACGAGGACAAGGAGGTGCTCCAGTGGGCCCAACCCGAAAACGACCTCAAGGCCACGCTCGACGACGTGGAGCGCGTCTCGGCCGCCAACCCCGGAACCGACGTGCTCCTGTACGGGACCCACCCGCCGGACAGCGACGAGACGCACTTCTACGTCTCCAACGAGTCGAACCCGCTCGGCGGGCCATCGTGGCACAGCCGACTCCCGCTCCCGTGGTACTTCGAGGGCTCGGGCGTCGAGCGCACCAGTAGCGCGCCGGACGCGAACGTCTCCGAGGTGACCGCCGACGCGCCGCCCGTCGTCATCGCCTACGAATGGGACCGAACCGAACTCGAATCCGAACTCGACGGCTACGTCGCGCGCCAGCACGCCTTCAAGCTCTGGAGCGAAGACGTGGTCGTCTTCATCGACGAGGACGCCCTCGCCGCCGCGAACGAGACGCGGGGCTGACGCCGGCCGCCGGCGTCTGACGACCCGATTTTCCTCGCGCCCGACGCGTGCGGGCGCCCGGCTCGTTCTGCGTCTTCTGCACCGATTATATCCACGGATGTGCTCATTTGAACGTATAATGTGGCAACGTTTATGCATCGACGTACTGAACCCGCGACTGTGACCGTCACCGTACCCGGACCCACGCTCGGCGTCGTCGGTGGGGGCCAGCTCGGGCGTATGCTCGGCGAGGCCGCCGCACCGCTCGGCGTCGACATCGTCGTGCTCGACCCGACACCCGACTGCCCGGCATCGGCCGTCGCCGACCAGATCGTCGGCGACTTCGACGACCCCGAGGCGATGGCGGAACTCGCCGCGCGGGCCGACGCGCTGACGTTCGAAATCGAACTCGCCGACCCGGACCTGCTCGACGAACTGGCCGCCGAGGAGGGAATCGAGGTCCACCCCTCGCCCGACGCGCTTCGGACCATCGAGGACAAACTGGTCCAGAAGGACACCTTCGGCGAGGCGGGCATCCCGATTCCGCCGTTCCACCGCGTCGACGACGCGGCCGACCTCCGCGACGCGCTCGACGAGTTCGGCTCGGTCATGCTGAAAGCCCGGACCGGCGGCTACGACGGCCGCGGAAACGTCCCCGTCACCGACCCGGAGGACGCCGAGGCCGCCATCGAGGCGGTCGGCGGCCCGGCGATGGCCGAGGCGTTCGTCGACTTCGAGCGCGAACTGTCGGTCATCGGCGTCCGCGGCGAAGACGAGATTCGGACCTTCCCCGTCGGCGAGAACGTCCACGAGGAGGAGATTCTCCGCGAGACCGTCGTCCCGGCGCGGACGACCGACGAGGTCCGTGAGGAGGCCGACCGCGTCGCCCGCGAGGTGCTTTCGCACCTGCCCGGCCGCGGCGTCTTCGGCATCGAACTGTTCGAGACGGCGGCGGGCGACGTGCTCGTCAACGAGGTCGCCCCGCGCCCGCACAACTCCGGCCACTGGTCCATCGAGGGCGCGCTCACCTCGCAGTTCGAACAGCACGTCCGCGCCGTGCTCGGGTGGCCGCTCGGCGCGACGACTCGCCGGTCGCCCACCGTGATGGCGAACGTCCTCGGCACCGTCGACGAGAGCCGACCGGCGCGGCTCGGCGGCCTCGACGACGCCCTCGGTGAATCGGGCGTTTCGCTGCACTGGTACGGCAAAGACGAGGTGCGCCCGCTCCGCAAGATGGGCCACCTCACCGCCGTCGGCGACGAGGACGTCGACCTCGAAGCGCTTCTCGCACGCACGCGAGACCTCCGGGACGGACTACACTTCGACTGATACACAATGACGACAGAACGGGACCTCATCGACGAACTGCACGCACAGGCCGACGCCGACCGCGACCCCGAGACGACGCCCGACGTGGGCATTATCATGGGGTCGGACTCCGACCTCAACGTGATGTCCGGCGCGCACGAGGCGCTGGACACGCTCGGGTTCGGCGAGCAGACCGACTTCGACGCGCCGCCCGAAGAGCGGTTCACCTACGAGACGTACGTCGTCTCCGCGCACCGGACGCCCGACCTGATGTACGCCTACGGCGACACCGCGCGCGACCGCGGCGTCGAGGTCATCATCGCCGGCGCGGGCGGCAAGTCCGCGGACCTGCCGAACATGACCGCCTCCATCGCGTACCCGATTCCGGTCGTCGGCGTCCCCGTCCAGGAGAAGTCGGTCGACTCGGTCATCGGGATGCCGACGGGTGCACCCATCGTCGCGGTCGACGCCGGCAAGTCGTTCAACGCCGCGCTGTCGGCCGTACAGGCACTCTCGCGCGGCTACCCCGAGCTCGAAGACCGGCTCGTCGAGTACCACGAAGACCTCGTTTCCGACGTGGCCGAGACCTCCGCCGCGCTCCACGACCTCGGCGTCGCGGGCTTCCGCGAATCGCGGTAGCGAAGCGTCCGTCGTCGCCGGTCAGTCTTCCGCAAGCGGGGGTCGCTCCCGGCGTCGAAACCCTGCCCGTGCGGGGTTCCGGGCGTCTCTCGCGTATTTTCCAAATAGAAGCTCTCTCGCGCCCGAAACACACAAATCAATGTTTATAGGGGAGCGCTTCTAACCGCCGCACGTCAGGGAGACACGGCATGAGTGATTGGATTGCAATCGGTGCGATGGGGCTGGTTGGTGTCGGCATACCGCTCGCGATGATGGCGGTGTCGGCGCTGCTGCGCCCAAGCGTACCGGAACAAGGAAAGAGTGCCACGTACGAGAGTGGTGAGGTGCCGACAGGCACGGCGCGCGTCCAGTTTAACATTCAGTACTACATGGTCGCGCTGCTGTTCCTCGTGTTCGACATCGAGACCGTCCTGATTTTCCCGTGGACGGTCATTTACCGCTCGGCCCTCGAACAGGGCGCGTCGCTGGCGACGATTCTGACGCCGATGCTCGTTTTCATCGGTATCCTCGTCGTCGGCCTCGTCTGGGCGTGGCGCAACGGCGCAGTCAAGTGGGTCAAAAGCCCGCAGGCAAACCGTCGTAAGACAGAGAGGCAAGATGCATGAGTAGCGAACAGAAGCCATTCGTCACGGACGACACACAGGTACAGACCGAGACTCGCGACGCCCGGATGGCGGGGGCGGACGACCGGTTCAACTCGAAGCTTCGGGAGGCGTTCGGCTCGTCACCGTTCATCCTCACGAAGTTCGACAAGTTCATGAACTGGGTCCGCGGGTCCTCGATGTTCATGCTGCAGTTCGGTATCGCGTGCTGCAGCATCGAGATGATGCACACCTACGGAATCAAGCACGACCTCGACCGATTCGCGGCGGGTGTGCCGCGCGCGTCGCCGCGACAGGCTGACGTGATTATCGTGCCGGGGACTATCGTCTCGAAGTTCGCCCCGCGCATGAAGCGCGTCTACGACCAGATGCCCGAACCGAAGTTCGTCGTCGGCATGGGGTCGTGTACGATTTCCGGCGGCCCGTTCCAGGAGGGATACAACGTCATCAAGGGCGCAGAAGAGGTCATCCCGGTCGACATCCACATCCCCGGCTGCCCGCCGCGCCCGGAGGCGCTCATCTACGGTATCGCGAAGCTCCAAGAGCGCATCGCGAACGGCGAGTCCAGCCCGGTGACGGTCAAGCCGTACGAACTGGAGCAGTTCGGCGACCTCGAGCGCGACGAAATCGTCGACAAGCTCGCGGCGGAAATCGACGAGGAAGACCTCGTCATGCGGTACAACTGGGCTGATTCGCCATGAGCCTCGAAGAACAACAGCCCGACGACCCCGCGGAACTCGAATCGGGCGTCAGCCGCGGCGACGAACTCGCCGACCTGCTCGGCGACCTCGTCGTCGGTCGCGAAGAACACCTGAACGCGCCAGGCCTCGTCATCCGTCCCGACGAGGTCCAAGACGCGCTGTTCAAGCTCCGCGACGAGGCCGGATTCGACCACCTCTCGTGTGTGACCGCACAGGAGTACGAGGACCGCTACGAGTCCATCTACCATCTGACGAAGTTCGACGACCGGACCGACGAGGTCTCGGTCGTCGTGCCCACCTCGAAGGACAACCCGGTCAGTCAGTCCGCCGAGCCGGTGTTCCGGACGGCCGACTGGCACGAGCGCGAGGCGTACGACCTCGTCGGCATCCAGTACGAGGACCACCCGGACCTGCGTCGCATCCTGCTTCCGGACACGTGGCAGGGTCACCCGCTCGGACTGGACTACGACCAGGACCGCCCGCAGATCGCGACGCTCCGCGAGCACGCCAACCCGCTCGAAGGAGACCACCGCTCCGCGGGCGACAGCAACACGATGTACATCAACATCGGGCCGCACCACCCGGCGACCCACGGCGTGCTGCACGTCGAGACGGTCGTCGACGGCGAGCAGGTGGTCGACCTCGATTCCGACATCGGCTACCTCCACCGCTGCGAGGAGCAGATGTGTCAGCAGGGGACCTACCGGCACCAGATTATGCCGTACCCCGACCGCTGGGACTACATCTCGGCGGGGCTGCTGAACGAGTGGGCCTACGCCCGCACCGCGGAGGACCTCGCGGACATCGAGGTCCCCGAGTACGCCCAGATCATCCGCACGATGGGCGCGGAACTGTGCCGCATCGCGTCGCACATGATCGCGCTCGGCACGTTCGCGCTGGACGTGTACGGCGACTTCACGGCCATCTTCATGTACGCCATGCGGGACCGCGAAATCGTCCAGAACATTCTGGAGGACCTCACCGGTCAGCGCATGATGTTCAACTACTTCCGGCTCGGCGGGGTCGTCTGGGACCTCCCGGAACCCCGAGAGGAGTTCTTCGAGAAGATTCGCGACTTCATCGACGAGCTCCCGCAGGCGCTCGAGGAGTACCACGACATGATCACCTCGAACGAGATTCTCCAGGCGCGGACGGTCGGCACGGGCGTCCTGCCGCCTGAGGTCGCCAAGAGCTACGGTGCGACCGGACCGGTCGCCCGCGGCTCGGGCATCGACTACGACCTCCGCCGCGACGACTCCTACGGCTACTACGACGAACTCGACTGGGACGTCGTCGTCGAGGACGGCTGCGACAACTTCTCGCGCCTGCTCGTGCGCATGCGCGAGGTCGAGGAGTCGGCCAAGATCATCCAGCAGTGCGTTGACCTGCTCGAAGACTGGCCCGAAGACGAGCGGAACATCCAGGCGAACGTTCCGCGCACCCTGAAGCCCGAAGAGGACACGGAGATCTACCGCGCCGTCGAAGGCGCGAAGGGCGAACTCGGCATCTACATCCGCGCCGACGGCACCGACAAGCCGGCCCGATTCAAGATCCGCAGTCCGTGCTTCTCGAACCTCCAGACGCTCCCCGAGATGTCCGAGGGTGAGTACATCCCGGACATGATTGCCTCGCTCGGCAGTCTCGACATCGTTCTCGGAGAGGTGGACCGGTAATGAGTCTGCAAGCGGTCCTTCCGGACACGATCAGCGGCCTCCTCGGTCTCGAAGGCATCCTCGGCGACGTCGTCGGGGGTCTCGTTGGCGCGTTCCTCATCGCCAACATCATGCTCATCATGACGGCGTTCGCCGGACCGTGGGCGAAGCGGAAGATCACGGCCGCCTTCGGTGACCGCATCGCGGTCAACCGAATCGGTCCGTTCGGTCTCCTGACCATCGTCACGGACGCGGTCCGACTGCTGTCGAAGGAACTCATCGTTCCCGAGGGCGTCGACCGTCCCGCGTGGGACCTCGCGCCGATGGTCATTCCCTTCTCCGCGCTGCTCGGATTCGCCGTCATCCCGATGGGTAACGGCATCCAGCTCGCGGACCCCGAGACCGGTCTCGCGTTCGCCTTCGCCGCGGCGTCTATCGCCTCGCTGGGCATCGTCATGACCGGCTACGCATCGAACAACAAGTTCTCGCTCATCGGCGCGCTCCGCGCGGTCGCGTCGAACATCGCCTACGAGATTCCGCTCGTCGTCACGGCGGCCTCCGTCGTCATCTTCGCCGGGTCGCTCCGCATGAGCGAAATCGTCGCCGTGCAGGCCGAGCCGCTGCTTTCGGTCGCGGGCGTGACGATTCCGACGTGGTTCGCGTTCGTGAATCCCTTCGCGTTCGCGCTGTTCATCATCGCGAACCTCGCGGAGGTCGGTCGTAACCCGTTCGACATCCCCGAAGCGCCGACCGAGATTGTCGCCGGGTTCCAGACCGAGTACTCCTCGGTCTACTTCGTGCTCATCTACCTCGGTGAGTTCATCCACATCTTCCTCGGCGGCGCTATCGCGGCGACGCTGTTCCTCGGCGGTCCGGCGGGCCCGGTCCTGCCCGGATTCGTCTGGTTCACCATCAAAATCTGGGCGTTCTTCCTGTTCACCCAGTGGGCGCGCTCCGCGATTCCGCGCCTTCGCGTCGATCAGTTCCTCGAAATCGGTTGGAAGGGGATGCTCGTGCTCTCCTTCGCCAACCTGGTTCTCACGGCCATCATCGTGGGGGTGATTGTATGATCGGAATCCTGAAAGGCATGGCAGTGACGCTGAGGCACGCGCTCGACGGCGAGACGTTCACGGTCGAGTACCCCGAGACCGCGCCAGAAGTGAGCCCGCGTTTCCGCGGCGTCCACAAGTTCAGCCAAGAGCGGTGTATCTGGTGCCGTCAGTGTGAGAACGTCTGTCCGAACGACACGATTCAGATCGTTCAGGACGACAAGCGCAACGGCGAGCAGTACAACCTCCACATCGGCCAGTGTATCTACTGCCGGCTGTGCGAGGAGGTCTGTCCCGTCGATGCCATCCTGCTCACGCAGAACTTCGAGTTCACGGCGGACACGAAAAACGACTTCGTCTACAACAAAGAACAGCTCAAGAACGTCCCGTGGTACAAGGATATCGACCCGCTCAACTCTCGCAACCCCGACCGCAACGCGTGGATCGGCGAGGGCGAAGGAGAGGTCGATTACCAGTAACATGACCGCGAGTGAATCGTTCGAGTCCCGTCAGCCCGCGTCCGCTACCGGACGCTGAGGACGTTCTCGAAATGTTCAAAGGGATATCTCAAGGAGACATACACAATGGTTTATGAAACCATCGCGTTCGCGCTGTTCGCCCTCGTCACCGTGGGCTGCAGCCTGGGCGTCGTCCTCGTGCGGGACATCTGGCATTCCGCACTCCTGCTCGGGGGCGCGCTCTTGAGCGTCGCGGTGCATTACGTGATGTTGCAGGCGGAGTTCCTCGCCGCCATGCAAGTCCTCGTCTACGTCGGCGGGGTACTGATTCTCATCACGTTCGCCGTGATGCTGACGCGTATCGATCCGGAGGTGAGTAGTACATGACCACGAAACCGCAGCTGAAACTCGGTTCGCACCTCGTGCCCGGACTGGCTGCCGTCGCGCTGTTCGTCGTGATGGCGGTCGTGTTCCTCGGCGCGTCGTTCCCGAACCCACAGGGGTTCGCAGAGGGAGCAAACATCACCGCGAGCATCGGCTATTCGATGTTCAACCTCGACTTCGGGGACGTCGCCGGGGAAGGGTTCCTCGCCGCGTTCATCGTCATCGCGGTAACGCTCGACGTCGCTCTTGACGGTGCCATCCACCTCGCACGGCGCGAGGAGGGTGGTCAGATGCGGACTATTCTGACCGACGGCGGCCGTGAAATCAAGCGAACGTTGTTCGACGACGAGGAGGGTGACCGCTGATGGTGCCCCCGCAATACTATCTGCTCTTGTCGGCAGCCGTGTTCTGCATCGGCATTTTCGGCCTCTTGACTCGACGGAACGCGCTGTTGTTCCTGATGTCGGTCGAACTGATGCTGAACGCCGCAAACATCAATCTCGTCGCGTTCTCGCTCTACTGGGGGAACGTTACGGGGCAAACGTTCACCCTGTTCACGCTGGCGCTCGCGGCCGCGGAGGTCGCAGTCGGTATCGGTATCATCCTCGTACTGTACCGTAACTTCGACGACGTGGACGTGACCAACGCGACCACGATGAGGTGGTAATATATGGCAGGTATCTTAGACTTCGCTCCGGCCATCGTCCTCCTCCCGTTCCTCTCGTTCCTGATTGCACTCGGGGCGGGACGGTACATGCCGAAGGGAGGCGCGCTGGCGGGCATCGGCGCGACGGCAGGCTCGTTCGTCCTGTCCATCGCGACGTTCTTCGCCGTCAGCGGCGGACAGACCTACAACCAAACGATTTACACGTGGGCGGAGGGCCTCGACGCGATCAACCTGACGTTCGGTCTGCTCATCGACCCGCTTTCGTCGATGATGCTCGTCATCGTGACGCTCGTCGCGCTCCTCGTCCACATCTTCAGCCTCGGATACATGAACGACGAGGGCGAGACGGGCCTCCCGCGCTACTACGCCGGACTCGGCCTGTTCACGGCCTCCATGCTCGGGTTCGTCGTCGCCGACAACCTGCTCATGGCGTTCATGTTCTTCGAGCTGGTGGGCCTGTGTTCCTACCTGCTCATCGGTTTCCACTTCCGGCAGGACGGCCCGCCGAGTGCCGCGAAGAAGGCGTTCCTCGTCACCCGCTTCGGTGACTACTTCTTCCTCATCGGCGTCGTCGCCGTCTTCGCGACGTTCGGCTCCGCCGCTTTCGCCGGTCCGGACGCCTTCCCGGTCCTCGCCGAGGAGGCGCTCAACGGCGAACACTCGGTCAACACGTTCCTCGGTATGGGCGAACAGGCGTGGTTCACCGTCGTCGGCCTCCTCGTTCTCGGAGGCGTCGTCGGTAAGTCCGCGCAGTTCCCCCTGCACACGTGGCTTCCGGACGCGATGGAAGGTCCGACGCCCGTCTCCGCGCTCATCCACGCAGCGACGATGGTCGCGGCCGGCGTCTACCTCGTCGCCCGGATGTACGGGTTCTACGTGCTGACGCCGACGACGCTCGCTATCATCGCCCTCATCGGCGGATTCACCGCTCTCTTCGCGGCGACCATGGGCGTCGTCAAGAAAGAGATCAAGCAGGTGCTCGCGTACTCGACTATCAGCCAGTACGGCTACATGATGCTCGGCCTCGGTGCCGGTGGCTACGTCGCGGCGACGTTCCACCTCATGACGCACGCCTTCTTCAAGGCGCTGCTCTTCCTCGGTGCCGGTTCGGTCATCATCGCGATGCACCACAACGAGAACATGTGGGACATGGGCGGTCTGAAAGACAAGATGCCTGTGACCTACTACGCGTTCCTCTCCGGGTCGCTCGCCCTCGCGGGCATCGTCCCGTTCGCGGGCTTCTGGTCGAAAGACGAGGTCCTCTACGAGACGCTCATCCACGGCCTCGGCGGCAGTCCGATTCTGCTCGCCGCGTACGCGATGGGCCTGCTCGCCGTGTTCTTCACGGGGTTCTACACCTTCCGGATGGTGTTCCTCACCTTCCACGGCGAGCCACGGTCCGGAACGGCGCGTGACCCCCACGGCGTTCGCTGGAACGTCAAGGGTCCGCTCGCCGTCCTCGGCGTGCTCGCCGCGACGACCGGGCTCGTCAACATGGTCCCGGTCGAGAAGCTCTTCGGTATCAAGGGCATCGACTTCCTACACCAGTTCCTCGACGGGAGCTTCAGCTCGCTGAACGCGCACCACTACGCCGAACTCATCCCGTACAGTTCGGGCTACATCGGCGGCGAGGCCGGAACGGTTGCTATCGGGGCGGCCGTCTCGCTCGGCTTCGCGCTCGGCGGTGCCGCGCTCGCGCACGTGCTGTACAACGTCCCCGAGCCTGTCGAACACACGGACAAGCTCGGGAGCATCAAGACCGTACTGTACAACAACTACTACCAAGACGAGTACCAGGTCTGGATCGCGACCGGCGTCGTCCAACCCATCTCGCGCGTCCTCGATAAGTTCGACCAGGGTATCGTCGACGGCGTCGTCAACGGTATCTCCAGCGTGAGCCTGTTCGCTGGCGGTCGCGTCAAGCGCATTCAGACCGGTGTGGTGAGCAACTACGCCGCGCTCCTCACGCTCGGTCTGACCGCGCTGCTTCTCGGTCTCGGTCTGCTCGGAGGTTGGTTCGCATGATAATCGAAGCGCTCATCGCAGTCACGTTCCTCGCCGCGCTGGTCACCTTCGTCCTGCCGAACCGGTACGCCGGCAAGGCGGCCTTCGCGCTGAGTCTGGCTCCCGTCGTCGGGAGCCTCTACATGTGGCAACAGTACGACGCGAGCGGGAACGCCTTACTCGGCGGGAACATCGCGTTCGAGACAGACGTCGCCTGGCTGCAACTCGGCCAGTACGACATTCACTGGATGGTCGGCGTCGACGGCATCAGCATGCCGCTTGTCGTCCTTACGACCATCCTCACCACGCTCGCTATCGTCAGCGCGTGGACGCCCATCTCGGAGCGTCAGTCCCAGTTCTTCGGCCTGATGCTTCTCATGGAGGCGAACCTGCTCGGCGTCTTCACGGCGCTCGACTTCTTCGTCTGGTTCATCTTCTGGGAGGCTGTGCTCCTGCCGATGTACTTCCTCATCGGCGTCTGGGGCGGCCCACGCCGCAAGTACGCGGCTATCAAGTTCTTCGTCTACACGAACATCGCGTCGCTCGTGATGTTCATCGGGTTCATCTCGCTCGTGTTCGGTCTCGGCGACTCGATCTCGTCGTTCCGCCTGCCCGAAATCGCGCAGGCGTTGCAGGCCGGACAGCTCGGGAGCTTCGCGGGACTGTCGGCCGGCGCGCTCGCGTCGGTCGCGTTCGTCGCGATGTTCTTCGGGTTCGCGGTGAAGGTCCCGGTCGCCCCGCTCCACACGTGGCTGCCGGACGCACACGTTGAGGCCCCCACGCCGGTGTCGGTCATGCTGGCCGGGGTCCTCCTGAAGATGGGTACGTACGCCCTGCTCCGGTTCAACTTCACGATGCTGCCGGAGACGGCGCGCGCCTTCGCGCTTCCCATCGCCCTGCTCGCCGTCGCAAGCGTCATCTACGGCGCACTGCTCGCGCTGGCCCAGCAGGACCTCAAGCGCATCGTCGCGTACTCCTCCGTCTCGTCGATGGGGTACGTCATCCTCGGTCTCATTGCCTACACCACCTACGGCGTCGGCGGTGCGACCTTCCAGATGGTCGCCCACGGTCTCATCTCCGGACTCATGTTCATGGCCGTCGGCGTCATCTACAACACGACCCACACGCGCATGGTGTCGGACATGTCCGGCATCGCCGACCGGATGCCCGTCACGGCGGGCATCTTCGTCGCCGGTGCGTTCGGGTACATGGGTCTGCCGCTCATGGCCGGCTTCGCGGCCGAGTTCTTCATCTTCAAGGGCGCGTTCGAGTCCACGGTGATGGAGGCCATGCCGCTGTTCACCGGCGCCGCGATGTTCGGTATCGTCATCGTCGCCGGTTACCTGCTGTTCGCGATGCAGCGGACGCTGTTCGGACCCTTCCGGTTCGACGGCGACTACGACATCACGGAAGCGCCGTTCCACGACGTCGCACCCCTCGCGGTGCTGCTCCTGCTCACCATCGTGCTCGGTGTCTCTCCGGACATCTTCTTCACGATGATTCAGGACGCGGTTAACCCGATTCTCGAACTGGGAGGTGCGTTCTAGATGACGCCCCTCCAGACGCTCCCAGAGTGGGCGGCGACGGCTCCCGCCATCGTGCTCGCGCTGACGGGGCTCGCGCTGCTGCTCATCGACACCATCGACCCGGACTCCACGAACAACGGCCTTCTGGCCGGCACGGCGACGCTCGGCGCGCTCGCCGCCGGCGGTATCGCCGGCTGGTTCCTCATCAACGGAACCGGCATGGAGTCCACGGGCGGCGCTATCTCGCTGTACGGCGACGCGCTCGTCGTCGACGGGATGAGCCTGTTCTTCACGCTCATCTTCACCAGCGTCGCCGCGATGGTGACCGTCGCCTCCTACGACTACCTCGCGGATGAGGCCCACCAGGGTGAGTTCTACTCGCTCGTGATATTCGCCACGACCGGCATGACGCTCATGGGGATGTCGAACTCGCTGGCGACCGTCTTCATCAGCCTCGAACTGGCGTCCCTGCCCTCGTACGCGCTCGTCGCGTTCCTCAAGAAGGACCGCGGCAGCATCGAGGCCGGTCTGAAGTACTTCCTCATCGGCGCGCTGTCGTCGGCGGTGTTCGCGTTCGGTATCAGCCTCGTGTTCGCCGTCACCGGCTCGCTGGTGCTCCCGGAAGTCGCCGCGTCGCTCGCCGAAGGCACCGAACTCGTCGGTGTCCTCGGTCTCGGCGTGCTGATGATCGCCGGCGGCTTCGCATTCAAGACTGCCTCCGTCCCGTTCCACTTCTGGGCGCCGGAGGCCTACGAGGGCGCGCCCGCTCCCGTGAGCGCGTTCCTCTCGTCGGCGTCGAAGGCGGCCGGCTTCGCCGTCGCCTTCCGCGTGTTCACCGTCGCGTTCCCCCTCGAAACCGTCACCGCGGTCGGCGGCGGGAGCGTCGACTGGTCGCTGCTGTTCGCGGTGCTCGCCGTCGTCACCATGACGCTCGGTAACTTCGCGGCGGCGACCCAGAACAACGTCAAGCGGATGCTCGCGTACTCCTCTATCGGTCACGCAGGGTACGCACTCATCGGCCTCGCGGCAATCACCACTGACGGCGGTGCCGCGAACGGTGACGTGCTCGGCGCGAGCATGGCCCACCTGTTCGTCTACGGCTTCATGAACACGGGCGCGTTCCTGTTCATCGCCATGGTCGAAAAGTGGGGTCTCGGCCGCACCTTCGAGGACTACAACGGTATCGCGTCGAAGGCACCCATCGCCGCCTCGGCGATGACCGTCTTCATGTTCTCGCTCGCGGGGCTTCCGCCGTTCGGCGGCTTCTTCTCGAAGTACGCCCTGTTCGAGTCGGCTATCGGGTCGGGCTTCTGGTGGCTCGCCGCGGTCGGCGCGGTCAACAGCGCGCTGTCGCTGTTCTACTACAGCCGCGTCGTGAAGGCGATGTGGATCGAGGAGCCGTCGAAGCCCCTCGAAATCGGCAGCCAGCCGGTCGGTCTCTACGTGGCGATCATCTTCGCCGCGGTCGGGACGGTCCTGCTCCTGCCCGGCTTCCAACCCGTCATCGAGACGGCTCAGACCGTCGCCGCCGCGCTCTTCTGAGCGTTTCGGCGATTCGGTTCGATTCGGTTTCTTTTATTCTCGCAGTAACTCGCCGAGCGCCGACGCCAGCTCCTCGGAACGCCTGAGCGTCAGGCCGTCGGTGGTGACGAACACGCCCTTGTCGTCGGCCGTCACCCGGGTGAGGTACCCGTGGTCGAACGCACGGACGGTGTATCGGTAGTTCCCGAGTTCGGAGCCGCGGTAGGCGGTCCGCGCCTGAAACCCGTCGGTCTCGTGTTCGACGAACCCGGTGAGGTCGGCGTCCGCTTCGAGGTCGCTTCGGAGGTATATCTGGTCGCAGCGGTCGTGCGTGAAGTACGTCACGCTCCTGAGGTCGTCGCCGACGACGGTTCGACAGGTTCGGACGAACGACTCGGCTCGCGACTCGGGGAGCAGTTGCGTCTCGAGTTCCATCGTATATGTGTCATGCGTTGGCATGACATAATATCATCGCCGGATGGGAGGACGGTAGGGTTTTGCGGCCGGAGTCCGACCCTCCGTGTATGGTACGTCGCCTGGTTCTCGGCTGCGGGTCGCTCGGCGGGAACCTCGTCGGGCTACTCGCCGACCGCGGGGGGACGGTAACGGTCGTCACGGACCGGAAGGGCCGCGCCGATGACCTCCGCTCGGACGGCATCGCCGCGAGGGAGGGCGACCCCGCAGACCCGTCGAACTACCCCGACGCGGTCGACCTCGTCATCGTCGGAGGGCAGTCCTCGGCGTCGAACCTCGACGCGGCGCGCGCGGCCCGCGACCGATTCCCCGACGCGCCGCTCGTCGTCTACCTCGGCGACGACGCGGACCCGTCGGTCCGCGCCGACATCGACGCGATCGCCGACGAGGTCATCGACCCGCGTCGAATCGTCTCCGGTCGAATCCTCGACGCCGTCGGCACGTCGCACACGGAGCGGTTGAACCGCCTGATGCGGGTCCTCCGAAACCTCGACGGCAGGCTCGCGGTCGTGATGCACGACAACCCGGACCCCGACGCCATCGCCGCGGCGCTGGCGTTGCAGGCCATCGCCCAGCGGGCGAGCGTCGACGCAGACGTGTGTTACTTCGGCGACATCTCTCACCAGGAGAACCGCGCGCTCGTGAACCTCCTCGATTTGGACCTTCGGGTTCTCGACGAGGTTCCGGCGGACGACGAGTACGCCGGCTTCGCGCTCGTCGACCACTCCCGGCCGGGCGTCAACGACCGCCTGCCGCCGGAGACGACCATCGACATCGTCATCGACCACCACCCGCCGCGCGCGCCGGTCGAAGCGGCGTACGTGGACCTCAGACGCGGCGTCGGTGCGACGAGCACGCTGCTCGCGGAGTACCTCGAACGGCTCGGCATCGTCCCCGACACGACGGTGGCGACGGCCCTCCTGTTCGGGATTCAGGTCGACACCAACGACTTCACGCGGGAGGTCTCGACCGCCGACTTCGAGGCCGCCGCCTTCCTCATCCCTCACGTCGACGTGGACCTGCTCGAACGGGTCGAGACGCCGAGTCTGACCTCCGAGACGATGGAGACGCTCGCCCGCGCCATCTCGAACCGCGACGTTCGGGGGAACGTCCTCACGACGAACGTCGGCGACATCCGCGAGCGGGACGCGCTCGCGCAGGCCGCCGACCACCTCCTCGGGATGGAGGGCGTCGAGGTGACGGTCGTCTACGGCCTGATGGACGGCACCGTCTACGTCTCCGGTCGCGCCCGCGGGGCGAAAATCGACCTCGGTGAGACGTTCCGCGACGCCCTCGGCTCTATCGGGAGCGCCGGCGGCCACGCGGATATGGCGGGCGCACAGATTCCACTGGGCATCCTCGACGACGTGGGCGACGACTCGCGGGAGTCGCTCGCCACCATCGTCACGGACATCGTCGCCGGGCGGATGTTCGAGACGCTGGAGCACGCGACGCCGACGCCGAGTCTGGATACCGACGTGGCCTTCGAGTACCCGCTCGATGAGTGAACGCCCACACGTTTTTGCCGACGGTGGCCCTATGAGGTGGGAGATGAGTACCAAAGCGACCGTCAAGGAGTACATGACGCGCGAGGTCCAGACCGTCTCTCCGACCGACACGGTCGCGGACGTCGCCCAACGCATCGCGGAGAGCGACGGGCACAACGGGTTTCCCGTCTGCGACGGCCGCAAGGCCGAGGGCTTCGTCACGGCGCGCGATATCCTCCTCGCCGACGACGCCGCCCCCATCGAGACGGTGATGGCGACGGACCTCGTCGTCGCTCACCCCGAGATGGACGTGAACGACGCCGCCCGCGTCATCCTCCGGTCGGGCATCCAGAAGCTCCCGGTCGTCGACGACGCGGGCAACCTCGTCGGCATCATCTCGAACACCGACGTCATCCGGAGCCAAATCGAGCGCGCGACGCCGGAGAAAGTGGGCAAACTCATGCGGACGCTCGAACAGATTCACGGCATCACGGTCCATCAAGAGCGCCGCACGGTCTCGCTTTCGAACCTCATTCCCACGCAGGCCCGCGTCTACGCCGACGAACTCGACGGTCGCCGGTACGAACTCGAACGCGGCCTCGCGGAGCCGCTCGTCGTCATCGACAACAACGGGACGCTGCTCCTCGCCGACGGCCACCACCGCGTCCTCGCGGCCGACCGAATCGGCATCGAGGAGATGGACGCCTACGTCATCGTCGTCGACGACCCCGTCGAACTCGGCATGCAGCGGACCGCGGAAAAAGAGGGCCTCAAATCTATCTCGGACATCGATATCGTCGACTACGCGCGACACCCGCTGGTCGAGACGACGCGCCGACTCCAGTAGCTCAGTTCTCCACGTCGTACTCGTCCTTCCACGCCTCGGCGGTCTCGCGGGCCTCGGATTCCGACTCGAACCGCTCACCCTCGTAGCCGCGGCCCTCGGCAGACTGATAGAGTCGGTCGACCCTGACGTGCCACGCGTTCGGCCCGCGACGGAGCCGAATAGTCGCGTGACCGTCGCTTCGCTCCCACTCCACGATGCGGTCGTCCCGACGGACTTCCGTCCAGCTCATACCGGGGGATGGCGGCGGAGCCCGAAGTGTCTACCCATCCACCGGCGTCGAGGCGTCGACCGTCGCCGAGGCGGCCGGGCGCGTCTCCGCGCCGCAACTCGGACAGACGGCGTATCCGAGGCGGTCGTAGGGAACCTCCGGCGACGGGCGTTCCAGCCCACACTCCTCGCACGTGAAGTACGAGACCCATTCGAAGGACATACTGACACTCAGGATTGTCAACGTATTAATTAATCACCGCTTACCCCCGAGACGGAGGGTATCGGTGCGGTTATTCGACACCCCGCCAACGAGGAGACGATGACAGTCGAGAACCCGCGTCGGGCGCTCGGGGTGGTCTTTTTCATCGTCTTCGTCGACCTCCTCGGCTTCGGTATCCTCATCCCGGTGATTCCCCTGTACGCGCTCTCGTTCGGTGCGACAGAGTTCGTCGGGAGTCTGCTCATCGCCTCCTACTCGGCGATGCAGTTCCTCGCCGCGCCGTTTTTGGGCCGCCTGTCGGACTCCCGCGGTCGGCGACCCGTGCTCCTCTTGTCGCTCACGGGGAGCGTCCTCGCGTGGCTCCTGTTCGGCGTCGCCGGGTCGCTCGCGGTGCTGTTCGCCGCGCGGATGCTCGCGGGCGCGATGGGCGGCAACATCGCCACCGCACAGGCGTACATCGCCGACATCACCGCGGCGGACGAGCGTGCAAAGGGGCTCGGTCTCCTCGGGGCCGCGTTCGGCCTCGGCTTCGTGTTCGGCCCCGCGCTCGGCGGCTTCTTCGCCAGCGAGCCGGTCATCGCCGCCGCCCGGGACCTCCTGCCCGCGTTCGTCCCCGTCTCCGAGTTCTCGCTGCCGAGCTTCGCCGCCGCGGCCATCACCGGAACGAACCTCGTCGTCGCGTTCTTCGTCCTGCCCGAGTCGCGGCCGCCCGAAGCGCGCGGGACGCCGGCCGGGGACCGCGAGTCCCGCGTCCAACAGCTCCTTTCCGCGCTCCGGTCGCCCGGACTGGGCACGCTCGTCGCCTCCTTCTTCCTCGTCTCCTTCGCCTTCTCGGCGCTCGAAAGCCAGTTCATCTTCCTCACCAACGACCAGTACGGCTACGGCGCGACCGAGAACGCGATTATCCTCACCTACGTCGGCGTCGTCCTCGCGGTCGTTCAGGGCGGCCTCGTCGGCCCGCTCACCGACCGCTTCGGCGAGTACCGACTCGCGGTCGCCGGCGCGGCGATTCAGGTGCTCACGCTCGCGGCCGTTCCCTTTTCACCCCAACTGGGCGCGTTCGTCCCCGACCTCGGAAGGATACTCCCGGTCGGTCCCGTCCTCCCGGCGGGCGTGCTCGCGCTCCTCGTCGTGATGACGCCGCTGTCGTTCGGCAACGCCCTCACGAACGTCTCCTTGAACACGCTCGTCTCCCGCTCGGCGACGGACGACGAGCAGGGTGGCGCGTTCGGCCTCACCCAGAGCGCGGGGAGCCTCGCCCGGACGTTCGGGCCGGCGCTGGCGGGCGGACTCTACACGGCCGTCGCGTTCTGGGCACCGTTCGTCGTCGGTGGCGCGCTGATGGTTCCGATTCTCGTGCTTCTCGGGCGGCTGGACCGTGAGGCGGTCACGTCGGCGACGGCGTGAAAATGGAGGCGGAACGGCGAAGCGAGTCGCCGGTCCTTACGCGGGGGTCGGGCCTTCCGGGGCCGACGAGTCGTCGTCGGACCGGAACTGCGAGACGAGGTCGAGCGAGTCGTCGGCGCTGCCCAGCAGGAACAGCGAATAGTACCGGAAGTAGGTCACGACGGGCATCTGGACGACCGCGCCGACCGCGATGGCCGCGAGGACGAACAGGAGCCCGAGCGCGCCGAAGACGACCAGCCCGACCGTCGAGGTCAACGCGACGTTCGCGGCGTTGAGCGCGAGGAACGCCCCGCCGCCGACGATGGCGAAGGGGATGGCGACGACGAGCAGGGCGAGGAGGGCCGCGATGCCGATACCGATGCTCGCGAGGATGCCGAGGATGAACCGGACGATGACGTACAGCCCGAACTCGGAGAACTCGGCGCGGAACACCGGCACGACCCGGCCCCACGACGACAGGAGGGCGCGGTCTTCGGCTATCATCGTCGGGACGACGAAGTCGGTCGTCAACTGCATGACGACCGCGAGCACGAACACCAACAGGAGCCCGAGCAGTACGAGCGGGATAGCGAAGAGGGCCACCGCGGGCGTGAACGCGACGGAGCCGAGGAACACCGCCGCGACCGGGATTCCGATGACCGCGAGCACGGCGACGAGGAGGCCGACTTGGAACCCGAACAGCCTGACGCCGAGCCAGAAGCGCTCGCGGAACGGCTTTCGGATGCGCACGTCTTTCGTGACGACGGCGTCCACGAGGACGAACTGCATCACGGAGCCGACGAACGACCAGACGATGCTGAGGGCGATAGCGACCGCCGCAATCGCGATGACGGCGGCGACGACGTTTTCGGGCGTCACGAAGCCGGGTAGCGAGTCGACCGGGATGTCGGTCGACCCGCCTCCGGTCGGGGTGGTCGTTCCGGTGTTGCTTCCGGCACCGCCGCTCCCGCCGAGGCCGCCGACGAAGAGGGCGATGAGTGCGAGGCGCGCCCATCGACCCGCGTCGAACGGGAGGAGGAGCGACGCCGTGGCGTCACGGGCGTCGTCGAGGGCGTCGATTGCTTTCCAACTCATGAGTGACAATGCGACGCCTCGCGAGATAAAGGTGTTCGAGAGCTAAGGTATCAGTTCGCTCGGTGAACCTCCTCGGGGGCGCGGAGGCCGTTACTCGGTGACGGCGGCCAGCGGGTCGAGGTAGCCGGCCCCGTAGTACGCCTTGTCGGACCCCTCGGGGACGGTCGCGGTGCGGCCGAGTTTCGACGCGACCCGATTCGCGTTCAGACCCGGTTCGACCGACCGCACGAGCGCGACGGCGGCGGCGACCTGCGGCGCGGCCATCGAGGTGCCGGCCTTCCAGCCGTAGCCGTTCGCCGAGCCGACGTAGTTCCCGTCGTCGTCGTAGGCGGGCGTCGAGACGGTGTTGTAGACGAGGTCGTAGAACCACGTTTCGGGGTTGGTCTCCTGCGCGGAGAGGAGGGCGTCGCCGCCCGGCGCGGCCACGCCGACGGCGTTGGTCCCGTAGTTCGTGTAGAACGCCGGTGTCTTCGGTCCTTCTTCGGCGTCGCCCGCGTCGAAGGCAGTCCCCTTGGGTCCGGTCGCGCTGACGCTGAGCGCCTGTGCCCCCTCGTTGGGGAGGCTGATGATGCCGCCGTCGTGCTGGAGGTCGGCGCTGTCGTTGCCGGCGGCGACGACGACGACAGTCCCCGAGCGGTTGGCATGGGTCAGCGTCTTGTTCAGCACTTTACCGTAGAACTTCCCTTCGCCCTGTCGCGGGACCGGGTAGGAACCGAGGCTGAGGTTCGCGGCGTCGCAGCCGATTTCGGCGCTGTAGACGAGGGCCGCGAGGATGTCGGCGAACGAGGCCAGCGTGTTCGGCGAGAACACGCGGCAGTCGACGACTTCGGCCCCCGGCGCGGAGCCGACGACGCCCGTCTCGTTTCGGTCGTTCGCGGCGACGATGCCCGCGACGTGGGTGCCGTGGTCGCCGCCCGCGGGGACGCCCGCGCCGAAGCCGTCGCCGGTGAAGTTCCGCGAGAGCGATGCGTTGACCGCGTGTTCGAGGTCCGGGTGGTCGGCGGCGACGCCGGTGTCGATGACGGCGACGCGCGCGCCCTCCCCGCGGGTCACGTCGTGGACCGCCGGAATCCGCTGGCTCTGTTTGTCCCACTGCGCGGCGTAGCCGGGTTCGTCGACCGCATCGGCCGGACCCGCGTCTTCGACCGCCGGCGCGTCGAGCGTTATCTCCACGTCGGGCGCGTAGGTCGCGTTCAGGGCGGAGACGGCCGACTCGCTCCCCTCGACGACCACCACGCCGGCCGGCGAGAGGTCGTAGACGACCTCCAGGTCGGCGCTCGTCGCCGCCGACGCGTCGCCGCCCCCGAGGTCGACGATGAACCGGTCGGTCCGCTCGGCCGCGACGACGGTCGACCCGGCGGCGATCCCACCGAGGAGGGAACCACTCAGCTTCAGGAACGTCCGCCTGTGTTGCTGACGCATACCAGACACCGCGGCCGTCGAAAACATAGTTGTTACGGCACATTTTTGAGTTTAAAATAATTCCTCGAAAAACCACAACGTCGTACCGGAGCCGACACGCTCACGAGAGTCCGGTTCGAACGCTCGACCCACATGGTAGGTGTCGACACCGCGCTTCGGCTCGGCGGCGGCCTCGTGTTGTTGCTCGCGAACGCCTTCTTCGTCGTCTCGGAGTTCGCGATGACGCGCGTGCCGCAGTTCGACGAGTCCGCCTTCGTGGGGTCTCGCGGCCTCGAACTCGCGTGGGAGATGACAGAGCGGCTGGAGGTGTACCTCTCGGGCTGTCAGGTCGGGATTACCATCGCTAGCGTCGGCCTCGGCGTCGTCGCCGAACCGGCCGTCGCGGCCACCTTCGCCGCGGTCCTCGGCGGCGGTGGGGCGGCGGGTTCCCACACGTCGCTGTCGGTCGGACTGGCGCTCGTCGTCATCAACCTCTCGCACGTCGTCCTCGGCGAGCAGGTGCCGACGTACCTCGGCGTCGAGCGCTCTCGCACGGTGGCGAAGTACACCGCGCCCGTCCTGTACGGCTGGACGAAGCTCATGTACCCGGTCATCGTCGTCGCCGACTGGCTGGCAAAGCGCCTGCTGTCGCTCGTCGGCGTCGAGATAACCCGGTCGTGGCAGGAAGCCGAAATCGACGAGGAGGAAGACGGCGACGGTGACGCCGCCGGCGAGGGCACCCGGCTCACCCGCGGCGAGGTCCGAAGCCAGATGGGCGACATCCTCGCGCAGGGCTCGCTCCCCGAGGACCGCCGCGAGGAGGTCCTGAACGCGCTTCGCATCGGCGAGTTACCCGTCCGCGACGTGATGGTTCCCGCGGACCGCGTCGTCGCGCTCTCGGTCGACGCGAGCACCGACGAGAGCCTCGAACGAATTCGGGCGAACCCCCAGCACTCGCGGTTCCCGCTCGTCGGCGACTCGCTCGACGACGTTCGGGGCGTCGTCTACGCGCCGACGGTCCTCTCGAACATCGACCGCCTCCAGTCGGGCGACCGCCGCCTCGAAGACATCGCCGCGCCCCCGCTTTCGGTTCCCTCGGACCTCTCGGTCAGCGACCTCATCGACCGCTTCCAGGCGGAGAATCAGGAACTCGCCATGGTCCGCGACCCCGAAGGCGGCTCCGTGGTCGGCCTCGTGACCGCCTCCGACGCCTTCGAGTCCATCACCGGCCAGCTCTACGACCCGCTCGACCTCAGGGCGTAGGCCGCCTGCGGGACGCCCTCGTACCGGCCCCACCCGATGGTTCGCGCCTCGACGCGCTCCCGCGGACCGCCCACGCTTTTCATCCGCCGCCCGTATCCACTCGCATGACGCCCTTCGAACGACGGACCCGCGCGTGTCAGGAACGATTGGCCGACGCGGACGCCGACGCCGCCGTACTGTTCCCCAGCCGAAACCTGCTGTACCTCTCGGGCTTCGACGAGGAACCCGCGGAGCGGCACCTGCTTCTTTTCGTCCCCCGCGAGGGCGAACCGGCGTTTCTCGTCCCCGACCTCTACGAGACGCAGGTCCGCGCCGAGTCGTGGGTCGGAGACGTGCGCACGTGGAGCGACGACGACGACCCGCGTGACGCCCTCGACGACGTGGTCTCGAATTTCGACCTCGCCGGCGGGCGCGTCCTCGTCGACGACACGATGTGGGCCCGTTTCTCGCAGGACCTCCGGGCGGCGCTCCCCGACGCCGACTTCGGCCTCGCCAGCGAGGTCGTCGCCCCGCTCCGCGCGCGGAAGGACGACGCCGAACTCGACGCGCTCCGCCGCGCCGGCGCGGCCGTCGACCGCGCGGTCGAACGCGTCCGCGACATGGGTGCGGACGCCGTCGGTATGACCGAAAACGAACTCGCGGCGGAAATCGAGCGCCTCCTCGCCGACGAGGGCGGCGAGGGGATTCCCTTCGGCCCGCTCGTCGGCTCTGGCCCCAACGGCGCGATGCCCCACCACAGCCACGGCGACCGCGTCATCGAGTCGGGCGACCCGGTCGTCCTCGACTTCGGCACCGTCGTCGACCACTACCCGAGCGACCAGACGCGCACCGTCGTCTTCGCCGGCGAGCCACCCGCGGAGTTCGCCGAGGTCCACGGCGTCGTGCAGGCCGCACGGACCGCCGCCGTCGAGACCGTCGAACCGGG
Source organism: Haloferax sp. Atlit-10N (assembly GCF_003586325.1). Taxonomy (NCBI): domain Archaea; kingdom Methanobacteriati; phylum Methanobacteriota; class Halobacteria; order Halobacteriales; family Haloferacaceae; genus Haloferax; species Haloferax sp. Atlit-10N. Next base: position 669,478 of record NZ_PSYX01000001.1, read on the forward strand.
CGTCGCCGCCGGCGACGTCGACCGCGCCGCCCGCGAGGTCATCGAGGAGGCGGGCTACGGCGACCGCTTCATCCACCGGACCGGCCACGGCGTCGGCCTCGACGTGCACGAAGAACCCTACATCGTCGCCGGGAGCGACCGCGAACTCGAGGTCGGGAACGTCTTCAGCGTCGAACCGGGCGTCTACCTCCCCGACGAGTTCGGCGTCCGAATCGAAGACCTCGTCGTCGTCACCGACGACGGCGCGGAACTCCTGAACGACACCGACCGCGGCTGGCGCTGTTAGGCGCAAAGCTGTTAACTTCCTGACTGACGTGGCGGGCGTATGGTCTCTCGACAGACGCTCGTCGTCACCGCCTTCGTCCTCGCAGCCCTCCCGGCCGCCTACCTCGTGGAGGCGGCCAGCGGGCAGTTCACGCTCTCGTTTCTCGCGCTCCTCGCCGTCGGCGTCGGCGCACCGTCGCTCGTCAACGACTACCTCGATAGGCACGAGAGCGACGGAAACGGGGTCTGAGTCCGAATTCGGAAAAAGTAGTCGACGATAGCGACGCGTCGGTCGTTACTCGTCGTCGTCGGCCGCGCCGTCACCGGACGGTTCGATGTTTCCGATGATGGCGTCGATGTCGGCGTGTTCGTACAGCAGGTCGCGCATCCGGTTGACCGTGCGCTCGTCGCGGGTGCGACCCGTGCTGACGATGTCCTCGGCGCGGTCGGTCACCGAGAGCGTGTCGCCGTTGACGAGAAGCACCGGGACGCCCTTCTCTTCGGCCTTACCGATGACGGCACCGACGGGTCGGTGGCCGCCGGTGAGGATGATGCACTTGACGCCGGGGGCTTCGAGCGCGGCGCGCTGGATGTTCGCGCGGTCGCCGCCGGTGATGACCGCGGCGTTCTTCGTGCGGCGGAAGTAGCGAAGCGCCGCGTCGCCGCCCATCGCGCCGACGAGGAAGCGCTCGACGAAGGCGTCCGTCGGCGCGTCGGTCGCGAAGTCCGCGCCGAGTTCGTTCGCGAGTTCCTCGACGGTGACGCCCGCGAGGTCTTTTTCGGTCGGAACGACGCCGAGGACGGGGACGCCGCGGGCTTCGAGGAACGGCGCGACCTCCGTTTCGAGTTCGTCGTAGGAGGCGTCGCTCACGCGGTTGAAGACGACGCCCGCGAGGCGGTCGGGGCCGATGTCTTCGACCGCCGCGACCACGTCGTCTAGGTCGCTCGGGTGCTGGTAGTCGGCGACGAGGATGACCTCGGCGTCGAGGAGGTTCGCCACGTCGCCGTCGGTGAGGTCCACGATGCCGCCGGTGCGGTAGGAGCCGCCGCCCTCGATGAGCATCAGGTCCTTGCCGGCCGAGATGTCCTCGAAGTGGTGGGAGATGACCTCCGAAAGCTCCTCGGCGTTCTCCTTGCCGCGGACGGCACCCTGGATGAACGTCGGGGAGTAGACGACGGGTTCGAGCTGGTGCATCTCCGCGTCGATGTCGAGCAGTTCGCGGGCGAGCATCGGGTCCTCGTCGAGGGTTTTTCCGGTGCTGGACTGCAGGCGGGTGCCCTTGGGCTTCATGTAGCCCACGTCCAGTCCGCGCTCCTTGGCGAGGACGCCGAGTGCGAGCGTGATTGCGGTCTTCCCGGTGCTTTCTCCGGTCGAGGTGACGAGTACCGTGTTCATTGTTGAATGGTAGGGTGGTGAAGTGTTTAAAGTTCGTCCGGGTCCACGGTGAGTCGAACGTCGACGGCCTTCACGCCGTCCGGCAGCGCGACGAGCGGGTTGATGTCGAGTTCGAGGATGGCCGGGAAGTCGGTGACCAGTTGGGAGAGCCGCTGGATGGTCTCCGTGATGCCGCCGATGTCGACCGGGTCGTTACCGCGGGCACCGCGGAGCATCGGCGCGGCGTCGATTTCCTTCGTCATGTCCTCGGCTTCCGCCTCGGAGACGGGCGCGACGCGGAACGTCGTGTCTTCGAGGATTTCCACGAAGATGCCGCCGAGGCCGAACATCATGAGCGGGCCGAACTGCGGGTCGCGGTTCATGCCGACGATGGTCTCGACGCCGTCGTCGAGGTTCACCATCTCCTGGACCTGCACGCCGAGGATGTTGGCGTCGGGCTGGTAGTTCTTCGCGCGGGTGATGAGGTCCTCGTAGGCGTCGTAGACGTCCTCGTTTTCGACGCCGACCTTGACGCCGCCGATGTCGGACTTGTGGAGGATGTCCGGGCTGACGATTTTCATCACGACGTCGCCGTCGATGTTCTCCGCGACGTCGAGCGCGTCGGCGGGGTCGTCGACGATGTCACCCGTCGGCGTCTCGATGCCGTAGGCGTCGAGCAGTTCCATCGCCTCGACCCCGAGGCGAGTCTCGTCGCGTTCCTTGACGGTTTCGAGGATGTCGCGGGCGCGCTCGCGGTCCACGTCGAACTCGGTGGGCGCGTCGTACTCGCGCTGGCGGATGTCGGCGTACTCCGAGAGGGCTTCGAGGCCGTCGACGGCGCGCGAGGGGTCGAAGTAGTTCGGGATGCCGGCGTCTTTCATCACGTCGGACGCGGTTTCGACGCGCTCGCCGCCCATGAAGCAGGCGGCGATGGGCTTGTCGTACTCCTGTTGGAGTTCGACGGTGTCGGCGGCCAGTTGGTTGTAGTCGAGGACGGCCGTCGGACAGGTCAGGACGAGCGCCATGCCGACGTTGTCGTCGGCGAGCGCCACGTCGAGGGCCTCCTTGAACCGGTCGTTGTCGGCGTCGCCGACGATGTCGACCGGGTTGTAGATGTTCCCCTCGGCGGGCAGCGACTCGGAGAACGCTTCGAGCGTCTCGTCGGTGAAGTCGGCCATCTGCAGCTCCGACTCGCCGATGGCGTCGGTCGTCATGACGCCGGGGCCGCCGGCGTTCGTGATGACGGCGACGTCCTTGTTCTCGGGGAGCGGCTGGTCGCCCAGCACGCGGGCGGTGTCGAACAGGTGCTGGACGGAGTCCGCGCGGATGACGCCCGCCTGTTCGAGGCCGGCCTCGTAGGCCGCGTCGGAGCCGGCGATGGTGCCGGTGTGCGAGGAGGCGGCCTGCGCGCCAGCGTCGGTCTTCCCGGACTTGACGAGGACGATGGGCGTGTCCTTCGTCACGTCGCGGGCGGAGTCGATGAACTCGCGGCCCGCCGAGATGCCTTCGAGGTAGCCGATGATGACCTCGGTGTCGGGGTCGTCGTTCCACGCCTCGATGAAGTCGGCCTCGTCGAGGACGGCCTTGTTGCCCAAGGAGACGATGTCCTTGAAGCCGATGTCCTCGTCGTTGGCCCAGTCGATGACGGCCGTGATGAACGCGCCCGACTGGCTCATGAACGACATGTTGCCGTCGAGGGCCATGTCGGGGCCGAACGTCGCGTTCATGCCCACGTCCGTGTTCATGATTCCCAGACTGTTCGGGCCGACGACGTTGAGGTCGTACTCCTCGGCGATGTCGCGGAGTTCCTGCTCGCGGGCGGCGCCCTCGCTGCCCGTCTCGCCGAAGCCGGCGGTGATGACCACCACGTTCTCGATGCCCGCTTCCCCGGCGGACTTCATCGCGGGGAGGACGACCTTCGGAGGAACGACGATGACCGCGAGGTCGGCGTTCGTCTCGCCGACGTCGCCGTAGCACTGCAGGCCGAACAGTTCGTCGTACTTGGGGTTGACCGGAACGACCTCACCGTCGAACTCGTCGACGAGGTTGTCCATGATTGCCCGCCCGATTGCTCCTTCGCGCTCGGTCGCACCGACCACCGCGATTCGGTTCGGCGCGAACAATTCGGATAGCTCTCCCATTGGTTGTTGATTCCGGTCATTGACTGATAAACTCGGTGGTGTGGGGCGTCTCACGGCCTTTGGTGGCACGATACAGTAGCGCAATTAATCGGTATGGTTCGTGATTTATACCACAGAATTGGGCCGGTTACGCTCGTCAGCAGGGGGGTCGACACCGCCGGCCCGCGGCGGCCAAATACATAACTTCTCCCCCCAAGAACAACGGGCTATGTCGCCATCACCCGACGACATCCCCCTCCATCGTTCCACCGGCGCGAAAGTCGCCGTCGTAGTCTTCCTCGTGTTGACGCTCGCCTACGCGCTCCTCATCGCCCAGCAGATTCTCGCGTGGGTGTTCCTCGTCGTCACCGTCGTCGTCCTCTGGTACGCCGCTCGACTCGTCGTCGCCATGGAAGAAATCGCGACACAGCTCGGCCGCCTCGCCGACGAGCGCACTGGGTCCCGCGACCGCGGCGACGAATCAAGCTGAGATTAAACCACGACGGACGCACCCGCACCCGAGACTGTCTCGCCGGTGAGCGAGTCGAACGAGGAACGGACGTTTCGACCCGTAGCCCGCCGCTCCGTCCGGTTTCACCGAGTATCGGCGAAATCGGAGGGTTCCGATTACGAGATGATTTTATTCACGGTTCTTATATTCTTAACTAACTGTCGGGCGCGCGATGTTCCACCCGGAACAATGTACCCGTTACAAGTCACGTTGACAGAGTCCATCGCAGAGTTGACTAACGCCGTGCTCGCGTTCGTCCCGCGGCTCGTGGGCGCGCTGTTAATACTCATCGTCGGCTGGTTCATCGGCAGCATCGCCGCCCGACTCATCACGCGGGTCGCCGACCGCGTCGAGGTCGACAAGGCGGTGTTGGCAACGCCCGTCGGGAAGATTCTCGGCGGGACCGAAAAGGCCGTCTCGGGCGCGTTCGGGACGCTCGGTAAGTGGTTCGTCTACGCCATCGCCGTGCTCGCGGCCGCCGACGTGCTCGCGGTCGACCTGTTCTCCGAATGGGTCTCGACCGCGGCGTCGTACGCGCCGTCGTTCGTGGCCGGCCTGCTCGTCGTCGTCCTCGGGTTCGTCGTCGCCGACTTCATCGGTGACGCCATCACGCGGACCCGCGCAGCGACCGAGACGCCGTACACGAGCGTCTTCGCGGTCGGCACCCGGATGTTCCTCTACTTCACCGCCGTCGTCATCGGCCTGAGCACGATGGGCATCGACGTCGCCATCCTGTTCACCATCGCGCAGGCGTTCGCCTGGGGCATCGCCGCGGCCCTCGCCATCGGCGTCGGCGGCGCGGTCGCCTTCGGCGCGCGCGACTACGTCTCGGCCAACGTCGAGCGCTGGATGGGTTCGGCCCGCTCCGTCGCGGCCACCCCCGTCTCGCCCATGGGCGGCGACAGCGACTCGCCGGAGGGCGCGTCGCCGGCCGACGACTGAACACGCTCCACCCGGTGCGTCCGGTGCGCTCGGTACGAGTGTACCGCGGAACCGACGTCTTTTCTTCACCGTCTCTCGCCGGCGAGCAATCGCTCACGCCGACGCATATACCAGAATACCGATTATAAATATGACGGGGATTTTTGGCCCGTCTAAATCAGTAGAGCGCAGCTATCCGCAATTCAGAGTTTAGGCCAACCAAAAGTATATGGAATATGATAATACTTATCGGTACCGAATGATTACGTTCGGTATGGACCAGTTTTCTGCGCTCGCGTTCGTCTTTCTCGCCGGGCTCGTCACGGCCATCGCGACCGGACTCGGCGCGATTCCGTTCTTCTTCGTCTCCGACGTGAGCGACCGCTGGAACGTGGCGCTGTGGGGTATCGCCTCGGGCATCATGGTGTCGGCGTCACTGTTCGGACTCGTCTTCGAGGGGCTCGCCAACGGGACGCCGCTCCAACTCGGTATCGGGATGCTCGCGGGCGTCGCACTCGTCCTCGTCGCCCATCGCGTCATCGAGGGTGCGGAGGTCAACCCGAAGCAGTACGAGGAGGCCGATTTCCGCAAACTGCTGTTGATTCTCGGCATCCTCACCGTCCACAGCTTCCCGGAGGGCGTCGCCGTCGGCGTCTCTTTCGCCGACCTCGGCCTCGACGGCGGCTTCCAGCTGTTCGGGTTCGTCGTCCCGCTGCTCGCGGTGTTCATGACTCTCGCCATCTCGATTCACAACGTCCCCGAGGGGCTCGCCATCTCCATCCCGCTGCGGTCGATGAACGTCTCGAACTGGAAGCTCGTCTGGTGGGCTATCTTCTCCAGTCTGCCCCAGCCCATCGGCGCGGTCATCGCCTTCTACTTCGTCCGCATCGCGCGGGAGTTCCTCCCGTTCGGCTTCGGCTTCGCCGCGGGCGCGATGGTCTTTCTCGTCCTCACGGAGTTCATCCCCGAGGCGCTCGAACTCGGCGAGCGCCTCCCGCGCGGCGGTCGGGTCGAACTGCTCGCCGGACTCGCCGCCGGCTTCGCCGTCATGGTGCCGCTGGCGTTCATCTGAGCGCCGCGGACCCGCCACGGCGGCTCAGACGCGCGGCTCTCGCCTTCGACTCGGAACGGCAGCGAAAACAGCAACCGCGAACTCGACTTAGTGCGAGTGGCCGAGCGCGTCGGAGAGCGGGACGCCGAAGCGGTCCTCGAACAGCTCTTCCATCTTCTCGTTGATTTCGGCGATGTCGGCCGGTGCACCGCCCTCGCTGTGGTGAGCGACGACGTGCGCCTGCTGTGCGAACGCCTGCACGACGACGTCGGCGACGACGTCGGTCGGGTCTTCGCCCTGCTCCGAGAAGATATCGACGAGGCCCGCGGGGAGTTCGAGTGCTTCGGTGTCTCCGTCCGGTCCTTCGATGGTGTACGTCTCAGTTTCGACCATGCCCCCACGTGGGGTCGGCCGCGGGTTAAGGCTTGAGTTTGCAGGCGCGTCGGACGCCCTCGGGAGCGCCCCCGAGCGCCGCAGGCGGGCGGTGCGCCTCCTCAGTCGGTCCGCGGAATCGCCGCCGTGCCCGCCGCGAAGAACGCGACCGCGAGCACCGCGAGCACCGCGAGGTTGGTGACCCAGTCGCCGCCGCCGTAGGTGAGCGCCCGGACGCCGCGGGCGAAGTACGTGAGCGGCGAGAGGTTCAGCGCCGGGACGAACCACGGCGGGAGCAGGTCGGGCGTCACGAACGTCTCCGAGAGGAAGAGCAGGGGAAGCGCGATGGCGTTGCTCGCGGCGATGACGCCGTCCTGCGAGTCGGCGACGCTCCCGATGACGGCCCCGAGGCCGCAAAACAGCGTCACGCCGAGCGCGACGAAGGGGACGATGGCGAGCGTCGCGGGCGTCAGCGGAATCGACGCGCCGGTCACGAGCGCCGACAGCGCGAGGAGCAACAGCGTCGCGAGGCCGATGACGACGACGTTGACGAGCGAGTGCGCGAGGAGCCACTCGGCCCGAGACAGCGGCGTCGTCGCCAGCTTCTCGAAGCGGCTTCCCTCGCGGTGGCGCGCGATGGTGCTACCCACGCGCGACAGCGGGGTGAACAGCACGACGACCGCAAGGTAGCCGGCGATGTAGTACTCCTTCGGCTCGGCGAACAGGCCGCCGCCGGTCGGCTGGGTCTGCACGAGCGCCCCGAAGATGACGACGATGATGGCGGGGAAGAAGAAGGTGAAAAACACCGCCGTCCGCCGCCGGAGGAACGCGTGCCACGAGGCGACGAACTCAGCGCGGACGCGGGCGGCGAGGCTCATCTGTCACCTCCGACCGCGGCGGCCGCGGCGGGCCGGGCCGCCTCGAACTGCTCGCCGGTCAACGAGAGGTAGACCTCTTCGAGGCCGGGCTGTTTCCAGACGAGCGACTCGTAGACGACGCCCGCGTCGTCGAAGGCGGCGACCACGTCGCCGATGTCGCGCGGGCCGACGCCGTGGACGGTGATGCCGTCTCCCGACACCGTCGCGTCGAGCGCGGCCGGCAGCGACACCGACCCGAGGCCCGCGTCGGCGTCGCCGTCGGTCCGGACCACGAGGCGGCTCTCGCCGCCGTACTCGGCGACGAGGTCGTCCGGCTCGCCGACCGTGACGAGCTCGCCCGCGTTGAGCAGGCCCACGCGGTCGGCGAGGCGCTCTATCTCTTCCATCGAGTGGCTGGTGAGAAACACCGTCGTCCCGCCGGCGGCGAGGTCCTCGACGAGCCCCCACAGCGACCGGCGACCCGCGGGGTCGATGCCGGTCGTCGGCTCGTCCAAGAACAGCACGTCGGGGTCGTTGACGAGCGTCAGGGCGATGCAGGCGCGGCGCTGTTGGCCGCCCGAGAGGTTCTCGTACCACGTGTCGGCGGCGTCGGCGAGGCCGACCTCGTCGAGCACCGCGTCGGGGTCGCGGGCGTCGTCGTAGAGCCCCGCGTAGTAGGCCACGAGTTCGCGGGCGGAGAGCCGACCCGCGGGCCGAAACTCCTGCGGGAGGACGCCGAGGCGCTGGCGGTCGACCTCGGTCGGGTCGCGCCCGAGGATGGCCGCCGACCCCGAGTCCACCGCGGTCGTGCCCGTGAGGGCGCGAACCAGCGTCGTCTTCCCCGCGCCGTTCGGACCGATGAGGCCGAAGACCTCTCCCTCGGCGACCGACAGGGAGACGCCCGAGAGCGCCTCCACGTCGCCGTAGGACTTCCTGAGGTCGTCGGCGGCGAGTACCGCGTCCATGTCGTACCCGTCGTCACTATCGGGTGGTAAGGGATTCGGAATCGCCGCTCGATTCGAGTCGCGGGGCGGTGGGCGAACGGGGGAGGGCTCGCCAGCCCGGTCGTAGCAAGCCTTACTCCGGTCGCGCCGCTCTACGTTGACATGAACGGTTCCCGACGCGATTTCCTCGCCGCGACCGGCGCGACCCTCCTCGGCGGCCTCGCGGGCTGTGCGAGCGCCCCGACCGACGACGGAGCCGGGGGAACGACCGACAGCGACGCGACGCCAGACGAGACTGACGGGGCGACCGCGACCGCGAACGGCGGGTCCGACGGCTCACTCGCGGGTCTCGAAGTCGCCTACGAGACGCTGGCGACCGGGTTCGCCTCGCCGGTCGACGTGGCCATCCCCGAGGCGTTCGGCGGGTCGCGGCGGTTCGTCGTCGACCAGCCCGGTCGAATCTGGCTGCACGACGACTCGGGACTACAGAGCGAGCCGTACCTCGACATCACCGACCGCATCGTCGGCCTCAACGGCTACGACGAACGCGGCTTCCTCGGCGTCGCCTTCCACCCCGAGTTCGCCGACAACGGGCGGCTCTACCTCCGGTACAGCGCCCCGCGACGCTCGGGGACGCCCTCGAACTACAGTCACACGTTCGTCCTGAGTGAGCTGACGGTCGACCCCGAGGCGACGACGGTCTCGGTCGACTCCGAGCGGGCGCTGCTCGAACTCCCCGAGCCCCAGTCGAACCACAACGCCGGAGCCGTCGCGTTCGGTCCGGACGGCTATCTCTACGTCGCCACGGGCGACGGCGGCGGCGCGAACGACGAGGGACGCGGCCACGTCGACGACTGGTACGACGCCGTTCCGGGCGGCAACGGACAGGACGTGACCGAGAACCTCCTCGGGAGCGTCCTCCGCATCGACGTGGACTCCACCGGCGGCGTCTCCGGCGACGACGACCGGCCGTACGGAATCCCCGAGGACAACCCGCTCGTCGGCTCCGACGGCCTCGACGAGCAGTACGCGTGGGGGCTCAGAAACCCGTGGCGGCTCTCGTTCGACGGCGAGGACTGCTACGTCGCCGACGTGGGACAGGGCGCGTGGGAGGAGGTGAACCTCTTGGAGCGCGGCGGCAACTACGGCTGGAACGTTCGCGAGGGCGCACACTGCTTCCGCGCCGACGACTGCCCGACCGAGACGCCCGACGGCGCACCGCTTCTCGACCCGGTGCTGGAGTACCCCCACAGCGGGGACGGACCGTCCGGCGTGGCCGTTATCGGCGGCCACGTCTACCGCGGCGAGTCGATTTCGGCGCTCTCGGGCGCGTACGTCTTCGCCGACTGGCAGTCTGAGGGACGGTTGTTCGCCGCCCGCCCGAGCGAGTCGCGGCCGTGGGACATCACGGAGATTCCCGTGACGGACCGCGACGACGGGGGGACGAACGTCCTCGCGTTCGGCCGCGCCCCCGACGGCGAACTGTACGTCTGCACCAGCGACCGGCCGATTGTCACCGGGTCGTCGGGCGCGCTGAACCGGCTGACCGGCGTCTGAGGTCGGGGACAAGTCGTTCCAGCGTCCGCGACTCAGGCGTCGCCGTCGACGTTGACTCGCCTGCCCGTCGTCGCCGACTCGTAGGCAGCCTCGGTCAGCGCGGTCACGTGGAGAGCGTCCTCGGCCGGGATGGCGAGGTCGGCCTCGTCGCGCGCGGCGTCCACGAAGTTCCGGAGCTTCTTCCGGGTCAACTCCTCGAAGTCGGGCGTCGGCGGCGTGGCGGTGTAGGTCATCCCCCCCTCGGCCACCTCGATGGTCTCGCCGTCGAAGGCGACCATCCCCTCGGTGCCGATGACGCGGAGCGACTCGCCGGGGTCGGGGACGCTCTGTCCGTCGCCGGAGACGCCCACGCTCGCGGTGAGGCGGTCGCCGTCGCGGTCGAGGACGACCGCGAGCGCCGAGTTCACGTCCACGTCGTGGCCGCGGTGGTCGACCGCCGCGGCGACCGTCACCGGTTTCGAGCGCGTCACCCAGAGCACCGCGTCGAGGAGGTGCGACCCCGAGTCGTACAGTTGGCCGCCGCCCGAGAGGGACGGGTCGCCGCGCCACTCGTCTTTCGTCCAGCGAATCCACTCCTGTTCGAGGTGGCAGACCACCATGTGCGGGTCGCCGATGCGGCCGCTGTCGATGACGCGCCTGAGTTCGTGAAACCGCGGGTCGAAGCGGCGTTGGTAGCCGACCGCGAGGGTGAGGCCGCGCTCCTCGGCGCGGTCGACGAGCGCCCGCGCGCCGCCGAGGTCGGTCACCATCGGCTTTTCGAGGTGGACGTGGAGGTCGGCGTCGAGCGCCGCGAGCGCCTGGTCGAAGTGCTTGGTGTGCGGTGAGGCGATGGTCACCGCGTCGAGGAACTCGGCGTCCAGCAGTTCCTCGGTCGTCTCGTAGGTCAGCACGTCGAACTCGTCTCCGAACCGCTCGCGCACCTCGTCTACGGGGTCGACGCCGGCGACGACGCGCACGCCCTCTAGTTCGTTGAGCAAGCGGCACTCCAGCACGCCGAGGCTTCCGAGACCGATACCTGCGACTCTGAACATGGCGTAGTAGTCGCGCGGAAGCCGCAAAAGCGTGCGGGCGAGTCGCAAGGGCTTCCCGGGTGGCTCGTGTGGGTCGGCCATGGACGACGCAGTCCTCCAGCGGTTCGCCGTCGTACTCGCGTTGGTCGGGGTGGCCCTCCACGTCACGTCGCTCGCCGAGAACCCGTCGCAGGGGTTCGTCACCGTCGGGTTCGCGGTGCTCCTCCTCGCGCTCGCGCTCGGCGGCGCGCCGGTCGCGCGCGGACTGTTCGAGTTCGAGACGGACGCGACCCGCGCCGAATCGCCCGACGCCGACGAACAAGGCTGAGCGTCTCGCCGCTACTCGCACGCTTTAGTCGCCCGCCGTCGTGGCATCGACCATGAGCCTCGACTATCGACGACTCGGGTCGACCGGCACCCGCGTCTCTGAGTTGTGCTTCGGCACGTGGCGATTTGGTCGAAAGAGCAGCGGCGTCCTCGAGACCGACGAGGAGGAGGCCCACGAACTCCTCGACGCGTTCGAGGAGCGCGGCGGGAACTTCATCGACACCGCCAACGTCTACGGCAACCCGAACGGCACCTCCGAGGAGTACATCGGCAACTGGCTGGCCGAGCGCGACCGCGAGGACTACGTGCTCGCCTCGAAGGTGTACTTCCCGTTCGACGAGGACAACCCCAACGGTCGCGGCCTCTCGCGGACCCACATCCGCAACCAGATCGAGGGCACGCTCGACCGCCTCGACACCGACTACCTCGACCTCTACTACATCCACCGCTGGGACGATGAGACGCCCATCGAGGAGACGCTCCGGGCGCTCAACGGCCTCGTCGAGGAGGGGAAGGTCAACTACCTCGGCGCGTCCACGATGGCGTCGTGGCAGCTCACGAAGGCGCTGTGGAAGTCCGACGTGCACGACTACGCCCGCTTCGACGTGACCCAGCCGCTGTTCCACGCCGGCTACTACGAGGACGTGAAAGACTACCTCGACGCGTGCGGCGACCAGGACATCGCGGTCTGTCCGTACTCGCCGCTCGCGGGCGGTTTCCTCACGGGCAAGTACGAGCGCACCGACTCTGACGACCCGACCGAGTACGTCGCGCCCGACGGCGCGCGCGGGTCGTTCGACGATCGGTTCGACCGGTTCTACGTCTCCGAGCGCGGCTGGAAGGTGCTCGACGAGATTCGCGCGGTCGCCGACGAAGTCGATGCCAGCCCCGCGCAGGTCGCGCTCCGCTGGCTGATGGACTACCCCGAGGCGACCGTCGTTCCCATCGTCGGCGCGCGGACGACCGACCAACTCGACGAGAACGTCGGCGCGGCCGACGTGGACATCTCGACCGACCAGTGGGAGCGCATCATGAACGCCCGCTACGACGAAGACGGTCGGCGCTGGGGCCACTAAGCGACCGCGGGCGACGCGGGCGACCGGACCAGCTTGCGACTCTTTTCACGCGATGCCGAGGTCTCGCAGGTAGTCGCAGACGACGTGGACGTAGAGCACGACCGCGAGAAACGCCGCGAGCGACCCGAGTCCCGAGAGCGCGACCGCGCCGACGGCGACGCCGCCGACGAGGTGGTGACTCAGGAGTCGCTTGCGATTGAACTCGGTGTCGAACTCCTCGAACACCCGCTCTTGGTCGAGGAGGCCGACCCGCGGGTTCGTCACCGCGAGCCGCAGGTTCGCCCAGTCGCCGCGCTGGACGCGGGCGATGACGAAATGGTCGAGGTCGATGAAGACGCTCACGAAGACCGCGCCGGCGACGAGAAGCGGCAGGCTCCCCGGCGGGTCCAACGCGACCGCGGCGACTGCCCCGGCGACCGCCCCGACGACGGCGTGTTCGAGTGACTTCACGTCCCGCCCCGTTCAGTCGACGTGCGGGCGGACCCGCCGGAGCACGAGGTCCGGGTCGAACTCGTCTTCCGACTTGTCCCAGACGCGCTCGCCGTCGACGGTGACGGTGAGAACGCCGTGGTCGCCCGTCACGAGCGCCACGCGGTCGAGCCGGTCGCCGAACTGTTCGAGCAGCGCGTGCTGTAGTTGCTCGGCGCGGTCGAGGAAGCCGCAGGGAACGCAGTATTCGATTTCGACGCTTGTCATGACCGGACGTTCACGGCGAGCGCGTAAAAGCGAGGGGGCGGGCCGCGAGCGCTCCTGGGACCGTCACTACGACGTCCCGAAGCCGGGTCGCCACCGGAGCAAGACGACGGTGACGAGAAAGACCAGCGTCGAGAGGTCGTACGAGAGCGTCGTCACGGTCGCGGCGATGGCCGTCCCGCCGCCGAAGACGCTCGTGGCGACCGACGCGAGAATGGGCCACGAACACGAGACACAAGAGAACAGGCCGACGACCCCGGAGACGGCCGCGCCCGCCGCCTCGACGACCGTGTCGTAGACGAGGAACGCGAGCGCCGCGTAGCCGACCACGCGCGCCGGCATGAGGACGAGGTTGAACAGGTCGCCGCCGTAGACGAGCGCCGGGCCCCACCCCGGCGGGAGGAAGGCGACGCGGACGCCGTTCGTGCCGCCGGGCACGGGTGAGGTGACGAGGCCGCCGGCGACCGCGAGGAGCGCGAAGTAGCCGACCGCGACGACGGCCGCCTTGCGCTTCGTCGCGGCGGAGGCGGGCGCGACGTCGGTGTCGAACATGACCCAGAGGCCGACGATGACCCACGCGACGCCGTAGAGCGCGTAGCGCGGCGCGCCGACGCTCGCCTCGGTGAAAAACAGGTAGACGAACGCTAGGATCAGCGTCGTGTTCACGGCGAAGGCGGCGCGGAGCAGACTGGCCCGCGAGGGGCGGGGGAGTGCGGATGCGGTTGCCATGTGTGGGGAGTAGCGGTCGGGGCTCAGAGCGCGAGCGTGTCGACGACGATGGCGAGGAGCAGCATGCCGAGGTAGGCGTTCGAGGCGTGGAACGCCCGGAACGCGGCGGTGTCGTCGCGCTCGTAGTGCAGGCGCACGACGAAGTAGAGGAACGCGCCGCCGAAGAGGATGCTCGTCACGAGGTAGACGATCCCGAGAGCGTCCATGACCGCGAGGCCGGCGGCGGCGACGAGCGTCGCGCCGAGCCACCAGAGGATGTGTTTTCGCGTCTCGGTCTCGCCGCGGACGACGGGCATCATCGGGAAGCCGCCGCGGGCGTAGTCGTCCTTGTAGGCCAACGCGAGGTTGTAGAAGTGCGCGGGCGTCCACAGGAAGATGACCACGGCGAGGACGACGCCGCCGAGGCCGACGTCGCCGGTGACGGCGACCCAGCCGATGAGCGCCGGAAGCGCGCCGGCCGCACCGCCGATGACGGTGTTCTGGACCGTGTTTGGCTTCAGGATGAGCGTGTAGACGACGCTGTAGAAGGCGATAGCGACGACGCCGAGGACGGCCGCGAGCCAGTTGACGGACGCGAACAGCGCCACCGACGCGACCGTCAGAAGCAGGCCGAACGCGACGGCATTGCGGACGGGCACGAGGTCGACCGCGAGCGGCCGGTCGCTCGTCCGCTGCATCCGGCGGTCCACGTCGCGTTCGAGAACGTGGTTGAACGTGCCGGACGCGCCGATAGAGAGGACGCCGCCGCCGAGTGTCGCCGCGATGACCTCGGGCGTGAGGCCGGGCGAGACGGTGCCGGCGAGCGCCATCGCCGCCGACGCGACGAGACAGAGGAGCCACATCAGCCGCGGCTTCATGAGCCGGAAGTACGCGTTGACCGTCGCCTTCGCGCGGGCGACAGGTTCGGTCGGGACCGGCGGTCGCTCGCCGTCGTCGGTCGGGGGGCTCATCGACGGGGTGCCGACCGGCGCGTCGTCGGGGTCGCCGGTGGCCGCTTCGAGCGTCCACGCGAGCGCGGCGACGAAGCCGCCGAAGATGACCATCCCGAGAACCAAGTGGAGCGTCGAGAGCGCGGGGCCGACGCCGACGGTGGCGACGACCGCGCCGAGACCGGCCTGTGCGGGGTAGAGCACCGCCGACGCAGTGACGGTTGCTCTCACCCGGCGGGACGTGTCGGTTCGCCACGCCGAGACGAGCGTGGCGAGCGTGAGGAGACCGACGAGGACGGCCGCGACGCGGTGACCGAGGGCGACCCAGCCGTCGAGCGTCGCGGGGAGCGAAAAGCCGTCTCCGCACGCGGGCCAGGCGCTACACGCGGCGGTCGCGTCCGTGAGCGCGGTCGTCGCGCCGACGATGAGAAGCAGATAGACGCCCATCGCCGTCGCGGCGAGCAGGCCGTGGAACGTGTTCGAATCGCGATTCGTGGCCACGAAATTCACCTACGGGCCTGTTGGGCCGTCCCGTATTTAGGACCCGCGCTTTTCCGCCTCGCGTTCGGGTGCCGCTCCCCGCGATATGGCGGGGGCGGGTTGATAAACGGCGGGCCGAGAGTCGGTATGCATTTATGCGGTTGTTCCTAAGTCTCGCTCAGCATGAGAAAGACGCGTTTCGCGCTCGCGTCCCTGCTCGCGACGGTCGTGATGGCGCTCGTTGCCACCCCCGCCGCCGCGCAGGCGTCCGCCACGTCGGAACTTATCAACCAGCTCAACGGGAAGCTGCTGTACGTCGCTATCCCGATTACCGTGCTGGTGGAGGTCATCCTCCTCTACACGGTCATCAAGTTCCGCAACAGCGAGCGCGCACTGCCGACCAAGGAGAACCGCCGGCTCGAAATCACGTGGACCATCGCGACAGCGATTATCCTGCTTTTCGTCGGCGTCGCCTCCTACGGCGTGCTGGCCAACGAAAACGTCACGCACCAGGGCAACGACATCGCCATGGACGACGACCCGGTCGTCGTCACGGCCGAAGCCTACCAGTGGGGTTGGAACATGTACTACCCCGAAGAGGGTAACTTCACGTCCGGCAACGAGATTGTCATCCCCAAGGACCGCCCGGTCTACTTCCAGGTGACTGCAACGGACGTGATACATGGATTCCACGTCCCCAAACTCGGCCTCAAGCAGGACGCGATGCCGGGTTCGACGAACACCATCAAGACCGTCGCCTACGAGGAGGGCACCTACCAGGGCTACTGTGCTGAGTACTGCGGCGTCGCGCACTCTCAGATGTACTTCACCGTCGAAGTCGTCTCGCAGGAAGAGTACCAGAACTGGCTCGACGAGCAGCAGTCGGCCAACAGCGAGTCGTCGTCCTCGTCTTCGAACTCGACCGCGACGAACTCCACGCAGTAACGGACCTCCCTTCTCTTTCGACGCTCCCCGCCGAGTGACGACGCTCGCGCTCGTCGCGTTCGGCCGTCAGAGAACGCTTCGAAACGTCGGCGAATCGGGTCGTGCGTCGAAGACGGGCGAGGTCTCAACAGCGCCGCTCGACGATGCGGTCGATGATGCGGCCCGTCGAGAGGAGTTCGTCGTCGTGGCGCTGCTCGCGCGGCGTCGCGCGCGTGACCTCGCAGTCGATGCCGCGGGCGTCGAGGGCGGCTTTGATGCCCGACTCGTCGTGGTGTTGGTCGTAGCCGAGGACGATGACGTCGGGGTCGATTTTCTCGATAGGGACGAAGATATCCTCGGCGTGGCCGAGGTGCGCCTCGTCGACCACGTCGAGCGCGGCGACCATGTCGCGGCGCTGGCGGTCGTCGAGTATCGGCTTCGGCTTGTGCGTCACGTTCTCGCCGCGGGCGATGATGACGTGGAGTTCGTCGCCGAGCGACGCGGCGTCCGAGAGGTAGTGGACGTGACCGGGGTGGAGGATGTCGAAGGTCCCCTGGGCGATGACCCGTCTCATCGGTCCAACTCCGCGTCGATGTCGTCCTGCGTGAAGTCGAAGAACGATTCGGGGTCGGGGAGGTCGACGTCGAGCACGTCGAGGTCGCGGACCTCGCCCGACTGGTCGAACGCCTCCCAGTCATCGAGGCCGTAGGGCGCGCCGATGATGATGTGGACCCGGCCGCTCCCGAAGGTGTCGAGGTCGGCGTCGCTCGGTCGGAGGACGCCGTTCGGGTGCGAGTGAATCGACCCGACGGCGCGGAAGTCGTTCGGCACGAGGTCGTTCCTGACGGTCGCGCTGTAGGGGTCCGAGACGGTCCCCGGGATGATGAGCACGTCCGTCACGACGTAGCCGTCGCGGTCGACGCCGAGTCGGCGGGCGTCCTCGCCGCGGAGGAGTCCCATGTACTCGTTCGGATGCGTCTCCGCAGAGGCTTCGAGCGCGAAGTCGAGGGCGTCGGCGGCGATGCCGACGACCTCCCGCGACCGGAAGAGTCGCATACCGAACCGTCCGCGGGCGCTCCATCTAAGGGTTCCGGAACGCCGAGTCGGTCGCCGGAACGGAACCGCCATACTGAGGTCGGCGCTCGCCCGAACTCCGGTGTGACGCTCGATTCCGACCTCGTCGCCCGCGTGACGAACGCGCTCTCCGCGGACGCGCCGCCGACCGCGACGACCGAACTGGACGGCGGGCACGTCGGGCGCGTCTATCGTCTCGACTTCGACGGGCACGACCCCGTCGTCGCCAAGGTCGGCGACACGCCGCTCGACGTGGAGGCCGCGATGCTCGACTCGCTCGGTTCCGCCGGGCTCCCGGTCCCCGCGGTCCACCACGCCGACCCCGGCCTGCTCGTCCTCGACTACGTCGAGGGGACGTCCGACCTGACTCCCGCCGCCGAGCGCGACCTCGCCGTCCACCTCGCCGCGCTCCACGAGACGACCGCGCCGGCGTTCGGCTTCCCCTACGACACGCTCTCCGGCCCGTACCGTCAGCCGAACCCGTGGACCGACTCGTGGGTCGAGTTCTTCCGCGACCAGCGCCTCCTCCCGTGGACCGATGCGGCGCTCGATTCGGGACTCCCGGACGCGACCGCCGAGCGAATCGAGTCGGTCGCGGGCGACCTCGACGCGCTCCTCGTCGAGCCGGCGGCCCCGCGACTCGTCCACGGCGACGTCTGGGGCGCGAACCTCCGCGTCCGCGGCGACCGCGTCGTCGCCTTCCTCGACCCGGCGTGTTACTACGGCCACCCCGAGGTCGAACTCGCCTACATCGACTGGTTCGACGCCGCCGGCGACGATTTCTTCGACGCCTACGACGAGCCACGACCCATCGCCGACGGCTTCTTCGAGGAGCGCTCGCCCGTCTACGCGCTGTTTCCCCTCCTCGAACACGTCCGCGTCTTCGGAGGAGACTACGTCCCGTCGGTCGAAGACGCGCTTGACGAACTCGGGTACTGACGCCCAGTCCCCGCAGTGTTCGGGGCGAATCGAGTCGTGGGAACCGGTCGCGCACGTGAGATGCTTTTGTAAAGCTTAACACTACCCCCTAACCTAGCGGGACCATGAGCGACGAGCACGCCGGGGATTCCGGCGACGACTCGGGTCCGAATTCGGACGCACGACCTATCGTCTACGATCTCGCACCGAACTGTACCGCCGACGACGTCGAGACCGACGCCTACTACCACGCCGTCGTCAACGGCGTCGTGGAGTACGGCATCTTCGTCGACATCTCCGACTCCGTCTCCGGTCTCATCCACGAGTCCAACCTCTCGACCGACTACGAGGTCGGCGACCGATTGGTCGTCCGCCTCGAATCCGTCCGAGAGAACGGCGACATCGCGTTCGCCGAGGAAACGCCCGACGACTACCGCACGCTGACCGTCGACCACGAACCGACCATCACGCCTATCTCCAACCTTACAGTCGGCGATTCGGTCACGGTCGAGGGCGTCGTCACGCAGATTAAGCAGACCGGCGGTCCGACCGTCTTCCGCATCGCCGACGACTCCGGCATCGTCGCGGCCGCCGCCTTCGAAGAGGCCGGCGTCCGCGCGTTCCCCGAAGTCGACCTCGACGACGTGGTCCGCATGGCCGGCACCGTCGAAGACCACGAGGGGACCCGCCAGCTCGAAGTCGACGGTCTGACCGTTCTCGACGACGAGACCGCGGCCGACGCCCGCCAGCGCATCGACGCCGCGCTCGACGAGCGCGCCGAGCCCGAGCCGGTCGAACCGCTCGTGGAGTGGCCGGCGTTCGAGAAGCTCCGCGGCGACCTCGAAGACGTGGCCCGCCTGCTCCGCCGGACGGTCCTCGAAGGCCGCCCGATTCGCGTCCGCCACCACGCCGACGGCGACGGCATGTGCGCGTCCGTTCCGGTCCAGCTGGCCCTCGAACGGCTCATCACCGAGGTCCACGACGACCCCGACGCGCCGCGTCACCTGTTCAAGCGCCTGCCGAGCAAGGCCCCGTTCTACGAGATGGAGGACGTGACCCGCGACCTGAACTTCGCGCTCGAAGGTCGCGCCCGCCACGGCCAGCGGCTCCCCTTCCTGCTCATGCTCGACAACGGGTCGACCGAGGAGGACGTGCCCGCCTACGAGAACCTCGCGCACTACGACGTGCCCATCGCCGTCGTCGACCACCACCACCCCGACCCCGAGGCGGTCAACCACCTCCTCGATGCGCACGTCAACCCGTACCTCCACGACGAGGACTACCGCATCACGACCGGCATGATGTGCGTCGAACTCGCGCGGATGATTCACCCCGACGTGACCGACGAACTCCGTCACGTCCCCGCCGTCGCCGGGCTGTCGGACCGCTCGAAGGCGGAGGTCATGGACAACTACATCGCGCTCGCCGAGGACGAGGGCTACGACCGCGAACAGCTCCTCGACGTTGGCGAGGCGCTCGACTACGCCGCCCACTGGCTGCGCTACAACGACGGCGCGTCCATCGTCAACGACGTGCTCAACGTCGGCTGCGACGACGATGAGCGACACCGCGAGCTCGTCGAGTTCCTCTCGACGCGCGCCGAGCGCGACGTGGACCGTCAGCTCGAAGCGGCCGAACCGCACCTCGAACACGAGCGCCTCGACAGCGGGGCCAACCTCTACCGCATCGACCTCGACAAGTGGGCCCACCGCTTTACCTACCCCGCGCCGGGCAAGACCACGGGCAAGCTCCACGACCGCAAGGTCCAGGAGACGGGCGAGCCGGTCATCACCATCGGCTACGGTCCCGACTTCGCCGTCCTCCGCTCTGACGGCGTCCGCCTCGACATCCCGCGGATGGTCGCCGAACTGAACGAGGAAGTCGTCGGAGGCGGCGTCTCCGGCGGCGGCCACCTCGTCGTCGGTTCCATCAAGTTCGTCAGCGGCATGCGCGAGGAGGTCATCGACAGCCTCGTCGAGAAGATGGCCGAAGCCGACATCGACGAAGAGCTGTCGACGACGGCGTAAGGTCGCAGTCGCGGCTCACGCGGACACTTATTCTTCGAACTCCAGTCGCCTGAGCGCCGCGACTCCGACGACGACCGCGAGGGCGGCCGCGGCGACGAGCCCCGGCTTCGACTCCGCCCCGCGCCCGCTCGCTCGCCAGTCCGCCGCGAACGCCCCGCGGAAGTACGCCGCGGCGGCCGGGTCCGACAGCGCGAGGACGACTTCGCGGTTCTCGCGGGCCGAGTGTCGGTTCCAGTTGAGACTGCCGACGAGCGCGGTGTCGTCGGCGACGACGCCCTTCGCGTGAATCGCGCCGTACCGGCCGCCGGGTCGCGCGAGGCGGACCGAAAGCGGCTTTCCAGCCCTGTCGGCCCACTCGTTCAACCGCTCCGCGAGCGCGCGGTTTTCCTCCTCCACGTACCACGCGCTCCCGAGGAGGAGCCGAACGCGGACGCCGCGGTCGGCGGCGCGCTTGAGCGCGCGAACGAACGGCCCGCCGGCCTCGACGGTCGGCTGTAGCACGTCGATTCGGGCGTCGGCGGCGTCGAGTCG
The DNA here is from genome assembly GCF_003586325.1 of Haloferax sp. Atlit-10N. Lineage (NCBI taxonomy): Archaea > Methanobacteriati > Methanobacteriota > Halobacteria > Halobacteriales > Haloferacaceae > Haloferax > Haloferax sp. Atlit-10N. The sequence goes on from NZ_PSYX01000001.1 coordinate 690,168, forward strand.
AGAGACGACCGCGGACTCGGCGTTGTCGGGCGCGCGGAGGACGGCGACGCGGTCGACCCGAACGGACTCTGGCGCGATGCGGGAGGGATACGAGCCGTTCGCCGACTCGGTGCGGACGAACGACCGACCGACTCGGTACGTCTCCCACGGGACCGTCTCCGGGAGCGCCGCGTCGTCAGCGAAGGTGGCCGCGAGGTCGGCTGCGACGCTCGGAGAGCGCGCGACGACGCCCCAGCCGCGGCTCTTTCGCCCGCCGGTTCCGGCCGGTTTCCAGTTCTCCGTCATCACGAGCGCCGCGTCGTCGACGACGGCGTACTTCGGGTGATGAAACGAGTGCGGGTCGCCGACGACGCGGACCGAGACGCCGGCGTCGACGAGGCGGTCGAGGACCCGCGCCGACCGCCGCGGAAAGCCGCCGACCGGGCTGTCTTCGACCAGCACCGACACGGCGACGCCGCGCTCGCGGGCGGCGACGAGTTCGTCGGCGACGCGCGCGGAGGAGACGACGTAGCCGGCGAGCAGAATCCGCTCGTCCGCGGACCGGAGCGTCGAGACCGGGCGCTCGGGTGAGTCCGGGAGGACGAACAGCGTCGCGTTCGCGGGGCCGTGGGTCGCGACGTCCCGTCGGGGGAGGGACCGCGACCACCACGACCACGCACCGTCCCGGCGTTCGAGGAGCGCGCCCTCGTGGCTCCGGTCGTAGGTAAGGCGGTCGGCGACGACGCCGTTTCCGCCTTCGATAGGGGCGCTGACGCTCCCTTCGTAGCCGTCGTCACCGACGACGCGGAGCGTGACCGTCTCGCCGCCGTTGGCGAGGTCGAGGCCGGGCGCGACGACGGGGTGGTCGGTCAGGTTCGCCGCCGCGTCCGGGTCGGCGGCGACGGCGACCGTCCCGCCGGGTGCGGCGAACGAGACGGTGTCTTCGCCGTCGGACAGCGAGAGTTCGGTTCCCGCGGGCGCGGCGACGGCGACGAACTCGCCGCGGTCGTCGGGCGTCGCCGGGTCGGGCAGCGCGGAGACGATTCGAGGGCCGCCGGACGCCGACGGGTCGGCGGGGGTAGCCGAGTCGGGCGCGTTCGTCGCGTTCGTCTCGCCCGGCGCGGCCGCTATCGGCGCGGGAACGACGGCCGCGAACAGGACCACGAGCGAGGCGGCGAGCGCGGCGGCGAGGGCGCGACGAGACACACCACGCGGTGGTCGCGTCACCCTACAAAAACGTTCGCGACCGGTGGCTCAGCGCGAGCGGTTGCGAGAGAAAGAACACGAGAGGAGAACCGCAGAACCGCGAGGGTGTCGCGTCGTCGTGCGGCCTCAGACGGTCGCTTCGGCTTCGACGTCGTCGCCGAGGAACTCGGCGGCGAGTTCGGCCTCGCGTTGGACGAGGAACGAGCGGTCGTCGACGTAGCCGGCGGCCGCTTCGAGCGCGTCTTCCGTGCCGATCTGTCGGAGCGCCCACGCGGCGCTGGCGCGGACGGAGTCCACGTCGTCGTCGGCGACGACGTCCGAGAGCGGGTCGACGGCGCGAGTGTCGCCGATGAGGCCGAGCGCGCGCGCGGCGGCCGAGCGGACGTTGTCGTTCTCGGTGACGAGCTTGTTCGCGATGGGCTGGGTCGCCTCCTCGGAGCCGATTTCGCCGAGCGCCTTGAACACGACCTTCTGGAGCGCGGGGTCGCTGTCGGTGTCGACGTAGTCGACGAGCATCTCGACGCCCTCCTCGGCGGCCATCTTGCCGATGGCCTTGATGACGCCCTTGTCGCGGCGCTTGGCCTGCCCCTCGATGGTCTCGTAGGCGCTGTCGTCGTTCATCCGCGTGAACGCCTCGATGCAGTACTCCTGCATGAAGTCGGACTGGAAGCTCTCGAACGCGAGGGCAATCATCTCGACGTTGCCGCGCTTTTCGTGTTCCTTCAGCGCCGACAGCTCCGGCGGGTAGTCCTTGTAGTGGCCGAGCACGTCGTAGAAGCCCTGCACTTGGAGCTTCTCGCGGGTTTCGAGGTCGTCCCACTCCTGGGCGTCGTCGAGGCCGTCCGCGAGGCCGTCGGCGACCTCGATGAGGTCCGCGATGGTTTCTGCGTCCTCGTCGGCGTCGAGGTCGGCCGCTTCGACGGCCGAGACAGCGTCGTCGACGGCGGCGGTGAGGGAGTCCTCGTCGCCGCCGTCGACGGAGACGCTCGCGTCGAGCACGCCGTTGAACTCGTCGGCGAACGTCTCGACCGCGGCGACGATTTCGCCTTCGCCCTGCTCGGTCCACCGGGTGTCTGCGATGGTGGACTTGGCCTCTTCGAGCGTTTCGACGGCGTCTTCGGCGTAGGGACCGCGCTGGGATTCGAGTTCGTCGCGCAGGTCGGACAGGCGCGATTCGAGTTCCTCGGCGGGGTCGTCCTCGTCTTCGTCGTCCGGTTCGGGCAGGTCCGCGGCCTCCACGTCGGCCTCGATCTCGTCGAGCGTGGCCTCGACCTCGTCGAGGTCGGCTTCGGTCTCGGCCGCCTCGAGAGCCTCCTCGGCCTCGGTCAGGCGCTCGTCGAAGCTCTCGGGCGAGAGTTCTGTCGTGTCGTCGTCCCCGTCACTCATATGCCGGAAGTCCGTTCGACTGTAAAAAGAGCGTTTCCCTTCGCTTCGCGTCTCCGGGTGGCACCGACCGCCGATACTATCCGGGCCACTTTTTCGCGGCCCATCCGTTCCTCCGAGCGTGACCGGTCCAACCATCGCCGTGCCACAGCGCGCGGCGTTCGACCTCGACCCGGCGCGAAACGAGGATGACGTGCGCGCCCGCGCCGCCGACCTCTCCGAGTCGGTCGACATCGCGCTGTTCTCCGAGTACGCGCTCACGGGCTTCGTCGCGGACAGCCGCGCCTTCAGCGGCGCGATACCCCGGGAGCGCGCGACCGACTTCCTCGCGTCCGTCGCCGCCGACAACGAACTCGACGTGCTCGCGGGCTACCTCGAACGCGACGGCGAGACGCTCTACAACGCGGCCGCCTACGTCCGTCCCGACGGCTCCGCCGCGGTCTACCGGAAGCGACACCTCTGGGGCGGCGAATCCGAGGTTGTCACGCCGGGCGACGAACTCGTCGTCACGGACACACCCGCCGGACGGACGGGACTCCTCACCTGCTACGACCTGAACTTCGTCGGCGACAGCGCCGCGTTGACCGACGAGCGAATCGACGCCCTGTTCGTCGTCGGCGCGTGGCCCGCCGCTCACTCGACGAACTGGCGACTGCTCTGTCGCGCCCGCGCCCTCGACGGGGTGCGGTGGCTCGTCGGCGCGAACAGGACGGGGAGCGGGTCTGTTTCCGGGTCCGATACCTCGGAGTACGCGGGTCGCTCGCTCGTCGTTCGTCCCGACGGCGTCGTCGCGGCGGCGCTGAACCGCGGCGAGCGCGACCTCGTCTGGACGCTCGACCGCGACCTGCTCGCCGAACAGCGCGCGTTCGTCGGGTCGGTGGAGTAGCCGAAACCGGACTGCATCACCGGAACCGAGGGGGGTTTTTCCGCCCCCGCCCAATCGGGGTCGATGACGGACACGCTCTTTACGCCGCTTTCGCTCCGCGACACCGAGGTTCGGAACCGAATCATGGTCTCGCCGATGTGCCAGTACTCCTCGACCGACGGGTTCGCCGAGGACTGGCATCTCGTCCACCTCGGAAGCCGCGCCGTCGGCGGCGCGGGCATCGTCATGTCCGAGGCGACGGCCGTCTCCCCTGAGGGTCGCATCTCGCCGAACGACCTCGGAATCTGGTCGGACGACCACGTCGAGAAGCTTCAGCAGATAACCTCGTTCGTCTCGTCGATGGGGAGCGTACCGGCAATCCAACTCGCCCACGCGGGCCGAAAGGCGAGCAAGTCCCGGCCGTGGGAGGGGAGCGAGCCGGTCGCGCCCGAAGACGGCGGATGGACCACCGTCGCCCCCAGCGACGTGCCGTGGCCCTACGAGGGCGAGGCCCCGCCGCTCCGGAAGCTCTCGACCGACGGAATCGAAGGCGTCGTCGACGACTTCCGCGCCGCGGCCGAGCGCGCCCTCGACGCCGGCTTCGAAATCGCCGAGGTCCACGCGGCCCACGGCTACCTCCTCCACGAGTTCCTCTCGCCGATCACGAACCACCGCGACGACGAGTACGGCGGCTCCTTCGAGAACCGGACGCGGCTCCTCCGCGAGGTCACGCAAGCGGTCCGGGAGGTCTGGCCCGACGACAAGCCCGTCTTCGTCCGCATCTCCGCGACCGACTGGCTGGACGACCGCGAGTCGTGGGACATCGAGCAGTCGGTCCGCCTCGCGGCCGACCTCGACGACCTCGGCGTCGACCTCGTCGACGTGAGTGCCGGCGGCATCCACCCCGACCAGCGCATTCCGAACACCGGCCCCGGCTATCAGGTTCCCTTCGCGGAGGTCATCCGCGAGGAGACCGACATGATGGTCGGCGCGGTCGGCGGCATCCGAACCGCCCGCCACGCCGACGAAGTCGTCAGCAACGGGCGAGCCGACCTCGCCATCGTCGGCCGCGAGCACCTTCGCGACCCGTACTTCGCGCTCCACGCCGCCGAGGAACTCGACGCCGACGCGGAGTGGCCGCCGCAGTACCAGCGCGCGGTCCCGCGCCGGTAGGGGTCGACCTCGGCCCGCGCGGGTTCGCCACCCCTCGAACGCTTATCCCCGCGGCGACCCAACCGTTGGCCATGAGCGACCGACGACGCGACGACGACATCCTCGATTTACTCGACGAACTCGGGGACACGCTCGACGAACTCGGCGCGGAACTCCGCGAGGAGCGCGACCGCAACCGCGGCCGCGGCCGACGCGTCACCGGCGACGACCGCTTTCGGCCCCCGCGTCCGCCGACGTTCGGCGAGGTACTGCGATTCACCGAGTCGTACACCATCCCGACGGTCATCGCCGTCCTCGAAGCGACCATCGCCTCCCTCGAACTCCTCCGCCGTCTCATGCGGCTGTCCGACCCCGGCCGCGCGATGGAAGACGCCAGAAGCGAGACGGAGTCCCGGATGCGAAACGTCCCGAAGAGCGCCGTCTCCGGCGTCGACCGCGCCCTCGACGAACTCAGAAACGCGCTGTCGGAGGCCGACCTGCCGACGAACCCCGAGGCGCGCGACGTGATGGACCGCGCCCGCTCGCTCGCCGACGAACTCGACGAGCGAATCACCGAGGCCGAGCGCGAGCGAACGACCCGAGAGCGTCGCTGGCGCGAGGACGAACGAACGTTCGAATCGGAGTGGCAACGGCGTGACGACGCCCGGCGTTCCCGCGACGAGAGCCGCGTCTCAAGCGACGCCGAACCGGTCGGCACGGGGCCGGTCCGAATCGACGTGACAGAAGAGGCCGACCCGGACGGCGGGGACGACGAGAGCGACGGACCCAAAGTCGACGTCGACGCCGAACTGGAGTCGATTAAGCGCGAGGTGAAGGGCGACGACGACGGTGACGGGTCCGACGCCGATGCGGGCGACGAGCCGAGTGACCGCTGAGCGGCGGAACACGCGCCCTCCGTGCCGAGCGATTCCCGGTTACCGCGCCGGTCGAACGTCCACGCGAACCAGGTCGCCGACCCACGCCGCAAGCGCGAGGAGCGCGATGCCCGCGCCGCCGGTCACGAGGACGGGCGTGAACTGCACGCCGTTGACGAGGACCAACAGCGCGAACAGCAGCGAGATGACGCCCACGACCGCCAGCGCCGACGCCACGCCGACGCGCCACCATGCGAGCCCGGCCGTCTTCGACTTCCCGCGGACGACACGGGAGACGCCCGCGGCGACGACGCCGAGGCCGACGAGATAGGCGGCGAAACGCAGGTCGTAGCCCGCACCCGCGGACCCGAACGCGACTTCGAGAGCGTCGAAGCCGACGATGAGCAGGTACGTCGGCAGTTGGAACGGTTGGAACTGGATGCCGTAGCCGAGCCCGTACAGCCCGGCCAGTACCGCCGTGGCGACCGCCGCGTCGCGCGCGAAGGAGACGCCGCTGGTGCGGTTCATACGGGAGATAGAAGGTGTAGTTATATCAACACTCGCCCGCTCAGCGCGGTTCGAAGCGGTAGCCGTCCCACTCCTGACTCGCGGGCTCACGGATGCCCGCACCGGGTTCGCGGAGTTCCTCGCAGTAGACCGGTCGAACCTCGTCGCCGATGTCGACGTCGTCCTCGCCAGTGACCTGCCCGATGGCTCGGACGGGCTCGCCGTCCACGTCGAACTCGACGATGGCGAGCGTGTTGGGCTGGCGGACGCCCGGCGGTGTCGCCGTCGATTTCGTCCACGTCAGCACCGTCGCCGTGTAGTCGCTGAGGTCGACCGTGCCGACCGGTTCCTCGCCGCCGGGACCGACCGGGTGGCCGGGGTAGGTGATGCTCCCGTCGGGGTAGCGGTACGCCTCCATCGCGGGTACGTTGTCGGACATTATCGGGACTCCATGATGGTCGTGGTCACGCAGTTGCCGAAGCCGCCGACGTTGCACGCGAGGCCCACGTCGGCGTCGACCTGCCGCTCGCCTGCGTCACCGATGAGCTGTTTGTAAATCTCGTACACCTGCGCGACGCCCGAGGCCCCGAGGGGGTGGCCCTTCGACTTCAGGCCGCCGGACGTGTTGATGGGGAGGTCGCCGTCGCGGTCCGTGACGCCCTCCTCGACCGCCTTCCAGCCTTCGCCCTTCTCGAAGAAGCCGAGGTCCTCCGACTGGAGGAACTCGAGGATGGTGAACATGTCGTGGAGTTCAGCCACCTCGATGTCGTCAGGTTCGAGGTCGGCCATCTCGTAGGCGATTTCAGAGGAGTTGACGACCCCGCCCATCGTGGTCGGGTCGGCGCGCTCGTGGACGACGTGGGTGTCGGTCGCGCCGCCGATGCCGGAGATGACGGCGTAGTCGTCGGTGTACTCGCGGGCGACCGACTCGGGGCAGAAGACGAGCGCCGCCGAGCCGTCGGTGATGGGACAGAAGTCGTAGAGGCGAAGCGGGTCGGCGACGATTGGCGAGTCCATGACGGTGTCGAGGTCGACCTCCTTTCGGAACTGGGCGTGGGGGTTGTCGACGCCGTTTTTGTGGTTCTTGACGGCGACCTTCCCGAGCGACTCCCGCGGGGCGTCGTAGGTGTCGAGGTAGAGCCGTGCGGTCAGCCCCGCGAAGGAGGGAAGCGTCACGCCGTGTTTGTACTCCACCGGATGCGTCAGCGAGGCGATGACGTCGGTCGCCTCGGCGGTCGAGCGGTGGGTCATCTTCTCGCCGCCGACGAGCATCGTCATGTCGGACGCGCCGGAGGCGACCGACTGCCACGCGGCGTAGACGCCCGCGCCGCCGGACGACGAGGTCTGGTCGATTCGGGCGGTGTAGGCGGGCATCGCCGCGAGGTCGTGAGCGAGGGCGTTCGGCACGCCCGTCTGGCCCTCGAACTCGCCGCTCGCCATGTTCGAGACGTAGAGGTGCTCGATTTCGTCGGGCGAGACGTCGGCGTCCGCGAGGGCGGCCTGTCCCGCTTCCGCGAGCAGTTCGCGAATCCACGCGTCTCGCTGCCCGAACTGGGTCATCGATGCACCGATAATCGCTACGCGGTCCATACGCGCACGTCGTCGCAGCGCGATTTAAAACCGGGCAATCCCTCGCCGGCACGTCTCAAACCGTTTATCAGTCGGTCGCCCGAACGACCGGCCATGGACGCCGAACGCCTCGCGCCGGCCGTCGGAATCGTCGGCGCGCTGCTCCTCGCAATCGCCGTCGCGGTTCCCGCCGTCGCCATCGAGGGCGGGGACGGACAGGTGGCCGCCTACTACGCCGCGGGCCCGGTCGGCATCTCGTTCGTCGGGATGCTCGCGCTTCTCGAAACCATCGTCTTCCTCTCCGGCAGACAGGAGCGGACCGACCCGGCGACGGCCGCCGGACTCGCCTTCGTCCTCTCGCTTTCGATGCTCGGCATCGCCGCGCTGTGGTCGTTCTCCATCGACCCGACGCTCCTGTTCAGCTTCGACCAGCAGTACTCGTGGCTCACCTACCACCGCTGGTCAGTCGTGGCCGCCGCGTTCGTCACCTTCGTCGGCGGCGCGTGGTACGCCCGCGGCGTGTTGTAAGCCGGCGTCGGCGGTGCCGGAGTCGATGCCGGTGTTGACTCGTTTTCTCGCGCTCCGCTCTCGGAGCGCCGCGTCGAACCACCCCGACGGTGTCCCCCGATTTTACCGCATCCGAGTCGAAAGGCCCTTAACAGTCGATGGATAATGAGGGAGTGGACTAGGTCGGGCAGTTAGGCCCTGCTCTCTACCCGCGAAATAGGTCTTCAGCGGGGACCGAACACGGGCGCGTCCGGTCAGACCGGCGCGGGCCCCGGAAGCCAACGTAGAAACCTCGTCCTTCGGGGACAGCGGCTCCGCGTACCCCTTCCGCAGGGAAGGGTTCGCGCGGTTCATCGGTGGTACCCCGCCAGGCGCGGAAGCGAGCAGCGGACCATCGGACGTGCGTCGCTCGAGGGATCGCGGGGTGGAGGAGGCAACCGGGATTCCCCACGTCGGAACGCCGGGCAACCTCGCTGTCCACCCATTCATACCTCATCGTAGTTACCCGCCGACCGACCGGTCTCTCGGTCGCGGATTCGACGTATAGAGTCCAAGAGCCCTCGCTCCGGCGGCACGTACCGCACGCGCGACTGTCGGTACTCGGCGAACTGAAATACCGCACAAGGGGTCTGTTCCCCCGGGGGAGACGCTTACTGTTTGTTCTCGGCTTCCGTCTCGGTCGCTTCGGCCTCAGCCTCGGTCTCGTCTTCTTCGTCGTCGTCGTTCTCGCCTTCCTCTGCGCCCTTCTTCAGTTCGTCTTCGATCTCCTCGCGGCCGCGGCGGAACTCGCCCATCGCCTGGCCCGACGACCGGGCCAGTTGGGGGAGTTTGTTCGCGCCGAACAGGAGGACGATGATGAGCAGGACGATGAGCAGTTCTGGGCCGCCCGGGAGTCCGGGGAACAGTGGAATGGAATCCAGCATTACGTTCGGTTACGTTCGGGGGGAAGATAAGAGAGACGGTCCGGGATTGAGGCCCGAAGTCGCCGTAGTCCGCGTATTTCGGGGGCTCATGGAGTTCGAGCGGCACGACGGACCGAGCGTCGGACCGACCGCGTCAACCGCGCATCGGTCCCGTCTCAACCTCGGAACTGACCGCGTCAGCCACGGGCCAACCCCGGCGTCACCGCCAACTGGTCCAGCCGCCGTCGACGACGATGGATTCGCCGGTGACGTACTTCGAGAGGTCGCTGGCGAGGAAGACCGCCACGCCGGCCACGTCGTCCGGTTCGCCCTGCCGACCGAGCGGAATCATCGCGTTCAACTGCGCCATCTGTTCCTCGCTCGTCTCCTCGGCCCCTTCGGGACCGATTTTCGTCTTGATAGCGCCGGGGTGAATCGCGTTCACCCGGACGTTGTCCCCGCCGAGTCCGTGGGCGAGCGAGTACGAGAGCGTCCGGACGGCCCCCTTCGACGCGCTGTACGACGGGTAGTTGCCGTTGCCGAAGATGCCGTTGACGCTAGAGATGTTGATGATGCTCCCGCCGCCGGATTCGACCATCCGCGTTGCGGCCGCCTGCGCCCCGAAGTACACACCCTTCAGGTTGATGTCCATCATCTCTTGGAACTCGTCTTCGGTGACTTCGAGGAAGTCTTCGGGCCGCCAGATGCCGGCGTTGTTCACCATCACGTCCACGCCGCCGAACGCCTCGGCGGCGTCCATCGCCTCCTCGAACGCGGCCGGGTCGGTCACGTCGAGTTCGACGTACGTCGCCGACGAGTCGGTGTCCGATTCGATTTTCTCGTGGGTCGACGCGCCGCCTTCCTTCGGCTCTTCGCGGATGTCGCAGACAACCACGTCCGCGCCCGCCTCGGCGTAGGCCAGCGCGATTCCCCGTCCGATACCCGAGCTACCGCCGGTGACGACCGCGACGCGGCCGTCGAGTAAACTCATCTGTAATACACCTCACACGAATATGGAGGGAACGATAGTTAAGGATAGCCGCCAGTTCCGACGACGTGAGAGTCGCTGAACGCTCTCCGTGGCGAACAGCGGTCCGAAGAAGATGCACCGGCTGGGAATCGAACCCAGATAATTGGCTTGGAAGGCCAATGTCTTACCATTAGACCACCGGTGCTCATTTCATTCGCACCGTGCATCGACGGACGGAGTCCGTCTCAACACCGGTGCTCGCTCGCTTCACTCGCTCGCACCGAGCCTCGGCCTCGCTTCGCTCGGCCGAGACACCGGTGCGCGCGAACGTCGCGTCTATCCCTTCATTCTCGACGCCCCAATAAGGATGTTACCTTTTCGGTCAGGCGACGAGGGAGGGCGATTCGCCGCCCCCAGCGGGGCTGTCGGGGGCGCTCCCGAGGAATTCGAACTCGAACTCCGTCTCGGATTCGGTCTCCCCGTCGACGACGACCACCGTCACGTCTCGCTCGTCGGGGATGGCGATGCCTAACTCACCGTCGGCGTCGGTCGTGCCGGCGGTCTCGTCGTTTATCGTCACCGTCGCGTTCTCCACGGGCGCCCCGTTCCGCGTGACGACGACCGTCACGTTCTCGCCGGCGGAGACGTTCCCGTCGAAGCTCACGGTGAGGTCGCTCTCGGCGTTGAGTTCGGCGCGCTCGCCGTCATCGGTCCCGTTTTCGCCCGCTTCGACCTCGGCGTTCGCGTCACCCTCGGCCTCGGCCTCGGCTTCCGCCTCCGCCTCGGCCTTCTTCTCCGCGCCGACCTTCGTAATCGGCACGTCCGTCCCCGACTCGCTCACGACGGGCTTGAGGATGTACTTCCCGCTGTTGCCCGCCTCGAACGCGGTGATGTCGAAGACGAAGTCAACGGATTCGCCGTTGCCGACTTCGAAGTCCGTGTTGAGCTGAAGCTTGTTACTCGGGAGCTTCACGTTGACCTGTTCGCCGGTCTTCAGCGTCCCGTTCACGTCGCCCACGTGCACGAAGACCTTCGTGTAGTTGCCCTCTGGCACGTCGTACTCGCCGACGAGACTCGCGTTTTCGCCCTGCAGTTCGGTCAGGTCGACGGTCACGTTGTCGACCTCGTAGGTGACGCTCGACTCGCCCTCGGCCGCGTCGGTGTCGTTCACGTCGGCCGATTCTTCGACCTCGGCGTCGGCGTCGGCGTCGGCGTCGGCGTCGGCGTCGGCGTCGACCGACCCGTTGGTCGAGACGGACGTGTTCGTCGCGTTCGCCGTCGCGTTGGCTTCGAGTTCGACCTCGACGCTCGCGTTCGCCTCCGCGTCGGCGTCCGTGTCGTTCTCGTCGGCCTCGGATTCCGCGTCCTCGGTTTCGACCTCGCTCTCCGACTCGGCGTCGCCGTCCGCGCGGACGAGCGTCACGCGCTCGATGGTGACGTTAAGGTGCTCGAAGTCCGCGATGGCGTTCTGCTCGTCGCTCACGTAGAAGTTCACGGTCCCCGTCCGGGCGGCGTCGCCGTCAGACGACGCGGTCGTCGTCGCGTCGGCGGCCCCGTCGGTCTGCGTCTCGGTCAGCGTGCCGGTCCCGCCCGCGCAGCCGGCCAGTACGACCATGAGCGCGAGCAAGACAGTCGCAAGTCCAGTACGTTTCATCGTGAGAGACCGTACTGGCCGAGAGAACTTTAGAAGGGTGTTCGTACGCCTCGGTTTTCACCGAATTTCGCCGAATTACGGCCTCAGTCGTCCGCGTGTGATTCGTTAAACCGTTTCGCCTTGTCGAGCAGTCCGGGGGAGATGCCGGGCACGTCGTCGACGCTCACCGCGCCCTCGGCGCGAATCTCGTCGAGGCTCTTGGGGAACTCGCGGAGCTCCATGTGGATGGCGATGCCCGCCTTTGCGCCCTTGCCCATCGCCACCGGAATCTGGTTGTGACCGGGGGTGATGTCGCCGACCGCGAACACGCCGTCGGCGCTGGTCCGGCCGTGGTCGTCCACGGGGACCGTCTCGTCGTCGTTGAGCTCCACGTCGAGCGCCTCGAACAGCGTCGTGTTGTAGCTCGAGCCGTACATCGCGAAGCCGCCTTTGTACTCGCGGACGGTGCCGTCTTCGAACTCGAAGCTCTCCAGCCAGCCGTCGTCGCGCTTCGTCATGCCCGAAATCTCCGCTTCGACGATGTCGACGGGGTGCGCGCGGACGAGTTCGTCCGTCTCGTCGGACCACGTCGGCTCGTCGCCGCGGAGCAGCAGGTCCACCTCGTCGGTGAAGTTGAGCATTATCATGGCGACGTAGGCCGCGGAGTCCGAGTGGCCCATCACGTACACCGACTCGTCGACGAACATGTAGGCGTCGCAGTGCAGGCAGTAGTGCAGGCCCTTCCCGGTGCGGGGAAGCGGCGGGTCGGGGCGCTCGTCGTTGAAGCCGACGCCGAGGACGACGCGGTCGGCGACGAACTCGCCCTCGTTGCCGACGAGGCGGAACCGGCCGTCGTCCAACCGTTCCGCGTCGGTCACGAAGTCGCGGTGGATGTCGGTCCCGTAGTCTTCGAGTTGCCCGCGCGCGGTTTCGAGGAACTCGTTGCCAGAGACGTCCTCGGTGACGCCGATGACGTTGTGCGTGTCGAGCATCATGGCCGCGCGGCCGCCGCCGCGGTCCACGAGCGCGGTGTCGTGGCCCAGTCGCGTCGTGTAGAGCGCGGTCTGGAGGCCCGCGGGGCCGCCGCCCACGACGACAACCTCGTACTCCCGTGGTTCGTCGATTTCAGTCATACACGGGAATTCGTCGCGGCGCTCTTAAGCCCACATCACCTGTGCGCGGCCGGCATCCACCCGAAACGAGTTAGCAAACAACACGATTCTGCCCGACGCCCGAAACCGCCCGTGACGCTCAGCGCCCGCGAGGCTCAGCGCCCGCGACGACGGCGTAGCAGTTCCCGCTGGACACCGTCGATTCGACGACCGCGAGGTCGCTCGCGTCGAGGTCGGCGTCGAACTCGTCGGGCGCGTAGATGTGGTAAAATCGGGGCACCGTCTCGCCGCCGGGGAGCGTCCAGTCGACCGTCGTGTCGAAGCCGTCCTCGCGGTCGAACGTGTCGTGGGCGGTGCTCCACGCGCTGACGACCGCGCGGCCGTCGGCGTCGAGCACGCGCGCGAGTTCGTTCAGGCTCGCCACGCGCGCCGGCCGCGGCGCGAGGTGGTGAATCGTCGCCACGTACACCGCGAGGTCGAAGGCGCCGTCGGCGAAGGGGAGTCGCGAGGCGTCGCCCTGCACGAGTCCGGCGTCGAAGCCGCGCTCGGCCGCTCGCGCGACCGCCTCGTCGAGGAGGCCGCGACTCACGTCGAGGCCGACGACTTCCTCTGCGTGCGCGGAGAGGAGTTCCACGTGCCGGCCGTTGCCGCAGCCGAGGTCGAGCGCGCGGGCCGCCGCCCCCGACTCGGTCGCGTCGCTGACGAACGACTCGACTTCGGGCCACGGGTACTCGCGGGTCGAGGCGAAGTGCGACGCGATGCGGTCGTACGTCTCGCGGACCCCGTCTCGGGGTTCGTCTCCGTCCATGCCGGTCGGTCGAGGCGGTGAGACAAAGACCGCACGGGTCGCGGGCGGCGGTCGGGAGTCACGGGTCGCCGGACGGGCGCGGAACTTACATGAACATGAACGTCACGTAGGTGATGGCGAGCAGGACGGCGGCGTGTTTGACGCCGTCGGCGACCTGTCCCTCGCCGAGCTGTCCGGCGATGAGTCCCGAGCAGAGTCCCTGAATCGCCGTGACGTGGAAGAACAACAGCGTGTAGGAGTCGGTGTTCACGTCGCGGAGGCCGGAGAACGCGCCGGAGGTGACGCCCGCGACCTCGCCGGAGCCGATGGCACCGGCGCTGGCCTGCTCGACCGCTGGGATGAACGACACTGTCAGCGCGGCGACGATGCCGAGGAAGACGAGAAACGAGATGTAGATGACGAGCAGGTAGGTGACCATCTCCTGATTCCGCTCGCGGGCGAGTCGGCGGCTGTCTTGGGCCTCGTTGGCCGCGATGCGGAGCACGGGCGCGAGGTCGCCGCTCGCGCTCATCGCGTTGGTGATGAGCGTCACCGACCGCGACACCATCGGACTCGTCGTCCGGCGGTCCATCCGCCGGAGCGCGGTCTGGGCGTCGGCCCCCCAGTCGATGTCGCGGACGGCGCGGTCGACCTCGTCGCCGAGGGGGCCGAGGTCCGACGCGGACACCCGGCGGAGGCTCTGGACGACCGTCAGTCCGGCCTCGTTGACGCTCGCGAGGCGGTCGAGGAAGTCGGGCATGCTCCGCTCGATGGCTCGAATTCGCCGCTTCCGAAGCTCGTGGAACGCCGAGACGACGACGAGCGCGCCGATTGCGGCCTCCACGACGTGTTGGTCCACCGCGTCGGCGACGCCGAGGAGCGTCGGGTCGGCGGGGAACGTGGTCCGCAGGGCGACCCAGACGAGCCCCAGTGGAACGGTGAGCGCGAGCGTGGCGAGCGGGTGGCGGCCGAGGGTGTCGAGCGGGCGGTCGAACCAGTCGCGAACCGCGCGGAACCGGTCGTAGGCGGCGAGTCGCTCGCGGTTCGCGCGCCACGGGTCGCCTCGGGTGTCGGTCTCGCCGCCGTCGGTCGCCGGGGCCGAACCGACGCCGCCGTTCGCGTCGATGCGCCGGAGCGACGCGCCCGCGGCCTCCGCGTCGTCGTCGGCGACCGCCGCGCCCCGGAGCGACTCGGTGATGCTGTCGATGTAGACGACGAAGCCGAAACTCGCCAGCGGGATGCCGAGGTAGCCGACGATTCGGATGAGCGTCAGCGTGTCCGCGAGGACGAGACCGATGACGACGAGGACGGTGATGAAAAACAGCGGCCCGGCCACGAGGACGGTGACGTACACCTCGGCGAACGTCGACAGGAGGTCGAGATACTGCTGTTGTTGGGCCTCCGCCTCCGCCTGAAACCGCTCGTACTGCTCTTGGAGGAACGACGAGAGGTTGCGACCGCTCCCGAGCACGCTGGCGAGGTTCTCGGCGAACTCTTCGAGACTCGGGCTCGGCGTCCGCGTGGCCATCGTCTGGAGGGCGCTTAGCACGTCGGTTCCGAAGGCGTCCATGTCGCGGACGACGATACTGACCTCCCGCGCCGCCTCGCCGTAGATAGCCTCGTTTCGAGCCAGCGTCTCCAGCACCTGCGGGAACGGCATCCCCGACCGCGACAGCGCGAAGACGAACGCGACCGTCCGCGGGAGCGTCGCTTCGATTTCCGACGAGCGGGTGCGGGCGCGCTCGGTGAGGACGTACCACCGACCCCAGTAGACGCCGAGCGCGAGGAGCGACCCGAGCGTCGCGCTCGAAAGCAAGAGCGCGAGAAACAGGTCGCGGAGCGAGAGCGCCTGAATGCTCGTGAGCCCGCCGAGGAAGCCGAGGGCGGCCGGAAGAACTTCGCGAATCGTCTCGGACTGAACGGCGAGCGTTTCGAGGGTCACCGCGGCCAGATAGACGCCGAAGACGCTCCCGGCGACGCCGAAGACGGCCGCCATGAGGAGCGTCCGCGAGGCGTACACGCGGTGGGTGACGCTCACGTGGGCCGCTCGCAGTTGGTTTCGCTGCTCCCTGCGCCGGGGGTTCTCGTTGGCGACGTAGAAGCCGAAGACGGAGAGGGCGACCCGCGAGACGAGGAGGCCGGCCGAACGGCTCACCGGCGACAGGACGACGGGGAGAACGAGGAGGACGGCGAGAACGAGGGGGAGCAGGTACAGGTACTGCGCGGCGGCCATCTCAGGCCTCCGTGCCGGCGTCGACGATGTCCTCGTCGGCCTCGACGCGCCGCATCACGTCTTCGGAGTCCGCGTAGTACTCGTTGATGAGCGCGGTGAACCGCCGGTAGTCGGAGACGTCCTTGTCGAGGAGGTACCGGAGGAACACCTCGCGGCGACGGAGTTCCCGACGGAGTTCGGTCCGCGACCAGCCGTTCTCGCGCTGGATTTCGGTGAGGAGCGAGCTGTCGTTCCGGCTGAACGTGTCGGTCTCTGGCTCCCACGCGAACGCCGACGAGTAGTCGAGTTCGCCGGTCCGCTGGTCGATGTCGCCGATTTCGCCGATGGTCTGCGAGCGGCGGACGCGCTCGCCGTCGTGGCGGGTGAGCGTCTGGACGCACAGCAGGTCGAGCGACTGCACCATCGCGCGCGGGACGTTGATGGGCTCGTTTTCGAGGCGGTTGATGACCGTCTCGATGCTGTCGGCGTGCATCGTCGAGAACGTCGTGTGCCCCGTGTTCATCGCCTGGAACAGCGTCACGGCCTCGTCGCCGCGGACCTCGCCGACGATGATGTACTCGGGGCGGTGCCGGAGCGCCGAGCGAAGCAGGTCGTACATCGAGATGTCGGTCCCCTCGTGGAGTCGCTCGCGGGTGACAGACGACAGCCAGTTGTCGTGGTAGAGCGCGAGTTCGCGGGTGTCCTCGATGGACAACACCTTCGACCGCGGGGGGACGAACATCGACACCGCGTTCATCGAGGTGGTCTTCCCCGAGGCGGTGCCGCCCGCGAAGATGAGGCTCTTGTTGTGTTCGATGCAGAGCCACAGGTAGGCCATCTGCTCGATGGAGAACGTGCCGTAGCGAACGAGGTCGATGGGCGTGAACGGCTCTTCGGCGTAGAGGCGGATGGTGAAGGCTGACCCGCGCGGGGTGACCTCCTCGCCGAGGGCCAACTCGGCGCGCGCGCCGTTCGGGAGCGTCGTCCCGAGGACGGGGTCGCCGACGCTGATGTGCTGGCCGGAGCGCTGGGCGAGGCGGATGACGAAGTTGTCGAGTTCCTCGGCCTCGAACGAGACGTTGGTGGCGATGTCGGTGTACTCGTCGTGGTAGACGAAAAGCGGGAGGTCGTAGCCGTCACACGAGATGTCCTCGATGTGCGGGTCCTTCATCAGCGGGTCCAGGCGACCGTAGCCGTGGAAGTCCCGCCGGAGGTAGTACAACAGCGTGTAGAAGGTGTTCATGTCGAGTTCCAGCCCGTACTGCTCGAGAAGCGACTGGAGCTCTTCGACGAGCGCCGACTCGGTCCGCGGGTCCGCCTCGCGGCGGTACAAAAGCGGGTCGCGCACGTCGGTGCGAACGCGTTCGAGCAGCGACGCCTCGAACTCGTCGAGGTCGGGTTCGACGGTGTGGTACTGGTGGGCGGTCGCGTCCGTGTCGTAGGTGACGACGACGTAGGCGAAGGGGGCGTTCACCCAGTAACGCTCGACCTCCTCGTGGCCCTCGGGAATCTCGTAGGTCCCGAGCGGCGTGTCATCCGGCGTCAGCGGGAGCACGTCGAGCTTCGACCCCCGGAGCATCTCCGCGGTCCGGCGCAGGAGCCGCTGGGTCTCGGCGGTCGCGGCGTCGAACTCCCCGTCGGCGAGGAGTCGCAACACCCCTCGGTCACCCGGCGGGTCGCGCGTCGCCTTCGTCTCGCTCGTGATATCTCGTGCCATCGTCACCCGGTTGGTTGGTCGGGAGGTATGGGGGGTTGGAACTTAAAAGGTCCGCGCGGGAGATTGTCACTCGGCGAGAACGACCGGCCCGCGGCTCGCGTTCAGGTCCGGTCGACCGTTAGGAGCACGCCGGCGAGAACGAGCGAGATGACGACGCCGAGCGGGAGCGGGATACCCGGAAGCCCGCGCGTCGCGAGCAGATACGTCGCTGCGGCGAGGACGACGCCGACGACGCCGAGGAGGCCGCCGAGGACTCGAACGGGGTCGACCGGCCCGGCTTCGACCCGCTCGTCGCGCAGGTAATAGACGATGGAAAACAGGACCGCGAGCGCGAGGATGGCCGCGCCGACGACCCACGCTTGGTAGGCGACGGCGACGGTCTGTCCCGACTGCAGCGACAGCGCGGACAGCGGGCTCCTGACCGCGACGCGGCTGGAGAGGCCCCACGCGAACTGAATCTCGGCGAAGGGGAACCGGACGAAAAGCAGGCTCACGCCCGAGAGGTTCGGCGTGTACGTGACGTTCCACGGGAGGAGCGCGCAGAGCCACGTCGAGACGACGGCCAGCGCACCCGCGTGTTCGGAGCGGACCCAGACCATAGGACAATCGCACGGGCTGACAGGTAAAAACTACCGACAGTAGAGGCGGGCCATCGCGGCGACGTGGCGGGAACGAACACGCCCGGTTGACCCCTCAGGAGAGCCGTTCGGGGTCGCCGTGAGTCAGGTCGCTCTCCTCGGCGTCGCCGGTGTTGAGCGTCTCGGTCGGCTCGACGAGGAGGACTTCGGTCGGTTCGAGCGCCACGGGCCGGTGTTCGACGCCGCGGGGGACCACGAGGAGGTCGCCCGACCCGAGTACCGCGTCGTCGCGGTCGCGGAACTCGATTCGAAGCCGCCCGTCGCGGACGAGGAACAACTCGTCAGTCTCGTCGTGGGTGTGCCAGACGAACTCGCCGTCGAGTTTCGCGACCTTCACCGCGTAGTCGTTCAGCTCCGCGGCGATTCTCGGGGCCCACGTCTCGTCGAACGACGCGAAGCTCTCGTCGAGGTTGACGGGTTCCATATGCGGTCCGCTCGCGGCGGCGGCCGATAACCGTTGTGCAGAGAGCGCGTCGAACCGGCGTAATCGGCCGGTTTCGACGTCGGAACGACGGTCCGGCGGCGTCACGTTAATAGGCCGCGCAGTACAACCAACAGTACGGAATGCGGCGTGACTACTTCGAACTCGATGTCCGCGATGTCGATTGGTACGAGGACGACGGCGACCCTCGCCAACCGACGGTATCTATCGACTTCTACGGCCCGGCCGAGGAGCTCCGGTCGCGGTTCCTCTCGACCAGCGGCGACGTGCTCGCCGCGGAGGAACTGGACGTCTCCTTTCGGCTGCAAGACTCCGTCGACGACTCGGACGCCCGAGGCGTCGTGAGCGTGACGGACCGGCTCACCGGCGACTACGTCCTCGAACTCAACGCTCGCGCCGACGACGTGTTGGACTTCATCCGCGCGGCCCGCGAGTACGGGCGCGCCGCGGGCGACGACGAGGGGCGCTACCGCGTCGACGTGGCCATCGAGGGCGACCACTTCGAGACCTTCGGGAAATCCACGTTCCTCGTCTACGACGGCGACGGGACGCTCCTGCGGAGCCAGAGCCTCATCCCCTCGGGCGTCGAACTCTGACCGAGGTCCTCGGCGGGGCGACCGCGCGGACGACGTTCCCTCTCGACGCGTCCCTCACGCTCGTTCGTGTACGATATCGGGGCGAACCACGTCTTCTTTACCGACCGCTCCCACAGAGAGTACCGTGAGAAACGTAACCGACCGCACGAGAAACCCGTTCGACATGCGACCGTCGTGTGACCGGTACGTCCCCGGCTACGGCGACGCCAACGCCGACTTCCACGTCATCGGCGACCACCCCGGCGTCCACGGGGGCGTCGAGACCGGCATCCCCTTTTCGGGGGAGGCGGGCGACAGACTGTTCCCGGCGCTCGAAGGCGGCGAGTTGCTGGCCGAGGCGGGCGACGAACCGACGGTGAACCGCACGTTCTTCTCGTATCTACATATGTGCGTGCCGGACGGGACGCCGTCGGCGGCCGACTACACCGACATGGAGCGCTTTTTCGACGCGGAACTCCGCGCCATCGCCGCCCACGTCCTCCTGCCGGTCGGTGCGGTGGCGACGAAGCACGTCCTGAACAACTACACGTCCGTCGGCTGGAAGACCGACGTCGACATGGAGGTGCTCCACGGGAAAGAACTCCGCGGGAGCGGCTTTCTCGTGTTGCCCATCAAGGACCCCGACGAGTGGGACGACGGCGACCACGACGAACTCGTCGCCGGCCTGCTGGAACTCCAGTCGACCGACTTCCGCCGCGAGTCAGACCTCGGTCGCTTCATGCCCGGAGCGGACCCGTACCTGGTCAGATAGCGTATTTTCCGCCGTATTCGACCGTCGTCCGCGGATTCGATAGATTCTTCACGATTCTGCCGTTCGTTCGTCCAGTAACAACCATGAAGGTTACGATATGTTCAGTTGATGCGCCCATATGGCTCACATAAGAGCATATTTATCCAGTCGTTCTGGAGGGCGTGGTTCTAATTGGCGATAACAAAGGACTTTTTACAACTAGTGTCCAACGTGGTGTTGACGCGCGTGGTTCGATTCACTTCCGCCGGGCGCGTCAGGCAGCTGTGAGACTGGTGCTCCTCACAGTGGCTTGGTCAGTCCGGGGACCTGCGCTCGGCCGCGGTCCCCGCTCTTAACTCAGACACGAGCGACAGCCCGGTTTCTCGCCGTCACGCGACCCGTCATACCTCTCGAGAGCGGTCGCTGTCGGATTAGAGCTTGTCCGCGAGTCGCTTCAGCGCGCCGTATCCGTACGCCGTGACCGGTTCGCCGTGTCCCATGGCGACCACGTCGACCGGCGGACAGCGCGCCGCGAACTCGCGGACGCTCCGCCTGTTCTCCGCGGCGTCGGTCGCGAGTACCCCCGGCAACAGCCCGAGGCTCCCGTTCGACTCGCGGACCATGTCGCCGACGAACGCGACGCCGTGGTCCTCGTGGACGAACGCGGTGTGGCCGGGAGTGTGTCCCGGCGTCCGATACGCGACGAAGCCGCCGAGTTCGTCGCCGTCCCGGACGACCTCCACGGGGTTCGTCGGTCGGTCGAGAAACGACGTGAGCACGCGCTGCGCCGCGCCCTTCGCCGACCGGAGCGACGGCTTCGACGCGCCCGTCAGGTGCGAGGCGTCCGGCTCGGCGAGGTGAATCGGCACGTCGTCGCGGAGGCTGAGCGAGGCGAGCGTCCCGACGTGGTCGAGGTCGAAGTGGGTCACGAGCACCCGGTCGATAGCGCCGGGGTCGAGGTCCACGCGGGCGAGACCGCGGAGGAGTCGGTCGCGATCCCGCGGCGTCCCGGCGTCCACGAGCACCGTCTCCGAGCCGTCGGAGACGAGGTACGCGTTCACGCCGCGGAGTCGGAACCGCCGGACCGAGTCGGTCGGGATGGCCATACCGAACCGTCGGACGCGAACGACAAAAATCGTGGGCGACGGCGACGCCGCGGTTCGAGACGTTACCGCGAGGCGAAGAGATACCGACCCGCGTCGACGACGAATCCGCCGGCTCCGAGGAGCGGACAGACGACGAATCCGAGGAGGTCGACCGTGACGGGTCGCCCGACGCCGACCGCGCCGGCCGCCACGAGCGCCAGCGGCACGGTCGCCGCGAGCGCGTAGAACCACGTGGTCCACGCGTGGCCGAACCGAGCGATGACAGCGGCGAGCGAGACGGCGAGCAGCGCCGCCGCGACCGGAAAGACGAGCACCGTCGGCGTCGCTGCCGCGGCTTGCAGGGCCGCGAGGCTCGGCAGCGACAGCGGCGACGACGCGAGGAGTCCAGCGGCGGGCGCGGCGGTGTCGAGCGACGCGAGCGCGGTCACGAATCCCGCGCCGTCGTCCGCGAGGAGCCACGCGAAGCCGCCGAGGTACGCGAGGAGCGCGAGGAGCGAGACGCCCCACCCGTACCAAAGCGGGTTCGTCGACCCGGACGCGGTCGCGGCCGCCGACTCGGACCCGCCGCGTTCGCGTTCGAACCGGCCGGTCGTCCCCGTCCGACCGGACTGCGAGTTTCGGGCGCGGGTGCGCGACGACCCGCCCGCGGTGGTCGACTGTGTGGAGCCCGTGGACCGCGACGAGGACGACGAGGAAGCCGACCCCGAGGTGCGCGACCGACTCGACCGCGACGAACTCGCGTTCGAAGACGAAGACGACGCGCGTCCGGAACTCGACCGTCGGGAGGACGACGACCGGGACGACGAGGACGAAGAAGACGACCGACCGGAGGACGAAGAAGACGTCGTGGACGAAGACGACCGTCCGGTCGAGGACCGCGACGATGACGCCCGACTCGAAGTCGACCGACTGCCGGTTTCCGACCCGGAACCGTCGTTCTCTCCGGCTTTCCCGGGGTATTTGAACTTCGTCAGGCCGTCGAGCCGTTTCTCGACGTACGTCCCGTGACCCATCCGGTCGTAGTCGGCGCGCTCGGCGTCGTCGGTGAGGACTTCGTAGGCCTTCCGGACGACGGTGAACTGCGCAGTCGCTCGCTCGTCGTCGTTGACGTCGGGGTGGTACTCCCGAGCGCGCTGACGAAAGGCCTGCTTTATCTCCGCCGTCTCGGCGTCGCGTTCGACCCCGAGGAGTTCGTAGAAGTCCACCGGCATTCGACGTGCGATTCGATGCAACGCCGGCTTTTGAATGTACCGGGCGTTCGCCGGCAAGCCGGGGCGTCAACGGACCGACCGACGGCGACCGCCCGACAAACCGCGGGACGCTAGGCCCTCCGAGACCATTCGGAATAATCATGAACCTCGACGGCCAGGTGGCCGCATGGAACGGATACGGCTGGGTAACACCGTCTTCGAGGGCTTGAACAACGCCTACCTCCTCCCCGGCGACCGGCCGACGCTGGTCGACGCCGGCGTCGCGACCGACTCGGTCCGCCGAGACCTCCGCGAGGGACTCGACGCGGCCGGCTACGGGGTCGCCGACCTCGAAGCAATCGTCCTCACCCACTGGCACGCCGACCACGCCGGTCTCGCGGGCGAACTCCAGACCGAAAGCGGCGCGCCGGTGTACGTCCACGCCGACGACGCGGGCATCGTCGCGGGCGACCCAGACGCTATCGCGGCCGAGCGCGAGATTCGCGAGCGCCGCTTCGGGGAGTGGCGTATTCCCGAGGAACCGCTCGCCGAAGTGACCGCGTTCCTCGACGGCCACGACGACCTCCGGGGCGACCGGGTCGACGTGACGCCCGTCGAGGACGGCGACCGCATCGCCGCCGGCGACGGCGACCTCGAAGTCGTCCACCTCCCCGGCCACGCCGCGGGGCTGAGCGCCTTCGCCTTCGACGGCGAGCGCGGCCGCGAGGCGTTCGTCGGCGACGCGATTCTCCCGAAGTACACCCCGAACGTCGGCGGCGCGGACCTCCGGGTCGACCGCCCGCTCGAAACCTACCTCGACAGCCTCGCGCGCCTCGTCGACCTCGACTTCGCGCAGGCGTGGCCCGGCCACCGCGACCCCATCGACGACCCCGCCGGCCGGGCGCGCGTCATCGCCGAGCACCACCGCGAGCGCACCGAGCGCGTCGTCTCGGTCCTCGACGAACACGGCCCGGCCGACGCGTGGACCGTGAGCGCGCGCCTGTTCGGCGACCTCTCGGCCATCCACATTCTCCACGCCCCCGGCGAGGCGTTCGCCCACTTGGACCACCTCGTCGCCGAGGGCGTCGTCGCGGCCCCAGACGGCGACGGGCGGTACGAACTCCTCGACGCGGACCCGGACTTCGACGAACTGGTCGCGGTCCCCGAGACGAAACGTTAAAACGCCGCTGGAGGGAACGGAGAGCCATGGAACTGCGGGTCATCGACAAGACCGACGAGGAACTCCGCATCGAAATCGGCGGCGAGGACCACACCTTCATGAACGTCCTGAAGGGCGAACTCCTCCAGACCGACACCGTCACGGCCGCGACCTACGACGTGAACCCCGAGCAGTCCGGCGGACAGACGGACCCCGTCCTCTCTATCAAGACGGAGCCCGGCGTCGACCCCCTCGACGCGCTCGCGGAGGCCGCCCGCGGCGTCCAGCGCACCGCCGACGATTTCACCGACGCCTACCGCGCCGGTATCGACGCGTAATCTGCGGGTTCTCTCTCGTTTCGCTCCGACCGTGAGCGGTGCGTTTCTCGGTCATTCGCCTCCGCCGCCCGGGCCTTCGTAGTCCTTCTCGCCGGCTTCGATACGGACTTCGAGCCAGTTCTCCAT
The DNA here is from genome assembly GCF_003586325.1 of Haloferax sp. Atlit-10N. Taxonomy (NCBI): domain Archaea; kingdom Methanobacteriati; phylum Methanobacteriota; class Halobacteria; order Halobacteriales; family Haloferacaceae; genus Haloferax; species Haloferax sp. Atlit-10N. The sequence goes on from NZ_PSYX01000001.1 coordinate 713,869, forward strand.
CGGGACGAGCGGACACTCGTAGCGCGGGGAGTAGGCGCAAAACGGGTTGTACGCGTCGTTGAAGTCGACGACCCACCGGCCGTCGTCGGTCCGGTCCGCGGCTTCGAGGTCGAGGTAGCGGCCGGCCCCGTAGGTCTCCTCGGTGTTCGTCTCGTCGCGGAAGGGAACCCACAGGCGGTCCTCGTCGGCGTCGGCGCGGTAGGCGTCGAGGGAGTGCGTCTCGCCACCGACCTCGAACTCGAAGCGCCCCCACGCGAGGTACTCGCGCTCGCCGTCGGTGGTGGTGCCGATGGTGATGCGCTCGGGGTCGTCGTACGCCCGGAGTTCGAGTTCGAACCGGAGGTCGGGGTCGGGGTCGAAGTAGTCGAGGCCGTCGAAAAACTCCCGCTGGTCCGGCGGAATCGGCGAGTTGCGGTCCGCGGCGAGATAGCGGTCCTTCTCTTCGCGGTGTGTGCGGAGGGCTTCGAGCCACGCGTCGTCGGTCATCTCGGGTCGAGATACGGTGCGCCGGCGGGTTAAGATTAGTTCCGACTGCGCGGGGGGCGCACGACCGGCGGGCGGGGCCGGCGGCGGGCGCGAAAAGAGGGACGAAGAGAGACGGAGAAGGGACGTGGACGTTTACAGTCGAACCGGCACGTCGCGCTCGTCGAGGTACTCCTTGACGTCCCGAATGGTGTACTCGTCGAAGTGGAAGATGGAGGCGGCGAGACCGGCGTCCGCGCCGGCCTCGGTGAAGACCTCGTACATGTCTTCAGGGCCGCCACAGCCGGAGGAGGCGATGACGGGGGTCGAGACGCTGTCGCAGACGGCCTTCGTCAGCGGGATGTCGTAGCCGTCTTTCGTCCCGTCGGCGTCGATGGAGTTGATGAACAGCTCGCCCGCGCCGCGCGATTCGGCCTCGCGGGCCCACTCGACCACGTCGACGCCGGTTCCCTCGCGGCCGCCTTTGACCGTACACTCGAACCAGCAGGACTCGCCGTCGACCTCGACGTAGTGCTCGCCATCCTCGTCGTAGCGCCGCCGGGCGTCTACCGAGATGACGATGCACTGACTCCCGAAGGAGCGCGCGCCTTCCTCGATGAGGTCGGGGTTCTGGAGCGCCGCGGTGTTGATAGAGACCTTGTCCGCGCCGGCGCGGAGCGTCTCTTTGATGTCGTCGCGGGTGCGGATGCCGCCGCCGACGGTCAGCGGGATGAACACCTCGTCTGCGACCTTCGAGACGGTGTCGAGCATCGTCTCGCGCCCCTCCGCGGAGGCGGTGATGTCGAGGAAGACGAACTCGTCCGCGCCCGCCTCGTTGTACAGTTTGGCCATTTCGACCGGGTCGCCCGTGTACTTCAGGTCCTCGAAGTTGACGCCAGTGTAGACGGCCGGGTTCCCGTCCTCGTCGAGGTCGACGTCGATACAGGGGATGATGCGCTTCGTGAGCATTCGCTACCGAATCGTTGGCGAAAGAGCCGTTTCACCGTTTCGACTACGGCAGGTGGTGGGCGGAATTCCGACCACCTCGCCGAGTCGCCCGGTGACCGCGAGACTGAGCCGGTTCCCTCGCCGTCCCCCGCGGCAGAGCCACCTTGATGTCCCGTCCGTGAGAACCACGACGCGGGTTCCAGTTCGAACGATGGCGGATTCAGCCGAGCTACTCAGCCTGCTGGTGGTCGTCGAGTTCGTGGTGATGGCCGCGATAGTGGCGCTTCTGGTCCCGCTCGACGCCGCGATCCCGTTCCTCCCGCTCGCGCTCGCGTTTCTGGTCGTGCTGTATCTGTCCCGAACCTGACCGTGCTGCTCCGGTCCTGCCCCGTCCGGCGAGGCGTTCTCCCGCGACTGGCTGCCGACTCGCGGGCCGCGCCGTCCGCGGACGACGGTTAGGTGCGTTTTTGTACCGCGAACCCGTCGCCCCGCGTATGAGCGACGACCACGACCACGGCGACCACGGACACGACGACCACCACGCGGACGAGGACGCCCGCGTCACCTCCCCGATGCAGGACTTCTCGATGAGTCAGGTCACGACCGGTATCCTCGTTCTCGTCGTCGGCCTCGTCGTCGTGTTCGGCCTCCCGCTGGCGCTGGCGTAAGCGCGCTCGGGGACCCCCAGAACCGGCAATTTGTACGAACTTCCGCGTTCTCTCCGCTTTTACGACACCCGGCGCTACGACTCGGCGTGAAATCTATCGTCGTCACCGAGTACGGGAGTTCCGACAGCCTCGAACTGCGAGAGACCGAGACGCCCGAGCCGGGACCGGGCGAGGTCCGCATCGCCGTCGAGGCCGCCGGCATCAACTTCGCCGACATCATGCAGCGGCGCGGGACCTACCGAGACGGCCCGGCACCGCCGTATACGCCGGGGATGGAGGCCGCAGGAACCATCGACGCGGTCGGCGACGGCGTCGACCGCGAGGTCGGCGAGCGCGTCGTCGCCATGACCGGCGGCGGGGCGTACGCCGAGTACGTCACCACGCCGGCCCCGACGCTGTTCGACGTCCCCGAGTCGATGTCGTTCGCCGAGGCCGCCGGCTTCCCCGTCCAGTTCCTCACCGCGTACAACTGCCTCCACGAGTGGGGCGACCTCGCCGACGACGAGCGCGTGCTGATTCAGGCGGCCGCCGGCGGCGTCGGCACCGCGGCGGTCCAACTCGCCTCCCACGCCGGCGTCGAGACGTTCGGCACGGCCAGCACCGAGGAGAAACTCGACCTCGCGGCCGACCTCGGACTCGACCACGGCATCCAGTACACCGAAGCGGACTTCCGCGAGGTCGTCGCCGACGAGACCGACGGCGCGGGCGTCGACCTCGTCCTCGACGGCGTCGGCGGCGAGACGTTCCGGCGCAGTCTGGACGCCCTCGCCGACTTCGGCCGACTCGTCACCTACGGGGCGGCGTCCGGCGACGCGGCCGAGGCGGACCCGACGCGCCTGCTGTTCGAGAACAAGTCGGTCATCGGCTTCCACCTCGGAAGCGCCATGCAGCAGCGCCCCGAGTCGATTCTCGGCGCGGTGCCGGAACTATCCGAACTGCTCGCCGCGGGCGAACTCGACGTGGTCGTCGGCGAGACGTTCGCCCTCGAAGACGCCGCGGCGGCCCACGAGTACATCGAAGCCAGAAAGAGCAGCGGGAAAGTCGTCCTCGAACCGTAACGGAAGCGGCGTGACGCGGCACCGCGCCTTTTCAGTTTAGCTTTCGGTTCAGTCGAGTTCGCGAGCCAGCACGTCGCGCAGGTCGGCGATGTCGGCCGCGTCGTAGGCGGCCTCGTCGCCGTCGACCGCGACCGAGAGCGTCGCGTCGTCGGTCGTCGTTCCGAGTTCGACCACGGGCACGTCGCCCGCGAGGTCGCGGAGCGCGGCCTCGTCGGTCGTCTCGACGACGACGCGACCGGGCGTCTCCTCGAACAGCGAGACGTAGTCGTCGACGGACACGTCCGCGCCGACCTCGTCTGTGACCATCTCGGCCAGCGCGACCGCGAGGCCGCCGTGGCTCACGTCGTGGACCGCGACCGTGGCGTCGTCCGCGGCGACGGCCTGAATCGTCTCGACCGCCGTCGCGGCGTCGGCGTCCTCGGGGAGCGCCGGGAAGGCGTCGGAGCCGCCGGCGTGTTCGAGGACCGCCGAGCCGCCGAGTGCCCCGCCGGAGTGGCCGACGAGGAACAGGTCGCCCTCGCCCGAGAGCGAGAGGCCGGGCGAGGAGCCGTCGGCCTTACCCACCATCGCCAACGTCGGCGTCGGCGGAATCGGGCCGGAGACGGAGTCGTTGTACAGCGAGACGTTGCCGCCGACGACCGGGACCGAAAGCGCCCGGCACATGTCGGCGAGGCCGTCGACGATGCCCTTGAAGCCGCCGTACACGTCGGGCTTCTCGGGGTTGCCGCCGTTGAGGCAGTCGACGGTCGCGAGGGGCGACGCGCCTTTCGCGGCGAGGTTGGTCGCGTTCTCGAAGGCGACCGCGCGCGCGCCGTCGTAGGGCGCGGCGGTCGTCCAGTTGGGGTCCGCGCCGCCGGTGAACGCGAGTTTCGTGTCGGCCTCGGGCACGTCGAGGAGCGCCGCGTCGTCGCCGGGGCGTCGGGCGGTCCGCAGGCCGACCTCGTGGTCGTACTGGCGGTAGACCCAGCGCTTCGACGCCGTGTTGGGGTCGGAGACGACCGCCTCGAACGCCTCGGAGAGGTCGAACGCGGGTAGGTCGCGCGCCGCCGACTCGGGTTCGACCGAGTCGAGGTCGTTCATCGGCGCGCCCTCAGCGAGGAACTCCGGCGGCACGTCGACGACGGGTTCGCCGTCGAAGGTACAGACGTAGTTGCCCTCGGCGACCTCGCCGATGACGGCGCTGCCGAGGTCGAAGCGCGCGGCGAGTTCCTGCACGCGCTCGACGTTCTCGGGGGTCACCTCGTAGCACATGCGCTCTTGGGACTCCGAGAGGAGAATCTCGAAGGCGTTCATGTTCGGCTCGCGCTGGTGGACCTTCTCGAGGTCGATTTCCGCGCCGAAACCGCCCTTGGCGACGAGTTCGGAGGACGCGCCGCCGAGACCGGCGGCCCCGAGGTCGCGGGCGGACTCGACGAGGTCCTCGTCGATGAGCGCCTCGTTGCACTCGATGAGCAGTTTCTCCGTGTAGGGGTCGCCGACCTGCACCGCGGGCCGGTCTTCGGTTTCGGCGTCCTCCGCGAGGTCCTCGCTGGCGAAGGACGCGCCGCCGAGACCGTCGCGGCCGGTCGAACTGCCGACGAGAACGAGTTTGTTGCCGGCCTTCTGCGCTTCGGCCGTGACGAGGCGATCGGCCGAGAGGAGGCCGACGCAGGCGACGTTGACGAGCGGATTGCCCTCGTAGTTCTCGTGGAACGAGGTCGAGCCGGTCACGGTCGGGACACCGATGGCGTTGCCGTAGTCGGCGATGCCCTCGACGACGCCGTCGAGGAGGTACCGCGAGTGCTCGCGGTCGAAGTCGCCGAAGTAGAGGCAGTCGGCCAGCGCGATGGGGTATGCGCCCATCGAGAGGGTGTCGCGGACGATGCCGCCGACGCCCGTGGCCGCGCCGTCGTAGGGGTCGACGTAGGAGGGGTGGTTGTGGCTCTCGATACCGAGCGTGATGTAGGTGTCGTCGTCCAGAGCGACGACCGCGGCGTCGTCACCGGGACCGATGACGACCTGGTCGCCCTCCGAGTCGAACGCCGACAGAAGCGGGCGAGACGACCGGTAGGCGCAGTGTTCGCTCCAGAGGTTTTCGAAGAGTATCTCCTCGGCCGGCGTCGGGTCTCGACCGAGTTCGGCGACGACGAGGTCGCGGTCCGCGTCGGAAAGCGTCATTCACTGGTATGGTCAGAACGCACATTGTAAACCCTTTCTATGTGCACGAACGTGCGTAAAATGTGGTCGGAGCCGCCGTCGTCGCCCGCATCCGACTCACGCGGGCGTGTACGGCGGCGACTCGGCGCGGATTATCTCCGTCAGCTCGTGCATCTCGTCTTGGAGCAACACGAGCAGGTCGTCCATCGTGACGATACCCGTCAGCCTGCCGCCGTCGGTTATCGGCGCGCGCCGGACGCCGTGTTCCCGCATCTGCCGGAACAGGTCGAAGACGCCCACGTCGGCGTCGACGGTGAACGGTCGCTCGGTCATCGCGTCTCTCGCCGTCATCCCGTTCGTGTCGCCGCCGGCGGCGACGCACTTGAGCGCGATGTCTCGGTCAGTCACGATACCCTGTATGTCGTCGCCGTCCGCGACGACGACCGAACCGACCTTTCGGTCCTCCATCAGCTTCGCTAGCTCTCGAATCGGCGTGTCTTCCCTCGCTGTCACCAGTTCGTCTCTCGGTCGTGCGATGTCTCGTACGGTCATCTCTCTCACCCGGTGGAGCCGCGCGGTGCGGGTGCGCCACCGTCCGTGGAGTTCGTCGCCCGCGATATTATTTCTGTATTCTTACATTTCGACCAGTTTTGGCGGTATGTCGGCGCGCGCGGAGTGTCTGCGGACGCGGACGGTCTCTCGCGTCGGCGTCATCAACGGGCGGCGTGCCCGATACCCCACCGGAAACCGTGCGTGAGGTACACACGCCAATCACACCGGGACCGGGGCGCTTTTTTAGCCTCCATCGTTAGGAGACGGTGTGTTATCGGTCGAGTTGCACTCGCATTCGTCTCTGTCCTACGACGGGCGGGACCCAATCGAGTACCTCCTCGAACAGGCGGTCGCGGTCGGCTTGGACGCCCTCGCCGTGACCGACCACGACGAGATAGACGCCAGCCTCGAAGCCGCGGAACTCGCGGCCGACTACGGACTGGTCGGCATCCCCGGGATGGAAGTCACCTGCGCCGCGGGCCACGTCCTCGCGCTCGGTGTCGAGGAACTGATTCCAGCGGGGTTGTCGTACGACGAGACGCTCGACCGCATCCACGACGCCGGCGGTATCGCCGTCGTCCCGCACCCCTTCCAGAAGTCGCGTCACGGCGTCGCTCCGCACATCTCCAGCGCGCAACTCGCCAGCGCCGACGCCATCGAAATCTACAACTCGCGGCTCCTCACCGGCATCGCAAACCAGCGCGCCGAGCGGTTCGCCAAGCGGCGGAACCTCCCGATGACGGCCGGGAGCGACGCTCACATCGCGGAGATGGTCGGACAGGCCGTCACCGAGGTCGGCACCGACACCCGAAGCGCGGACGCCATCCTCTCGGCCGTCGCCGAGGGGCGAACCAGCGTCGTCGGCAACAAGACCCCGTGGCGCATCTCGTTCCGGCAGGCCGCGGGCGGCGCGACCCGACGCCTGAAACACGCCCTGACGGACCTCTTTTGATGCGCGGCGCTTCCCCCGACCTCGTCCGACGCGCCCTCGCCGAGCGCGACCCGCTCCCCGGAACCGCGGGCTTCGCGGGCGAACTCGACGGCCGACTCGTCCGCGACGTGCTCGGTCGTCAGCCCCTCTTCACCGAACGCGACGACCCAGAGCGGTGGTCGTTCGACCACCGCGACCTCGACGACCCGGTCGCCGTCCCCGCCGGTCACGCCCGCGAGACGGCCGGTGAAGCCGCCGGCGACGACGAACGCGTCTGGTCGCTCCCCGACCCGCCGGCAGCCACCGACCGCGACGCCGCGCTCGAGCGCGTCCGCGACGCGGTCTTCGATTCGGTTCGGTCGGTCGACGACGACGGTCTCGCCGTGGCCTTCTCGGGCGGCGTCGACTCCGCGGTCGTCGCGGCCGGCGTGCCTGACACCCCCTGTTACGTCGCCGGCTTCGAGGGCTCCCACGACGTCGCCGCCGCCCGCGAGGCCGCCGCCGCGATGGACCGCGACCTCGCCGTTGTCGAACTCACTCACGAGGCGCTCGAACGCGCCGTTCCGGAAATCGTCGCCGCGCTCGGGCGGACGAACCCGATGGACGTGCAAATCGTCCTCCCGCTGTATCTACTCGCTGAGCAAGTCGCCGAAGACGGCTACGACCGCCTCGCGGTCGGGCAGGGCGCGGACGAACTGTTCGGCGGCTACGCCAAAGTCCAGAAGGCTCCCGACGACCCGCGCGTCGAGGCCGAAACCGTCCGCGGGGCCGCCCGCGAGATGATTCTCACGCTCCCCGACCAGCTCGAACGCGACCTGCTCGTCCTCCGCGCCGCCGGGGTCGAGCCCGTCGCGCCGTTGCTCCACGACCGCGTAGTCTCGGCGGCGCTCCCGCTTCCCGGCGCGTTACTCGTCGACGGCGACCGGCGGAAGGTCGCGCTCAGGGAGGCCGCGAGCGGCGTGCTCCCCGAGTCGGTCGCGGAAGCGGACAAGAAGGCGGTCCAGTACGGGACCTACGCCTCGCGCGAACTCGACCGGCTCGCGCGACAGGCGGGGTTCAAGCGACGGATGGAGAACCACGTCCAGCGGTACGTCGAATCGCTCGTGGAGTAGGCCGGGTCCTGTCGGTCTCGTCGCCTCCGTTCGACTCAGTTTTCGGTTTCGTCGCCGCGTACGACCTCGATGGCCTCCAGGGCGAACTGCACCGTGTCGGGGTCGAGGTCGCTCTCGCGGAGGTCCGACTCGTCGTACCACGACCAGACCTCGGGGTCGGCCTCGCCCGACGCGGGGTCGATGTCGCGGGAGTCCACGCGGGCGTAGAAGATGTGGTCGATGTGCTGGTGGCCGACCGAGCCGTCGCCGTGGACGTTGATGTCGTAGAGCATCTGCTGGCGGGGTTGTGGGAGCGCCCGACCGTCGGGCGCGGGGACGGTCGGCGTGTCGTCGACGAGTTCCGGGTCGAGGCCCGTCTCCTCGCGGACCTCGCGCAGGCCGGCCTCGTGGGGGAGTTCGTCGCGGTCGACGTGGCCGCCCGGCGGGATGCGGATGCCGAGGCGCTCGTGTCGGTGGAGGGCCACCGCGCCGTCGTTGACGATGTACACGGTCGAGGTGAAGTGTCGCGTCGTCTCCATGGCTGTGGCTCCGGAGCGAGCGGCATGGCTGTTGCGAAACGAGACGAAACGAAGCGAAACGGAGCGAGACGCGGCGGCGCGAACCGAGCGGCCCGGCCGGGTTAGGGCAGTTGGACCTGCTCTTCGGCTTCGAGGAGTTCGTGGTAGCGGTTGCGGATGGTGACTTCCGAGATGTTGGCGACCTCGGAGACCTCGTTTTGCGTCACCTTCTCGTTGGTGAGAAGCGAGGCCGCGTAGACGGCGGCGGCGGCGAGGCCGACCGGCGACTTGCCGGAGTGGACACCCTGTTCTTTGGCGTTCTTCAAGAGTTGGCGCGCGCGTCGCTCGGACTCGTCGGAGAGGCCGAGTTCGCTGGCGAACCGCGGGACGTACTGCTCGGGGTCGGCGGGCTTGATTTCGAGCTTCAGCTCGCGGACGACGTAACGGTAGGTGCGGGCGATTTCGTCCTTCTCGACGCGCGAGACGCTCGTAATCTCGTCGAGCGACCGCGGGGTGTCGGCCATGCGAGCGGCGGCGTACAGCGCCGACGTGGCGACGCCCTCGATGGAGCGGCCGGGGAGCAGATCGTCGTCGAGCGCGCGGCGATAGATGACCGAGGCGGTCTCGCGGACGTTGTCCGGGAGGCCGAGCGCGGAGGCCATGCGGTCGATTTCGCCGAGCGCCTGCTTGAGGTTGCGCTCCTTGGAGTCGCGGGTGCGGAACCGCTCGTTCCACGTGCGAAGTCGCTGCATCTTCTCGCGTTGGCGGGACGACAGCGAGCGCCCGTAGGCGTCTTTGTTCTGCCAGCCGATGTTGGTCGACAGCCCCTTGTCGTGCATCATGTTCGTCGTGGGCGCGCCGACGCGGGACTTCTGGTCTTTCTCCGAGGAGTTGAACGCGCGCCACTCGGGGCCGTGGTCTATCTCGTTTTCCTCCACGACGAGGCCGCAGTCCTCGCAGACCGTCTCGCCGTGTTCGGAGTCGGCGACGAGACTCTCCGAGCCGCACTCGGGACACGAGCGCGTCTGCTCCCGCTCAGCGTCGGTCTGTTCGGTATCTTTTGTATTCTCATTGCGCACGCGCGCGTTGCCGGTCGTGAAACGTCGGACACTTTCTGTCATTTGTGTGCGAGAGAAGCAACTGGGAACGGTCGTTCTCCGTCTATTCGTATCGACCCTCGTTACTTATATCTGACGGCGGCAGAAGGACGGAATGGGCTGAGTTCGCACGGTCAATCTCGGCCGCCTCGTCGGTGGCCTCGACCGGGCGGGTCCGCACCGGGGACCGGACGAAACGACCCACACCGAAACTCTTACTCCCGGTCTCCGTCACCTCCGATACATGAGCGATACGCCCGTCGACGCCGACGAGGTTCGACACGTCGCCGAGTTGGCGCGGGTCGACCTCGACGAGGACGAGGTCGAGGAGTTCGCGGCGCAGTTCGCGGACATCCTCGGCTACTTCGACGCCCTCGACGAGGTCCCCGAAGTCGACCGCGAGGACGAACTGGTGAACGTGATGCGCCCCGACGAGGTCCGCGACGGCCTCTCCCAAGAGGAGGCGCTCTCGAACGCCGCAGAGACCGAAGACGGCTTCTTCAAGGGCCCGCGGGTGTCGTAGATGTCGCTGAACGCCTTCATCACGAAAGAGACGCTCGACGGCTCCGACGACGGCCCGCTGGCCGGCAAGACGGTCGCCGTCAAGGACAACATCTCCACGGAGGGGCTGCGGACGACCTGCGGCTCCGCGATGCTCGAAGACTACGTCCCGCCGTACGACGCGACCGTCGTCGAACTCCTGAAGGGCGCCGGCGCGACCATCGTCGGCAAGGCCAACATGGACGAGTTCGGCATGGGGACGACGACCGAGACCTCGGCGTTCGGCCCGACGAAGAACCCCGTCGACGAGTCCCGCGTCCCCGGCGGCTCCTCCGGTGGCTCCGCGGCCGCCGTCGCCGCCGGCGAGGCCGACCTCGCGCTCGGCACCGATACGGGTGGCTCCATCCGTTGTCCCGCCGCGTTCTGCGGCGTCGTCGGCATCAAGCCGACCTACGGCCTCGTCTCGCGGTACGGCCTCGTCGCCTACGCGAACTCCCTCGAACAGATCGGCCCCATCGCGCCGACCGTCGAGGACGCCGCCGCGCTCCTCGACGTCATCGCCGGCCCCGACGACCGAGACGGCACGACCCGCGACGCCGGTGCCGACTCGAACTACGCCGCGGCCGCCGACGGCGACGTGGACGGTCTCACCATCGGCGTCCCGACCGAGTTCGTCGAGGGCGCGGACGAGGGCGTCGAAGCGGCGTTCTGGGCCGCGCTCGACGAACTCGAAGCGCAGGGCGCGGAGTACCGCGAGGTCAGCATGCCCTCCGTCGAGAAGGCCGTCGCCGCCTACTACGTCATCGCCATGTCCGAGGCGTCGTCGAACCTCGCCCGCTTCGACGGGGTCCGCTACGGCAAGTCCGGCGGTTACGACGGCAACTGGAACGAGGCGTTCGCCCGCGCTCGCGAAGACGGCTTCGGCTCCGAGGTCAAGCGCCGCATCCTCCTCGGCACGTACGCCCTCTCTGCGGGCTACCACGACAAGTACTACGCGAAGGCCCAGGACGCCCGCGCGTGGGTCAAACAGGACTTCGACGAGGCGTTCGAGGACGTGGACGTGGTCGCGTCGCCGACGATGCCGGTCCCGCCGTTCGAACTCGGCGAGAGCCTCGACGACCCGCTGCAGATGTACCTCGCCGACGCGAACACCGTGCCGGTGAACCTCGCGAACCTCCCCGCCATCTCGGTGCCGGCGGGCGAGACCGACGGTCTCCCGGTCGGCCTCCAGCTCATCGGCCCGAAGTTCGGCGAGGAGACCATCGTCCGCGCCGCGTCCGCGGTCGAGAACTAACACGGGCACGACTTTTCACGGCACCGAGCGCCGATCGAGTCGCTCGGTTCCGCGTCGTCGGTCGTCGTCGTCGGTGGACTATCCCCGAAACAGATTCATCACTTCGTCGGCCACGTCCGACTCGACGCCGAGCACGTAGCGGTGACCGGCTTCGAGGACGGTGTCGGGGCCGCCGATTCGGTTCCCCTGATAGTCGACGATGATGAGACTCCCCTGTGGGAGCCGAACCTCGTCGAGTCGCTTGCCGGCGACGGGCGCGTCTTCGGCGACTTCGACCTCCACGATTTCGACGTTGCCACCGATGTCTTCGATAGTTCGAACGCCGCCGTTCGCGATTTCGTTGGTCGCCGCCCGCGCGCCGAGTCGCTCTGGGAAGACGAGTCCGTCCACGAACTCCTCGTAGAGTTCGTCCGGCGTCCCGGTGATTCGCATGACGGTCCGAACGTCCGACATCCGCTGAGCGGCCAGGCAGATGGCGAAATTGGTCGACTCGTCGTCGGTGAGTGCGGCCACCACGTCGCTCCGCTCGGGTTGGGCCTGTCTGAGTATCTCCGGGCGGGAGGCGTCCCCCTCGATGACGGTGGCGATGTACTTGTCGGCGACGTCCGGGATTCGGTCCGGGTCCGCTTCGACGATGACCACGTCGTGGCCCCGGTCGGAGAGGAGTTCGGCCGTCCGAAGGCCCAACTCTCCACCGCCGGCGACGACGACGCGTAAATCGTGTGTTACTGGGTCGGGCATGCGTGTGAATTGGTGTCGGCGTGTAGTAGTCGTCTCGGTGTGGTGTTTCGTCGGCGGGTAGTCTTCGGACTCTCGGGTCGATTCGTCGGTCAGTCGTCGGCTCCCTCCGCCGGGTCAATCGGCTCCGGCTCCTGAATCTCGGGTGGTCCCGCCGGGCCGACGTCGTCGCGCCTCGACAAGAGGAGGTAGACGCCGCCGCCGACGACGAGCCAGCCGATGGCCAGCACCCAGGTGAACCAGTCGATAAAGAGGGCCAAAAGCACGTTACAGACGATGCCGAGGACCGGAGTGACGGGGTACAGCGGCACTTCGAAAGGTCGCTGTAGGTTCGGCTGTCGCCGCCGAAGCCGAATCAACGCGTAGTTGACGATGATGAACCCCAGAAGCGAGAACAGACTCGCCAGATTCCCGACGATGCGGATGGGAACGACGAGGACGGCGACGAGCATCACCACGGCCGACGCGAGAATGGCGACGAGCGGTGTCCCGTACCGGTGGTGGAACCGGCCGAGGCGGGCGGGCAACTGTCGTTCGCGGCCCATGGCGAACGCCACTCGCGACGACCCGATGACGACCGCGTTGAGCGCCGAGATGGTCGAAAAGACCGCCCCGAAGGCGATGAGCGCCGCGCCCGTTCCGACGATCGGGAACGTCGGCATGAAACCCTCCGCCGCCTGCGCGATTGCCGTCTCGCCCGCGCCGGCGAGCCCGTCCGCGCCGAGCGTCCCGATGGCGACGAAGACGACGAACAGGTAGACGACCACGGTGACGGCGACCGAGAGGAGGATTGCCCGCGGGATGTTTACCTGCGGATTCTCGACTTCCTCGGTGACGGTGGCGATGAGGTCGTATCCCTGAAACGCGATGAACGTCAGCCCCATCGCGGGGAGGACCGACAGCGCTCCCTCGGTGAAAAGCGGGTCGAACTCCCCCGCGTCCGCAGCCGTGAGACCGAACGCGACGAACACGCCGAGGATGGCGATTTTGAGTAGCGTGATGGCTGTCTCGCCCCGTCCCGAGGCTTCCGTCGAGAGGGCGTTGAGCGCCACGAGCGTCACGACGGCCCCGAGCGCGTACAGGACCGGCGGCCCCGGAAGGGTGTAGCCGTAGATGTGCCCGAACTCGACGAAGTTCGAGGCGAACCCGAGCGCGTACAGCGACCCCGCAATCATGTACGTGAACCACCGCGTCCACCCCATGACGAAGGCGACGGGTGCGGAAAACACCTCACGGACGTACGCGTACCCGCCGCCGTTTCGCGGAATCGCGGCCGCGAGCTCGGCGTACGAAAGCGCCGTGAAGGTCGTCACGCCGCCGTTGAGGGCGAACGCGACGATGGCCGCCGGGCCGGAGATCTCGACTGCGAGCCCCGTCAACACGAAGATTCCCGCGCCGATCATCGCGCCGATTCCGACCATCGTCGCGTCGAGCAGACTGAGACTCACCGTCGGTTCGCGCCCGCCAGAGTGACTCACGGGTGGACCCTCGCTTGGTCGCGGGACCGACTGGCTGGGGCCGTCATGTGTCCACATATACCATATCTGTTGATAAATATCCGGTCCACCACCCCGACCGAGACGCCATAGACGCGCGCTCGGGCTGGACAAACGCTCAGTTTATCATCCAGTAGGGTGACCGAACACGCGTCGACGCCGAGTTCGGTAGCTGTTTGCGCGGAAAGTTCTCGTTTGAACAACGAAACGACATGCCGACAGATTTTCCACCAGCCGATGCGCACGCCGGAACGTCATGTACATCATCGTCGTCGGTGCGGGCAACATCGGCACGCCGCTCATCGAAATCGCCACCGAGGGCGGCAACGAGGTCGTCGTCGTCGAGCGCGACGAGGCGAAGGCCGAGGCGGCCGCCGCGACGTTCGACTGTCTCGTCCTCAACGACGACGCCACGGTCAAACAGACGCTCGACGAGGCCGGTGCGGACCGCGCCGACGCCATCATCACGACGACGGACAAGGACGCGACCAACATCATGGTCTGCCTCCTTGCGAAGGAACTCAACATCCCCGACATCGTCTCCGTCGTCCACAACCCCGAGCACATGAGCCTCTACCGCCAAATCGGCGTCAACACGATGGAGAACCCCCAGCGGCTCATCGCGGAGTACCTCTACCGGGCGGTCAAACGCCCCTCCATCGTCGATTACATGCGCATCGGCGAGCACGCCGAAGTGTTCGAAATCCGCGTCGACGAGGACGCGCCGATAACGGGGATGACGATTCAGGAGGCGGCCCAGGAGAACCTCCTCGACGGCGACACCCTCATCGTCGCTATCGAGCGCGAGGGCGACGACGACCCCGTGACGCCCCGCGGAAACACGACCATCGGCGCGGGTGACCTCCTGACGGTCTACTCCGCGAAGGGCGCGACGCCCGACGTGACCGACGTGTTCGGCCACTACGAGGACCACTGATGCCCCGCCGCGGACGAACCGTCTCGGGATGGCCCGCCGACCTCGCGGTCATCGGGCGCGACGTGGGCTCGCTCCTCGCCATGGAGTCGGCGCTGATGACCGCGTCGGTCCTCGTCGCGGTCGGCTTCGGCGAGTGGTACGCCGCCATCGCGTTCCTCGTCGCCGGGGGCGCGACGGCGTTCGTCGGGCTGGGCGCGCGGAAGGCGTTCGAAGACGCCCCCGCGCCCCGCATGAAACACGGGATGATAATCGCCGCCGCGGGCTGGTTCGCCACCGCCGCCTTCGGGTCGCTTCCCTTCTTCCTCACGGCGCACTTCGCCCCGCAGAGCGTGTTCACGGCGCTCGTTCCCGCCGGAGTCGACTACGCCCAGTCGAGCCTCGTCTACTTCCGCGACCCCTTACACGCCCTGTTCGAGAGCATGAGCGGGTGGACCGGCAGCGGCCTCACCATGGGCATCCACGAGCCGTCGCTCCCGCGGACGATTCAGTGGTGGCGCTCGCTCATCCAATGGGTCGGCGGCGTGGGCGTCATCGTCCTCACGGTCTCCATCCTCTCGCGGCCCGGCAGCGGGAGCTACGCGCTCTACCGCGGCGAGGCCAGAGAGGAGAAGATTCACCCGAGCGTCGTCTCGACGGTTCGGACGGTGTGGAAGATTTTCGTCGCCTACACGCTCTTCTCGGTGGTCGTCCTCTTTTTCGCCATCCGCGCCAGCGACTACGGGGCCGCGCTCCCGCTGTGGGAAGTCGCGTGGCAGGCGCTCAACCACGCGATGACCGGCCTGTCGACCGGCGGGTTCGCCGTCACCGACGGCTCCATCGGGACGTACGACTCGCCGCTCATCGAGACGGTGCTGCTCCCCATCATGGCGCTGGGGGCAATCGCCTTCCCCGTCCACTACGCCATCCTGAAGAACCGCGACATCGACCGCCTCTGGGGCGACCTCCAGACGCGCTGGCTTCTCGTCCTCTTCGTGGTCGGCGCGGTCGCACTGGCCGTCCAGAACCTCGTCAGTCTCCCCGCGACCGCGGGGTCCGCGTTCGTCGCGACCGCCGACTACTTCGGCCTCTCGGGCGTCGTCGGCGGGCCGGAGTCGGACGCCGTCCGCGACGCCGCGTTCCACTGGGTGAGTGCGCTCACCTGCACCGGCTTTCAGGCCGCGCCGCTCGGCGAGTGGTCAGACGGCGGGAAGATTCTGCTGTCGGGGGCGATGACCCTCGGCGGGGCCGCCGGGTCGACCGTCGGCGGCATCAAAATCATCCGCGGTTACACCATCTCCCGCGGCATCCGCTGGCAGTTCTCCCGCGTCTTCCTCCCCGAGAGCGCAATCGTCAACATCGAGATGAACGGCCGCCGACTCTCGCGGACCGAGATGGACCGCGAGTTCTCCGAGGCGGCCATCGTCTCGATGCTCTGGCTGCTGCTGCTCGTCGGGTCGAGCGTCCTCCTCGTGAACCTCGCCGGGCCGGAGTTCACCTACGCCGACGCGCTGTTCGAAGTCGCGTCCGCGCAGGGGAACGTCGGCATCTCGACGGGCATCACCGGCCCGTGGATGAATCCGTGGGCGGAGACGATGTTCCTCTTTAACATGTGGGTCGGCCGCCTCGAAATCATCCCGGTGTTGGTGTTCGCTCGCTCGGTCATCTACGGGTTGAACCCCTGACGAAAAACGGGCACTGACTTCTGTTTTTCCGGCGCTATCGCCGCCAGTACTCCGGCGTGAAGATGACCAACACGGGGAGAATCTCCAGTCGCCCCACCCACATGAGAAGCACCATGTACAGTTTCGAGCCGTTGGAGAAGTCGAGATAGCTCCCCATCGGACCGACGACGCCGAAGCCCGGCCCGACGTTCCCGAGGGTCGCGGCGACGGCGCTCATGGTCTCGAGGATGCTCACGTCGAAGCCGGTTCGCGCGGCGTCGAGGTGGAGCAGACCGGTCGAGACGAAAAAGAGCACGAGGTACAGGAGCGTGAAGGCGTAGATGCCGCGGATGGCCCGTTCGTCGACCGCGCGGCCCGCGAGCCTGACCGGGCGGACCGCCTCGGGGTGGGCCGTCGTGAACAGCTCTCGGCGGAGCGATTTCACGATGACGTACCAGCGGACGATTTTGACCGCGCCGCCGGTCGAGCCGCCGGAGCCGCCGATGAACATCGCGAACAGCAGGACGTACTGCGCCGGCGCGCTCCACGCGTTGAAGTCGATGCTGGCGTAGCCGGTCGTCGTGACGATGGAGACGACCTGGAACACCGACTGGCGGACCGCGGGTTCGACGTTGCCGATGATGGCCGTGCGGATACCTTCGAGGTAGAGTTGGTCGTAGGTCTCGCCCGCGGGCGCGACGGACATGAGCCCGTCGCCGAGGAAGAGAATTCCGGCGAGGATGGCCGAGATGACGCCGATGACGCCGAGGTACGACTTGAACTCGGTGTCGCGGAACAGTCGCTTCGGGTCGCCCGTGAGGACGTGCCAGAAGAGCGCGAAGTTGGTCCCGGCGGCGACCATGAAGGGGACGACGACCCACTGCGCGGCCGCCGAAAACGCCTCGATGCTGCGGGCCTCCGGCGAGAACCCGCCGGTCGGCATCGTCGTCAGCCCGTGGGCGATGGCGTTGTACACGTCCATGTTCGGGGCGTTGCCGGTGACGTGCAGGCCGTAGAGGAGGACGATTTCGAGGACCGTGAGGCCGAGGTACGCGCCCCAGAGCGCGCGGGCCGTCTCGGCGATGCGCGGGGTGAGCTTCTCGATGCCGGGGCCGGGCGCTTCCGCGTCCATCAGTTGTGCGCCACCCACGGAGAGTTCGGGGAGGATGGCGACCGCGAGGACGACGATACCCATCCCGCCGAGCCACTGGGTGAGCTGTCGCCACATCATGATTCCGCGGGTGTGGGAGTTAAACGAGATGTCGCCGAGCACCGTCGCCCCGGTCGTGGTGAAGCCGCTCATCGTCTCGAACAGCGCGTTCACCGGGTTGCCGAGGGTCGATTCGGGGTGGATGGGAGACGCGACGAAGGGGATGCCGTGGGCCTCGATGAGAAACGGAATCGCACCGACTATCGTGACGGCCAACCACGTCACCGCGACCATCAGGAACCCCTCGCGGGCCCCGATGTCGGGGTCGTCGGCGAGCCGTTCGAGCCCCGTGCCGACGAGGACCGTGACGGCCATCGTGACGACGAACGGGAGCACCGACTCGCCGTAGTACAGCGCGACCACGAGCGGGAAACAAAGGGGGACCGCGAGATACTTCAGGACGGTCCCCACGAGACGCAGGCTGGCTCTGTAATCGACCCGCAATTTCATCCGTGGACTAACGTACCGAGCGCCGGGTTCTTCCCTGTTCGGGTTCGCGGTCGGGCGCGCGACGGCGTGACGGGGTCGAGTTTTCGGCGCAGAACGGGGGCTGTGCGGCGGACCGACCTACAGATTGGGTGTCACGTCGTCGATGACGCAGCTATCGACGAAGACGACGACGTGGTCGCCGGGTTCGATGACGGTGTCGCCGCGGGGGGTGATGAACTCGCGGCGGCGGGTTATCGCGCCGATGACGACGCCTTCGGGGAGCGTCGCGACCGACTCCCGAATCGGCTTGCCCGCGAGGACGCTCTCGGCGTCCACCTCGATTTCGAGAACCTCTGCCTTGTCAGACTCGATGAGCGCGACGTTCTCCGCGCCGCCCTCGTGGGTGAACCGCGTTATCTCTTCGGCGACGACCTCGCGGGGGCTGACGCCCACGTCGACGCCGACGGCCTCGAACAGCTCCACGTACGGCGTCGTGTCGATGACGGCGACGGTGCGTTCGACGCCGAGGCGGGCGGCGAGCAGCGACACGAGCAGGTTCTTCTCGTCGGAGTCGAGCGCCGAGACGAGCAGGTCGGCGTCGCCGATGTACTCGCGTTCGAGGAAGTCCACGTCCGTCGCGTCGCTCTCCATGACGATGGTCCCCGGAAGCATCTCCGCGAGTTCGCGGGCGCGCTCCGCGTCGTGCTCGATGAGTCTGGGCTTGAAGCCGCGCTCTTCGAGCAGGCGGGCGACGTGGTAGCCGATTTCGCTCCCGCCGACGATGACGACTTCCTCGGCGGTTCCCGGCGGTTCGTCCGGGGAGACGGAACTGGCGAACCCTTGGACGCTCTTGGGGCTGCCGATGACGACGACGCGGTCGCCGGGGCCGATGACGGAGTCCCCGCGGGGGATGGTGACCTCGCCGTTGCGGAGGATGGCCGCGAAGGTCAGCGAGTCGAACCGGTCGGCCTCGCTCACGGTCTGGTTGGCGACGGGGCTCTCCTCGTCGACTTCGAACTCGGCCATCTGGACCTGCCCGCCCGCGAAGGGGTCCACGTCGCGGGCGGCGGGGAGGCCGACGACGCGGACGATGGACTCCGCGGCGAGCAGGTTCGTACAGACCATGAAGTCGATGCCGAACGCCTTCTCGGAGCGCTGCCACGTCCGGAGGTACTCCGTGTTCTTGACGCGGGCAATGGTGAAGGCGTCCGAGATGGCCTTGGCGGTCGCGCAGGCGACGATGTTCGTCTCGTCGTCGTCGGTCGAGGCGATGACCATGTCGGCGCGCTCCACGTCGGCCTCTTCGAGCGTATCCACGGAGGTTCCGTCGCCGTGGAGCGCCAGCACGTCGAGCGAGTAGTTCAGTTCGTCGACGCGCTCCGGGTCGCAGTCGATGACGACGACCTCGTGGGTCTCGTCGAGGTCGGCCGCGATGGACGACCCGACCTGTCCGGCACCGATGATTATCACGCGCACCAGAGACCAGCCCCTGTCATACCCCTGAGTTGGACTGCGGGCGCGTATGTGCATTTCCCTTCTCGAATCTCCCGCTCATCGTCTCTCACGGCCCCGGTTTCGCGTGTATCGTGAGTTCAACGCGCCGCGGCCGCCCCTCGATGTCGGCGACGATTCGTTCGACAATTCGCTCGGCCTCCTTCTGGAGCACCGGTCGGAGTTTGTCGATGACCCAGCCCAGCGAGACGAACCGCGGGAGGTCGATGTCGCCCGCGGAGACGCTGTCGGGGTCGTACTCGACCTCGAAGAAGACGCGACAGGCGGTGTCGGCGTCCGACGGGGCCTCGTCGGGCAGGTCGTCGAGCTCCTCCACCCGCCAGCGGCCGACGGCGTGTACGTCCTTGGTGATGGTCCAGTCGATGCGCGTCGGCGGGGTGACGTCCGTCACCTTCGACTCGGCGGTGTAGGTGAGCTTCCACCACGAAAAGTACAGGGCGTACCGCGTGCCCGGCGACCCGTCGCCTGACTGTCGCACGTCTCGCAGATGCTTCGAGTAGTCGGCGTACCGCGGGAAGTCCACGAGGAACTCGTATATGTCCTCGGGGGGCAGGTAGACGACGGTGCTGACGGCTATCTCGTCCACGAGCGTCGAATGGGGTCGGCGGGACCAAAGCCTTGTGGGCCGCGTCGCCCGTTCCCGCGGGACCGACAGCCGTCGCAATCGCAACCTATAATCGGCCGGTGTCTCGACATAGAGCCGAGATGGTGGGGGGGACGCTTCGGGACGTCAGAGCCGAGATTCGGTCGCTGGCGCGTCCCGACGGCGACTACGCGATCGTGTGCGGTCGCACGGGCTCGGAGCCCGGTGCCGCGACGGGCCGGCGGTTTCCGGACCGGCGCGTGGCCGCAGAGGCCGCGGAACTGACGAGGGACTACCGGGCGGCGCTTCGGCGATACGACCCGAACATCCCGTACGACGACCCGCAGGTGTACGAGGTGTCGAAGGGACCGCCTCGGTCGGCCGCAGCGGGGTCGGAAGACGACTACACCCGCTACAGTGCCTTCTGTCACGACACCGCGGGCGCGCTGTTCGAGGCGCTGTCGGAACTCGGCCACCGGGAGGCCGAGACCGCCGCGATGGAGACGTACCTCACGCTGGCCGAGGTCGTCGACGACCACGACGACTTCTGTCTCACCTTGGTGTGGAGCCTGATGAGCGAACTGGACGTCCGCCTCTCGCCCGCCGAGCAGCGGGCGGTCGTCGAGGCGGCCGCGGACCTGTTTTGCCCGACTGCGACGCCGAACCCGGTTGACGCGACGCTCGGGCACCTCGAAACGGCCGGCTTCGTCGAGGGCTACTCGGTGCGGCCGATTCCCGACGCCGGAGCCGATGTCGGGGCCGGCGGGATGTCCGAAGCCGACGGCCGTACCGACGCTCGGACCGACGGCGACGACAGCTCTCGGACGTGGGAACTCACGTTCGGCGACTACGCGCTCGCGGAGCGGACCGGCCGGATTCCGACGCTCCCCATCGCCGTGTCGCTCCTCCGCCGGACGCCCGGGCGGGCGGTGCGCTTCATCGACGGCGAGGCGCTCTCGGACGGTCGCTGGCGGCTTCGCGTCCGGATGACCCCGGAAGGCGACTCCGCGGGGCTCGTCAGCGTCGAGGCGGCCGAGAACCGCTGGCTCAACGACCCGAGCGCGTCGCTGGGGCGGTAGCGCGCGCCTCGCGCGACACGGGATTCGGCAGACTTCGGCGACATCCGCACGGTTTTACTCGCCGCTGAGCTATCGCACGGCATGAGCGAGACGAATCCACGAGACGCGCTCGTCGTCGGCGGCGGCGTCGCTGGCCTCACCGCCGCGACGTACCTCGCGCGCGCCGGCCTCGACACCCTCGTCGTCAACGACGGCGAGCCGATCGTTCGCCGAAACGCCCACCTCGAAAACGTCCCCGGATTCCCGGCGGGCGTCAACAGCCGACTGTTCACCGACCTGCTCTCCGAACAGGCCGACCGAAACGGCGCGGACCGACTGACGGGCCGGGTCACCGACCTCGACGTGCTCGGCGACGACGACCCGCTGTTCCGCGCGACCGTCGAGACCGACGACGGCGAAGACACCGTCGAGGCGTCGCGGGTCGTCGCGGCGTCGTGGTCCGACGCGTCGTACCTCGAAGACACGGGCGTCGACCTCCGCGCCGCCGGGTCGAAGACCTACGTCGACGTGGACGACCTCGGCCGGACCGCCGTCCCCGGCATCTACGCCGCGGGGCGACTGACCGAGATTTACCACCAGGCGGTCGTCGCCGCCGGCGACGCCGCAGAGACGGCCATCACGCTGGTCCACGACTCGGGGACGGCGTTCTACAACGACTGGGTCGCGCCGGCCGGCTACTTCACCGACCGCGGCCGCGAGGTGCCGCCGGCCTGCGAGGAGATAGACGCCGACGAGCGCGAGTCCCGCGAGCGCGAGTCCCGCGAGGTCATGCGCGAGTTCTTCGCCGAACCGCACGACGAGCCCCAGCGCACCCACCCGAGTCTCGTCGACGACGAACTCGGGCGACTCGACGAATAACCGACTCCGATTCGCGCGGGTGCGGTCCGAGACCACCCCGCGCGGACGCGAATCCTTTTAACCGATAGCGGGCGCAGAGACGAGTGAATGCTCGAAGGTGTGAACGTCGCGCTCGGGGTGACGGGGAGTATCGCGGCCGTGAAAGTCGTCGAGTTGGCGCACGAACTCCGGCGGCGGGGCGCGTCGGTCCGCGCGGTGATGACCGACGCCGCGACGGGAATCATCCACCCGTGGGCGGTCGAGTTCGCCACCGACAACGACGTCGTGACCGAGATTACCGGCCGCGTCGAACACGTCGAACTCTGCGGCCGCGACGGCTGGGCCGACGTGTTCCTCGTCGCGCCCGCGACCGCCAACACGGTCGGCAAGATAGCCGCCGCCGTCGACGACTCCCCCGTGACGACCACCGCGACCACCGCCATCGGCGCGGGCGTCCCGGTCGTCGTCGCACCCGCGATGCACGAGCCCATGTACGACCACCCCGGCGTCCTCGACGCCATCGAGCGGGTGCAGTCGTGGGGCGTGGAGTTCGTCGACCCGCGCATCGAGGAGGGGAAGGCGAAAATCGCCACCGAGGAAGCCATCGTCACCGGCGTGGCGACGGCGACGACCGAACAGACGCTCGCCGGGAAGTCGGTCGTCGTCACCGCCGGCGCGACGACTGAATCCATCGACCCCATTCGAACCCTCTCGAACCGCGCCTCCGGTCGCACGGGTCGAGCCGTCGCCCGCGCGCTCGCGATTCGCGGCGCGGACGTGACGCTCGTCCACGACGGCGACGACGTACACTACGCCGACGTGCTCGCCGTTGAGTCGGCGGCCGAGATGCTGGACGCCGTCGAGGCCGCGGTCGATGCCGACGCCGACGCGCTCGTCTCCGCGGCCGCCATCTCCGATTTCACCGTCGAGGCGGCCGACGAGAAGATTCGCTCCGGCGAGGCGCGCACGCTCGACCTCGAACCCGCGCCGAAGCTCATCGACGCGGTCCGCGAGGCGCATCCCGACCTCACCATCGTCGGCTTCAAAGCCGAGACGACCGGCGACGACGAGGCGATGGTCGGCGAGGCCCGCCGCATCATGGACCGCGTCGGCCTCGCGTTCGTCGTCGCCAACGACGCCTCCGTCATGGGCGAGTCCGAGACCCGCGCACTCGTCGTCCGCGCCGACGAGACGAGCGAGTACGTCGGGTCGAAAGACGGACTCGGCGCGCGCATCGCTGTCGAACTGAAAACGGAACTCTCGTGAAAAACGACCCGGGCCGGCTCGGGACTACGCGAGTAGTCCGACGAGCACGCCGCCGAGTATCAACACGACGAGTGCGATACTCGTCGCAATCGTCGCGCGAAGGCTCCCGACGGTAATCGAGTCCGCCTCGGTCCGGCCGAGACCGCCGGCGATTCGGCGCAACGCGGGGTACGGATTCGCAATCGCGCCCGCGACGTCGTAGGACGCGGTCGAGACGGCGCGGTCGACGGCGGCGAAGAGACCGGTCGAGCCGCGAACCAGCGCGCGGGTGCCGTAGAAGACAGCGGGATTCAACACGGCGTCGACGTCCGGCACGTCTCCGACCTTCGAGAGCGGTTTCTTCACGACCACGAAGCCGACGACTCCGAGAACGGCGAGCGCGAACCCTTCGCCGAGGTGGCTGAGCGTGAAGGGGTGCGCGTCGGCGGTGCTTCCGGGCAGTATCGCGAACAGCGCGTCGGGGTACAGCCCGAAGGCGACACAGAGCCCCGCAACGCCGAGCATCGCGACCGACTGGCCCGTCCCGGCGCGGTCGAGCGACCAGTCGCGGTCCGCATCCCGGAAGAACGCGTAGTAGCCGAACTTGATGAACGACATGAACGTTCCGACGCCCCCGGCGAGGAGGAGATAGAAAATGCCGTCCAGATGCTCCTTGTGGGCGGCGGCGGTAATCATGCCCTTGCTGACGAACCCGTTGAAGCCGGGGAAGCCGCTAATCGAGAGGGCGGCGACGGTGAACGCGAGCGCGGTCGCCGGCAACGCCCCGCGGAGGTTCCCCAGGTACTTGAGATTCTCTTCGCCGGTCCGCGAGAGGACGACGCCGGCGGTCATGAACAACAGCGCCTTGTAGAGGATGTGGTTGTAGACGTGTGCGAACGCGCCGGCGGTCGCGAGCGCCGTGCCGATGCCGACGCCGGCGACCATGTACCCGACCTGCGACTGGATGTGGTACGCCAGGAGCCGCCGCATGTCGTTTTGCATGAGCGCGTAGCCGACGCCGACGACGGCCATCGCGGTCCCCATGTACGCGATTGCGAGGTTCCCGTCGGGGAACGCGCGAGCGAGGCCGTAAACCCCGGTCTTCGTCGTGTAGACCGACAGGAAGACGCTCGCGGCGAAGTGGGGACGCGGATACGTGTCGGGAAGCCACGTGTGCAACCCGACGTATCCGACGTTGACGCCGATACCGAGCGCCGCGAGCGCGGCTGGAACGCCGGCCGCGATACCGCCGGTCGCCGAGAAGAGGAACGACCCCACCTCGACGTAGTGCCAGACGATAGCGCCCATGAGCAGGCTGCCGCCGAGTCCGTGGGCAATCGCGTAGCGGTAGCCCGCGCGCACCGCTTCGCCGCCGTAGTCCCAGACGAGAAGCGTGCTCGTGACCGCCATGAGTTCCCAGAAGAACACCATGATGAGCCAGTCGCCGGCGAAGACCGCGCCGAGGCTCGTCCCGACGTAGCCGAGGGCGTAGGCCGTCTGGATGTTCCGCGCGGACGACGAGTACGAGTAGAGGACGGCCGCCGCGCCGATGAGGCTGAAGATAATCCCCATCAACCGGGAGAACTCGTCGACGTTGAACAACACGGCGTCGAAGCCGAGGAACGTCACCGGCAGGTGTGCGCCGGCGGGCGCGAGAAGCGACCAGACGGCCACCCCGCCGGTCGAGAGCACGCCCAGGGCGTGCCCGACCCGACGCGAGACGAACGGCATGACGAGCGCGACCGCGAGCACGACGAACGCCGGCGGCAGGAGTGTGGCTGTAGACATCAGAACACCACCCCCGTCACGTCGGCGACGACGCGCTGGACGAGCGCGAGGAACACCGCCGTCTGGGGAACGACCCCGAGGACGATAGCCCCGGCCGCGGCAATCGTAATCGGGGCCATCATGAACCACGTGCTCTCGGTGCCGAGTCGACGACGTTCCCACCCGCCGGCCGGCGGGCCGCCGTGGTGGTCGTGGCCGTGGTCGGATTCGCCGTCGGTCGCGGCGTCGTGGTCGGCCTCGCCGTCGGCCACGGCGACGTGGTCGCTCGGATTCCGGTCGACGGCGTACTGCTCACCCTCGGCGACCGAGTCTTTCGACCCGCCGTCGGTGACTGCCCGCACGCCGCCGATGGGGAACTCGATGAGCGGTTTCGCGTCCGAGTCCTCCGGCGTCTGGAAGAACGCCTGGTAGATGATCGGCCAGAAGTAGCCGATATTCAACAGGCCGGACGCCAAGAGCACGAACACGAAGACCGTCTGTCCCGTCTCGATGCTCCCGATGAGGAGGTACCACTTGCTGACGAACCCGGCGACCAGCGGCAGGCCGGCCATCCCGAGGCTCGCGACGGTGAACGCGATCATCGTCAGCGGCATCCGCCGGCCGATTCCCGCCATGTCGCTGATATCGTCGGTATGCGTCTCGACGTGAATCACGCCCGCACAGAAGAACAGGGTGAGCTTCATGAACGCGTGGGCGGGGATGTGGAGCAGGCCACCGACGAGCGCCGCGGGGTGGAGCAAGGCCAATCCGAGAACGATGTACGAGAGCTGGCTGACTGTCGAGTACGCCAGCCGCCGTTTGAGGTTGTCCTGTCGGAGTGCGATGATACTCGCGACGACGATGGTGAACGCGGCGACCGCGGCGAGCGGGAGGCCGACTCCGAGCGAGCCGACTGCGTCGGGACCGTACACGTCGAGGATGACGCGTGCGATACCGAACACGCCGCTTTTGACGACCGCCACGGCGTGGAGCAACCCGGAGACGGGCGTCGGGGCGACCATCGCGTCGGGGAGCCACGAGTGGACCGGCATGAGCGCGGCCTTCACGCCGAATCCCGTGACGAGCAGCGCGAACGCGGCCCGCGCGACGACCGGGTCGGCATTCGCGAGCGCGGCGATGCCGCCGGCGGAGAACTCGACGGTTCCGGTCGTCAAGAACACGAGCGCCGTCCCGGCCAGGGCGGCGACCCCGCCACCGAAGGTGTACGCGAGGTACTTCCGACCGGCCTTCCGGGCCTCCTCGGTCTCGTCGTGCGTGACGAGCGGATACGTCGCCACCGTCAACAGCTCGTAGAAGACGTACAGGACGATGAGGTTCGAGGCGAACGCGACGCCCAGGGCGGCGCTGACGCTCGCCGCGAACGCCGCGAAGTAGCGCGTCTGGGCGTGTTCGTCCAGCCCGCGCATGTAGCCGATGCTGTAGAAGCTCGTGATGAGCCACAGGAGACTCGCGAGCAGGGCGAATATCATCCCGAGCGGGTCGGCTCGGAGGACGAACCGAACCCCGGGGACGAACGTCCCGAGGTCGGTGACGTACGTCGTCCCGTTGAGGACCCCCGGAACCATGCTGGCGACGATGCCCAGCGCGGAGACTGCCGAAAGGACGGTAAAGCCCTCCCTGACGTTGGGGCTGCGTCTCGATGCGACGATAGTGACGATACCGACCGCCGCGGCTAGCACCGCCGCGAGCGGTCTCAGTGAGAGAACGTCTGTCATTTAAAAGTACACCTCCAGTGCCGGTTGGATGACGGCGATGAGGTCGGAGCCGAGAACGCCGAGGACCACTGCGGCGACCGCCGACGCGACGACGACCGCGCGCATGCCGAACGACACTTCCACGGCGTCGTTTCCGCCGTCGGTCGAGACGGCGTCCGCCTCGGGTTCGGGCGCGGTGAAGTACATTCGCTCGATAACCCGGCCGAAGTACGCGAGAGTGAGCAGCGTGCTCACCACGACGACGGCCGCGACGGACCACGCGCCGGCTTCGACCGCACCGACGACGATGTTCCACTTCCCAACGAACCCGACGGCCGGCGGGATGCCGACCATCGAGAAGGCGAGCACGGCGAACGCCGCGCTCGATACCGGTGCCTTCGCGGCGAGTCCCGCGAAGTCCTCGACCGTCCGCACGCCGAGGCCGGTTGCGAAGACGCCGACGGTGAGGAACAGCCCGCCTTTCATCACCGCGTGGCCGACGAGGTGGACGACCGCTCCGACGAGCGCCGTCTCGTTCGCGAGGCCGATTGCGGCGACGACCAGACCGAACTGCGAGACCGAGGAGTACGCGAGCATGCGTTTGAGGTCGGACTGCATGACTGCGAGGACCGCCCCGACGACGATACTCACCGATGCGAGCGCCACGAGGGCGTCGCTGGCGAGTGGGACCGCGTCGAGGAACTCGGTCGTGTACACCGCGTAGATGATGCGGACGAGCGCGTAGCCGGCCGCCGTCGAGACGAGCGCGGAGATGTACGCGCTGACGGTGTCGGGCGACTCGGCGTAGGCACCGGGCTGCCACGTGTGCAGCGGGAAGACGGCGACCTTGACCAGGAGACCCGTCACGATGAGCCCGAAGCTCGTCAGTATCGCCGGCGAGGTGTAGCCGACCGCCGCGACCGCCTCGGTGAGGTCCGCCATGTTGAGTGTCCCCGTCATGATGTAGAGGTACCCGACGCCGAGGAGGTAGAGGGATGCGCCGATGGTCCCGACGAACAGGTACTTGAGGCTCGCTAACGCCGCGCTCGGCGACCGACCGCTGGCGACGAGGGCGTAGGTCGCGAGCCCCGTGATCTCCAGGAAGACGTACAGGTTGAACACGTCAGCGGTCGCGAAGACGCCGGAGATGCCGGCCGTGAGCAGTGCGAGCTCGCTGTAGAACGCGTTCGAGTGCGGCCCCGCGCGGCGGGCGTAGGCGAGCACGCCGAGCGTCGAAAGCGACACGAGCACGAGCAGCGGCGCGGAGATGCCGTCGGCGACGAGTTCGATGCCGAACGGCGGTTCGAATCCACCGACGGCGTACGAGATACGGCCGACGTCGAGAACGCGAGCCGCGACGGTCGCGGAGAGTCCGAGGTGGACGAGACCCATCGCGGCCGCGACGAACCAACCGATTCGCTCGAACCGGCCCCCGAGAACGACGGGGAACAGCGACGCGGCGATGGGGACGACCACGAGGAGGACGAGCGCGTCAGTCATCGACCTGCACCTCCTTGATGACGTCTTCGTCCAGCGAACCGTAGCCGTCGTAGATGCGGATGACGAGCGCGAGCGCGACCGCCGTCAGGCTGACCCCGACGACGATAGCCGTCAGGATGAGCACGTGCGGAAGCGGGCTCACGAACGCCTCTTCGCCGTGGCCGACCACGGGCGGAGCCCCGCCGTCGACGTACCCGGTCGTCACGAAAAACAGGAAGATGCCGACCTGGAAGATGTTCATACCGATGATCTTCTTGACGAGGTTCCGACTGCCCATGACGACGTAGAGTCCGATACCGAACAGCAGGATGCTCGCGACGTAGTTGTAGTGCGTCGTGAGGAGGTCGATCACGCGTCGTCACCTCCGGAGTCGTGGTTGAAGCCACCCGCGAGGTTCATGAACAGCGAGACGATGACGCCCGCGACGATTGCGCCGATACCGAGTTCGACGAGTTCGATACCGTACTTCACGCCGTGGCTGATACCGTAGGCGGCGTACTCCAGGAACGCCCCGTCGAACGCGAGCGCACCGATTCCGATACCGACGAACGTCGTCGCGCCGACGCCGACGAGGAGTCGGATGACGCTGTCGTCGAGCCACTCTCGCGTCGGCTCGATACCGAACGCGAACGCGAGCATGATGATGCTCGACGCGACAATCGCACCGCCCTGGAACCCGCCACCGGCGGACTCCGCGCCGTGGAACATGACGAACAGCCCGAACGTGAACACGAACGGACTGACGACGCGAACCGTCGTCATGATAATCGTACTCTCGACGTACGCGCTGAGAGAGCCGTCCGTGGCGCTCATACGTACACCTCCTTGCGGAGGACGACGAGGACCGCGAGCCCCGCCGCGAGAACGACCGCGGCCTCACCGAGCGTGTCGAATCCGCGGTAGGCGGCCAAAATCGCCGTGACGACGTTTTCGACTTCGGTCTGCGGATAGGCGTTTTCGAGGTAATACCGTGTGATCTCCGAGGTCGCGACCGGCGAGTTCGGGTCGCCGATAGTGGGGAGCGACCGAACCGTCGTGAGCAACACGGCCACGAGACCGGTCGCGATTATCGCGGGCCCCCACGCGACGCGCTCGAAGAGTCGGTCTCCTCCCGGCCGGACGGTCCGGACGATTGCCAGGAGGAACAACACCGTCGTGACACCCGCCCCGACGGCCGCTTCCGTCAGCGCGACGTCGGGCGCTCTGAGGAGGATGTAGACGATTGCGACGCCGAAGCTGAACCCGGCGAACGCGATAATCGCGCTGAGGATGTCTCGGAGGAAGGCCACGGCGAGCGCGGCGAAGACGACGAACGTCAGCAACACCCCGTAGAGGAGTAACTGCACGTTCAGTCGCCCTCCTCATCGCTCGCGGTCCACGGTTCGATACCTTGGTCGTGGGCCGCCCGTGCGATGGCGTGAGCGGCCGTCGGGTTAGTGATGAGCATGAACAACAGAAGCAAGACCGTCTTGACGGCGGAGACCTCCGCGCCGAACAGGAGCGCGATGCCGCCGAGAGAGAGCACCGTTCCGAGCGTATCGCTCTTCGAAGTCGCGTGGGCGCGGGTGTAGAGGTCGGGCAGTCGGATGATTCCGACGACCGCGACGAAGCTGAAGAAGACGCCCGCGAGGACGAGTCCCACGACGAGGTATTCGAGCGGCGTCATCTCAGAGGACACCTCCGCGCTCGACGATGAACTTGGAGATGGCGATGCTGGCGAGGAAGTTCAAGAGCGCGTACACGAGCGCGACGTCCAGGAATCCGGAGAGACCGAACGCCGCGGCGACGAGCGCCAACACGACGACCGTGTTCGTCCCGATGGCGTTGATCGCGATGACGCGGTCTTCCATCGTCGGTCCGCGGACGACGCGGTACAGGAGGACGACCGCGAACGTGATGAACGCGCCCGCGGCACCGAGTAACACCGTCTCGAACGTCGAGAGCTGTCCGAGCATCGTTACTCGTCACCGTCCGTTTGGTCGTCGTCGGTCCACGAGGCTATCGTCCCGCGCTCGGCGGGCGTCGGGATACGCGCCGCCGAGCGTCCGTAAAAGACGAACCGAACGGCGCGTTCGAGTGCGCCGCCCGCGAGTCCGTCTCGGGCGGAGCCGGTGAGCGAGTGGATGATGAGGCTGTCCCGGTCCATATCGACGGTCAGGGTTCCCGGCGTGAGCGTGATGCTGTTCGCGAGGGTCGTCACCGAGAGGTCGCCCCAAATCGCCGCCCGGTACCGCTGCATCTCCGGGTCGATGGGGAGGTCCGGGTGAAGGATGATGTAGGCCACGGAGAAGTTGGCCTTCACGATCTCCCACAGCAGGTAGGGAACGTAGAGGAGAAAGCGGGCGATGCGGGCGACGGTTCCGGTCGCGGACGGCGTGTTTACGAACGAGATGCGCGCGAAGACCGCCGTCACGACGCCGGCGGAGACCGCGCCGGTGACGAGGTTGAACGTGTCGAAGACTCCCGCGAGGAGGAGATAGAATCCGAACGAGACGCCGAACATGGCGAGGGCCTTCGAAACGTTCGCTCGGCTGGGAAGCCGGCCGCGCTCGACGACGCGGTCGACCGGCGCCTCTTCGACCAGCAACCCCGACCGCGCGAGTTCGAACTCGAGGGGCTGGAGCATCGGAGCGCTCCCGCCGGGTTGGTACTCCGGGTCGAGAACGATGCGGTCGAGGCCGCGGTCACGAGCGTACTCCAGGAGTACTTCGGCGAAATCGTTCGGTGAGAAGAGGTATCGGTCCTCGCCGACGACGGCGGTTTCGATAGAGACCGAGACGTCCTCGGCGTCGAGGTCGCCGTCGTCGTCGTAGTCGAGGTCATCGTTCGCCCAGACGCGCGCCCGTTCGAGGGCATCGGCGACGGCGTCAGCCGCCGAACGCTCGCTCTCGTCGACCAGTTGCCATCGGACGGGGTACACGAAGTGAACGGTCGATTCTTCGCCGGTTTCCGCGGCGATGCGCCGCGCCTCGCGGACCGCGTATGCGACGGTGTTCCGGAACGTGGACGACTCTCCGACCGGAACGAGAATTCGGGAACTCGTATCGGGCATCAGCCACCTCCGAAGTCGGACCGGACGATTCGTCGGGACGTTCGATACTGGCTCATTGGTACTACGTGTCTGTAGCGAAAGCCAAGCAAAACCCTTTCCGCTATCCGACGGTCAGACGCGGGTCGCGGTGTCCAATCGAGACCGCTGAAACGGCGTCGACATCCGGGGTTACGGCTCGTTCGTCGAGTCTCCGGCGAACGGGCTGTAGGGACAGGTGTACTCGTTGCGGATTATCTCTTCTTCTGCAATCTCAAACCCCATATCGCTGAGTTCGCGTCCGATTCGACTCAAGTCGTCGCTGTTTCGACCGAGGGCGACGATGTGGACGTTCTTCTCGCCGGACATAATCTCCCGAACCGAGATGACTCCCTCGACCGAGAGGGCGTTCTTCGCGAGCTCTTCTCGCTTCGAAATCGGCGCCGTACAGAAGATGATAGTGTGGAGCTGGTAGCCGAGCGCCTCGTAGTCGATGTCGAGGTGGCTCCCCCGGATAATCCCGCTCGATTCGAGCTTCGAAATCCGGTTTCGAACCGTACTCGAAGAGACGTTACGTGCGGACGCGATATCGTTTCCCGACGTGTGTCGCGCGTCTTTCTGCAGCGCATAAAGGATGTATCTATCGAGCTCGTCGATGGATGTCGACGCCATGAGCCGACCAATGGGGCTCCTGAAAATATGTGTTTTGGTCGCGTAAACCACCGATGAACGCGCGGAAAGCGGTGAACTGCCCGCCGAGGTCAGAACAACCGACGGTCGAGCGCGCGCATGAGTCGCCCGCGTCGAGCCGCGTCCTGACCGTGAACCGCGAGTACCGAACCGCTCCACTCGTCGATGACCGCCTTCGCGTCCGACGCCCCGTTCCACTCGTCGGCGGCCACAACGAGGAGGTCGCTCTCGGTCGACGGGGCGTGGCGGCCACCGTCCGTGGAGAGCGTCCCCATCTCGACGGGAGCGCTACACAACTCGGCGATGTCGGCTTTGTACTGTTCGAGGGACTGTCGCCGGGCCGCCGAGTCGGTGGTGTC
This sequence comes from Haloferax sp. Atlit-10N, assembly GCF_003586325.1. Lineage (NCBI taxonomy): Archaea > Methanobacteriati > Methanobacteriota > Halobacteria > Halobacteriales > Haloferacaceae > Haloferax > Haloferax sp. Atlit-10N. The sequence continues at coordinate 745,890 of NZ_PSYX01000001.1, forward strand.
CCCGCAGTGACTCAGGTGGATTCGACCTTCGGACTCGCTCGCCAGCGCGTCCGCGACGGCGACTTTCGTCGGGTCGTACGGCCCCTGGCTCGCGAGCAGTTCGACGGTGTGAATCCCGTCGAGTTCGGGTCCCTTGAGTAGACCGGCTTCGCAGGGTGCGTGGCGGAGAATCCACGACGTATCGGTTCCGAAGAGCCGCTCGCTCACGCGCTTTGTCCCCGTCGGGTGCTCTACGAGGAGGAAGTCGACGTCCTGGTTGTCGGCGTAGTTGACGACCGCGTGTCGCGTGTCGTGGGTGACGATGGTGCCGCACCGTATCGGCACGCCGAACTCGTCGTCGAGCTCGTCGGTCTGTCGTTCGAACTCGACGTCTGCGGGCGATTCGACCGCTGACGCGTAGGCCAAGGACGTCTGGTCCGGCACCGTCTCGAACCGCGCGACCGTGACCCGCCCGTCGTTGGCGCGAGCGAGCCTCGAAGCCACCTGAATCAGCGCCCGCTCTCTGGCTTTCGAGATGTCGTGCGAAATCGCCACGAGGGCGTGGTACTCGTCGCGGTGCGCTTGGATGGCCGCTTCGGCTCGTTCGACCGCGTTGCGGCTGACCTCTTGGCGGACAGCGTCGGCGGCCGCGCCCTCGCGGTCGACGCGAGACCGGGCGTAGACGAAGAACCAGAGGGCGCCCGCGATTGTGAGAACGACTGCGCCGACGAGCGGGACGGTCCCCATCTGCGTGAGGAGGACGAGACCGCTGAGCGCGCCGAACACCTGTATCCACGGGTACAGCGGCGAGGTGAACGACGGCTCGTACTCGACGTGTCCCTCTCGGAACGCGACGACGGCGAGGTTGATGAGGACGAACACGAGGAGCTGGAACGCGCTCGCGAGCTTCGCGATGTCGAGCAGCGGAACGAACGCGATGAGGAGCAACAGTACGACGCCCGTGAGGGTAATCGACGTGCTCGGGGTTCCGAACCGGTCGCTGATCGTCGACAGCGACGGCGGGGCAAGTTTGTCTCGGCTCATCGCGAACGGGTACCGCGACGAGGAGAGAACCCCGGCGTTCGCGGTACTGACCAGCGCGAGGACCGCAGCCACGACGACGGCGACGACGCCGGCGGTTCCGAGCGAAGCCTCCGCGGCGAGCGCCATCGGCGTCGCGCTCTCGGCGAGGACGCCGCGGTCGGTGACCCCGACCATCACGGCGACGATGAGGACGTAGAGGACCGTCGTGAACCCGAGCGACCCGAGGATGCCGAGCGGGATGTTTCGGTCGGGGTCTTCGACCTCCTCGGCGACGCTCGCTATTTTCGTCACGCCCGCGTAGGAGACGAACACGAGGCCGGTCGCGGTGAGCAAGCCGCCGACTCCGCCGTTGAAGAACGGACGGAAGTTCGTCGACTCGACGGTCGGCGTCCCGCCGAGGACGAACCAGACGAGCGCGACGAGCATGATGGCGACGATTCCGACCTGTAGCCTCCCGGTCTGTTTCGCCCCGACGAGGTTGACGACGACGAGGAGCGCCGCGAGCGCGAGTGCGACCGGCGTGACGACCGTGGAGGGGACGTCGAACAGCAACAGCAGGTACGGCACGCCGCCGACGAGTGCGAGCGCACCCTTGAACGAGAGCGAGAACCACGTGCCGATACCGGCGATGGTTCCCAACAGTGGACCCATCCCTCGCTCGATGAACAGGTAGGTGCCGCCGGCTTCGGGCATCGCCGTCGCCATCTCGGATTTCGACAGCGCCGCGGGCAGCACGAGAATGCCGGCGATCAAGTACGCCAGGATAACCGCGGGACCCGCGATGTCGACCGCAAGCGCCGGTAAAATGAAGATTCCGCTGCCGACCATCGCCCCGATACTGATCGCGAGCACCGAGAAGAGACCGAGGTCTCGTTCGAGTGTTTTTTCCACGGTTATCCACCCGCTCGGGCGTCCTCTGCCGGTTCGGCGCTCGACCCGACGACCATGTCAGTGACGAGCGACGTGACGCAGATGACTTCCACACCGAGGTCCTCGAACACGTCCGTGTTCTGCGGGTCGTTAACGAGCACGGTGACCCGGTCGACGTCGAACGTCGTCCGCGAGGCCTGCGTGAGAAGCAGGTTCGTCGGGTCGACCCGCCCCACGACGATGACCGCGTCCGCGTCTGCGTTCCACGCGGTTCGGAGGGACTGTGGCTCGTCGAACGCCGCGACTCGCGCGTCGATGCCGCGTTCGGTCGCGTGGGCGACCACTGCCTCGTTCTCGTCGATGAACGTGACGGATTCGTACTCCTCCAGTAGTCGCTCGGCGAGCGCGCGACCCGCGTGCTCTCCACCGAGTACGAGTGGTTGGTGTATCATGGGTATGGTCGTGACTCAAACTGGGCGCAGCGTTCGGTCACTCACGCTATCTATGGGACGAAAGCATATATTTCAATCGGGTTTTGTAGCTAATCGACAAAATGAAAGGAGGATGTTTGTCGAATCGTCCTAGGATACTGGCGAAGGCGGAACCCCCCCCCGAACCACTACGCTGTCTGTTGGTTTTGGGATGAAATAACTGAAAATACGGGCAGCGTAGTTCAGCAAAAATTAGTGTGTTTGTACGATATCGCGCTCTCGGATACATTTGTTAACGGTTCCTACTAGCCACGAGGGGGTCGAAACGCCGCCCTCGAGACCGGGGTCAAATCAGGGAGTCAGGGCTCGCAGTAAACGCCGGTGTCAGGTGGTTTCCGGCCGGATTTGGCGGGGGCGAATTATTACCTCCAGTGTGACCCTCAAATTTATAATACTGACTCACAATCGGACATGCATGATACGTCCAGGCGCGCGCTCCGGGCAGGGAGACGCGCAGCGTCAGGGCAAGGGGGGAAACGAATGATAATCGACCCGTCACGAATGGCATCCGCCAACGGACCGGGACCCGACAGCGAGGTCGCAATGGACGCGCTTCGGGGGACTGCGAAGGGGGCAGTCTCTCTGGTCGCCGTCTACGGTGCGACGGCGTTCGACCTATTCCACGTCGGCGAGGCCGTCCGAGAGGATTTTGGGAGCCGCGACGAACTCGTGACGCATCTGAGTTCGCTCGCCGAAGAGACTCGGCGCGAGTTCATGGAGCGCGGACTGTTTTCCGGGCTTAGTCCGGTGCAAAGCAGCGTCGAGTATCGGTTCGAGGAACGCGACGGCTACGGCGTGTTGCAGGTCTACTGCGGCGGCCGCGGCATGTTGCTTTTCGTCGAACCCGACGAGACGGTCGAGCCGCTGGTGAAGACCGCCTCGAAGCTTCTCGGCGGAATGTAACCGTCCACGGAGCGGGGCGCTCCGTGCAGAGACTGTTGTCGGAGAGCGGTCGCGCTCGGCGTCGGTCGGTCCACGGTAGTCGATACCGCGAGACGTGGGTCGGCGTGTCCGAGAGCCATCGAACCGCCACATTTTATGCCTAACCGGGGAAACGAGCGCCATGGACCAGTTGCGGCAGTCCCTTCTCGACGCGCCGATCATCGAAAAAGGAGATTACGAGTACTTCGTCCACCCCATCAGCGACGGCGTTCCGATGCTGAAACCGGGTCTCCTGCGCGAAATCGTCATCAAGATTATCCGCAAGGCGAACCTCGAAAACGTCGACAAAATCGTCACGCCCGCGGCGATGGGCATCCACATCTCGACGGCCGTCTCGCTCATGACGGACATCCCGCTCGTCGTCATCCGCAAGCGCGAGTACGGCCTCGACGGCGAGGTCTCGCTCCACCAGCAGACGGGCTACTCCGAGGGCGACATGTTCATCAACGACGTGAACGAGGGCGACCGCGTGCTCGTCCTCGACGACGTGCTCTCGACCGGCGGCACGATGAAGGCCGTCCTCGACGCGCTCGACCACATCGGCGCGGACGTCGTCGACACCGTCGCCATCATCAAGAAGGCCGGCCCGAACGAACTCGACGACTCGGACCACCACGTCAAGACGCTCATCAACGTCACCGTCGAAGACGGCGAAGTCGTCATCGTCGACGAACACGGCGACGACTGACCCGACACCGACGCGGCCGCGACGCCTCACCGTCGCGCCGCCCTCCCCCGCGGATTTCCGCCTCCGCGGGGCCTTTTTGTGGCCGGACCGTACCCGGGAGCGATGACATCGGCGCTTTTCATCGTCAGCGAAGACGGCTACTGGGGAGAGGAATGTATCGAGCCGCTCACTACCCTGACCGACGCCGAGGTGGACGTGACGGTCGCGACGCCGACGGGCGCGCCGCCGGTCGTCGACGAGCGCTCTATCGACCCCGAGGAGGTCGGTGAGGAACTCGCCGAACGCGTCGTCGAGGTCCACGAGAACGACGAGCGACTGCAGAATCCGGAGCCGATTGCGCAGGTCGACGCCCGCGAGTACGACGCCGTGGTGTTCCCCGGCGGCCACGGAACCGCGTGGGACATCAATCAGGACCGACACGCCCGACAGGCGCTCTTGCAGGCGGTCGCCGGCGACGACTCGAAGGCGCTCGTCGTCTGTCACGCGGTCGGCATCCTCGGGTTCACCCGCGAGGCCGACGGCTCGTTCCTCGTCGAGGGACGCGAGGTCACCGGCTTCCCCAACGAGTGGGAGGAAGGCATCGTCGACGAAAACGACCTGATGCCCGACGGCCGGAAGCTCCCGTACTGGGTCGAAGACGAGGTGAAGGCCGCCGGCGGCGTCTGGGACGCCGAACTCGACAGCGACACCAGCGTCACGGTCGACGGCGACCTCATCACCGCACGCGGTCCCGGCTCCTCGTCGGCGGCAGCGCGGGCGCTCTTGGACGAGTTAGACGCGGCATAAACGGCACCGGCCGGAGGGAACGAACCATCGTGGGGAACCCTTTTTCGTGACTCGTCCGTCGGTTCCGTCGTGAAACTCGCAGGGCTCTCGCTCGAACCCGGAGAGCGGTTGAGCGGGTCGGAACTCCGGTCCCGATTCGACCGCGGAATGACGGGCCGCGGCATCGAAATCTGTTACGACGACGACGACCAGCGGTATCTCCGCCTCTTTTCGAGCGACACCGGACCGTACGGCGACGACGTGACCGGCGGCCAGTTCACGTACATCGGAGAGGGGCGGACCGGCGACCAGACGCTCACCGGTGGCAACAAGTTCCTCGCGCGGGCCAAACACCATCCGTTACCGATATTTTTCTTCCATCGAGGGTCGGCCGGGGCTGACTGGGAGTACCAGGGTCAGGTCGAAGTCGTCGACTACACGCACGGCCCGTTCGAGGGAGACGACAGGGACGTCTACCGATTCGTGCTCCGCCGCCGTCACGAAAGGCGAGAGCGGATCGACGAGGAAGAAGCCGCGGCCGACCTCGCGCCCGCGGAACGCACCGAGACGACGCGAAGCCGAATCATTCGAAACACGGCGCTTGCGACCGAGTTGAAAGAGCGGTACTCTCACACGTGCCAGGTCTGTGGAGAGCGTCGCCGTCGAGGTGTCCACGACGGCTACGCGGAGGCGCACCATCTCAAACCGCTCGGGCGACCCCACGACGGCCCGGACGTCGAGGCGAATCTCCTCGTTCTCTGTCCGGACCACCACGCTGACTTCGACTACGGAATGATAGCCGTCGACCCCGAGACGTACACCATCGCCCACGCCTACGAACGCGAGTTGGACGGCACTTCGCTTTCGGTCCGCGAGGACCACGGCCTCGACGCCGACTTTCTCGACTACCACAATCGGACCGTGGCGTCGTTTTAGACCGACCGACTACTCGATTTTGAACACGGCCTCTTCGATGCCCTCGCTTCGACACTCCGGGCACCGCGAGGGGTAGTTCACGGGGTCGTCGAAGGCGCTGAAGCCGCAGTGTTTGCACTCCGGCGGCGCGACGAGGAACTGCTCGCCGTCCGCTCCGTGGACTGTTTGGGCGACGTGCTGGAGGTGGCCGTACACCGACGACACCGAGACGCCGACGCTCGCCGAAAGCTCGGAGGCCGTCGCGGGGTCGTCGCGGAGGGCGTCGGCGATGCGCTGGCGGGCCGTCGTGTCGGACTCCCGGACTGTCATATCGCTCGATTGGGAGTCGAAGGGAAAATCCCTTGCGCCGCCTTCCGCCCGGAAGTGTCAGAAAGATAGAGAGGATGCAAAAAGGCCTTGTCCACGTGGTGGGATTTGGGGGATATGAAGGCAGTCGTCCTTGCCGGTGGGTACGCAACGCGTCTGTGGCCGATTACCAAACACCGACCCAAGATGTTCTTACCCGTCGGTGACCAGACGGTCATCGACACCATCTTCGAAGACCTGGAAGCCGACGACCGGGTCTCTGAGGTGTTCGTGAGCACGAACGAGCGCTTCGCCGGCGCATTCGAGGAGTACATCGACGAATCGCCGTTCGAAAAGCCGACGCTGTCGGTCGAAGACACCAGCGAGGAAGACGAGAAGTTCGGCGTCGTGGGCGCGCTCGCCCAGCTCATCGACCGCGAGGAGGTCGAAGAGGACCTCGTCGTCATCGCGGGCGACAACCTCATCAGCTTCGACGTGGGCGACTTCGTGGACTTCTTCTACGAGAAAAACGAGCCGTGTCTCGCCGCCTACGACGTGGGCGACAAGGAGCGCGCGAAGTCCTACGGCCTCGTCGAACTCGACGGCGACCGCGTCATCAACTTCCAGGAGAAGCCCGAAGACCCCAAGAGCACGCTCGTCTCCATCGCCTGCTACGCCTTCCCGGCGGACGACCTGCCCAAGTTCGACGAGTATCTCTCCGGCGACAACAACCCCGACGAGCCCGGCTGGTTCATGCAGTGGCTCCAGCAGAACGGCGACGTGTTCGCCTACACGTTCGACGGCGCGTGGTTCGACATCGGCACGCCCCAGAGCTACCTCGACGCCGTGGCGTGGTACCTCGGCGGCGAAAACTTCGTCCACGAGTCGGCGACGCTCACGAACACCGAGGTCGGCACCAACGTCCACGTGATGGCCAACGCGGTGGTCGAAGACTCCGTGCTCGAAGAGTCCGTGGTCTTCCCCGGCGCGGTCATCCGAAACGCGGAGCTGAAGAACTCCATCGTCGACGAGGAGACTCACATCGAGAGCCTCGACCTCTCGAACGCCCTCATCGGGGCGCACTCGCGGCTGACGAACGGCCAGTAACGCGGTCCGAACTGCAACCGCGGACGCTCTTTCTTAGCCGAGATACGCGTCGGTGATGTGGAGCCTGCCGCGAGTCCCCTCCCACTCCGTCTCGTACTCCAGTTCGATGGGGCGGTCCATGTGCGGACCGTCGGTGACGAGCGTCTCGAACTCGCCGCCCTCGCCGAGGATGTGGACGCCGTACTGCTCGTTGAGCGCCTCCAGTTCGTCGAGCGCGTCGGCGTCGAGCGTCCGGCCGAGCCACGACTCGTCGAGACCGTGGGCCGCGACCTGGATGATGGTGATTTCGAAGCCCGCCTCGAGCATGGCGTCGCCGAGTTCGCGGGGCTCTTCCTGCCACAGCGGGGCGAACAGGTCGATTTCGAGGCGGTCGCACATCGCCTGAATCCGGTTGGTCTGGAACTCGCTTTCGATGGCTCCGGCGGTGACGCCCGCGAGGTCGATGTCGGACTGGAGGTCCGACAGCGCCGCTTCGAGGGGTTCGAGTTCGGCGTCGCCCTGCGCGCCGGAGTCGGCGGCGTCGGTCGCTTCGAGGTCGCCGGGGTGGACCTCGACGAGTTCGATACCGGTGCTTTCGGCGGCGAGCGCGGCGAGGTCGGTCGCCGGCACGTGGTACATGTACGAGTCGTCGCTCGGATGGACGGTCAGAAGACGGGTGACGTTCAGACCCTCCTCGAGCGCGCGGTAGAGCGCCCACGAGGAGTCCTTCCCGCCGGAAAAGAGGCTGACCCACTCGGCTGTCATGGAGGCGATAGCGTGTTGGGGGAGATAGGCGCTACGGTGTGGACGCCGCGGACTCGTTTCGAGCAGCTCGCATTACATGTAACCCAAGTCGCGAAGCCGACCCATCAGGTCCTCTTTGTCCTGCGCGCGCCCCTCGCGCTCCGCGCTCGCGCCGAGGTCCTGCACCCACGCGGGCCGGTCGTCAGACTTCGCGGAGCCGGATTCGGTGCCGAGCGAGCGGTAGCCCTCGAAGTACTTCGGCGAGACGGGGAGGTCGGCGGGTTCGACGCCCTCGGGGAGGTCGTCGAGAGCGGCGGGGACGTGGCCCGCGGGATAGCCCTCGACCGAGTCGGGGACGATGTAGTTCCAGAACGCCGCCCACACGTCGGCCTCCTCGAACTGGAGGATGGAGTGGACGCGGTCGTGCGGCGGGTACTTCTCGGAGTCGTGACGGGGGCTGAAGAACGTCTCGTCGGCGCGGGCTTCCTGTTCGTCCCAGCGGACGCCCGAGAAGACGCCGTCGAAGCCGCGGTCTTCGAGCGTGTCGTTGAGCGCGACGGTCTTCAGCAGGTGATTGCCCTCGAAGGAGTCGGCGTCGAGGACGACCGTCTCGCCCTCGTAGCCGAGGCGGGCGAGTTCGCGGCGGGTGTCGTCGTCGAGGTCCGAGAGGGGAATCTCGTCGCCGGGCGACGCGCCGAGTCGCGCGAAGTCCTCGTTGCGGGCGACGACGAGGTCGAGGCCCCATCGGTCGGCCCATTCGCGGACGAACGCCTCGGTCTCGTCGAAGTGTTCGAAGTGGTCGATAAAGACGACGGGCGGAACGGGAACGCCCATGTCGGCGGCGACCTCGCGGACGACGTAGAGGACGAGCGTGGAGTCCTTGCCGCCGGTCCACATGACGGCCGGGCGCTCGTACTGTTCGAGGGCGGTCGCGGTCACCGCGGCTGCTTTCTGGAGTTTGTCTTCGAGCGTCGGGTAGTCGGCGGCGGTCTGGTCTCGGCCGTCGGTGTAGTCGAGGTCGAGATAGTCGGGGAACGCGAGGGTCATGCCACAGATGTCGCTCGCTGAGGATATCCCTGTTTCCGCTGCGAGACAGTCGCAGTCGCAGTCACTCTCTGCAGTCGGCGTCGGGGAGCCAGCGTCGAAAAAGAACGTCTCGTCGGGTTAGCCGTCGACCGACTTCACATGTAGCCGAGGTCGCGCAGGCGCTCCATCAGGTCCTCTTTGTCCTGTGCGCGGCCCGCGCGCTCGGTCGTGTTCTCCATGTCCTGCAGCCACGCCGGTTCCTCGGCGGACTTGTCGGTCGAGACCTCGCTGCCGAGACTCCGGAAGCCGGCGAAGTACTTCGGCGAGACGGGCACGTCCTCCTGCGTGACGCCCTCGGGGAGGTCGGTGTCGCTCGTGGGGACGTAGCCGTCTTCGGGGTAGTTCTCGACGGTGTCCGGGACCGCGAAGTACCAGAAGGCGTCCCAGACGGCGCTCTCTTCGAACTGGAGGATGGGTTGGATGCGGTCGTGCGGCGGGTAGATGTCGGGGTTGTGACGGGGGCTGAAGAACGTCTCGTCGGCGCGGGCTTCCTGTTCGTCCCAGCGGACGCCGGAGATGACGCCGTCGATGTCGTACTCCTCGAGGGTGTCGTTGAGCGCGACGGTCTTCAGCAGGTGGTTGCCGACGTAGGTGTCGAGCAGGAAGGGGAAGGTGTCCTCTTCGTACTCGAGGATGTTGCGGATGTGGTGCTGGTTGTGCTCGGAGAGTTCCGAGACGGGGATGTCGTCGCCGGGTTCGAGGCCGTTCTCGTCGACGTACGCGCCGACGTCCTCGTTACGGGCCCAGATGACGTCGAGGTCCCACTCGTCGGCCCAGTGCTTGACGAAGTCCATGATTTCGTCGAAGTGCTGGTAGTGGTCGATGAAGACCGCCGGCGGGACTTCGAGGTCGTAGCGCTCTGCGACCTCCTTGATGAAGTAGAGCGTGAGCGTCGAGTCCTTGCCACCGGTCCACATCACGGCGGGGTTCTCGTACTGCTCGAGTCCCTGCTTCGTGACCTCGATGGCCTTCTCGATCTTGTCCTCGATACTCGGGTAGTCCTCCGGCGTCTCGCCCTCGCCGTCGGTGTAGTCGACGTCGAGGTAGTCCGGGAAGGCTTCGGCTTCCGACATGATGTGTAATTACATCTAATTAGGCGGTGTAAATGCTTTTTGCCCGAGGAAGAGTGTGGCGCGTGATACCGCCGAACACGATTTGGGCCGCTGACTCACGTGGCTCGGCGGTGACAGGATGAGAAGATACGACGCGTTTAGGAGATGAACTTGTTGTCGCGCCAGTTGATGCCGCTGTCCGAGGAACCGTTCTGCTGTGGGTTCTCGACGACTTCGACGGAGGCGGCGCGGACTTCGCCCTCGACGATGCGCGTCGCCTGGAGTTCGTCGCTTTCCTCGGTGATAGCGGTCAGCGTCCCCTTCTCCGAGAGCATCGCAATCTCGCGGAGGACGAGGAACATCGGGTACTGGAGCGCAGTGTTCTGGAGCACGGTTTCGAGGTCGCCCTTGAAGCAGGCGAACTCGACGAGTTCGGAGGGAATCTCCTCTTCTTCTTCATCTCCCCAGTTGGGCGCGCCCGCGCGGGGCGGCTCTTCCTCGTAGACGCGGTTTTCCGTCACGCTCGCTTTCAACTGGGCCGTCGGCGTGTACTTGCTGAGGTTGTCGTCGGCGGAGACGGCTTTGATGATGAGGGTGTTGTTTCGGCGGGTGATGTCTACGTTCTCGACCTCAGGCGGAAGTTCTGGGTCGTTTTCGAAGTAGTCCATCACGTCTTCGAGTGGCAGTTCCAACGTCGAATGGAGTCGATATACGCGGCCTGACATTGTTGGCTTCGGTATCGACGAGAGCCACGGTGCGGGCGCACCCGGATGGCGATACCTGTGTGCATGTACGAGTTCGAGGCTTATATGGCCTCCCCTTCTCGTTAGGCGACAGATAAGAAGTCGGCGTCGGGCCGCAGTCCGGCGGTCTGCCGGGGTCGCTTCCGGCGGTCAGTTCGCGCCGGTCAGCGTCGCTTCGAGTTCGCCGCGCTCGTCGAGCTCTTCGAGGATGTCGCTGCCGCCGACGAACTCGCCGTCGACGAACGTCTGGGGGATGGTCTCCCAGTCGCTTTTCTCCTTGAGCGCCGCGCGGTAGTGCGGGAGCGCGGGCAGCACGTCGACGGTCTCGAACTCGTCGACGTGCTGGGAGATGAGGTCGACCGCCTTCGCGGAGTAGCCGCACTGCGGCATCAGGCGGTTACCCTTCATGAACAGGACGACGCGGTTGTCCGCGACGGCTTCGTCGACGCGGGACTGTACTTCCTCTGGGTCCAAGCTCTCCGGTTGGAACGTCATGCGCCCAGATAACCGCCGGGCGGACAAAGGAGTTGCGTCGCCGGTGGGTTCGGTCCGCGGGGCCGACTCCGACTGCGCGGCGGCCCGTGCTGGGCGTTACTGCTCGCCGACGCGGACGACGTTGATGAGCGAGTGAACCGGAACGCCGTCTATCTCTTCGACGCCCTGCTTGTCGACGATGACAACGCACGCGAGGGGCTCGCCGCCCTCGGACCGGATGGCGTCGATGGTCTCGCGGAGGGTCGTGCCGCTGGTCACCGTGTCGTCGACGATGAAGCACTTGCGCCCCTCGACGGGCGAGAAGTTCCGGGAGAAGCCGCCGCCGAGGTCCTCGATGTCGCCTTCGTCCCACTGGTGTTTCGCGGGCGAGTAGGCGGCGAGGGTGGTTTCGAGTTCGCGCGAGACCGAGGTTGCGAGCGGGACGCCCGCTTTCTCGATACCGACGGTCACGTCGGCCTCGCCGTTCGTCTCCATGAGCAGGTCGGCGAGCGCGCGCCCGACGTAGGTGAGGCGCTTGCCGCCGCTCCCGATGGCGTTCCAATCGACGTGGATGTCGTCGGGGCCGTCGGGCTCTACCTGGGGCTCGGGTTCGGTCGCCGCACCGCTCCGTTCGACCAGCCAGCTTGCGGTCTCGCGGGAGACGTTCAACTCGTCGGCAATCTCGCCCTTCGAGAGGCCACGGTCCGCGAGCTCCGCCGCGCTGGCGATGAGGTCGTCGACGTTCTTCATACAGTACCGAATTCGATGGCCGTTTTTATAGTGGTGTCGTCGTCTTCGAATGCTGCTTCGAACTCCGAAAGCGGGTGGACGCCGGTGACGAGGTCGCGGAGGAACCACCGCGGAAGCTTAGTGAACGTCACGGTCGCGGCCTCGAAGTGCTTGACGTGGGAGTTGACGCTGCCGACGAGCGCCTTGTTGTGGAGGACCATCTCGCGGTGGAACGCGCCGGCGTCGACTTCGAACTCCCAGTCGCTCGGCACGCCGAGGAGTGCGGCGACGCCGTTCGGCGCGAGCGCCTGGACCGACTGGATGGCGTGTTTGGGGAACCCGGTCGCCTCGTAGATGAAGTCCATGTGCTCGTGTGCGCCCGGAATCTCCTCGACCGAGGTCTCGCGGGAGTCGACGTAGGTCGCGCCGAGCTTTTCGATGATGTCGATAGTCGGGTCGGGTCGGTCGCGCCGACCGAGGCAGTAGAGGTCCTCGTAGCCCTTGTCGTCGGCGTTCAGCATGGCGAGCGTCAGGAGCCCGAGGCTCCCGTTGCCGAGGACGAGCGCCGACGAGGGGTTCCAGTCGAACGCGGAGCGGCTCGCGTAGGCGTGCTCGCGGGCCTTCTCGGTGATGGAGATGGGCTCGATGAGGAAGCCGAGTTCGGCCTGCGAGCGCGGGATGCGGACGAGGTAGTCCGACGGGCTGGTGAAGTACTCGGACATGAACCCGTGTGCGCCGACGATGCCGCGCTCGGCGTACATCCCGTCGGGAGCCATGTCGGGTTGGTCCTTCTCGAAGTACTCGTTCGTCCCCGACGCCGGCGGGCGGCGGACCGTCGGCACGACGATGTCGCCTTCCTCCAGTTCGGTGTCGTTCGGGTCGACGACGATGCCGACCGCCTCGTGGCCGAGCACGAGGTGGTCTTCGCCCTCGGGGAACCCCCCGTGGCCGCCGGCGATGACCTCGTGGTCCGTCCCGTCCACGCCGACCCGAAGCGTTCGGACGAGCGCCTCCCCGACGTCGGGTTCCGGTCGAGGCTTCTCGATGACGACCGGTTTGTCTTCCCCGCGCTTGACGGCGATTGCTTTCATACCCCCACCAATGCACCACCCCACCAAAAGACTTATTCTATGATGAGTAAATAATTCAGCTACGGTGAGCGCCCTGCGTCGTCGCACCAGCCCATGACGAACCGTCTCGCGCGGACCAGCCTGTCCAGCCCAACCGTGCCGGCGCTCTCCGAACCCGTGCCCGAACCGCGCCGAAGCCGATACCCCGTGCCCGTCGGCTTCTGAGGCGGTCTCGGTTTTCTCCTGACGGTCGCCCGACTCAGCGACGCGTTCGACCGACCGCAGAAAAGAGAGCATGTCGATTCGGCGGAGTGACGGCCCGACGGTTCGACGGCCCGACCGGCGGTTCAGTTCTCGATGTCGTCGACGAGTTCGTCCGCGAGACCGACGTACGTCGCGGGCGTGAGCGCGAGCAGTTCCTCGCGAGTCCCCTCGTCCACGTCGAGCTCCGCAAACAGGTCGTGGAAGTCGTCGAGGGTCACTTCGCGGCCGCGGGTGAGCTCCTTCACTCGCTCGTAGGCCTGCGTGTCGCCCTCGCGGCGGAGAATCGTCTGGACGGCCTCGCCGATGATGGCCGGCGTGTCGTCGAGTTCGTCGCGCATGACCTGCTCGTTCGGGACGACCTTTCCGAGGCCAGTCTGGGTCTTCTTGTAGCCGATGAGGCAGTGGGCGAACGCCGCGCCGATGTTCCGCTTGACCGTGGAGTCCGAGAGGTCGCGCTGGAGGCGCGAGGTCGTCACGTAGTCGGCGAGGAACGTCAGGTCCGCGTTGGCCTTCGAGAGGTTGCCCTCGGAGTTCTCGAAGTCGATGGGGTTGACCTTGTGCGGCATCGTCGACGAGCCGGTCTCGCCCTCGACGGCCTCCTGTCCCAGATAGCGGTCGGAGACGTAGAGCCACGCGTCGCGGTCGAGATCGACGAGGACGTTGTTGACGCCGCGGACGGCGTCGAACAGCGCCGCGAGGTCGTCGCAGGGGTTGACCTGCGTGGCGAGCGCGGTGTGTTCGAGGCCGAGCGACCCGACGAACTCGCGGGAGAACGCCCGCCAGTCAACGCCGGGGTAGGCGGCGACGTGAGCCGCGTAGACGCCCGACGCGCCCGCGAGTTTGCCGGCGAGGTCGTCGGACGCGGCCTCGACGCGGGCGAGCGTCCGGCCGAGGCGAGCGGCGTAGACGGCCATCTCCTTGCCGAACGTCGTCGGCGTCGCGGGTTGGCCGTGGGTTCGCGCGAGCATGGGCACGTCGCGGAACTCCTGTGCGAGCGAGACGAGTTCGTCTCGCGTGTCGCGGAGTTCGGGCACGAGCACCTCTTCGACCGCGCCCTTCACCATGAGGCGCTGGGCGAGGTTGTTCACGTCCTCGGAGGTGAGGCCGAAGTGAATCCACGGGTGGACCGACTCGTCGGTCTCGGTGCGGATGAAGTACTCGACGGCCTTCACGTCGTGGTTCGTCGCCGAGAAGCCCGCCGCGCCCTCGACTTCGAGTCGTTTCACGAGATCGGCGTCGTCGGCGTCGAACTCCTCGTAGAGCGCCCGGAGGCCGGCGCGCTCGCTCTCGGAGAACGAAAGCGGCGTCGCGTCGAGGTCGGCGAGCGCGAGGAGGTACTCCGCTTCGACTTCAACGCGGGCGCGCATGAGGGCGGCCTCGCTCACGTGCGGTGCGAGGGGTGCGGTTCGGGAGGCGTATCGCCCGTCGAGCGGGGACACCGCGTACAGCGGGTCGTGCCGGTCGGCGTCGGTCATGTCTGGATCGTCACGATGGGGGAGGTTAAACGCCGGGGGTTCGTCGCCGCCGCGGAGGCGATACTTGCGCACATGTATGCCTACTCAGACGCACTCTGCGGCTGCGTGTCGTCGCATATATACATAATCGAGCATATATTACCGTCGAGGACCGCAACCACTTTGAGGGCCGCGAGTCCCCTTTCTCACATGGTCACCATCGCCGGTCTCGCGAGCAACCGCGGACGAAACCTTCGCAACATCGCCGACCGCGCCCCCGGCGGGGCGGAACTCGGCGTCGTCGTCTCGAACAGCGCCGACGCGCCCGTCCTCGACTGGGCGGACGAACACGGTATCCCCAGCGAAGTCGTCGAGCGCGGCGACGACGAGGCCCGCGAGTCCCACGAGGAGCGCATCCTCGACGTCCTCGCGGACTACGACTTCGACCTCGTCTGCCTCGACGGCTACATGCGCGTGCTCACCTCGACGTTCCTCGACGCCGCGCCGACGACGCTCAACGTCCACCCGTCGTTGCTCCCCGCATTCCCCGGCATGGACGCCCACGAACAGGTGCTCGACGCCGGCGTCAAGACGACCGGCTGTACGGTCCACGTCGTCAACGAGGAGGTCGACGCCGGCCCCATCGTCACGCAAGAGGCCGTTCCGGTCTACACCGACGACGACGCGGATGACCTCAAATCTCGCGTCCTCTACGACGCCGAGTTCAAGGCCTACCCGCGCGCAGTCCGCTGGTTCGCCGAGGACCGCGTAACGGTCGAAGACGATTCCGTCACCGTCGAGGGCGACGTTGACGCCGGGTTGCCCGAGCGCCGCGTCACCTCCGAGGACCGCTACGACGAACTCCGATACGGCGAGAACCCCCATCAGGACGCCGCGGTCTACGTGGACGAGACGTGCGACGAGGCGTCGGTCGTCGGCGCGCCCCAACTCAACGAGGGCGCGAAGGGACTCTCGTACAACAACTACAACGACGCCGACGGCGCGCTGAACATCATCAAGGAGTTCGACGAGCCCGCCGCGGCGGTCATCAAGCACACGAACCCCGCCGGCTGTGCCACCGCCGACACGCTCGCTGAAGCCTACGCCGACGCCCTCGCCACCGACCCGATGAGCGCCTTCGGCGGCATCGTCGCGCTCAACCGCGAGTGCGACGCCGAGACGGCGGAACTCATCATCGACTCGTTCAAAGAAGTCGTCGTCGCGCCCGGCTACACCGACGACGCGCTCGACGTGCTGACCGAGAAGAAGAACCTTCGCGTCCTCAATGTGGGCGACCTCGGCGAGCGCACCGAGACCTACACCGAGAAGGCGCTCGTCGGCGGGCGGCTCGTTCAGGAGCGCGACCTCTGGACGCCGACGCTCGAGGACCTCGAAGTCGTCACCGAGACCGAACCCACGGACGAGCAGTTGGAGACGATGCTGTTCGCGTGGAAGGTGCTGAAGCACGTGAAGTCCAACGGCATCCTCTTCGCCAAGGGAACCGAGACGGTCGGCGTCGGCATGGGGCAGGTCTCCCGCGTCGACGCGGTCGAACTCGCCGCGATGAAGGCCGAGGAACACGCCGAGGGCAAGGACGCGCAGGGTGCCGTCATGGCCTCCGACGCGTTCTTCCCGTTCCCGGACGGCGTGGAAAAGGCGGCCGACGCGGGTATCGAGGCGGTCATCCAGCCCGGCGGCTCGGTGAACGACGAGGACGTCATTGCGGCCTGCAACGAGCGCGGGATTGCGATGGTCTTCACCGGGCAGCGGTGTTTCAGGCACGATTAGTGCCTGAAACTCGTGGCCGGGTGTAACCCGGACACGGTGCTTTAGGCACGATTGAGCGGAGCGAAAGAGAGCCTAAAGCTCGAAGCACGACCGAAGGGAGTGCTTCGGTGTTTCCGCCACGATTAGTGGTGGAAACTCGTGGCCGCGCGTAGCGCAGACGCGATACTTCCGTCACGACTGAACAGCGTGAAGAAGTGACGGAAGTCAGCGAGACGAGCGGTGCGAGTCTCGCGCGATTTTAGACACGACTGGGCATCTCCGCTCTCACTTCCAGACCTCCCGAGACCGTTCCCACGTCCTAACACCGACGGTGTCCCTTCAAGTGTCGGCGAGGCGAACACAGAGGTATGTACGAACACATCTTGGTGCCGACCGACGGGAGCGAGGGGACGATGCAGGCGGTCGAACACGCGCTCGAACTCGCCGACGCGGAGTCGAAGATTCACGTGCTGTCGGTCGTCGACCAGCGGGTGTACCTCGCCGCCGGCGGCGACCAACAGGACGCGGTCATCCAGTCGCTCCGCGACGACGCGGTACAGGCGGTCGAGCGGTGCGCCGAGAAATGCGAGGGGAAGGCCTCGACGGCGACCGCAATCCGCGACGGCGTGCCGCACCGGGTCATCCTCGACTACGCCGACGAACACGACGTCGACGTGGTCGTGATGGGGACCCACGGGCGGACCGGTCGCGACAAACTCACGTCGCTCGGGAGCGTCACCGAGCGCGTCATCGAGAACGCCAAGCGCCCGGTGCTCGTCGTCCACATCGACTGAAACCGGCGCGTTAAGCGCACTCCGGTGACGCTCCGGGACGCTCGCGGAGCGTCGCCGATGGCGGCGGTGGCGGTCGGGGCTGTCGGGCGACCGGCGTCGTGTCGCAGGAGTG
This sequence comes from Haloferax sp. Atlit-10N, assembly GCF_003586325.1. Classification (NCBI taxonomy): domain Archaea; kingdom Methanobacteriati; phylum Methanobacteriota; class Halobacteria; order Halobacteriales; family Haloferacaceae; genus Haloferax; species Haloferax sp. Atlit-10N. The sequence continues at coordinate 763,265 of NZ_PSYX01000001.1, forward strand.
ACGTGGAGCGTTAGGCCTAAGCCCACCGTCCGGTTTCTCACGCGTATGGAGTACCACGAGGCGGTGAACTTCCTTTTCGACCTCCGGCGGTTTCAGGTCAAGCCGGGGACCGAGTCGATTCAGCGGTTGCTCTCTCACCTCGGCGACCCCCACGAAGGCGTGTCGTTTGTGCAGGTCGCGGGGTCGAACGGCAAAGGAAGCACCGCCCGGATGGTCGACGCGATACTGCGCGAGTCGGGCGCGCACGTCGGCCTCTACACCTCACCGCACTTCGACGACGTGCGGGAGCGAATCCGCGTCGACGGCCGGAAGATTCCGAAGGCCGCGCTGTCGGCGTTCGTGGCCGAAGCAAAGCCGTACCTCGTCGAGCGGGCCGCCGACGGCGAGCCGCTGACCTTTTTCGAGACCGTGACCGCGCTCGCGCTGTGGTACTTCGACCGCGCGGACGTGGACGTGGCGGTCCTCGAAGTCGGGATGGGCGGCGAACTCGACGCGACGAGCGCCGTCGACCCGGTCGCCAGCGCCGTCACCAACGTCTCGCTCGAACACACCGCCGTCCTCGGCGACACCGTCGCGGAAATCGCGAAGACGAAAGCCGCAGTCGCGCCCGCCGACGCGCCGCTCGTGACCGGGGCGACCGGCGAGGCGCTGTCGGTCATCCGCGAGGAGGTCGGCGACGTGCTGACCGTCGGCGACGCCGGCTCCGACGCCGACGTTCGCGCCTCTTACGGCGGCCGCGTCAACCACCAGGAGGCCGCCGTCACCGTCGAGACCGACGACGAGACGCTCGACGTTCGAATCCCGCTTTTGGGCGCGTATCAGGCCCAAAACGCCGGTATCGCCGTATCGCTGGCTCGGCAGGTCCGTCCCGACATCGGTGATGAGGCGATTCACCGCGGCCTCCGAAACGCCCACTGGCCGGGTCGGTTCGAGGTCATGGGCACGGAGCCGACGGTCGTCCTCGACGGCGCGCACAACCCCGACGCCTGCGCGCAGGTCGCCACCGTCCTCGACGAGTTCGACTACGACGACCTCCACCTCGTCTACGGGGCGATGCACGACAAGGACCACAGCGAGATGGTCGGAGCGCTCCCGGAGGTCGCGTCAGTCGTCACCTGTAAGGCGGATATCTCGCGGGGCGAAGACCCCGAGATTCTGTCGTCCGTCTTCGAGCGTCTCGACGGCCCCGAAGTGGAGACCGGCGGCGCGGTCGCCTCGGCGCTCGACCGGGCGCGCGCTCGCGCCGACCCCGACGACTGCGTGCTCGTCGTCGGCTCGCTGTACGTCGTCGCCGAGGCGCGCACGACGTGGACGCGGGCGGTCGTCCCGAAATCCCACCGCACCCTCGACGACGCCCGCCGGACGCTCGAACGCGCGAACGTCGCGGACGCCGCCGACCGGGGGGCGCGCGCGAAGCGGGCGGTCGACCGGACGGTCCACACCCGCGTCCAGCGCCGACAGGCCCGAGTGCTCCGCGAGGAACTGCTGTCCGTCGGCGGCGACTGCGCCGTCTCGGGCCACGAGTTCGGCGGCGAACTCGTCGACGTGGTCCTGACCGGGACGCTCGACCAGTTCGAGCGACTGACGGCGGCCCTCGAAGCCCGGCCGTACGCGCTCGCGGGGGTCGCAGCGGAGATTCGGGAGGCGCTCGGCGTCGGCGCGAGCGGCACCGACCGCGACGGCGCCGGCGAGTACCCGTGGGACGACGGCACGGCCGTCATGGGTATCCTGAACGTGACGCCGAACAGCTTCCACGACGGCGGGGAGTTCTACGACATCGACGACGCCGTCGAACAGGCGCGGGCGATGGTCGACGCCGGCGTGGACATCATCGACGTGGGCGGCGAGAGCACCCGTCCCGGCGCGGACGAGGTCCCCGTCGACGAGGAGGTTCGCCGCGTCGCGCCCGTCATCGAGGCCATCGCCGACCTCGACGTGCTCGTCTCGGTCGACACCCGGAAGGCGGCCGTCGGCGAGGCCGCCCTCGACGCCGGCGCGGACATCCTCAACGACGTGACCGGCCTCGAAGACCCCGAGATGCGCTTTCTCGCGGCCGAGCGCGACACGCCCGTCATCGTGATGCACAGCATCGACGCGCCGGTCGACCCGTCCCGCGAGGTCGACTACGACGACGTGGTCGAGGACGTCATCGACGAACTGACCGAACTGGTGTTACTCGCCGAGAAGGCGGGCATCCCGCGGCGGAACCTCATCGTCGACCCCGGCCTCGGCTTCGGGAAGTCGAAGGCCGAGAACTTCGAACTCCTCGGGCGCGCCGACGAGTTCGCCGCGCTCGGCTGTCCGATTCTCGTCGGCCACTCCCACAAGTCGATGTTCTCGCTCGTCGGCGAAGAGCCGGGCGACAACCTCGCGGCGACCGTCGCGGGCACGGCCATCGCCGCCGACCGCGGGGCCGACATCGTCCGCGTCCACGACGTGCCGGAGAACGTCGCGGCCGTGAACGTTGCGCTCGCCTCGCGGGACCCGAGTCGGTTCGAAGACGGCCCCGAGAGCGAAGACTGAGACACCGCTGCCGGCTCAGGTCCCGTGCTCCGACAAATTCTTGTCACACATTTGATTAGTCTCGCGTATGTCCCTCCTCCCGTACTGGCTCTCGACGGAGTTCCCACACGTGCTGGTCGTCGCGGTTCCCCTCCTGTTGATACTCTTCCCCGTCGGCGGTCTCGCCGCGAACGCGCTCGCCTCGCGGATGCTCGAACCGCGGCGGGACCTCGAACGCCGAGTGGCGGAACTGGAAACGAAACTCGACGAGCGGTCCGACGAGTGAGTGGCGTCTCCCGGTCGTTCGGGAGCCGAATCAGGTGCCGGACCGGGAGCCGGAGGCGGGGACAGCAGTCGGAGCCGGTGTTTTTCTGCGCCGAGTGCCTACTCTCTTCTCGTGTGCACACTCATCCTCGCGTGGCAGGTGTTCGAAGACGCGCCGGTCGTCGTCGCCGCCAACCGCGACGAGCAACTCGGCAGGCCCGCCGAACCGCCACGGCGGTGGGACGACGGCGACGGTCCCGCAATCGTCGCCCCGCGGGACGCCGAGGCGGGCGGGACGTGGGTCGGCTACAACGACGCCGGCGTCTTCGTCGGCATCACCAACCGCTGGGTCGAAGTCGCGGGCGGCGGCGAGCGTTCGCGGGGGCATCTCGTCCGCGACGCGCTCCGCCGTGAGACCGCCGAGGGCGCCGCCCGGTTCGTCGAACGCGCGGTCGACGACCACACCTACGACGGCTTCAACCTCGTCGTCGCCGACGAGAACGCCGCGCTGTTCTTCGAGTGGGACGGGAGCCTGTCGGTGCGGAACTTCGACCCCGGCGTCCGCGTCGTCGTCAACGTCGGCACGCCCGAGTCGTGGTTCGTCCCCGAACGACGGCCCGCGGTGGGCGAGCGGCAGGCCGACAACGCCCGGCGATTGGAGGAGGCGCTTCAGCCCGAGCCCGACGAGTCGGTAACGGCGTGGCGCGAGCGGGCGAAGGCGGCGCTGGGCGACCACGACTTCGGCGTCTGCGTTCACGACCCGGAGGGTCGGTTCGGCACGCGCTCGTCGTCGGTCATCACGCTCGGTGAGGCGGAATTCGCGTACGAATTCGCCGACGGCCCGCCGTGTCAGACCGCCTTCGAACCGGTCGAACGTCAGGATTAAACCGCTCGCACGACGTGTAGGTGGTATGAGCGCGAGCGAAGCCGAGCAAGACCTTTCTTCCGACGAGCACGCGGGACTGGAACTCATCCGCGAGTCGGGCGGCATCCACCAGAGCGACTTCTGGAAAGAACTCGACATCTCCTCCCGGAAAGGGAGCCGCATCGCCGAGGTGCTGGAGTCGCTCGGTCTCATCAAGCGAACCGAGACCGTCTACAACGGCCACACCACCTACTACCTCGAGCCCGCCGCGCGCGACCTCAGCTTCTCGATGCTGATGGCGGGCGACATGCTCTCGCCGCTCATCGGTGAAGAAGAGATCAACGCCAACAGTAACGCCTTCTCGCAGTGGCTCATGAACCTCGCCTACGAGGAGTACTGAGACGACCGCTTTCCCGATTCTGTTTCCGGTCCGTTTTCCTTCCGTCCGGGTCTGTTTTCATCCCATCCAGCGTCTCGCTTGCACCCATGAGCGACCGTGAGCGACGCGACCGCTCCGCCCGCCGCGTCCGAGCAGACGGCGCAGTCGCTCGGGGGATGGGAGTCGAAGAAGAACGCGCGAGAACGGGAACCGCGGGACGCGGTTTACTCTTCGGTCTGTTCGTCGTCCTCGGTCGCCAACAGGTCGTTGGCTTCGAGGTAGCTCTCGATTTCGTCGTTAGACAGCTCGACGAAGCGCTCCGTCTCCGCGGAGACGGTCGCCACGTCGACGCCGTCGGGCGAGGTGCCCTCCTCGCTGGTCGAGCCGATGGCTTCGAGCGCGAGTTCGATACCCTCGTCGAGGGTCAGGTCGTCGCGGAAGTTCTCTTCGAGGTGCTCTTGGTGGTCGCCGCGGTCGGCCCCGATGGAGACGGCCTTCCACTCGTAGGGAGTCCCCGAGGGGTCCGTCTCGTAGAGGCGGGGGGTGCCGTTTTCGACGCCGCCGATGAGGAGCGCGACGCCGAACGGGCGCGCGCCGCCGACCTGCGTGTACTGCTGGATGTGGTCGGTGACTTCCTTGGTCAGCGTCTCGATGCCGATGGGTTCGCCGTAGCGGAGGCGGTTGACCTGCGACTGGCGGCGGGCGAAGTCGATGAGCTGACGGGCGTCGGCGACGTGGCCGGCGCTCGCGATGCCGATGTGGTCGTCCGCCTTGTGAATCTTCTCGACGCTCGTCGGCTCCATCAGCGGCGAGCGAGAGCGCTTGTCCGCCGCGAGGACGACGCCCTCGGGCGTTCGCACGCCGATGCTCGCGGTGCCGCGCTTGACGGCCTCACGAGCGTATTCGACCTGATAGAGTCGACCATCCGGCGAGAAGATCGTAATCCCGCGGTCGTACGCCTGTTGTTGCGCTTGTCCCTGCATGGAATATCACTCGAAATCGAGTTGCGTCGCGCCCGTGAACCCGTCCGGACCGCCGACGTCCAAGAGTGAGTCGCGGACGACGGCGGTTCGGGATTCGTTCTCGAACACGACGGTTCTCTCCTCGGAAATTCCGGCCCGGCCGTGTAAATACCTTTCCGAACAGGCACGCACTGTCCCCGAGACGCCTCGCACTCTCACCCCGACGGGGTCGCCGCCGACCGCGTCGATGCAGGCGAGCGCGGCCCGGGCGTCTTCGACGTGACCGCGACGGGCGCGGACGATAGTCTCGGCGATGCCGTCGGCGTAGTCGAATCCGAGGACGGTCAGGTCGGCGTCGGCGCTCCCGGCGTCGCCGTAGAGGTTCTGGGCGGCGTACCAGAGTTCGCGCTGGAACGACCCGCGGCCGAGGTCGGCGTCGGGCCACGTCTCGATTTCGACGGCGAGGTACCGCCGCCGCGGCCGGAGGTGTTTGGGCAGGTGTTTCATCGGCTCAGTTCACTCGTCGGCGGTCGGCGCTCGCTCGGCGACGAGGACGCCCACCTGCTCGTGGACGGACTCGACGGCCGTGAGGACGAACCCGGCGTCCGTGAGCGCGTCGGCGAGGAAGCCGACGGTCGCGGGGTCGTCCACCTCGGGCGAGTAAAACGGCTCGTCGGGGTCGGGCGTCCCGAAGAACATCACGTCGCCGAGGACGAACCGCCGCGGTTCGAGGTCGGCGATGGCGCCGATGGCCTCGCGTTTCTCCTCGTCGGAGAGGTGGTGCATGGCGAAGTTCGTGACCACGATGTCAACCTGCTCGTCCTCGCCCACGTTCGGTTCGCGGAACCGGCCCTCGCCGAACTCGACGTTCTCGATGCCGACTTCGGCGGCCTTGGCGCGGGCCTGTTCGAGCATCCCCTCGCTGATGTCGCGGCCGACGACGCGCTTCGCGTCGGGGGCGAGCGCGAGGGCGATAGCGCCCGTGCCGGTGCCGAGGTCGAGGACCACGTCCTCGGGGGAGGGGTCGGCGTAGTGGACGACGAGCGAGACGCACGCGCGGTACTCATCGCTGTCTTGCGAATCGTCGTACTCCGCGGCGATGTGGGAAAAGCGGGCGGCGTGTTCCTCAATCGTCTTCTTCATACCGTCCCCGTTTGACGCCGGGGGCTATGAACGACTCGGACATGCGCTCGCGGTTGCGCGCCGCGAGACGGCCCCACTCTCGGAGGCCGTCGAGCACCTGCTCGCGGTCGAAGCCGATGACCTCGCCCAGCCCCGCCAGCTCGCGGGGGCTCCGCAGGTGGAGGTGCGACGACGGGGTCGCGGAGACGACGTAGGGCGCGTCGTAGTACTCGACGAGTTCGCGGAGCTTCCGGAGGGCCGAAATCGCCTGTACGCGAGTCCCTCCGTCGCTTCGAAGCACGGGTCCGAAGTCGAACTCCACGCGGACGCCGTTGTCGCGGGCGGCCTTGGCGAGGACGTGATTGAAGTTGCCGTCGCCGTCCATCGGACGCGAGAGCACGTCCACTCGCGGCTGTTCGACGGCGAAGCGGTTGAGCGCGTTCGTGCCGCCGCGGAGGATGAGCAGTTCGCGCTGCGGGCGGTAGTTCCCGACCGCGCCGCTGGCGCGTTCCGGGTTCGACGCGTCGATTTCGACGGCGTCGACGAGGTCCACGTCGAGGTCGTCGCGCAGGCGGTCGTAGTCGGGGCTGGCGTCGAGCGCGCGGACGACGACGCCGTCGTAGTCGTACCGACCGGCGGCGACGGCGGCGCGGCTGGCCGTGCTCTCGCCGTCGGGGTGTGCGTAGACCGCCTCGTACATACGCCGACACAGGAACGGGTGGGAAAAGGGCGTTGCGTTCCGGAGCTCCGGCGCGAGGGCGGGCGACGGACTGTCAGAACCGGGCGTACGCAGCGAGCGACGCGAGGCAGAGCGCGGCGACGCCCGCACCGACGCCGAAGCCGGGTACCTCGAACCCGGACAGCGAATCGGTCGTCGTCGCCGTCGACGGCGGGGCCGTTTCGGTCGTCGCCTCCGAGGTCTCGATGTCGGGCGTGAGCGTCGAGTCACCGGGCATGTCGTACGTCACGAGCGTGGCGTTTTCTTGGTAGATGGCCTGCTGGTTGTGGCGAATCGAGACTTGAACCGGTCCGCCGCGGAGCTGGGACAGCCCCGAGAGGTCGAACGTCACGTCGAACGTGCCGTTTTCGCCGACGCGGACGATCCTCGAAACGAGGAACGAGTGGGTGTCACCGACGGACTGCACGCGGACGCCGATGAGCGTCCCGGACTCGAACGGGGTCGAACCGTGGATGTGCTCGCCATCGGCCGCGTCGAGAACGAGCCCCTCGCCGGAGTGGTCGATAACGGTGCCGTCGGCGGCGACGGCTCCCGGAAGCGAGAGCGCGACCACGACGAGGAGGACGACGACGAGGTGGGGAGGGCGCATCGTCCGAAACGTATCGTTCGGACAACAAGTACGTTTTGATTAATTAACAGTTAGGCGGTGAGCGCGGCGACGGCGGCGCGGAGCGCGGCGGCCGCGGTTCGCACGTCGTCGGTGCGCACGTACTCTCTGTCGGCGTGCGCGACCGCGCCCTCGTCGTCGGCGAGGTCGCCGGGACCGAAGACGACGACGGGCGCGGGCGAGAAGTAGGAGGCCTCGGTCGCGGCCGTGAAGGGCCGGACGTCCGCCCGCCCGCCGGCGTCTCGGGAGGCCGAGGCGAGCGACGTCACGAGTTCGTGGTCGGGGTCGGTCGCGAACGCTTCGAGAAACGGGGTCGGGCGCTCCGTGAGCGCGAAGTCGACGCCAACGTCGTCGGGCACGGCGGCCCGGAGCGTCGATTCGAGTTCCTCGCGGAAGCCCTCGGCCGTCTCCGGCGGGACGCTCCGACGGTCGACCACGAGTCGGCAGTCCGCGGGCACCTGATTCGAGTTCGCCCCGCCGTCGACCATCGTCGGCGTCAGCGTCGCCGGACCGAGGTCGGGGTGCGCCTCGCGGTCGTCGTCGAACGACCGGAGCGCGTCGAGGACCGGTGCGAGCGCGTCCACGGCGTTGACGCCCGACTGCGGTTCGGCCGCGTGCGCGGCGACACCCGACAGCGACACCGTTCCCTCGAACCGGCCCTTCGCGGCCGTACAGACGTCGAGGCCGGTCGGCTCGCCGACGATGTACATGTCGCCGTCGAGGTCGAGTTGGGCCGCGCCCGTCGAGAGGAGCTCCTCGTCGGGCGTGATGGCGAGCGTCACTCGGGCGCCGGGGCCGGGGTCGGCGGCGAAGAACGCTGAAAGCAGGGCTGCGAGTGGGCCCTTGGCATCGCAGGAGCCGCGGCCGTGGATGACGCCCTCGTCGCGGTCGTACGGGACGTGCGGCGAGACGGTGTCGATGTGCGTGTTGAGGACGAGGTGCGTCGCCGGCTCCGCCGCTCCCTTCGAGGCGACGGTGTTGCCGGCGTCGTCCACGGTCGGGTCGACGCCCTCGGCTTCGAGCGTCTCGACCAGCAGGTCGCGCATCTCGCCCACGTCGTCGTTCGACGCGACGGGGACGGCCCGTTCGAGGAACGCCACGGGGTCGAACCCGTCGGCGTCGCCGCTCATCGCTCGCGGAAGACGATGTCGGCTTCGCCGTCGCCCTCGTAGACGGCCGGGCCGCCGAGGAGCGCGGAGCCCTCGTCGGGGACGGTCACGGAGAGCGCGCCGCCCGGCGGGGTGACGGTTACGGGGTCGTCACCGGAGACGTGCCCGAGGCGCTTCGCGGCCGCGACGACGGCGACCGCGCCGGTGCCGCAGGACTGCGTCTCGCCTTCGACGCCGCGCTCGAAGGTGCGTTGGCGGAAGCCGCCCTCGCCGTCGGGGGAGGCGAGCGTGACGTTCGCGCCCTCGGTGAACACCGGTGCGTGACGGACCGCCGGCGCGACCGATTCGAGGTCCACGTCGTCCACGTCGTCGACGAAGGCGACGGCGTGGGGTACGCCCGTGTTGACGGCCGTGACGGTCAGTCCCTCGACTTCGGTGTCGACGAGTTCGTCGTCGGACGCGAGCGGTACGTCGCGGGGCGCAAACGAGGGCGCGCCCATCTCGACGGTCACGTCGGTGCCGTCGAGGCTCGCGCGGCGGGTGCCGGCGGGCGTGTCTATCATGACTTCGTTCGTGCCGGTCCGCTCGGCGGCCCACGCGGCCGCGACGCGAGCGCCGTTGCCGCACATGGCGGCGACGGAGCCGTCGGGCTGGACGAGGGTCATGACGACCCGCGGCGGGTCGTAGCGCGATTCGAGCGCGAGGAACAGGACGCCGTCTGCGCCGCGGCGTTCGCTCTCGCTCAGGGTGATTCCGGCCTCGCGGTCGCAGTGGGTGCGGGCGAAGGCGGGTCGGTCCGGGACCGGGTCGTCTGCGTCGACGACGAAGAAGTCGTTTCCAGTGCCGTGGAACTTTTCGAAGGGAACGGTGTTGAGTACGCTCATGATTCTGTGTTGGTGCTTGGTCAGTTGGGGATGTGCTCGGATGCGGTTCGTTCGAGTGCGGTGACGTCGTCGAGGGTCTCGCGCCGGCGGGCCAGTCGGTGGCCGTCGGCGTCGAGGACGACTTCCGGGGGGCGCGGACGAGAGTTGTAGGTGCTCGCCATCTCGTAGCCGTACGCCCCCGCGTTGCCGAGCGCGAGACAGTCGCCGCGCTCGGGGTCGGGGAGTTCGCGGCCGTCGGCGAACACGTCGCTCGTCTCGCAGACGGGGCCCGCGACGATGGTCGAAACCGGGTCGGCGTCGGGCCGAGAGAGGTTCGAAATCGCGTGGTACGCGTCGTACATCGCCGGTCGGAGCAGGGTCGTCATACCAGCGTCGATGCCGACGACGGTCGTTTCGGGGGCCTCTTTCACGGTGTTGACCCGCGAGAGGAGGACGCCCGCGTCGGCGACGACGTAGCGGCCGGGTTCAATTGCGAGTTGTGCGTCCACCTCGCCGAGCGCCTCGCGGGTCGCGTCGGCGACGGCGTCGAGGTCGAGCGGCGGTTCGTCCTCGCGGTAGGGGACGCCGAAGCCGCCGCCCACGTCGACGAATTCGAGGTCGCCGACCTCGCGGGCGAGGTCGCCCATCCGGCGGACCAACTCGCGGTGCGCCGAGAGGTCGTCGCCGGAGATGCCGCTTCCCGCGTGGGCGTGGACGCCGACGAGGTCGAACTCGTCGCGCGCGTCGGCGGCGATGTCGGGGACGCGGTCGATGGGGATACCGAACTTCGCGTGCCCGCCGGTCGTGACCTTCTCGTGGTGGCCCGCGCCGACGCCGGGGTTCGCCCGGAGGCAGAGCCGACCGTCGAAGCCGCGCTCGCGCAGGCGGTCGATAGTGTCCGCCGCGCCGACCGTGACGGTCATCTCGGGGTTCGACTCCCACCGTGAGACGACGTGGTCGAGGTCGGCGTCCGGCGGGTTGACCGCCGTGTAGCGGACGCGCTCGCCGGGGAAGCCGGCGTCGAGGGCGCGCTCGACCTCGCCCGCGGAGGCGCACTCGGCGTCGACGGCGGCCTCGCGGACGGTTTCGAGCACCGCGCGCCCGGCGTGGGCCTTGACGGCGTAGCTGACGTGCGCCTCGGGGAACGCCTCGCGGAGTCGGTGACAGTTCTCGCGGACGCGACGGAGGTCGGTCACGTACAGCGGCGAGCCGAACTCGTCGGCGAGCGACAGCAGGTGCTCGCGGTCCCAGTCCGAGAGCCGCCGGACGGCCGGCCCGCCGCCGCTCATTCGCGCAGCGCCTCCTCCCGACGGGTCGCGTCGAGGGTGTCGTCCTCGATGTCGAGGGCGACGACCGCGGGCTTGTACGCGCCGCCGGCGAACAGGTCGTGGTCGCCGAGCGACGACTCCACGAAACGCGTGAAGGCGCGGCGGTTCGCGGGCAGGTGGCCGTAGTAAATCTCCTCGTCCACGAGGTCGTAGACGGGGATTCGGGGCGTCAGAAGCGTATTCTCGCCGACGATGGAGTTCTCGCCGACGACGAAGCCGGAGGTGACTCGACAGCCCGCGCCGAGCGCCGCGCCGTCTTCGACGACGACCGGGGCGTCCTCGACGGGTTCGAGCACGCCGCCGATGAGCGTGTTCGCGCCGAGCTTGACGTTCGCGCCGATTTGCGCGCAGGAGCCGACGGTGTCACAGGAGTCCACGAGCGTGCCGTCGCCGACGTGCGCGCCGACGTTCACGAACGAGGGACTCATCATGATGCAGTCGGAGCCGAGGTACGCGCCGCGGCGGATGGCGGTGCCGTCCGGGGTGTTGCGCGTGCCGCGCTCGCCGAGGTCCTCGGTGTCGCGCAGGGGGAGCACGTCGTGGTAGCGGACGTCGCCGTACTCGCGGGCGAGCGTCTCGCGCAGGCCGAAGTTGAGCAGGATGCCCCGCTTGACCCACTCGTTGGCCTCCCACGAGGTCACGTCGGAGCCGGTCTTCTCGGCGGCGCGCACCTCGCCCGCTTCGAGGGCGTCGAGGAACGCGTCGAGCGTGTCGAGTTCGTCGACGGTCGCCGATTCGGCGTCGACGTCGCCGTCATTGTATCGCTGCCACAGGTCTCGTACGTCGGATTCCAGGTTCATTCGAGTACCTCGGTGAAGTCGTACCACCCGGCGTCGCGGTCGGCGAGCCACGTCGCGGCGTCGAGTGCGCCAGCGGCGAAGACCCCCCGCGACCCCGCGCGGTGCGTGAGTGAAAGAGACTCGTGATTTCCAGCCAGTAATACCTCGTGCTCACCGGCAATATCCCCCGCCCGGCGAGCGTGGACGCCGACTTCGCCCTCGGACCGGGGCGCTTCGCCCTCGCGGCCGTGGACGCGCTCGGACTCGCCACGCACATCGTCGATATCGTCAAGGATAGTCAGCGCCGTCCCGCTTGGGGCGTCGCGCTTGGCGTTGTGGTGCGTCTCCGTGAGTTCGATGTCGTAGCCGTCGAGGGCGGGAACCGCCTCGCGGACGGCCCGGCGGAGCGCCGCGATGCCGCGCGAGAAGTTCGAGGCGTACAGCACCGGGACCTCCGATGCGGACTCGCGGAGCGCGTCGAAGCCGCCCTCGCTCAGCCCGGTCGTCCCGGTGACGAAGCCGACGCCCGCCTCCGCGCAGGCCGACGCGTATTCGATGCAGGAACCCGGACCGGTGAAGTCGACCACGACGTCGGGGTCGTGCGAAGCGAGCAGGTCGGCGAAGTCGGCCGCGTCCTCGACGGCGACGCCCTCGACCTCGTCGCCGGGCGAGCGACTGACCGCGAAGGCGACAGCGAGGTCGTCGCGGTCGGCGGCCGCGGCGAGGACTTCCCCGCCCATGCGGCCGGTCGCGCCGGTGACGCCGAGAGAGACCGTCACTCGGCAGCACCCCCGTCCGGAATCGCCTGTTCGGCTTCGAGGTCGGACAGCAGGCGGCGCAGTTCCTCGGTGTTCTCCTCGGTGAGGCGGGTGAGCGGCGGGCGCAGGCGCGCCGGGCCGTAGCCCCGAATCTCCATGGCCTCCTTGACCGGGATGGGGTTCGTCTCGGAGAACAGGTGGCGGTTCAGCGGGGCGAGGTCGTGGTGGATGTCCCGGGCGCGCTCGTAGTCGCCCTGCAGCGCCGAGTGGACCATCGCGCCGACGCGCGCGGGTTCGACGTTCGCCGTGACCGAGATGGCTCCGACGCCGCCGACCGAGAGAATCGGGAGCGTGAGCGCGTCGTCACCCGACAGCACCGCGAACTGCTCGTCTCGGGTCCGCTCGACGACCTCCGAAATCTGTCCGAGGTCGCCGCTGGCGGCCTTGTAGGCGGTGATGTTCGGGTGCTCGGCGAGCGTCGCGGCCGTCTCGGGCAGGATGTTGCTCCCGGTGCGACCGGGGACGTTGTAGACGATCTGGGGCAGGTCGATTTCGTCGGCGATGGTCCGGTAGTGCTCGACGAGGCCGGCCTGCTCGGGCTTGTTGTAGTACGGCGAGATGAGAAGCAACGCATCGGCCCCGGCGTCGGCGGAGCGCCGGGAGAGTTCGAGCGCCTCGCGGGTCGAGTTCGACCCGGACCCGGCGACGACGGGCACGTCCTCGACGGCCTCGACGGCCGCCTCGACGACCTCGACGTGTTCGTCGTGGGTGAGCGTCGCCGATTCGCCGGTCGAGCCGACGGGGACGATGCCGTCGACGCCGGCTTCTTCGAGGCGTCGCACGTCGGCCTGGAACTGTTCGAAGTCGATACTGCCGTCGTCGTGGAACGGCGTGGTCATCGCGGGATAGACGCCGCGGAAGTCGAATGATGTCATGTGTCGGTGATGGGTGTGGTGACGGTCGTGGGAAGGTCGGTATCGGTCGTGTGACCGGAACGTGCGTCAGCCGAAGGCCGCCCGAGACGGGGTCGCTACTCCCGCAACGAGCGATTCAGTACGCACGTTTTTTCGAAAAGAAAGCGGCACGCGACGGCGACGCTGTCGAGGGTGTGGTGACCTCCGAGGGCCGCGTCGCGTCGTTCACACCGGATGCAGGTGCTGGAAGCGTAATATAACTTGCGTCGTCTGCAGGACCTGCCGGACCTCGACGGCCCGCCTCCGGCGGCTTTGGGGCGCTCTCCGTCCGGTTTTCGGTCACCGAGGTGGACACCCGTCCGCCGCACCCCCGTCTCCCCGGACGGTTATTAGCCCGCGCCGCCCAAGCGTCGTACGAATGACCGAGATTCACCCCAACCAGCGCGTCGCCATCCTCGCCGACGCGCAGAACCTCTACCATACGGCACAGAGTCTGTACTCGCGGAACATCGACTACTCGTCGCTCCTCAAGAAGGGAACGGCGGGCCGCGCGCTCACCCGCGCCATCGCCTACGTCATCCGAGCGGACTCGCCCGACGAGGTGAGTTTTTTCGATGCACTCGTCGACATCGGTTTCGAGACGAAAATCAAGGACATCAAGACGTTCGGCGACGGCTCGAAGAAGGCCGACTGGGACCTCGGCATCGCGCTCGACGCGGTCAGCCTCGCCGACCACGTGGACACGGTCGTCCTCTGTTCGGGGGACGGCGACTTCGAGCGGCTCTGTACCCACCTCCGCCACGAGGGCGTCCGCGTCGAGGTGATGGCGTTCAAGGAGTCCACCGCGGACGAACTCGTCGAGGCGGCGGACACGTTCATCGACCTCTCCGAACGAAAAGAGACGTTCCTGCTGTAGGTCGCGGGGCGATTATTCGAACTGCGGAATCACCGAGTCGCCGTCGATGTCCGGGCCGGCCGTTCCGGCCGGTCCGTTCGACCCCGAGTCGTGCGCCTCGAAGAAGGCGACCGCGTAGACGTACTGGAACGTCGCCAGAACCATCTGCGTCGCCATCGAGATGGCGGCGATGGCGGCGATTTCGGTCGGCGAGAATCCGAGACCCGCCTGCGCCGCCGCGGGGTTCGCCGCGTCCTGTACCTGCTGGACGTTCTGGAACGTCCGAAAGACGATGAACCCCGTGACGGGGATACTGATGACGAGGCCGACGACGAACCGGATGACCGAGTAGCCGAGCGAGGGGATGATGTTGTTCCGGACGAGTCGGTAGCTCTCGCCGAACGACTCGATTGCGCCCTTGTCGCCGACGACGACCGCGACAGGGTAGAACTGAACGAGGAAGATGACGACGAAGTACGCCAGCCCGATGAGGCCGAGCACGGCGAGGCCGACGAGGAAGCCGCCGCCGAGAGCGAAGTTGGAGACGTCACCACCGCCGGCGGCGAGGCCGCCGAGGCCGAGCGAGATGGCCATGACGACCGCGACGATGAGGAACACGATACCGAAGGCGATGACGATGCCGAGTTGGACGATGTTCGCGAGGAGCATCGGGACGTACTTCTCGCGGCCGACGTCGGTCAGGGTCGACAGCGAGGTCGAACCCCCGCTGTCGACCGCCTCGTCGGCCATCCCGTAGAGGCCGGCGGCGACGAACGGCGTGACGAAGAACGTCACCGCCATCAGGGCGGTCGGGACGATGGGTATCTGCGCCAACTGCGTGGCGAGTTGCGGGAGCGTGACGAGACCTAAGGCGAGCCCGGCGAGGAACAACACGGGGTTCGACCGGATGCCTCGGAGGGCGGTCTGGAGGGAGTTGATCGCGGCCATACCTCGACGTGTCGATGCGATAATACGTAAAACGGGTGGGTCGAGACGGCGGCGTACTGGGGTCGCGGCCGAGCCCGCGAGCGGCGTGTCAGGCCGTTGGCGTCGCCAGTCGGGCGACGGTGGCGACCGCGCCGAGCGCTGCGATGGCGGCGAGCACCGTCGGGAGCCGCCAGTCGAGCGCCGTCTGCGTGAGAAGCATACTGCTCGCGAGCAGCAGCACAGTCCCCACGGCGGCGAGTCGAACGTCCACAGACATACTCCGACGGGGGTCTGTCCCGTACTTAGGGCTTTCCGTCTCGAACGTGCGTGCTAACCCGGTACACGCGGTCGGACGGGACCGCGACCCACTTTAGCCGGCGGGGCGAACGACGGGGTATGACCGAAGGCCACGCGACCGATTTGGACGACCTCCGGGTCGTCGCCGACTACCAGTTCGGGGCCGGCGCGGGCGACGCGCTGTTCCCGACCGACGCGGACATCGAACTCTCGCGCTCGCGCAGCGGCCGCCCGCGACAGGTGTACGTCGAGGGCGACCGCGTCACCTCCTACGGCACCGACGGGCGGTTCACCCTCGGCGTCGCCGGCGGCCGCCGCCTCTACGACGCCCTCGGCGGCGACGCCTACGTCGTCCGCGTCGGCGACGAGTCGGTCCCGTTCGTCAGCGACGGCAAGAACGCGTTCGCCAAGTTCGTCACCGCCGCCGACCCGGCGGTTCGCTCGGGCGACGAGGTGTGCGTCGTCGGCCCCGACGGCGACCTGCTGGGCGTCGGTCGCGCGGAACTCTCCGCGGACGCGATGCTCGACTTCCAGACGGGGATGGCGGTTCGCGTCCGCGAGGGCGCGGACGAAGAATGAGGTAAAACCGGGGAACCCGGGCGGTACGTCGCTGTTGAACTTCTAGATAAGTGATAGAACCGGCGTGCAAGACGTAGAAGATGAGTTCAGCAAGATTTCGATGTTCGATTCACGCGACCAGCGATGAAACAGTCGTTAGGTAGGTGTTCATTGCTATCCTCGTGGTTATCTAGCGCTCACCCGCTTCATCAAGGCGGCGAGAGTTGTACTTTTGAAAGAAATGCAACGACAATCCCACAATAATTAGCATGAGGCCGGGTGGGAGCGATATTAGTGCAAGAATCGCACCGGCAATAGCGATGTAGATGAATTTCATGTGTTAGTTATATGATATCTATAGAGTGATAGCCCTTGTGGGAGTTATAATAAAAATCCCCATACCTAACATCGATACCGGCAGGTTCTGTGACCGACTTGCGCCCTGTATTCAGCACAGCCGCAACAAACTGTCACTGACAGAGATTTTCGACGGAGCCGCGTTTCAGAGGTACGGCGCGAGTCCGAGCGCGGAGACGAGCGGGACGCCCGCGACGACTGAGCCGACGAGGTAGCCGCCGATTGCGCCGCCGTTGAGAAGCGGCAGGCCGGCGTGCGCCCGCCCCTTCATCACGGCCCACATCAGCCCGGCGAACCCGGCGAACGTCCCGACCATGGCGAGGAGCGCCGGGAGGTTGAGCGCCGGGAGTGCACCGAAGCCGAGCGACGGCGCTTCGGAGAAGAACGCGCCCGAGGCGACCATCACGGTCGGCATGACCGCGTCGCCGAGACCGATGAAGAAGGCGTCGCGCTCGCCGGAACCGGAGTCCTCGGCGTCGGTGTCGGCAGTGGTGTCAGCCGTCTCCGCGTCGGCCACCGCTGCCGGTTCGCCCCCGTCTGTCGCGTTCTCGCCATCGCCGACCTCGTTGGCGTCGCGGGCGAAGTCGTCGTCGAGAAGCGAGTACGACAGCGTCGTCGGAATGACGAGCACGACCGGGATGCGGAGGTCCATCACGCCCTCCGCGAGGTCGAGCATGTGCTTTGTCTTGTAGACGCTGATGGCGTCGTAGATGGCGAGGACCGAGAGGAGCACGATGGCCGGCAGCAGGCCGAAGCTGATGCCGAACAGGGCGGCCGCGCCGGCACCCATGAGCGCCCCGGCGGCGTCGATGACGTACCACTCGGGGTAGACGAGGAGGGCGAGCGAGACGCCCGCCGAGAGGGCGATGGCGACGAGCGCGTTGGGGACGAGCGCGGCGAAGACGTACCACGCGAGCAGGCCGCTCGTGAACACGATGATGAGGCGGATAAGCTGGTCGAGGTCGTACTTGAACGCCGCGAGCATGAACGCGGTCATGGCGATAATCGCGCCGATGTAGAGGAGGCTGTTCGTCGGGTCGGTGGGGTCTTCGACCGTCTGGTACCCCTGTTCGAAGAACGTCGGCACGAGGGCGAGCGCACCCACCTGCACGACGAGGAAGATGAGGGCGGCGAGGGCGACCCCCCGATAGGCGCGGCGTGACATGCAGGGGCGTTCCCACCCGAGGGGTATGGGGGTTGCGCTCTGGAGTCGTCAGCGAGCGTAGAGCTTGCTGCCGACGAGCCGCGCGGGCGAGCCGTCGTCTGCCGTGACAGCGACGTAGGGGCGGTCGACCGGGCCGAACACGTCCACGATGCGACCGACCGTCGACAGCGACTCGTCGAGGACCATGGTTCCGATGTCGGGCGTGTCGTCGTCGTCGAGGCGGACGATAGCGAGCCCCTGCGCCGTTCGGGAGACCGTGCCGATTCGCCGCATCAGTCGCGGAGGATTCCGACGTAGGCGGCGACCGCCTGCACGATGTCGTTTTTCGTGGCGTCGTCGGCGTTGTTCACGAGGACACGCCCGCGAGTGTCGAACTCCCGAGAGTACCGCTTGTCCCGTTCGATGACGGCGTCGTAGCCGACCTGCTGGACGGCCTTCGCAATCTCGTCGACGGTCGGCGCTTCGACCGCCGCGGACTGGGCGACCCGTCGGCCCTCGCTGCGCGAGAGCGCGGCGTCGAGGTAGGCGGGGTAGATGACGTTCTCGACCATACCCGTGTGTCCGCCATCCGCCGGTAATACGGTTGTGGTCTCACGGAGCCGGACGACGAGAAATGGAAAACGACGCGCGAGTCGGTCCGGTTACCGACGACGCGCGAGCAGGACGACCGCGCCGATGGCGGCGAGGCCGGCGACGACGCCGAATCCGGGCGCGTCGCTCTCGGTGGTCGATTCCGACGACTCGGTCGTCGCGGGCGACTCGGTCGCGTCGGTTTCGGTCGCATCCGCGGCCGTGGTCGTCTCAGTTGCGTTCTCGGTGGGATCCGTTGCCGACTCGTCTTCGAGCTGCTGGTAGCGCTCGTAGGCGTCGGGGTGGACGGCTTCGAGAATCTCCTCGCTCGCCTCGACGGCTCGCGGGGCGGGCTGTTGGAGCTTGTGCGCCTCGATGACGATGACGTTGCCCTCCTGTATCGCCGTCGTGCTGTTGTACGCCGGACTGCTCGGCACCGGCGCGTGGTCGGGGACGACGATGTGCTCGGGGTTCATGTCGACGACGAGTTCCTCGTTAATCTGGGCGAAGCCGGTGAGGTTCGCCTCCGCCGCGCCGTTGCGCAGGCCGGCGGTCGTCATAATGTCGGAGATGAACGTCTCGGAGCCCGAGGTGTAGCCGAAAAAGGAGTTGAGACCGACGGGACGCTCCGCGTCGTCGAGGGCCTGTTGCATGTGCTCCATCGACTCGCGCATCTCGCCCGCGCGCTCGACGCCGGCCTCGCAGTTCCCGGTCATGCGGCCGACGCGCTCGGTCTTGTTGGCGACGGCGTCGAGCGACTTCCCGGACTCGAAGACGACGACCGAGATGTCCGCCGAGCGAAGCTGTCCGACGCGGTCGGGCTCGGCGTTGTACGAGGAGTTCGGGACGAGCACGAGGTCGGGTTCGAGGCCGATGACGGCCTCGACGTTGAGGCCGCCGGAGCCGGAGACGTTCCCCTTCTCCGATGCGCCGTCGAGGTACATGGCGTACTGCGAGACGCCGACGACCTCGTCGCGCGCGCCGAGTTCCCACATGGTCTGGGCGGCGCTCGGGTTGGTCGTGACGACCCGGTCGGGGTCGTCGGTGATGGTGACTTCGGTTCCCGTGGCGTCGGTGACTGTCATCGGGAACGTACACTGCGCGGTCTGCTGCTGTGCGGTCTGGTCTACCGCGGCCGCGGCCGGTGCCGGAACCCCGGCGAACACGGTCGCGAGCGCCAGTAGGGCGACGACGAGTTGTCGGTTCACGGTAGTGGCCTCAGCGACTGTTCAATAAATATTTACCTACTGAAAGCGCGGTTGTGTTCAATGAGCGTTCGCACGCGGGCGACCACGTGGTCGCTCGGCCTCTCCGGGCTCTTGCTTCTCGTCGTCGTCGTGAGCGCCGGCATCGGGGCCGTGACCATCCCGCCCCGGACCGTCGCCGCCATCCTCGCCGACGCGGTTCCCATCCCGGTCGGCGTCTCCCTCGGCGGCGCGACGGTCCTCCCCCTCGTCGGGTCGGTTCCGACGCCGACGCTGGAGTTCGTCTCGCCGTTCGCGTTCTCCGTGCCGAGGCCCGCCCGCATCATCGTCCTCTCGGTCCGCCTGCCGCGCATCCTCCTCGCGGCCCTCGTCGGCTTCGCGCTCGCCACCGCGGGAACCGTGATGCAGGGCTTCTTCCGCAATCCGATGGCCGACCCCTCCATCGTCGGCGTCTCCTCGGGGGCCGCCGTCGGCGCGGTCGCGACCATCGTGCTTTCGCTTTCGATTCCGTTCGGTCTCGAGGGCGCGGCCTTCGTCAGCGCCGTCGTCACCGCCTTCGTCGTCTACCTCCTCGCCAGCGAGAACGGTCGGACGCCCGTGGCGACCCTGCTTCTCGCGGGCGTCGCCATCCAGACGTTCCTCGGCGCGGTCATCTCGTTTCTCCTCCTCCAGAGCGGCGAGAGCCTCCGGCAGGTCGTCTTCTGGCTCATGGGCCATCTCGCGGGCGCGACGTGGAGCGAGGTCGGCATGCTGGCGCTCGTCCTGCCGCTTCCGTTCGTCGTCTTGTTGGTCCACGCCCGCGACCTGAACGTCCTGCTGCTCGGCGAGGAGGACGCCCACGCCCTCGGCATCGAGGTCGAGCGGACGAAACAACTGCTCCTCGCCACCGCGAGCGTCGTCACCGCCGCGGCCGTCTCGGTCTCCGGCGTCATCGGCTTCGTCGGCCTCGTCGTCCCCCACATGCTCCGACTCCTCGTCGGGCCCGACCACCGGGTGTTGCTCCCGGCGTCGGCGCTGGCGGGCGCGTCGTTCCTCGTCGCCACCGACACCGTCGCCCGCTCCGGCGGCGCGGAGATACCGGTCGGCGTCGTCACCGCCGCCGTGGGCGCGCCGTTCTTCCTCTACCTGCTCCGCACGCGGGAGGTGCGCTCGCCGTGAGCGACTTCGACCGCTCCAGCGGCACCGACCTCGGTGCCGACGCGGACTCCGCCGACTCCGACCCCTTCGGCGACGCCGACCCGGCGATTCGACTCGACGACGTGTCGCTCTCGCTCGGCGGACACTCGATTCTCGACGCCGTCTCCGTCGACGTGGGCGAGGGCACCTTCGTGGGCCTCATCGGTCCGAACGGCGCGGGGAAGACGACCCTGCTCCGGACGCTCAACGGCGCGCTCGCGCCCGACGAGGGGTCGGTCCGCGTCGTCGGCGAGGACGTGCACGCCCTATCGTCGAAGGCGGCGAGTCGGCTCGTGGCGACGGTCCCCCAGACCACGAGCGTCACCTTCGACTTCCCCGTCCGCGACGTCGTCGAGATGGGTCGGACCCCGCACCGCGGGCGGTTCGACGGCTGGCGCGAGCGCGACACCGCCGCTGTCGACGACGCTATGCGCCGGACCGCCGTTGAGTCGCTTGCCGACCGCCCGGTGACGGAGGTCAGCGGCGGCGAGCGCCAGCGCGTCCTCATCGCCCGCGCGCTGGCACAGGAGACGCCCGTCTTGCTCCTCGACGAACCCACCGCCAGCCTCGACATCAACCACCAGGTCCGCACGCTCGAACTCGTCTCCGACCTCGTCGCGGACGGGACGACCGCGGTCGCGGCCATCCACGACCTCAACCTCGCGGCCCACTACTGCGACGCGCTCGTCCTCCTCTCGGGCGGGCGCATCCTCTCGGCGGGCGACCCCGCGGCGGTGCTCTCCGAGGAGCACTTACGCGAGGCCTTCGACGCCGAGGCGGTCGTCTCCCGCCACCCCGTCACCGGTTCGGTGTACGTGACCGCCCTCCCGCCGTCGTCGGACGACGCCAACGGTCGGGTTCACGTCGTCGGCGGGGGCGGCACCGGCGCGCGGGCGCTCCACCTGCTCTCGGCGGCCGGCTACGCCCTCTCCGCCGGCGCGCTCAACGAGGGCGACACCGACGCCGAGGCGGCCCGCCGAGTCGGCGCGGACCTCGTGACCGTGCCGCCGTACTCGCCCGTGGACGACGCCGCGCGGGCCGCGGTCGAGTCGCGGGTCGAAGCCGCCGACGTGACCGTCGTCGCCGACGTGGAGGTCGGAGACGGCAACCTCGCCAACCTCGACGCGGCCGCCGAGGCCGACCGCCTCGTCCTCGTCGAGGAACGCCCCTTCTCGGAGCGAAACTACGCCGGCGACGACGGTTTCGCGGTCTACGAGCGCCTCCGGGAGCGCGGCACCATCGTCGAACCCGGTGACTTGCTCTCGGTCGTCGGCGAACTCGCCTGCGACTCGTTCCGCGAGCGTGACGCCGGCGGGGACGGCACCGGCGACGGCGAAACCGGTCCGGGCGACGCCGACGCCGGCGCGAACGACGCAGAATCGACCCACGACGACGCCGTTGGCGACGACACGGCGGCCGACCTGTTCTCCGATTAAGCTGTCGTTGCACAGCGCTACGCACAGCATATTCAAGGCCTGAGCGCGCGTCTAGTGGTTCGTTTTCTGAGAGGAACACGGACATGAAACTCGCACTCATCGGTATCGGACAGGCTGGCGGCAAGGTCGTCGACGTCCTCGTCGACTACGAGCGACGGACGAAGACGGGGTTCGTCGTCGACGCTATCGCGGTCAACTCGGCTCGCGCGGACCTCCGGGGGCTCCGAAACGTCCCCGAATCGCGGCAGGTGCTCGTCGGTCTGACGCGCGTCAAGGGCCACGGCGTCGGCGCGGACAACGAACTCGGCGCGGAGGTGACCGCGGAGGACGTGGGCGACGTGCTCTCGATGGTCGACGACCTCCCGGTCCACGAGATAGACGCGTTTCTCGTCGTCGCTGGGCTCGGCGGCGGCACCGGCTCCGGCGGCGCGCCCGTCATCGCGCGCGAACTGAAGCACATCTACACCGAGCCCGTCTACGGCCTCGGTATCCTCCCCGCGCGGGACGAAGGCGGCATCTACACGCTCAACGCCGCGCGGTCGCTCCAGACGTTCGTCCGCGAGGTGGACAACCTCATCGTCTTCGACAACGACGCCTGGCGGAAGACCGGCGAGTCGCTCGAAGCCGGCTACGGCAGCCTCAACGCGGAGCTCGCCCGCCGCCTCGGCGTGCTGTTCAGCGCCGGCGAGGGCGACGGCTCCGGGGCAGTTGCGGAGTCCGTCGTGGACGCCTCCGAGATAATCAACACGCTCGGGAGCGGCGGCGTCTCGACTATCGGCTACGCCGCCGTCGAACTCGACCGCCCCAAGCGCGGCCTGCTCTCCCGGCTCTCCGGCGGGAACGCCGTCGCCGAGGACGGCGGCGACTCGACGAACCGCATCACCAGTCTCGTGCGTCGCGCCGCCCTCGGCCGGCTCACGATGCCCTGCGAGATTGCCGGCGCGGAGCGCGGCCTCGTCGTCGTCGCCGGCCCGTCGGACGTGCTCTCGCGCCGCGGCATCGAGCGCGCGCGGACGTGGCTCGAAGACGAGACCGGGACGATGGAGATTCGCGGCGGCGACTACCCCGTCGACTCGGACTTCGTCGCGGCGGTCGTGCTCCTGTCGGGCGTCTACGACGTGCCGCGGGTGAAGGAGCTGCAGGCGGTCGCCATCGAGACCCAACGCGACATGCTCGCCAAGCGCGAGTCCAGCGCGGCGTCGCTCGACGACCTCGTCTCGACCGGCGACGACCGCATCGAACCGCTGTTCTGACCGTCTCTCCGGCGGTTCCTCTCACTTTCATCACGGGGAAGGGTCATAGTGCCGCGGTACCAATTGGCGACCGATGGCCGAGTACCCGCTGAAACAACGGTTCGTGCTCGACACCTCGCTGTTTCTCTCCGAGGAGATTCGAGACGACGACGAGACGTTCGAGGAGGGAATCGAACGGCTCCTCGACACCATCGCCGCCGCGCGACTGGACCTGAACATCTCGTGTTACATGCCGCCGTCCATCGCCGCGGAGTTGGAACACATCCTGCGCGAGCGCGGCGTCTCGGAGGACGTACTCGGCAAACTCGACACGTGGGTCATCAAGAAACACCCCGACCGCTACGAGGTGTACATCCCCGCGGAGGTCGTCTACCGCTTCATCGACGAGATGTCCGACCGAGTCAACCGCGGCCTCCGCGTCTCGGAGAAGGCCGTCCGCAAGGCCGAGGAGTCGAAACAGCGGTCCAACGGCGGGTCGAAGCTCTCCGACGTGGATAAGGTCATCTCCGACCTCCGCGAGGACTACCGCGGCGCGCTCAGACAGGGCGTCCTCGACTCCCGCGAGGACTTCGACCTCCTCATCCTCGCCCGTGAACTGAACGCCGGCGTCGTCACGGAGGACACCGGCATCATCAGTTGGGCCGCCGACTTCGGCCTCCGAAACCTCCGCGGGCGGGCGTTTCCGACCCTCTTAGAAGAGTACCTCATGGCGCTCGACAGCCCGCGCCCGTGGAGCAAGGGCGACGACGGCGTCGACGCCGACCGACTGTAACGCCGCGCTTACTCCATCGATTCGAGGTCGACGAAGCTCCCCTCGAACGCCGATAGCCACCGGGTCAGTTGCGCTTCGGGCGTCGCGTCGGCCGGGTAAATCGTGCACTCCTCGCGCCCGTCGGGATGGGTAGTCATCCGAGATGCGAGCCGCGGGCGCACGGGGTGTTCGCGCCCCGAGTCCGGCGGGTGTGCCGGTTCCGACCCCATCAGCGGTCCCCGCCGAGGGCGACTTCCAGCCCCCGTTCGTCGTCCAGCGAGACCGTGACCGACTCGACGCTCGACCGGTACTGGTGGGTGTGGGTCCCGTTCGCCCGCAGTTGGAGCGTCTCTTCGAGTAACGCCGCCTCCGAGAGCTGTTCGACCTTCCGGTAGGTCGTCGACAACGGTACGTCGCACACCTCGGAGAGGTCCTGTGCGGTCATCGGCTCGGTCGCGCCCTGCAGGGTCGTGAGAATCTGCCGGCACGCGCGGTCCGAGAGCGCTTCCAGCACCTGTTCCGCCTCCAGTTCGGCGGGCTTCGGTCCGGTCGGCTTGCGTCTGAGGCCGGTCTGCATGCTCACCCGTAGCTTCGGCCGCGTCGTCCGTCGAAGGGCACCCAGAATATACAGGGCGCTTTATACACCCCGTGACCCGCCGTGGTCCGCGCGACGGCAGTCGCCGGGTGGAAACGAACCACGATATAAAGGCCCGGTGTATCGGGGGTGTTTATATCAGGGGCTGGAGAGACTGCATACTCTTATGACGAGCGCAGCGGGCATCAGAGCGGAGTTGAAAGTGACGGGGCCGGACGGCTGTCCGGTCGCGACCGTCTCCGAGGGCGACACCTCGGGCTACGCGCTCTCGCGGAGCATGGCTCCCAACGAGCGCGGGTCGGTCGTCGAGGAGTTCGTCTTCGACGACGACGCCGAGGTCCCGGAGGAGATGGAGGAGTTGTTCGCGTACGGCGACGGGAGCGTCTACCGGTTCGACCGCGAGGGCGGCATCGGCTGTCCCTGCGAGCGCGTCGAGGCGTTCGACTGCCCGGTCGTGGACGTTCAGACGCGCGACGGCGCGCTGTTTTTGACCTTCCACGCGCCCGACGTTGAGACGCTCCGCGACGTGGTCGCCTCCCTTCGGGAATCGTCGGGCTCCGTGGACGTGCGCCGACTGCTCCAGTCGTCGTCCGACGAGTCGCGGGACCTCGTGTTGGTCGAGCGCGGCCAGCTCACCGACCGCCAGCGCGAGGTGCTGGAGACGGCCCACGAGATGGGCTACTTCGACCACCCGCGGCGCGCCAACAAGGGCGAGGTCGCAACCGAACTCGGCATCACGACCTCGACGTTCTCCGAGCACCTCGCCATGGCGCAAAAGAAGCTCATGGGTGCCATTCTTCAGGGGTGACGAGATGAGACGCACCGACGGGGTATCAGCCCCCCGCGAATGCAGGGTGCGCCCCCTCGGACCTCCACGGCGTACCACTAGTCGGTGAGCAACGATGCGCGAGTTCGACGTGACCTGTCCCGAGTGCGGCGAGCGCTATCGGGTC
The DNA here is from genome assembly GCF_003586325.1 of Haloferax sp. Atlit-10N. Classification (NCBI taxonomy): domain Archaea; kingdom Methanobacteriati; phylum Methanobacteriota; class Halobacteria; order Halobacteriales; family Haloferacaceae; genus Haloferax; species Haloferax sp. Atlit-10N. The sequence continues at coordinate 788,594 of NZ_PSYX01000001.1, forward strand.
AACGAGCCGATGATGCGGACGCTCCGGGAGACCGGCTGCGTCCTCTGTACCGCGCCGCTGAACGACGTCCTACGGTCCGCATGACGCCGACACCGGCCGGCCTGCCCGCGGACTGAGGGGGCTGGGGAGTTCACTCGCCCGCAACGACGCGAAGACGACGACGTGCGCTTACTCGACGACGACGACGCCGACCATGCCGAGCGTCTCGTGAGGGACGCAGACGTACTTGTACTCGCCGGACTCCTCGAACGTGTACTCGAAGGTGTGGCCCTCGGAGACGGTGAGGTCCGACTCGAACAGCCCGTCTTCGCGGTTGACGACGTTGTGGGTGCCGCCGTTTCCGGTCCACTCCCAGACGACCGTCGTTCCCGGCGAAACCTCCACCGCGGCGGGAGCGAACGCGTAGCCGCCGCCGTTGCCGGCCGCACCGACCGCGACCGTGACGGTGTCCTGTCCCGTCAGGTCGTGGACGCCGTCGTAGTTCCCCGTCCGGTCGAACCAGCCGCCGAAGTCCCGCATCTCGCGGTCGGCGGTGTCCTCCCCGCCGGACGAATCGCCGCCGGAACCGCCCCCGTCGTCCGCGCCGCCGGAGCCGTCGCCGGACGAACTCGAACAGCCCGCCAACAGCGCGATACCTGTCGAAGCCGCCGTTGCGCGGAGAACCGACCGCCGGGTGAACCGTTGCGTCATTAGCTGGCCGTAGTGAGTGGCCGAACAAGTCTAAAGCTTCGATTCCCACGCGCTGAAAACGGGCGAAACGAGCGTGGCCGCCCCGCCCGAAGGCGACGACATGGACGACGACGACCCGAGGCGACGACCGCGAATCGACGGCAGCCGCCAGTGGGAAGTGTTCTACCGCGACGCGTCGGCCGAGCCGATGCGCCACGTCGGCAGCGTGAGCGCACCCGCCGAGGACCTCGCGACCGAGCAGGCGCGGACGCTGTTCGGCGACGGCGACGCGGACCTCTGGCTCGCGCCGGCCGACGAGTTCCTCCGACTCGGCGGGAACGACCTCGCCGCGAACGGCGACGCGGCGGACGGCGAGACGGCGGGGGCCGCCCGCGGTGCCGAAAACGGGGTGTCGGTCGAGTGATTTCCATCAGCAAGCTCCTGTGCGGGCAGGGCGCCGAGGGCGACGGCCTCCGCTACGACGACCCCGACGCCGACATCGACCAGATACGCGAGGAGAAACAGAAACGTCCGGTCGTGGTCTGGAACACGACGCGGCGCTGTAACCTCTACTGCGAACACTGTTACGCCGGGGCCGACCTCGACCCCGCGCAGGGCGAACTCTCGACCGCAGAGGCGAAGGGGCTCATCGACGACCTCGCGGCCTACGACGTGCCCGTCCTGCTGTTTTCGGGCGGCGAACCGCTCGTCCGAGAAGACCTCGTCGAACTCGTCGACTACGCCACCGACGCCGGCATCCGGGCGGTGCTTTCGACCAACGGGACGCTCATCACCGAGGAGAAGGCCCGAGCGCTCCGCGACGCGGGGCTCTCCTACGCCGGCGTCTCCGTCGACGGGTTGGAAGAGCGCAACGACCGCTTCCGCGGGAAAGAGGGCGCGTTCGACGCCGCCGTCCGCGGCATCGAGAACTGTCTGTCGGTGGGGCTCAAGACCGGCCTCCGGTACACCATCACCGAGCACAACGCCGCCGACATGGAGGACGTGGTCGACCTGCTGTACGACGTCGGCGTCGACCGCTTCTGTTTCTACCACCTCGACTACGGCGGCCGCGGCGGCGACATCGCCGACGCCGACCTCGACGACGAGGCCCAGCGCCGCGCCGTCCGCCGACTGTTCGACATGACCCGCGAGTACCACGCCGAGGGCGAGGAGATAGAGACGCTGCTGGTCGGCAACTACGCCGACTCCGCCTACGTGGTCGAGTACGCCCGCGACGAACTCGACGCCGACCACGCCGAGCGGATTCACCGGTACCTTCGCGTCAACGGCGGCGACCCGACCGGCGAGCGCGTCGCCGACGTGGACTACCGCGGCGACGTCCACCTCACGCAGTTCTGGCAGGGCTACAGCCTCGGCAACGTCCGGGACCGCCCGTTCGGAGACATCTGGGACGACGAGTCGAACCCGCTTCTCGCCAAGCTCCGCGAGCGCGAACGGCATCTCACCGGCAAGTGCGCGACCTGCCAGTATCAGGACGTGTGCCGCGGCTCCTCGCGGCTTCGGTCGCTCGCGGCGACGGGCGAACTGTTCGGCCCCGACCCGCAGTGTTACCTGACGCCCGAAGAGCGCGGCGCGGGGGCCGACGCGAGTCCGGGCGCGGCCGACTGACGACTGCGGGCGGGCCGCGTCCGTCGGACCACAACCGCGTCCCGTTTCACCCGCTGGGAACGCTCCGCACGCTTATTTTTCGGCGAGTCCAACCCCGGGGTATGGAAACCAAACGAGGGGTCCCGAACATCCTCGGGAACGGTCTCGTCGGCGTCGGGCTCGTCCTCTTCGCCGTGGCGGTCGCGGGCGCGGTCGGCGTCGTGGACGTGCGCTTCTCGCCGGGGGTCTACCTCATCTTCGTGGCGATTAGCTTCATCCTCGCGTGGCTGTTGCGGTCGCTGACGTAGGGAACCGAAGAGAAATCGAGTGAGATAAAACCCGAACGCCGAGCGTTGAGGTCGCTCGCTCGCCTTACTCGGCCGCGCCCGCGGCCGCCCGCTTTTCCTCGCGTTCGAGTTCTTCGAGGTAGTCGTCGGCGTCGAGGGCGGCCTTCACGCCCATGCCGCCGGCGGTCGCGGCCTGCTGGTAGTGGTAGTCGACCACGTCGCCCGCGGCGAAGATGCCGGGCACGTCGGTCGCGGTCTGGCCGCCGCCGGAACCGCCCTTGGCGACGATGTAGCCGTCGTCGTCGCGCTGGACGCCCGTCCCCTCGAGGTAGTCGGCGTTCGGCGTGTGGCCGATGGCGTAGAACACCGCGCCCACGTCGAAGTCGAACTCCTCGGTCTCGGGGTCGTCGAGCTTGTCGCTCGGGTGCCCCTCGGGGTTGCGGACGAGCGTCACGTGGTCGACGCCCTCCTCGGGCGAGCCGTGAAGCTCTGTCGCCTCGGTGTTGAGCATGAGTTCGATTTCGCCCTCGTCGACCTTCTCCATCAGGCGGTCGACCCAGTAGTCCTCGGCGCGGAACTCCTCGCGGCGGTGGACGAGGTAGACCGTCGAGGCGAACTTCGTGAGGAAGTTGGCCTCCTCGACGGCGGCGTCGCCTCCGCCGATGACCATGATTTTCTCGCCGCGGAAGAACGCGCCGTCGCAGGTCGCACACGTCGAGAGCCCGTAGCCCATCAGGTTCTCCTCGCCGGGGATGCCGAGGGTGCGGGCCGACGCGCCCGACGCCGCGATGATGGCGTCTGCGGTGTACACGTCGCCGTTCTTGAGCGTGACCGTGAACGGGCGCTCGGAGGCGTCCACGTCCTCGATGATGCCGTGGCGAATCTCCGTGCCGAAGCGCTCGGCCTGCTCTTTCATGTTGTTGATGAGTTCCGGCCCGGAGATGCCCTCGGGGAAGCCGGGGTAGTTGTCCACCTCGGTCGTGAGCGTGAGCTGTCCGCCCGGCTCGTCGCCCTCCAGCACCAGCGGCTCGTTGTTGGAGCGGGCCGCGTAGATAGCCGACGAGAGCCCGGAGATGCCCGAGCCGGCGACGATGAGTTTCCTGTGTTCCACGAACGAATCGGCGTCCTCTGTCATAGCCGATAGTTCGCTACACCGGTGTCTTAAGGTTTCGCTGTATTGCGAGGAGCGCTACAACACCGGCACGATAACGCATGCCACGGGCTCCGAAGCGCGCGGAGCGAAAGACCGGTATCCGTCGCCGACGCATCACTCCGCATGGCCGCCGACCTACAGGAGAAGACGAACCGCTACGAGGGGATGCTCGCCGACGCGCTCGACGAGGCGGTGCAGGCCGTCCCCGACGAGACGCACCTCGGCGACGCAGCCGCCGACTGCCTGGAGATGGCCGAATCCTACCTCGACGACGGCCGGCACTTCAAGGCCGCCGACGACTGGGTGAACGCGCTGGCGTCGTTCTCGTACGGCTACGGCTGGCTCGACGCGGGCGTCAGGATGGGGCTGTTCGACATCCCGGACGACTCGCACCTGTTTACGATGTGAGCGTCGAGGGGGCGGTCCGGACCGTCGCCACTCGGGTTACTCGAAGCGGAACGTCGCGCCGTCGGGACCGTCTTCGACCTCGACGCCGAGCGCCGTCAGGTCGTCGCGCAGGTCGTCGGCGCGCTCGTAGTTGCCCGCCTCGCGCTCGGCCTCGCGCACGTCCAAGACGAGCTGCACGAGGTCTTCCGCGACCGACACGTCACCGCCCTCGCCCGCACCGCCGAACGAGAGCCCGAACACCTCGCCGCCGAGGTCCTCGAACGCCTCGATTGCCCGCCGGAGCGCGCGGTAGTCGTACTCGTCGGCGTCGGCGACGTGGCGGTTGACCGCGCCGGCGAGGCCGAGCAGTTCGGCCATCGCCTCGCGGACGTTGAAATCGTCGTTCATCGCCGCGCGGAAGCGCTCGCGGGTCTCGGTCACCGTCTCGCGGAGCTCCGTCGCCTCGACTTTCGTCCGGGCGTCGGGGCTGTCGACCGCGTCGACGGCGGCCTCGTAGGCCCGTTCGAGGCGCTCCCAGCGCTCTTCGGCCTCGGCGATGGTCTCCTCGGAGTACGTCTGTTCGGAGCCGTAGGCAGTCGAGAGGTAGAACGTCCGAATCACGTCCGCGCCGAACTCGGCGAGGGCGTCGCCGACGGTGAAGAAGTTGCCGAGGCTCGAACTCATCTTGTCGCCCTCGGTCTGGAGCAGGCCGACGTGGAGCCAGTAGCGGGCGAACTGCTGACCGGTCGCCGCCTCCGACTGGGCGATTTCGTTCTCGTGGTGCGGGAACACGAGGTCGCGGCCGCCGACGTGAATATCGAGGGTGTCGCCGAGGTGCGTCATCGACATCGCCGAGCACTCGATGTGCCAGCCGGGTCGGCCCTCGCCCCACGGCGACTCCCACGTCTCGCCGCACGGCTCGTGAAGCGGTTCGAGGTCCGGGTTCCGGTGTTCGGCGGCCGTCTTGGGGTCGACCGCGCCGGCCTTCCAGAGCGCGAAGTCGGTCGGGTTGCGCTTTTCGGAGCGCTCGTCTTTCGTCGCCCGCGACTCCAGTTCCTCGAGTTTCTGGTTGGAGAGCTTCCCGTAGTCGTCGAACGTGGACACGTCGAAGTAGACGGAGCCGTTTGACTCGTAGGCGTGGCCGCGGTCGACGAGCGTCCGAATGAGGTCGATAATCTCGGGGATGTGCTCGGAGACGCGCGGGTACACCTCGGCGCGCTTTAGGTTGAGCCCGCGCATGTCGCGAATCACGTCGCCGACGAAGTGCTCGGCGACGCTCGCCTCGTCGTCGCCGAGGTCGTCCTCGCCGATGCGGGCGGCTATCTTCTCGTTCACGTCGGTGAAGTTCTCGACGTGGCGCACGTCGTAGCCCTCGTAGGCCAGCCAGCGGTGCATCAGGTCGGCGTGCATCCACAGGCGGGCGTGGCCGAGGTGGGCGTCGTCCGAGACCGTCAGTCCGCAGACGTAGAGCAACACTTCGTCGCCGTGCGACTCGAACTCCTCGCGCTCTCCCGTCAGGGTGTTGGTCACGGACAGGGTCATCACACTCGGCTACTTCCGGGACCACTTTCAACCCGTCGGAAGCGCGGTCGGTCTCTCGACGCCAATCGCCTCGTCCTCGCAGTCGTCACCCCGTAGCCGTCACCCCGTAGCCGTTACCCTCGCGGCCGTCATCCCCGTCGTCGCCGCTACTTCGTCCACTCCGGGCGGTCGGCCTCGCCGCGGCGAATCTTCGCCAGCGTCTCCTCCGAGAGCAGTCGCTTGACGAACGCCGGAATCCGGTCCGTCGGGTCGTCGTCGGTCGCATCGCCGTCGGTCGTGGCCGAACCCGCTTTGCCGACTCGGTCGCCGGTCGCGTTCGTCGGTGCCGTGTCTCTCGTGACCGCGCGGTCGGCGTTCGTCGCCGACGCGAGCGCGTAGTGGCCGCCTCTGGTCGCGACGCCGCCGTCGGTCGTCGTCTCCGCGCGCCGGCGGAACGATTCGAGGTCGGCCTCGCGGTCCAGACTGTCGACGGCCGTGTCGAGGTCGGCGGCCTGTTCGGCCTGCTCGGAGACGCTCTCGGAGATGCGGTCTATCTCCGCGGTCACCTCGTCGACCTGCGTCGCCGCGTCGTCGACGAAGGTGGCGATGTCGGAGGTGAGCGTCGCCTGCTCGTCGGTCGCCCGCGCGACCTCGTCGATGCCGTCGGTCACGTCGGCGACCGAGTCGGTTATCTCGTCGAGGCTCTCGACGGTCGATTCGACCCGCTCGATGCCGTGGTCGATGTTCTCGTCGGCCGACGACAGCGCCTCGGCGGTGTCCTCGATGTGGTCGGTCACGTCCTCTATCATCTGGCCGATGCGCTCGGCCTGCGACTTCGACTCGTTGGCGAGCGACTTCACCTCGTCCGCGACGACGGCGAAGCCGGAACCGGCCTCGCCGGCGCGGGCGGCCTCGATGGAGGCGTTGAGCGCGAGCAGGTTCGTCCGGTCTGCCACCTCGTCGATAACCTCGACGATGTCCTGAATCTCGTCGATGGCGGCCACGAGCGCCTCGACGTTCACGGTGATCTCGTCGCGGTCGTCGCCGACCTGTCGCATCGCGTCGATGGCCTCGCCGGCCTCGGCTCGGCCCTCCTCGGCCCGCGTGGTTGCCTCGTCGCTCCGGGAGGACACGTCGTCGGCGGTGGCGGCGACCTCCTGGACGGTCGCGCTGAGGTTCGATAGCTCGGCGGCGATTTCCTCGGTCATGTCGGCCTGTCGGGCCGCCAGTCCCTCGATTTCCGCGATGCTCTCGCTCGTGCCGGCGGTCTCCTCGTGGAGTTGGGACGCAACCGACTCCAGATTCCCGCGGCTCTCCCTGGCTCGGCGGACCTCCTCGCGGACGTCAAGCGAGTACGAGTAGAGGTAGGTGGCGTTGACGACCTGCCGGTCGAGATTGAGCCCGCGGACGACGGCCATCATGTCGGCGAACGCCTCCTCGACGGCGTGTTCGACGCGGTCGGCGTCGTCGCCGGACAGCGACTCGGTGGCGTCGGCGACGGCGCGCTCGCGGAGTTCGTCCGCGAAGATGCCGGTGACGTTGGCGAACATCCCGCCGAAGTAGTGCAGCGGCATGTCGAGTTTGTCGTGGAGCAGGCCGATTCGCGTGCGCGCCGCGTAGTGGTTCTGGTCGTAGTTCCCGTCGGTGAACGAGCGGTAGTAGCCGGAGACGACCGCGCGGAGGCCGTCGAGGTCGGTCTTCGAGCGGTCGATGACGTCCGTCGTCCGCTCGTTCGTGAGAATCGGCTCGACGAAGCCGTCGACGAGCGCCTCGTCGCGGGCCTCGACGACGCCCCGGAGGTCGGCGAGGCGCGCGGCGTCCTCGTCGTCGAAGCCGACGAACGACTGCCGCCAGCCCAACTCGTCGGCGTCGAGGTCGAGTTCGTCGAGGAGTTCCGTGGATGAAAGCGAGATGTTGCCGTCGTCGTCGCGGGGGCTGGGCGAAACCATTGACGAACTCACCGGCTCCGAGGTAATAAGCGCCGGCCGCCGTCTATCACGGTTGATATCCGGGAATCAGACGTATAAATCGCTGACGGCCGCTTCGACGACGCGGAGGGCGGCGGCCCCCTGTCGGCGCGGAACGACCACGGCGAGCGTGTCGCCCGCGACGCCCGCGGCGTCGACGACGACGGACTCGGCGTCGAGTCGGGAGAGGACGGCGGCGAGGACGGTCGGGTCGACCTCGCCCTCAGCGATGATAGCCGTGAGCGGGCCGCCGCCCGCGAGGTCGACGCCAGCGACCGAGAGCACGGGTTCGCCATCGGTCTCCTCGACGTCCTCGCCCACGAGGCCGACGCCGCTTCGCATCGTCACGGCGGCGTCTCGGGGGTCGGCTTCGAGCGGCGGGAGGTCGGCGGCGAACCGGCGGAGCGCGGCCGCGACCGCCTCGTCGTCGCCGAGGTCGAGTTCGGCCGCGGCGGCGGCGTAGTTGACGACGCCCGCGCGGAGCGCGGCGAGGAGGTACGGTCGTTCGCGGACTGCGTCGCGCGCGTCGGCGGCGAGAGACATGTCTGCCGGGTCGTCGGGCGCGCGCAAAAAAGCGCCGCTCGCCGGGCGCTGCCGCGGTCGTCCGCGGGTCGCGACTCCCCGCGCCCCGCCTCGCGTCTCCTGAACGAGTGGCGAACGCGAGTTGTCCGAACCCGAAGATTCCTTTCTTCGATGCGAAGTTCATAAGACAGTCGCCTCGTAACCCCCGGACATGCAAGCCCTGGTCATCGTGGCGCACGGGTCGCACCTGAACCCGGATTCGAGCGCCCCCACCTACGACCACGCGGACACGGTCCGCGAGGTGGGCGCGTTCGACGAGGTGCGGACCGGCTTCTGGAAGGAAGAGCCGTCGATTCGCGAGGTGCTCCGGACCGTCGAGGCCGACGAGGTGTACGTCGTCCCGCTTTTCATCAGCGAGGGCTACTTCACGGAACAGGTCATCCCGCGCGAACTCCGTCTCGAGGGGTGGGACGTGGCCGACTGGGACTCCGACGGCCTGTCGGCGTCGCACGTCACCCTCTCCGCGACGGACGTGCCCGAGAAGACGATTCACTACTGCGGGCCGGTCGGAACCCACGCGGCGATGACCGACGTGTTGGTCCGCCGCGCCGAGACGGTCACCGGCGACCCGAACGTCGGCGAGGGCTTCGGCCTCGCCGTCGTCGGCCACGGCACCGAGCGCAACGAGAACTCCGCGAAAGCCATCGAGTACCACGCCGACCGCATCCGAGAGATGGACCGCTTCGACGAGGTGCAGGCGCTCTACATGGACGAGGAACCCGAGGTCGACGACGTGACCGACTACTTCGAGTCCGAGGACGTGGTCGTCGTCCCGCTGTTTATCGCCGACGGCTTCCACACCCAGGAGGACATCCCGGAGGACATGGGCCTGACCGACGACTACCGCACGGGCTACGACGTGCCCACCGAGGTCGACGGCCACCGCATCTGGTACGCCGGCGCGGTCGGGACCGAGGGACTCATGGCCGACGTGGTGCTCGAACGCGCCGCCGACGCGGGCGCCGACATCGGCAACACTCTCGAAGTCGTGCGCGAACGTACTCGGAAGACGCCGCAGGAGGCGAACTGATGGGGCACCACCTCGACGCCCTCGTCGACGCCGCGGCGACCGGCGACGGAATCTCCCTCGACGGGTTCACCGTCTCCCGTTCCGACGACGGCTTCCGCCTCGAAACGCCCGAATCGACGCTGAACGGGCTCACGGAAGGCGGTCTCCGCGAGGCCCTCGCCGACTACGACGACTACGCGACGAACTGGTACTTCTGGTCCGAGGTCGTCGGCGAGTCCAGCCCCCAGCGGCGGGCGTTCCTCCGCTGGGTCGAGGGCGCGTCCGTCGATGCGGGAGGCGACGACGGTGGAGACGCAGACGACACCGAGAACGACGGCGACGCCCCCTCGGTTCCCGAGCGCTACGACGACCTCCGAGACGGCGTCTGTCGCGAGTGGGGCCAACTGCTCGTCACGGTCACCGTCGACGATCACGGCGAGCGGTCCTACGAACTCCGCCACGCCGACGAGGTCGACGCCGACCGCGACGAACTCGACTCCTACCGCGAACCGCTCGCGGCCCGGCAGTTGGCGACCTACGACGAGAAGGGGCGGTACCGCCCGCTGAAGACCGGCAACAACCTCGCCGGCGGCTGGGTGTTCCCCGACCTCGACGCTCGCGACCTCGTCGAGACCGTCGAGACGTTCTACCCCGCGTCGGTGCCGAACTGGTACCGCGAGCGCCGGGGCGAACTCGACGTGGCGCACTGGGCGGACGCCATCGGCCGCCAGACCGGGATGTACAGCGTCGTGAAGACGTGGAACCGCGGCGACGGCCACGAGCACGTCAACTGGGTCGCGGAGGCCTGCTGCGACGACAGCCAGTGCGTCAAGCGCCGCGAGTGGCAGTACGACGATGACACCGACCTCGACGTGGACGGCGGCGACGGCGCGTTCCCGTGCCGCGAGCCGTGTTCCGTCGTCATCGCGGCGTCCCGCAAGTGGACGCGGCTGGAGGGCGAGGAGACCCAAACGTACGAGTTCGAACTCACGCCCTCGGAGAAGGAACAGGTCGAAGATATCATCGAGGCCGTCGCGGACGACCGCACCGACGCCATCCGCGAGGCCGACGTGTACGAGGGCGCGAACCGCTACCGGGCGCGGTTCCTGCGCGCGAAGCTGTTCGACGACGAGGGCAACCTCGGCGGCGTCCCGACCGACGCGTCCGACGACGAGTAGGTCGCGCCGCGAGGAACGGGAATCGGACCGATTTTTCGGACGCCGTCACCGCATCGTCAGCACCAGCGCCGCGAGGACGCCACCGACGACGACGCCGGCACCGAGGGTGATGGCGAAGCTCTCGAACACCGACGCGAGCGCCACCGCGAGGACGAGCGCGACGAGCGCGAGGCCGAAAAGCGGGGCGGCTCGCGGATCGACGCTCGGGAACACGTCCGCGATGCTTTCGGTCACGCTCGGCTCGGGGTCGGGTTGCTTGGGCTTCGAGAGCGTCTCGTCCACGTCGACCGGCGGTTTGCCACCCTCGCCGGGTTCGACGGTCACGTCGACGTACCTCGTCTCCGAGCCGTGGCCGGAGACTATCTTCAGCTTCCCCGACACTGGCTCCGGCGGCGGGGTGACGAACACCTCGACGGTCTTGGTCTGGCCGCCGTCGACGAAGTGATTTCCTTCGGACAGGCTCGCCGCGCGCGAGAGCTCGTCGTCGACGTGGAGGTGGACGTGCACCGCCTGTCCCTGGTTCGCGAGCTCGACCGAAAACGGGCCGTTCGTTGCGAACGACGGCGCTACCGAGAGGTCGTGGGGGCGCTCGTCGTTCAGCGTGACGGTGAGCGGCGCGTTCGACACGGGTTCACCGTCGATACGAGAATAGAAAAACGTTCAGGTCCGATGAGGTGCGCGCCTCAGTCGTCGCGCATGTCCGGTGGCAGGAGATTCGGGATGCCGTCCTCGATGGGGTACACCTCGCCGGTGACCGTACCGATGAGCCGCCCCTCGATGATTTCGTCGCCGTCGCGCTCGTCGACTTCCAGCTCGAGTTCGCTCTTGTCGAGGGGGTCACAGAGGATGTCCATCAGGGATTCTTTCATCGTCGTGACGGTGGATTGCGCGAAGTAAAAGCGTACGGGTTCGCCGCCGTCGCGGCGGGCTCGGCGGAGGGGGCGGCCGCCGCAGTCGCGTCAGCCGCGAATCGGTGGCCAGTCGTCGAGGCTCAGTTGTCGAACGGGTTTTCCAGGTGGACCGTCTGCTCGCGGCCCGGGCCGACGCCGACGGCGTAAATCGGCACGTCGAGTTCGTCAGAGAGGTATTCGAGGTAGTCCTGTGCGGCGTCGGGGATGGCGTCGTAGCCCTCCTCGGCGACCGCCGCCCAGTCCACTTCCGGCCACGTGTCGAACTCCTTGAGGACGGGTTCGCACTCGCCCCAGCGCTCGGTCGTCGCGGGCATCGTCAGGCGTTCCTCGCCCTCCAGTTCGTAGGCGTGGCCGACCTTGACCTCGTCGAGGCCGGCGAGCACGTCGAGGTGGTTGACCGCGATGCCGGTGAACCCGCTGACGCGGGCGGCGTGGCGGAGCATCGGCATGTCGAGCCAGCCGATGCGGCGCGGGCGACCGGTGACGGTGCCGAACTCGCCGCCCTTCTCGCGGATGAAGTCCGCGAGTTCTTCCTCGCGGTCGTCGTCTTTCAGTTCGGTCGGCATCGGGCCCTCGCCGACGCGGGAGAGGTAGGCTTTGACGATGCCGACGACCTCGCCCTGTCCGACGACGGTCGGGCCGACGCCGGTGCCGGTGGCCGCGCCGCCGGCGGTCGGGTTCGAGGAGGTCACGTACGGGTAGCTCCCGTGGTCGATGTCGATGAGGGTGCCCTGCGCGCCCTCGAACATCACGTTGTCGCCGGCCTCGCGGCGCTCGGCGAGGAAGTCGCCACAGTTGACGGCCATGTCGTCCTCGCGGAGGCGGCGGCCGATTTCGGTGTACTCCTCGACGAGCGCTTCGACGTCGCACTCCTCGCCGGCTTCGAGGCCGTACACGTCCTCGATGAGCGCCTTCTTCTGGGGAACGACGTACTCCAGTCGCTGGCGGAGCACGTCGGGGTCGAGCAGGTCGCCGACGCGGATGCCGCGGCGACCCGCCTTGTCCTCGTAGGTGGGGCCGATACCGCGACCAGTCGTGCCGACGGTGAGGTCCGAGTCGGCCTTCGCCTCCTCTTCGATGTTGTCGAGGCGGCGGTGGTACGGCATGATGACGTGCGCGCGCTTAGCGAGGCGCACGTCGGGGACGAGGCCGCGCTCGCGGAGGTCGTCAATCTCGGAGAACAGCGTCCGGGGGTTGATGACACAGCCGTTTCCGAGGACGCCGACCTTGTCGCGGACGGCCCCGCTCGGGACGAGCGAAAGCTTGTACTCCTCGCCGTCTTCGACGACGGTGTGGCCGGCGTTGTCGCCGCCCTGATAGCGGACGACGATGTCAGCGTCGCCGCCCCACAGGTCGACGAGCGCGCCTTTGCCCTCGTCGCCGAGTTGCGAACCGACGATGGTAACAGTCATACGTCGGCCGTTCCCCGCGCCGCACTAAACAGATTACGGTCGCGGCCGACGAGCAATGCACATTCGTGCCTAATTATCGAGTCGTCGCCGAAGAATACGCCATGAACACGCATTGGCGTGACGACGGATAACACAACGGTTAATTAGTGTCCTCGTTAAGGTCGCGTTATCTCATTATTCGCCGACCCGGAGGGCAAGGCTTAAAGCCTCCCAAGAAGAGTTAACAAATGGCATGATAGACCGACTTGAGAAGGAAGTCGATATGTTGGAGCGCCATCTCCAGGTCCTGAAGATGGTCATCGAAAGTGAGCCAATCGGCATCGTGAAGATGTCCAACGAGACAGGCTACCCGCACCACAAGGTCCGCTACTCCCTCCGCGTTCTCGAAGAAGAGAACCTCATCGAACCCTCCAGCCAGGGCGCAATCACCACCGAGCGCACCCAGGAGTTCGTCGACGAACTCGACGACAAGCTCGACGAAATCGTCGGCAAACTCGAATCGATGAAGATCGAGGAAGCGGCCGAAATCGAGAACTAACCACACTTCAGGCGCACGCGGTCGTTCTATCCTGTTTCGTCCGACGAGTCTTTCCGGGCACGACATCGGACCGACCGCGTTAGCCGCGCTTCGATTCAGTCGGTACCGAACGGTTCCGACACGACACCACGGACACTCGCCGCGGCCGCGCTCCGAGCGCCGCGGTCGTTTCACTATCGTTCAGTAACGCCGACAGCCGCGGCGCTCCGCGCGCGACTATCGGGGCGGAACGCAACGTAACAAGCGACAGCGCAGCGACGGCGCCGGTCGACGCGAGGCGTCGCCGACTCAGAGGTCGGGTACGTTCAGGTGGAACTCGCCGCCGCGGGCCTCCACCAGACAGAGGTGGTAGCCCTGCTTCCGCGAGAGCTTCACGAAGCTCTTGCGCTTCGACCGACTCAGGAGGCCGCCGCCGGTCTCGGCCGTGGCGGCTTCGAGCGCCTCCGGCTCGAAGAAGCTCCTCGTGACGACGAACGCCGAGCCGAGGGTCTCTTTCGCGTCGGCGATGGCCTTCGAGTCCTTGATGAGTTGGGTGACCATCGGCTGGGTCGCCGGGTCCCGCGAGTCGTTCAGGTTCGCCACGAACAGCGGTTCGCCCATCTGGTCGCGGACGATGACGTCGAACTGCCGCGACTCGGTTTCGCCGTCGCCGATGGGCACCGAGACGCTCCCGTACAACTCGATTCGGTCGGCCTTCGGAATCGAGTCGAAGACGCCGGCGAGGCTCGACCGGTTGCCCGTCTCCCCGATTTCGTAGAGCAGGTCGGTGACGACCCACTTGGCGAAGCCGTACTCGGGCGTCCCGCGGAGGAACTCCTCGTAGGGCTGGCCGTCGATGCCGAGCCCCTCCGTGTCGAACGTGGTGTGGTGTTCCAGCCGGAGGTTCTCGATGACCTCCTCACGGGAGGCCTGCCCGTCGTGGGCCTTCTCCAGCGTCGCCTGCCCTTTCTGGGCGTAGCGGACGAAGAGGTTCGTCCCACGGAGCGCCTCGTCGGCCGACATAGACCGGTCGGTCGACCGGACGCCCGCCTCGTCGAGCCGGTCGCGGAGGCGTTCGACCTCGGATTCGAGTTCGGCGACGCGCTCTTCGAGCTCCTCGGCGCGCGAGCGGTGTTCGTCCCGCTCCTCGCGGAGGGCGTTTCGCTCGGATTCGAGCCGGTCGCGCTCGGACGTCAGCGCCTCGACTCGTTCTTTCAGCGACTCGGCTTCCCCCGGGTCGACGGCGGGCTCGTCCGGCGTCTGTTCGGTCGGCTGGGACTGCTGCTGGTTCGACTGGTCTTTCGGCGACGGTCGCGCCTCGCCGCCCGTCCCACTCCGTGACGGACGGTGATGCGTCGCCTGTGTCGTGTTCCCCCGACGGCTTCGGGGGGTTCCGGGGTGGTCGTCCACGGCCTCGTCCTTTGCGTCGCGAGGGTCGAGCGAGGGTATCGACCGGGCGTTCCGCCACTGTGCCTCGGCGGAGAACACGTCGTCGCCGGTCGCGCCGTCCTCGGCGAGCGGGTCCGGAGACGACGCTTCCCCGTTCTTCTGCGGGGCGTCGGCGACGACGGGCCCTTCGGACATCGGTGAGGCCGACTCGTCGGACGCGGGCCGGTCCGTCGCTGCCGCCGCCTCTGTCTCGGCGGGCTCCGGGGACTGTGACTCGGAGGAGCCCGCGGACGGATTGTCGGTCGTCTCGGTGCCGTCGTCGTCGGGCGTCGATGGCTCCGGGTCGGCCGCGGTTTCGGTCGGGGATTCCGCACTCGCCGGGGCGTCGGCCGTCGCCGGCTCCGGCTCCCCGTCGGCGGGGTCGTCGCCGTCGCCGGCGCGCTCGGACTCGTTGTCGGCTGCCCCGGTCGTACTCGGCTCGTCTGTGGTCGTCGGCGTCTCCGGCTCTCCGGACGCGTCCGTCGCGTCGGCCTCGCCACCCGCCGCCGCGACTCCCGCCGCGTCCTCGTCCTCGTCCTCGTCGGACTCGGGCTCCGGGATATCGACGAGGTCGAGGTCCACGTCGTAGACTTTGTAGATGCCGACCTCGTCGCTCGCGCGCTCGAACGCGTCGTCGCCGGTGACGAGTCGCTTGCTGTTGCCGACGAAGGCCGCGCTCATCGACTTCCCCCCGTGGTAGACGACGTAGTAGTCGCCCGAGAGCACGTTCTCGGACAGTTCGACGTAGCCGGTGAAGCCGCCCGCCGAGAGCGTTCCGTCGGCGTCCCCCAGCGGCGTCTCCTCGGTGTAGTACTGCGCGCGGATGTCGCCGCCGGTCTCCCGCATCGCGTACAGAAGCGGGAGCGCCGGGTCCGGTGCGCGGTGCGCCTCGAACGATTCACCCTCGAAATCCGCGACCGTCCCATCGAAAACCCCGAGGAGACGGCCGTTGAGCATGAATCCCCACGTCATGCCAGCGACGACGGCACCTGTGAAGCCGTCGTCCGCGAGCGACCGGAGGCCACCGTAGCCACGTCCGGCGGGCGCGGAGTCCCACCCGGTCACCGCGTCGATAATCTCGCTATCCATTTGGGGTTACATCACCGGAACCGAATCAAATACTTTCCGGGCGAATCGGGCGAACGTTTCGCTCAGTTCACACTTCAGCGTGTTTACTGTGACCGGTTCGCTCGCACCCGTCGGGCCGGCGTCGGGAGAACGGTTATACGAGTCCGCCGAGACGGGGCGGTCGTGACCAGCCACGACGACCGGTTCGTCCACTACCTCCGCGCGAAGGAGTCCGTGGACGACCGCGCGCTCCACCGACCGACCCTCGCCAGTCTCATCGACCGGCTGGAAGCGCGCGCCGAGTCGCGGTCTGGACAGCCGCTCCGCGTCGTCTCGGTCGGTGCGGGGACGGGCGCGATGTGTCGGCGACTCCTCTCGTGGGGCGTCTTCGACGCGTACGACGAGATAAAGTACGTCATGGTCGACCGGAAGCGCGGGATGGCCGACCACGCGGCCGCGGCGTTCGCGAAGTGGGCGCGCGCCGCCGGCTGGACCGCCGAGCCGACGCCCGACGGCTTCCGCATCGAGCGTCACGGCCGAAGCGTCTCTCTCACGTACGTGACGAGCGACCTCTTCGAGGCGATGACGGTCCTCCCGAAGGCCATCGACCTCGTGGTCGCGCACGCAGTCCTCGACGTGCTCCCGCTCCGCCGCGCGGTCGACGCGCTCCTCTCGCGGCTGACGGACGGGGGGCTCTTCTACGCGCCTATCACGTTCGACGGCCGAACCGCGTTCCGCCCGAGTCACCCCGCCGACGAGGCGGTTCTCGGCGCGTACCACGAGACGATGCGCGGCGGCGAACGCGCGGGGCCGGACACCGGTTCCGACCTCCTTTCGGTCCTTCCCGACCTCGGCGCGCCGGTCGTCGCCGCCGGCGGCTCGGACTGGGTCGTCCACCCGCCGCACGACGACGAGGCGCGAATCTTCCTCGACCGCGTCCTCGGCTTCGTCGAAGAGTCGGTCGGCAAGTCGGCTGCGGTCGACCGCGAGACGCTCGACGGGTGGCTCGAGGCCCGGCACGACGACCTCGCGGGCGACGAACTCGCGTACGTCGCCCACAACCTCGACGTGTTGGCCGAACTCGACTGATTACTCCGGAACTGACGCGTTTCCGTCGCCTTCCCTCCTGAACCGGCCCGAGACGTAGCCCCAGTCCCGAGCGAACCCGAGCAGGAGCGCCGCCGCCGCGACGCCGGTCACGAGGAGCATCCACGGGTCGAAGACACCGGGAGCGAGCGCCAGCGGGACGACGGCCATCTGGACGCCGGCGAGGACGCGCCGCGACGCGCGGGGCGGGAGGTCGAACGTCGGTCGGCCCGCTCGCTCGCGGAGCCGGAGGCCGAGGAGAAAGACGTACCGCGCCGCCCCGACCGAGAGGTACCACCACGCGAGTTCTCCGAGGAAGACGCCGGCGAGCGGGGCCACGAGGAGGCCGAAGGCGTCGACCGCGGTGTCGAGTCGCGCGCCGAGTCGGCTGACGCGGTCGAGTCTGCGAGCGAGCGCCCCGTCGAGGGCGTCGAGCGCGGCCGCAGCCCCGTAGCCGACGGCTGCGGCCCACGCCCACGACGGGCTCAGCGGCCCGTAGAGCGCCACGCCGGCGATGCCCGCGACGCCCGCGACGAGGAAGCCTCGAGCGAGCGTGACAGCGGTCGGGAGGCCGAGGCTGTCGTAGGGCCGCCCGGGCTCCGACTCGGTCGCTCCGTCGCCGGGCGCGACGTTCTCGTCCGCGTTCGCGTAGGCGTACGCGCAGAGGCCGACGACGACGAGCAGGGTTCCGGCGGCCCACGTCACCGCGGCGGTCTCGGGCGAGGGGTCGGCGCGCGAGACGAGCCACACCCACTCGGTCGCGAGGAGCACGCCGAACCCCAGCGTTGCCGCTGCCGCCGCGCCGCCGGTTTCGAGCACGCGGCGTCTCGTCCGGCGGGTCGTCCGAGCAGTCGCCCCGTTACTCCCCGAGAGCGTCACGGTCGCGGACTGTCGCCTCGGCGGTCGGACGGTGTGCTACACATACCCGTACTGGTGGACGGACGCCGGTTAAGTATTCCTCGCGTAACAGGTCGGCAGAGCCGAATCACGGGCGGCTATCTCCTCGGCGACGACTCCGGAGTTCGACCGCGGCGAGGAGGAACAGATAAGTCGAGAGTCCGGCCGCGACGGCGAGTAGCGTCGCGCGTCCGAAGACGACGACACCCAGGGCGGTTCCGATGACGGCGACCGCGACGGAGACGGCCTGCACGGTTCGTCGCTCCCACAGCGCGCGGACGCTCGACGCCCGAAGCGACAGCGCCGCTTCCAGCGCGAGCGCCCCGACGACGCCGACGAGGACCGGTCCCGGTGTCACCGGCGTCCGTAGGAGGACCGCCGCGACCGCGGTGGGGACGAGCACCGACCCCGCGAGCGCGGCGTCCCGTCGGCGGCTCATGGAGTGCTTACCGTGTCAGGACGCTTTTAGCCACCGGCGCTCATAGCCCGACTATGTCTATTTCGGGCGACGGCCCCGGGTTGTCGAAGGCGAAGCGGCGACTCGGCCGCTACCTCGCGGGGGCCGGGCTGTTGATGCTCGCGTTCTCCGTCGCCTACCAGTGGGCGGCGGGCTTTTTCGCCGGGGAAGACGTCACGTTCCTGCAGGCGGTCCACGTCGTCGTCGAGACGTTCACGACGACGGGCTACGGCGAACAGACCCGGTTTTGGGTCGACCACCCGCCGCTACTCATGCTGTCGATTCTGATGCAGCTCACGGGGGTCACGACCGTCTTCCTCACGCTCCCGCTGTTTCTCGTCCCGCTCGTCGAAGACGCCCTGCGGACCGCACCGCCGACGACCTCGACGCGCACGGACCACGTCGTCATCTGTACGTTCACCCCCCGTGGCGACGCCCTCGTGGACGAACTCGACTCGATGGACATGCCGTACGTGATTCTCGAAGCCGACCGCGACCGCGCCGAGGAGTTGTACGGCGAGGGGTACGAGGTCGTCCACGGCGACCCCGAGGCCATCGAGTCGCTCGAAGCCGCGAACGCGGCCGAGGCGCTCGCCATCGTCGCCGACGACGACGACGAGACGAACGCGAGCATCATCCTCGCCGCCAAGCAGGTCGCCCCCGACGCCCGCGTCGTCAGCCTCATCGAGGACCCCGAGGTCGCCGACTACCACCGCTACGCCGGGGCCGACCGGGTCGTCTCCCCGCGCCGACTCCTCGGCGAGAGCCTCGCCGGCAAGGCGACCACGTCCATCTCCTCGGAACTCGGCGACGCCATCGAAATCGGCGAGGACTTCGAGGTCGCGGAGCTGCTCGTCCAGCGCGGGAGCCCCGTCGAGGGACGGACCATCGCCGAGAGCGGCATCGGCCAGGTCACCGGGGTCAACGTCATCGGCGCGTGGTTCACCGGCGAGTTCGTCTCCCCGCCCGCCCCGGACGCCGTCATCGACGAGCACACCATCCTGCTCGTCGTCGGCCGCGAGAAACAGCTCGAAGAGCTCCGCGCGCTGACGCTGTCGTCGGCGCGGCGGTTCCGCCGCGGGACCGTCATCGTCGCCGGGTACGGTGAGGTCGGCTCGACCGCGGCCGAGACGCTGGCGAGTGCCGGCGTCCCGCACCTCGTCGTCGACAAGCAGGACAAACCCGGCGTCGACCTCGTCGGCGACATCACCGACCCTCAGACGCTCTCGGAGGCGAACGTCACCGAGGCTCGCGGCGTCCTTCTCGCGCTCGACAACGACACGACGGCGGTCTTCGCCACGCTCGTCTCCGAGCGCGTCTCCGAAGAGACGGAGGTCATCGCCCGCGCCAACGAGACCGAGAGCATCGCCAAACTCTACCGCGCCGGCGCGGACTACGTCCTCGCGCTGTCGACGGTCGCCGGGCGCATGCTCGCCTCGACGGTCCTCGACGAGGAGGTCATCGCGCCCCAGTCGCAGATAGAAATCGTCCGGACCCACGCGCCCAGCCTCGTGGGGCGGACGCTCGCCGGGGCCGACGTTCGCGCCCGGACGAACTGCACCGTCATCGCCGTCGAGCGAAACGGTGCGCTCGTCACCGAAATCGGCCCGGAGTTCCGAGTCGAGGCCGACGACGACCTCATCGTCGCCGGCGTGGACGAGGACATCTACCGGTTCAACGAACAGTTCGGGTGAGCGGTCGCGGGCGAGAGTTCGGTCGCGGACGCGGACCCGGCTCTCGGTCGGTGTGCCGGACCCGCCGCTCGGCGGTCGAGACGTCCGACACGTCCACGTCGCGTCCGAGGACGTGGTCCGAACAACCCATGGCAGTGGACGCCCGTTACCATCCCTCGACAGGACGTGCCGGCGTCCGTGGCTCTCGGAGGAGTAGATTAAAAAAGAATCGGTCGCCGTCGCGTCGCGGCGACGGGGGTTACGCGCCGACTTCCGCGCCGACGTAGAGGACGACGACGAGGAATATCCAGACGACGTCCACGAAGTGCCAGTACATCGAGGCCGTGCTCACGGAGACGTGACGCTCGGCGGAGTACTGTCCGCGGAGCGCGCGGACGAAGACGATACCGAGAAGCACCGCGCCGAGGCTGACGTGGAGGCCGTGCAGGCCGGTGAGGCCGTAGAACGCCGACCCGAAGATGCCGTCGGTGATGGAGAAGTTCGAGTGGACGATGAACTCGTAGTACTCGTAGACCTGCCCGCCGATGAATATCACGCCGAGCAGGAGCGTGACGGCGAGACCGAGGATGAAGTTACGGTGGTTCTCCTCGCGGATGGCGACGTGCGCCCAGTGGAGCGTGAAACTGGACACGATGAGGATGGCGGTGTTAGCCAAGACCAACGACCCGGTGAGATGCGGTAGCTCTTGCGGTGGCCACGTTCCCGCGCGGATGAAGAAGTAGTACGCGAACAGCGCGCCGAACGTCCCGAGTTCGGAGCCGAGGAAGGCAATCATGCCCCAACGGAGCTTCGATGCGCTCTTCTGGCTCGCGTCGCGCGACCAGAAGTGGCTCACGAACGCGTGGTACAACCAGCCGTAGAGCCCGGCCAGGAAGAGGAAGATACTGCCGATGAACACGGCGGGTCCCGCCGTCTGGCCGACGATTCCGTCCTGTCCCATGACGTACAGCCCGGCACCGGCGTAGATGCCCGCGCCCCCGACGGCGGTGACGAACGGCCACCAGCTCGCCTCGCCGAAGCCGCGCGGCCAGTCCTGAACCGCCGGCAGGTGATGGCCGTGGTCGTCGTGTGCTTCTTCGGTACTCATAGACGCCCGTTATGCTTGGGTTACTAAAAATCCTCCCAAACTGCGTTCGTCACGGGACCGCATGGGTCTCGGACCGCGGTTCCGACGGCGACCGCCGCGGGTGCGAAACACGGCGCTCGCGAGACCCGAAGCTGCCGGCGCGTTCGGCGGCGCTCGGCGCGAAGCGACGCGAGAAGAGAAGCGAAACAGAACGGGCCCGACCGACAGCGCCTCTGCGTCGTTCAGTCGGCGTTCGTCGTCGCTCGGTGGAACGGCTGGCGCGAGATGATTTCGCGCATCTCGGCGAGCGACTCGGCGCTCGCGCCGTTCATCTCGGAGACGACGGCGAACACCTCTTGGCGGGAGATTTTGACGCCCTCACCCGTCACCGCGTGTTCGGGGTTGGCGACGAGTTCGCGGAGCGTGCCGACCGCGAGCAGGAACGGAATCGCCCACGCGGCGAGCGTGTTGCCCTCGCGGAGCGGCACCGTCTCCAAGTAGGTCTGGGCGTCGTCGAGGAACGACTTGGCGTGGTCGGCGGTCCGCTTGACCACCGAGGCCGCCCGGTCGTTGTGCTCGGGGGCGACGACCTCCTCTTGGGGGACGCCCGCGTCGTCGAGCCAGTCGGCGGGGAGGTAAACGTTGTTCTCCGCCGTGTAGTCGTCGTGAACGTCCTTCGCGATGTTCACGAGCTGGAGGAGCAGGCCGAACTCCTCGGCGGTGTCGTAGAGCCGCGAGCGGCGCTCGCTGTCGACGTTGCCGCGGGTCACGAGGTTCGTGATGAGGTTGCCGACGGTGCCGGCGGCGTAGTAACAGTACTCCTCTAGCTCCTCGCGTGACTGGATGCGGAGCCCGCCGGTCTGGGAGTAGCGTTCGACGAACATCGCCATGCCCGAGACGAGTTCGCGGACCGGCGGCGTGACCGCCTCCCGCACGTCCTCCGGAAGCGCCTCGAACGTCCGGAAGACCCGAGCGGTGTTGGCGACGACCATCCAGTCGTCGGACTGTTCGCCCTCCGGGGGGAGGTGCGGCTGTACTGCGGTCACGAACTCGTCGACGGTGGTGTCGTCGTCGGGGTCGAGCGCGCGGTCGTAGAGTCGAAGGAGGTGTGCCTGCTCGTCGGGCGCGATTGAAGACGAATCCTCCACGGTGTCGGCGATTCGACAGAGGAGATATCCGATACAGATGTGCGACGCCATCGGTTCGTCGAGGACGTCGACCGTGAGGGCGAAGGTACGAGAGACCCCCTGAACTGCATCGTGACACCAATCGAGGTCGTCATCAGTTGCCGGTGGCCGGGCATCGGCGTGTCGAGACATTCGAAGCGTACCGGTATTACGGAAGGGGGGATAAAAAGTCTCGTGGGGGAGTCCACTCTCAAACGGCCGAGACGGCGCAGGAGAAAATCATAAGCATAGTCGATGACAGACTCACGTATGGACTTCGCGCTCACTGCGGAGCAGAAGCAAATCAAGGACATGGTCTCGGAGTTCGTCGACGAGGAGGTCAAACCTCGCGCGGCGGAGATAGACGAGACCGACGAGTTCCCCGCCGATCTCGTGCGCGAGATGGGCCAACTCGGCTTGATGGGCATGCCCTTCCCCGAGGAGTACGGCGGTGCCGGCCTCGACTATCACTCCTACGCCATCGGTCTCGAGGAGATTTCCCGCGGCTCCGGCGGCCTCGGCACCATCGTCGCCGCCCACACGAGCCTCGCCGGCAACATGCTCTACGAGTTCGGGAACGAAGACCAGAAGCAGACCTACCTGACGCCGGTCAACGAGGGCACCGACATCGGCGCGTTCGCGCTCTCCGAACCCGGCGCGGGCAGCGACGTACCGGCGATGGAGACCACGGCGGTCAAAGACGGCGACGAGTACGTCGTCGACGGCGGCAAGCTCTGGATTTCGAACGGCTCGGTCGCGGACACCGTCGTCGTCTTCGCCAAGACCGACCCCGACGCGGGCAACAAGGGCATCTCGTCGTTCGTCGTCCGCCCTGAGGAGGACGACGGCTTCGTCGTCGAGGGCACGGAACACAAACTCGGCGACAAGGGCTGTCCGACCGCCGAACTCCGCTTCGACGACATGCGCATCCCCGAAGACCGGCTCCTCGGCGACGAGGGCGACGGCTTCGTGCAGGCGCTGAAGACGCTCAACGGCGGCCGCATCACTATCGCGGCGCGCTCTATCGGCATCGCCCGCGCCGCCCTCGACGACGCCGTGAAGTACGCCGGCGAGCGCGAGCAGTTCGACCAGCCCATCGGCGACTTCCAGGCAATCAAACACAAACTGGCCGACATGGACACGAAGGTCCAGGCCGCGAAGCTCCTCATGCACAAGGCCGCGGACCTGAAGATGCGCGACGAGACGTTCATCAAGGAGGCCGCGCAAGCGAAGCTCTACGCCAGCGAAATCAGCCGCGAGGTGGCGAACGAGGGCATCCAGATTCACGGCGGCTACGGCTACACCAAGGACTTCGCCGCCGAGCGCTACTACCGCGACGCGAAGCTCAACGAGATTTACGAGGGGACGAGCGAGATTCTCCGCAACACCATCGGCGACTGGCTCCAGAAGTAACCGTCAGTCGACGACCGACGCGTCCGCGTCGGCCGCCCGGCGCTCCCCGTTTTCGACCCGCTCCGCGAGCCACGCGTGGTACGATTCGACCCGGTCTGCGCCCGCGTCGCTGAGGCCGTACACGTCGTAGATTCCCTCGGTTCGCCGTTCGAGGTGGTCCGCCTCCACGAGCGCGTCGAGCGTCCCGTAGAACGCTTGGGGGTCGATTCGGAGGTCGTAGTAGCGTTCCAGTCGGGTCTTCAGCTTCTGTCCGCGGAGTTCGCCCGCGTCGTAGAGGATGGCACAAAGGTCGCGCCGGCGGCCGCTCTGAAACCACATAGTTCACCCCTCGGTTGAGACACACACGTCACTTTCGTTCCGGTGGCCCTCTACGCCGGTCCGCCGTGCCGACCCGCCCGCCGGAACCGGTAGTTTAGACAGGCCCTACTCCTTAGCGCCTCGCATGACCGACGCAACCGCAGAAGCGAACGGCGTCACCGCGCGGTACTACGTCACCGACTCCGAGCGCGTCCTCGAATTCGACCGCGACGGCCGAACCGCCGCCGTGGCTCAGAACATCGACGGCTACGCTATGCTGAAAGTCCGCCCGACCGCCGACGGCGACGAACTCGAACGCTACTACGGCTTCGACATGGCCTTGGACCACGCCGCGGAGCTCCTCGGCGTCTCACCGCACGACCTGCCGGTCCCGGACGACGCGGCAGACATGGGGATGTGACTCTGGCGCGCGGCTCTCGTCGCGCCGATTAACCCCAGTAGAAGCGCGGCCCCAAAAACAGGTAGCCGAGCGCCAAGAACAGCAAGCCGAACGAAAAGCCCTGCCCGAGCGTCCCCGAGCAGACGATGGCGAGGCCCTGCACGACGCCCATGACGAGCGCGTCCTGCGCGTGGAGGTCCGGGTAGGTCACGTCCGAGAGCATGAGCGCGGCCATAACCGCCGAGAGGACGACGAGTAACATCGGCTCGACGAAGCCGACGAGGACGCCCGCCGACAGAATCGTCGCGGCGAGCGTCGTCGGCACGCCGACCGTCTCGTCGGAGCCGCTGTCGTAGGCGGTGTAGAGCGCCAGTCTGACGACCGCGGCCGCGACGAACAGCGCGGCGACGGCGACGCCGGCGACGACCCGAATCCGGTCGAAGCCCCACATCTCGCGGACGACGGTGACGACGAGCAGGGCGGGGGCGACGCCGAAGGAAGCCACGTCCGCGAGGGAGTCGAGGTACGGCCCCGCGTCGGTTCCTCCGTAGCGCCGGGCAACCACGCCGTCGAGGCCGTCGGCCATCGCGGCGAGCAGGATGGCCTTGGCCGCGAGGCGCACGTCGACCGCGGTCAGCACCGCCGCGACGAATCCGAGCGCCGCGTTCCCGGCGGTGACCACGTCGGCGGGCCCCAACCGACCGACGAATCGGGGTCTCATACCGATGCGATTGCGTACCTTCCCTTTCCCTCTTACGTTCCGTCCGTCGGTGGGCGGCTCCGCGCACCGACCCCGAACCGGCGGCGTTCCGGCCGGTCTCGGTCGATTCGGCGGTTCGGCGAGCGAACCATGCGACATTTATCGGTCGCGTCCCGAGAGGCGACCATGCGAAACCACGGGTCCTCGGACGGCGGTCGGACGCGGCGTCAGTTCCTCGCAGCGGCCGGAGCGGCCGCGACGGCCGGCCTCGCGGGCTGTGCGACCTTGATGGCTTCTGGCGACGACTTCGACATCGGAATGACCGCGGTCGCGTTCGACCCGCCGACGCTGACCGTCGAGGTCGGCGACGAGGTCGTCTGGCGGAACACGAGTTCGCGCGGCCACACCGTTACCGCCTACGAGGGCACGCTTCCCGAGGACGCCGCGTTCTTCGCCAGCGGGAACTACGAGACTGAGCAGGCCGCCCGCGACGCCTACTCTAACTCGCTCGGCGGGCTCATCGGGAGCGGCGAAACCTACACGTACACCTTCGACGTGCCCGGCGAGTACGAGTACCTCTGTATCCCCCACGAGCAGGCCGGCATGGTCGGCACCATCGTCGTCGAGGAGTAGGCTCGGCGCGCAGCGTCGAATCCGGGATTTAGTTTAGCATCTGACCCGAGAGCGGCGTGGCTCTCGCCCGTCGCGTCGTCGCGTAAAAAGTCGAAATTCGAAGTCGAGCCGTCGGCGAGACGGGCTTACGCTTCGGTCTCTTCTTCGTCCACGTCGACTGCGACGTCGTCTTCGTCGACGCTGACGGCCGCTTCCTCTTCGGCCTCGACCTCTTCGGGGCGGGCCTCGAGGGAGAACTTCTTGACCTCGACGCGGCGCAGGGGGTAGATGACCTTCGCGTCGCCGTAGATGGCCGACGAGAGGCGACCCTCGACGACGCTCTCGGTGAGCGCGTCGTAGGTGTGGCCCGTGATGGCCTCGCGGGTGAGCTCCGTCATGATGCGACGGATCTCGTGTTCCTGGCTGCGGTCGGCCTTCTTCGTGGTGAAGGCGACGGGCTGGAGCTGGACGCGGTAGTCGTCCTTGGTGATAGCCGTGACGTTGGCCTCGATTTTGGACGCGCCGCGGCGGACGAGGCTACGGAGGTAGTCTCGGGTGAGC
Organism: Haloferax sp. Atlit-10N; assembly: GCF_003586325.1. Classification (NCBI taxonomy): domain Archaea; kingdom Methanobacteriati; phylum Methanobacteriota; class Halobacteria; order Halobacteriales; family Haloferacaceae; genus Haloferax; species Haloferax sp. Atlit-10N. The sequence continues at coordinate 814,640 of NZ_PSYX01000001.1, forward strand.
TCCTGCTGGATGAACTCGGTGTAGGCGGCGTCGCTACCCACGTCGGTAATCTTGAACGTGAGCTTGACGTTGTTGGCGCCCTGGTCGTCGTTGAGTTCGCCGAGGGTGGACTCGACGGTGCGACCGTTGATCTTCTCGGGTTCGTCCGCGAAGGTCGAACCGAGTTCCTTACGGTCGAAATTCTCGGGAGCGATGACGGTGTACCATCGCTTTCCGCGCTTCTGCTTGGAGACGGATCGTTCACTCATGGTTAGTGTCTGTGTGCGTTCGTGTGGCTTCGATGACGGTCTCGGCGACCGTCACGTTGACGACGTAGTCATCGACCGTGGCGTGCAGGCCACCGGTCGAATCGCGTTCGATTGTGGTGATGAGTTCGTCCCCCTCGACTCGGGTGCGCATCGACGCCGTGTTGTCCGGTTCGAGCGCGCCGGCGACGATGCCGGGGTCGCCGTGGGTCGTCCGCAGGGTCGCACGCCGCGTCATCGGCGCACCTCCCTGACGGCCGCGACGACATCGCTCCGCTCCGCCGCGGAGTCGAACGTCATCGTCGCCTCCGACGGCGACCCGGTCGCGGACGCGTCCGGCAGTTCGTCCGCGGCCGCGGCGAGCGCCTCGTCCAGTCCGGCGGGGCCGGTCGAGACGAGGGCCGCGGCACCGACGCCGACCGCGAGAACGGTCGGCTCGGGCGAGCGGAAGTCGCGGGCGAGCCTCGCCACCGTGGCGAGTCGCCCCGGCGACGACAGGTCACAGGAGAGCGCGTAGAGGCTCTCGTAGCGTCCCGTCGTCGCCTCGCGAAGCGCGCCGTGGGTCGCCTGCGCGTGGTCGCGCCACGCGTCGAGCGCCGCGTCTCGAACGCCGTGTCCGAGCGCCAGCGCGACGGCGGTCCCGGGCGACTCCCGGACGGTCGCGTCGAGCACGTCGGCGAAGCCGCCGACGGTTTCGAACGGCCCGTTCGGGGTCGCCTCCGAGCGCAAGACGCGCTCGACGGCGGTCGCCGCTCGGGCGGTCGCCTCACCGGTCGTCGCGTCGATGGCGACGAGGGAGGCGACGCGTCTGCGGGCGTCCGCGTCGAGTTCGGCCGGGAGCGACAGTTCGGCGAGCGTCGCCTGCGCGCGCTCCCTGTCGGCCGAAAACGACGCGTGGACGAGCGTCGAGTGCGCCAGCCCGTCTGCGAGGTCGCCCGTCGGGACGGCCACGCCGGGTCCGGCTTCGACGCCCGCGTCGGCCGCGGCGTTCGCGAGGTCGGTGTCGTCGTCCGGGGCTACGCCGGCGGCGTGGAAGCAGGCCAGCGCGACCGCCGGGTCGGGGTCGACTCCGAGTTCGCGGACGATAGAGACGGCGTCGGTCGGGTCGAGTTCGAGGTCCGCATCGGCGTTCGACAGGCCCACGACTGCCACAACGTCGTCGTTTGCGACAGTGTCGGGGGCGTCGGTCGCGCGGATGCGGAAGGGGACGTCGAGTGTCCTGAGCGCCCGGCCGATGACACCGGCGGCCGCGACGGCGGCACCGCTCGCGCTGACGCGGAGGCGAACGAACGTCGCCTCGCGGAGCGTCGCGGCGGCGTCGGCGGCGGGTGTCTGTTCGGCGGGGCTCACGGACATTCAGTTATTCTTCGAGGAGTTCGACAGCGACGTCGTAGCTGTAGGTGAAGTCGTCGTCGAGCTTGTCGCCGCGGTAGTACGAGACGAGGCGGCGAATCTTCGACTCCGTGTTCTGCAGGGCGCGACGGTTGGACTTGTCCTGCTGGTTCTCCTCCATGTGCTCGCGGAGGCGGACGGCGCGCTCCATGAGGTTACGGAGGTCCTCGGGGAGGTCGCCTGCGGCGTCGTTCTCCTCGAGGATGGTGGTGACCTTCTTGCCCGTGGCGAGCTTGACGTCCGGGACGGGAACGCCCTTGACGCCTTCGTCGCGCAGGGACAGGCCGATCTGGCTCGGGTCCTTGCCCTGTTCTGCAAGTTCGACGACGCGGGCTTCGATGTCAGCCGCGTCGACGTCGCTCCACTCCGGTGCTTCGTCTGCCACCGGCTTGTCCGAGCTGGACGAGCCACGGCGGCGGGTGTGCATTCGTGCCATTGTTGCGGGTTGGAACCGCACTGACCGCAGAAACGAGTACCCCGCAGTCGTATCACCGACTGCTGGGGCACTACCGCAATCCCAAGCCCGAACCGGGCGAGTCAGATTTGCGGCCGTGCTGGATTCCCATCGTGTTGTCCACGCGCGCCGGGTTAAACCGTTTCGACTCGGATTCGACTCGGCCTCAACTCGCCTCGGGCGGAATCGAAGGGCTTCTAAACGGGCGACGGCTATCAGAAGGTGCGGGCTCGTAGATCAGGGGTAGATCACTCCCTTGGCATGGGAGAGGCCCCGGGTTCAAATCCCGGCGAGTCCATTTCTGAACGAAGTGAAGAAATGACGAGACGAGCGCTCGCCGTAGCGAGCGCGTGGATTTGAAGCCCTGGAAGTCGCGCGGAGCGAACATCGTGAGCGAGCACGTCTTCCTCCGGGTTCAAATCCCGGCGAGTCCACTCACTTCCTTTCGGTCACTTCGTTCCCTTCAGTCGTTCGTGGACTCGCCGACGTCCCACTCGCTCCGTCTGCGGGCGACCCGCGAGTCGCCCGCATGGCATGCGAGACGGCAGTGCCGTCTCGCTCTGCTCGCGGGACTCCCGGCGAGTCCACTCTGAACGAAGCGAAGAAATGGCGACCGGGCACCCGCCGTAGCGAGTGCGTGGGTTTGCCTGGAAGTCGCGCGCAGCGAACCGTGTGAGCGAGCACGTCTGCTCCCGGGCTCAACCCGGCGAGTCCTGCAATCGCACTCGAAGGACTGGTGGATTCCGGGTCAACCGTTTGCCCCGCTATGGGCGTCCCACAAGTCCGGTAATCGGTATCCGAGCTACCGCGGCTGAAAAGATGCGACGCGTCAGCGCCTCCCTGCGGCTCACGCCTCGTCTTCGAACACGCTCATGTCCTTCGCCGCGAGGTCGGTCACGTGCTTGACAATCTCGGGGTCGACCTGCGCGATATCGTCCCCGTCGTGGACCTGTTCGTTGTGTCGCTCGATGGCGTCCGCGACCTCGGAAAGCGAAACGCGCGTGGTCGTGTCGCAGGCCTCGCACACGACCGGGACTTCGGGAGCGTCGTCGTCAGTCATACCGAATCGTTCCGTCAGCGACGGAAAAAACGAGTCGGTTCGTTGCCGGGAGCGGAGAAACGTTTGGAACGCGTCTCGGCCGTTCCAACAAGCCAATACGGGATAACGCCGACAGCGGTTACACGATGCAATACGGTGCCGGCGATTATGAACTCGTTTTCAGGCGGTTGACGGGGACCAGCACAATCGAGGGGCGAACCTACCTAGAGAAGGATTGGGCGACAGACACGGCGTCGTACCCAGAGTCGTTCGAATCGCCAGAAACGTACGAGTATTGCTACGAGGGCGATGCGGTCAACGCCGAGGACTTGGTTTCGACTTACCTCACCGAGTGTCTCGGCGGCCTCGTCATCAATATCGACAGCACGCGGAATCAGCCCGTCCTCGATGGCGAACAGTTCGTAGAACCGGCGTGGGAGACCGATAACTTGGACGAACACGGTCGATTTTCGCGTGTCAGATTCGCGGACGCGATTGAACGCGGCCTCCGCGAGATCGCCGGACCGATGCGGACCGACGCGTCTGAAACGGTTCTCACTGAAATATTCGACCGAGCCGAACCCATCGAGCGCGTGCGTGAGGCGCTCGGGTTCTCCGGCGCACCGGACCTCGTTGGCATCGACCAACAGCTGTTCGGCGGCCCGGTTCTCGTGGAAGTCAAAGCACACACGGACCAGTTTCAGGACACCCAAGAGCATTGGATGGGGACGTTCCGAAACCTGTTCACGGATGTGTACGTCTGTGAAGTTCGGCCCGCGTAGACAAGGGACAACCACAACGGAATGCGATCTGTGTCCGCACCCCACAGCCGTCGAACGATTCGAAGCCCTTATTTATCCGACCGGGGAATGAATGATTGCGTTTGAGGGCTCGTAGATCAGGGGTAGATCACTCCCTTGGCATGGGAGAGGCCCCGGGTTCAAATCCCGGCGAGTCCATTTCTGAACGAAGTGAAGAAATGACGAGACGAGCGCTCGCCGTAGCGAGCGCGTGGATTTGAAGCCCTGGAAGTCGCGCGCAGCGAACATCGTAAGCGAGCACGTCTTCCTCCGGGTTCAAATCCCGGCGAGTCCACTCACTTCCTTTCGGTCACTTCGTCCCTTCAGTCGTTCGTGGACTCGCCGACGTCCCACTCGCTCCGTCTGCGGGCGACCCGCGAGTCGCCCGCATGGCATGCGAGACGGCAGTGCCGTCTCGCTCTGCTCGCGGGACTCCCGGCGAGTCCGGCAATCGAACTGGGTGATAATTCAATCCGGATTCGTCTGTGAGCGCCCCAGCGGTCGGCACACGCTATCGTTACCCAACGAGCGCCGCGAGCCCACCATCACCCGTCACCGCGAGGGCGATTCCGGCGATGAGCAAGAGGACGCAGATGAGCGTCAGGCCGATTGCGATGCCGATTCGCCTGGCGTTTCGGTAGTATATTTTCGTCGTCTCTTGGGGGAGTTCGTCGTCGTCGCCGCGCTCCAGAACCTCCTCGATGGCGCTGGAACTCGCTCCCGAGGTGCGACACGAATGATACGCCAAGAGGGTGAACCCCGTGGATAGCACCCACGCGAGTCCGCCGAACCCGACGCCGACGTTCGCCAGCGCGGAGACGTCCGTCACGACGTCCGCTTGGAGGAGCACCGTGACGCCCGTCCCGAAGACGCTCGCGATGAGGACGTTCAGTTTCGTTATCTCGATGGCGTCGCCCGCGAACGCCTCGACCGTACTCGCGTGGTTTCTCGCCTTCGCCCGCTCGCGGAAGTCGCGCTGGAGGCTCGACGCGATTCTGTCGCCGAGTTCGCCCATGTCGAACCTCCGGTGGCAGTTCGGGCACAGCGTGACGAGATTCTCGGGGTCGTCGGGGTTCTCGAAATCCCGCGCCGGGCGCTGATGGGCGACCTCGAGAACGTTCGAGCCCTCGTCGTACTCGCGCCCACAGTGCTGGCACGTGTAGTCGTCGCGGCGAAATATCCGCTCGTGGTCGATGGTTCTCCGCCTTCGCGTCGTCCGCCCGGTCGTCGTCTCGGCATCCTCCGACATTGGTCACTCGTCTGTCTGTCTCGTATCCCGGTGAAATTCGTTTTCCATGACACGGGGCCTCCGACGCGGCGCAGGCCAGTCCCAGCGAACGATTCCACTTACCAGACTGTCAGGTACCCCGCGAGGTTTTCACCCCGCGTCGCCTCCAGTCAGGTAATGAGCGGTCGTCCCCGTGTTCCACTGGTCTATCGCGTCGTCAGAGACCGGACGGCGCAGACCTCGCCGATTGCGGTCGTTCTCCTGTTGGCGATTACGGTCGCCGGAACGACCGCCGTCGTCGCGCTCGGCGGGGTCGCCCTCGAGGAGACGAAACAGGAGTCCCAACTGACGCGCGCCGAGCACTCGATGACGCTGTTCGACTCGCGGGTCGCCATCGCCGCGCTCGGCGAGGGAGAGACGCAGTTCGTCGACCTCGGCGGGACCGGCGGCGGTACCTACGTCGTCGACGACGACACCGGCTGGATACGCGTCACGCACAAGAACTACACGGACGCCGGCGACGACCAAGAGCTCTACAACGAGTCCCTCGGAAGCGTCGAGTACCGCGACGGCGACGCCCGAATCGCCTACGAAGGAGGCGGTGTCTGGCGCACGCAGGACGGCGGCACGACCATGGTCTCGCCGCCGGAGTTCCACTACCGCGGCGCGACGCTGACGCTTCCGGTCGTTCGGGTCGCCGGCGACGGGTCCGCGTCGGGCGACGTGTCCGCGAGAGTCTCGGCGACCGAGCGCGCTCGGCGTGTCTACCCCAACGAGACCGCGAGCTACGACGAGCTACCGACGGCCAGCTTCGATAACCCCGTCAGCAACGGAACGGTCGTCGTGACGGTCCACAGCGACCACTACCGAGGATGGGCCTCGTTCTTCGAGTCGCGGAGCGAGGGCACCGTGACGGTCGACGACGCCAACCGGACCGCGAGCGTGGAACTGGAGACGCTCGGGCTCGTCGGCGAGTTCCAGATGCCGAACGAGGGCACGTCGGTCGACGTGCGCGGGATGGCCGCGAACCACAACGTCTCGACGTTCTCGCTCACGCTCTCGAACGACCAGCACCTCCAGAACATGGAGTGGGGGCTGTACTACGACGGCGACCAGAAGGACCTCGAACTCCACGTGCAGGCGGACGACAAGTGCAAGAGCGGGAGTTACGACGGCACGTTCGACCTGACGCTCTACTACGCCACCGAGGACGGCAAGTACCACGGCTGGCAGGCGACCGACCTCGACCCGGACACGAGCGACGCGGTGAGCATCGACTGCACGGCCAGCACTCCCGAACTCACCGTCGACTTCACGAGTTCGGAGACGATGACCTACGGCGACATCCAGTCGGACAAGGGCTTCGGCAACCAGAACAAGTGGCAGTTCGCCCCCGAAATCGTCGACGGCGAAGCCTACGACAGCGTCACCTTCGACGAACACGACGCCGACAGCGGCCAGACGTTCTCGAAGGCCGACGGCGACACCGCTCAGATGGACTTCGTCGTCAACCACTACTTCTCGCTGGCCGCGCCGCAGTTCGAACTGACCGTCACGGACGGTCCGGGCAACAGCCAGAGCGTCGACGAGTCCGGGTCGCGCGGCGAACTCGACTACGACCAAGCCGAGGGCGGCCAGTTCATCACCTTCCTCCACGTCACGGAAAACGAGGTCGAAGTCGAAGTCCAGTAAGCGGGGACGTCTCCCGACCGACCGTCACGGCGGGGTCCGGCCCCGGGTTTCAGTCTCTCAGTCGGCGAACGTCATATCGACCGACGTCGAGACGACGTAGACGCGCTCTGCCCCGTTCACGTAACACGAGACGCTCGGATAGCTGTCGGGTGTCGCGGCCGGGACGACCGGGTCGCAGGTCACGTCGGGACGGCTCGATAGCTCCTCGCGCCAGAGCGCCGCACGCGGGGAGCGAACGGTTAGATTCACGTCGTACTGCCCGTCGGTCCGCGCGGCCAACACGTCGCTCGCGGCCTTGTCGGCTCGGATGAGGAACGTCCCCGACCCGCCGATCGAGGTCGTCGCCTCCTCGTCGGGGCGCGTCACGAACGCCGGAATCAACACCCGCTCTTCGGTGAGGACGAACGATGGCCGCCGGACGAACGTCCCGCTGTCGCCGCGAGTCCTGAGAAGCGCGTCGAACGCGTAGACGATTCGCTCGTCGCTTGAATCGGCCGTGTAGACGACCGGCGAGACGTCGTAGGTGTTCGTGAAGTTGACCGACGGGTCCGACGTCAACTCCCCGGAGACGACGAACTCGACGGGCCGGTCGAGGGTCAAGCGAGCGTCCTGAAGTTTCACCTCCGTGGCCCGACTCGGCGCGCCGCGGTCGGCGATGTCCTCCATGTTGTCGCCGAGGATGTCGAGCGCGCGCTCGGCGTTGTTGACGCGCTCCACGTCGCGGGCGTCTTGGAGGCCGGTCATCCCGACGGCACTGACGAGACCGACCATCGAGAGGACGATGGCGAAGACGAAGACGAACCCGAGCGTGTCGCTCACCGCGCGGTCGCTCACGAGTTCACCTCCAGCCCCGACGACGGGTCGTAGGTGATGGTCACGTCGCCGCCGTCGACTCGGCTCGCGGTCAGCGAGGTCTCGGTCGAGACGGGGACGCGGACCGTCACCTCGGGGTCGGTCGAAGTGAGCACGAGTTCGTTCGGCGACCCCGACACCACCTCGATGGAGTAGGTCGTGCCGGCGACCCTCGGGGGCAGTCGTACCGTCGCCTCGACCCGCGACTCGCCCGGTGCGGCCCCGATTCGGTCGACCGATTCGATGCCGGCCGCGAGCCGGTTTCCGACCACGTCGAGTTCCGTCTCCGTGACCCGCTCGCGCTCGTCGGAGACGAAGCCGCCGGCGGCGACCAACAGCCCCGAGATGAGAACGACCGTGATGGAGAGCGTGAGGACGTAGCCGAGCGCCGTCGAGACGCCGCGGTCGGTCGAACGGGAGCGGGCGCGGCGCCCGCGGCTCCCGCGCCGAACGCGGTTCTCCCGGTCGTCCGGGGCTATCGGTGGCGTCACGCAATCTCACCCGGCGCGACCCGAAGCTCTCGGTAGACGTACGCCTCGCCCGTCTCGTAGACGTACGAGACGTTGACGGCGTACAGCGCCTGCTCTGCGACCGGCGACGACCCGCTCCCGGCGGGCGCGTACTTCGCCGCGTCGAACACCGTCGCGTTCGTCTCGTTCACGTACAGTTCGTAGGTCCCCTCGGCCTGCACGGCGTTCCGGTACGAGAGCGTGACAGGGCCGTCGAGGTCGGTGTGGACCGCATCGAGCGGGTCGCAGGTGGCCCCGTCGAGTCGGCCGTCGGCAACGTCAATCGTGACGTAATCGCCCGCGTCGGCCGCCACGCCGCAGGTCGTCCGGCTCCCGCCGGCGTCCTCGACGGTCACGAAGACCCGCGTCGAATTCCGGTAGACCTCCGTCTCGACCGCGTTCGTCCCGTCGTCGACGACGAGCTCGAACGCCGACCCGCTACTCGTCGCGAGCGAGTCGCGCGAGACGTTGAACCGGACGCCGCGGACGCCGACGCCGCTGGCGAGCGTCCAGTCGGTCGTCTCGTTCCCGTCCGTGAAGTTCCGCGCCGCGTCGGTCTGCGAGATTCGGGTGCCCTCGACGTGGTCGACGCGCGAGGCGTTCGTCGCGGCTCCCCTGACCGCGGCGAGCGTCGCGGTCGCGTCGCTCCAGTTGCCGAACGTCTCGTCGAACGAGCCGGCGAGTTCGCCGTACGTTCCGCCCTCGCGGTTGGCTTCGTCGAGGAGGAGTCCCGCACCGGCTTCGACCGTTCGGCCGTGGCTCACGGCCCCGTCGAGGCTCGTATCGGTCGTCCGCGTGGCGAGGTTCTCCGTGTAAATCGCGGTGTTGAGCGTCAGCGCGAGACCGACGAGGAGGACCGCGATTGCGAGGGCGGCGACGAGCATCAGTTGACCGCGGTCGTCGCCGGTGAAGCGCACGGCTCCCGTCGCCTCGTCCCTCGGGCCGTCGAACGCGTCGGTCACATCCGCCATACGACCACCTCCACTTCGACGACGCCGTAGAGCGGCCCCGCGCTCCCGTCTTGGATGAAATACGTCTCGTCGCTCGCGGCGGCGACCGATTCGAGCGTCTTGGTCGTCTCGACCGCGCGAGGCTCGCCGCCCGGCGACGTTCCCGGCTCGGTCAGCGCGTCGTCGTCCGCGAGCGTCACGACCCGAGTCCGCGAGACGGCGTGGTCGCTCGGTTCACCCATGAACACGAGTCGGCTCGTCCGGCGGACCTCCCGGTCGCGGAGGTAGTGTACGTAGACGTTGAACGCGATGCCGCGGTCCAAGAAGGACTCGTCGAGCATCGTCCCGAAGGCGGTCGGCGGGCCGCCGTCGACGTAGTAGCCGCGCGCGTCGATGCCGTAGAAGCTCCCGTTTTCGGGGTGCGTGAACAGGAGCGTCCGCTTCAGCGCGCCGGTCTCGGCGGCCGCCGTCAGGACGCCGTCGGCGACGGCGGCCTGTTGGTTCTCGATGTGCTGGCTCGACGTACTCGCGGTCAGGGGCGTCACCGCGGTCACCTGCAGCGCGAACGTGACGCTGGCGAGGAGCACCATCGCGGCGACGATGGCTTCGAGCGCGTGGGCCTGTGCGCGAGACACGGTCACCACACCCTCACCGATAGCTCGTGGAGCTCGCCGTCGAGGAGGATTGCCCGCCGAGCGGCGACGACGCTCCGGGTTGTCGGGACCGGCTCGCCGGTCGTCTCGACGACGGTCCCACCCCGCGAGAGCGTGACGTTGAGTCCGTAGGACGCGTCGATTCCGGTCGCGGCGTTGGGGTCGGCGCTCCCGTAGTCGCAGTCGCCGGGCGGCGGGTCTCCGTCGAAGAACGCCTCGGTGCAGGCCGCGTCGAGCGCGTCCGGATTCTCGTCGTCGACGAGCAGGCGCTGGGTGAGCGAGTCGGCGGCGCGGTTCGCGACGAGCGGGCGGTCCTGTTCGGCCTCGAAGGGGTCGAGAATCTGCGGGATGGTGCCGACGACCCACGCGACCGCAAGGAGGAAGATGCCGACGCCGACGGCGAAGTCGATGGTCGTCTGGGCGCGGGTGCTCCGGCCGGGAGCTCCGCGTCGGCCGTCACTGCGTCGGCCGTCGCCGCGGTCGCGTCGCCGCATCAGCCGACCACCATCCACACCGCGAGCGAGAGCGTCTGGAGGATGACGACGAACTTGACCCCCGAGAGGAGGTCCGCGTTGCGGATGTAGCCGCTGATGAACCCCGAGAGCATCGCCTGGATGGTGACGCCGTGGAAGAACAGAAGCGACAGCAGGTCGGGGTCGATGCCGCCGCCGAAGCTCGGGCCGCCGGTCGTCGCGCCGCCGGAACTCGACGCCTGCGAGGAGAGGCCGGCCATCACGTCGAGGAACTGCGTCTTCAGGATGGCCATCACCGCCAGCAGCGTCACGTAGGTCATGAGGATGATGGCGACCTGCATCCGGGTCCGCGAGATGCGCTCGCGCTCGATGTCGTCCTGGTTCTCGGAGGCCTGCGCGGCCGTCGTTAGGACCTCGGTTATCTGGCTCGACGCCTCCTGGGCCTTCGTGATGAGCTTGACCGTCCGGGCGAGCCGCGGGATGTGGTACTTGTTGTTGAACTCGACGAGCGCCTCTCTGAGGCTCATGCCGTAGTGGACCTTCGCGTACATCACCTCGAACTCGTCCGCGAGTTTCCCCGAGGAGGTGTCGGAGACGGTCTTGATGGACTCGAGGAGCGTCTGGCCGGTGTCGTTCGCGCTCGACAGCTTTCGGAGGTTGTCGGAGAGCTTCCCCGTGATGGCCGACCGCGAGTGGACGTTCCACTCGTGGAAGACGGCGAGCGGCACCGCGACGAGGTAGACCGGGACGTAGAACCAGATGAACGTCCCCCAGACGGGGTTAGCCACCATCCCGTCCCACGTCGTCGGGGCGGCACCTTCGACGACGGAGACGGCGAGGAGCGAGAGCGCCGCGGGCACCGTCAGCGCGAGGGTGAAAAGCGGGTGCCGCTTGAAGAACAGATGCGGGCGGCGCAGGAGCTCTTTGGTCTTGAACGTCCCCTCGCGGGATTTGATGCGCGAAAAGAGGCTGAACTCGCCGACGTAGCTCTCGACGAGCCCCATGTGGACGAGCCCCTCGCGCTGTTGACCCTGCAGGCGGTCGCTCTCGTCTTCGGGGCTGAGGAAGCCGTCGCCGATTTCGTCCTGCTTGACCGTCGAGACGAGGACGAGGAAGCCGACGCCGGTCAGCGGGATGAGGCCGTAGACGGTCGCGTACAGCAGCCTCGACTGGGCCTCCCCGAGCATGCTCATGATGACGAGGATGATGATGAGAAGCAGCGGAAAAAGCGAGAGCGTCATGTACATCTCGCCGAACAGTTCCATCGTCTCCAGCGTCTGTTCTTGCTGTTGTTTTGCGGTCCGGAGGTGTTTGTCCTTCTTGTCGTCGAGGAAGCCCTGCATATTACCGCCGGAGTTGACGATGGAGAGCATGTCCGTCAGGAACTGCGAGAGGTCGTCCGAAGGGGTCAAAATCGCCTGCTGCCGGATGGCGTTGCGGTAGTCGGTCCCGAAGTACTCCGTCTCCTGGACGATGCTCTGGAACTCCCGGGAAACCTCGCCGTAGGTGTCTTCGGCGCGCGCCATCGCCTCCAGAATCTCCAGTTGGTTCAGCCCGCCCACCGAAAGGGCGTACATGAACGAGATGGAGTCCGACAGGAGCATGTTTATCTCGCGCTTGCGGGCGGACGCCGTCGAGTACGGAATCGCGACGAGCGTCCCGAAGCCGCCGGCGAAGCCGAGCGACCCGAAGACGAGCCCCGAGACGACGACGGCCGCGGGCATCGCGAGCGACCGGAGCGTGGCCGCCGTGGACTCGCTTCCGACCGGAATCCCGAGGCTCACCGAGTCCGCCGAGACGAGGCCGAGCGCGAAGACGCCGTAGCCGACGGCCATCCCGACGAGCCACAGTGCGAGGCCGACGAGCACGCCGATAGCGAGCGCCCGCGAGAGGTAGAGTTCGACGGTGTCGGGCATCCGTGCCTGCTGCAACTTTTCTTCGATGTCGGCGACGAACTCGCCGTCCTCGTCGAAGATGAGCTGAAACAGCGGGTAGAAGGCGTCGCCGAGGGTGTCGGTACTGCGGTCGAGGCCGCCCGAGGTCTTCGAGTCGAGGTTGCTCATCTACTCGCCCTCTTCGGAGTCGGTCCCGCGAGCGCCCGCGTCGTCGTCCTCGTCGCCCTCGTGCGGGTCGTCGGCCTCGGCGGCCTCGAACCCGCCCCACGTCTCGTCGGCCGCATCGTCGGGGTCGGCCCTGTCGGGTTCGCCTCGCCCCGCCGTGCCGTCCGAAGCCGCGGTCGAGTCCGACCCGTCGTCGATGCCGAACGCGCCGAAGAAGTCGTCGAGGTCCAGGTCGTCGCCGTTGGGGTCGGGGAAGGAGGGCGCGTCGTCGAAGCCGAACGCCCCGCCGGGGTCGCCGAAGCCGGTCGGCTCGTCGCCCTCGCGGTCCGCGTCCGCCTCGTCGCCCTCGCGGTCCGCGTCCGCCTCGTCGCGCCCGGCCTCCAGCGCCGGCGTCTCGTCCTCGCCGTCGAGCGACGACGGCCCGTCGTCGCCCTCGATTTCGGAAGTCTCGTCGCCGGCGTCTAGTTCGTCGCGGTCGTCTCCCTCGTCGAGTTCGGGGTCTCGGGTCGACGCGTCGAGCGAGTCGAGTTCGCCGCGCTCGCCGGGCGTCGCCTCCACGTCCGACTCGTCGCGCATGTGGTTGAGCGCCTCCGCGACCTCGCCCACGTCGCGGCCGCGGTAGTCGGGGAACAGCTCCTCTTCGGCCCGGCGGAGGATTTCCTTCGCCAGCTTTCGGACGTGTTCCGGCGGGTCGGGTCGCGGGACCATCGCCTCGCTCTCGGGGTCGATGTTGATGTGGACCGACTCCATCTCCCGGAGGTCTTCGAGGCTCCGTTCGAGGTCGTCGGTCGCCATCAGTCCGAGGATGGTGTCTTGGTCGTTGATGAACGCCTGGAACGTCGCCGCGACCTGCGTGTAGGTGTTGAGCCCGCGGTCGATGAGGTACGCGAGGATGACCTGTCGCTTGAACACCTCCAGTTCGAGCGTCTCCTGATTCCAGCCGCGGTCGAACTTGATCTCTTCGAGCGTGTTCGACGAACCCATCTGGAGGAACTCGTCGGTCTCGGCCTGCCACTGGTAGACGTCTTGAACGTTTATCTCGTCGTTCTCGGGGTCGTAGTGGTTGATTTCGGTGAGCGACTTGTTCCGGCGCACCTTGTTGCCGCCGACCCGCGTCGAGGTCTGGATGGACACGAGGTCGAGGGCGGTGAACATCGTCTTCGAGACGTTGATGGGAGCGGTCGTAAACCGCTTGAGCACCTCGCCGACCGAGTCGGCGTGGAACGTCGTGTAGGTGGTGTGACCCGTGGACATGACCTGAAACAGGGTCCGGCCCTCCTCGCCGCGAATCTCGCCCATGACGATGTAGTCCGGGCGCTGGCGGAGCGCGGCTTCGAGCAGGTCGAACTCGTCCACGTCGCCTTTGTCGTCGTCCGCGAACGACGGCCGGGTGACGGAGGCGATCCAGTTGCGCTGGGGCAGTTCGACCTCGCGGGTGTCCTCGATGGAGACGATTTTCGTGTTCGACGGGATGAAAAGCGAGACGGCGTTGAGCGAGGTGGTCTTCCCCGACGCCGTGCCGCCCGCGAAGATGAGGCTCTTGTCGTTCTCGATGCAGAGCCAGAGGAACGCCATCTCCTCCAGCGAGAACGTCGACCAGTTGATGAGGTCGATGGGCGTGAAGGGGACGTCCTTGAACTGGCGGATAGTGTAGTTCGTCCCGTGGTCCGACACCTCGCGACCGAGGGTGAGTTGCGCGCGCGACCCGTCCGGGAGCGTCGCGTCCACCTGCGGGCGGCGCTTCGAGATGCCCTTCCCGGAGCGTTGGGCGAGTTTCACGACGAAGTCGTCGAGTTCGCCCTCGCCGTGGTAGACGTTCGAGATGATCTGTTCGTAGTCGGAGTGGTAGACGAACACCGGCGAGTTGTAGCCGTCGCAGGAGATGTCCTCGACGTTGATGTCGTGTTTGATGCCGTCGATGCGCTCGTAGCCGATGAAGTCGCGGCGGAGGTAGTACTGGAGTTTCCGGACTTGGTAGTCGTTCAGGTCGTCGGCGTCGTCGGCGAGGACCGCCGGTTCGGGTCGGGCGGCGATACCGTCGATGCCGCCGAGCGGGGCGTCATCGTCGGCGTCGCGGGCGCGGCCGCCGAAGACGGAACCGAACCCGAGTCGGGACCCGATGCCGCCGAGTCCGCCGAATCGCCCGGCGGTCGCGGGAGTCGCCGAAGAGCCGTCCGTCGACCCACCTCCGCCACCGAGGAGGCCGCCCAGTCCGAGCCGAGACGCGAGGCCCGAAGACTCCGCCGCCGCGTCAGTGGCCGAACCGTCGTCGCTTTCGCCAGCCGCGGATGCCGACGCCGGCGGGTCGTAGAGGTCGTACCGCGAGAGCAGTTCGTACGTCTCGGCCTCGATGACCCGTCCGCGGTTGTCGCGGCCGCCCTCGACGACGCTTTCGTCCCCGTACTTGATGGCGGTCCGAAGCTTGTTCGTGAGGAACTCCGTCAGGTCGTCTTCGATGCGGTTCAGGTACGGTTCGACCACGTAGTACTTCTTCTCGTTTTCTTTGACCGAGTGGAAGATGATGACGAACGCGTAGGGCTTGTTCACCCAGTAGCGCTCGACCTCGCGGAAGTGCGTCTTCTTCTCCATCGGGACGGCCTTCTCGAGGTCGTAGCGGTTCGCCAGCGTGGTCGTGCCGTCGACGCTGGAGAAGAACGCGTCCTCGTCGAACTCGGGGTCGACATCGACCGTGCGCTCCTCGACGACTGCGTCGAGTTCCTCGGCGCGCTGGCCGGCCCGCGCGAGCGCGTTCTCGATGTAGTCGGGGTCGAACCCGAGCGCCTCTTCGGCGTCGAAGCGGACGATGTCGCCCTCGGAATCCCGCGGGCGGGAACCGTCGTCCTCGTAGTAGTACTCCCGCTTGTAGTGTTCCCACAGCCAGACGTCCTTGACGACGGGGGTCGTCTCGGGGTTACAGAAGGCTTCGAACTGCTCGTTGATGTCCGTCGCGTGCGCGCCGCGCTTACCGATGAACTCCGCCGCGTCGACCGGGTGACAGTCGAGGTACTCTTCGGGGTCGAGGTCGACGCGCTCCCAGTCGGTCCGGGTCGGCGTCGAGGCCGCCCGCTCGTCGTCTTCCTCCCACCGGGACGTGCCGGGCGCGTCGCGTCGCGTCCGCGGATCGGTCCCGTAGAGGGCTTCCACGTCGCCGTCGGTTCCGTACTCGTCGAGAAAGTCTGCCCACGTGTACGACCCGACGCGCGCGTTCGACGCCTGCTCCGGAGCGGTGTCGCTCTCCACGGGCGGTGTTACATCACCCGTTAACGCCTTTCGCTCCCCTCCGTCGGCGTCGTCGGTTGCCATTGTCACCGGGTATCCGGGCCGATGGAAAAGTCTTTTTCTCAGCTAATTCACAGTTTAAGTCCTGTTTAAGTTCTATTTTTATACCATTTTATCAGGGAAGGTCGTGGCGACGCATCCAGACCGCCGGCTAAATCGGGGCTTTATCGCGGCGTGAACCGGGGCGAATCGAGGGACGCCCGTAGAATAGTGGTTTTCTGATATGTCGTGCAGCACGGGAGACGGGCTGTCGCCGTTGCGGGCCGGGGTTCCGCCGTGGAGACGAAAGAGCGGTGAGTCAGAGACGTTTGCGACGGGACTGGACTCCGGGATTTGCGATTTCTACCGCGGCCGTGCAGCGAGGAGCGTCGCGACGAGCGAAGCGGGCGTGGCGGGAGTCCCGCGAGCAGAGCGAGTGGGACTCAGGAACGACCGCTGAGCGAACGAAGTGGCGAACGGTGTGACGGGATTGAGCGAATCCGGAGGATTCGCGATGTTCGTCGCGGCCGCTGAGCGAACGAAGTGGCGAACGGTGTGACGGGATTGAGCGAATCCGGAGGATTCGCGATGTTCGTCGCGGCCGCTGAGCGAACGAAGTGAGCGAAGCGGGCGTGACGGAATTCGAACCTCGGTCGCTCACTGACGTTCGCTCCCCGATTCGAATCCCGCACGTTGCGTTATCGGACTCGCTCCGCTCGTCACGATAACGGGCGTGGCGGGATTCGAACCCGCGATCGAGAGGTTAGGAACCTCTCGCCCTGTCCACTAGGCCACACGCCCTACGGCGCAATCTCTCAGGACTGGTCAAAAATCGCGTGGTTCGCCCTGCGCGGGCAGAAGAGAGAGAGTGAGCTGCGATTAGTTCGACGATTCGGTCGAAGCGGACTCGGTCTCGACCGAGTCAGCCGAACTCTCGATGGTCGCGTCGTCTTCGTCTTCGTCGTCGCCTTTCATATCCTGCAGCTCGTCCTCGATTTCCTCGCGGCCGCGCTGGAATTCGCCGATGGCCTGCCCGGAGGACCGAGCGAGCTTCGGAATCTTGTTCGCGCCGAACAGCAGGACGACGATGAGCAGAACGACGAGCAGCTCGGGCCCGCCCGGGAGTCCCGGGAACAGTGGGGTGATGGTCTCGAACATCGCTATTTCTGCGTTACCTAGTGGCAATTATAGGCTTTTTGCCTTCTGCGGGTTCTGGAAAGACGGAATATCGGCGTACCGGAACTCCCGCATCGGCCGAATCGACGCGTTTCGGCGCGTAACTCCTACGAAAAACTTGTGGCAGGCTGCCGGACGCGCTTGGCCGTTCCGATGCGCCGACTGGGTCGGTCCGTCACCACCGGTCCCCTGAATTTCCGACGACGGTGAAATAATGTGTGCGGAGTCGAATGGCACCCGTATGGTATCAGTCGGCGACGACGCCCCGGACTTCACCGCACCGCTCACCGACATCGACGGCGACATCGAGTCGTTCACGCTCTCCGAAAACCTCGACGACGCGCCCATCGTCCTCGCGTTCTTCCCCGCGGCCTTCACCGGCACGTGCACCACCGAGATGTGCACCTTCCGCGACCAGATGGCCAACTTCGAGGACGTCGGCGCGACGGTGTACGGCATCAGCATCGACACGCCGTTCACGCTGACGGAGTTCGCCGAGCAGAACGGACTCAACTTCGGCCTCATCAGCGACACGAACCGCGAACTCGTCGACGCCTACGACGTGGCGATGGACTTCGCGAGCCTCGGCGTCAACCGCGTGGCGAAGCGCGCGGTGTTCGTCGTCGACGGAGACGGCGAAGTCACCTACGCGTGGGTCAGCGACGACCCCGGCGTCGAACCCGACTACGACGCGGTCGAGGCCGCCGCCGCGAAGCTCGAAGAACCGACCGAGGCCGCGTAGGCTCACCCCGCCACGCGACGCGTTAGCGCACCTGATTCGGAGCCCAAGTTCTTTTCTCTCCGTGCGACCACCTTGCGGGTCATGAGCGATACCGAAGACACCCTGAACGGCGGCCGCGTCTACGACCCCGAGGCGGACCACGCCTTCCCCGACGAGAAGCTCAACGAGGTGCTCCCCGCGCTCCTCGAAGACGAGGAAGTGACGACGCTCCTCGAAGCGCAGAACGTGAACGCGGTGACGCGCAAGGGCTACAACGACCACGGCCCGAAGCACATCGAAATCGTCCGCAACCGCGCGCTTCGGCTGTACGACCTGCTCAAGGCCGGCGACTGCGAGTTCAACGGCGCGGCCGAGCAGGGACTCGCCGAGGCCGACGAAGCGGTCATCATCGCCCTCGCGGCGCAACTGCACGACATCGGTCACATCGTCCACCGCGACAACCACGCGTACTACTCCATTCCGCTCGCGTCGGACGTGCTCGACCGCTTCCTCCCCGAGTTCTACGGCCTCGCCGACGCGGTCCGAATCAAAGCGGAAGTCCTCCACGCCATCCTCTGTCACCACCGCGAGGAGGACCCGCTCACGCTCGAAGCCGGCGTCATCCGCGTCGCCGACGCGCTCGACATGGAACGCGGCCGCTCGCGCATCCCCTACGAGAAGGGCGGCCGCGGCATCAACACGCTCTCCAGCCGCGCCATCAACAACGTCGTCCTGAAGCCCGGCGAAGAGTCGCCGGTCCTCGTCGAAATCGAGATGGTGAACGCCGCGGGCGTCTATCAGGTCGACAACCTCCTGAAGGCGAAACTCGACGGCTCCGGCCTCGAAGACCACGTCCGCATCGTCGCGGTCAACACGAAGTCCGAAGACAGGCTCGTCGAGCGCATCGAACTCTAAGCGGCGCGTCGGGAGTCAAAAAATCCGAGTCGTCCGCACGGGCGACCGCCGCGGGTGGGTCCCGCAGTCGGCACCGGTTCGGTTCTCTCCTCAGTCGTTCGACTGCGCGAGGCGCTCCGCGCCGCCGACCGAGAGTTCGCCGCTGAGGGTGCGGTTCGGGTAGGGGATGTCGATTCCCTCCTCGTCGAACCGCTCTTTGACGGCGGTAACGTACTCGCCGCGGGTCTTCACGAAGTCGGCGCGGCTGGGCTGGGAAATCCAGATGCGCGACTTGAGCGTGACCGACGAGTCGCCGAGTTCGGTCAGTCTGACCGACGGCTCGGGCGTCGTCATGATTCCCTCGTGGTTTTCGGCCTCGTCGAGGATGATGTCGGTCGCCTGCTGGATGTCGTCGTCGTAGCCGATGCCGAACGGCACCTGCAGGCGGAGTTTGTCCTTCGCGACGGGGTTCTTGATGACGCCGTCGGTGAGCTGCGAGTTCGGCACAGTGAGCAGTTCGTTGTCGAAGGTACGAACGCGCGTCACGCGGAAGGAGATGTCCTCGACGACGCCGGAGTTGTCGTCCCATTCAATCCAGTCGTTGATGCGGAACGGCTTGTCGGTGAAGATGAAGATGCCGGCGACGAAGTTGGCGATGACGTCCTGCATCGCGAAGCCGATAGCGAGCGTCGCGGCCGCGCCGATGGTGGCGAGCGACTGCAGGATGTTGCCGAGGCCGGCGAACGCGAACCCCGCTCCGAGGGCGACGAACGCCACGACGAGGGTCGCGATTTTCATCAGGGGCTTTTTGGCGTGTTCCTCCGCGCCGCGTCGGTCGAGGACGCGGTTGAGCGCGGACGACACGACCGCCTTGCCGACGATGTAGACGATGACAAAGCCGAGAACGAGGCCCAGGAGCGTCCCGAGCGTCTCGGCGTACGGAACGTTCTGCTGGGTGAGGAGTCGACCGATAGCGCCGCCGTCACCCTGCAGTTGGAGCGGGAGTGCGAGCGCGTTCATCGGTGGTAGACCGCGGTCTTCCCCCTCGTCTCTATCAGTTCGGCGTTCACCCGGTCTGCGAGGTCTGCGGCCGCCTCGTCAACCGTCGTGCCGCCGAGCGCCGCCCGGAGGAACTTCGCTTTCACGAGGTTCCGGTCGGCCAGTTGGTCGTTGAGTTCGCCGACCACCGCTTCGATTCCGCTCTTACCCACCCAGACGGTCACGTCGACGTCGTGGGCCTCCTTTCGCAGCTCCTGCGTGTTCATGTGTGGCCTCCACTATGTGCCGGAGGGCTTCAATAGTAAGGCTTTGGCGGCCGTTTGGTTGTCGTACACACGCGAGAACGGGGCGATACTGCCGGAATCGCCGGCGGGCGGTCAGTACGGATAGCGTTTCGTCGCCCCGCAGTCGCATCTGACGACGACGCGGCCGCCGGCGCGGGTCCGGACGCGGGCGTTGACGCCGGGACGGAGGTAGGCGTCGCAGTCGTCGCAGGTGAACCGGCGGAACGCCTTCGGGAGGCCGCAGCGGTTCCGCTCTGCGACCCGGCGGGCGAGGCGGACGTACTCGCGGGCGCGCTCGTGGTCGCGGTCGCTCGCCGCCTCACGGGCGAGGTCGTGGAGTCGGTCGATGCGCTCCTCCGCGATGTTCATACACGTTCGGGCGAGCGGCCCGGACAAAGACGTTCCGAACCGCGACGCGGAGCCGAAGCCGGTAACGTGAAACCTCGGCCGGAAAAACGGCGACTGTGCGCGTCCTGAACTACCTCGAGTTCGCCTCGCAACTCGAACGCAGCGGCATCGGCACCGCCACCGACCAGCAGCGGGCGGCCCTCGCCACGACCGACGTGGAGGTCGTCACCTCCCCGTGGCCCGAGTCGGCCGCCGCGGGTGCCGTGGGCCTCCTGCGGGGCGACGGGGTCGTCCGCGACTACGACGTGGCCCACTGCAACCTCATCGGCCCCGGGTCGCTCGCCGTGGCCAGACACGCCAAACGGAACGACATCCCGCTCGTGCTCCACTCGCACGTCACCCGCGAGGACTTCGCCGAGAGCTTCCGCGGGTCGACCGCGGTCGCCCCCGCCCTCGGAAAGTACCTCAAGTGGTTCTACTCGCAGGCAGACGTGGTGCTCTGTCCCTCCGAGTACACGAAGCGAACCCTCGAATCCTACCCGGTTGACGCGCCGATTCGACCGATTTCGAACGGCGTCGACACCGACGCACTCGACGGGTTCGAGGAGCTCCGCGAGGAGTACAGAGCCGAGTACGACCTCGACGGCATGACCGTCTTCACCGTCGGCAACGTCTTCGAGCGCAAGGGCCTCACGACGTTCTGTACGCTCGCCCAGGAGACCGACTACGACTTCGCGTGGTTCGGCCCCTACGACACCGGGCCGCACGCCTCGAAGAAGGTGCGATACTGGGTCGAAAACGCCCCGGAGAACGTCACATTCTCCGGGTGGATAGACGACATCCGCGGCGCGTTCGGCGCGGGCGACGTCTACCTCTTCGCGACGAAAAACGAGAATCAGGGCATCGCCGTCCTCGAGGCGATGGCCTGCGGGAAGGCGGTCGTCCTCCGCGACATCCCGGTGTTCGAGGAGTTCTACACCCACGGCCACGACTGCCTGAAGTGTTCGACCGACGCGGAGTTCCGCCGGGCGCTCGACCTGCTCGCCCGCGACCCCGACCTCCGGCGGCGACTCGGCGAGAACGCCCGCGAGACGGCCGCCGAACACAGCCTCGACCGCGTCGGCGACAGGCTCGTCGAGACGTACGAGGACGCGCTGTCCGGACGACTCGAAGGCTGAGTGGCCGACTCTCGTCCGGCGACTCTCGTTGGCCGACCCCCGGGAGGCTGCCGATTGATTCGGTAACACACGACAGTCCAGCGGGAAGTCACAACGGTTTATCCCGTCGGGGTCGCACGAACGGCCATGCAGTCGGTCGCCGCGTTCACCGACACGTACCTACCGACCGTCAACGGCGTCACCTACACGATTCAGACGTGGCGCGAGCGGTGGCACCGCCGCGGCGGCCGCATGGACGTGGTGTTCCCGGCGGACGACGACTACGACCCCGAGCCCGGCGAGTACGGCGTCCGAAGCCTTCCGTTCCCGTTCTACGAGGGGATTCGAATCGGCGCGCCGCGCATTCCGGGAGCCGTCGACGACGTCGACGTCGTCCACGCCCACACTCCGTTCGGCCTCGGACTGGCCGGACTCCGACTCGCTCGCCGGCGCGACCTCCCGCTCGTGGCGACCTACCACACCCCGACCGGCGAGTACGCCGAGTACCTCAGCTCCGTCGGCGCTATCGAGCGCGGCGTCGAGCGCACCGCCGAGCGGTACGAGCGGTGGTTCTTCGACCGCGCCGACGCGGTCATCGTCCCGAGCGAGGACGCCGAGCGCCGCCTCGTCGACGAGGTCGGCGTCGAGGCCGAAATCGTCGTCCTCTCGAACGGCATCGACGTGGAGCGGTTCGAACCCGTCGAGGGCGACGACTTCCGCCGCCGCTACGACCTCGGCGACGGCCCCCTCATCGGCTACACGGGCCGTCACGGCTACGAGAAGCGTCTCGACGAACTCGTCCGGGCCGCGGCCGACCTCGACGCGACGCTCGTCTTCGGCGGCGACGGCCCCGCCCGCGACGAGCTGTCAGCCCTCGCCGACGACCTCGGCGTGGACGCACACTTCCTCGGCTTTCTCGACCGCGAGGAACTGCCGGCGTTCTACTCCGCGCTCGACGTGTTCTGTTTTCCGAGCCCCGTCGAGACGCAGGGGCTCGTCGCGCTGGAGGCCAACGCCTGCGGGACGCCCGTCGTCGGCGTCAACGAGGGCGCACTTGAGAACACCGTCCTCGACGGCGTGACCGGCTACCACTACGAGTCCGGCGATTTAGACGGGTTCCGGCGCGGAATCCGGCGGGCGCTGGCGGAGCGCGAGGAGCTCAGCGTGCGGTGTCTCGACCGCCGTGACGAGGTGAGCGTCGACCGGTCTGTCGACCGACTCGCCGCGCTCTACGACCGGTTGGCATCGGAATGAAAAAACAGCGAGACCGACTGCGAAACCGCGTTAGTCGCGACCTTCGAGCGCGTCAGCGATGCGGCGCAGTTCGCGGTTCACGTCGCGGACCTCGTCGCGGAGCTGTCGGACCTCCCGGACGAGCTGTTCGTCGTTTCCGCTTCCCTGCTCGGGGTCGCGCGGGCCGCCGCCCATACTTCCGGGACCGCCGCCCATGCCGCCGCCACCGCCCATGCCGCCGGGGCCGCCGCCGCCCATCATGCCGCTCATCATCTGCGCGAACGGGTTGCCGCCGCCGCCCATGCCGCCGGGGCCGCCGCCGCCCATCATCTCTTCGGGGTCGGGACGCTCGCCTTCCTCGCGCTCTTTCTCGCGGCGCTGTCGAATCTCTTCGACCCGCTCGCGGAACGACTTCTCTTCTTCGCCGTCGTCGCCCTCGCCGGGCGTCTGCGTCTCGTCTGCGGGTTCGTCGTCAGCCATGAGAGCGAATTGGCCGTCCTCCCGGAAAGTGCTGACGGTCTCTGAGAAGCGTGCCGTCGCTCACCCGAACGCGCCGAGGCTCGACTGGAGGTCGCGGTCGGTCCCGCCGTCGCCGAGTTCGTGGCCGACGAGGTCGCGCATGTCGACCGCGTAGGTCGTCCCGCGGTGGTCGAGGACGAGCACGCGCCCCTTCACGCCGCGGACCGTTCCCGTGGCGACGGTCTCGGCGACAGGCGAGCCGGCGAGGTCGAGACCGTAGTCGAACGCGAACGTCTCGATGGGGTCGAACTGGGCGACGAGGGCGTCCCACGCCGCGGCGTCGACCGCCCGGCCGAACCCCTCGATTTTGGTCGGGACGCGGATTCGGTCCGGAATCTCGGTCGCCAGTTCGGCCTCGTACTCGCGGGCGACGCGACCGTCGGAGAACGTTCGGATGTGGGCCCCGCGGTCCGCGCCCTGCTCGCGCAGGCGGGTGTCGAGTCGCCACTCGCGGGTGACGCCGACTTTGAACGTGTCGGGGGCGAACGCGGCGAGGTAGACCGCGTGGTCCTCGTCGCAGTCCATCTCGTCTTTCAGACACGTCCCGGTACACTTCGCGCAGACCCACGTGTGGCGGTGGTCCGGGCAGTAGGGCGCGCGGTCGTTGTCGCAGGCGACGTGTCGGTCGTCGTGGATGGTGCCCGCGCAGTGTCGCTCGCCGAGGCGGTAGTCGAGTTCGGTGCCGGGGTCGAGCGCGACCGAGTCGATGCCGCCGCTCGCGCTCACGAACAGCGCGGGGGTTCCGGTATCGTAGCCGACGACCTGCACGCTCCGGGGTAGGGAGTCGCGGTAGAAAGGTGGCTCGCTCCGGGGGCGAACTGCGAGGCCTGCCGGGCGTCGCCCCGCGGTGTCGGTGTTGGTCGCGGCTGTCCGTCGCGGTTATCGGCAGTCGTTATTCGTACTCGGCGCGGAGTTCTTCGGCGAGTTCCTCGGCCGCGCGGCGGACGGCCTCGTCGCTCGACCCGTCGGGCTCCCAGCCGAGCGCGGAGAGCTTCTCGATGGAGAGGCGCATCTTCGGCACGTCGCCGGTCCAGCCGCGGTCGCCGCCGGTGTACTCGAACTCGGGGTCGAGGTCCAGCACGTCGGCGACGATGTTGGCGATGGTCGTCACCGAGGTGGTCGTCCGCGTGCCGAGGTTGTAGACGTTGTAGTCGCGGTCGGCGTGCTCGACGATGTGGCACATCGCGTCGATGCAGTCCTCGACGTGGAGGTAGGACTTCTCCTGCCGGCCGTCGCCGAGGATTTCGAGTGTCTCGGGGTCTTCGAGGAGCTTCTCGATGAAGTCGGGGATGACGTTGCCGCGCTGGTTCGGGCCGACGATGTTGGCGAAGCGGTACATGTAGACCGTGACGTCGTAGGAGTGGGCGAACGTCGACAAGAGGCCCTCGTCGGCGAGTTTGGAGGAGCCGTAGATGCTGATGGGTTCGAGCGGCGCGTAGTCCTCGGGCGTCGGCCGCGGGGCCTCGCCGTAAATCGTCGACGACGAGGTAAAGGAGATGTTCGACACGCCGACCTCCTGCATCCGTTCGAGGATGTTGTAGGTCATCTCGGTGTTCTCCTCGAACAGCTGGCGGGGGTTGCCGTAGTTCGTGTCCGTGTAGGCCGCGAAGTGGAAGACGATGTCGAGGTCCTCGGTGACGGCCTCGGCGACGTCGTCGGGGTCGGTCATGTCGGCCTGTACGAACTCGACGCCGTCGGGGACCTGCTCGCGGTCTCCCTTCGAGAGGTCGTCGGCGACGACCACGTGGTTGTCCTCGGAGAGGCGCGCGGCGAGGTGAGACCCGACGAGTCCTGCGCCCCCGGTCACGAGGACGCGCTTGTCGGAGAGTTCCAGCGACATGGCTCAGATGATTCGACCGAGTGATAAGTCCGTTTCCCCTCCGGGCCGCGGCCGGGCGTCGGTGACGTCCGCGCTACCGGGACCACGAGAGTCCGGTCAGGTCCTCGCTCAGCCGCCACAGCTCCCGGACGTGTTCGGGGTCCGTCGCCGCGGCCGACGGCTCGGCCGGGGCGCAGTCGGAGAAGTAGGTCCCGGTCACTCCCGCGACGGCCGGCGACGCGGCGAGGTAGACGGTCGTGTCGGCGGCCGTCGCTGGCGTATCCGCGAAGCCGCCGACGAGTCGGCGCGGGAGTCGGGAGAGCAGGCCGACCCCGGTGCGGACGGGGAGCGAGGCGTCGCGCCACAGGCCGCTCGACGGGACGAAGCCGGGGTGACAGCAGTTCGCGGTCGGGCCGTCGAGCCTGTCGGCGAGGCCGGCGGTGAAGAGGACGTTTGCCAGTTTCGATCGAGCGTAGGCGTCGAGGCCGTCGTAGTCATCGAGACCCGTCGCGTCGAGCGGGCCCTCGAATCGGCGGTGGACTTCCGAGGAGACGGTGACGACGCGGCCGTCGTCGGGGAGCAGGTCGCGGAGCCCGTGTGTGAGGACGAACGGCGCGAGGTGGTTGACGGCGAACGTCTTCTCCACGCCGTCGGCGGTCAGTTCGCCCGTCGAGAAGTGCGCGCCGGCGTTGTTGACGAGTACGTCCACGCGGTCGGTCCGGTCGCGGACCGCCGCCGCGAGGCGGCGCACGGTGTCCTGTTCGGCGAGGTCGGCGCGAAAGAAGACCGCGTCGCCCCCGGCGTCTTCCACGGCCGCGGCGACGGTCCGACCCGCGTCCCGGTCGCGGCCGTGGACGAAGACGGTCGCACCGAGTCGGCCGAGAGCGAGCGCGGTCTCGCGGCCGACGCCGGAGGTCGCGCCGGTCACCAGCGCAGTTCGGTTCGACAGGTCGGCGCGCTCGACGCCCGCGCCGACTTCCGGGCGGTGGTTCATGCGTACGTCTGCGGCGGGAGCGTAGATAAATCTCGACCGCGGGGACAGGTAGACGAACGGACAGATGGACGAACGGACAAGGGACCGCCGCGCCGCCGCCCGCGTTCCGAAAGCACCACTTTCCCCCACCGTCTTCGGAGAGACATGCACAACGAACCCGAGGTCGCCGTCCTCCGGTACGGACACCGGCCGGGGCGCGACGACCGGATGACGACGCACGTCGGCCTGACGGCCCGCGCGCTCGGCGCTGACCGGGTCATCCTCCCGGACAACGCCGGCCACTCGATGGAGACCGTCGAGGACATCACGGGCCGGTTCGGCGGCCCCTTCGAGGTCGAACTCACCGAGGCGCTCAACGGCGTCATCCGCAACTGGGAGGGTAAGGTCGTCCACCTCACGATGTACGGCGAGCGCGTTCAGGACGTGGAGGCCGACATCCGCGAGGCGCACGCCGAAGAACCGCTTCTCGTCGTCGTCGGCGGGGAGAAGGTCCCCTTCGAGGTGTACGAGGGGGCGGACTGGAACGTCGGCGTCACGAACCAGCCGCACTCGGAGGTCGCCGGCCTCGCGGTGTTCCTCGACCGCCTGTTCGACGGGCGCGAGCTC
The DNA here is from genome assembly GCF_003586325.1 of Haloferax sp. Atlit-10N. Classification (NCBI taxonomy): domain Archaea; kingdom Methanobacteriati; phylum Methanobacteriota; class Halobacteria; order Halobacteriales; family Haloferacaceae; genus Haloferax; species Haloferax sp. Atlit-10N. Next base: position 840,995 of record NZ_PSYX01000001.1, read on the forward strand.
GACCGCGAGTGGGAGGACGCCGAAAACCGGGTCGTCCCGATGGCGACGGGCAAGAAAGTCGTACCGGCCGACGAGGAGTAATCGGACGCGTCGGCGCGCCCGCCGGCGGTTCTCCGCTGCCCGGGAGTAATAAGACTTAATGGCGTTCCTGACGCCATTTCGCACAATGGCTTTTGAGGAGTTACTGAACGACCCTGTTATCCAGAAGTACCTCCACGAGTTGGTTGGGCCCACTGGGATGCCGGTCGCGGCGGCACCCCCGGACGGCGAGGTCACCGACGAGGAACTCGCCGAGGAACTGCGGCTCGAGCTCAACGACGTGCGCCGTGCGCTCTTTATCCTCTACGAGAACGACCTCGCGTCGTATCGTCGCGTCCGCGACGAGGATTCCGGCTGGCTCACCTACCTCTGGACGTTCCACTACGAAAACATCCCCGAGAACCTCGAAGAGGAGATGTACCGCCTCCTCGAGGCGCTCGAGGAACGACTCGACTACGAGCGGGACCACGAGTTCTACCTCTCGGAGCCCGCCGGCATCCGCTTCGAGTTCTCCGAGGCGATGGAGCTCGGCTTCCAGTGCCCCGAGACCGGTGCGCCCCTCGAACCGATGGACAACGACGACCTCGTCGACGCGATGGAACGACGCATCGAAGAGCTTCGAGACGAGCTCAACGTCGAAGTGACGGGGACGAACTGAATGGTCGTTCTCGCAACGAAGTGCTACATCGACGGTGACGCCCGCGACCGCGCGCTCGACAGCCTCACCTCGCTCGTCGCCAACGATATCGGCGACCTCGACGTGGAGTACGACATCGGCGTCCGCGACGACGACTTCATCTCCGTGACGGTCTCCGGCGATGACGAGACAGTTGCGCGCAACGTCCTCCGCGAGGAGTGGGGCGAAGTCACGCCGCACCTCTCGGCCGGTGAGACCTACGTCGGCACGCTCGAACACTGGGACGACGACGGCTTCGTCCTCGACGCCGGCATCGAGGTGCGCATCCCGACCGAGGAACTCGGCCTCGGGCGCGGCTCCGCGACCCAGATTCGCGACCGCTTCGGCCTCGTCCAGCACATGCCGCTGACGTTCGTCTACGGCGGCGACGACGAGCCCTCGCGGCTGGCCGACGAGCAGGTCGACCGCCTCTACGACTGGACCCGCGGCAGCGGTCGCGTCAACGTCAATAGCGCGACCCGCGGCGAGGTCCGCGCAACGGTCAACCGCGCCGGTCACGCGAAGGACATCGTGACCGTCGAGCGCCTCGGCCTCCTCGAACAGAGCATCGTCTGCCGGGACGAGACCGACCCGCCGGGCCTCCTCGCCAGCATCGGCTCGTACCTGCCGGCCGAACTGAAGTGCGTCATCGGCCAGTAAGACGATGAACAGGCGACTCCTCGTCGGTATCGCCGCGCTCGCCCTCCTCCTCGTGACCGCCGGCTGTCTCGGCGGCACCTCCAGCGTCTCGAACGACCGGCTCGACGCCGCGCCCGACGGCGAGTACGCGTGGACCGCCGAGACGGACGCGCACATCACCGTCCAGGACAACGGCCGGTTCCGCGCGGTCTACGAGATGAACGGCTCGTTCGTCGAACTCTACCGGTTCGACGGCTTCGGCAGTCGGACGCCGCTTCCGGTCGAGGCGGTCCGCTACCGCTACGAAAACGGGACCGTCATCAACGGGACCGAACTGAAGGCCCGCGGCGGCGACGTGACCCAGAACGACCGCATCACGAACGTCACGCTCCCCGCGGACGCCGGGAGCGCCGGCAAAATCGCGTTCAGTTCGTCGTCCTCGCCGAAGCGGTTCTCGCTTCCCGTCTTCGTCGAGGGGAGCTACGAGGTCGTCCTGCCCGCCGACCGCCGCGTCGACTTCCCGATATTCGGGGCGGTTCGGCCGTCCGGCTACGACACCGAGGTCATCGACGACCGGGTCCACATCCGGTGGCCCGAGGTGACCGACGGGAACGTCGTCGTGCAGTTCTACCTCCAGCGCGACCTCGGTATCTTCGCGGCCGTCGCCGCCGTCTCGGTGCTCGTCGGCGGCGCGGGGATACTCTACTACCGCCGGCAGATTCAGGCGCTTCGCGACCGCCGACAGGAACTCGGCTTGGACGTCGAAGACGACGACCGCTGACGGCCGCCCGAGAGACGCGGCGTCGGTCGCCCGGCTCGGTTCGCCGGTGTGAACGCTTTTTTGCCTCGCAGCCCGCTACCTCGGGATATGCAAGTCGCCGTGGTCACCGTCGGGGACGAACTCCTCGCCGGCGACACCGTCAACACGAACGCCGCGTGGTTGTGCACGGAACTGACAGAGCGGGGCGTCTCCGTCGAGCGCGTGACGACGGTCCCCGACCGCGTCGCCGACATCGCCCGCGTGGTAAACGAATACCACGCCGAGTACGACGCCGTCGTCGTCACCGGCGGGCTTGGGCCGACCCACGACGACGTGACGATGGAGGCCGTTGCGGCCGCGTTCGGGCGCTCTCTGGAGCGGAACCCCGACGCCGAGGAGTGGCTGGAGACGAACGGCGGCTACTCCGCGGCGGACCTCGTGGAGGGAACGACCGACCTTCCTGCGGGGTCGCGGATGCTCCCGAACGACGAGGGCGTCGCGCCCGGCGCGGTCGTCGGTTCGGTGTACGTGCTCCCCGGCGTCCCCGGCGAGATGAAAGCCATGTTCGCCCGCGTCGCCGACGAGTTCGCCGGCGAGCGGACCCACGTCCGGTTCGTCCACACGTCGGAGCCCGAAAGCTCGCTCATCGAGCGGTTCGAGGCCGTCCAATCGGAGTTCGACGTGACCGTCGGGAGCTACCCCGGCGACCACGTCAGAATCAAACTCGCCGGGGCCGACGAGGAGACCGTCGAATCGGCGGCCGCGTGGCTCGAAGCGCGAGTCGAGTCGTACGAAGAATAGGGTCGGTCGGCCGACGGGTCAGCGCTGGAGGTACCAGAGCCACCCGGCGGTCATGAGAATACCCACGAGAAGCACGGTCGCGGCCGTCTCCGAGGTCGGCAGCACCTGTCCGGCGGATTCTAACGGAATCATGGATGACAATTGCTCGGTCCCCTTGTTAAACGGTGAGGTTCCGGCGACGGTCGGTGCGGGCTGAACGTCGCCACCGAGGTCGACGCGCGCTGCCCGCGGCACCGTCGCTCGCGGCGGGCGGTTCGGCCGCCGGTTACCGCGTCGCTTTTCCCCCGGGCGCGGGTTCGTTCAGTCATGCGAATCGGTGTCGTCGTCAACCCCGTCGCGGGGATGGGCGGCCGGGTCGGCCTGAAGGGAACCGACGGGAAAGTCGCGGAGGCCAGAGCGCGCGGCGCGGAGCCGCGGTCGCCGGAGCGGGCGCGACGGGCGCTCTCGCGGCTCTTCGAGGCTGTCCCCGAGACAGAACTGCTCGCGTGGGGCGGGGAGATGGGCGCGTCGGCCGCCCGAGATGCCGGGTTCGACCCCGACGTGCTCGGCGAGCCGTCCGGCGGCGAGACGAGCGCGGCCGACACGGTCGCCGCCGTCGAGTCGTTTGTCGCCGCCGACGCGGACCTCGTGTTGTTCGTCGGCGGCGACGGGACCGCCGCCGACGTGGCCGAGGCGCTCGACGGCACCGACGTCCCGATGCTCGGCGTCCCCGCGGGCGTGAAGGTCTACTCCTCCGTTTTCGCCGTCTCGCCGGAGGACGCCGCCCACGTCGTCACCTCGTTCGAGCGGACCGAAGCCCGCGAGGTCATGGACATCGACGAGGACGACTACCGCGCCGGCGAGGTCAGGCCGGAGCTTCGGGCGGTCGCGCACGTTCCCGTCGCCGAGGACCTCCAGTCGTCGAAACAGACCGGCGGCGGAACCGTCGAGGCGCTCGCTGCGGGCGTCGCCGACGACATCCGGGCGACGGCGGGCGTCACCTACGTCCTCGGCCCCGGGAGCACCGTCGGCGCGGTGAAAGCCGAGTTGGGTATCGACGGGTCGCCGCTGGGCGTCGACATCTACCGCGACGGCGAGGTACTCGCCCGCGACGCGACCGAAGCCGAGATTCTGGCGAGCCTCGGCGAGGAGAACGTCATCGTCGTCACGCCAATCGGCGGACAGGGGTTCGTCTTCGGCCGCGGCAACCCTCAACTCTCTCCCGACGTGATTCGCCGCTGCGACGTGTCGGTCGTCGCTTCGCGGTCGAAACTCGACGCGATTCCGGTCCTTCGGGTCGACACCGACGACCCGAACCTCGACGCGGACCTCCGCGGGTGGACGAAAGTCCGCGTGGGTCGCGTCGAGCGGCGGATGATGAAAATCGAGTGAGCGTCGCCGTCGAACTACTCAGTTGCGGTCGCTTGGTGCGCTGTACTGACCAGGGGCGCAGGCCGGTCGTGACCGACTCGACGCGCCGCGCCAACAGAAAAATCGAGCGGGAGAACGCTCCCGTCGGCCGTCTCGTCAGTCGTCTGCCGGTGCCTGTTGTTGCGTGATGTACTCGACGATTTCGTCCGTTTCAGCCTTGAATTCGTCGAGGTCGGTCTCGTTCCCGTGGAGAATCGTCGAGAAGTACTTGGTGTCGGCGGCGAGGTTGACGGTTTCCCGGAGTTCGTCGTCTGTGACGCCGCTCAACCGAGCCTCTTCCTTGTGGAAGTAGGTACAGAACGGACAGTTGGTGGCGGCCGCGACGCCGACCCCGATGAGCGCTTTCTCTCTCGCGGACAGTTCGGTGTTCTCGCCCAGATTGAGGTCGCGGAAGAGCCCCCAACTGTGTTCGCTCGCCGGTTCTGCCAAGTTCTCCATCCAACCCGGGACTTGACCGAGCATTCCCTCCATCTCTTGTTGTGTGGCTTTCGATACCATGTGTTACCCACCCTGAACCTCCGAAGCCCAATGCGGCAGGGAGGTGTGTTAGTATAACGTATCAGAATGGTAAAGTTATATATTAACTAGAAATGTATAATCTGACCGTATCGACGACGTTCCGCGGAACTGCGCAGTTAATACGCTGCTTTACCGGACGTTCATCCCGAAAAAGGTGAACCGACGTTCACCTCCTCTGAACACATCCTCCGCCTGCGTCGCGTCGAATTCCGCAAAGCTGAGCCACTTCACCGGACCGACCGAGAGATACGCAGTCTCTCGGAACAGGCGGTGCCCGACGAGGTCCCTCTCGCTCGAATTCGGACGACGTGAATGATTTAATATTTGGGACCGTGTGCAATGAGACCCACTACCCATTATTCATGGAGGGTGTAATATAGTGAGATTTAAGGTCATTGGATGGGTTCTGACTGGCATGGAAACCCGGAAAGTCCAGCGTCTCGGTCCCTCCACGCTGGCGATGACGCTTCCAGCGGAGTGGGCCAAGGAACACAACGTCGAGAAGGGCGACGAGGTGACGATTCGGACGAGCGGCAAGGGAACGCTGACCGTGCTTCCCGAGTCGGTCAACACGGAGGACTCGAAGGCGACGATTCGCGCTGACAGTCTGAACGCGGAGGCGCTCGAACGAGCCATCGTGGCGCAGTACGTCCTCGGACGGCGCGTCATCCACATCGAGAAAAGCGAGGGCGCGCTCGATTCGGACCACATCAACGCCGTCTACAAGGCCGAGACCCAGCTCATGGGCCTCGGCGTCATCGAGGAGACGCCCGAGCGAATCGCGATTCGCTGCTCGGTCGACGCGGAGGACTTCACCCTCGACAACCTGCTCGAGCGCCTCGAAAACACGGGGAGCACGATGCGCGGCGAGGCCATCAAGGCGCTCGCCCACGGCAACCCCGACCTCGCCCAGCGGGCGCTCAACCGCGAGCGGCAGGCGAACAAGATTTTCGTCCTCCTGCTCCGACTCATCTTCACGTCCTACCAGAACCCCAACCTCGCGCGGGCGGTCGGCCTCGACTCCGGCTTCCCGCTCATCGGCTACCGCTCGGTGGCGAAGAACCTCGAACTGACCGCCGACAACGCCGAGGACATCGCCAACATCGTCATGGACGCCGAGGGCCACACCATCGACGTCGACCAGTCGACGATGCGGCGCATCCGCGAGTTCACCGACCACGTCGACGAGATTACGACGACCGCGGTTCGGGCCGTCGTCGAGCGCGACTACGACCTCACCATCGAGTGTCGAGAGCTGTTCCGCGAGATAAGCGACCGGGAGCGCGACATCCTCAACGACCTCCCGGAGATGGAAAACCAGAAGCTCCTCCAGATTCGCGAGGTGCTCGTGAGCCTCCAGCAGACCGCGCAGTACGCGATGCGGAACGCCGAAATCGCGTCGAACCTCGCGCTCAACGAGGAGTCGGACCACGTCACGATAGACTGAGGAACGAAAGACCGCGGGCGGCGCGCCGTCGCGCTCAGTCGGCGATGACTTCCATCGCCTCGTTGTTCTCGGTCTCGGACGACTCTTTTTCGCCCGTCAGCGGGTTGCGACTGGCGATGCGGCAGTCGAACGCCGGATGCTCGCCGAAGTGCCGGAGTATCATGTGACGCCGCGACCCCGTGATGCCGGTTCGACCGATATCCTCGGCCGTAAAGCGCTCGGGCAGGCGGTCGTACAGCCGACGCAGTTCGTCGAAACTGGTGAACACCTTCGCGTTGCCAGTGGAGTCCGCGCCGCGGCGGGAGACGACGTAACTGCCGTCCCGACGGTACTCGCCGGCCGTGCGGAAGAACTCTCGTTTCTCGGTCAGCGCCGAGCCGATAGCCTCCTGCAGGTCGGCGGCGGCGTCTCGGGACAGTTCACAGGACTGGTCGCCAAAGGAGACGACGATGGTTTCGTCGTCGCTCTCGACGGACACAGGGTTCTCATTACGGGAGAAGAACTCGATCAGGAGCGTGGGTACTCCGTGTCATATCATCGAATATCTCGTCCGACGGTAAAGGGTTGTCGGCTAAGTCAGGAATCACCGAAGATTTCTCGGCGAATCGGGACGGTCGAACGACGGTCCGACTTCGCGTCCGCCGCGGGGCGGAACGCGACCGCTACAGGAGGCCGTCGTCCGTCGTGGTGGTCCCGCCGTCCGACGTGGTCGTTGTCGTCTCGGCTGTCGCCGCTGTCGTTGTGGTTGTCGTCGTTGTCGCCGTCGCGGTGTCTGTCGAAGTCTCAGTTGCAGTCGCGGTCGAGGTGGTCGCGGTTTCCGTGGCCGTCTCGGTCGGCGTCGTCGTCGTCTCAGTCGCCGTCTCGTTCCCCGCCGACGCCGCCTTGTTCCCGAAGATGTCCGTCTCGAACGTCTTCTCGTAGGTCAGCGGGTCGAGCGGGACGCGGAGGGTCGTGCCGCCGGCGTCGAGGTTCGCGTAGAAGTCGATGCGCAGGTCGGTCGTCTGGTCGCGTTCGAGGTGCGAGACCCACCACTCGTCGAGTTTGTCGTTTTGGATGTAGGTCGTCGCCTCGATGGTCTCCGTCGACTGCGGGGAGATGACGTACTCGGAGTTCGTCGTCCCCTCGCCCACGTCCACGTCGTTCATGGAGATGTCGTAGCCGAGTTCGGAGACCGCAATCGGGTACGGCTTGGGGTTGTGGACGACGAACGTGAGTTCGAGCGCCGTGCGCTCGCTCGTGGACTCGCCCCACTCGGCGCTCGTCTCGTTGACGTACAACACGGGGTCCGAGACGACCGGCGAGTCCGCGTCTATCTCGCGAGTCTCCGTGGAGTTGAACGCCGACAGCAGGTCGGTGTCGATGCTCCGAGTTATCTCGGGCGCTTTGAAGGTCTGTCCCAGCGTCTCCGAGGAGACGTTGGCGTCCACGACGAGGTCCGTGTGCTCGCCGTTCTGGATGTGCGAGACCCACCACTCGGGGATGCGCTCGTTTTCGAGGGTCGTCCGGAGCGGGACCGCCGAGGTCCCCCGCCCGATAGCGACGCCTTCCTTCTCGCCCGTCGCCATCCGAATCCCGTTCATCTCGACGCCGTAGTCGACTTCGAGGCCCGAGAGGTTCGCGGACAGCGGGTTGGGGTTCGAGACGTACAGGTCGGTCTCGATGACCGTCTCCGTGGAGTTGACCCCGGCGAACCGGTTGTCGACCCGGTCGACGCTCGGCGCGCCGATGACGCCGGTCGCGTACGCCCCGCCGACGCCGGCCGCGACGAGCACCAGCGCGACGAGTGCGATACGGAGTTTTCCGCCGAACAACGCGGATGTCAGTCCCATCGTTGTGGACACACGAGACTAGTGGTACATATGTCGAACGGCCGAGCGCGGGGTCGGTCCGTGGGACCGCACCGCACGCCTCGCGCCCGCGTCACGCCGCCCCACGACAGGCGGTGTCGAATGAACTAAGTGCGCACCCGCGAAGGTCGGAAACATGGAAACCAAGACGGTGCAATCCGACAAGTCCATCGGCTTTGCGGCGTTGTTCGGCGTGCTCACGCTCGTCGGCGCAGGGCTGATGGTCGCCGGACCGGACCAGTTGACGAAGGCGCTCGGATTCATGGTAGCGATTATCGCGGCCTCGCTGGCCGTCTGCGGTGCGCATCTGTTCCAGTAGCTATCAACGTTGAGGAACACGGGTAACCGTTAATAACGCCCATTCCCTAGACGGCCCGAGGATGACTGAGTACACCGACGAGGAACAACGCATTCTCGCCTACCTCCGAGACAGCGTCAGCCGTGGAGAGGGCTACTTCCGGGCGAAGAACATCGCCGAAGCCATCGGTCTCACCGCGAAGCAGGTCGGGTCCCGTCTGCCGCGGCTGGCCGAGAAGTCCGAGGACGTCGAAATCGAGAAGTGGGGACGTGCCCGCTCGACGACGTGGCGCGTCACCCGAAGCTGAGGCGATTCCACGGCTTTTTACTGTGGAGGTGTGATGGTATCCCATGACCGTCCGCGTGAAACGAACCTTCGAGTTCGACGCTCCCGGCGAGCGCGTCTGGGAGTTTATCGCCGACCCGGCCAAGCGAGCGGGGGCTATCAGCGTCGTCGACCGCTTCGACGTGGCCGACGACGGCCGCCACGCGACGTGGTACCTCGAACTGCCGATTCCGCTCATCCGCTCGACGGTGACCGTCGAGACCGAAGACATCGAAGTCGACGAGCCGACGCACGTCAAGTTCGTCGGCAAGTCGCGGGTGATGCGGGTGACGGGCGAACACACCATCGAAGAGCACGACGGCGGCAGCCGCCTCGTCAACGAGTTCATCGTCGACGGCCGGCTGCCGGGTGTAGAGGCGTTCTTCGAGCGCAACCTCGACCGCGAACTCGACAACCTCGAATCGGCGCTCCGGCGCGAGTTCGAAGCGACCGCCTGAGGCCGGAGACGACCGCTCATTCACGGTGAGTCCGGAGCGACGAACCGCGGGAACCGTGCGCTCACGGGGCGTGGGAACCCGTGTTGCGGAGGGTTTATACATCGCGGCTTCTAAGCGAAAATCGCCGACGCAATAGGCGCTTTTCTCGCCAGTCGTCGGCGACTCCACATCCGCCGCACCCGCCGCAACGTTTCGGGGTCCGTTGCGGCATCCGAAACGACGTGGCCACGTCGTTTCACGCCCCCAAGCCCGGTGGGGGCACTCCCCTCGTCTCACTTCGCCAACTGGTGACACGAGATTCGGTGGGAGGCGAATTCGCCTCCGCCTTTTGACGACCGCTTCGCTCCGAGCCACGGCGCCGTCGGTCGCCGATACCGGTCGCGTCTCGGAGCGCACGCTTCTTTCCTCCGGGGACCGTTGAGACACCATGACCGAGACGATTCGAGGCGACGTGCTGCACGCCATCCCGCCGGACGAACTCGACGAAGAGGACCTGTCGCCGGAACTCCGGGCGCTGGCCGACTCGCGCCACGTGCTCGTCGTCCGGAAGGGCGGTCACCCCTCGATACTCGACCTCATCTGGGCGTTCGTCCGCCGCGACCCCATCGAAGCGGTGACCGTCGTGACCGACCGACCGGCCCAGGAGGACGAGGAGGTGACGCTGACCGTCGAGGAGACGGACATGCCCGGCGTCTACGTTACGGCGGCCGCTCGCGGTGCGGAAGAGTCTGCGGACGACGGGTGAAACGACGGAACGAAAACGTGGGACAGATGCGGGGCCGCGGCGGGTGACCGACCTTACTCGTCTTCTTTGGTCTTGATGTCCGCGGAGAGGCCCTGCGCCATGCGAATCTCCTTGGAGTTGTTGAGCGTCCACGCGGTGCGCTCGGTGACGGCCTCGATGATTTCGCGGGCCGAGGGGTAGCCGTTTCCGGACTTCTTCACGCCGCCGAACGGGAGGTGAACCTCCGCGCCGATACACGGGAGGTTCCCGTAGGCGAGGCCGACCTCGGCGTGGTCGCGGAAGTAGTTAATCTGGCGGTAGTCCTCGGAGATGACGGCACCGGCGAGACCGTAGTCGGTGTCGTTCTGAATCTCCACGGCGTCTTCGATGTCACCGGAGTACTTGAGCAAGGCGACGTGGGGGCCGAAGACCTCCTCGTGGGTGCAACGAAGGTCGTCGTGGGGGTCGGCCTCGTAGACGAACGGTCCGACCCAGTGGCCCTCCTCGTGGCCCTCGGGAATCTCGTCGGCGTCGAGTTCGGTGCGGTCGACGAGGACGTTCACGCCCTCCTTCTCCGCGAGTTCGTTGTACTTCGTGACCTTCTCCTTGTGGCCCTCCTCGATGAGAGGGCCCATGAAGGTGTCCTCGCGGAGCGGGTCGCCGACGGAGACGTTCTTCGCATTCTCGACGAAGCGTTCCTTGAACTCGTCGTACACCTCCTCGTGGACGACGATGCGCTCGGAAGAGACACAGCGCTGGCCGGTGGTCTTGAACGACGACATCGTCGCGGAGTGGACTGCGATGTCGAGGTCCGCCTTCTCCGTGATGACGATGTTGTTCTTGCCGCCCATCTCACACGCGGCGAGTTTTCCAGGGTGTTGGGCCACCTTGCTCGCGACCTCGTGGCCGACCTCGGCGGAGCCCGTGAACAATACGGAGTCGACGCGCTCGTCGTCGACGATGGTCGCGCCGGCGTCGCCGAAGCCCTGCACCATGTTGAACACGCCGTCGGGGATGCCGGCGTCTTCGAACATCTCGGCGATAATCTGACCGCACCACGGCGTCTGCTCGGCGGGCTTCCAGACGACGGTGTTGCCCTCGACGAGCGCGACGGCCATGTGCCAGAAGGGGATGGCGACGGGGAAGTTCCACGGGGTGATACAGCCGACGACGCCGCGGGGCTTGCGGCGCATGTAGGCGTCCTTCGCGGGAATCTCGGAGGGAATCACGTCGCCCTTGGGGTGGCGGGCGTCGCCCGCGGCCCACTCGACCATGTGGTACGCCTCGATGACGTCGGCGCGGCCCTCGGAAATCTCCTTCCCGCACTCTTTGGTGACGACCTCCGCGAGCTCTTCGGTGCGGTCGCGCAGTTCGTGGTAGATGTCCCAGAGGTACTCCGCGCGGTCGATGTGCGAGAGTTCGCGCCACTCCTCGTACGCCTCGTCGGCCGCGGCCGCCGCGGCGTCGATGTCCTCGGGCGTCCCTCGTCGGAACGTCCCCAGCGACTCGCCCGTCGCGGGGTTCGTGCTTTCGAACGTCTCGTCGCCGGTTCCGTCCGTCCACTCGCCGTCGATATAGTGTCGATATTCGTCCTGCGCCATATGACTCTAGAGTCACAACTAGGATTAATAACCCCGGACCCTCCCATGGAAGGGACGCGCCCGAGTCGACGCGTCAACCCGCCCCCGAGTGACCACAGACAACATCTTACGTAGCGGCGTATTACCCGGTGTATGAGCGAGCGCACGTCAGGTGAAGGCACGCGCCTCACGCTCGACCTGTGGCATCCGAACTGCTGGGCGATAGAATCGACGAGTGAGTACGACGGCGGCATCCTCGCACACGCCATCTACGACGCCCCCACCGCGGGCGTCGAGCGGTCGAACGGCCTGTTCACCGCCTACGGCGAGTCGCTCGACGAGGTCGAAACGCTCCTCGACGTTATCGCCGACTCGGACCTCACCGGCGAAGTGTTGGAACTGCAAGAGCGGTTCGACTCCCGCGGGAAGCACGTCGCGCCCGGCCCGGTCGCCCGCGAGTTCTTCTTGGAGTACGACCCGAGCGACATGATGTGTCCGCAGTTGCTCAAGCAGGGCTTCGTCCACAGCGCCCCTACGCAGATAGAAAACGGCCGAGAGCGGTGGGAAGTCTGGTTCGCGGGCGCGCGAGAGGAGATACAGCCGCGCATCGAGACCGTCATGGACGAGACCGGAGCCGAGATTCGCGTCGCCTCCATCTCCACGTCCGAGGGCGCGGAACCGGAGCGCAGTCGGCGGCTCGACACGCTCACCCGGAGTCAGCGGCAGGCGTTCGAACTCGCGCGCGAGGAAGGCTACTACCGCTGGCCCCGCGAGGTTTCCACCCGCGAACTCGCCGCCGAGATGGACATCTCGAAGACGACGCTGCTCGAACACCTCCGAAAGGCGGAATCGAAACTGCTCGACCCGCAGTAGGTCGGACGCCCCGACTCAGATGCCGGCGACGGCGCGGAGCGCGAACAGCGCGTTCGACTTCCGCTCGCGGACGCGCCGGTAGAAGTAAGAGAACCACTTGTCCCCGTAGGGGACGTACTGCCACATCTCGATGTCGGCGTCCGCGAGGTCGCGCTGGCCGTCCTCGCGCACGCCCATGAGCATCTGTACCTCGTAGGGCGTCCCGTACTGCTCGTGGAGATGGCGAGCGTGCGCGATCATGTGCGGGTCGTGACTGCCGACCGCGACGCCGTCGTCGAACTCGGTGAACATGTACTCGAGGAGTTCTTCGTACACCTCGTCCACCTTCGACTTCTCCTTGTACGCGATGGACGCGGGCTCGTTGTACGCGCCCTTGACGAGGCGGACCTTCCCCGGCACGTCGGCGAGGCGTTCGAGGTCGTCGCGCGTGCGCTTGAGGTTCGCCTGCACGCAGACGCCGACGTTCCCGCCCGTCCGGTGGCCCAAGTCGTCGACGGCGTCGAGGGTGACGTCGGTCGTCTCGTGGTCCTCCATGTCGACCCAGACGAACACGCCCTCGGCGTCCGCGGCGTCGACGATGCGGTCGAGGTTCTCCCGGAACGCGTGGTCGCCGATATCGAGGCCGATTTGCGAGGGTTTCACCGAGACACAGCCGTCGAGGTTCGTCGCGCCGAGTTGGCGGACGAGGTCGACGTACGCGTCGGCGTCGGCGTCGGCGTCGGCCCGGTCGGTGTAGTGCTCGCCGAGCAGGTTCAGTATCCCCGCGATGCCGTCGCGGTTCAGGGACTCGACGTGCGAGACCGCCCCGTCGGACGTCTCACCCGCCACGAAGTTGTTCGCGATGGGGGGTATCATGGCCGGCTATTGTGAGACACGTACCCTAAAGAGAGACCCTACCAAATCATTCTGAAAAATATTAGTGAAATAAAGAGCGGATACTCGTTTCGTCCGGCGGGTTTCGGACTCCCGACCATGGACGGTTACAGGTATATTTACGATAACTGGAGAGCATAGTTTGTTATGTCACCACACGACATGGACCGCAGAACGCTGCTGAAGCTGTCGGGACTCTCACTTGTCGGAGCGACCGCCGGCTGTCTCGAAGGCGAAGACGAGAACACGACCACGGCCACGACGACTGAGGAAAGTGGCGGTGGCGGCGGCGAGGAGACCACGACCACCGAAGAGAGCGGCGGTGGCGAGTCGTCGTACACCATCGGCATGGTCGATTCGCTCACCGGGTCGCTCGCGCCCTACGGCGAGCGCAACACCCGCGGTCGCGAACTCGCGCTCGCCGCGATCAACGATGTCGGCATCGGCTCCGAGGGTGGGTCGCTGAGAATCTCCGTTGAGGACGACGAGAGTACGAACCAGGGCGGGGTCAACGGCGCGCAGAAGCTCGTCAACCAAGACGGCGTGCCGCTCCTCATCGGCTCCGTCGGCTCGGGCGTCTCCATCGCCATCCACGACAGCGTCACCAACGACGCCGGCGTCGTCCAGATCAGCCAGAACAGCACGAGCCCCGAACTCACGTCGCGGCCGGAACTGCTCCGCATGAGTCCCTCGGGGGCGGCGAAGGGGCAGGCGCTCGCCAGCCTCGTCAGCGACGACGGCCACGACACCGTCGCCATCACGTGGATCAACAACGACTACGGGACGGGCCTCTCGGACGTGTTCGCCGAGACGTTCGAGTCCGAACTCGGCGGCACCGTCGCCTACAACGAACCCCACGACCAGGGTCAGTCGTCGTACAGCGGCATCCTCACCGAGATGGCCTCGACGGACGCCTCGGCGTGGATTTTCCTCACCTACGCGAACGAGTACACCGTCATGGTCAACGAGGGGTTCGACCAGGGTTACAACACGACCGTCGACTACTACGGCGCGGAGTCCACGGTCGCCGACTCCATCATCGAGAACACGGCCCCGGGCAGCATGGACGGTATGAAAGGTATCACCGAGAGCGCCCCGCAGGACCAGGAGAACTACCAGAACTTCGTCTCCGCGTTCGAAGAGAACTACGACGCGACGCCGACGGTCTGGTCGGCCTACGCCTACGACGCCGTCACGGTGGCGGCGCTCGCCATCGAGGCTGCCGACGAGTTCTCCGGCGAGGCGCTTTCGTCGGTCGTCCGCGACGTGACCCGCCCCGAGGGCGAGGAGGTCTTCAACTTCGAGGAGGCCGCGGCCGTCCTGCGCGACGGCGGCTCGCCGAGCGACATCAACTATCAGGGCGTCAGCGGTCCGGTCGACCTCGACGAGAACGGCGACCCGCCGGGCTACTACCAGATTTACAGCGTCCAGGACCACGAGTACGTCTTCGGCGACTACATCACGAGCTAATCATGCACGCACGGAACGGACGCCGAACGACCCTTAGGGGGGCCACCGAGCCGTGATACCGCTCCAAGTCAGCCCCTTCCAGTACGTCGCAAACGGCGTGGTGTTTTCGAGCATCATCGTCCTCGCGGCCATCGGGCTGTCGCTCGTCTACAGCATCGCGGACTTCGCGAACTTCGCCCACGGCGACCTCATGACCGTGGGGGCGTTCTCCGCGCTGTTCTCGGTCGGCTTCCTCCGACCGATGCTGGGCGACGCGGGCGTGTTCGGCCTGCCGCTTTGGTTCTTCCTCGCGCTCGCGTTCGGTATGGGCGCGGCGGCGGTCATCTCCGTCATCACCGACCGCGTCGTCTACCAACCGGTGAAGGGGTCCGACTCCATCGGCCTGCTCATCTCCAGTATCGGGGTCGCGCTCGTCTATCGCGCGCTCGTGTTCCTGTCGTTCGGAACCGAGCCGGAGCGCTACGGCGTGCCCAGACAGGGACCGATACCGTGGGTCCGTGAGACGCTCGGCATCGCGGTCACGCCGCGCAACCTCGTCGTCGTGATGCTCACTGTCGTCCTCGTGACGGCGCTGCACCTGACGCTGACGCGGACGACCCTCGGCCGGAAGATGCGCGCGACCGCCGACAACGCGGACCTCGCGCGCGTCAGCGGGATTCGGACGAGAGAGGTCATCTTCGCCATGTGGCTCATCGGCGGCGCGCTCGCCGCGGCCGGCGGCGTCTTCCTCGGGTTAGAGGAACTCGTCCGCCCGCGCATGGGCTTCGACATCCTGCTTATCATCTTCGCCGCCGTCATCCTCGGCGGCATCGGCTCCGTCTACGGCGCGATGCTCGGCGGCCTCGTCATCGGGATGGTCCACGAACTGGTTCCGCTTTTCAACCAGTGGGGAATCATCCCGGTCGGCTCGCGGTACGCCGCGGCCGTCGCGTTCGTCATCATGGTCGCCATCCTGCTCGTTCGCCCGAGCGGAATCGCGGGTGATAGCGGATGAGCGCCGTGTCCTCGTGGGTGAGCGAGACGCTCGTCCGCGACGCGACCGAGCGGCGCATCTTCGCGACGCTCGGACTCATCACGGTGCTGCTCGTCGTCGGCGTCCTCACCGGCGTCATCGGGCCGCGGTTCCTCCTGTTCCAAATCGCGCTCGTCGGGATGTACGCCCTGCTCTCGCTCGGACTCAACGTCCAGTGGGGCTACGCCGGGCTTATCAACTTCTCCGTCGCGGCGTTCTGGGGCATCGGAGCCTACTGCGCCGCGCTGTTGACCGCGCCGAACTCCCCGCTCGGACTCGGACTTCACCCGGTGTTCGGGTTCCTCGCGGCCATCGTCGTGAGCGCGTTCGTCGCGGTGCTCATCGGCATCCCGACGCTCCGCCTGCGCGAGGACTACCTCGCCATCGCCAGTCTCGGACTCGCCGAAGTCATCCGCGCCATCATCCTGAACGAGGACCAGTGGACCGCCGGGTCGAGCGGTATCAGCGGCATCCCGGAACTCCTGTCGTGGTTGCCGCTGACCGACGCCGCGACGACGGCCGCAGTGGTGGTCGTCCTCATCGCGGTCGTCTACCTGTTCCTCCGGCGCGTCCACCGGTCGCCGTGGGGCCGCGTCCTCCGGACCATCCGGTCCGACGAGGACCTCGCCAAGGCGCTCGGCAAAAACACCTACCAGTTCAAGATGCAGGCGTTCGTCATCGGCTCGGTCATCATGGCCGTCGCCGGGGCGTTCTACGCTCACTTGAACCTCTACATCGACCCCTCCGACCTCGTTCCCCTGACGACGTTCTACATCTGGATCGCCGTCATCCTCGGCGGGACCGGGTCGAACCGCGGGGCGGTCGTCGGCGCGGCCGTCGTCATCGCCATCCGCGAGGGGACCCGCTTCCTCAACGACATCGGGTTCATCCAGACGCTCGGCGTCGACCTGGCCCCGCTTCGACTGCTGTTCGTCGGCGGGCTCATCATCCTCATCATGCGCTTCCGGCAGGACGGGCTCCTTCCGCCGAAGGACGAACTCATCTGGCCGGCGGCGCGCGACGGGAGCGGTGCCGGCGGCGCGTCCGCGTCGGGTGCCGCCCCGGACGGCGGCACCGCCTCGAACGGGGGTGACGACCGATGAACGACGACGCGTACGAGGGCGCGCGCCTCGGGAAGTCGGACGTCGTTCTGAAGACGACCGACCTGGAGAAGGCGTTCGGCGGCCTCGTCGCCACCGACGGCGTCTCCATCGAGGTCGACCGCGGGACCATCACGGGGATGATCGGGCCGAACGGCGCGGGGAAGTCCACGCTGTTCAACCTCATCTCCGGCTTCTACGAGAACGACGCCGGTCACGTCACCGTCAACGGCGAGGACGTGACCGACCTCGAACCGCACGAGCGCGCCCGAAAGGGGCTCGTTCGGACCTTCCAGACGCCCCGGCGGCTGGAGGGGATGTCCGTCCGCGAGGCGATGCTCGTCGGCCCCGGACCGCAGAAAGGCGAGTCCATCTTCTCGCTTTTCTTCTCCAGTTCCGACGTCACCGAAGAGGAACGAGCGAACATCGAACAGACGCGCGAGTTGCTCGAACGGTTCGAAATCGGGCACCTCATCGACCAGCCGTCGACCGACCTCTCCGGCGGGCAGATGAAGCTCGTCGAGCTGGCGCGGGCGTTCACGACGAACCCCGACATCCTGCTCTTGGACGAGCCGGTCGCCGGCGTCAATCCGACGCTCGCAAACGACATCAAGCGGTTCATCCGCGAACTCAACGAGGAGGGTCAGACCTTCCTCATCATCGAACACGACATGCCGTTTATCATGGACCTCGCAGACCCCATCATCGTTCTCGACCAAGGGAAGGTGCTCATGGAGGGCTCGCCGGACCAAGTCCGCTCTGACGACCGCGTCATCGAGGCGTACCTCGGAGGGGCCAGCCCATGACCAACCGCGCACTCGACGTCTCCGGCGTCGACAGCGGCTACGGCGAGGTGCAGGTCCTCCGCGACCTGTCGCTCCACCTCGAATCGGACGAAATCGTCTGCATCATCGGGCCGAACGGCGCGGGGAAGTCGACCGTCCTCAAGACGGTGTTCGGCCTCCTCAAGCCGTGGACCGGCTCGGTCGAACTCGGCGGACAGGACATCACCGGCGAGGAGCCGGAGGACCTCGTCCGCGTCGGGATGGGCTACGTCCCGCAGGTGGACAACGTCTTCTCGTCGCTCACCATCGACGAGAACCTCAAGATGGGCGGCGTCGCCCGCTCCGAGGGCCTGCAGGCCAGAATCGACGAGCTGTACGACCAGTTCTCGATTCTCGACGAGAAGCGCTCTGCGAAGGCGCGGACGCTCTCGGGCGGCCAGCGGCAGGTGCTCGCGTTCGCCCGCGCGCTCGTGATGGAGCCCGAAGTGCTCCTCATCGACGAGCCCTCGGCGGGCCTCGCGCCCAACATCGTCAAGTCGGTGTTCGAGGACGTAAAGAAGGTGAACGAACTCGGGACGGCGGTCCTGATGGTCGAGCAGAACGCCCGCGAGGGGCTCGGCATCTCCGACCGCGGCTACGTCCTCGACCAGGGGACCGTCGCCTACGAGGGCGACGCCGACGGCCTCCTCGACGACCCCGAAGTCTCGCGGCTCTACATGGGCGGCGCGGACTACGAGGGCGTCGAGGGCGAGTAGCCCGCGACTCGCGGGTGCGACGCACCCCGCGGCTTCGTCCATCCGTCACGGAACGCCGTGTTCCGCCTCGACCCCCGCCGCTCTCGGCGAGATGGGGTTCCAATCGGGCGGAATTTGGGACATCGCTTATTCTTCGGGTGGTCCGACCACCGGTATGCGACTCACGAGACGACGAGCCCTCGCCGCCGCGACCGCCGGACTCGGACTGCTCGCCGGCTGTACCGGTGGTGACGACGCTGGAGAGACGGACGACGAGACGGAGTCGACCGGGTCCGAGACTGGGACCACAACCGCGACGACGGCGTCTCCGGAGACGACCACGTCACCGGACACGACGGCGACGCCGACACCGACCGAGTCGCCAACGCCGACGAGCGAACCGGCGTCGGACGACGAGTCTGACCCGCTCGTCACCATGGAGAGCGTCGCCTTCTCGCCGATGCGGTTGTCGGTCGAGCCGGGGACGACGGTCGCGTGGGAGAACAGAGAGGCGCTTCAGCACAACGTCCGCGCGGCGAGTTTCGACGACGCGGCGACCGACTGGTCGTTTCAGTCCGGGACGGTCGGCCGCGACGGGCGGGTCACCTACCGGTTCGACGACTCCGGCGTCTACCAGTACGACTGTGGTATCCACGGCTCGAAGGCGATGTGCGGGGTCGTCGTGGTCGGCGACGCGAGCTACGACGGCACGCTCCCCTGCGAGTGAGTCGGAGGACGTCGAGACACGGGGAACCGGAGACAACTACGCCGCGTGCTTTTCTATCTCGCCTTTGAGCGCCGCGGCGTCGAAGTCGTGGTCGGGCCGGATGTTGACGAAGTCGAGGAAGTCGACGGCGTCCAAGAGCGCGTCCATACCGTAGGAGTCGAGCGCCGCGGCGACGGCTTTCTTGGGACCGACGAGCGGTTCGAGCGCCGCCAGCCCGCAGGCGAGGTCGTACGCGCGGGCGTCGCGCATCCCCTCGTCGTTGACGTTCGTCGCGTCGATGAAGTAGATGCCGTCCTCGCGGACGAGGACGTTCTCCGCCCGGAGGTCGCCGTGGGCGAGGTGGTTGTCGTGCATCTCCGCGAGCGCCGCGAACAACTCGGGGGCGAGCCGTTCGACCTCCTCCCGCGGGGCGGTGTCGAGGGTGTGGAAGTTCGGCAGGTATTCGAGGACGAGGACGCCGAGGCCGTCAACCTCGAACGCCTCGACCGGCGCGGGCGCTTGCAGGCCGATGTTCCGGAGTCGCTTCGTGGCTTCGAGTTCGTGTTCGGCCATCTCGAGCGGCGTCCCGAAGTGACCGAAGAAACCCTCCGTCCCGCTGGAGAACGCGCCGAGGTTCCGCCCGGTGGTGAAGACGGCGTGGACGAGCGAGTTCTGTTTGGAGATGACCTTCACGAACCACTCGTCGTCGACGACCATCGGGGTCGAAAGCCAGTTGTCCGCCTCGAGAAATCGGATGTGGAGGGTGTCGCGGTCGTACCGCCGGGCGAGTTCGCGGGCGACCGTCTCCAGACGCGGCCACCCGAGGCGGCCGCGGACGAGCCGACGGAGGTCCATGCACCCCCGTAAGACGAGGGGCGGCTTAACCTCGTGGGCCTACGCCGATTCCTGTCGGACTGTCAACACGGGCGCGTCGGAGCCGCGGACGACGCGCTCGGCGACGCTGCCGATGAGATAGCGGTCGATGCCGCTTCGGCCGTGGGTGCCCATCACCACCAGGTCGATGTCCCGCTCGTCGGCGTGACGGATAATCTCGCTCGCGGGCGTGCCCTCGGTGACGACGGTCTCGACCTCGACGCCGGCCTCGCGGGCCCTCTCGGCGACGCGGTCTAACACCTGTTCGCCGCTTTCGAGGAGCGCCTCTCGGACCCGTTCGAGCGAGAGCGCGGGTGCGGCGTAGCCGACCTCGCGCACGTCGGCGACGTAGAGTGCCACGAGCGTCGCGTCGTAGGTGCGGGCGTGCTCGATGGCGTGGTCCAAGGCGGCGTCCGCGCACTCGCTTCCGTCGGTCGGAAAGAGGATGTGGGAGTACATACGAGAATCTCGGACCGCGGCGCAAAAAGACCCGGACGCCTATTCCCACGCGGTGAGAGCGTTCGGGTCGGGGGCGGTCGGCCCGAAAGGGGTCGGACGGCCCCAGTTCGCCGCTCGCGCCGCCACAATTCTTCATGGTCGTTCGATTAGTTTATGTCCGGGACGGCGATAGTTTGTCGCATGGACTTCGACATCCCGGCCGAACACCGGATGATTCGCGACACCGTCCGCGAGTTCTGCGAGGAAGAAATCGCGCCCATCGCGCAGGACATCGAGGACGAACACCGGTTCCCCGCGGAGATATTCGACCAGTTGGCCGAGTTGGACGTGATGGGCGTCCCCATCGACGAGGAGTACGGTGGCCTCGGCGGCGACCAGTTGATGTACGCCCTCGTCGTGGAGGAACTCGGTCGCGTCTCGGGCGGTATCGGCCTGTCGTACGCCGCCCACGTCAGCCTCGCGTCGAAGCCCATCGAACTGTTCGGCACCGACGAGCAGAAAGAACGCTGGCTCACGCCGCTCGCGACCGGCGAGTACCTCGGCGGCTGGGCCCTGACCGAACCCGGTTCCGGGAGCGACGCCAGCGACATGGACACCGTCGCAGAGCGGGACGGCGACGGCTACGTCATCAACGGAACGAAGCAGTTCATCACGAACGCGAGCGTCGCCGGCTCCGTCCTCGTGAAGGCTGTCACGGACCCCGGCGCGGGCTACGACGGCATCTCGACGTTCATCGTCGACCCGGAGAACGACGACGGCTTCGAGGTGACGACCGAGTGGGACAAGATGGGCCTCAACTGCTCGCCGACCTGCGAGCTCTCCTTCGACGACTGCTGGGTACCGGAAGACCGACTCCTCGGCGAGGAGGGCGAGGGGTGGAAGCAGACGATGAAGACGCTCGACGGCGGCCGCATCTCCATCGCGGCGCTCTCGGTGGGGCTCGCCGAGGGCGCGTACGGTCACGCGAAATCGTACGCCCAAGAGCGCGAGCAGTTCGACCGACCGATTTCGAAGTTCGACGCCATCCGCGACAAACTCGTCTCGATGCACCGCAAGACCGAGCGGGCGCGACTGCTCACCCACAAGGCGGCGACGCGGTACGACGCCGGTGAGCGGGTCAGTCGAGAGTCCGCACTGGCGAAACTCGACGCCTCGGAGGCCGCCCGCGAAGTCGCCGAAGACGCGGTGCAGGTGCTCGGCGGCTACGGCTACACGACCGACTTCGCCCCCCAGCGGTTCTACCGCGACGCGAAGCTCATGGAAATCGGCGAGGGAACGAGCGAGATTCAACACCTCATCATCGGTCGCGAACTCGGACTCTAGGGACTCGTCGAAGCCGTCCTTTTCTCACTCCGAATCGGCCATCACCGACAGCCGGGCGACGTACGAGAAACTGCGGACGTGGTCCTCTTCGGTCGGCGCGTCCTCGAAGTCCGAGGGGACAGTAAAGGAGACGACGCGCTCGCGAATCGCGTCGTGGGGCCCGTCGCCGATCCAGCCGATATCGCGGTAGTACGACGCCATCTCCAGCGCGCCGCGGCCGCCCAATCGCTCGACGAGGTGAACGCACCACTCGAGGAGCACCCGCTCGGCCCGCGGCGTCCGCGGAATCTCGTCGAGAAACGGCTCACCGTCCGACGTGACCGCCGCGGTCGTCGCGAGGAGGCGCTCGTGGGCCACGTCGCTCCACGTCCGATTCGTCGGCGCGTCGACCCAGTCGAACGACCGGTCGCTGGTGTCCCGACGGGGCCCGGGTCCGATCGGGGCTTCGGCGACGTTGGGACGACGTGACTCGCGCGGCATCTATCCCTGCGTGTGCATCCATCCGAATTAAGCGTTCGGGCGAACGTCCGAATATCGACATTTCTGCGACTCGCGCGAACCGTCAGCATTCCTTGTGATGTTATCTCTGATAATGTAACCGACCATTCGGTGAATGAGACCTTATTGAGGCGTAAGAGCCCCTCGAACCGGCCGCTTGTCTCTCAACCGGAACTAAGTATCAGCGTTGATAAAGAGGGCGAACCGCTTAAGTTCAGAAACGGATACACGTTTGATATCGCTCCGATGTGACACTCGTCGGAAAGAACAGTTCCAGAGGCTCACAGATGCGCACCACGACCAACTCATGACCAGCGTCGGGCAGTTCCCGTACGCGTACGCGCTGTTCGCCGCGGGCATCCTCGCGGGGGTCGTGACGCTCGTCGTCCTCGGTCGGTTCCGACTCTACTCTCGGCGGGTCCGCCTCCCGTTCGCGCTCCTGACGCTCTCCGGAAGTATCTGGGCCACCGCGTACGGCTTCGCCTTTCTCGCGACGACGCCGGGTGCCGAGTTGTTCTACGCGTATCTGGCGTGGGCCGGCGCGGCCGTGCTCCCCACGATATGGCTCATCTTCGCCCTCGTCTACGCCGGCGAGGACCAACTGCTCACCACCCAGATGGTCGGCTTCCTCGCCGTCGAGCCCGCCGTCGCAATCGCCCTCGCGCTGACGAACCACTCTCACGGACTCCTCGGGTCCTCGCTCGACCTCTGGGCGGCCACCGCACCGGACAACACCGGAGGAGCCGGTCTGCACCTTCTCGTCCCGCCCGGTCCGGAGCTCCTCTTCGTCGTCCACGTGATTTACGGCTCCGGCGTCGCCCTCACCGGGCTGACCGTCATCGGAAAGACGTACCTCCGGAGTTCGAGCATCCATCGACGACAGGCCGGGTTCCTCGTCGTCGCCGGTCTCATACCTCTCGCCGCACTCGCCGGTGAGTTCTTTTTCCCGATTCGAATCAACCCGGTTCCCCTCTCTATCGGCGTCAGCTCGGTCGTCGTGCTCTGGGCGCTCTTCAGACACCAGCTGTTCGACATCACACCCATCGCCCGCGACGCGATTCTCTCGGAGATGCGCGACGCAGTCGTCGTCCTCGACGAACAGGACCGAATCGTCGAATCGAACGGTGCCGCCTCGGAGCTACTAGAGCGGCCGGTCGACGAGTGCATCGGTGAGCCGGTCCTCGAAAGCGTTCGCGTTCCGGCCGAGGTCCGGACGGTTCTGGAGGGTCGAGACAGGGCTGAGGCGGTCGTCGAGGACGGAGGCACCTGCCGTTACTTCGAGGTCCGTTCCGAGACGGTCGGCGACCAGACGCACGACCGCGCACTCTTGCTCGTCTTCTACGACGTGACGGAGCGCCGGCACACCGAAGAGGAGTTCCGCGCGCTCATCGAGAACTCCCGGGACGTCATCACCGTCCTCAACGAGGACGGCGAACGGACCTACACGAGCCCCTCGATGACCGAGGTGCTCGGCTATCAGACCGACGCGCTCGTCGGCGAGTCGGTGCTCGACCTCGTCCACCCCGAAGACAGAGACCGGGTCGCCGGCTGCCTCGACGAGGTGATAGCCGGCGACTCTCCCGTGCGCTCGGAGTTCAGAATCCGCCACAAGAACGGCGTGTGGCGGCGGTTCGAGACGGTCGGTGTGAACCTCCTCGACGACCCCGCCGTCGACGGCGTCGTGTTGAACTCGCGGGACGTGACCAGTCGCCATCGCTACGAACAGCGTCTCCGGGTGCTGAATCGCGTCCTTCGACACGACCTCAGAAACGACATGAACGTCATCCTCGGCCACGCGGACCTCCTCCTCGACGAGCGCATCCCCGCCGAGTCGAAAGACCACGCTCGAACGATAAAGCGGAAGGCGTCGTCGCTGGTCGAACTCGGCGAGCAGACTCGCCACATCGACACGACACTGACCCGCGGGTCGTCCGGAATCGAACCCGTCGAGGTCGTCGGGCGCATCGAGGCGCAGTTGGACGACATCGAGTCCGATTACCCCGAGGCCATCGTCCACCGGAGCCTCCCCGACGAGATGTGGGTCTCCGCGGACGACCTCATCGAATCGGCCATCAAACACCTCATCGACAACGCGCTCGAACACAACGACCGCGTCATTCCGGAAGTCGGCGTCACGGTCGAGCGAAGGGCGACCTCGACCGACTACGTGGAGATTCGAATCGCCGACAACGGGCCGGGCGTCCCCGACGCCGAGCTCTCCGTCCTCGAATCGGGGACCGAGACGCCGCTCCAACACATCAGCGGGCTCGGGCTCTGGTTGGTCCAGTGGATAATCGACCGCTCGAACGGTCGGCTCCGGTTCGCGGAGAACGACCCCAGGGGGACCGTCGCAATCGTCGGCCTCCGGAGCGCCGACCGAGCGGTCTCCGTCGGCGACGGCGGAACGGTGGCGACCGAGTCGGAGACGGACTGAGTTACGCAGCGACTGGGTGAGTCGAACAGAAAACGAGAGACCCGAGAGCCGAGCGTTCAGGCCGCGTCGCGGAGCCGTACCGCGAGTCTGTGTGCGCCCTCGGCCGCGGCGGTCACCGGGTCGTCGGGGACGACCACGTTCACCGGGCGGTCGAGCTCCGCGGCGAGACGCGCTTCGAGTTCCTCAACCAGTCCGGGAATGCACGCCATCCCGCCGGAGACGACGAGCGGGCGTGCGCGAGCGAGCTGATAGGTTTTCATGTGCGAGCTCGCCAGTCGCGAGAAGAAATCGCAGAGCTCGGCGACCACGTCGTCGAGATACTCGTCCAACGGCTCCATCACACCCCGTTCGACGGTGAACTCGTGTGCGCCCTCGTCCCCGCGTTCGACCGCGTCGGTGAAGGGGTCGAACCCGCCGAAGTCGGCGTGGGTCTCCTTGTACCCGCGGGCGGTGGCGGGGTCAATCGTCACTCGCCCGCCCGCCTCGGCTTCGACCGCCTCGGCGATGCGCCGGTCGACGCGGTCGCCGGACGCCTCCGCGGAGACGAACGGGAGCAACCGCTCTCCGCGTCGGTACGCGCACGCTTCGAGGTTCGTCGCACCGAGGTTGAGAGCGATGAAGACCTCGTCGACCGCCTCGATTCCGTCGCCGAGCGCCGGAATCGACGCGCACAGCGATTCGGGGAAGCCTCGCGCGAGCGCCTCACCGATGCCGCACTCGCCGACCGCGGTGCCGAAGTTCGCGAGACCGATATCGTCGTCGACGGTCGGCATCGCGTACACGACGGCGCTCTCGGCGGAGAGGTCGTGTCGCGCGCAGAGTTCGCGGACAAACCGCTCGAATGACTCGGCGTCGCGGGCGGTCGCCGGCACGCCCGAGCGGAGCATGAACTCGACTCGCTCGGAGGACTCCCGGACTGTCTCTCCGCCGTCGTGGACGCCCTCGTCGCCGGCGAGCGCGTCTTCGCCGTCGGTCAGGCACGAGGGGAGGTGAACCGTCCTCGCCGCGTCGCCGTCGTCGAAGGCGAGCGCCGTCCGGGCGCTCCCGAACTTGACGCCGACGGCCGTCGGCACGTCGGTCTCGTCGGACTCGGACGCCACACCAGCGTCGTTAGCGGCGGCTGCGTCGTTCGTCATGCGGTATCAACTCGGTTCGGACTCGGCGGGCGGGTGGTTCGCGCAGTCATGGTATACACTCGGTTGTCGGAAGGAGAGACCGTATTCGAGACCCGTCGGTCGGCGTCACACCATCGAGGAGAGACGTGCGACGTAGACCAGACTCAGCAGGTGGTCGTCGACGTCGAGGTCGGTCGGTTCGTCGACGTCAGCGGAGAACCCGAGGAGGTAGTCCCGGAGCGTCTCCTCGACGCCGGGCGTGACCCAGTCGACCGTCTGGTAGTACCGGAGGGCGTCCATCGCCCGCTTGAACCCGCCCTTGAGGACGAGGAACTCGAGCCAGTCGAAGACGACGCGTTCCGCGCCGTACTTGTCCGGAAGCGAGCGGAGGTACGGCTTTTCGACGCCGTCTTCCTCGTCGCGAGACTGGTGGACGAGCAGGTGTTCGAGCTGGCTCGACCGGAGGGCTTCGGACGCCTCCTGTCGGCTCCGGTCGAAAAGCGGGTTGTCGAACCGGAACGGACTCCGGTCGTCGAACCGGGCGTCATCGAATCTGCCGTCGTCGAATCGGCTGTCGTCGAATCGGCTGTCGTCGAATCGGCCGTCACCGTTCCGTCTGGGCCGTGGGGCGTCACGCGCGATACGTCGAAGTTCGTCTGGGTCGTATTCGTCCGGGTCCAAGTACATAGGTCACCTTGTTGGGGACGGCACGACTCCCCCCGAGTCCCCCGACTCAGGGCGGCGGAGAGCGCGGAGCGCTGTCCGCGGTGTCACACGCGATATCGTACCGTTTCGGTGAAAGCATTCGAAGGAGGCGACATAAATCTATTCGAGGCGCTATCAGAACTGATACCTCTGGTGCGGGGTCGAACCGGCTTCGGTCGGTTCTCACGCGTCAGCCGTTTTCGGTTCCCTGCTCGCGGGCGGCGCTCGACGCAGTTGAGACGGACGAGAGACAGGAGAGACGGTCGTCGAAGCCGAACTTCGGCCGGTGACGCCCTCAGAGAACGTGGTTGCCGCTCTTCGCGCTCCGAACGCGGAGGTCGCCGGTCTGGCTGTCGAGCTCCAACGAGCGGCCGTGGGAGCCACCGACGTCTTCGGCGACGACGTCGATGCCGAACCCGTCGAGCGTCGTTCGCGTCGCGGCGACGTTTCTATCGCCGATACTGCCGTCGCCGTCGGCCGAGGTGAAGTCGAACATGGTGCTTCCCCCGGCGATTTTCGCGACGACGCGGTCGATGTCCGCGCCGGCGGCTCGCATCTCCGAGAGCAGGAGTTCGATGCCGGTGTCGACGAACTTCGCCGGCTCGCTGCCGTCGTCCGCCTCCGGAAGCATCGCGTGTGCGAGACCGGAGACGCCGGTCTCGGGGTCGTACAACGCGACGCCGATACAGGAGCCGAGACCGCTCGTGGTCAGCGTGCTCTCGTCGCCGGAGACGGCGTAATCGGCGATTCCGACCTTGATTCGACCGGAGCGAGCCGCGGGCGTGTCCGTGGTGTATACTTGCATTACTGGGTGCCTCTACGGAGGGTTCACGCGGCGGGCGAGAGTTGCTTGAGCGCCTTGCGCAGCTCCGTCTCGTCGGGGAGCGCGTAGATGTCGCAGGTAAACTCGTCGTCGTCCGTCCGGATGGTCGAATCGATGAGGAACGCGTACTCCTGAGACTGCGCGAGGTCGGTCGCGAGCGGGTCGATGATGGCCGACCCGATGTCGTGGACGTGCTTCGGCGGCGAGATGTCGATAGTCGTCTCGAGCGCGTTGGCCCAGCCGTCGAGGAAGCCAGAGGTGGTGATGTTGCCAATCTCTTGAATCGCGCTCTGGCGCATCGCCTCGTCGCCTTCCATGCCCGGCAGGAGGCTACTCGCGATGTTCTCGGCCGACGGCTCGTCGAAGAGGATGGCGATGTAACCGCTCGGCGTCCCGCTGAACTCCAACACGACGCCGCGGCGGACCGCGTCGGTCAACGACATGGGGACGCCCTCGATGGGGACGAAGCTCAGCCGGCTCACCTCGACGGTCGTGTCGATGCCCGTCATCGCCGTGATGTCTTCCGAGGCCTGGTTCGCGCCGTCGTTTATCATCTCGGAGAAGGCGGCGAACGACTCGACCGGGAGCGCGCCGTCCTCGCCGCTCGCCTCGACGATGGTCCCGATGGACGAGGCGGTCGGAACCATGTACAGGTCGAACTCGATGGCGTTGTCCGCGGCCTCCAACTGGTTACGGAAGACGAGGACGTGCTCGTCGTCGCCGCCGTTCTCGAATCCCTCGGCGTCGACGTGGTCGAGCGGGCCGTCGTTTTCGTCGTCGACGTAGGTCGGCGTCGTGATGTCGACGGTGGTGTCGAGGTAGTCGGCCCAGCCGTCGATGAAGCCGCCGAGCATGATGTTCGCAACCTCCTTCAGGCTACTCTCGGCGAGTTCACCCTCGGCGTCGGTGGCGTCGATACCCGGCATCAGCGCGTCGACCAAGCGCTCTGCGGACTCCGGCGAGAACGCCAACACGGTGTGACCGTCCAACCCGCCCGAAAAGCCGATGTGGACGCTCACGAGGTCGCGTTCGGCGAACTCGTTTTCGACGTCCGCCTTCGTCCCGAGCTCCACCTTGGTGACGTTGACGTACGTGTCGATGCCGGCGAGTGTGGTCAGCGAACCCGCGGCTTTCTCCGCGCCCGAGTGGGCGAGCCGACTGAACGTGCGAAGCGACCGGACGTCGAGATTCATGCCTCTGCCTGAATCACGTCGGCGATAGCCTGGAGCACGTTCGGCTTCTGGAACGGTTTCGTGATGTAGCCGTCTGCCCCCGCTTCGACCGCTTCGCGCATCTTCTCTTCCTGTCCGACCGACGTGCACATGATGACCGATGCGCCGGCGTCGAGCGACTTGATTTCGGACGTCGCTTCGATGCCGTTTCGAATCGGCATCACGACGTCCATCGTGACGACATCGGGTTCGAGTTCGCGGTAGAGTTCCACCGCTTCGACCCCGTTTTCGGCCTCGCCGACGACTTCGTGTTCACCCTCGAGGAGCTGTTTGAGGAGGTTCCGCATGAACGCAGAATCGTCCACGACCAGTACCTTGCTTGCCATACCTCCAGATTTCCGAAAATCACACCATAAACCCTTCCTCCCCATTATCAAGGATGATACGGTATTGGACGGGCGATTCGCCCGCGTCACATCGTGTCGACCGAAGATTCGGGAGCTCCGATGCTCGAACCGGAACCTGTCACCGTCGCATCATCGTCGACGCGGCGGGAACGAAGCGCCGGCCTCTTCGACGGCGTCGAGGAGGTCACCGATACTGTCGTCGCGGTCGAGTCCGTTCGCGGTCGCGAGCGCCTCGACGGCCCGACCGGGATAGGTGACCTGTACCTCCGAGGCTAAAAGCAGGATGCCGAGCACCTCGTCGGGCGGCGTGTCGGGGCTGCCGACAGCGTCGGCGTACCACGAGAGAAACGAGTTGACGACCTCGGTCACGTCGTCGGAGACGGTCTCGTGACGGGTTACCTCGCCATCGACGAGCGCAGTGGTGACGAGCGCGTGGTCCGCGGTGACTGCTCCGACGCGCTCTGCGAGCAGTCGGCGGGCGAGCACGGCCCGTTTTTTCGGGTCTTTCGGGAGGACGAGTTCGGGAGCGCCGGTGTTCCGGTCGCTCTCTCCTCGCTCGCCGGTCGGCTCGGAGTCGGACTGGGTCGTTCCGTCCGTGCCGGGCGGTCGGCGGTCGTCACCGTCCCCGTCACTGTCCCCGCCGTCGACCGGCGCGGGCGGCCTGTTTTCTCCCGTCGAGATGACGTACCGGCCCGTGTCGAGCGCCGCGACGTGCTCGTCGCGGCTGATATCCAGTTCGTCCGCCCCGACGACACCCTGTTCCCGCGGGTGATTGGGAGGACGTTCGTCCTCGTCGTCCATCGGCGAATGCTCGGTGTCGTGGCATATAATCCCATCGTCACCGAGCGTGACAGACTCACTACTATGACTGAGAACGTGGCAGAGAGACAACCAACACATTGACAAGCGGTGCGTTCCGATAAATTTCCATCTATGGAGTCTGACAGGACCCTTTCCGCACTGGGGAACGAATACAACCCTGACATCCTCCGTGCCGCGGACGAACCGCACTCGGCACAGGAGTTCAGCGAGATGCTGGATATCCCCATCGCGACCTGTTATCGCCGAATCGAGGAACTGACGGCGGCGGGCCTCCTCGAACTTCACGACCGGGTTCTCTCCGACGAGCACCGACGGACGAACGTTTACCGCCGCGAAGTCGACGAAATCGTCGTCCGGTTCGAGGCCGACGACTACACGGTCAGCGTCACCGAGCGCCCGGAGGTGAAGAACAAACTCGACGACGTGTGGCGGAAGATTACGCAGGACTGAACCGCTCCGGCTCCGGACTCTTTTCTTATATTTCCTGAGGTAAGTGTCGACTAGCGTCTCGCGTGAGCGTGCGAAGAAGTTTACTTATCGACGTACCGGCCGCATGATATCAATCTTGATATTGAGGGCCGTAGCGTTATGTAGCACCTCTCCAAGTTGACGAGTGACGGTTCCCCGCTCCCTGCTGAGTGTGGGACCAAACCCACGAAACCCATGTTCGAAAACATCAAAGAAGACCGGGGTCAGGTCGGTATCGGGACCCTCATCGTCTTCATTGCGATGGTTCTGGTCGCCGCAATCGCGGCGGGCGTCCTCGTGAATACGGCTGGCTTCCTGCAAGCTACCGCCGAGGACGCTGGACAGCAATCTGTGAACAAGGTCACCAACCGCGTCGACGTCGTGAACGCGCACGGGCTGGTCAACCAGTCCGGTGAGGAACGCACGGTCGACCAGGTCTTCCTGACCGTCCGCCTCGCGGCCGGTTCCGGAAGTGTCTCTCTCGAAGATACGACGGTCAAGTACCTGAGTGAGACGACCGCGCGGACGCTCACCTACAACGACACCGTCAACAACGCTGACACCGCAGACCCCGCTAACCTGACGACGGGGAACAACTTCACCGCGGGCGTCCTCGAGGACAGTGACGGTTCGTTCGAGGTCCTCAACGAGCAGTCCGACCGCGCTGAGATCGTCATCAACACCTCGACGGTCGAAGGCACCTCCGCCAACGGAACGGCGACGGGCCAGACGGTCAAGCTCGACATCACCAGCCGCAACGGTGGCACGACGCAGGTCATCCTGACGATGCCCCAGCAGCTCGCGGGTAAGGACGACAACGACCCGATCGCGCTCTAAGGAGATTCATATGTTTAACAAAATTACTGACGACGACCGCGGTCAGGTCGGTATCGGGACCCTCATCGTCTTCATCGCGATGGTTCTGGTCGCTGCAATCGCGGCGGGCGTCCTCGTGAACACGGCCGGCTTCCTGCAGGCGACTGCCGAAGACGCCGGTGAGCAGTCCGTGAACAAGGTCACCAACCGCGTCGAAGTCCTCAACACGCACGGAACGGTCGGCGGAGAGGCGGACATCGACAACATCACGCTCACCGTTCGTCTGGCGGCCGGCTCGGACGCGGTGGACATGAACGAGACCTCGATTAAGTACCTCAGCGGCGACAGCGTCGAGACTCTGACTAACCAGACGCAGTACGACGGCGACGGGACGGAACCGAACCCCGACGCCGATGAGTTCGGTCTCACCGAGGTCACCGACGACGACAGTTCGTTCGGTGTCCTCAACAGCATGAACGACCGCTACGAGGTCAAGATCGACACCGCCGCCATCGAGGACAGCAACGCTGACGAGACCGACCTCGTCGGCGGCCTCTCGACGGGCGAGCAGGTCACCCTCGAAATCACTTCCCGCACGGGTGGCACGACGCAGGTCATCCTGACGATGCCCCAGCAGCTCGCGGGCAAGACGCAGGGCGAACCAGTCGAACTGTAACCCGACTTCACGCTTTCCGTTCATTTTATCCACCTCAGCCGTCGAGCGGCGGCGCTGTCGTGTGTCCGTAGTACACCGCGCACACAGGAGCACTGGACTAGACGGCAACGCTCTCGGCCGCCGGCATCGACGACACTCGCTTGGGAGACGACTATCACGGCCGAGTCGAGACGGCCAGAGAGGCGAGGCGAAGCGAGACGTCCGCAGCGACATGACCCCGAGCGAAGTGGACGAGCGCGGCGCGCGCTCCGCGTTCGGGGCCGTCAGAACAGTCGATTCGGCGAAGACAGAAAAAGAACCGTCGGGACCGGTCGCTCGCCGCCGAGCCCGCGCGTTATTCGGTCTCTTCGCCGAACCACGGCGGGGATTCGCCGACCATAGAGAACCCGGCCGCCTGCTCGTATATCTTGATGCCGCCCTGTGCGATTTCCAGCGGGAACATCGAGTTCTTGATACTCTGCTTGCGCATCTTCGCCACCCAGACGTAGCGGTTGCTCGTCGCGCCCGCGGGGCTCTGGATGAGGTAGATGTTCCCGTCGGTCAGGAAGTTCTCGAGGCCGATGTCGGTCTCGGGGAAGATGGCCGACTGCTCGGTGGTCAGAAGCGAGGTGAGGCCGCTGTCCTTCAGGATGTCGATGAACTTCAGGAGGTACTGGCGCTGTTCTTTCTCGTCGTCGAAAAACAGCTGGAACATCGTCAGCGAGTCGAGGACGAGTCGGTCGTAGTTGGTGTCCTGGAGGTCGCCGAGGATGCGGTCGAGCGTCGTCGAGAAGTCACCGTCGCGGAGGAGCGTCCGCTTGTCGTAAACCTTGATATCTCCGGACTCGACGTACTCGTGCCAGCGGTCGAAGCCGATGGACTCGGCCGCCTCGCGGATGTCGTCTTCGGTCTCCTCGAAGGTGAGATACAGGCCGCCCTCGTCGAACTGGTCGACGCCGTTGTAGAGGTACTGGAGGCCGAGGATACTCTTTCCCGTCCCCGGGTTTCCGCTGATGAGCACCGCGGCGTTCTTGACGATACCGCCGTTCAGGATGGAATCGAGTCCTTCGACACCGGTCTTGACTAGTTCTGTCATGATTGTGTTGGAACGTGTGTTGGCTGTCGGAAGAACGTCCGTGCCGACGCCGGATAATTCTTCTTACCGCCGCTACGGCGCCGTCTGACTTTTATTACATACTTGACGGGCGAAAATTCCGAACGTCTAAAATATCGCTACTGATAACGGGACGGGAACTTTCTTGTACCGACTTACGTACCTTGCACCAATGTTACCTGCTCCCCCGAGTCCGTCGGACCGCCCCGGCCGGTCCGCCGCTCGGCCGGGTGACAGGCCGTCGCTCGAACGAAGCGCCCCGCAAACGGTACCGAGGTGCTCGCTGCGAGCATGATGGAGTGGCAGAACGACGAAGACACGGCTGACGCCGGGGACAAAACGGAGACGGAAGAACAACACATGTCATCAGACGATGGACTTGGATTCGAGGAGGGGATAGACGACCTCTCCGACGAGTTTGGTGACTTCGGCGACGACCTCGACGACGGATTCGACGATGACGATTTCGGCGGATTCGACGACGACAACAGCGAGGAACTCGCAGAGCTCGAAGATCGCGTCGGCGAACTCGAGAACGAAGTAAGCGCCATCTCGTCGGGGATGAACACCGTCCGCGAAGAGAACAAACAGATCGGTGAGACCGTCGAAGAGCTCGACGACACGATTCGCAAACTACTCGACATCTACGAGATGGTCACCCGCGGCATCAACCCGTTCGTCGACGACGCCCGCGAGATGGGCGGCCTCGACGGCGGGGGTGGGTCGTTCGGCCTCTTCGAGGCGGAGGCCGAGGACGAAGAGCACCTCGACCCAGACGTGGCGAACGCCGATGCAGAGTCGTTCTTCGACGACGACTTCGGCGAACTCGACGCCGAGGAGGGCGCGAAGGAAGCGGAACTCGCCGCGGAAGACGAACTCGTGGAAGCGGAACGCGAGAGTCCCGCGGACGCCCTCGACGACGGCGACGGCGACGAAGATGCTGCCGAGGCCGACGACTCGGGTGCCGCGGGCGGCGCGAGTTTCGACGACCTCAAAGAGCAGTACGAGGAGGGCGGCGGCTGGGACGAAGAAGACGAAGCGGAGGCGGACGAAGCGGAGGCGGACGAAGCAGAGACGGACGAAGCGGAGGCTGACGACGCCGAAACGGACCTCGCCGACGCGGCGGTCGACCTCGAAGACGGGTTCGAAGACGAGCCGGTCGACGGCATCGAAGACGAGTTCGAAGCGGTCGCCAACGAGGCCGACGACCCGAGCGACGAACCGTCCGAACCCGAGGTCGAAGACGCCGACGGTGACGTCCGCAAGACGCTCGACGAGCTAGAGGCGGAGTACGCCACCGCGGCGATGGCCAAAGACGAGCTTTCGGCCGACGACGAGGACGACGCGGCCACCGAACCCGAGCCGTCCGCGGCGGTCGAGGAGTCCGACGCCTACTTGGCGGCTCTCCCGTCGAACTACGTCTCCGAAGTACTCGTCCTCGAGTGGGTCGAACACCTCGTCGCGGTCGGCGGCGCGCTCGGCGCGTCGCGCGCGCTCCGCCAGTATCGGGAGCAGGACTGGATATCGCGCGCCGTCGAGAGCGAACTGAACGCCCACGTCGGACAGATTTCGCCGTCGGTCGCTGACGCCGACGGGGGCGAACTCCGCATCGACGACCACCAGACGAGTCTCGCGTACGTCTGCCGACTCGCGGAGGACGTCCCGCGGGGCCAACTGTACGAGGAGTTAGTCGCCTACGGGAGGAGATTCGATGGGATTCGGTGTTAGTGGCTCGACCGCCGTCATCTTCCTCGGCGTCCTCGTGGCCACGGGGACGCTGTACACAGCGACGTCGAACGCGTCGGAGAACGTGCTCGAAGCGCAGGACGCCGACGCGGAGCGGGCCCTCGAACGGACGAACACGGACATCGCCGTCACGAACGCGACCTACGACGCGGGCAACGAGAGCCTCACGGTGAACCTGACGAACGCCGGCTCGGAGACGCTCTCGGTCAGCGAGACCACCTTGCTCGTCGACAACACCTACGTCGACGTGCCGGCGGCCAACGCGACCGTCGACGGCGACGCCGGAACCGACCTCTGGTACGCCGGCGAGAATCTCAGTCTCGTCGTCGACGCCGACCCCACGCCCGCACGCGTGAAAGTGGTTACCGGAAGCGGCGTCGCCGCCACGGGGGCGGTGAACTAAATGGCAGACATCTCCGTTCCGAGCCTCATCCTGTTCATCGCCAGTATCGTCGTCGCCGCCGGCGTCTCGGGCGTCCTCATCGACACCGTGACCGGCATCAGCAGTTCGCTCGACGAGCGCGGCGGCGACGTGAGCACGGAGATCAGAACCGACATCGAAGTGATAAGCGACCCGCAGGCGGGCGTCTACGACGGTGCGAACGACAACCTCTCGATATACGTCAAGAACACCGGCCTCAGGACGCTCCCGGCGACCAGCGGCGGCTTCGATATCATCGTCGGTGGACAGTACCAGACCAACGTCACGGTGAACGTCGTCGACGGCACCGAGTGGCGGCCGAGCAACGTCATCGAACTCACGGTGACGGACATCGCGTTGAGCTCGGGCGACTACCGGATGACCGTCGTCGTCGACGGTGACGAAGAGGTGTTCGAATTCCGCGTATCATGAGCAGTCAATTCTCTCTCGGGCTATCCGGGCACGACCGTCTCGAAAAGGAACTCGGCGGCGGCATCCCCAAGGGTGCAATCGTCCTCATCGAAGGGGACTACGGCGCCGGAAAAAGCGTGCTGTCGCAGCGATTCAGCTACGGCTTCTGCGACGAGGAAACGGTGGTGACGCTCGTCTCGACCGAACTGGGCGTCCGCGGCTTCCTCGACCAGATGCACTCGCTTTCGTACGACATCGTCAAGCATCTGCTCGACGAGCGAATCCTGTTCCTCCAGGCCGAAATCGACAGCAGTGGCGCGCTCTCTGGCGGCAGCAGCCAGAAGGAGCGCAAGCAGCTCCTCCGGCGGCTGATGGACGCCGAGACACTCTGGGACGCCGACGTCATCATCATCGACACGTTCGACGCCATCCTGCGCAACGACCCGCAGTTCGAGGCGCTGGTCCGGCAGAACGACGAGCGGCAGGCCGCCCTCGAAATCATCTCGTTTTTCCGCGAGCTGACGACGAAGGGCAAGACCATCATCATCACCGTCGACCCGTCGTCGGTCGACGAGGGGTCTATCGGTCCGTTCCGCTCTATCGCCGACGTCTACTTCGAACTGGAGATGGTGGAGGTCGGAAACGACGTCCGACGGAACATCTTCGTGAAGCGCTTCGCGGGGATGGGCCAGCAGGTCGGCGACCGCGTCGGCTTCTCGGTCCGGTCGGGAATCGGGCTCGTCATCGAATCGAGGAGCGTGGCGTAGATGGCGAGCGAACACGGCTCCGCCAGGCTGTCGGACGACCTCAAGCGCCTCGCGATGCAGTGGCCGCACCTGCGGGACCACCTCAAGCGGTTCCGACAGATCACCGGCGAGTTTCCGATGCTCGTCGACGAGCCGGGCGACTACGAGTCCCGGCGTCCGAACATCATCTACCCGCTGGGCGGCCCCGTGTTCTGCCAGGTGTACGGCAACTTCGGCGAGACGACGAAGTACTACACCATCGAACCCGAGATGGACGACGACGAACTCGAGGTGTTCGGCCGGGTCAAGGACAAACTGCTCGAACGCAGCGTCTCGAAGCCGGCGCCCGAAGAAAGCGCCGACTACGAAGAGCGCATCGAGGAGTTGCTCTCCGAAATCGTCCACATCGAGGGCGACGACCGCGGGCCGCTCGGCTCGGTTGCCAAGCGGCTCGACGTGGCCGGCATCGAGGTCTCCCAGACGACCTACGACAAGATACAGTACCGACTCGTCCGCGACATCGTCGGCCTCGGGCCGCTCGAACCCATCATGCGCGACCCGGAGAACGAGGACATTCACGTCATCGGCCCCAGCCAGGTCGACGTCGACCACGGGACGTTCGGCCTGCTGGAGACGAGCGTCGAGTTCGACAGCACGGAGCAGTTCGATAACTGGCTCCGCAACATGGGCGAACGCATCGGCGACCCCGTCTCCGACGCCCACCCCATCGTGGACTCCACGCTCCCCGACGGCTCGCGTATCAACATCATCTACTCCGACGACGTGTCGCTGAAGGGGTCGTCGCTCACCATCCGTCAGGGCGACGACGTGCCGCTTTCGGTGTTCCAAATCGCCAAGTGGGGGACGCTCTCGCCCGAACTGGCCGCGTACCTCTGGATCGCGCTGGAGAACGAGCGAACCATCTTCGTGGTCGGCGAGACGGCATCGGGGAAGACGACGACGCTCAACGCCATCCTCTCGTTCATCCCGCAGGACTCGAAGATTTACACCGCGGAGGACACCGCCGAGGTGCTCCCGCCGCACGACACGTGGCAGCAGCTCCTCACCCGCGAGGGCCGCGGCTCCGACTCCGAAGTCGACATGTTCGACCTCGTCGCGGCCGCGCTCCGCTCTCGCCCCGACTACATCATCGTGGGGGAGGTCCGTGGCGAGGAGGGGCGCATGGCGTTCCAGGCGGCCCAGACCGGCCACCCGGTGATGCTCACGTTCCACGCGTCCGACATCGTCTCGATGATTCAGCGTTTCACCGGCGACCCCATCAACGTCCCCGAGACGTTCATGGACAACTGCGACATCGCGCTGTTCCAGAACCGCGTCCGCCGGGGCAACGACATCCTGCGCCGAGTGACGAGCGTGCAGGAAATCGAGGGCTACTCGAAGGAGATGGGCGGCGTCGTCACCCGCGAGGCGTTCTACTGGGACCCCGTCCAAGACGAGATCATCTTCCAGGGGATGAACAACTCCTTCATCATGGAACAGAAGGTCGCGACGCTCCTCGGTTACGACGACACGCGGAAGATATACGACGACATCCAGTTCCGCGCCGAACTCGTCCGCCGGGCGATTCAGGAGAACGTCCTCGGCTACCACGAGGTGAACGAACTCATCGAGGACTACCAACGCGACGGCGTCGAGGGACTGCCGTTCGACATGGCGAGGGTGTAGCGAGATGGCAGGGGAACAGAGCGCGTCGATGCAGGCGGTGCAGGTTCGGGACTTCATCAGCGACATCATCGAGTCCTACGAGAAGATGCCGATGGCGCTGCCGCGGTACCTGCTCGCGGTGCTCGGCCCCGCCATCGTGTTCTTCATGCTCTCTCTGGCCGGCGCCATCGCGCTCCCGCTTCCCCTTCTCGTCCGCATCCCCGTGTTCCTCCTCGGCGTGTTGCTGTTGGGCGGGGCCGTCCTCTACCCGCGGCTCCTCGTCGAGCAGACGCGCCGCAGCTTAGAGAACCAACTCCACCTCCTCATCACGCACATGACCGTGCTCTCGACGACGAACATCGACCGTGTCGCCGTGTTTCGAACGCTCGCGCGCGAGGAGGAGTACGGCGAGCTAGCGACCGAGATGAACCGCATCGTCCAGCTCGTCGACGCGTGGAACCAGTCGCTCGACGACGCCTGTCAGCGCCGGGCCCGAGAGGTCCCGTCGAAGCCACTCGCCGACTTCCTCGACAGGCTCGCGTACTCCATCAACGCCGGCCAGAGCATCGACGACTTCCTCCTCGGCGAGCAGAACGCGATGATTCAGAAGTACATCACCGTCTACGAGAGCGCGCTCGGGAACCTGGAGGTCATGAAGGACCTCTATCTCTCGATGATTCTGTCGATGACCTTCGCCATCATCAACGCCATCGTCCTCCCCATCCTGACGGGGACCGACGCGACGATGACCATCGGCGCGGTCATCGTACTCTTCGTCTTCGTGCAGTTGGGGTTCTACTTCGTCATCCGGACGATGTCGCCGTACGACCCGCTGTGGTTCCACCAGCGCGAGTACCGGACGAAGGCGGACCGGCAGATAGACATCACGCTGTACGGCGCGGTCGGCCTCTCTATCACGATGGTCCTCGTGCTCGCGTTGGGCACGTTCAACCTGACCGTCGTCGGTGAGACGGTCCGGCCCATCATGATGGAACTCCCGATTCCGCTCCTCATCTCGACGCCGCTGACGCCGCTTGCGGTCCCCGGCATCGTCGCGCGCCGCCACGAGAAACGCATCGGCGAGCGCGACGAGGAGTACCCCGGGTTCATCCGCGCGCTCGGGGCGTCCGAGACGGCGAAACAGAGCACGACCACGGCCGTCCTGAAGACGCTCAAGACGAAGGACTTCGGCGTCCTCTCGCGGGAGATATCGCGGCTGTACACGCGGCTTCGGATGCGGCTCGACCCCGACCGGTCGTGGTTCTTCTTCACCGCGGAGACGAACTCCTATCTCGTCCAGAAGTTCTCCGAGATGTACAACGTCGGCCGGTCGATGGGTGGCAAACCGAAGCTCCTCGGCGAACTCATCAGCCGTAACATGAACGAGATAATCAAGCTCCGCCGACAGCGAAAGCAGTCGACGGTCACCCTCATCGGCGTCCTCTACGGCATCACGGCCTCCGCGTCGTTCGCGTTCTTCATCGGACTGGAAGTCGTCGAGATTCTGGCGTCCTTCTCGACGCAGATGAACCTCGACAGCCTCCAGTTCGGGACGCTCATCTACGCGGGCGTCTACGACGTGCCCTTCATCGAGTACATGCTGACGCTCATCATCCTGTTTAACGCCCTCCTGTCGTCGCTCATGATTCGGATGGTCGACGGCGGACACAAGGCGAACGCCTACCTGCACTTCGTGATGCTCGTCTGGGTGGGCTCCCTGATGGCGGTCGCCACCTCGTCGCTCGCAGGAGCGCTGATTAGTATATGACTGAAGACGGACAACAGACCCGAGATTCGATGCCAGACGCGGCAGGCGAACAGACCCCACAGGAGGCCCGTTCCCGCGCGCCCGAGGGGGGCGACGTGGCGAAAAGCGACCTCCTACAGGCGTACCGCCGGAAGAAGTCCGAACCGTCGGACGAACGCGAGGAACAAGAGCGGGCGCGCTCGAAGAGACAGACGGAAAAACAGACCAGCGACGGCGAGTCCATCGTCGTCGACTTCGTCGCTAACTTCGTCGCCGGCGGCAACGCCTCGTTCGAGCCCGTCAAGGGCCGCGTCCTGATGAGCCAGCGCCGGCTTATCCTCGCCACGTCGAAGGCCAAGACCGTCATCCCCATCACCTCCATCTTCGACATCGCCGTCGGGCAGGTCCCCCCGGAGGTCGAGGAGTTCTTCGACTACACGGTGATGGTCGGCTACATTATCGGCCGCCAGCGCCGGACGACCGTCATCGGCGGCGACCGAGATACCATCGAGAAGTTCTCGCTGTTGCTGTTCCGCGCGGCGCTCAACGGCTCGCGCGCGCAGGTCACCCACCCGGCCCGCATCGGCGGGCGCGTCCTCGACACGGAGCGACAACCCTCCGGCCTCCATCTCGACTACGAGGCCGTCACGTTCCCCGACGACGACGGCCCGCTCACGGAGAACGGCGACCCGTTCCACATCGACCTCGCGAGCGTCATCTTCTTCGAGGTGCTCGAGCGGACCGTCGACGGCGAAACGCGGCTGGTGCTTTCGGTCCAGCACGTCAAGCAGGGTCAGACGGTCACCTCCGAGATAACGCTCGACTCGCGTCGGAAGATGAACATCCTCGGGCGCTACCTCCGGCTCGTCTACCACTGGATAAAGTCCGGCGTCCGAAACGTCGAGGTCACGGAACAGGGCCTCGAAGTCCTCGTCGGACTGTACTCCGCCGGCGAGATGGCCGCGGAAGTCGACTTCAGCGAACTCCTCGGCGTCGAAGAGGAAGTCCTCGACGCGGAACTGGAGAAGCTCCACGAGGAGGAACTCATCGGCGACGACGAGCTTCCGACCTCGCTGACGCCGCAGGGACGGTTCGTCGTCAACGAAGAAATCGAAGACGTGAACGTCTGAGAGCGGGCGTTTCTCCCGAAACCGGAGTCGACCGGCGACCGGGAAGAACTATCAACGGTGCAACTGATTCTGTTTCTATGCGAACGTGGGCCTCGTCGCTCTTCGGTCTGGGAGTCGGGAGCGCGGTCAGCTACTCATTCGGCTTCCGACACGGTGCGGTCTGGGTTGGGGTCGCTCTCCTTCTCACGTACACAATCGCCGGCTTCGGGTACGCCGCGTTTCCCGCGTACCGCTGGCGGTGGTCCGGACCGAACGACCACTTCTGGTACACGATAGTCGGCGTCTTGAGCGCCCTCTTACCAATCCTCGCGGCGTACGGCCTGCACCTCGAACCCGGCGGGCGCGTTCGGGGAATGGTTCTCTTGGGCGGGCTCTGGTTGGGTGGTCTCTTCGCCGGAATCGCACTCGAACGCGCCTCTCGGCGCGCGAGCGACGACTGACGAGCGCGACGCGTCGCTCTCGTCCGGCGAGTTCCCCGGGAAAAACCGAGTGCTGACTACTGTTCGTTGATGGCGTCGGAGGCGATGCTGCGGCCGCGGGCGTTGAGTTGCACCTCGTGGCGCACGCGAATCTCCTCGACGACGTTGTGGTCGATGAGCCGCTGGAAGAGTTCCTCGACCTCGTCCACGTCGAGCCCGAGGAAGCTGGGGATGTCGAACGGGGAGACGCCGGAGTACAGCGCCGTGAGGACCTGTTTGTCCGTCTCGCTCAGTTCGATAGAGGTCTCGGAAAGCTCCTCGCCCTCGCGGAGGAGCGTGTAGAGGAAGCTGACGGCGCGGTCGGAGCCGGAGATGTACGTCTGGAGGCTCGTCCCCTCGTCGTCGGAGTGTTCGACCTCGATGACGCTCCGGTGTTTGTCGACGATGGTTCGCTCGCCGGTCTTCACGTCGCCGATGTCGTCGAGGCGGACCTCGACGAACTTGCCGCCGACGGTCGCCATGCTCACGGCCTCGTCTTCGACTTTGAGCCGGGACTTTTCCCACTCGGTGTTCTGGACGACGCCGCCGGCGACTGCGGGATGTCGCGCGAGGAACTGCTCGGTGTTGAGGAGCGCCCCGAAGAAGTCCGTCTCGAACTCGTCGTAGTCGACGGGCGCGAGCAGGACGACGCCCGACGGGATGTGGACGCTGAAGTAGTCGGAGACGGTCGCGATGCGCTGGTTCACGTCGTACCGGCCGCCGAACTCCTGTATCTTCGAGAGCTGAATCGTCCGCTTGCCGCCCGTCCCCGCGAGAATGAGCCGCCTGTTCGAAAGCAGAATTCGGCCGCTCGTCCAGTCGACGTCGTGTATCTCCCGGCCGTTCTTGATGACTTGGAGGAACCGCCCGCGGGTGTCTCCGAGTTTTTGCTCACCGGGTTTCATCGCTCACCTCCCGACCGCGGCGTCGCTCGCGCGGTAGATGCGGAGTCGTTTCTCGACGGGGTCGAACTGCTGTCTACACGTCGGCGGGATGGTCTCTGTCATGCCGATGGTGAGGTACCCGTCCGGCTTCAGCGCGGAGCCGAGCGTCTCGAAGACCGCCCGCTTCGACTCGGCGTTGATGTAGATGAACAGGTTCCGACAGACGACGAGGTCGAACGTCCCCGGCGGCTCCTCGCGGATGAGGTCGCGTCGCTCGAAGCGGACCATGTCGGTGACTGCGTCTTTCACCCGGAAGGTGTCGTCGTCGCGGTCGACGAAGCGCTCCCAGCGGCCGATGGGGTCGAGCTGTTCGGCCACGTCGTTGGTCTCGGAGGCGCGGTACTCGCCCGCCCTGGCGGCGCGGAGAATCTCGCGTTTGATGTCCGTGCCGACGATTTCGATGCGGCGCTCGTCGACGCGGTCGTCGTCGTGGGCGAGCATCGCCAGCGAGTAGGCCTCGCGGCCGTCCGAGCAGGCCGCGCTCCAGATCTTGATGGGGTCGTGGCGGCTCCCCCGCGAACTCAGGTCGCGGAGCACCTCGCGGAGTGCCTCCCACACCTCGGGGTTGCGGAAGAAGCTCGTCACGTTGACTGACAGCGCGTCGAGGAGCGCCTGCTGTTCTTCCTCGTCGTCGGTGAGGAGGTTGTGGTACGACCCGTAGTCGTCGACACGTCGCCGCCGCATCCGCGCGGAGA
This sequence comes from Haloferax sp. Atlit-10N, assembly GCF_003586325.1. Classification (NCBI taxonomy): domain Archaea; kingdom Methanobacteriati; phylum Methanobacteriota; class Halobacteria; order Halobacteriales; family Haloferacaceae; genus Haloferax; species Haloferax sp. Atlit-10N. Next base: position 883,717 of record NZ_PSYX01000001.1, read on the forward strand.
TTCGGCGGTCGAGGTAGGCGTCGTTGTACGAACTCGTCTGGAACTGCAGGGAGTCTTCGATGTAGTCCAAGAGCCGGCCGAACGCCGGGTCGTCGGTCGCCGACGAGGGCATCAGTCGGCCGCCTCCTCGGCGGTGTCGGGGAGCTGGCTCGGGTCGAACTCGCGCATCGCCTGCTGGCCGTCGGCGGGGAGTTCGAGCGTCGAGACGTCCAGAATCGGAATGACGTTGCCGTCGCCGATGACGGCCGTTCCCGACAGCCCGCCGACGCCCGACAGCGGTCCTTGTAGGGGCGTCACGACGACCTCCTCCTGTTTCGTCACGCCGTCACAGTGTAGCGCGACCTGTCTGTCGTCGGGACGGATGCGGACCACCATGCCGTCGTCGGGTTCGGGCGAGTCGATTTCGAGCGCCTCGCGGAGCCGAATCAGCGGGAAGATAGTCTCCTCGTGGACGATGACCTCCGCGCCGCTGACCGTCTGGACGCGGTCGCGCCGGCTTATCTCGTCGATGTACTTGATGGGGACGCCGAACTCGCGGTCTTCGACCTGCACGAAAAGCACCTTGATGATGGCGACCGACACCGGCAGCCGGATGTTGAACGTGCTTCCCTCGCCGGGTTCGCTCTCGACCGACACCGAGCCGTCGAGCGATTCGACGGTCGTCTTCACCACGTCCATGCCGACGCCGCGGCCGGACACGTCCGTGATTTCGTCGTTGGTCGAAAAGCCGGGGTGGAAGATGTAGTCGTACACCTCGCTGTCGGGCATCTGGGTTACCTCCTCGCGGGTCGCCACGCCCTTGTCGACGGCCTTCTCGCGGACGGCGTCGGCGTTGATACCGCCGCCGTCGTCCTCGACGGTCACGATGACGGTGTCGTGTTGGCGGCGCGCGGAGAGTCTGATGGTCCCCGTGCGGGACTTGCCGTTTGCCTCGCGCACGTCGGGTGCTTCGATGCCGTGGTCGACGGCGTTCCGGAGGACGTGCATCAGCGGGTCGGAAATCTCGTCGAGGATGGTGCGGTCGAGTTCGATGTCCGCGCCCTCGACCTTGAACGAGACGCGCTTGTCCTGCTCGCGGGCGAGGTCGCGCACCAGTCGGGGGAACTTGTCGAACACCTTCTTCAGCGGGATGAGCCGCATGTCCATCACGGTGTTCTGGAGGTTCGACGAAATCTTGTCCAGTTCGTCGAGCGTGTCGAGCGCGGTCGTCTGGCCCACGTCGATGGCGTTTCTGAGCTTGATGCGGCTCGTGACCAACTGCTCGACGAGTTCGTGGAGTTCGTCGAGCTGGTCGACGTCCACGCGGACGGACTTGACCGCGGAGATGGAGCGGGCCTCTTTTTTCTTCTCCGTGCCGGACTCCGGTTCTTCGTCGCTCTCGGTCGACTCGGCCTCGTCGGCGTCTCCTTCGCTCCCGTCGTCGACGCTGGGTGCGTCGGACGCCGTGTCGCTGTCACTGTCGACAGCGCCGTCAGCGTCAGCGGACTGGTCGGAGCCATCCGATGCCGGGGCGTCAACCTCGGCGTCAATATCCGACTCCGCCGCCGGAGTGTCGCCGGCGTCCGCGGCCTCGTCGCCGCCGGCGAGCGCGTCGGACACGTCGGTCGTCTCGACCGTCGAGACCTTCCAGAGCCCGTCGAGTTCGCTTTCGACGACGGCGGCGTCGCGCTCGGCGACGAACAGGTCGAAGCCGTCGCCGAACTCGCCGTCTTCGATGGCGTCGCGGTTCGGGTTCGCGCCGACCACGTCGAGTTCCTCCGGGATGCTACTGAGGAAGATGCCGGCGTCGACGCCCTTCATCTGGCCCGCGTCGAGTTCGACGTGGGCGTGGGTGAGCGTGGTCGCGTCGAGCGCATCGGTGTCGACGCAGTCGGCGGCGAGAGAGTCGAGGTCGACCGACTCGCGGTCGGCCTCGTCAGACGCCGCCGGGTTCGAGTTTCCCGCGTCACCTCCGTCTTCGACGGCGGCGCGAATCTCCTCGACCGTGTCGGTCGGGTCGATGGTGGACTCGCCGTTCTCCTCGATGTCGTGGAGAATCTCCACGATGAGGTCCATCCCGTCGAAGACGAGGTCCATCCGCTCGGCCGTCACGTCGAGTCGCTCGTGGCGAATCTCGTCGAGGAGGTCCTCGACGGCGTGGGCGACCGTCGCGGCGTTGTCGAATCCCATCGCACCGAAGTTCCCCTTCAGCGTGTGGGCCTGCCGGAAGATGTCGTCGATGGCCTCGGTGTCGTCCGGGTTCGACTCCAGCGACAGCAGGGAGTTGTTCAACTGCGTGATGCTCTCTTCGCTCTCGGTGATGAATGCTTGGTAGAGTTCTTCGTCCATGGTCAGGTAGTGAGCCCGCGGAGTGCTTCGTCTGCGATTCGCCCGTCGGCCGAGACGGTGTCGACACAGCCGGCCTCGATGGCCCGCTTCGGCATTCCGAAGATCGCGGAGGTCGATTCGTCTTGTGCGACCGTGTGGCCGCCCGCCCGCTTGATTCGGGTCATCCCCTCGACGCCGTCGCGGCCCATGCCGGTGAGGAGCACGCCGGCCAGCGGCGCGTCGACCGCCTCGGCGGCCGACGCCATCGTGAGGTCGATAGCCGGCTTGACGCCGTGGAGCGGCTCGTCGTCGGAGAGTTCGAGCCGGAGACGTCCAGCCCGGTCGCCGGTCACGAGGAGGTGGGAACCGCCGGGTGCGATGCGAATCTGCCCGGGGCCGATTCGCTCGCCGTCGCTCGCCTCTTGGACCTCGTAGTCACAGCGGCCGTCGAGCCGCGCCGCAAAGCGCTTCGTGAAGCCGGCCGGCATGTGCTGGACGACCAGCACGCGGAGGCCCGCCTCCTCGGGGAGCGCCGCGAGCAACCGCTCGACGACGTTCGGCCCGCCCGTGGACGCGCCGATAATCAGCGTCGAGCCCTCGGTCGGCAGCGACCCGGTCGCCCCCGAAGACGCCGGTTTCGACCCCGCGGTCGCCGTCGACTTCGGCTCCGTCTTCGGCGGCCGGGAGCCCCGGCGCGTCGCCGAGAGGTCGACCGCCGCGGCGGACTGAATCTTCTCGACCAGTTCCCGCTTGACGCGGGGCATCTCGGAGGTAACCTCGCCGCCCGGCTTCGTCACGAAGTCGACCGCCCCCCGGTCGAGCGCCTCGAACGTCACATCGGCGTCCTCCTCGGCGTGCGCCGAGAGCATGAGGACGGGCGTCGGACACTCCTCCATGATGGCCTCGACCGCGTCGAGTCCGTTCATCTCGGGCATCTCGATGTCCATCGTCACGACGTCCGGTCGGTTCGCCTCGACCACCGAAATCGCCTCGCGGCCGTCGGCCGCCTCGGCGACGACCTCGACGTCGGCGTCTTCGAGGAGCGTGCGAATCAGCGTCCGCATGAACCGCGAGTCGTCGACGACGACCGCGCGAGTCGGCTCCGCGCCGGCGGACGCGCTCATCGTCCCCACCCGGCGGTTCCGGGTCGGCGGGAACTCGACGACGCCGAGTGGCCCCCCCGCCGAGGGCTCGGTGGATTCGTTAGTGTGCCGTTTCGTTGACCGCTCATCTACCTCCGAGGTTCGGAAATCGGGTATATAAACACTCGGCGAGGATAATCACGGCTGATAATCGGGTACGTATCTTTATACGCTGAATCTCACCACTCTGAAGCAGACAGGTGGCGGCGGATGTCGCCGCCGGGGATGACCATGCGACAAGATGCAATCACGACCGAGATGAGCGCGGACGAGACCGACGCGGAGGACTCCGCCGAAGAAGTACAGGTGCTGGAATTCCAACTCGGCCCGGAGACGTACTGCGTCGATATCGAGTACGTGAGCGAAATCGTCGACAAGGGCCAGCTCACGGCGGTTCCGAACGCGCCGGACTACGTCGAGGGCGTGATGGACCTCCGCGGGCGGACCACGTCAATCATCAACCCGAAGTCGCTTCTCAGCATCGACGACGAGGGCGAGTCGAAGCGCATCGTCATCTTCGACCCCAACAAGTTCGAAGACGAGGCCGCGACCGGCTGGCTCGTCGACGAGGTGTACCAAGTCGTGCGCGTCTCGATGGACGACGTGGAGGACCCGCCGCTCGAAAAAGACGACTCCATCGAGGGCGTCATCAAGCGCGACGGCGACCTCGTCGTCTGGATTTCGCCGGTGCACGCCATCGAGTAGGGACGTTCTGCGACCGGCCCCGCTCTCGTTTTCGAGAACCTAATCGGCGAGCGACTGCTCTCCCGCCGCGACGCCCCGCCCGCCGGTGAGTACCACCACGACGAGCGCACAACCCACGACGACGCCCGCGAGGCCGAACGCGGCGACGTAGCCGGCGGCGTCGGCGACGAACCCGCCGAGCGCCGAGCCGACCCCGCCGCCGAGGCTCGAAAGCGCCGTGTACGCGCCGAGGGCCTCCCCGCGAATCCGGTCGGGCGCGAGTCGCGTCACCATCCCGGTCGCCGTCACCGCGATGACCGCCCACGTGACGCCGATGACGAGGAACGTCGCGCCGAGGGTGACGAGCGCGGCGAGCGCCGCGAACTGCGTGCCGACGACGGCGACCGCCGGGAAGGCGAGTCCGCGGGTCGCCAGCGCGCCGGCCTGGAGGTGACGGGGGTCGTGTCGCGCCGCGAACGCGCCGACCTTCGCGTAGCTCACCGCCGACCCGAGACTCGACAGGACGAACAGAGCGAACACCTCGTCGGCGGACCGGCCGGAGCCGACGAGGTACGCGGGCAGCGGCCCGAAGAAGACCGAGAAGCCGACGAAAAACAGCGTCGCGGCCGCGAGGTACCGGAGGAGTTCGGGACTCATCCGCGCCCGGAGGTCGTCGAGGTCGAGGCTCTGGAGCGCCCAGTAGAGCCGCGAGGGACCGTACGGGACCGCGCGGACCGAACGCCCGACGAGGCCGCTCTGTCGGCGGATACTGGCCGACACACGGGCGAACCGCCGCGCCGACAGCGTCGAGCGTTCGGGGTACCAAACGCGGACGAGGACGGCACCGAGCGCGGCGGCGACCGCGGCCGCGACGAGGAACCGCCGCTGGACCGCGAGCGCGTCGAGACCGAACAGGCGCGGGGCCAGCGCCGACCAGACCGCGCCGACGACGAGGCCGCCGAGCCAGCCGTACCCCTGATAGTGGTTGAGGACGCCGAAGCGGCGGTCCCAGTCCTTCGACGGGACGCCCTCGACGACGATGAGGTTCAACACCGGCGCGGCCGCGGCGACGACGAACCACAACAGGGCGTTGGCGACGAGGACCGCGGCCGGCGACGACACGGTGGCCGTGAGGAAGAGCGCGCCGGCGGTCGCCACGAGCGCGACGAGGATGAACGGTCGCCTGCGCTTCGCGCGGGCGGCCAGCCGGCCCCAGAGCACCGCGCCCGGCGCGCCGGCGAAGGCGGCGGTCGCGGCGATGAGGCCGACGAACAGCGCGTTCGCTCCCAGTTCGATGGCGTACAGCGGGACGACGAGCGACGACGCACCCACCGCGGCATAGCCCAGCGCCCAACCGAACAGCCACCGGTCGCGGTTCCCCGTCTTCGAACGTCCGTGTCGGTCGGTCACGCGTCACGAATGAAACCGGTGAAACAAAGTCGTTACCCCCCGAACGCGCGCGAAAAGCAGGACATATATAGTCTGAACAAAATCCTCGGACAACCATGCTCGGGAGCGAACCACCACACACGGGGGGATGGTCGTGACGGACGACTCCTCTCCCTCCTCGTTCGTGCAGTACGGTATCGACGACAAACCACCCCTTCCGACCGCTCTCCTTCTCGGCGCCCAACACTACCTCACCATGGTGGGCGCGAACATCGCCGTCCCCCTCATCCTCGCCGGAGCCCTCGGTATGCCCGCCGACGTGGTGCCGCGGTTCGTCGGGACGTTCTTCGTCGTCTCCGGCATCGCGACGCTGATGCAGACGACGTTCGGGAACCGCTACCCCATCGTGCAAGGGGCACCGTTTTCGATGCTCGCGCCGGCGCTCGCCGTCATCGGCGTCGCGACGGCGGCCGACCAGTCGGGCGTCGCGTGGCAGAGCGCCCTCTTGCAACTGCAGGGCGCGATTATCGTCGCGGCCGTCGTCGAGGTGTTCGTCGGCTACTTCGGCCTGCTCGGACGCCTCCGAAAGTTCATCTCGCCGGTCGTCATCGCGCCGACCATCGCGCTCATCGGGCTGTCGCTTTTCAACGCCCCGCAGGTCGCGTCGGCGACCAACAACTGGTGGCTCCTCGGCCTGACGCTCGCGCTCATCGTCCTGTTCTCGCAGTACCTCGACACCGCGCACCCGGCGTTCAAGCTGTTCCCGGTGCTGCTCGGCGTCATCGTCTCGTACGTCGTCGCCGCCGGCCTCTCGGTCGCGGGCGTCATCGCCCCCGGCGCGGCGGGCTACGTGAACCTCCAGACGGTCGTCGAGGCCCCGGCGCTCATGACCATCTACCCCTTGCAGTGGGGCTTCGCGGGCGGCGCGGGGACGACGACGGTCGCGCTCCCCGTCGTGGGCTCGGTCGCCTTCGGCATCCCGCAGTTCACGACCTCCTTCATCATCGGAATGCTCGCGGGCGTCGCGGCCTCGATGGTCGAGTCTTTCGGTGACTACCACGCCGTCGCCCGGCTCTCGGGCGTCGGCGCGCCCTCGGAGCGCCGCATCAACCACGGCATCGGCATGGAGGGTGTGATGAACGTCTTTTCGGCCGTCATGGGCGGCAGCGGTTCGACCTCTTACTCCGAGAACATCGGCGCTATCGGCCTCACGGGCGTTGCCTCCCGCTACGTCGTACAGGTCGGCGCAGTCGTGATGCTCGTCATGGGCTTCGTCGGCTACTTCGGACAGCTCATCGCGACGATTCCCGACCCCATCGTCGGCGGCCTCTACGTCGCCATGTTCGGCCAAATCGTCGCCGTCGGCCTCTCGAACCTGAAGTACGTCGACCTCGACTCCTCCCGTAACGTGTTCATCGTCGGCGTCGCCATGTTCGCCGGCCTCGCCGTCCCCGCCTACATGGGCAACGTCGAGAGCGCGGCGGCGTTCCGCGAGGGGATGCGGCAGGTCGCGCTCGTGGGCCCCGTCCTCGGGACCCAACTCGTCGCCGACACGGTCTTCGTCATCGGCTCGACCGGGATGGCCGTCGGCGGCCTCATCGCCTTCTTCTTCGACAACACCATCTCGGGGACCCGCGCCGAGCGCGGCCTCGAAGAGTGGGAAGACACCGTCGAAGACGACGGCGACTTCGAGTCGGCGCTGGACCGCTTCCGCGGCGACGAGTCGGCGACGGCCGACTGAGCCGCCCTGACAATTTTTTAACTCGCAGTCGCTACCGCGGGATTCGCGGGCTGTAACGACCAGTCGACCGAGAATTCGACCGCGGCCGAGACCGGATGGAGCGAGGGCAAGGGCACGGTCCAGTCCTCCGTCCACACCTTCGAGATGGTCGGCAAGCACGCGTACTACTGCGTGCCTCACGAAGCCGCCGGCATGACAGGAACTATCGCCGTCGAGGAGTAGTCTCGTCGTCGAGGAGCAGGCTCAGGTCTCGTCGCGCCCGGTCCGCCCGAGCGCGACGAGCACGAGGTAGCCGACGAACCCGGCGACGAACAGCAAGGCCGGAATGGCGAAGGGACCGAACGTCTCGATGAGTCCGTCCACGGGACCGAGTTGGAGCATATCCAAGCCACGGCCGCGCTGCGGTTAACGTTCCCGGCGGGCGGTCATCGCGGGTGCTCCCGGCGGGCGCGGCGGACGGCTCCGGGCGCTCACTCGTCGTCGGCGCTGTCGTCTTCGTCCGTCGTCGCTTCCGCGTCCGCGTCCGCGACTTCGTCGGCCGTGCCCTCGCTCGCCATGTCGGGGGTGCGAGCCGGTTGCCGGACCCCACCGTTCGAGAGTCCGGCCGCGGGCGACTGCCGGGTCGCTTCGGTGTCCGTCGAGTGGACGTGAACGTCTCGCTGGGGGAACGGAATCCCGATGCCCGCGTCGTTCAGGCGCTTGTATATCTCGCGGTTGAGGTTGTGCGTCGCCTTCCCGCGCTTGAGCGGGCTGTTGACCCAACAGACGAGTTCGTACTCCAGCGCGTCGGGGCCGAACCGGCGGAACCGCGGCCGCGGACGCGGCGCGTCGAGGACAAGCGGCTCGTCGAGCGCGAGTTCGGTCAGCAACTCCTCGAACTCGTCCACGTCGGTTCCGTAGGCGACGCCGACCGGGACCTTCAGCCGGCGGCGGCGGTTCGGCGCGGACTCGTTGATGATTTTCGCGGCGTTGAGCACCGAGTTCGGCACCGTCACGAGCAGTTCGTCGCGGGTGAGAAGCGTGGTCGAGCGGATGCCGACCTTGACGACGGTGCCCGCCTCGCCGGAGTCGAGGACGACGTAGTCGCCGATTTTGTAGGTGTCGTCGAAGTACAGCGCGATGCCGCCGAAGAAGTTGGCGACGGTGTCCTTGGCGGCGAAGCCGACGGCGATGCCGGCGATGCCCGCGCCGGCGAAAAGCGGCGTGATTTCGATGCCCCAGATGTACAGCAGCGCGCCGACGGTACCGACCGAGACGACGATGGTCCAGACGTTCGAAAAGACGGGCGCGAAGTCGTAGCGACTGCCCTTGTCCTTGACCGCCTCGACGAGGCGGTTGACGAGGCGGTTGAGCGCCCACGCCCAGACGACGATGCCGACAGACAGCGACGGCAGGCCGAAGAAGTCGTTGAGCGTCGCCGAGTCGACGACGAGCGCCTCGGCGACCGCGGGGGCCCTGGAGAACAGGAAGATACCGGTCAACGAGACGGTGACGACGATAGGCCACCGAAGCTCTTGGACGACGATGTTGTCGAGCGAGGTCTCGGTTCGGCTGGTGTACTGAAACAGGAGGCGGATGACCACCTTCTCCATGACGAACGCGCCGCCGACCGAGATGAGAAGCACGAGGGCCGTCACCTCAAGCGCCGACAGGCCCGAGAGAAACGACGAGAGGTGTTGGCTCATGCGACGGAAATCGCGGCCACCGGGGATAACGATTGCTCCGCTGACGGTCGCGGAGGCCGAAAGGTTTTGTTCGCCGCGGGCGCGAGGGCACACCAGATGTACCGATTCGGTCACTGGGGCGTCTCGCTCCTCGTGTTCGCCCCGGTCGGCTTCGCGCTCGTGCAGGCCGGCCGCCCGGAACTCGCCTTCGTCGCCGGCGCGGCGATGTGCTGGCTGGCGATGCTCCCCGACTACGACATGCGCGTCCCCGGCATCTCCCACCGCGGGCCGACCCACACGGTCCTCTTTGCGGCCCTCGTCGGCGGCGTCGGCGGCGGCGGCGCGTACCTCCTCGCCAGCAACGCCGGCCAACCCGAGGCCGCGGCGACGGCGCTCGGCGCGTTCGGCTTCGCCGTGGGCGCGCTCACCATCCTCGCGCACCTTCTGGCCGACGTGCTCACGCCGGCCGGCATCCGCCCCCTGTGGCCGCTTTCGTCCCGGAAGTTCACGCTCTCGTTGTGGACCGCGGACAACACCGTCGCCAACTACGGCCTGTTCGCCGTCGGCGTGTTCGCCGTGGCCGCGGCGGCGTACCTCTCGGTCGCGCTCTGAGCGACCCCGAACGCGAGGCGTCGAGCGCCCCGCGAACCTGAGGAATCGTTAAGGTCCGCCCGGGAGAGCGGAGACGCATGGACGACGACGCCATGCGCCGCTTCCCGGTGCCCGACCGCGACGACCTCCCGGACGACCTGCGCGAGCGCATCGACGACGAGACCGAGCGCGCCGGTTTCACCCCGAACGTCTTCGCCGCGTTCGCGTACAAGCCCTCGCACTTCCGGCCCTTTTTCGAGTACCACGACGCCCTCGTCGAGGACACCGACCTCGAACGCCACGAGGTCGAGATGATAATCGTGGCCGTCTCCGGCGTCAACCACTGTTACTACTGCAACGTCGCCCACGGCGCGCTGGTCCGCATCTACGCGAAAGACCCGCTGCTCGCGGACCAACTGGTCGCCAACTACCGCACCGCCGACATCCCCGAGAAGCACAAGACGATGCTCGACGTGGCGGTGAAACTCACTGAGTCGCCCGCCGAGGTCGGCGAGGACGACCTCCAGCGACTCCGCGACGCCGGCTTCTCCGAGGAGGCGGTCTGGGATATCGGCGCGGTCACGGCCTTCTTCAACCTCAGCAACCGCATGGCGATGTTCGCCGACATGCGGCCGAACGAGGAGTTCCACACGCTCGGCCGAGAGCCGCGCGACGACTGACTCGAAGGATAGTAAACAGTACCACGGTCAGTGGTAGCAATCGGCGGAATCCTTATGGCCGATAGCGGTGCATTTCGACACGCAATGGCGAAAGGTAAGGTTGCATTCTTCAAGTCCTCCGGCGGCTACGGCTTCATCGAGACCGAAGACCACGACGACGACGTGTTCTTCCACATGGAGGACATCGGCGGCCCCGACCTCGAAGAGGGTCAAGAAGTGGAGTTCGACATCGAGCAGGCCGACAAGGGCCCGCGAGCGGTCAACGTCACGCGACTCTGAGTCCGGCGCGTTCCGGCCGACGGCGACTCGACAGCGAACAGCGTTCTGCATTATCACCCGTCGAGCCGCGGTGCTCGCGCCCCGCGGTCGCCGGTCTCGGGCGGGTCGTGGCCGCTCCTTGCACTCTCTCAGAGCGTCCCCGCCCGGCCCATCCGCCGAATCTCGTCGGCCCGCGCCCGGATGGCGTCCCACTCCTCGTCGTCCTTCCGGTCGACGTGAGAGTACATGAGTCCCATCCGACCCGTTCCCCGGAGGCGTTCTTCGTTCTCCTTCAGGAAATCCCAGTAGAGCGCGTTGAACGGGCAGGCGTTCTCGCCGGTCGTCTTCGACACCGCGTAGGGACACGACGAGCAGTAGTCTGACATCTCGTTCACGTAGTTCCCCGAGGAGGCGTAGGGCTTCGATGAGAGCACGTCGGTGGCGAACGACCCCATGGCGACCACGTTCGGGGTCGTCACCCAGTGGTACGCGTCGACGAAACCGAGGTGGAACCAGCGGTCGAGTTCCGCCGGGTCGACGCCGTAGACGAGCGCGAAGTTCGAAAGCACCATCAGGCGCTCGATGTGGTGGGCGTAGCCGCGGTCGCGGACGTGGCCCACGGCCTCCGAGAGACAGCGCATGTCCGTCTCGGCGGTCCAGTACGCCTCCGGGAGCGATTCGGTCTGGTCGAGTTGGTTCGCCGCGGCCAACTCGGGCATCGACCGCCGGTAGACGTGCCGCACGAACTCCCGCCAGCCGAGAACCTGCCGCACGAACCCCTCGGCGCTGTTGAGCGGGGCGTCGCCCGCCTCGTAGGCCTCCTCGACGGCTTCGACCGCCTCGCGCGGGTGGAGCAGGCCGAGGTTGATGGCCGCCGACAGCAGGGAGTGACAGAGCGCCCACTCGCCGTCGACCATCGCGTCCTGATACGGGCCAAACTCGGGGAGGCGGACCTCGACGAAGTGCGACAGCGCCTGTCTCGCCGCCTCGCGCGTCACCGGCCAGACGAACGGTTCTGGCGACCCCCACGCGCCCGGGTAGCGCTCGCGGACGAACTCGATGACCTCCCGTGTCGTCTCGTCCGGTTCGAACCGCGGTGCTTCAGGCGGCGTCCACCCCTCCGGCGGCGTCTCTCGATTGTGGTCGTCGTAGTTCCACTCGCCGCCGGCGGGGTCGTCGCCGTCCATCAAGACGCCCGTCTCCCGGCGGGCGTGCCGGTACCAGTGTTCCTGTCGGTAGGTGTCGGCGTCGCCGGCCCAGTCGTCGAAGTCGGCCGGCGTCGTGAGAAACAGGTCGTTCTCGACGAGGGTGAGCGACCCGCCGCGGGCGGCGACGAGTTCCCGAAGCCGCTCGCCCGCCCCGTGGCTCGGCGGGTCCATCACGACGAGGTCGTCGCCGGGCGCGGCGTCGAAGTAGCGGTCGAGCCCCTCGCCGAACGTCTCGGCTTCGACGTAGGTCACCTCGAAGCCGCGCTCGCGGAGGTCGTCGCGGAAGTGCCGCATCGCCGAGAAGACGAGCGCGAGCTTCTGGGGGTGGTACGGCAGTCGGTCGCCGAAGGCGTGCGCCTCTATCATCAGCACGCGGTCGTCGGACTGGAGCGGCGCGGCCGACGGGTCGAGTTGGTCGCCGAGGACCCAGACGGTCATGGGCGTCCCTTCGGCGGCGGAGAAAAGAGCGTGTCGGCCAGTCGATGGGTCAGCGACGCGAGCCCGGTTGCGGGTCGACGTGCGCGGGCGCGAGCAGGTCCTCACTCGGCTGGTCGTCGAGCCACGAGAGCAGGCGAACGAGCTGGTCGGCCGCGGCCTCGAACAGTTCCTCGCCGGCCGCCGGCGACGCGTCGGTTTGGTCGCCGAAGACGCCGTTTTCGGAGTTCTCGACGGCGTCGTAGAAGGTCCGCGCGCCGTGTTCGCGGAGGTGCTCGTCGCCCAGGTCCACGACGCCGTCGTCGCGGGCGGCTTCGAGTTCGCCCTCGCGGACGAGGTCGCGGGCGATGTGCATAATCATCGAGGTCTCCTTCGGCCCGCCGTGGGGGCCGGGGTGGTCGAACAGGTCCGTCACCAGGTCCGGAATCGACTCGTCCCACATCCACTCGATGGCGTACATGGTGCCGTCGTCGCGGAGGCGGCGACCGACCTCCCGGAGGTGCTGGACGTTGCCGCCGTGGGCGTTGACGAACACGACCCGGTCGACGCCGTGGTACGCGAGGTTCCGCGTCATCGACTCCACGTAGTCGCGGAACTGCGGCGCGTCCACCCACATGGTCCCGTGGAACTGGCGGTGGTGCGGGCTGACGCCCACGTTGACGGTCGGCGTGCAGAGGTAGCCGGTCCGGTCGGCCGCCTCGCGGGCCAACGCCTCCGCGATGAGGTGGTCTGTGGCGAGCGGGAGGTGCGGGCCGTGCTGTTCCGTCGAGCCGAGCGGCACGACCGCGAGCGACGATTCGGCCACGTAGTCGCCGAGTTCGGGCCACGTCTGGTCCGCGATGTACATGGGCGTCACCAAGCGACGACGCCTAAAGAAAGGTGACAAAGGGGAAATGGGTTCCCGGTGGACGCGGCTCAGTCCCGTTCCTGCGAGCGCAGTTCGATGCGGCGAATCTTCCCCGAGGAGGTCTTCGGCAGTTCCGCGACGAACTCGATTTCGCGCGGGTACTTGTACGGGGCCGTCTGTTCTTTCATGAACGCTTGGAGTTCGTCGACGAGGTCGTCGGAGCCCTCGTAGCCGTCGATGAGGACGACGAACGCCTTGACGATACTCCCGCGCTCCTCGTGGGGGCTGGCGACCGCGGCGGCCTCGGCGACCGCCTCGTGGGAGACGAGCGCGTCTTCGACCTCGAAGGGGCCGATGCGGTAGCCCGCCGAGATGATGATGTCGTCGGCGCGGCCCTCGAAGAAGAAGTAGCCGTCCTCGTCACGGGAGGCGAGGTCGCCGGTCCGGTAGTAGTCGCCCGAGAACGTCTTCTCGTCGAGATTCGGCTTCTCGTAGTAGCCGTCGAAGATACCGGGACAGCCGACCGGGACGGCGATTTCGCCGATTTCGTCGACGCCGACCTCCGCCTCGTTCTCGTCGATGATGGTCGTGCCGAGGCCGGGCGTCGGCTTGCCCATGCTGCCGGGTTTCACGTCGATGCCGGGGTAGTTCGTGAGGAGCGCGACCGTCTCGGTCTGGCCGTAGCCGTCTCTCGGGATGACGCCGAACGCCTCGCGGAACGCCTCGATGGGTTCGCGGTTGAGCGGTTCGCCCGCCGACAGCGCCTCTTTCAGTCGGAGGTCGTACGAGCCGAGGTCGCGCTGGGCGAACATCCGGTACTGGGTCGGGACGGCACAGAGGCGGGTGACGCCCTCTTCTTCCATGATGTCGAGGAACGTGTCCGGTTCGAAGTCGCCGCGGTAGACGAACTGGGTCGCGCCGGTCGTCAGCCCGACGCCGACCGGGCTCCAGAACCACTTGGCCCAGCCGGTTCCGGTCGTCGCCCAGAGCAGTTCGTCGGAGAGGTCGTCGTCGGCCGTGACGCCCCACCAGTAGGGGGCGTTGACGAGTTCGAAACAGCGCATCCAGCGGTGGCGGTGGCGGACCGGCTTGGGCTGGCCGGTCGTCCCCGACGTGTAGTTGATGGACATCGGGTCTTCGGCCCGGAGGTCGGGGCCGTCGTGGTCGGCGGACTCGTCGGAGACGAGGTCAGAAAACGAGGTCCAGCCGTCGGCGTCGCCGCCGAGGACGACGAAGTTCGAAAGCGGCGTCTCGTCGCGCACCTCGTCGACCATGCCGACGAGCGACTCGTGGACGACGGCGGTCGTCGCCTCGCAGTCGTTCGCGCGGAACGCGATGTCCTTGGGCTTGAGCATCGAGGAGCTGGGAACGAGCAGCGCGCCGCGCTTGAGCGCGCCGAGCTGGACGGCGAACACGTCGGGGTCGCGGGGAAGCAAGTGGATGAGCCGGTCACCCTTCCCAACGCCCATGGATTCGAGCGCGTTGGCGAAGCGGTTCATGTCGTCCCGGAGGTCGCCGTAGGTCCGCTCCTCGCGGCCGCCGTCGGCGTCGCGGAACTTCAGGGCGACGCGGTCGCCGAAGGCGTCGGCGTGCGATTCGATGACCGCGGGGATGTTGTAGTCCTCGGGGATGTCCCACTCGAACGATTCCGACTCGGTCTCGTACTCGACTGCCATGGCTCGACAGACAGAACAGACCATAATAATTGTTCGTCCGGGTTGGGCAGGGGCGGCCGAGCCGTCAGGCCATCGGCGAGCCTTCTTGGGGGCCCTCACCGGGGGCGCTCACGCCCTCGTCACCGTCGTCGCCGGACTCCCCGCGGAGCGCCAGCGCGAACGCGCCGAGACCCACGAGGAGGACGACGAACTCGAGGACGCCCCCCAGGGGGACGAAGTCGAGGACGGCGAGGACGAACAGGCCGGCGAACAGCGCGGCCCAGCGGTTGTCGTAGTCCGCGAGCGACAGGAGCCACGTCCCGAGGACGAGCGCCCCGTAGATGCCCGCGACCCAGAGGGCGAGCAGGAAGCCGACCCCGCCGGCCAGCGAGAGCGGGATGCCCACGATGGTCAACAGCAGGAGCAGCAGGACGATGGGTATCGCGACGATGGCGAGGAGGCCGACGCCGCCGCTCCGCACGGCCTTCTTCGTCCCGAGGCCCGTCACGCGGCGGGCGAAGTCGGGAGCGACGAGGACGATAATCGCGCCGAGGACGAAGTTGGCGAGCAGCCAGTAGCCCGAGACCACCCAGCCGGGGATGACCGGGGCTTCGAACTGGCCGAACTGGAACGGCGCGCCGGCGACGACGGGACTGGCGACCACGAGGTCGTCGACCTGTCGCACGCCGCCGTCGACGACGGCCGCGGAGTCGATGCTGGCGGTCGCCGCGTCGTATTCGAGCGAGCCGCCGACCCGAGCGGTCGGGCCGACAGCGAACTCGTCGGCCCCGACGCGGACGTTACCGGCGACCGCGCCGTCGAGCTGGACGGTGCCGCCGGCGGCGTCTAACGACCCGCCGATGTCGGCGGTGTCGCGGACGAACACCGCGCCGCCCGCGAGGCTCACGTCGCCGCCGACGGTCCCTTCGAGGGTCGCGGAGCCCGCGACGCCGTCGAGGTTCCCGTCGACGGTTCCGGTCTCAGTCAGGAGGACGGTCCCGGCGGTCGCCGACACGTCGCCGGTCACCGTCCCGGCGATGACGACCGTGCCGCCGACCGCGTCGAGGTCGCCGTCGACGGTCTCGCCTTCGCCGACGACGACGGTCCCGCCGGCCGCCGGGCCTTGCTGTGCGGCCGCGACGCCCGCGAGCGACCCCACCACGAGGAGGCTCAGGAGGACCGCGACCAGTTGTTTCGTTGTGAACATCGGAATCACCGAGGCAACGCCTCGGATGAATGATACGACTCGCAGCGGCATAAATCGAGAGAGACGGTTTCAAACCCCGAGAAACGGCCGTTTTACCTGAATCTCGTGAGTCGACGACCGGACGAGAAGGGGGCGTCCCCCACCGCGGCTACCGCTTGGTCCATCTTTTTGCCGACTCGCGGGGATGTTTCCGCATGGAGTACACGACGCTCGGAGACACCGGCATGGAGGTCTCCCGCATCTGTCTCGGCTGTATGAGCTTCGGCACCCCGGAGTGGCGCGAGTGGGTCTTAGAGGAGGAGGCGGGCCTCGAACTGGTCGACCGCGCCATCGAACTCGGTATCAACTTCTTCGACACCGCGAACATGTACTCGAACGGGGAGTCCGAGCGCGTCCTCGGGAAGGCGCTGGAGGGCCGCCGAGACGAGGCCGTCGTCGCCTCGAAGGTGTACTTCCAGATGGACGAGGACGACCCGAACTCCGGCGGTCTCTCGCGGAAGGCCATCGAGCAGGAACTCGACAACTCGCTGGAACGCCTCGGGATGGACAGCCTCGACCTGCTGCAGATTCACCGCTACGACGACGACACGCCCATCGAGACGACGATGCGCGCGCTCGACGACGCGGTCCGCCGCGGGAAGACGCGCTACGTCGGCGCGTCGTCGATGTGGGCCCACCAGTTCGCCGAGGCGCAGTACACCGCCGACTCGCTCGGGTTGGACCGCTTCGCCACGATGCAGAACCACTACAACCTGCTCTACCGCGAGGAGGAACGCGAGATGCTCCCCCTCTGCGAGAAGCAGGGCGTCGGCGTCATGCCGTGGTCGCCGCTCGCCCGCGGCTACCTCACCCGCCCCCACGAGGAGTTCGAGGCGACGACCCGCGGTCGGACCGACGAGCACGCCAAGGGCCACCCGTACTTCGAGGGCGGCGGCCGCGAGGTGAACGAGCGCGTCGAGGAACTCGCCGACGAGAAGGGCGTCAAGATGGCGCAACTCGCGCTCTCGTGGGTGCTCCACAAGGACTGGGTCGACGCGCCCATCGTCGGCACGAGCAGTATCGAACACCTCGAAGACGCGGTCGAGGCCCTCGACATCAAGCTCTCGGGCTCCGACATCGACTACCTCGAAGAACCCTACCAGCCGGTCCGCGTCTCCGGGCACGACTAGGTCCAAGGGAAACAGCCTTCAGCGCCCGCCGAGAGCGTCGGTTGTGTACCGGACACTCGCTCGAATCGCCCGCGACGAGCCGGAGACGGCGATTCTCGGCGTCGAGTCGCTCTTCGCGGCCGGCGTCCTCCTCGGCGTCGCGCTGACGCTCGTCTCGCCGCTCGCGTCGTCGCTACCGCTGGCCGACGTCGGCTTCGGGCTCGCGGCCGCCGCGACGCTCCTGCTGACGGCCGTCTCGCTTCTGGCCGCGTCGCGGCGAATCGCCCTCCTTCTCACCGGCCGCGGCGGCCTGCGAATCGAGACGTTCTGGCGGCTCCTCGAACTGATGCTCGCGTTTCTCGTCGCCGGCATCGTCGCGTTCGCCGTCCAACTCGGCGAGTTCGCGGCGACCGTCCCCGACCCGCGGGGCGGCGGCGTCTTCGTCGGCCTGTTCTTGGCGTTCGTCCTCGCGGGCGTCGGCCTCGCCGTCGTCGTCTGCCTCCGCGGGATGTGGCTCGTCGTGAACGCAGAACTTCAGTCGGCGCTCGACGGGGTCTGAGTCGCGTCGATGCCGTCGAGCCGCTTCACCGCCCGGAGCGCGACGAGCGCGATGGCAACCTCGGCGAAGCCGACGACGAGGAACGACGGGAGGTAGCCGACCACGTCGGCGACGACGCCCCCGACGAGGAAGCCGGCGAGGAAGCCGAGGCTCCCGAAGACGTTGAACCCGCCGAGGGCCGCCCCGCGCTCGCCCGACTCGGCGAGGTCGGTCACGAGCGCCATCGTCGCGGGCGCGACGAGCGCGCCGAAGACGCCGACGACGACCATCAGGCCGGCCGCGAGTTCGAAGACCGGTGCGAGCCCGACGGCGACGATGGCCACCCCGTAGAGCATCGACCCCGCGACGACGGGGACGAACCGGCCGACGCGGTCGGACAGCGACCCGAGGGGGTACTGCAGGAGCGCGAAGGGGACGAAAAAGAGCGCCAGCACCCCGCCCGCGACGGCGGCGCTCACGCCGAACACCTCGCGGAAGTAGTACACTCCGACGAGGGCGAAGAAGCCGGCCGTCATGCGGTCGATGAAGCCGAAGGCATAGGGGACCGCGAACGCCGGGCGCGCGGCCAGTTTCTTGAGGACGACGCCGACGCCCACGCGGGTCGAATCGGGCGTCCGGTCGGTGACGGTCGTGACGAGCAGCGCGACGGCGGTGAGCGACGCGGCGGACGCGTACAGCGGCGCGAGCGGGTCGATGGTAGTGAGTTGGCCGCCGACGACCGAACCGAGCGCCGCGCCGAGACCGATGGCGATGCCCGCCGCGCCCATGTTCCGTCCGTTGCCCCCCGAGAGGTCCGCGAGCATCGTAATCGACAGCGAGAACGCCCCGATTGTCATCGCGCCGCCGACGAAGCGGACTGCGAGAACTGCTCCGAACGTCGCGTCGAGCCACGGGAGCGTGGCGAGCGCGAGGAGCGCGACGTAGCTGGCCGCGCCGCCGACCGCGCCCGCGACGATGAGCCACGTCCGCCGACCGAGGGCGTCCGAGAGCGCGCCCCAGACGCTGGAGAAGGCGACGAACGAGGCGAACTCCGCGACGAGAAACAGCATCCCGGCCGAGAGGTCGTACTCCCCCTGTCCGCCGCCGAGTGCGGTCACGAGGTCGGAGACGCCCGGGTAGAGGAGCACCTGCGAGACGAGGACGCCCCAGACGGCGAGGGCGAGTGTCGCTCGTTCGCGGCGCGTCGAGTCCATACGGGGTCGGTCGGTCCGGACGAAAATAGCCCTGTCCTTGTTCGACTCGGTTGCCGTTACCCGAGGCGGACGGGGTCGAATTCGAGAAAGGCCGTCTCGTATCCCTCGTGGCGGGCGACCTGCGGCGGCACGTCCACCGCGAGGTCCGCGGTCGCGTCGTCGCCGGCGAGCCCCGGAACCGTCGCGCCGTAGTGGAAGCCGAGGTCGGCGTCGAGGCCGGGTTCGAGTCGACCGTCGAAGCGGGTCGACCCGCCGGACGCGACGGTCCCGGTGAGCCCCAGTCGCGGGACGAGAAGGCGGTTGTAGGGCGTCTGCGGGGAGACGGCCAGATACGGGTCGTCGCCGAAACGGTCGGCGTCGAGGACGGTGCCGACGAGTCGGAGACTGCCCGTCGTCGCCGACCCGAGCGCCGTCCCCGGAAGCGTCTCAGGGGCGCGGCCGAGCGGAAGCCCGTCCATCTCCATCGGCTTGACCGCGCCGGGGTCGCCCTGCTGGTCGTCGAGCATCGTGTACTGGATGTCGTCGCGGTCGCGGGCGCTGTACTCGAAGTCGAGCGTCGCGGTCGCGGGGGAGTCGAACCGCCCGTCGAGGTCGCCGAACAGGCGCAGCGAGGGCGCGCCCACGTCCACCGTCACCTCGTAGGTCCCGTCGCCGTCGAGGCCGAAGTTCGAGCCGTAGTGAAAGCCCATCCGCTGGGAGAGCATCGCGTAGACGACCTCCTCGCTCACGAGGTCGCCGCCGCGGGCGATTTCGAGCGAGAGACCGGTATCGGGGACGACGACGCCCGTCTCGGCGTCCCAGACGGCGGCCATGAGATGTACGTCGTCGCCGGCCTCGACCGAGATTTTCGACGTGCCGAAGCCGTCGCCCTCGTCGGACATCACCCAGAACCGGTGCGGATAGCTGTAGAAGACCCCCACCCGGAGGCCGCCGGCGTCCGCGCTCCCGACCATGCGCATCCCCTCGGTGTGGGTCGGGACGTACACCTCGTCGGGGCGGTTCGAGACGACCGGCGGTTCGTTCGACGTGTAGAGTCGACCGAGTTCGGCGAGACAGCCGGAGAGCCCGGCGGTTGCGACGGTCCCGCTCGCCGCGAGAAACCGACGCCGACTCGTCATGCCTCCCGGAGCGCGGTGAGGTCGTCGATGAGCGTCTGTTCGTCCGGTTGGTTGCCGCGGTAGGTCCGCTCGACGTAGCCGTCGCCGTTGACGAGCGAGACGAGTCCGAGGTGGGTGAACATGTAGTTGCCCTCGTCGTTCGGCTCGTTCTTCTGGAAGAAGACGCCGAACTGGTCTTCGACGACCGACTTCGCCTCGGACTCGTCGGCGGGCCGGAGGAAGTGCCAGTTGCCCGCGTCCATGTCCACGTTCATCTGGTCGGCCTCCGCGCGGAAGGCGTCGGCGTCGTCGCGGGCGGGGTCGAACGTGATGGGGTAGAACGACACCTCGTCGGCGTAGCCCTCGCTGACCGAGTGAATCTGGACCTCGCGGAGCGCGCTGATGAGGACCGGACAGACGGTCATGCAGTTGGTGAAAAAGTACGTGTGGAAGTGCGGCACGTCGATGTCGCGCACGGACACCTCGGCCCCCGCGATGGGGTCCGAGAGCGTCACGTCGGGAACCTGCTGGCCCCACGCCGGGTAGGGGAGGTCCTCACTGGACACGTCGTTCTCGCGGTCGGGCTTCGACAGCGAGACGTTCGGATTGGCGTCGCCGCCGCCGAGACAGCCAGCGAGACCGAGCGCCGCGCCCGCCCCCGCGGCGCGGAGATACGTTCGTCGTTTCATTACCCTCGCTAGCGGCCCGGTACTCAAATGCCGTTTGGTGTGCGTTTCGAACGCCAGCGCGCGTGTTCTCGTTCCGCACGACCGCGGCGAAATCTTCGACGCACACACCAGAACGGACTTCCCCGCGAGGTCCTTAGCCGAGGTATGTTCGACGGGTCTCCGTCCCGCCGGGAGTTCCTGAAGGCCGCGGTCGCCGCCGGCGGCGCGGCGGCGCTCTCCGCCTGCCTCGACAGGGCACCGGACGACCCCGTCCCGGCGGGGACCGACGCGTTCGAGACGCTCCCGAGCAGACAGCACGCGTGGAACGAGTTCTGCCGGGCTGACGACCACGGCAACGTCGAGATGCCTCGGCATCAGGTGCTTCTCTACCTCGACCTCGCTGGCGAGGGACCGCCCGCCGAGACCGACCGCGAGACCGTCGAGAACGCCTTCCGCGTCCTCGACCGCGCCTACGAGCGGCGCCACGAGGGAGTCATCTGGTCGGTTGCCTACTCCCCGCGGTACTTCGACCGCTTCGACGACCCGCTCCCGGCGAGTGTGGACCTGCCCGAACCGCGGGCGCTGTCGCCCTTCGAGACGCCCGATTTCGACCGGCAGGACGCGCTCGTCCACCTCGCGTCCGACCGCGCCGACGCGGTCCTCGAAGCCGAGCAGGCGCTCCTCGGCGAGGTCGACGAGGCCAACGGCATCGCCGTCGACGCCGACCTCTCGGGGGTCTTCTCGGTCGCCTCCAGACGGACGGGCTTCGTCGGGGCCGGCCTCCCGGCAGAACACCAGTCCGACCTGAACGGCATCCCCGACGGGAACCCCGTCCCCGAGGAGTCGCCGCTGTTCATGGGGTTCAAAGCCGGCTTCGCCAAGAATCAGGCCACCGAGGAGTACGTCACCATCGACGACGGGCCGTTCGCGGGCGCGACCACGAAGCACGTGGCGAACGTCCGCCAGCGCCTCTCGGACTGGTACGACGAGGAAGACCGCTACCACCGGGTCATGAAGCTATTTTCGCCGGAACACGCCGAACAGGGACTCGTCGAGGGCGTCGGCGACAACCTCGGCGACGACAGCGGCATCGACGCGATGCTCGACAGCCTCCGCGACGACGCCTTCGAATTCGGCCACGTCGGCCACGCCCAGAAGGCCGCCCGCGCCAACCGCGACGACGAGGGCAACGTCAGACTGCTCCGTCGGCACTTCGAGTCGGCCGACGACGGCGTGGCGAGCTTGCACTTCCCGTCGCTCCAGCGCGGCATCTCCGAGTTCGAGGCGGTCCGCGAGGCGATGAACGGCACCGACCTGACCGACGTGCCGACCGTCCGCCAGCGCGTCAACAACGGGATTTTAGAGTACATCTTCGTCAAGCGCCGCGGCAACTTCCTCGTGCCGCCGCGAGAGATTCGGTCGCTGCCGACGCCGACCGGCGAGGTTCCGGGGCTGGACGACTGAGGCGAGCGCCCCCGGTTACGTGTTCAGCCAGTCGCGCCCTCAGACGTGTCCCAAGAACGACAGCGCCAGCCAAATCTGCCAGAGACCGGCGAGCACCATCGCGACCGCGGCGACCTTCTGAATCCATCCGACGTAACCCGAAAACAGACGGGCGAGTCCGTCGCCGAGCGCGGCCGCGACGGTGACGACCGCCAGCGGGAGCGCCGCGGCGGCGGCGTAGGCTCCGAGCGAGACGACCGCCTGCGGGGTCGGGAGCGCGAGCGATTGCGTGACGACGCCGAGAAAAATCGGGACGACGCAGCCGGCCGCCGCGAGGCCGTACACCCCGCCGAAGACGGCGAAGCCGGTCACGGACGACCGGTACTCCGGGAGGACGACGTGGAGGCTCGGCGCGCGACCGGTGAACATGAGGACGCCGAAGCAGACGAGCGCCGCGCCGACGAGCGGTTCGAGGAGCGCGAGGTGCGAGGCGATGCGGCCGCCGACGACGGCGAGCGCGCTCCCGATAGCGCCGAGAACGACCAGCGCGGCGAGCGATGCGACCGACCCGCGGACGGCCGCACCGCCGAGGTCGGCCTCCTCGCGGGAGAGATAGTAGCCGACGTAGCCCGGGAGAAGCGGGTAGGCGCAGGGCGCGAAGAAGGTGGCGACGCCCGCGCTGACGGCGAACGCGAGCGTGCCGGCGAACCCGGGGTCGAGTCCCAGCACGGGACCGAGACCGAACCCGGGCATCAGGCGACGTCCTCGACGGCGGCGCGGAGGTTCTCCTCGCTGGCGAGGCCGCGGTGCGTCCACGCTATCGAGCCGTCGGCGTCGAAGACGACGAGGTACGGGAGGCCGTTCGCGCGGACCGCGCGCATCAGGTTGCTGTCGGGGTCGTGGCCGACCGTCCAGTTGCCGTCGTGTTCGGCCCACCACGCGCGGATGTCGTCCATCGTGAGGCCGCCACCGAGGCGCTCGTTCGTCACCGAGACGAACGCCACGTCGTCGCCGAACTCCTCGTGGAGCGTCCGAAGCGATTCCATCTGGGCGACGCAGGGCGCACACCACGTCGCGAAGAGGTCGAGGACGGTCGGCGTCCCGTCCGCCGGGATTCGAGCCTCGCCGGCCGACGACCCCTGCGCCTCCACGGTGTCGACGACGAGCGGGAGGTCGCCGGACCCGGACGACGCGCTCTCCGAAGTCGTTCCGGCGGTCGTCTCGGCCGTCTCAGTCGCCTCCGCGGGTGCGGACCCGTCGCCGAGACAGCCAGCGAGGCCGGCGACACCCGCGCCCGCGAGAAGAGAGAGGAGGGCGCGTCGTCTCACCGGTCGTCACCTCGTCGGCGTCGGCGGAGCGGTCGCGTCGCGTGCATACTCGTGGCTAGTGAATCTCGCCGTAAAGCATCGCTGGTGTCGTGCGCGAATCCCGCGCGAGAGGTGGTGTGGGCGTCGAATCCGATTACCGGGCGTTCTCGACGGCGCTCTGGAGGTCGGACCACCGCGGGGAGACCTGCTCGCCGTCGACGAGGACGGTCGGCGTCCCCTGGAATCCGCGCTCGTCGACGGCTTCGGTCCGCTCGGCCTCGACGAGCGGGCGGTAACGCTCCCGGGAGGCGGCCGCGGCGACCGAACAGCCGTCGAGGTCGGCGTCGTCCGCGAGCGACCGGAGCGTCGAGAGCGAGCCCTCGGCGTCGCCGCCGGTGAACTCCGATTGGTTCTCGTAGAGCGTGTGGGCGAAGTCGAAGAAGGTCTCGTCGTCGGCCTCGTCCTGGACGGCGCGGGCCGCCGAAGCGCCCTTCCACGACCACCAGTCGTCGACCGGAATCGGGAAGTCGTGGTGGCGGTAGCGGACGACGCCCTCCGAGACGTACTCGGACCGGAGTTGCGGGGCGACGTCGACCGCGAACGTCGCGCAGTGAGGGCAGGCGAAGTCCTCCCAGACGTCGACGACGACGCTCGCGTCCTCGGCCCCGATGACGGGCGTGGGGAGCGAATCGACCGTGTCGCGCGCGGGGACCTCGCAACCGATGGCGGCGACGGCTTCGTCGCCGGAACCGCCGCTTCCGCCGCCGAGACAGCCGGCGGTTCCCAGCGTCAGCGCACCCGCCGTGGCGGCGAGGTACGCGCGTCGTGTGTTGCGCATGGTCGGATTCGGGGACGGACGAACTTAGATTCTCCGAGGCGAATCGGGGAGTTTCGGACGCCATTGCCGCTTTTCGTGGTTCGGTTCGGGAACCGCGGCGGCGCGGCGGTGGACGGTCGGCGGCCCTTTGCCGGCCCTCCCCGTCGCCGCTCGAACGACACCGCTTAAGCCTCGCGTGGCGTCACCCAACACGTGCCAACCGTCCACTTTCGCGGCCGGGAAATCGCGTGCGACCGCGGGGACGTGCTCCGTGACGTGCTTCGAGCGGCCGGCGAGCCGCCGCACAACGGTCACTCGTCCTGGTTCAACTGCCGCGGCGGGGGCTCGTGTGGCACCTGCGCCGTCCGGGTTCGCGGCCCCGTGACCTATCGGACGAAAAAGGAGCGCCGCCGGCTCCGGTTCCCACCGCACGACTCCGACTCGGGGCTCCGACTCGCGTGCCAGACGGTCGTCCTCGGCGACCTCTGGGTGGAGAAGTACCCCGGGTTCTGGGGCCAACGCGTCGAAGCCGACGAGAGCGAAACAGGAGCTGTGCAGGACGCGGAAGACGCGCAGGAACCGACCGACTGAGCCGGCGGCCCGGTCAGTCGCCGGCGACGTGGTCGTACCACGACAGTAGGTCGTCGCGGTCGCGGGTGTCTGGCGGGAGCTCCGA
Source organism: Haloferax sp. Atlit-10N (assembly GCF_003586325.1). NCBI lineage: Archaea > Methanobacteriati > Methanobacteriota > Halobacteria > Halobacteriales > Haloferacaceae > Haloferax > Haloferax sp. Atlit-10N. The sequence goes on from NZ_PSYX01000001.1 coordinate 908,433, forward strand.
GACGCGGAACCACTGCGCGGCCGAGATTTCCTCGTCGGGGTCGTTCACGCTGAGCTCCGCGGCCTCGTCGGCGCGGGCGCGGTAGACGGGCATCACGCCCCACGTCTGGTGGCCGTCGCAGCGGATGTCGACGCGGGTGGCCATCGCGAGGCCGCCGTAGTCGGCGGTGATACCGGCCTCCTCGCCGAGTTCGCGCCGGGCGGCCTCGGTGAACCCCTCGTCGCCGTCGACGCCGCCGCCGGGGAGGACCCAGAGGTCGACGCCCTCGTGGCGGACGAGCAGTATCTCGTCGTCGCGGCGGCGGACGACGGTGTGGACGCCGTAGGGCGTCCCCGTGGACTTCACACGGGCGGCGAGCGTGCGAAACCGCGGGCGGGAGACGCGGCGGGTGTGGACCGGTTCGAGGTAGTCGGCGTCGGCGTGGCTCCGGCGCAGGCGGTGGTACGCCTGCTCGGCGCGCTGTCGCGCCTCGTCGGCGAGGAACCACAGGTCGTCGACCGTCATCGGCGCGCGACCGGCGGTCGATGTGCGAGCGGGCGACTCGGCATAGCTCACGGTTCGGCGCGGCTCCACAAATCGGCTTCGACACGCGCCGTCGCGAGGTGGAGCCGGCGAGTTCGCGGCCAATCATCGCCCTTTTATCCGGTGACGCGGAACCTGTGCGTATGAGCTTCGAGAAAGACGACAAGGTCGTTCTGCACGACAAGCACAGCGAGTTCGACGGCGAGACCGGTACGGTCACGCAGGTCATCGAGAGCATGTTCGGCGAGCCGACCTACACCATCAGCTTCGACGAGGGCCAGGAGGTCGGCATCGCGCAGGACCAGCTCGAAGCCGCCGACGCCGACGACGAAGCCGACGAAGCCGACGAAGAGTAAGCGACCGACACCGACCGACGCCTCTTAGACCCACTATGCCACGCGTTCCGTTCCACTACATCGACCTCCGAACGTTCTGTTACGAGACGGAAGACGAAAAACGGGTCGAGGAGGCGCTGCGGACGTTCCTCCCCGACGAGTTCGATGTCGACCGCGTCGAGAGCACCGGCCACCACGGCGACCGCATCATCGTCTTCTCCGCGCGCGTCGAGCGCGCCAACGACGTGCGGCACGTCCTCGCCAAGATTCGCGACCTCCCCGACTTCGAGACGCTCCTCGACGAACTCGACCAGCGCGTCACGGACAACACGGAGTTCTTCCTGCGGTTGGACAAACAGGCCGCGTTCAAGGGCGAGGCCCGCCGCGGCGGCGGGCTCACCCTCCGCGCGAAAGTCGAGGCCTACCCGGCGAAGAAAGAAGCCGCGGTGGAGAACGCCCGGGAAGCCCTCCTCGGCGACGAGTAGGGCCGTCCGCCAGTCGTTCGAACCGGTTCCGAGTGCGCTATTTTACTGGTCTTTCCACTTGATGGAACAGCCCTGCGAGGGGGACTCCTCGACGGGGATGTCGTCGCCGGCGAGGAGCGCCTCGACGGCCGTGCGCATCTCGTAGTCGGTCACCTCGTCGTCGGGACTCATCGCGTCGTCGATGCGGGAGTGGAACGCGAGTTCGAAGCCGTCGCCGGTGTTCTCGAAGAGGAACGGGTCGGGCGTGCAGACCGCGCCGTACTCGGCGGCGACCACCTGCGACTCGTCGCGGAGGTAGGCGGTGTACCCAATCGTGCCGTCCTCGACGAGTTCCTGCATCTTCTCGAAGGAGTCTTCGGGGCGGTCCTCGGCGTCGTTCGGGTTGATGCCGACGACCGCGAGGTCGTCGTCGGCGCTCGCGAGGTGGTTCAGTTCCTCGAACTTCGCCTTCGCGTACGGACAGTGGTTACAGGTGAAGACGACGAGGAGCGCGTCGTAGTCGGCGAACGACGAGAGGGAGTACGTCTCGCCGTCGGTGCCGGGGAGTTCGAAGTCGGGTGCGGCGTCGCCGCGTTCGAGTTCGGAGTCGGATTCCAGGAGTACCATGTCAGCGCGTTGGCTCGCGAGCATCAAAAGCGGTTGGCCCGCGGCAGTTCCGCGTCACCTTCATCGGCTCCGTGACGCCCCTCAGTCGATGGAGACGAGGGCGATTGCGAGGACGGCGAAGGCGATACCGGCCGCCTTACGAACCGTCAGCGGCTCGCCGAGCGCGACGATGCCGACGACCGACGAAATCGCGAGGAACATCCCGAAGATGGGGGCGACGATGGAGACGGGGCCGAGCGCGAGCGCCCGGTAGTACGAGAGGATGCCGACCGCGAGACAGGCACCGGCGGCGAGGACGTAGGGGAGTTTCGAACTCACGACCGAGTCCGTGACGCTCTGCCCGGAGACGACGATGACCCCGACGGTTCCCACGACGAGCACGGTGTTGGCGACCAGCGCGGCCACGTCGCTCGGAATCTTCCCCTGTCCCGTCGTCGCCACTTTCATCAGCGGCGCGACGAGGGAGTAGGCCCCGAGCGCGACGACCGCCCACGAGATGTAGTTCACGGATAACACCGAGGTCCGAGTCGTGTATAGGGTTACGATTCGGGGTCGAAACCGCGTGAACGAGCCGGAATAACACGGGGACGGAACCGGAGAACCCAGTTTAGAATCAAGTACAAAATATGGTTCCAAGTAGACGAAGCAGACCATATACAGCCCACGTGCAAATTTTTATCAAGTATTATCGCATATTGGTGTGTATGTCTCAGGAAGTACAACCCTCGGTCATCGCGCACACGTGGGACGACCCGACTCGGTGTCCGTTCTGTCTCGACGAACTGGAGAGCGAAGGAGAGGGGTTCATGGACCACCTCGAAGAGAGCCCCATCTGTCAACAGGGGTTCGGCATGTGGCGCGACGCGGTCGCCGACGACGTTCGCGGCGAGTGGTCCGGATAGGCGTCCAAAAACGGTCGTTTTTCGCGACTCGGTCGGCTCACTCGGGAGCGACGCCGAGTTGCGACAGCATGGTCATGATGTCGGTGCTGTTCCACTCTTCGACGCACAGTCCGCCCTCGTAGCGCGCCTGTACCATACCCCACGTGTCCATCTTGCGGTGGGTCGCGGGGATGTCGCCGCGGGCGCTTCGGAGCGTCCCGTCGTGGGTGCCGGTCAGGTGATACCGTGCGTACACGCTGTCGTCTCGCGCCGCCACGTCGAACAGTTCCACGTGGAAGTCGGAGAAGGCGTCGTGGTACCGCCGCGCCCACTCCTCGACCGCGTCGGTCCCGATGATGCCGTCGGGGTCAGAGAAGGCGTGGACCTCGACCAGCGGGTCGTACTCCTCTTTGATGACCTCGTAGTCGCGTTTGTTCCACAGTTCGTCCGCCACGCGCAGGAACGACGCTCGGTGCTGTTGTTCTTTCTCGGATGTTGCAGCCATTTCTACCACCGCTCGGAGAGACGGCAGACAGCGGCTTAGTTATGGATTCTTGGCATCATGAACGTGGCCGGAGAAGGGAACCGACGGCACCCCCAAGCTCCGTCGACGCCGAAGTGTCAATAGAACTATCGCCGCGGAGACGGAATCGCGGATATGTCCGCTACTGTCTCGCCGATTGCAGTGTTCGTTCCGGCGCTCGCCTTCGGCGGCGCGGGGTTCGCGTTTCTGGGGCCGTTCGGTGCCGGGTTCGGCGCGGTCGTCGGCATCGCGCTCGGGGTGCTCGTGGGTCGAGGGGACGAGTACTGAGCACGAAGCACCGGAGTGACCGCCGCGAGCGAACGCGCCGCCGTCAGTCGCTCGGGGCCGCCTGCGGCCGCCGCGCCGACCCGTCGACCCGGCCGAGGAGCCACCGGGTCAGCCCGAACGAGAGCAGGCCGAGGACCGCCACGACGCCGAAGGTGACGCGCACGCCGGCGAGGTCGATGAGCGCCCCGAACGCCGGGGGCGCGACGGCCCCGCCGAGCGAGATGCCGATGGTGACGACGGCGAAGTTCTTGCCGAGGTCGGCGCGCTCCGAGAGGCGGTCCGCGAGGGTCGACCGCGCCGGCCGGGAGACGCTGATGGTCCCGCTGAAGGGGAGAATCAACACGACGAGCGCGAGCGGGAGCGACCCGCTGGCCAAGAGCGCCGCCAGTCCGGCAAGCGCGGCGTAGCCGCCGAGGGCGACGGTTCCGGGGCCGACGCGGTCGGTGAGCGCGCCGCCGACGAGAATCGTCCCCGCGCCGACGACGAGCATCCCCGAGACGAGGAGGTTCGCCGTCCCCGGCGCGAGGTCGTAGCCGGCGGTGAGCAGTTGCGGCGAGTACGTCCGGATGCACCACGCGGCCGCCGAGGTGAGAAACGAGAGGAGCGCGAGGCCCATCAGCCCCGCCGACGAGAGGAGTGCCGACCCGCCCCGCCGAACTCCCGCGAGCGTGGGGCGAGACAACGGGCGGTCCTCCGCCGCCGGCTTCTTGATTCGCTCGGGGAAGCCGCGGGCGACTGGGAGCGCGACGAGCGCGAACGCCGCGCCGAAGACGGCGATGGCCGCGACGGTCCAGCGCCAGCCGAGCCCGAGCGCGCCGACGCCGGCCGCGATGGCGTACGAGACGGCGAAGCCGAGCGACCCGCCGAGGGCGTGCAGCGAGTACGCCCGCCCGCGGTTCGTCTCCGAGGAGGCGGTCGCCAAAAGCGGGTAGTGCGCGGGGTGGTGGCCCGCGATGCCGACGCCGAGGAGCGCCTGCGAGGCGAGGAGCCACCGGTACGAGGGCGCGAGCGCGGTCGCGACGATTCCCACCGCGCCGACGACGAGCGAGACAGCGAGGACGAGCGTCCGACTCCGCGCGTCCGAGAGGTAGCCGAAGGGGAGTTGCAGGAGCGTCACGACCCCGCCCTGAACGCCGATGGCGAGGCCGACGGCGGCGATACTCACGCCGAAGTCGTCGGCGACGAGGCCGATGACGGGCGCGAGCGCGACGAGGTAGGCGTGGTTGACGACGTGCGAGCCCGCGACGAGGCCGACCACGCGCCGCTCCTGTGTCTCCGTCACACCGGCCAATGGGGGGTGATTCGTGAAAAGCCCGCGGTCCGCGGCGATGTTGGTCCCGGTGTCGGATTAGCCGCGACCGCGACGTTCCCCGCCGAGGCGCGCGCCGAGCCAGAGGTCGGCGAACGTGTCGAAGAAGTCCGCACCGGTGTCGACGAGTTCGCGCTCGATGCCGAGCGCCTGACACCGCTCGTCCACCGCCGCGAGATGCGATTGGAGTCGGTCCGTGTACTGCCGCGCCGCCGACCCGCCGAAGTAGGTCCGGCGGGTCGCCTCGGACTCGGGGTCCTCGAAGATGGCGTCGCCCGTCGCCTCCGGGCCGAGTTCCTCGGGGGTGAGCACCTGCGCGACGAGCACGTCGTTTCGCGCGAGCGCGGCGAGGCCGGAAGCGACGTCGTCGGGGTCGAAAAGCAGGTCGCTCACGACCACCACGAGCGACCGCGAGCGGATGGTCTCGGCGTAGGTCGAGAGCGCGGCCGTGATGTCGCCGTCGCCGCCGGGCGTCGTCTCGTTGAGACGCTCGACGAGCCGAAGCACCTCGCCGCGGCTCGACGCGTCGGTGTCGATGCGGTCGGGCAGGTCGCCGAGGAGCGAAAAGCGGAAGTCGTTGTTCTCCTCGGCGGTGAGGTGGCAAAAGCCGAGGCCGAGCTTCGCGCCGTACTCGAACTTGTTCGTGTCGCCCTCACCGAAGTCCATCGAGGCCGAGGCGTCGAGGAGGACGTGGACCGTCAGGTTCCGCTCGGCCTCGAACCGCTTGATGAACAGCTCTTCGGTCCGGGCGTACACCTTCCAGTCGATGAGCCGCGGGTCGTCGCCGGCGGCGTACCGCCGGTGGTCGCTGAAGGTGAGCCCCTCGCCCACGTCCGGCGACTCTTGGTCGCCCTGCCGTCGGGCGTTCGAGACGCGCTTCAGCGAGGTGTCGAAGCGGTCGAGTTCGTCGAGGAAGCCGGGGTCTATCATCGGTTCGTCACTCGTTCAACAGCCGCGCAATCACGTCGTCGGGGTCGAGCCCCTCGCGCTCCGCCCGGAAGTCGAGGATGATGCGGTGTCTGATGACCGGCGGGGCCATCTCGACCACGTCCTCCCACGAGACGTGGGTGCGCCCGTGGACGAACGCCCGCGCCTTCGCGGCGAGGACGAGCGCCATGCTCGCGCGGGGGCTCGCGCCGAACTCGACCTGCTCGTCTTCGCGGGTCTTGCGGACCAGTTCGATGGTCCGGTCGCGGATGTCGTCGGAGATGGGGACCTGCCGCACGAGCCGTTGGGCCGCCAGCAGGTGGGTCCGCGGCAGGACGCGCTCGACTTCGGGCGACGCGCCGCCCTCGGCGTACTGCTTGACGATGGACCGCTCCTCATCGAACTCGGGGTAACCGACGAGAATCTTCATCAGGAAGCGGTCGGTCTGCGCCTCGGGGAGCGGGTAGGTGCCGCCCTGGTCGATGGGGTTCTGCGTCGCGAGGACGAAGAACGGGTCCGGAAGCTCGTAGGTCTCGCCCGCGGCGGTCACCTGCTTTTCCTGCATGGCTTCGAGGAGCGCGGCCTGCGTCTTCGGCGTCGCCCGGTTTATCTCGTCGGCGAGGACGACGTTGGCGAAGATTGGCCCGCGCTCGAACACGAAGTCCCGACCGTCCGGCGTCTCGCGGATGATTTCGGTGCCCGTGATGTCCGAGGGCATCAGGTCGGGCGTGTTCTGCACCCGCGAGAACTGCAGGTCCGTCGCGTCCGAGAGGGCGCGCACGAGCGTCGTCTTCCCCAGTCCGGGGTTCGATTCGAGCAGCGCGTTGCCGTCGCAGAGGACGCAGACGAGGAGTCGTTCGACCACGTCGTGCTGGCCGATGATGCGCTTTCCGACCTCGTCTTTGACCGCCGCGACGCTCGCCTGGAGGTCCTCGATGCTGAGGTCGTCGTCTGTTTCGACCGCGATATCGTCTTCGGCCGCGGTCTGCTGTCCGTCGTCTCCGAGCCAGTCTCGTTTGTCACTCATCTTCGTTCTCTCGTATCTTCAGGGTGTAGTCGCGAATCAGGTCGGCCTCTTCGAGCGTGTCGTCGGCGAGGTAGCCGGCGCGCTGGCTCTCGACGGCGCTGTCGCCGCCGTAACCGGTCGAGTCGTAAGCCGCGGCCGACGACTCTGGTCCGTCGCCGCTCCCGCCGGTCCCGGCGACGGTAGCGTTCAACTGCTCCGAGCCGGCGTCCACGTCCTCGGGGTCGCCGAGAATCGAGCTCCCGTTCTGGAGCCCCGTCTCCTCGTCGGGTTGGTCGAGGCTGTCGCCCGCCGGCCCGCCGTCGCCGGCGAGCCCCTCGAACTGGATGTCCGAGACGGCGACTTGGATGCTCCCCGCCGAGAGGAGCAAGGCGACGAGCAGCGCGCCGACGATGCGGCGGGTCGGCAGGAGCTCCACCGACGACGACTCCCGCAAGCGGGACAGCACGTCGTCGTAGAGCGCGACCGACATGCGCGAGTCGCGGTTCGGGTTCCCCTCGTCGGCGACGAGGTCGCGGGCGGTCCGGAGCGCCTCGGCGACCGAGGGATTCACCGCCTCGAACTGCTCGACCGGCGGTACCCGCATCAGGATGAGGTACTCCGCGACACCGACGAGGAGGCCCACCGCGAGGGCGATTGGGACGGCGACGTGAACCGAGACGGCCGGGTCGACCCGCGGGAGGAAGCCGAGCGACACCGACGACTGGACGGGCAACGCGACCACTCGGAACGCGATGTTCGCCAACAGCGTCGCGACCGCGGCGTCGACGACGCTGGAGACGACGGCGGCCTTCACCGCCTCGCGGCGGACCTCGCTGACGGCGTCGGCCATCGCCTCGTGGCGGGTCGCTCCCGATTCCGAGGCGGCGGCCGTGTCTGGTGCGTCGGACGCGTCGGGTGCGTCGGAAGCATCAGGAACGTCGCTGCCGTCGGTGCCCGGTTCGGGCGGAGGTGATTCAGACACCGCTGCACACCGCCGGTTCGTTGCCGTCTTCGAACTCGGAACAGGCCCGCCGGAGGTCGGCTTCGAGTTCGTCGACCCGGTCTTCGAGGTCGTCGATGTCGGACTGGAGCGTCTCTATCTGGGTCTCCAGTTCGGCGTTCGTCTCCTCCAGTTCCTCGTTATCCGTTTCGAGGTCGTCTATCTGGTTTTCGAGCCGGTTGCGCTGTTCTTCGAGTTCGTCGAGCGTCGCCGTGAGTTCGCTGATACGGTTGCGGGCGTCTCGGAGATTGCTTTCGGTCTCCTGGAGTTCGTTCCGGGTCGACGACAGCTCGCTTTGGGTCGATTCGAGCTGTGACTCCGTGTCTTCGAGATTGTTCGCGACCTGCGAGACGTCGCCGCGGGTGCGTTCGAGACTGCTGTTCAGCTCCTGTAGCTCCGCCCGCGTCGCCGACAAGTTTTGTCGAGTTTGCGAGAGGTCCTGTTCCAGCGCCTCGTTTCGCTCGCGCAGTTGCTCGTTTTGCTGGTCGAGCGAATCGACCGAGTACTGGTAGAACATCGTCGCGCCGACGGTTCCGGCGGTGAGGAGGACGACGACGAGGACGAGACCGAGATTCAGGGACCGACCCAGGGAACTCATATCAGACCACCTTCACTTTGCGTTCGACCCCGATACACTTGAAGACGCCGGACGAGCACCTCGGCGAGGTAGAGGAGGAACGCGGCGGCGACGAACGCGGCCGCCCAGTCGTCGCGGACGGGTTGGACGCCAGCGGCGTTGTCGCGAGCGGAGGCGGCGATTTCGGTCGCGTCTTCGGGGTCGTACATCGTCCCACCGCTGTCGGAGACGGCGGCTTCGAGCGCGGCCGACCGACCGAACCCGGCGTACTCGGCGGGGTAGTTCACCGCGAAGGCGGTGTCGAGCACGTTCCGGTAGCCCGTCTCCGTGGGGACGACCGTCGCCTCGTAGACCCCGGAATCGACCGCCGAGAAGGACAGCCCCTCGACGCCCCGCGGGCGCTCGCCGCCGCGGTAGACGACGGTCGTCGGCTGGTCGACGCGGGTGTCCGCCACCTCGGCGACGCCGGTCGCCTTCCGCTCCGGGTCGCCGATGACGTAGTTCGTGGACTTCGTGAGCAGGAGCGAGTCGGGGCTCTGGAGCAGGCCGTCGAGCGTGCCGTCGCCCGCGTACGTGGTGATGGTGGCGACGCGGCCGAGACCGTAGCGCCACGAGGCGACTGCGGGGGTCCCGTCGTCGGCCGCGACGAGGAAGTTCGCGCCGCTCCTGACCGACACGTCGTTGACGCTGCCGGGGTTCGCGGTCAGTTCGACGCCGGCGGTGACGAAGTCGTTCTGGTCGACGACCGTGAGGCCGTCGCCGGCGTACTGGCGGTTCGACCCGCCGAAGAGGATGCGGAGTCGGTCGGTCTCGTCGGCCCTGAGGTAGTTCCCCCCGGACGCCCGCGCGATGGTTCGGAGGGTCTGTTCGTTCGGGCTCGGCCCGGTCCCGATGGTGATGACGCGGACCCCATCACGGCCGAGTTGGTCCGCGACCCTCGCGGCGTCCTGGAACCGGTCGTGTCCGTCGCTGATGAGGATAATCGTCCCGCGCCTGTCGCCGAGTTGCTGGGCCGCGCCCTCGAGGCCGACGGAGATGTCGGTCGCGCCGCCGGACTGGAGCCGGCGGATGAGGTCGGCTGTCGACTCGCGGTTCGGCCCGAGCGGGCGGAGCGGCGAGACCTCGTAGGCGCGGTAGTTGAAGCCGACGATGCCGACCTGATTCTCGTCGCCGAGTTGGTCGAGCGCGTCGAGCGCGACCGACTTCTGGACGCGCATGCCGCTTTCGGCGCTGCCGGACACGTCGATGGCGAAGACGAGGTTCGTCTGCTGGGACGTGCCCTCGCCGGTCGTGACCGGAAGCATCGACGCGAGGCTCGACCCGTCGTAGCCGCCGTTTTCGAACGAGTTCCGCCCGCCGACGGTCAGGAGACCACCCCCGTCGATGACGAACCGCTGGAGCGAGTCGGTGTTGCCAACGTCCTCGGCGCGGATGTCCTGCAAGACGACGGCGTGGTACGACGAGAGGTCCGCGGGGACGGTCTCGGCGGTCTCCACGTCGTACAGCTCCGAGAGGTAGTCGCGGAACGGGTAGTCCCCCCGGGAGACGTACAGCACCCGCGGCGGCTCGACCACGCGGACCGTCTTGCGGAACACGTCGTTCGTCTGGAAGCGGTCGTCGCTCTCGATGCGAGCGGTGACGCGGTGGGTCCCGGTGGTCTCGAACGTCTGGGAGAACTCGACGCCGCCGGTGGTGTTGACCACCTCGCGGGCGACTTCCTCGCCGTCGACATCCACGACGAGTTCGACGGTCGCGCCCTCGGCGCCCTCGGGAACGACCCCGTCGACCTGCGCGAGGAACGCGTTCTCGACGCCGACGCTGGTCTTCGACGGGCCGCTGACGGTGACGTAGTGTTCGGCCTCGGTCGGTTCGAGCGCGACCGCGCTCACGGTCGCGTTGAGGTCGCGGGCGAGCGTCGTCGCGGACGCGAGACTCCGCCCCGAGGTGACCCGCCCGTCCGAGACGAGGACGACCGTCCCGTCCGGTCTGAGGTTGGCCGCGACGGCGTCGCCGATGGGCGACTCCTCGCCGCGGGCGACCGTCGAGGTCGTGACGGGGACGCCCTCCGCTTCGATGTCCGCCGCGAGCTGCGACGCCACGTCCTCGGTGACGGCCGCGCTGTCGGAGTCGTCGACGAGGAGCGTCACCTGCGGGTCGCCGTCGGTCATCCGGGTCGTGATAGTGTACGGCCCCGCAGCCGCGACGACCAAGAGAACGACGACGAGGAACCGGGACGCGAACAGGAGTCGCCGGGAGCGCCCGCCGGCCGTCCCGTCGGCCCCGCGGAAGATGAGCGCCCACGCGAGGAGCGCGGCCACGGGGAGCGCGACGAGGAACAGGGGGCGCTGGATACCGAGCGTCCGTCCGGCGGCCTCGACCGTCCACGCGAGGGGCGTCGTCGCGGCGGCGGGAGTCGTGGCGGCGACGGCGTCGAGCGCTGTCAGCGCGGCCGACGCCGAGCCGAACGCCGCCATCAGAGGTCACCCCGCCGGCGCAGGTAGGCCAATTCGAGCATCGTCGCCGCGAGCGCGACTAACGCGGCCCACTCGGTGAGCGGGTCGGGAACACTCCGTTCTTCGACCCGCGTCGGGTAGTCCGAGGGGGCCGACTCGCCATCCAGCGGCGCGGCGACCACGTCGGACTCGGCCTCGCTAAGGAGCGACGCCGCGAACCGCTCGTCGCCGACGCGGTAGAAGCCGGCGTCGGCGAGGCGGACCTCCGGGCCGGTCGCCTCGCCCGCGGGCGTCTCGACGGTCTGGTTCGCGCCCGCCGCGAGCGACCCGCCGGTCGCCCGGTTCAGCTCGGAGAGCGTCGAGCGCCCGGCGAGGTAGAACACCGAGCGCTTCCAGAACACGGGGTACTGGTAGTTGTACTTGAACGCCGAGCTGTCCTCCATGAAGCCGTAGTAGAGGACGCGGCCGCCCCCGCGGCGCTCGACGGCGACGAGCGAGGTGCCGCCGGTCGTGGTCACGAGCGACTGACCCGACCGGAGGTCGCCGGCAACGTACTCGGTCGGCGGCGGGAAGGTGATGTCGCGGGTTATCTCGTGGCTCTCGACGGTCCCGATGGTCGGGTTCGTCTCGATGCTCGCCTGCGAGACGAGCTGCAGGTCGCCGTAGTTCGGCGACTCCTCTTGTGCCTGAATCGCCACGCCGCCGCCGTCGGCGACGACCTCGCGGCCGGCCTCGACGTTGCCCGAGAGCAGGCGACCGGGGTTGACGTTGCTGTAGATGACCACGTCGTAGTTCGTCGAGACCGCCGTCGGCGGGTTGTCAACGGTCAGCGACACCTCGGGGATGACCGACAGCGCGGTCGTCAGGTAGCGGTTCTCGTCGTTCGTGAGGACGAGCACGTCCACCGAGGCGTCCTCGGGGGCCGCGACGTACAGCGCGTCGTCGGTCGGGAAGGCGTCGCCCGGCGAGAGTTCGGCGCGTCCGCCGCCCGCGGGGACCGGAAGCGTCGCGGTCGTCACGTCGCCGGAGTCCATCCGGACCTCCCGTGTGACGCCGGCGAGAGAGAGCGTCCGAGTCGCCGCCGAGTCGCCGTAGTTCTTCACTGTCACGGTGACGTTCGTGCCCGAGAAGCGCCGGTCGACGATGCCGACGTTGCCCTGTCCGCCGCCCGCGAACTGCCGGAGTTCGACCACGAGGCCGCGGGCGCGGGCCTCGCGGACCGCGTCGCTCCACGGCGAGTCGTCGGCGAAGTCGCTCAGAACGACGACACGGGCGTCCTCGCCGGCGATGGAGGCGGCGGCGGTAATCGCGGAGCGGAGGTCGCCGGGTGCCGCGCTCGCGCGCAGGCCGTCGAGGGCGGCGCGGGCGTCGGTCGCGCTCCCCCGGCGGAGCACCACGTTCGCGTTCGACCCCGCCGCGACGACTGAGGTCGTGCCGGAGATCTCGTCTCGCGCCGCCGCGAGGGCGCTGTCGAATCGAGTCCCGCCGCCGTCGCGGACGCCCATGCTCGCGCTCGTGTCCACGACGAGGACGGTCTCTTGGACCGTCTCCGACTCGGGAACCATCACGTACGGCGTCGCCAGCGAGCCGACGAGCGCGACGAGCGCGAGCAGCTGGATGAGGAGGAGCAGGCTCCGGAGCAGGCGGTCGAAGATCGGGTTCGACGCGTTTCGTCCCGCCGAGTCCGCGAGGAACCGGAAGGTCGGGAGGGTGCGCCGGACCGGCTCCGGCCGCAGCAGATAGAGGATGACGAGGGGGACCGCCCCCAAGAGGGCGATCAACCCGAGGGGAAACAAGAAGAACTCGTCGAGGGCCATGCCCGACCCGTGGCGCGCCTCCGGTATGGCTGTTTCCCTATTTGTTGACACGTTCCGAAATATCGACCTATCGGAATACGTGACTGTTCGGAGCGACCGCCCGCGGCGACTCGCCCTCAGGATTACTGTCGGGAATTATATTGTCAAACGAAAGTACGTCATTGCATAACAATGCACTTTAAGCATAACACGACACAATTTTATGCTCTGAAGTTATTTGTCGAGCTACGATGGGAACTGATAGGTACACACCGCGGTCGTACGACGACATCGCCCCGGAGCAGCGCCCGACGCTGAAACAGGCACTCGTTCCGGTGCTCGGACTCGTCGCCTTCCTCGGTCTCGGGTCGGCGTGGTTGGGACTCGACCCGCACATCCCGCTCATCTGGAGTATCGCGCTGGTCGGCCTCCTCGGACGGTTCGTCTGGGGCTACACCTGGGAGGACCTCTACGAGGGCATCGAACGCAGCCTGGCGATGGGGCTACAGGCGATTCTCATCCTGTTTGTCATCTACGGCGTCGTCTCGACGTGGGTCGCCGCGGGGACGATTCCGGCGCTGATGTACTACGGTCTCGACCTGCTGTCGCCGCAGGTGTTCCTACCCGCCACGGCGCTCCTCGTCGGCATCGCCACCTTCGCCATCGGCTCGTCGTGGACCGCGGTCGGCACGCTCGGCGTCGCCTTCATCGGCATCGGCTCCGGGCTCGGCGTCCCCGAGCCCATGACGGCCGGCGCGATTCTCTCCGGCGCGTACGCGGGTGACAAGCAGTCGCCGCTGTCCGACACGACGAACCTCGCAGCCGCCGTCACGAACACCGACCTCTACGACCACATCCGCGCGATGCGAAGCGGGACGGCCGTCGCGTTCGGCCTCTCGCTCGTCGGCTTCGTCCTCCTCAGCCTCGGCATCACCGGCGCGATTCCGGCCGGCCAAATCGCCGAGATTCAGACCGCCCTCGCCTCCTCGTACGACATCACGCTCCTCGCGTTCCTGCCGCTCGCGGTCACGTTCGGCCTCGCCGCGGCGGGCTACCCCGCGCTGACGGTCCTCCTCGCGGGCGCGTTCGCCGGCGCGTTCACGAGCATCCTCGTGCAGGGCGCGTCGTTCGTCACGGCGTGGCAGACGTTCATGAGCGGCACCGGCCCCGAAACCGGCTCCGAACTCGTCAACAGCCTGCTCGCCTCCGGCGGCGTCTCCGGCTCCGCGTGGACTATCGCCGTCGTCGTCGCGGCGCTGACGCTCGGCGGCCTGCTCGAACAGACCGGCGTGCTCGCCGTCCTCGCCCACCGCCTCCAGCGCGGTATTCGGAGCCCGCGCCTGCTCGTCGCCTCCACCGGCGTCTCGGCGATGCTGACCAACGCGCTCACCGCCCAGCAGTACATGAGCATCGTCGTCCCCGGCATGACGCTCCGCGACACCTACGACGAGTTCGGCCTCGACAGTTCGGACCTCTCGCAAGCCATCGAGTCCGCCGGGACCCCGACCGGTGCGCTCCTCCCGTGGCACGCCGGCGGCGCGTACATGGCCGGCGTCCTCGGCGTCTCGACCCTCCAGTACGCCCCGTACTACATGTTCGGCTACCTCTCGCCGCTCGTGTTGTTCGCCTTCGTCCTCGCGGGCGTCGGCTTCTCGGGGAACGGCACGGCACAGCCCGGTCCCGCCGCTCCGGCGGCGGACGACGACTGACGCACGGAAACCCGCGCCGCGAACCGAAAACTACCGTTTTTCCTTACCGCTCTACCGCCGCCCTGAGCGCCCGCACCTCGTCGCGGACGGCGACCCACTGCTCGACCGTGCCGGGGAGTTCGTCGCCATCGCGGTCGTCCCGACCCTCGATTCGGTCGCGGACGGCACCGGGGTCGTCAACGTCCTCGAAGCGGATTGCGCCGCCGCCCGCGGCCTCGACCGAGACGGTCCCGTAGCCGAACAGCGACCCCGCGACGCCCTGCGAGAGCGCGCTGTTCTGGACGCGGTCGAGGGAGACGCGCTGGACGGTCCGAGAGAGGACGCCCGACTTCCGGTAGAGCGCCCTGTCGGTGACGACAAAGCGCGTGTTGGTGACGCGGAGGTACGACCACGCCGGCAGGAGGGGTCCGACGAGGGCCACGAGTGCGAGCGCCGGCGCGTCGTTCACGACGGCCACGGCGACGGCCACGACGGCGATTGCGCCCCCGACGACCGCGGCGGGAATGACGGTCTGTATCCGCGGGCGACCCGCCCAGCGGACGGTCTCGTCGTCGCCGCGGGCCAGCCAGTCGTCGATGGCCGCGGCGGTCGCAGAATCGGCGTCGCCGGCCGCCGAGTCAGTCGCGGCGCGCTCGGACGGCGAGTCCGCGGGGCTCGAATCGCCGCCCGTCATCGCTCGTCGGTCGTCGCGTCGAACTCGAAGTCGCTCGGTTCGAGCGCGTCGGCCGACGCGCCGGAGGCGGACTCGGTTCCGTCCCCGTCGGGACTGTCGTCGCCCGCGGCGACCCCTTCGTCGCCTTCGACGGCCCGCCGAATCGCGCGGAGTTCGGTCAGGATGTCGTCGAGGACGGCGGCCTTCCCCTCGGCGTCGGTCTCCGGCCCGGCCCGGCGCTTGATTCGCTCGTTGATGAGCGTCTGGAGCGACTGCGGGTCGGCGACGTTCTGGAAACTCATCTCGATGCCGCTCCCGCCGGCGGTGCTGATGTTGACGGAGCCGTAGCCGAACTGCGCGCCGAGGAACGTCTGGCTGTAGGAGGTGTCTTGGACCTTGTCGAACTCGATGCGTTGGACGCTCCGAGAGAGGACGCCCGACTTCCGGTAGAGCGCGTCGGACGTGACGACGTAGTTCGTGTTCTTGTGCGAGAGGTACGACCCGACGAGAAGCGGGATGCCCACGAGGACGAGCGAGAGCGGGACGCCGACGATGAAGGAGGGCACGAGGCTGTAGGGATGCGGGGTGTCGGCCCAGAGCACCGCTTCGTCGTCGTCGAGGGTGAGCCAATCGAACTCGGTGTTCATGGCGGACACGTTTCCGCCGGCGGCGGAATAGTGTTCCGCCGGACGGGTCGGCGACGACGACCGTCGCATGACACTGTGTGACACGACAATTCCGCCCGGTTGGGCAAACCATTTTACGGATGCCTGCAACGGACTGTCCATGGACAAGCAGTCACTGCTCGACTTGCTGCGTCACGACGCTCGCGAGAGCGTAGATGACATCGCCCGCCAGCTGGGCGCAGACGCCGAAGCAGTGGCAGCAGCGCTCGAGGAACTCGAAGAAGACGGGGTCATCCGCGGCTACCAGGCGGTCGTCGACTGGAACAACGTCGACGAGGAACACGTCCGGGCGCAGGTCGAAGTCGACGTCGAACTCGACCGCGAGACGGGCTACGAGGAGATCGCCCGCCGCATCGCGCGGTTCCCCGAAGTCGCCACGCTGCGACTCGTCTCCGGCGACTACGACTTCTTCATCGAGGTCGAGGGCGCGTCGATGCACGCCGTCTCGAACTTCGTCTCCGAGCGCATCGCCCCCATCCCCGAGGTCACGAAGACGGTCACGCACTTCGTGATGGACTCCTACAAGGAGGAGGGCATCGAACTCGGCGACGGCGACGACGACGACCGGCTCTCAGTGTCGCCATGACGCTCGGCGACCAGCTTTCGGACCGCGTCAAACAGGTGCCGCCGTCGGGGATTCGGAAGTTCTTCGAACTCGCCGAGGAGGTCGACGACGTCATCTCCCTCGGCGTCGGCGAACCCGACTTCTCCGCGCCGTGGGCCGCCCGGACCGCCGCCATCGACTCGCTCGAACGCGGCAAGACCTCCTACACGTCGAACCGCGGGATGCGCGAACTCCGCGAGGCCATCTCGGAGCGCGTCACCCGCTATGGCCAAGAGTACGACCCCGAAGACGAGATTATCGTCACGACGGGTGCGAGCGAGGCCGTCGACCTCGCGTTCCGTGCGTTCGTCGACCCCGGCGACGTGGTGGCGATTCCCCAGCCGTCGTACATCTCGTACACGCCGGGAGCCATCTTCGCCGGCGGCGAACCGCTGCCGGTACCGACTCGCGCGGAAGACGAGTTCACGCTCACCCCCGAGGCGCTCGAAGCCGCCGGGGCCGACGAGGCCGACGTGCTGGTGCTCTGCTACCCGAACAACCCGACCGGCGCGGTGATGTCCGACGACGAACTCGCCGACGTGGCCTCGTTCGTCAGGGACCACGACCTCGTCGTGCTCTCCGACGAAATCTACTCCGACCTCCGGTACGAGGACGACCACGCCTCCATCGCCACCCATCCCGGGATGCGCGAGCGGACCATCGTGTTCAACGGCTTCTCGAAGGCCTACGCGATGACGGGGCTGCGGCTCGGCTACGCCATGGGGCCGCCCGGAGCCATCGACGCGATGAACAAGGTCCACCAGTACGCGATGCTTTCGGCGCCCACGACGGCGCAGTACGCGGCGCTCGAAGCGCTGCGGTCGTGCGACGACTCCGTCGACGAGATGCGCCGCGAGTACGACCGCCGCCGGCGGTTCGTCCTCGCCCGCTTCGAGGAGATGGGACTCGACTGCTTCGAGGCGAAAGGCGCGTTCTACGTCTTCCCCGAGGCCCCCGACGGCGACGACGAGGCGTTCGCCGAGGGCCTCCTCGAAGAGCAGAACGTCGCGCTCGTTCCGGGGAGCGTCTTCGGCGAGGGCGGCGAGGGCCACCTTCGAGTCTCTTATGCGACGGGGATGCGCGAACTCCGCGAGGCGATGGACCGTATCGAGGCGTACGTCAGCGACTGAGACGTCCTGCCCCGCCCCGGCCGTCAGCCCCGACCTGCTGGTAACTCCGTTTCTTGACCGAACGAGCGGCGCACCGGTGTGTGCGAAGGATTCACACAGATAGGGCGCGTACATCCAGCGATGTACGACGAAATCCTGCTCCCCGTCGACGGGAGTCCGGCGGCCGAACAGGCGATACCGCACGTGTTCGACCTCGCGGAGCGGTACGACGCGACGGTACACGTGTTGTTCGTCGTGAACACGACGCGGGACAACGCGGGTATCATCGGCGGGACGGTCCTCGAAACGCTGGAGCAGGAGGGCCAACGCGTCGTCGACGAGGTCGTCGAACGCGGCGAGAGCCGCGGCATCGAGACGGTCGGGGCCGTGCGGCGGGGCGCGCCCCACGAGACCATCCTCGACTACGCGACGGAACACGGCGCGGAGGTCATCGCGATGGCGACGCACGGCCGGACGGGCGTCGAACGCGTGCTCCTCGGGAGCGTCACCGAGCGCGTCGTCCGGACCGCGCCGGTGCCCGTGCTGACCGTCCGGGCGACGGGGTAATCTGACCCGCCGTCTCGGGCGGTCGAAACGGCCGAACACGCCCCAATCAGAGTTCACCATCAATAATGACACATGGTGACACATTTCGAGAGACCAACACGCAAAGTATTATTAAATATGGTTTCCTCGTGCAACACGAATGGTTTCGGGAGGTGACACGGACATCGCCGTGACGGAGGACACGTCCACGTTCCAACTCGGGCTGGACGACCTCAAGCGACGAGGGAGCGCACTCCTCGTCGTCGGGTCGGTTCCGACGGAACTCTACTCACGCGCGTCCAAGCAGATGCTCGGCGCTCCCGACGAGCCGCGACGCCGCCTGTTAGTTCTCAACGACTCGACGCCGCTCGACACCCGCCTCGACACGGACATCCAACGCTCGAAGGAGTGGACCCGCGTGGTGCGGTACTCGACGCTCGAACGGAGCGCAGCGGCGTCATCGTCACCGTCGGCCGCCGTCCCGACTGCGGTCGAGACCTGCGAACGCCGGGTGAGCGGTGGCCTCGGCCAACTCGGCGCGGAACTCGCGACCGACGTGACCGAGTTCGACAGCCTCGCCGGGGGGCTCTCTCCGGCCGAACTCCGCGTCGCGTTCGACTGTCTGCCGTCGCTCCTCTCGCGGTACGAGCGGGACCACGTGTTTCGGTTTCTCCACGTCATGACGTCTCACGTCCGCGCGCGAAACGGGATGGTCCACGTCTGGTCTCCCGGCGGCCGCGAGGACGAGATCAATCGGATGCTCGAACCGCTGTTCGACGCCGTCGTCGAACTCGACGTCGAGGGCGCGGAGGTCCGCCAACGCTGGCACCTCCGGCGGAAGGGGGTCTCGTCCGGCTGGTTTCCCTTGGAGCCGTGACGTCCTCGCGACCAATACGTTTTTTACCCTAATCGTGTCACATAGACTCAATGGAATCGTCCGGGCAGGGCAAGCGGGCTGACGCGTCTTCCACGCTGGAAGTCGGCTTTTCGCTCCCTTCGGAAGGCGCGGGGTTGGTCGTTCGGGATAACGTCGAACGCCACCAGTTCATGCTTCGCACGCCGTCGCCTGTCGCGCCCGAACCGGCCGACCGGCGTCGGTTCTCGCTCCCGACGGACGCGGCGGTCCGCATCGAGACCGACCGTATCGGGTTGGCGGCGAACACGGTCGTCTGCGTCCGCGACGAGGCGGGGTCGATGCTCGCGCAGGTCGACCAGCAGGGACACGAGGAACTCGACGCGGCAACCTACAGCATCGAACTCTTCGGTGCGGTCAAGACGTACCTCCGAGTCGAGGGACCGCTGACCGTCGACGCGAAGCCGCTCGAAACCGTCCTCTCGTTCGAGGAGCCGCAGACGGTGTACGTCGGTGCGCGGTCGTCGCACGAGAGCCCCGCGACGACGGTCACGACGACCGACGACCCGCTGGACGTGATGGAGGCCGTCTCGGCGTTCAGCTCCGCGCTCAAGACCACGAGCGTCGAGCGGTCGTACCCCACGCTCCGAGGTCACCCGCCGCTTCTCGAGTTGGGCGACGAACTCGACATCCCGGAGGGGATTCACGTCCCCGAGACCGGCGTCCGAATCGAACTCCCGCCGACGCTGAGTCACATCTTCGTGGCGACGCCGCTGGCGTACTATCTCGGCGCGAGGCTCGTCCCCGGTGACGCCCCCCGACTCGTCGCCGAAGACGGGTTCGTCCACGACTTCGACGGCCCCCACGGATTCGAGGAGTCGGTCGCGCGAGCACTCAAACGGACGTTCTTCCTCGACTGCGTCGTTCGGACGGAGGGCATCTACGACGTGCCGCTCCACGAGCGCCAGACGGTCGAGTCGCGGACGGACATCGACGTCGAGCGGCTGTACGACGCGTCGCTCGGCGAGCAGCTCTCGGCGTACTTCGAGATACCCTACGAGCACATCGCCGACCTCGTTCCGGAGTGGAAGCTGACGACGCACGTCGCGCCGCAGACCGACAACATCGAACTCCTGCCGTTCATCACGAACGACCTCGCGGTCGTCAGAACGCCGACGGGGACCGAAGTCCCCCACTCGGAGGTGCAAGCCGCCGTCGTCAACGATTTCCTCCGCGACGACATCGTCAGGAGCGCGGGCGCGACGACCCCGAACGAGACGTACGTCAAGCCCAGTTCGACCGACTCGGTCGAGCAGGCGTGGATAAGCGACGGAACGCCGGTCGGCGCGAGCAAGACCACTCCCGCCGCCTACCGGAACCGGCTTCAGCGCAAGCCGACGCAGGGGGACATCGGTATCACGGTCGTCTGCAACGACCCCGAGATGCTCGCAGAAACGGACATCGTCGACGACGTCTACGGCTCGCGCGACGGGCTGTCGTTCGACGTCGACGCCCACTACGACCTCAGCCGGGCGGAGCTTCGAGAGATACTCGCCGAGCCGACGGACTTCCTCCACTACATCGGCCACATCGACGACGACGGCTTCCAGTGTCGCGACGGCAGGGTCGACGCCGAGACGCTCGACCACGTCGGGACGGGGGCGTTCTTCCTCAACGCCTGCCAGTCGTACGACCAGGGGCTCGCGCTCGTCGAGGCCGGCGCTATCGGCGGCATCGTCACGTTCAGCGAGGTCATCAACAGTCAGGCGGTCGGCGTGGGGCGCACGCTGGCCCGACTGCTTAACGGGGGATTCCCGCTGCAGGCGTCCCTCGACGTGGTCCGAACCGACAGCGACATCGCCCACCAGTACGGCGTGGTCGGGGACGGAGGGCTATCGGTCGTTCAGACCGAAAGTGGTGTCGCCGTACTCTGTGAGGTCGCACAGCTGTCAGACGACGAGTACAGTCTCTCGTACAACTCGTATCCAACGTCTCGATGCGGGCCCGGGTCGCTTATCATTCCCGCCCTACCCGAGACGAACGAATACTATCTCTCCTCGCAGGGCCTCTCCGACATCAGGCTCACGGAGGCGGAGCTTCGAAACTTCCTCGCGTTAGAACAGATTCCGGTCGTCTACGACGATACGGTCTACTGGGACTGCGAATTCCTCTCGTGATTACGGGCCGTAGATGACTCCGGTGTTGCCGGCTGCCACGCTTCCCGCCTGTGAGAGCAGGAGCGTGAGCGTGAACAGGACGCCCATCATGCGGGGGTTCTGACGGAGGTACGCGACCATCTGGTTGCTGTCGTCGGACATGTGCACTTACCCCAAGGAGCGAGCGCGAAATATAATTTTTCGTGTATATCTGATATGAAAATAACTTAATTAAGTGAACACGTGTCGCAAGTAATCGTCGAGGTCGCAAACGGCGCTGTAGGCGCGCGAAAGCGGGAAAGAGAGGTGAAAGGGGTCGGCGACCGGAACGCCCGCACCCGATTAGGAGCTGTCGATGTCGACTTCGCCGCCGATGTCTCGGTAGACTGCGGAGATTCCCTCGGTCTCGTCGAGTTGGCCGAGCGTCTCGTCGAGTTCGCGCCGGAGTTCGGTCAACCGGGCGGTGAGCTGTTGATACTCTTCGTTTTCTTCGAGCGCCGCTTCGTCCTTTTCGGACTCTAAGAGCGCCTTCTTCGACGCGAGGGAAAACAGGTCCTGAATCCCTACGTCGTAAGCGTTTCGCAGGATGAGGTTAGAGACGGTGTCAGTCAGCGCTTCGCGCGAGACGGGCTTGACGAGGTAGTCGTCGAAGCCCATGGCGATGATATCGAAGTCGGGCTCGACCGCGGTCACCATCGCGACGCGGCACTCGAAGCCACGGTCCCGAATCTCCGAGAGCGCTTCGTCGCCCGAGAGGTCGGGCATTCGACGGTCGAGGAGAACAACGTCAACCTCGTCGTCGAGCTTATCGAGCGCTTCGCGGCCGCCGTAGGCGACACGAACGCTGTAGTCGTTCCTAAGCCAGGTTGCGTACAGATCGGCGAGGTCAGGCTCATCTTCAACGATGAGCACCAGTGGCTGTTCTGCGCTCATTGGTAGTGTAGGGGTGTTCCGGGGACGCTCACGAAACTCAATGTCGTGCAGTGGTATATCAAAATACCTCTTGTCTAACGCCGTCCGAAACTGCGCTTGTGCGCACTAATTGCCCCCCGGAGTTGTTATACATTCCGGCGAATCGAACAGATTTCACCTGTCAGATGTCTCTGAGATCTCCTCGACGGTGATTCGGTTCGCCTCGACATCCTCCAAGACCGCGCCCCACCCGCCGACGGTGTAGGTCCCCTCGTCGGTCTCGACGGTCAGACAGACCTGTCCCGCGAGTTCGGAAAACGACAGCGTGTCGGTCGGCGCGGAGACCGCCGTGTAGTACACGTCGGTTACTTCGCCGGTGAACTCTATCGGGTCGCGCTTGTCGGTCTCGTAGCCCTTGATGTGGGTGATGATACGTTTCCCGTCGCGGATGAGCGGCTCCGTGTCCTGCACGAAATGTCTGATGTCTGAATACACGAACGGAGGTTCGTCCGTCTGTGCGTCGTAGACGACTTCCCAGACCTCCCACAGCGCCGTCTGGAAGTACCAGTGGAAGACGTACGCCAGCGTGTAGTCGTCGACGAGGACGCCGTACTGGTTCATGGAGCTGTCGTGCGGCGCGAAGCACGCGCCCGTCCGGTCCACGATAGCGACGAACGGCGTCGGGAGGGTGCGGTGTCTGACCTCCGTGGCGACCCCGTCGTACTCCTGTTCTGCGAGCGGTTCGAGTTCGTCGGTCCGTTCGGGATGCAACACGACCTTCACCAGCGCGCCGTTCTCGTACGCCTCCGAGAGCGCCGGCTTGAGTTCGTCGAACTGCTCAGGGGTGACGGACAGTTGCACCTCGCCGTCCGCCTCCCGAATCATCTCCTCTGCTCGGTTGAACACCGTCTCGAAGCGCTTGACGATGCTCAGCATGTGTCGGTCGACCGCGGGCTGCTGCCAGCGCGTCTCTATCTCGGAGGCGGCCTCGTCGAGTTGGACGGCGCGGCTCTTGAGGTCCTCCATCACCGACTTTGGGTCGCACGCCCGCGCGTGCAAACTGTCCTGTTCGTAGGTCTCGATGTAGCCTTTGGCCTCAAGGTCGCGGAGAACATCGTAGATACGGGCAGTCGGTACGGCGCAGGCGTCGGCGAGTTCGGTCGCACTCGCCGCGCCGAGTTGCAGAAGCGCGACGTAAGCCTCCGCTTGATACTGTGACAACCCGGCGTTCCGAAGTGCGGTCCGTAGCTCCGCGGTATCCATCGCTTGTAGAGGCACGACATACATCCGTATTAATTATCCCATGTCTTCGTCTCGTCCGCGTGACAGGAAGTGGCCGCAGACGACGTCGAAGCGTGCGGCGAGAGAAAGAACAGCGGAGCGGCGACCGGCAAAACGGGGCACGTCGGGGAATGATTCGGGCGCGACGAAACCGGGGAGCGGGAGAGCGCGTTACTCGCTCGGGCTGTAGTTCGGCGCTTCGTCGGTAATCATCACGTCGTGGGGGTGGCCTTCGGTCTGGCCGGCGGCGGAGACGCGGACGAAGCGGGCGCGCTCTTTGACCTCGGGAATGGTCTCGGCGCCGACGTAGCCCATGCCGGACTGCATGCCGCCGACGAGCTGGTGGAGCTCGGACGCGAGCGAGCCCTTGTACGGCGTCGCGGCCTCGACGCCCTCGGGGACGTACTCCTCGTCCTCGTTGTCCTCCTTGAGGTAGCGGTCGGCACCGCCGGACTGCATCGCGCCGACGGAGCCCATGCCGCGGTACTGCTTGTACTTCTTGCCGTTCATCGTGATGACGCGGCCGGGGGCCTCGTCGGTGCCGGCGAAGTAGGAACCGAGCATGACGGCGTCGGCTCCGGCGGCGACCGCCTTGATGGCGTCGCCGGAGTAGCGGATGCCGCCGTCGGCGATGACCGGGATATCGTACTCGGCGGCGACGTCGGCAACCTCCGCGACGGCCGAAATCTGGGGCATGCCGGAACCGGAGACGACGCGGGTCGTACAGATGGAACCGGGTCCGATGCCGACCTTGATTCCGTCCGCGAAGTCGACGAGTTCGGCCGCGGCCTCGCGCGTGCCGACGTTCCCGACGACGACGTCCGCCTCGACGGACTCCTTGATTTCGCGGGCGGTGTCGATGACGTTGAGGTTGTGCGCGTGGGCGCAGTCGATGAAGATGACGTCGACGCCGGCGTCGTCGGCCATCTGCGCGCGCTCGTCGTCGAACGGACCGACGGCGACGCCGCAGACGAGGCGACCGTCGTCGTCGCGGGCGGCGTTCTCGTGTTCGCGTCGCTGGAGGATGCCCTGCATCGTGACGAGGCCGACGAGGCGGCTGTTGTCGTCGACGATGGGGACGCGCTCAATCTTGTGGTCGTACATGAGTTCGAGCGCGTCGCGGGCGGTGACCTCGCGCTCGGCCGTGATGACCTCGTCAGTCATGGCCTCGCCGACCTCGTCGGACTCGCCGACTTCGAGGTACGGGCGGATGTCGGTGCCGGAGATGATGCCGAGGACCACGTCGTCGTCGTCGACGACGGGCGCGCCCGAGACGCCGGCGCGCTCCATCATCTCGTCGACCTCGCTGATGGTCTGGCCGGGGTTGGCCGTGACCACGTCTTCGCGGCGGATGACGAGTTCGTCGGCGCGCTTGACGCGCTCGATTTCGCGGACCATCTGCTCGGCGTTCATGTTGCGGTGGAGCACGCCGAGACCTCCCTCGCGGGCCATCCCGATAGCCATCCCGCTCTCGGTGACGGTGTCCATCGCCGCGGAGAGGATGGGAATGTTGAGTTCGACGTTCTTCGAGACGCGCGTCGACACGTCGGCGTCGTCGGGTTCGACGCGGCTCTCCATCGGGCGGAGCAGCACGTCGTCGAATGTGAGGGATTCGGGTACCCGTAGCTTCTCGGTGAAGGGTTCTCGGTCAGGAACGTCGTTCGCCATATCAAGCGTGGTTGCGGCGACGACAAAAGGGTTGCGAGATAGCACGGGCGTGTCGATGTATCGCAAACCAGTTCGGTGATATATGCACATTCATGAGTATTCTTCACATCGCCGGCGGACTGAGACGACCACCAGAACACGCGACGAGACCCGCGAGCGACGGACGCCGCGGCCGCGACTGCTCGGGGTGTTCGTCCCCTCGTCACGGTGTACCGAATCACAAGACCATCGTGAATAATCACCATATTCATGAACTTGTACCACAGTATCTTCGAGATATCAATCTATATCCGACGAATCTTCAGTCCTTTTTATAAGGTGGGCAGAGATGCCTATGGTCCATGCGGTCGTATCCCACACAACGTTTAATACTCCTGTCCTAATGTAATCTTGTATGGACTCCACGTGTCCCGCCGCATCGCGCATTGCCGGTCAAACGACCTCCGACTCCGGCATTCTCTTTACATCGATGTGGCAGACATTTAAACAGGAGTTCAATTTCGGACGAAATGGGCTTCGCGTGCAGAGCGCCAGCACGCCCCTGTCCGAATTGCGTTCGTATCGCCGCTTGGGCCATGGTGAAGGCCAGTAACATCGAATGAGTGTCTCACGCCACCCGGTCGCCCTTCGCCTCGAGCAACAGGTAGGGGGTGCCACCCGTCTGCTCGCAACCGTCATGGGGCTTCCCCTCGTCGACGGCATCTTCCCCGCGCTCATCATCGCGGGGGCGCTGACGACCGTCGCAGGCATCCTCCAGACCGGCCTGCTCATCTTCGGTGGGTCGGCGACGGTCGCGGTCATCCTCGCCGAGATGGACGGCACGCGCCGCGAACAGCTCACGTCCATCCTCCTGCTCGGCGCGTTGCTCATCCCGGTCGCGGTCGCCGAGGCCGCCGTCGCGGAGACCATCGAGACGCTCCTGAACTTCGAGGTGTTCCGCCGCTTCGCCGGCCTCGTCATCCTGGCCGTGGCGGCGAAGACGGCCTCCTCGAAGGTCGGCGAGTATCTCCCGTCGCCGAGCATCATCATCGGTCTCGGCCTCGTTGCGAGCTTCAATCCCGCCGGGTTCGAACTCATCGTCAACCCCGACCCGATGCGCCTGCTCAGCGCCGGCGCGGCGGCCGGCACGGGCGTCGGCTTCGCCGGTGCCATCGCGCTGTTCGCCCCGCGGCTCCGCGGCAACGTCGACATCGACCTCTTCCGCTTCGGTAGCTCGGTCGCCCTCGGCATGCTGGCGCTCGACGTGCTCGGCCTGATGCCGACGCAGGCCCCCGTCGCTCTCGGCGTCCTCGGCGTCACCGCGCTGTTCGCGTTCGACCCCGGCTCCGACGGTGCGGACCTCGACGAGTTCGTCGACGACGCGTCCGACTCCGAATCGGCCACGCCGAACGCGAACGGCGCGGCCGCGGCCGGGCCGGTCGCAGACGGCGGCGACGACGTCGAGTCGTCAGAGGACTACGAGGCGTTGGTCGACAACGCGGACGAGACCGACGACGACTCCGAACCGGGGTACGGCTACCCCGGCGAAGAGGAGTCCCGCGCGCCCTGGCTGTAGTCCGCCGGGCGACTTTTTCTCCCGGCCGACGAACCCCGTCGCATGCGACGGACCTTCGACGTTCGAACCGAGCGCCGGCTTCAGGTCATCGACGTAACGGACGAAGTCGCCGACGCGGTGCCCGCGAGTTACGACGGCGTCTGTACGGTTTTCTCGAAACACACCACCGCCGGCGTCTGCGTCAACGAGGCCGAACCGCGACTGCTTGGTGATATCGAGTCGATGCTCGCCGAGGCGGTCCCCGACGACGGCTGGGACCACGACGAACTCGACGGCAACGCCGACTCGCACCTCCGGGCGCTCCTCGTCGGCAACGGCGTCTCGATACCGGTCGCCGACGGCGGCCTCGACCTCGGCCGATGGCAGTCCGTCCTCCTCGTGGAGTGCGACGGCCCGCGCACCCGGACCGTGACGGTTGCGATGCCGTGAACCGGACCGGGGTGCGGCCGCGCGGACGCCCGCGGCGACGTGGACTCCAACCGCTGGCGGAGGGCTTACTTACTTCGGGACGGTTGCACGGGTATGAGCAACCGCGTCGTACAAGGACGGATGGTCACGCCCGAGACGCTCGCCGAACTCGTCGAGGGCGAGCGCCCGATGGACGCCGAGCCGATTCAGGACGCCGACTTCGACTGCCCGGAGTGCGGCGAGAACGTCATCCAGGTGGGCTACATGCCGAGCGTGACGGAGTTCGTGACGGCCTACAAGTGCCAGGAGTGCGACTGGGCCGACGACGACCGCGACGAGTAGAATCGAAACCCCTTTAAGAAAAATCGCCATACGAGAGAGTGCAGACAGCACGAATCGGGGCTGTGGCCAAGCCCGGCATGGCGACTGACTCCAGAGGCTTGGCGCCCGGGACGACACTCCAGCTGATATACTGAGCGGCCGACTGATCATCGGTCGTGTTGACGACCCTCTGGAGTTCCGAGGTGCCCACCGGAGATATCAGTCGATCGGGGGTTCAAATCCCTCCGGCCCCACTCTAACCTTAATTCTAACGCAGGGTTTTAACAAGGAGCAGCGGCGCTCTCGCATGGGTTCTCTCCCACTCGGGAGGTGCGTTCTCCGTGAGCGATTCTCCACCAGAAAAGAGCGCTGCCGACGGAGAAGGATTAACAGCTCGGTGGTCCAGTCAACACAGGTTCCACGAGAGCCACGAAGCCGCCCTCACAGTAGAAACGACAAGGAGCCCAGCGCGAACCCCGCGGCCACCGCGGCCGTCAACCGAACCGCCTGCTCGTCGGGCACGCGGAAGACGCCCGCCGCCATCACCGAAACGGACCCGCCGAAGAGACCTCCCCGAAATATCTCGGCGACGCCCGTGACCGAGTCCGTGGGAACCAACACCTGAAGCGCGACCAACCCCGCGAGTCCGATGAGGACTAACGCGCCGTCGCGCCGGAGGTCCCGCGGCTGCTTCTCCATGCCCCGCAGTTGTTGTCGCTCGTTTGAAAACGATTGGCGTTCGGTTCGGTGTCGATACCACAAAGATACCGATGAACTATAGGCGCTTGGAGCGACGGCGCGGTATGGTACGGGACACAGCGCGGCGACTCGCCGAATATCTGAACAGGCGCATCGGCGACGGACTCCGGACGGTGGTCATCGCCGACGACGACGGGTACGAACTGGAGTATCTCCGCGACGACCTCTCGGAGCGATACACGAAAGGGACGTTGACTGAAGTCGTCTCCGACCTCCGCGTCGAGACGCCGTTTTCGACCCCCGGAATCGACACCCATCCCATCGGCGAGCGCCGCGCTGTCGTCCACTACTACGAAAACGCGTTCGTCCTGCAGTTTCCCTTCTCCGAGGCGGAGCGAATCATCATCAGCATCGGGACCGACGCCGGGACGGACCTCCTCCAGTTCATCGAGGACTGTCGGCGAATCGTCGACCGGAGCGGCTGAGCGTCGGTCCGTTGGTCGTCGAAGGTCCGACGACGCCGGGACGGACCCGGGGCGACGCCGGCGCTGCACAACGATTTTCTCTCACGCGCCCGACGTGAGAGTGATGGAACTCGTCTCTGTCGCCGCGCTCGCCGAGAACCGCGTCATCGGCCGCGACGGCGAACTCCCGTGGCCGAGCATCCCCGCCGACAAGGAGCAGTACCGCGCCCGCATCGCCGACGACCCGGTGGTGCTCGGTCGGACGACGTTCGAGTCGATGCTCGACGACCTGCCGGGGAGCGCCCAAATCGTCATGAGCCGAAGCGAGCGGTCGTTTTCGGTCGACACCGCTCACCGCGCGGCGAGCGTCGAGGACGCGGTCGACATCGCGGAGTCGCTGGGCGCGGAGACGGCCTACGTCATCGGCGGGGCCGCCATCTACGCGCTGTTCCAACCGCACCTCGACCGGATGGTGCTGAGCCGCGTCCCCGGCGAGTACGAGGGCGACACGTTCTACCCCGAGTGGGACGACGACGAGTGGGAACTCGACGACGAAACCGACTACGAAGGCTTCACGCTCCAAGAGTGGGTCCGCGTCGACCGCGACTGAGACGTACCAGTCGCCTCCGAGCGCGCCCACTGTGCGTTTCTGCGCCCGCGGCGGCTACTCGTGGGCCCCGTGCGACCCCGCGTCGTCGCCGTCGACAAGGTCTAACAGAAAGGAGCGAATCTCCGCCGCCGTCTCGTCCCACGTCGGGTGTGCGAGAAAGCGGTCGCGGGCCGAAAGCGAGAGCGACAGCAGTCGCCGACGGTTCCGACACAACGGAGCCACGGCGTCGGTGATTTCGGCCGAATCGGTCGGGTCAACGACGAAGCCGTCCTGTCGGTGGGTGACGAGTTCGCTCGCGCCGCCGGCCGACGAGACGAGCGCCGGCAGGCCGAACCCCATCGCCTCGACCGCCGCGATGCCGAACCCCTCGTAGTGGGAGGGGAGCGCGAACAGGTGGGACTCCCGGAGCGTCGCGGCGAGGTCGGCGTCCGACAGCCGGCCCGCGAAGGTCACGCGGTCGTCGATGCCACTGTCGGCGGCGAGGTCCGAAAGCGAGTCGGCGTAGTCGGCGTCGACCGCCGCGCCGACGACCGTCAGCTCCCAGTCGCCGCGGACGCGGGAGAGGCCGCGGAGCAGGCCGTCGACGTTCTTCCGCGGTTCGAGGTTACAGACCGTGACGGCCCGGAGTGGCCCGTCGGTGGCGCGGGTCCGTATCTCGTCGTCACCGAGGGGCGCGCCGAACGACGAAAAACGGTCGCCGGCCGGGCGCGCCACGACGCTCGGTTCGGGGTCGGTGACGGCCGCGACCGTCCCCTTCGTCGTCTCGCTGTTGAACACGAACGCGTCCGCGGAGCGGAGATACCGAGTCTCGACGGCGCGCCTGGCGTGTCGTCGCCACGCCCGGAACTGCTCCAGCGAGTTGAGGTGGTGGACGACCGAGACGACCGGGATGTCGTCGTCGAGCGCGGCGTTCGCGCCGGCGAGCGAGGGGTGACACAGTTCGTCTTGCAAGAGCACGTCCACGTCGAGGCCGCGGAGGCGACGCGCGGCGGTGACGTTGTCTCGGAGTCGCTTTCGGTACGACCGCTCGGGGAGTGAGACGACGGTCACGTCGTCGCCGGCGGCGCGGAGCCCATCGACGAGTTCTAGGTCGTAGCGATAGCCGCCTGAGCGGTCGTCGAGCGGGCCGTAGACGACGATTCCGACCCGCACGTCAGAGCGGGGTCTCGTAGGTCGCGCTCGCGGTGTCGTCCTCCCAGATGCGAACGGAGACGTGTTGGGGCGCCTCGAGTGACGCCGCCTCGACGAACTGTTCGCACACCTCGCGGGCGAACCGCTCGACGCTCGGGTTCTGCCCGGCGAACTCGACGAGTTCGTTCATCGTCTCGTCGCGGTAGCGAGACAGCGTCGCGTCCAACGCGGCCTTCACGTCGTCGATGTCGACGAGATAGCCGTACTCGTCGAGTTCCGGTCCCGACAGCTCGACCTCGACGGTGAATGCGTGGGAGTGGAGCTCACCCTCTGGTCCGGGGTTCGGAACCGTCAGGTAGTGCTGGGCGATGAGGTCCCTGCGAACCGAGACGCGGTACATGAACTGTCAAGCGTTCCGGTAGGTAAAGAGGATTTGGACGGCCTCGTCGGGGGCGTCTTCGAGGAGTCGGTAGGCGCGTTCGGCGGACTCGACGTCGATTCGGTGGGTCACGAGCGGGTCCAGCGGGAGGTCTTCGAGGTGGTCCCACGCCAAGGAAAAGCGGCGGTCGGCGTCCCAGCGCCCCCGGAGGTCGGGGTCGATGGTGCTGACCTGACTGCTCTCGACGCTGATTCGCGAGCGGTGGAACCGCCCGCCGAGGTCGAGCGTGGCGGGCTTGGTGCCGTACCACGACCCGACGACGACCCGACCGTCGTACCGCGTCACCGACAGGGCGTCGTCGAGCGCGTCGGGGTCGCCCGAGAGTTCGAGCGTCAGGTCGGCCCCGTCGGCTGGCGCGTCCAGCGATTCGGGGTGAACCACCTCGTCCGCGCCGAGTCCCTCGGCGATTGCCCTGCGCTCGGCCACGCAGTCGACCGCGGTCAGGCTCCCGAGCGGGAACTGCGCGAGGAGCGCGGTGGTCACGAGGCCGACGACGCCCTGTCCGAAGACGACGACGTGTTCGCCGATGAGCGGCCGACCGTCCATCACGAAGTTGAGCGCGGTCTCCATCGTCGGCAGGAGCGCGGCGCGCTCGTCGGTCACGTCGTCGGGGACGGAGATGAGTTCCGAGGGAGACGCCAGAAATCGGCTCTCGTGAGGGTTGAACGCGAAGACGCGGCTTCCGAGCCGCGAGTCGGGCACGTCGTCGCCGACGGCCTCGATTTCTCCGACGGCGGCGTAGCCGTAGCGGAGCGGAAACGAGAGATCGCCCTCGAGCGCCGCGATGGACTCGTCGGCGGCGAGGTCGGTCGGGGCCTCGCCGCGGTAGACGAGTCGCTCGGTCCCGGAGCTCACGGCGGAGGTCAGGGTTCGGACGCGGACCTCCTCCGGTCCGGGGGCGGGAACGTCGCGGTCGCGGACCTCGACGCGTTCGGGGGCCACGAAGTAGACCGCGCGACCCTCCATCGTTCAGTCGTCTGCAGTCTCGACCGCGGCGTCGGCGAACTCGACGGTCGTGCCGCGGTGGCGGCAGTCTTCGAGCGCGTGCTTCGCCGCGAAGCCGGCCTCGTGGGCGTTCGACGCCGTGCCGACGCCGACTTTGAGTTCCACGTCCGCCTCGGCCTCGACGTGGTCGATGGCGGCGCGGTACTGGTCTTCGGTGAGGTCGGGCGTGACCGAGATGATGTTGTCGCCGCCGACGAAGAACGACAGCGCGCCGTGTTCCTCACGCAGATAGCGCATGAGCGACGCGTAACCCTGTTCGATGTGGATGAACGTGTCGAACTCGTTGAGGCGGTCGGTGTACTTGCCCGTCGCGTCGTTCACGTCGAAGTGCGCGATTTGGAGGTCGGTCGCCGAGCGGTCGGCCTCGGGGAGCGTCTCCCCGGAGAGCACCTCGCGGCGGTCGCCGTCCTGTGCGCTTCCGGCGCGCTGGATGCGGTCGGTGGCGCGTTCGAGTGCGACCGCGGGTGAGCGGTCGACGCCGACACCGAGACTGAGCGTTACGGGATAGCGATTTCCGATAGATTCCTGCAGCAGTTCGTGGTCGTCGCGGTCGAGCCCGTTCGTGACCGCGACCATGTTGTCGAACCGGGTGAAAAACGCGTACCCGTCGCGAGAGCCGACGAACTGGGCCAAGTCGGCGAAGAGCCGCGACTGGAGCGTCTGGAGGTCCATCTCCCGCCGCGGGTCCGGGGTGACCGTCCACGGCCCGTAGTTGTCGATTTGGACGAGTGTCAGCTGCGTGTTCGTCACGGTAGACGAGTAGGGCGACGCGCATATTGGTCTTTGGTTCTGTGACGGTTCCGCCGCTACGTCGAACCCGACGCACCCGACGCTCGCGGCGCGCTCACCGCCGACGCGAGCGCGCCACGCCGCGCTCGTTGACGGCGACGAGGCGCGCGATGGTGAGGGAGAGAGCCCCTCAGGCCGACGACTCGCGAATCGTCCGGCTGGCGACCACGTCGAGGACCGCCCACGTCAGCACCCACACGACGAGCGCCGTGAGGACGATTGCCGTCGTCGACAACAGCGGGACGACGACGGAAAACGTGGCCACGATGGAGTAGGTCAAAAACAGCGCGACCATCGCCGTCACGAGCCCGTAAACGCCCATGGCGCTGTTGCCGGTCGCCGGCCCGCGCAGCCACCCGACCAACCGCTTCGAAGAGACACCCATATGACGACATATGTCACCAATGAACATAATAGTTCTCTCGGGCGAACGTTCAACAGTCCCGCCTCCCTACCGAGGACGATGGACTACCGAGGCGTGGTTTTCGACGTTGACGGAACGGTCGTCCGCGGCGACGAAGCGATACCCGGCGCGCTCGACGGACTCGCCGCCGTCGACGCCGCCGGACTCGACCGACTGTTCGTCTCGAACAACCCGACGAAGGCCCCCGTCGCCTACGAGGCGCGACTCCGCCGGGCCGGCATCGACGCGACCGCCGACGAGGTCGTCACCTCCGGCACGACGACGACGGTGTACCTCGCCGACAGACATCCCGGCGCGCGGACGTTCTGTATCGGCGAGGCGGGCTTCCGCGACCAACTCCGTGACGCCGGCCTCGAACTCGTCCGTGCCGGCGACGACCCCGAGGTCGTCGTCGTCGCCATCGACCGCGAGTTCGACTACGACGACCTCCGCGACGCCAACAGCGCGCTCCGGTCCGGGGCCGCCTTCTACGGCACCGACCCCGACGTTATCATCCCGACCGCGGACGGCGACATCCCCGGGTCGGGCGCGATTATCAACGCCGTCGCGGGCGTCGCCGAGCGCGACCCCGACGCGATTCTCGGCAAGCCCTCGCGGGTCGCACAGGAGTACGTCCTCGACAAGTTGGGCCTGCCGCCCGAGGAAGTCCTTATCGTCGGCGACCGCCTCGACACCGACATCGCGTTCGGCATCGACGCGGGCATGGGAACCGCACTCGTCCGAACCGGCGTGACCGACGACGCGGTGCTCGCGGCAAGTGAGTACGACCCCGACTACGTCCTCGACGGCCTCGGCGATATCGGGCGCATCGTCTCGAAATAACCGGCTTCAGTCGCTCTCGCGGCCAGACCTCGACTCCCGAGCCGCCGCCATCTCCACCTACACAATCATTATCGTTCTGACGCGACAACTACCGCGTGGGTGATGCCCATGTCCGGAAAGAAGATTCTGCTCCTCGCCGGCGACTTCGTCGAGGACTACGAGATTATGGTACCGTTCCAGGCGCTGCAGATGGTGGGTCACGAGGTCCACGCGGTGTGTCCCGAAAAGGAGGACGGCGACCGGTGTAAGACCGCCGTCCACGACTTCCGCGGCGACCAGACGTATCTGGAGACCCGCGGCCACGACTTCGCGCTGAACGCGACGTTCGCCGATATCGACCCCGCGGACTACGACGCGCTCGTCGTCCCCGGCGGGCGCGCCCCCGAGTACCTCCGCGGCTACGACGAGGTGCTCGACGCCGTCCGGCACTTCTTCGACGAGGGGAAGCCGGTCGCCGCAATCTGCCATGGCCCGCAGATTCTCGCCGCCGCGGGCGTCCTCGACGGCTACGAGATGACCGCCTACCCGGCCGTTCGCGCGGAAGTCGAGCGCGCGGGCTGTTCGTGGGTCGACGAGGTGACCGTCGACGGCAACCTCGTCACCGGGCAGGCGTGGCCGGACCACCCCGAGTGGTTGGCGGCGTTCCTCGACGTGCTCGGCACCGAAATCAGCCACGAACCGGCCGCCGCGGCCGCTGACGACTGATTGGCCGCGGCGCTCACGCGGTATCACGCGTGAGAATGTCTGACAAAGATTTTTATTAGGTGCGACGAAGGGAGTGGTATGGAAGAGCCGAACAGCCCATACTTCCGCGAACAGGTCGACGACGTCGTCGAATCGGACCCCCAAGACCGCGAGGTTATCATCGTGGAAGGAGAGGCTATGAGTCTTCGAAGCTATAAGAAGCGACGCTACTGACCCGGCGGGGCGTCTCCGAGTCCGCCGCGACACCCGTCGCTGGCGGGTTCGATTTCTGCGAAAAGAATGCGTATCGGCCCGAGCGGCGAGCGACGCTTAGAACGCGTCGCCGACGACGGTCACGTCGGCCTGCAGTTCGCCGCGGAGCGCGTCGTGGACGTGGCAGATGTCCTCGGCGAGTTCCGCGATTTCGTCGAACTCGTCGTCCGCGAGGTCGGACTCCACGTAGACGTCGAAGCTGATGCGCTCGAGGTCGTCGCCGTCGTCGAGGTCGGCGTCGGCGTCGATCTGGACCTTACCGAGGTCGTCGAAGCCCGTCTTCTGACCGCCGACGCGGAACGCGGGGAGGAAACAGGAGGCGTACGTCGCGACGAGCGCGGCGTTCGGGTTCGGGCCCGTCTCGTCGGTCGCGTCGATCTGGAGGTCGAAGTCGCCGACCTGGCTCGTGCATGCGAAACCTTCTTCGCTGACAGTAGAGGTCTGGATGTCGGACATTCGTTCCGAGGAACGGAGCGACCGACCCTAAAAGTTCCTCAATAGGACAACGGTGTGCACAAGCGACGACCCGAGACGGGCCGTCGCCGAGCGAGGCGAGGGGTTAGTGGAGCGTGAACGACTCGTCGCCGTCGAGGGCGTGGACCTCGGCCTGACTGCCGGCGGCCTTCACCTCGCGCTCGAAGTCGCGCACGTCGATTTCGATGGCCGGGAACGTGTTGTAGTGCATCGGGAAGACGTGGTCGACGCCGAGCCAGTCGGCGGCGACAGCGCCCTGCCACGGGCCCATCGTGTAGTGGTCGCCGACCGGGAGCGCGGCCGCGTCGGGTTCGAAGTACGCGCCGAAAATCTCGCGCATGTCGGTCATGAGTCCCGTGTCGCCGGCGTGGTAGAACGTCGTGGAGTCGGCGTCGAACTCCTGTGTCGGCAGCGTATCGCTGATCATGTAGCCGCCGGGCATACCGGCCTCGTGCTCGTAGCCGGTGTTGATGCCGTTGGTGTGGTCGGCGCGGACCATCGTGACGAACGCGTCGCCGAGTTCGACCGTCCCGCCGATGTTCATGCCGATGGTGTCGTCGACGCCCATCTCGGCTTCGACGTAGCCGGTGAGTTCGGGCGTGCCGACGACCGTCGCGCCGTCGAACTCGCCTGCGTGGGCGATGTGGTCCGCGTGCCCGTGAGTGAGAAGCACGTAGTCCGGCGTCTCCACGTCGCTCGGGTCGAGAGACGTGGCGGGGTTGTCGAAGAACGGGTCGATGAGAAGCGAGGTGTCTCCGACCGTGACGTACCACGTCGAGTGACCGTGCCAGGTGAGTTCCATAGCACCCGAACGTTACACGCGAAATACACAAAAAGCTATTCGCAGGGGGCGGTGTGACCGCTTTTCGGCGGGCGCGCTCGTCGGGGGTTCGTAGCGATGTTCCGGGAGTTCCGGCGACGTTCGAGGAGACGGTCCCGCCGCTCTCGTCTCGAATTCGACAGCAGAATCGGCCGCCCGAGTCCACTCGAACGAACTGTCCGGGACGGCCGATACACGTCCGTCACCCCAGGGCCACAAAAGCGATGAGAATCGTGCAAGAATGTCCCACGTCACCGAGAGACTCGCGCGATGTAAAAGCCTATCACGCCCCCCGCCGACGCGTGGGGCATGCATCACGTCCGATTCCGCGACCCCGCGGGCGCGGTTCGAACCGGCGAGTGGCACGGCGATTCGGTCTCCTTCGGCGGCGAGAACTACGACCTCGACGAGGTCGACGTGCTCCCGCCGTGCGAGCCGTCGAAAATCGTCTGCATCGGCCGCAACTACGCCAAGCACGCCGAGGAGCGCGACGAGGAGGTTCCCGACCGGCCGCTTTTGTTCCTCAAGCCGCCGAACGCGGTCGCCGGCCACGGCGACACCGTGACGCTCCCCGCGGGCAAGGAGAACGTCGAACACGAGGCCGAACTCGCCGTCGTCATCGGCAAGCAGTGCCGAAACGTCGCGCCCGAGGACGCCGAGGCGGTCATCGCAGGCTACACGGTCATGAACGACGTGTCGAACCGCGACGACCAGGATATCGAGACGAACTGGGTCCGCGGGAAGGCGTTCGACGGCTCCGCGCCCCTCGGGCCGGCCCTCGCCGACCCCGACCACCTCCCCGAGGACGCGAGCATCTCGCTCCGCGTGAACGGCGAGACGCGACAGGACTCCAGCATCGAACACCTCATCTTCTCGATTCCCGACCTCGTCGCCGAAATCACGTCCTACATGACGCTCGAAGCCGGCGACGTCATCTCGACCGGCACGCCCGAGGGCGTCGGCCCGCTGGAAGACGGCGACCGCGTCGAGGTCGAAGTCGAGGGCGTCGGCGTCCTCGAACACCGCGTCAGACAGGACTGACCCCGACCGACGGTCCGTTTTTTCATCGTCGAGCCACGACCCGACCGTATGCGTGTTCCCCGGTTGACACTCGTCGGCGTCGCGATGCTCGCGCTCAGCGCCGTCGCGGGCGTCGCGCTCCTTCCCGTACTCCCCTCCTCGGTCGCGGTTCACTTCGGAACCGGCGGCGAGGCCGACTCGTTCGTCGCCGCCCCGCTCGGCGTGCTTCTCATCCCGGTAGTCGGCGTCGGCGCGCTCGCCGTCACCCGACTCGCGGGAGCGACGGGACGCGGAACCAGCGTTCCGCCCGTCTTCGATACGATACTGGCGACGTTCCTCGCGTACGTGCAGGCGCTCGTCCTCGCGCACAACCTCGGTGCGCGATTCGATATGTTCGTCGCGGTCGTCCCCGTCGTCGTCACGTTCGGCGTCGTCGCCGTCGTCCTCGACCGCGTGGGACGAGAGGACAAACCCTATAATTAGGCTGGCCTAATTCCCGCCGAATGCGACTGACTCGACGGGACGCGCTGGCCGTGCTCGCCGGTCTCGGCGTCACCGGCGGGGCCGTGTCGCTGACACAGTTCGACCCGCCGACCGCCGATTCGACCGGCAAGGAAGGCGGGTCGACTGGTGAGGACGGATCGGGCGGCGACGACACCCCGCCGACCGCGGTGCGCGACACGATGGCCGCCGCGGCCGAGGTCGTCTACCCGAGCGCGGCCGAGGGCGTCTCGGAGTTCGTCGAGGCCTACGTCGTCGGGCGCGCGCGAGACGACTCGCGTCGGGCCGCGATGGCCGATGCCGCGACCGAGTTGGACGACGTCGCCCGCGACTGGGAGGGCGCGGCCTTCGGCGACCTCCCCGCGGCCGACCGCGACCGCCTGCTCCGCGAACTCGGCGTCGACGCGGCCGACCCGATTCCGGACGGCACGCTCTCCGAGCGCCTCCGGTTTCACGTCGTGAACGAACTGCTCTACGCGTTCTACGCCTCGCCGACCGGCGGCCGCCTCGTCGGCATCGAGAACCCAATCGGCCACCCCGGCGGGGCCGGGAGCTACCGGCGGGCAACGATGGACGGGTCCGAGACCACCGACTCCGGGGGCGAGACCGATGGATAGGACACCCGTCGCCGACGCCGACGTGTGTATCGTCGGTGCCGGCCCCGCCGGCGGTCTCGTGGCCCATCGGCTCGCCGAGTCGGGCGCGACGGTCGTCGTCCTCGAAGCCGGGCCGCGGTTCGACGGCGACAGGCGGGAGCAACTGGAACAGCACGTCCGCCCCGGCCTCGACGGCCCGTGGGAGATGGGCGGCCCGCGGGACGCGTTTTCCTCCACCGGCGAGTCGTTCTACCCGCTGAACGCCGCCCGCGTGAAGGGCGTCGGCGGGTCGACGCTCCACTGGCAGGGGATGGTGATGCGCCTCCACGAGCGCGACTTCGAACTCGACACCAGACACGGCGTCGGGGCCGACTGGCCCGTCGGCTACGACGACCTCCGGCCGTACTACGCCGCCGCGGAGCGCGAGTTCGGCGTCGCGGGCGCGGCCGACAACCCCTACGCGCCGCCGCGGGACGAGCCCTATCCGCTTCCGGCCTTCCGGCCGTCGCACTCGGACTCCATCTTCGCCGAGGCCTGCGAGCGCCTCGGCATCGACATGCACTCGGTGGGCAACGCCCGCAACTCCGAGCCCTACGACGACCGGTCGCCCTGCGTCGGCTACGGGACGTGCAAGCCGGTGTGTCCCTCCGGCGCGAAGTACACCGCCGAGTCCCACGTCGAGAAGGCCGAGGCCGCGGGCGCGCGGGTCATCGACCGGGCGCGGGTCCGACGGCTCGAACACGACGCGGTCGGCGAGCGCGTCGTCGCGGCCGCCTACACGACCCCCGACGGCGAGACCCACAGACAGGAGGCGACCCAGTTCGTCCTCGCCTGCGGCGGCGTCGAGAACGTCAGACTGCTGTTGCTGTCCGACTCCGACCGCTACCCCGACGGCCTCGCCAACTCCTCGGGTGCGGTCGGTCGGTACTTCATGGACCACCTGTTCGCCGGGATGGGCGGCCGCCTCGACCGCCCCACGCGTCAGAACCACGTCGGCTTCAACACCAGCGAGTGCCACCAGTTCTACGACGATGCCGACCCGGTCAACGGCCTCAAACTGGAGTTTCTCAACTACGCCGGGCCGTCGCCGGTCATCGACGCCCTCCACGCCGACACGTGGGGCGACGACCTGCTCGACCAGTTGGACGAGAGCTACGGCACGCACGTGTCCATGGGCGCGCTGGTCGAACAGCTCCCCCGCGAGGACAACTACGTCGGCCTCGACCGGGAGACGACCGACGACCTCGGCGACCCCGTCCCCGAGATACACTGGTCCGTCGATGAACAAACGGAGGCCGCGCTCTCGCGGGCCAACGAGATTCAGGCGCGCGTGCTTGACGAACTCGGCGTCGAGGACCGCTGGACCGTCGGCCCGGACGAAACTGGCCCCGCGTACCACCACATGGGGACGACGCGGATGGGCGACGACCCCGAATCGAGCGTCGTCGACGCCGAGTGTCGCGCGCACGACCTCGACAACCTCTGGATTTCGGGGTCGAGCGTCTTCCCGACCGGCGGGGCGATGAACCCGACGCTCACCATCGCGGCGCTCTCGCTTCGACTCGCCGAGTCGCTTCGGGCGCAACTCGGGTAGTGCCCGTCGGGGGCGCTTCTCACCACCGTCCCCTGACCTCCCAATCCCGTCGCTCCCGTCTCACCACTCCCGTCCCGGAGTACGCACGCTTAAGAACCGCGACCCGCATTTTCCGACCATGCAACCACGGGACCTCTCCGCGCACGCTCCCTACGTACCCGGCCGCGGGACAGAGGAGGTCGCCCGCGAACTCGGAATGGACCCCGAGGACCTGACGAAACTCTCCTCGAACGAGAACCCCCACGGCCCGAGTCCGAAGGCGGTCGCCGCCATCGAGGACGCCGCGCCGACCGTGAGCGTCTACCCGAAGACCGCCCACACGGACCTGACCGAGCGCCTCGCCGACAAGTGGGGCCTCGAAGCCGAACAGGTGTGGGTGTCGCCCGGCGCGGACGGCTCTATCGACTACCTGACCCGCGCGATGCTCGAACCGGACGACCGGATTCTCGAACCGTCGCCCGGCTTTTCGTACTACTCGATGAGCGCCCGATACCACCACGGCGACGCCGTCCAGTACGAGGTGTCGAAGGGCGACGACTTCGAGCAGACCGCCGACCTCGTCCTCGACGCCTACGACGGCGAGCGCATGGTCTACCTCACGACGCCGCACAACCCGACTGGCTCCGTGCTCCCCCGGGACGAACTCGTCGAACTCGCCGAGTCCGTCGAGGACCACACGCTCCTCGTCGTCGACGAGGCCTACGGCGAGTTCGCCGACGTGCCCTCGGCCATCGACCTGCTCTCGGAGTACGACAACGTCGCGGTCCTGCGGACGTTCTCGAAGGCGTACGGGCTTGCCGGCCTCCGCATCGGCTACGCCTGCGTGCCCGAGGCGTGGGCCGACGCCTACGCCCGCGTGAACACGCCGTTCGCCGCCAGCGAGGTCGCCTGCCGCGCCGCGCTCGCCGCGCTCGACGACGAGGAACACGTCGAGAAATCCGTCGAGTCGGCACGGTGGTCCCGCGAGTACCTCCGCGAGCACCTCGACGCGCCGACGTGGGAAAGCGAGGGCAACTTCGTCCTCGTCGAGGTCGGCGACGCGACCGCCGTCACCGAGGCGGCCCAGCGCGAGGGCGTCATCGTCCGCGACTGCGGGAGTTTCGGTCTCCCGGAGTGCATCCGCGTCTCCTGCGGCACCGAGGCCCAGACGAAGCGCGCCGTGGACGTGCTCAACCGAATCGTCTCGGAGGTGCCGACGGCGTGAGAGTCGTCGTCACCGGCACGCCCGGCACCGGCAAGACCACCGCCACCGAGCGCGTCGCCGACGACCTCGACCTCGACGTGGTCCACCTCAACCGACTCGTGAAGGACGAGGGTCTCTGGAGCGAACGCGACGAGGAGCGCGACACGCTCGTCGTCGACCTCGACGCCGCCCGCGACGAACTCGGCGACTGGGACGGACTCGTCGAGAGCCACCTCGCACACCACTTCGAGGCTGACCGCGTGGTCGTGCTTCGGTGTCGCCCCGACATCCTCGAACAGCGCCTCCTCGACCGCGGCGAAGCCGAGACGAAGGCGCGCGAGAACCGCGAGTCCGAGGCGCTGGACGTGATTCTCGGCGAGGCCGTCGAGTTCCACGGCGAGGACTCCGTGTACGAAATCGACACGACCGAGCGCGACCCCGACGCCGTCGCAGACGACATCGCGGCGGTCGTCGCGGGCGAGCGCGAACCCTCGGCGGGGACCGTCGACTTCATCGACTACCTATGACGCTGGACCAGTACCGCGACACCGCCGACAAGTTGCTCGCCCCGTTCGTCTCGGTCGCCGACGCCGCCGGCCTCTCGCCGAACGGCGTGAGCGTCGTCGCCTTCGGGTTCGCCGTCGCCGCCGGCGTCGCCTTCGGCCTCGCCGACCCGCTTTGGTACGGCCTCGGCGCGGTGTTCGTCTTCTGTAACGGCTGGCTCGACCTCGTCGACGGCGCGCTCGCCCGCGAGCAGGGCGTCTCCTCGAAGGCCGGCGACCTGCTGGACCACGTGCTCGACCGCTACGCCGACATCGTCGTCCTCGTCGGCCTCGCCGCCGGTATCGACTCGTTCGCGCTGGGCCTCGCCGCCGTCACGGGCGTCCTCATGACCTCCTATCTCGGCACGCAGATTCAGGCGGTCGGCCTCGGACGCGCCTACGGCGGCCTCGTCGGACGCGCCGACCGACTGGCGCTCATGGGCCTCGTCGGCCTCGCGTCCGCCGTCTACACCGGCACGCTCGGCGGGTTCACGCTCGTCGGCTGGCTGCTCGTGTTCTTCGCCGTCGTCGGCCATCTCACCGCCGTCCAGCGCTTCTGGGGCGCGTGGAGCGACCTGACGTAACCCGGCCGACTGCCCGAGGATGTTGCCCGCTACCGCGGATTTATATGTTTCAGATTATCACCAGAGAACGAATCGAATGAGACACAGCCGCGCATCACATACCCACATACTCGCGCAATTTCGCCACCAGAACCCACGATATCTGTTTTCTCGCACCGAGAGTGAGCGCCCGCGGTGCTCGGCCCTCGCCGAGTGATGTTCGTCCTCGACGCGTCGGGCGTCGTCGTCCACGCGGGAGAGGAATTCGCGGCACACCTCGGGACGGACACCGCGGCGCTCCGCGGGCGACCGTTTTCGGACCTCCTCGCCGACGGGGACTGGCCGGAGGTTCGCGAGGCCGCTGCCGCCGTGCGAGCGGCGAGGAGGTGGGAGAGCCGTCGGTGCCACTGTCGGCTCTCGGGAGTCGGCGGCGGGGCAGCCGGAGCCGTCGCGGTCGAAATCGAGTTCGCCCCGTCCCCCGGTGTCGAAGTCGGCAGTGGCGGAGCCGGTGACGGAAGCGGAGCCGGTGACGGAAGCGGAGACGCCGACCGCGGCGGCGACTCGGACGCCACCGGCGCGGGCCGGGTCGTCGGCGCGGTCTGTCGCGAACTGCCGGAGCCGGCGGCCGCGCGACTGCACACAGAGCGCGACCGGTTCGACCACCTGTTCGACCTCGTCGACGACGCGGTCATCGAGTTCGAAATCGTCGGCGTCGAACCGATTATCCGGACGGTCAATCCGGGGTTCGAGGCCGTCTTCGGCTACGGCGCGGCCGAGGTGCGCGGCGAGTCGCTCAACGACTTCATCGTCCCGCCGAACGCCGACGACGAGGCGGTCGACTTCGACCAACGGACCGCCGACGGGAAGGCCAACCACGCCATCGTCACCCGCCAGACCGCGTGGGGGAGACGGGAGTT
Organism: Haloferax sp. Atlit-10N; assembly: GCF_003586325.1. Taxonomy (NCBI): domain Archaea; kingdom Methanobacteriati; phylum Methanobacteriota; class Halobacteria; order Halobacteriales; family Haloferacaceae; genus Haloferax; species Haloferax sp. Atlit-10N. Next base: position 951,151 of record NZ_PSYX01000001.1, read on the forward strand.
CCTCTATCGCGGCATCCCCTACAGCCGCGGCGACGGAAGGCGGTACGGCTTTTCCATCTATTCGGACATCACCGGTCAGCGCCGTGCCAGAGAGCACTTACAGGTGCTCCAGCGCGTCCTCCGGCACAACCTCCGAAACGAGATGAACGTCGTCCTCGGCATGGCCGAGGAGATACGCGAGGCGACGGCGGACTCGCGCGTCGACCACGCGGCCGCGCGAATCGCCGAGCACACCAAAACGCTCCTGCGGGTCAGCGAGAAGGCACGAACCGCCGCCGCCGTCCTCGACGACCAACGACCCGACGAGGTGGTCGACGCGACCGCGACGGTCCGCGCCGTCGTCGAGTCGCGGCGAACCCGATACCCCGCGGCGACGTTCGACCTCGACCTTCCCCCGTCGCTCCCGGTCTCCGTCGGGCCGAAACTCGCGCAGGCGCTCGCCAACGTCGTGGAGAACGCGCTGGAACACACCCCCGAGGACGTGACGGTCCGCATCGAGGCGGCGGCGTGCGAGAACGACGCGACCCTCCGCATCAGCGACGACGGCGACGGTATCCCCGAAATCGAGTGGGCCGCCGTCTTCGGCGACGAGGACATCACGCAACTCAGCCACGGCTCGGGGCTGGGGCTGTGGGTCGTCAAATGGGTTGTCGAGTCCGCGGGCGGCCGAGTCGACTACGACCGACGCGACGGGTGGAGCACCGTCCAACTGGCGCTTCCGCTGGCGGACGAGGCGCGGTGCTGACTGTCCCAGAACCTCGCCAAAACTACTATGTGGTGACACGAACGACGACGATTCGTGCCCTCCATCGTTCCGTCGCCCGCGGAGGCGACGCTGTTTTTCGTCCCGGTCGTCGTCCTCGTCGCCACGTCGCTTTGGGTCTCGCAGAACGCCGCCGCCCGCGGCCACGGGTTCCCGAACCTCCTCGGGGCGCTCGTCGCCTTCGTTCCGGTCGGACTGGTCGCGTACCTTTTGTTTTTCGTCAGCGGGTCGTCGAGGCGGCGACCGCCGTCGAGGACCGAACGCGCCGCGCTCGCCGTGATGCTCGCCGGTGTCGCCTCGTACGTCGCCGGCGCGTTCACGCTCCCGCCCGACCCGTTCACGCAGGGTCGCTGGCTCATCGTCGCGTTCGTCGCGCTCCTGCCGGTCTCGTACGTCGTCGTCTATCGGCGAGGCCACCGCGTCGTCACGCGACCCGTCCGTCGCCAGATTCGAGCGCGCATCGGGCGCGAGTGACGCGGACGGTCGCGTTTCGGTCGCGTCAGTTGCGCCTCGGGCGCGTCGGGTTAGTGGCCGGTGGCGTGCCTTTTATACGCGGCGGGCGGGTACGTGAGTGTATGCCTCAGTGCGAGATGTGCGGCTCCGACCAAGCCTCTCTGAAGACTGTGAAGGTCGAAGGCGCAGAACTGCAGCTGTGTGACGACTGCGCCGAGTTCGGCACGGAGGTCCGCACCGAGTCGACTTCCAGCGCGAGCACGAAGTACTCCACGTCCTCCTCGTCGGGCTCGAACTCCTCTCGCTCCTCGGGGTCGTCTTCCTCCTCGTCGTCGAAGCGCCGCCGCCGCGACATGTTCGACGACATGGACGAAATCGCGACCGACTACGACGACCGCATCCGGCAGGCGCGGGAGTCCCGCGGAATGAGCCAAGAGGAACTCGCCCAGTCGCTCAACGAGAAGGCGAGCCTCATCCGCAAGCTCGAACGCGGCGACATCATGCCGCCGGACTCCGTCCGGAAGAAAATCGAGCGCAAGCTCGACATCTCGCTGGTCGAAGGCGAGAGCGACGACGACTCCGAGTGGTCCGGCGGCGGCTCCACGACGACCACCCTCGGCGACGTGGTCAAGCGCAAAGACTGACGCGAGCCGGCGACCGACGCCGACGACCCATCGCGGAAACGACGCGGTCGGTTTCTCCGCACCGTTTATCACGATTTTCCGCCCGCGAGACGCCGTCTCGTGGCAATCGCGGCCCCGAAAACCAATTTATTAGTCTCGCCGGACGCGACTTCGACTGTGTTCATCCTAGTCAACCTCAAAGCGTACCCGTGTGACCCGATCGAAGTCGCCACCGCCGCGCGCGACGTGGCCGAGGAGTCCGGCGTCCGCATCGCCGTCTCCCCACAGGCGGCCGACATCTCCCGCGTCGCCGACACCGGCGTCGAGACGTGGGCCCAGCACGTCGACCCGAACGGCCACGGCAGCCACACCGGCAGCACCCTCGCCGAGGCCGTCGCCGAGGCCGGCGCGGTCGGCACGCTCATCAACCACTCCGAAAAGCGCCTGAAGCTCGCCGACATCGACGGCTCCGTACAGGCCGCCGAGCGAGCGGACCTCGAAACCTGCGTCTGCGCCAACAACCCCGCCCAAATCGGCGCGGTCGCCGCGCTGGGCCCCGACTCGGTCGCCGTCGAGCCGCCGGAACTCATCGGCGGCGACGTCTCCGTCGCGACCGCCGACCCCGGCATCGTCACCGACGCCGTCGACGCCGCGGCCAACGTGGACGACGACGTTGCTGTCTACTGCGGCGCGGGCATCTCGACCGGCGACGACGTGGTGACCGCTGAGGAACTCGGCGCGTCCGGCATCCTCCTCGCCTCCGGCGTCGCCAAGGCCGACGACCCGCGCGCGGCGCTCGAAGACCTCGTCTCCGGCCTGTAAGCGCGCCAAAATTCTCCTTCCGACCGACGGCCCGCGTCTCGACGTCTACTCGCCGTCGCCTTCTTCTTCGACGAACGACGCCTCGATAGCCGCGACCGTCTCCCGGAGTTCGTCGTCGCCCAAGAGGTCCGCGTACTCGTCGCTCACGAGGTCCGGCAGCGCGTACTCGTACTTCCCGCGGCCGGCGTGGCGGATGAAGCCCGCCCGACGGAGCGAGCGGTTCCGGCCGTAGGCGAGGTGCTGGTCGCCGGTCTCGCCCGCGGCGACGTGGGCCGCCAACGGGTCGGAGATGCCGCGCTCGCGGTAGTGCGCGAGCATTCCGTGGTGGACGTCGCCCAGCGCGTTCACGATGGCCGTCATGCGGTCGACCACGTCGCGGCGGCTCTCGGCACCCGGCGCGGGGTGGAGTTCCGCTGGCTCGAAGTCGCCCATCTCGGCGGCCGCCATCCACGACTCGTCGTCGGCCGGCGCGGCCGCAGGGCCCGCGTCGCCCGCGCCGTCGGCCTCCGCCTCGTCGCTCTCGGAGAGCAGTCCGTGCGTCGGCCACGGCGGCCCGGACGGCGCTTCGAGCGGTCGTCGGGGCGGTGTGTCGCCGGTGTTCTCGATCCCGTCGCCGCCCTCAGCGGCGGCGTCGGCTGCCGCGTTCGCCACGTCACCATCGGTGGCCTCGTTGTACTCGCCGAGCGCGGCCTGCTTTTCGGTGGGGCGGTTGAGGTTGCGACCGTCGCCGCCGCGGTAGGGCGACTCCGCCTTCTGGAACATCGCCTGCGCGAACTGGTCGGCCATCCGCGAGAGGTCTCGCGCCTCCTCTAGCTCCCGTTCGAGCTGTCGAATCTTCGCGTCCTTCTTGTCTATCTCCTGTCTGAGGTCGGCGATGCGGCTCTCCTGTCTTGCCTTCTCGTCGGAAATCTCCTTGAGGTCGGAGACGAGGTCGCCGTCGACGGACTTCAGGTCCGGGCGCTCGAAGTCGTCGAGGCCCGGCGTCGCGCCCGCGTCGAACGTCTGCTTCTTGTGGAACTGCACGCGCCGAATCGACTCGGACCAGTCGGTGACGAGGAATCCCTCGCCGTTGCCCATGTCCTCGATGGCGTCGGCGTACTCCGACCCGAGGATTCGCCCGACGACCTTGGTGTCGTTGCGCCACGTGAGGCGGTGCCAGACGAGCCAGTCGCACTGGGTGATGAAGTCCTTTTTGACGTCGGCGGGGCGCTGGGAGATGCCGACGACCCCGAGGCCGTGTTTGCGGCCGCGCTTTCCGATTTTGATGAGCATCTTACCCGCCTCGTCCATCCCGCCCTTCTCGGGGATGTACTCGTGGCACTCCTCGATGAGCATCAAAAACGGCTTCTTGAGCTTCTTCTCCTTCGCAAAGAGGTGTTTCGCGACCTCCGTCACCAGTTCGTCGGAGGCCGCGTCGTCGAGGTAGCCGGACACGTCGAGGATGATAGGAACGTTCTGTTCGAGCGCGAGCGTGGCGAGTCGCTCCGCGTGCTCGGGGCTCACCTGGATGTCGCACTCCTCGTCGGCCCCGGCGTGGAGCAGTTCGAACTCCTGTTTGAGGCCGTAGTACTCGCCGTCCGTGTCGACGATGAGCACCGGGAAGTTGGCCGACAGCAGGTTCTCGATGATGACCGACGCCGTGTTCGACTTGCCCGACCCGGACTTGCCGGTGACGAACCCCCGACCGGTGAGGATGTCGACCACCGGCAGGTCGACCGTCGTCCCCGGCTCTTCGGCTCCCTCTCCCCCTGGACCGTCGCTGATCTCGGCGACCGAGATGGTTTCCGTGTCCGAATCCGTCATCCGGTTTGGTCGACTCCCTCGGAGGCCATAGTTCCTCCCCCTCGCCCCGTCGGTCCCGCGGAGTCAGTCGAACTCGACGAGCGACGACTGGCCCTCGTGCGAGCGGGTTCCACCGCCGGCGTTCGGGGGCTCGTCGTCGCCGGCGTCGTCGCTGGTGTCGTCGCCGACGCGGTCGTCTGAAATGTCGTCGCCGCCGGACCCGGTCGACTCCCACCCGTCGAGGCTCGACTGGTCGGCGTCCGCGAACGAGAGCTTCGAGACGCGGACGCCGAGCTTTCGGACGGTCGTCTCTTCGAACTCGGCGTCGAGTAAGTCGAGCGCGACCGATTCGACGAGTTCTGGGTCGTCCACGGGCCCGGAAAGCGACGTCGCCCGCGTGTTGATGTCGAACGGCGGGACGACCACCTTGATGCCGATGGTCCGGTACATCGCCCCGCGGGAGTTCGCGCGGTCGGCCACGTCGGCCGCGAGGGCGCGAACGACCTCCCGCTTGTCCTCGATGTCGTCGGTCGGCTCGGTGAACGCAGACTCCCGCGAGAGGCTCTTGGGTCGGCCCGTCGGCGTGACCGTCCGGTCGTCGTAGCCGCGGGCTCGCTCGTGGAGTTCGCGGCCGCGGGAGCCGAACTCGGCTTCGAGGACCGAGGCGTCGGCCTCGGCGAGGTCGCCCGCCGTCTCGACGCCGAGCGAGCCGAGCTTTCGGGCCGTCACGGGGCCGACGCCGTGGACCTCCTCGACCGGGATGGGTGCGAGAAAGGACCGAACCTCGCCTGGACGGACGACGACCAGCCCGTCGGGCTTGTCGAAGTCGGAGGCGATTTTCGCGGTCGACATGTTCGGCGCGACGCCGATGGAGGCCGCGACGCCGACCTCGCGGGCGATGCGCTGTTTCACGTAGCGGGCGAAGCCCTCCGCCAGCGTCCGGTCGCCCGAGGCCGCGAGGTCCCACGCAGTCCGGTCGGTCACGTCGAGGTAGGCCTCGTCGATGCTCACCTCGCGGACCACGTCGGCGCAGTCGTGGAGAATCGCCTTCACGTCGGCGGCGACCTCCTTGTAGAACTCGAGGTCGACGGTGCGGTAGTGGCCCGCCGCCGCGGGGTCGTCGTCGGGGCCGAGGCCCTCGGTTCGCGGGAGGCGTTCGAGCGCGGTCGAAATCGGCTGGGCGCTCTCGACGCCGAACTCGCGGGCCTCGTAGCTCGCCGTGGCGACCGCGCCGTGGCCCTCGCCGGGTTCGTAGCCCATGCCGACGACCACCGGCTCACCTTCGAGTTCGGGTTCGCGGAGGCGCTCGCAGGCGGCGTAAAAACAGTCCATGTCGACGTGAAGGACGATGCTGTCGGGGGCGTCGTCGGCGGTCGTGCCCGGCAGCGTCTCCTCCGCCATGGTCGAGGTGACGGGCGCGACGCACCTGAAGCTTCAGATAGCGCGGCGAAAGTAAAGCGAAGGGGAAGGACGCGGCGGGTCGGTCGCGGCGGGTCGGTCGCGGCGGGCGAGATCGGCCGCGTTACTTCAGTCGCTCCTGTAGGAACGAGGGGTGTGCGGCCGTGACGCCGTCGATAGACAGAATCTCGTCGGAGATGACGTCGCCGAGGGAGTCGCCGTCGACGGCGCGGACCTCGGCCATCAGCATGTGGTCGCCGGAGGACGTGTACAGCGCCTCCACCGAGTCGAGTTCCTTGAGGATGCGCGTGACCTCGACGTAGCGCTCGCTCGTCGCGTCGATGCCGACCATGGCGATAGACTGCCCGGCGAGTTTCTTCGGGTCGATGTCGGCCGAGTAACCGATGATGACGCCGTCGTCTTCGAGCTTTCGGATGTACTTCCGAACCGTCGGCTTCGACACGTCCGCCCTGTCTGCGATCTGGGCATACGACGCCTTCGCGTCTTCCTCCAAGACCGCGAGGATGCGTCCTTCCGTGGACGTGGTTTCCATGCCCGTTGGTTTTCCGACGGGAGAAAAATATCTTGCGAATCCGAAAAGGGTTCTCGGTCACATCGAACCGGCGCGGCCGCCGGCCGTGAACCGAGCGCCGACTACCGCGTCGTCGGCGTTACTTGTGCTTGTCGAGGAAGTTGTCGAACGTCCGCTCCCACTCGTAGGAGTCGTCGAAGTAGCGCTCCGCGAGCGGCTCTTCGGGCATCTCGCCGATGCGCTGTTTCTCCTGCTGGTAGGACGGGCGGTCTTCGTCGACGTAGTACCGGCCGGTGAGGACGGTGCCCTCGTGGAGGGCGTTCTCCGTCTCGAACATCATCTCCGAGGCCTCCGAGCGGTTCGTGTTGTCGAACTCGTAGTCGTCGGAGTCGTTGATGTCGATGTACGGGACGTACTGACGGGCGTCCTTGTTCCACGTCGGACACTGCGTGAGGAAGTCGACGTGGGAGAAGCCGTCGTGCTGGATGGCTTCCACGATGATGTCCTTCGCCTGGTTCGGGTTGACGGCGGCCGTCCGCGCGACGTACGACGCCCCGGAGTTCAGGGACATCGAGAGCGGGCGGAGCGGCGTCTTGGCCGAGCCGTGGGGCTGGGTCTTCGACTTGTGACCCATCGGCGAGGTGGGCGAGGTCTGGCCCTTCGTGAGGCCGAAGATCTCGTTGTTGAACACGATGTAGGTGATGTCGTGGTTCTCACGAGCGGTGTGCATGAAGTGGTTGCCACCGATGCCGTAGCCGTCACCGTCGCCGCCGGCGGCGACCACGGTCAGACCGGGGTTCGCCAGCTTCGCGGCGCGGGCGATGGGCAGCGAGCGGCCGTGGATGGTGTGGAACCCGTAGCTGTTGAAGTAGCTGTTGAGCTTGCCGGAACAGCCGATACCGGTCGTCACCATCATCTCGTCGGGCGAGAGGCCGAGTTCGGCCGCCGCGCCCTTGAGCGCCTTGAGGACACCGAAGTCACCGCAGCCCGGACACCACGTCGGCTGGGGTTCGAGTCCGGGGGTGAACTCGTTTTGGTCCTGCTCCGTTTCTTCACCGATTGCGCTGAATGCACTCATGATTTATTCACCCACCTTGGGGACGAACTTCGTGCGGTTGTCTGGGAGCTCCTCACCTTCGAGGAGCGCCGTCTCGAAGCCCTCGACGATGTCGGCGGGCTCGAACGGGTTGCCGTTGTACTTGAGGAGACTCGACATCTGGTCGCCGTAGCCGCCGAGTTCCTTGGAGATGAGTCCGCGGAACTGGGCGGAGGCGGTCATCTCGACGACGAGCGCCTCGTCGACGCTGTCGAGGAAGTCCGCGACCTCCTGTTTCGGGAACGGCATCATCTCGGAGACGCCGAGGACCTTGACCGAGTGGCCCTTCTCGTTGAGAACGTCGGCGGCCTCTTCGACGGTGCCCTGCTGGCTGCCGAAGGTGATGAGGCCGAGGTCGGCGTCTTCGTCGCCGTGGACCGTGTTGAACTCGCCGTCGGCGTCGAGTTCGGCGCGGATGTTGTCGACCTTCTGCATGCGGCGGTTCATCTGCGCGACGCGGTTCTCGGGGGACTCCGAGATGTGACCCGCGGGCATGTGCTCGTTACCCGTGGCGAGGTAGCGACCGCCCTTCTGGCCCGGCAGCGAACGCGGCGAGACGCCGTTTTCGGTGTCGTGCTGGAAGCGCTGGTACTTGCCGGAGTCGTCGTGCGGCGCGTCTTCGAGTTCCGCTTCCGTCAGGACCGAACCGAGGTCGGCGTTGGGCTCCTCGTCGAAGACCGAAGCCGGGACGTTCGAGAGTTCGCCCCCGAGCTTCTGGTCGTAGAGGACGATGGACGGAATCTGGTACTCGTAGGCGATCTGGAACGCCTTACGCGTCTGGTAGTACGCCTCGGCGGCGGTCCCGGGCGCGAAGACGATGCGGTGGGAGTCACCCTGCGAGGTGTACAGGACGTGTTCGAGGTCGGACTGCTCGGGCTTCGTCGGCATGCCCGTCGAGGGACCGGCGCGCATGGCCTCGACGAGGACGAGCGGCGTCTCGGTAATCTCCGCGAGACCGAGCGGCTCGGACATGAGCGAGAAGCCGCCACCGGAAGAGCCAGACATCGCCTTGACGCCCGCGTGGGAGGCACCGATTGCCAGCGCGGCCGCGGCGATTTCGTCCTCCACCTGCTCGGAGATGCCGCCGAGTTCGGGGAGGTTCTGGGTCATGATGGTGAAGACTTCCGTCCACGGGGTCATCGGGTAGCCCGCGATGAAGCGGCAGCCTTCGTCGATGGCACCGTACGCGATGGCGTCGGAGCCGGAGAGAAGCACCTGCTCTTCGTCGTGTTCGCCGGTCGGCGCGGACACGTCGGGAGCCTCGACGTCGTACTCCTCTTGGACCATCTCGTAGGCGTCGTCGAAGACGGTCAGGTTCGGTTCGAGAATCTTGTCCGGCATCGCGTCCGACATCAGGCTCTTGATGACGTCGGGTTCGATGTCGGCGATGGCGCACGTGACGGCGACACCGGCGGTGTTGCGCATGACCTCGCGACCGTGTTCGCGGGCGATGGTGCGCAGGTCGATGTCGTAGACGTGCCAGTTGTTCTCCTCGACGCGCTCGTCGAAGTCCTCGATTTCGGAGGCGTCGAGCAGACCGGAGTCGTAGACGATGACGCCGCCTTCGTTGAGTTCGTCGAGGTTCTCCGAGAGCGGCTTGATCTCCTCGTTGCCGTAGTAGGCACCTTCGCTCGGGTTGCGGGCGAAGGAGTCACCGAGCGCGAGGAGGAAGTTGTACCCGTCGCCGCGAGACTTGACGGGGTCTGCGCTCACGCGCACTTCGGTGTACGTGTGGCCACCGCGGATGCGCGATGGATAGTGGCGATGCGTGAAAACGTGTAGCCCCGCTCGCATCAGGGCTTTGGCGAAGTTCTGGCTCGTCGAGGCGATACCGTCACCGGAACCCCCTGCGATCCGCCAGATAAGTTCGTGGTCAGTCATATGTTGAGCTCACGGCCCCGCTGGGGCGCTACCTGAAAAGTTGGGGAGGGTCCGATTAAAGACTTTGCTATGGATTAACAAGGAAAGATAATGAAGGACTTAATATTGTTAAACTGACTCACCCTCCCACCGTCGAAAGTGGACGAACGGGCTATCACGCCCGCGGAATAGAGTGAACGATAACTCGGAATCGGTGGTCGCTACTCGTTGTCGGGACTCGACGGGTGGTACGGGGTGTCGTACTCGCCGGCCTGTCCGTCGAGGCGGTCGGGATTGATGCGTCCGCCGAGGAGCATGAAGTCGAGGATGGTCACGTAGAGCATCGCCTCGACGACCGGGACGCCGCGGGGCGGGAGGACGGGGTCGTGCCGGCCGACGACCTGAATCTCCTTTTCCTCGCCGGTCTCCCAGTCCACGGTCCGCTGTTTCTTCGGGATGGACGTGGGCGCGTGGAGCGTCAGTTCGCCGTACACCGGTTCGCCGGTCGTGATGCCGCCCTGGATGCCGCCGTGTTTGTTGCCGACGGGTCGGGGGTCGCCCTCTTCACTAAATTCCCAGTTCTCGTTGCGGTCGTGGCCGGTCCACTCGCGGGCCTCGCGGCCGAGGCCGAACTCGAACGCCGTCGCCGCCGGCACCGACATGAGCGCCTGTCCGAGCCGCGCCGAGAAAGAGTCGAACCGCGGCGCGCCGAGGCCGCGCGGGACGCCCTGCGCCTCGAAGTAAATCGAGCCGCCGATGGAGTCGCCTTCCTTCTGGTACTCCTCGATGAGTTCCTGCATCTCCGCCGCCGTCTCGGGGTGCGCACAGCGCACGTCGTTTTCCTCCGTGTGCTCGCGCAGGTCGTCGAAGGAGACCTCCGGCGCTTCCACGTCGCCGATCTGGTTCACGTGCGCCTTCACCTCGATGTCGTAGTCGCTCTGCTCGATGACCTGCTTCGCCACCGCGCCGGCGGCGACCCAGTTCACCGTCTCGCGCGCGGACGAGCGCCCGCCGCCGCCCCAGTTGCGCGTGCCGAACTTCGCCGAGTACGTGAAGTCGCCGTGCGAGGGCCGCGGCGCGGTCACGTAGGGTTCGTACTTGCCCGAGCGGGCGTCCTTGTTCTGGACGACCATCCCGATAGGCGTGCCCGTCGTGTAGCCGTCCTGCACGCCGGAGTTGACGACGACGGCGTCCGGTTCGCCGCGGCTCGTCGTAATCATCGACTGGCCCGGCTTCCGTCGGTCCAGTTCGTGCTGCACGTCTTCGACCGAGAGCTCCACGCCGGCGGGACAGCCGGACACCGTGACGCCCATCGCGTCGCCGTGGCTCTCGCCGTAGGTGGTCATCCGAAAGAGACGACCGAATTCGTTGCCGTTCATTACCCGCCCCTCGGGTGGCCGCCCATTTAGTGTTTGTAGAAAGGTGCAATCGTGGGCGGTGGTTCGGCGACCCCACGTTCATGGTCGACGACGACGAATCCGCCGTATGGAACCGACGCCCCCCACCGGCCCCGCCGCCTCCGACCTCGACTCCGACTCCGACGCCGCGTCCGGACTCCGCGGCCGCTTCGAAGCGGCGTTCTGGGAGCGCCACGCCAACCCGTGGAGCGCCGGCACGCGAATCCTCGTCTATCCCGTGTTGATGTACGCGGTCTACCGACGGGACCGCCGGCTCTTTCTCGCCGCCGTCGCGTTCACCGCGGTCAACCCGGTGTTGTTCCCGCGGCCCGCGCGCACGGACAACTACCTCAGCCGAATCGTCCTCGCCGAGCGCGAGTGGCTCGACGCCGAGCGCGGGACGATGGGCCTCGACTACCCGAACGTGCTCAACGTCCTCAACGTCCCGGTCACGCTCTACGCCTTCGTCTCGGCGATTCAGCGCAACCCGGTCGGCACGCTCCTCGGTACGCTCGGCGTGATGGTCCTCAAGCTCTGGTGGGTCGACGCCGTCGTGCGAGAGACGGGCGTGACGGGCCACGGCCCCGAGGAATCGAAGTCACCGGAGTGAGTCCAGTGTCGCCGTGGCAAACGGAATCAGCATCTCGTCGGGGTGGAGTCCGCCGTGCATGCCGACGAAGCCGAGGTTCCCCGGCTCCTCGTCGCCGTACCAGACGCCGAGGTTCCGGTGGACGACCACGAGGTCGCCGAGTCGTCGCTCGAACGTCGGCGAGGGGGCGGGGCCGAACAGTTCCCGCTCCAGCACCTCGCGCTTCCGGAACACCCGCGCGTCCAACTCGGTCGTGAGCAGGTCGTAGACCGGTTCGATTCGGTCGTCTCTCAGATGGAGGTGGACGTTCCGCGGGCTCCCCGAGAACCGAATCGGCGTCCCGTCCGTGAGCGTCCGCAGGTCGGAGACGAGGTCGAACGGCGGCTCCGAGAGGTCGGGGTTGCGCTCGGGGTCGGTGTCGACGAGGCCGTGGTCGGCGGTGAGACAGACGAGCGTCTCGCCCGCGTCGTCTTCGTCGGTCGCTTCCGCGAGCGTCGCTATCGCGTTCTCCACGCGGTCGAAGGTCTCGTCGACCGTCTCGTGGTACGCCTCGGAGTCGACGCCCTCAGTGTGCGCCACGGCGTCGGTCTGCGGGAGGTACGCGAAGACGTAGGACGGGTCCACGGCCGACTCGACCGCCTCCTCGAAGGCGTCCGAGAACGTCGAGAGGTCCTCCGGGTCGTAGGTGTGCGGGACCGTCTCCTCGGACGGGAACGGCGTCACGTGGTGCGTCTCGACGCCCGCGGCGGCGAGGTCGGGATAGACGCTCTCGCAGTCGGCCACGTCGGCGCGGTCGATTCGCTCCGGCTGGGTGCCGTCCTTCCGGAGGAAGGGCAGCGCCTCGAACATCTCGTCGGCGTCGGGGTCGTAGACGTTCCAGCCGACGACGCCGTGCTCCGACGGCAACGCTCCCGAGTGGAACGTGTTCATCGCGGCGGCCGTCTCCGACGGGAAGACGGTGGTGAGCGGGGTGACGCGGCCCGCGCGCTCGAACTCCCGGAGGAAGGGAATCCGATCGCGCTCGCCGTCCCACTGGGCGAGGCCGAAGCCGTCGACGAGGAAGACGATCACCCGTGACACGTCGTCGTAACCCGCGGTGGCTTCGGCGGGGAGCCGCGGTCCGACGTCCGCGCCGAGCAGGTCGGCGACGGTCCCCGGAATCCGCGAGAAACACCAGTCGTCGTAGGCCGGCAGGAGATAGTCGCCGTCCGACTGTCGCTCGCGGAGCGCCTGCGCGTCGGCGTCGAACATACCACGGTCGGCGTCCGGGCGGGCGAAAAAGATTTCGTCGGCCGGGGGCTCGGTGCCGCTCTGGCCAGCCGAGGTGGGCGGTGCGCCCCGGTCAGTTCTCGGTCATCTCGGCGCCGAGGTCGGACATCGCCTCGAAGAAGTTCGGGAACGACACGTCGACGTGCTCGCTGCCCGCAATCGTCGTCTCGCCGTCCGCGACGAGGCCGGCGACCGCGAGCGACATGACGATGCGGTGGTCGCCGCGGCCGTCGACCGCCGCGCCGACGAGGTCGGTCTCGCCGCCGTGAACCGTGAGCCTATCTTGTTGTTCGGTGACGTTCGCGCCCATCTTCGCGAGTTCCTCAGCCATCGCGCTCACGCGGTCGGTCTCCTTGTACCGGACGTGCTCGCAGTTCTCGATGACCGTGTCGCCGTCGGCGATAGCCCCGAGGACCGCGATGGTCGGGAGCAGGTCGGGCGTGTCGCCCACGTCCACGGTCGTGCCGGTCAGGTCGGCCGCGGAGACGGTCAGTTCGCCCGCGTCCTCGTCCCAGTCCACCGTCGCGCCCATGTCGCGGACGATGTCGACGATGGCGCTGTCGCCCTGTGCGGACGGGCGCGCGCCCTCGATGACAACGTCTTCGCCCTCAGCGCCCGCGACCGCGCCGGCCGCGAGCAGGTAGGAGATAGACGAGAAGTCGCCGGGGACGCTGTACGCGCCGCCCTCGGGGGCGTACGACTGGCCGCCGGGAACGGAAAAGCCGTCGTCGGTCCGGGTCGCTTCCACGCCGAAGTCGGTGAGGAGTTCGAGCGTGATATCGACGTACGGCGAGGACTTGAGTTCGGTCGTGAGTTCGACGTCGATGCCCTCCTCTGTGACCGCGCCGGCCATGAGGAGCGCGGTGATGAACTGCGAGGACACGTCGCCGGGAATCTCGACGGTGCCGCCGGTCATGCCGTCGCCGACGACGAGCGGGGCCTGCCCGTTTCGGCGCGTGCTCTCGGCGCGGCCGTCGAGGTCGAAGACGGCGTCGAGAAGCGGGCCGTGGGGGCGCGACCGGAGCGAGGCGTCGCCCGTGAGGACCGTCAGACCGTCGCCGAGGGCCGCACAGCCGGTGACGAGGCGCATCGTCGTCCCCGAGTTCTCGCAGTTGACTACGTCGCCGGGCGTGCCCGGGCGACCGCCGAAGCCGGCGACCTCGACCGTCTGGCCGTCGCGGTCGACCGACCCACCGAAGGCCTCGACCGCGCGCATGGTCGCCTTGGTGTCGGCGCTGACGAGCGCGTCGCGGACGACCGCCTCGTCGCTGTAGCCCGCGGCGAGGACGGCTCTGTGGGTGTAACTCTTCGACGGCGGCGCTCGGGTGCGTCCGGCGACCCGAGACGGGGAGACGTGCGCGTCCATACGCGAGGGGTCGGCAGGGTCCGGTATCAGGGTACCGGACGCGGCGACGTTCTCCCGGACGGCGACGGAGGCGCGGTCACTCGGTTTCTTGTTTGCCAACAAACATATATCGCGGGCGAGCGTACTGTGTTCGGGATGAGCGCCGCGGGCCGCGGCGTTCCGCCGCACCCCGCGCGCGACGAGTTCCGGCGGCCGATTCGCGGCGCGTCTCCCGCCCGAAGAGGCGTGTCGCGGAGTCGATACCGGAACCCGCCGACCGCGACGCGAGAGCTTTACTACCGGCCGGGCGAACCCCGGAGTATGGAACCCGATTTCTCACCGCTGGCCGAGTTCCTCGGCGACGAGTTCGACGGCTATCTCATCTCGGCCGACGGGAGCGACTCCAACCAGCTGTACCTCTCTGGGTTCGACGCGCCGGACCCGTACGTGACGCTCTACACGCCGGAGGGAATCCACCTCCTCGTCTCGACGCTGGAGTTCGGCCGCGCGAAGAAAGAGAGCCGCGCCGACACCGTCTCGCGGCTCTCCGACTACGACTACCGCGACAAGCACGCCGAACACGGGGCAGTCGTCGGGAAGGCGAAGACGGTCGCGGCGTTCCTCGCCGACTACGGGGTCGGGTCGCTCGCGGTCCCCGCGGACTTCCCGCTCGGCACCGCCGACGCCCTGCGCGAGGAGGGCGTCACAGTCGAGGCCGAGGCCGACGACGTGCTCACGAACATCCGCGCGGTGAAGTCCGACGAGGAAGTCGAGCACATCCACGCCGCACAGGACGCCAACGAGGCCGCGATGCGGGCCGCCGAGGGCCTCATCCGCGCCGCCGACGTGGCCGAGGACGGCACGCTCACCTACGAGAGCGACCCGTTGACGAGCGAGCGCGTCAGGGAGGAAATCGAGGTGACGCTCCTGCGACACGGCTGCGCCCTCGACGAGACCATCGTCGCCTGCGGGGCCGACGCCGCCGACCCGCACGACCGCGGGAGCGGCCCGCTGCACGCCGACGAGGCCGTCATCATCGACATCTTCCCGCGCGACAAGGAGACGAAGTACAACGGCGACATGACCCGGACGTTCGTGAAAGGCGAGCCGTCGCCCGAGATACGCGAGTGGTTCGACCTCACCGAGGAGGCGTTCGAGGCCGCTCTCGACGCCGTCGAGCCGGGCGCGACCGGTAAGGACGTACACGATGCCGTCTGCGACGTGTACGAGGCGGCCGGCGAGAGCACGCTCCGCGCCGACCCCTCGGCCGAGACCGGATTCATCCACAGCACGGGTCACGGCGTCGGCCTCGACGTGCACGAACTCCCGTCGCTGAGCCCGAGCGGCGAGGAGCTTCGCCCCGGTCACGTCATCACCATCGAGCCGGGGCTGTACGACCCCGAAATCGGCGGCGTCAGAATCGAAGACCTCGTCGTCGTCACCGAAGACGGCTACGAGAACCTGACTGAGTACCCGGTCGAACTCGTCGTCGAGTAGCCGGCGCGAGAACGCGGAATCGGAACGAGCGCCGAATCCGAATCCGAATCGGCGTCGGCGGAGAAAATCAGCTATCGAGGGCGTTGTCGCCGGTCGAGCCGCAAGCGGCGGGCGCGTCGGTCCAGCCGGAGTTGGCCTCGCGCCACTGTTTTAGCAGGTCTTCCAGCGCATCGCCCGTCTCGGGCGTGAGTACGCCCGCTGCCTGCCGGACGACCGTCCCGTCCTCGATGAAGAGCGCGTAGATGTTGCCCTCGCCGAGCAGTCCGAGACGGCGCTGGAGCGCGGTCTTGTCCACCCGCGCGATGAGCGCGTTGTCGTGGGTGCGGCTCCGAGCGGCACCCGGCGACATTCCGCCGCCGGACATCGGTGGCATCATCCCGCTCCGTCCGCCGAGGACGAGCAGTTCGTAGTACTCGAAGTGTCCGTACGTCTCGCACAACTCCTTTGCGAACCCGCGCCACGACCCGACCAGCGACTGCTGGCGGCGGTCGAAACTGATGAGCACGAGCGTCTGTTCACCCTCTAAGTCGTCCGGCAGGACGACTTTCTGGCCGCTCGTATCTCGTGTCGGGAGGCGAGGGAACTCCATGGGCTAGGCGATTCTCCACCAGTAGATAAGTCTAATTGCCGATTCGACAAACCGTCGCGTCGAGAGGACTGTCTCTCTAGCTGCGACGACGTATGAACTCATCGCGAGTGGTTTCGAGTTCATTCGTTATAAACGTCCGCTCCCGAGACTCAGCGCCGATAATCGGGGTCAGCGTTCGTATTCGGGGTCGAACAGTTGGGCCGACATCGGTCCCGGTTCGCTTCCCTCGACGACGGCGTACGAAGAGAGGTCGTCGACGCCCGCCTCGGACAGCAGTTCCTCGTCGTAGAACGCGTTACCGGTGCAGTCAGTCGGGTCGCGCGAGAACAACTCGGCGACGGCGTCGCACAGTATCTGCGGGGTGCGCCAGTCCTCGGGCGTGCCCATCCCGAAGTGTCGCGTCGCCTCGGACTCGATGGCGGAGACCGGCCACAGCGCGTTCACGCCGATGTCGTCGGCGTCGAGTTCGCCCGCGAGCGACTGCGCGATGAACGTCATGCCGTACTTCGAGAGCGCGTAGGCGACCTTGCCCGGGGCGGGGCGAGCGGGCATCGGCGGCGAGAAGGTGACCACGTGGGCGTGGTCGCTCTCGCGGAGGTGCGGGAGCGCGGCGTGCGTCGTCGCGTACGCCCCGCGGGCGTTCACGTCCATGAGGAGGTCGAACCGCTTCGGCGGCGTGTCCTCGAAGCCCGCGATGTGAATCGCGCCCGCGTTGTTGACGACGAAGTCGATGCCGCCGAAGGCGTCGACCGTCTCGTCGATTGCGGTCTGCACGGAGGCGTCGTCACGCACGTCGAGTTGACACCAGATGGAGTCGCCGCCGCGCTCGCGTATCTCCTCCGTCGTCTCGACGATGGTCCCGGGGAGGTCCTCGCGCCCGTCGACGGTCTTGCCCGTGGAGACGACGTTTGCGCCCCGGTCGGCCAAGTCGAGCGCGATGGCCTTCCCGATGCCGCGACTGGTTCCCGTGATGAAGGCCGTCCGACCCTCGAAATCCACATCATCGAATGCCATAGTTTCTTATCGGTCATCGACCACTTGATGGTTCGTACACCGGGCGTCGGTTGAACGTGGTTTGCGGGTCGGGTGCAGGTGGGCGTCTCGCCACACCCGCCGCCACCGATTCCCTTTTGGCCGCTGCACCTCCACACCCGTACCGATGGACGTGCTCATCGTCGGCGCGGGCGCAATGGGACGCTGGTTCGGCCGCACCGTCGACGCCGACCTCGCGTTCGCCGACGCGGACCCCGAGAGCGCGGTCGCCGCAGCGGACGCGCTGGGTGGCCGGGCGGTCCCGCTGGACGGCGACGAGCGGTTCGACGTGGTCTGTCTCGCAGTTCCGATGCGACTCGCGGCCGACGCCGTCGCCGACAACGCCCACCGCGCGGACGCCGCGATGTGCGACGTGACCGGCGCGATGAAACCGCCGGTGGCGGCGATGCGCGACCACCTCCCCGACCGCGAGCGACTCAGCCTCCACCCGCTTTTCGCCCCGCACAACGCCCCCGGCAACGTCGCCGCCGTCGCCGACGAATCGGGGCCGAAGACGGACGCCCTGCTCGCCGACCTCGACGCGGCCGGCAACCGCGTCTTCGAGACGACGCCCGAGGAACACGACGCGGCGATGGAGACGGTGCAGGCGGCCGCCCACGCCGCCGTCCTCGCGTTCGGGCTCGCCGCCGACGACGTGCGCGAGGAGTTCGCCACGCCGATTTCCGCCGCGCTCGACGAACTCGTCGCCTCGGTGTCCGGCGGCACCCCGCGCGTGTACGCGGACATCCAATCTTCGTTCGGCGGCGGGGCCGACCGCGTCGCCGACGCGGCCCGCGCGCTCGCCGCGGCCGACGACGAGGCGTTCGCCGACCTCTACCGGCGCGTCTCCCGCGGCGACACCGGAGTCGGCGCGGGAGCCGACCGCGTCGCCGACGACCGCACCCGCGACCAGACCGACAAGCACGACCCTATCGAGTGACGAGTGAAGGGAGACACCGACGCCGACGCCCCGCCGCGGGCCCGATTCCCGCCGCGCGGGCGGCGGCGACTCGCTCCACAGCCCACCGATGATAGACAGAGACGCCGTCCGCGACAACGCGAAGTACCTCAGAAACGTCCGCCCCATCGACCCCGACGAGATAGCCGAGTACATCGAGGGCGCGCCGCACCCCGCCGTGGTGAAACAGACGCTCCGCGAGGAGGCCCACGACCTCGGCCTCTTCGAGCGCGACGACGGCACGTTCGTCCCCGCGAACGACGACCCCGCGCCGGTTCAGCACTGGTCGCCCGCGGCTTTCCCCGACGACTACTCCTTCGCCCTCGAAGACCTGCTCATCGGGCGCTACGGCGCGAACTGGCACGTCGGCGACTCCGGCGACCGCCTCCGGGAGCGCGTCCGCCAGCTCAAGGAGGACTACTACCGGGGCACCCCCGTCGAGTACGACGAGGACGCCGCGCTCGGCTACGGGATCTACCACCTCCCGGACTACTACGCCGCCGTCGGCTACGTCCTCTCGGACCTCGCTGAACGGAGCCTACTCCCCCGTAACCCTCGCGTGCTCGACGTGGGTGCCGGAACCGGCGGCCCCGCGCTCGGTCTGCACGACTACCTCCCCGACGACGCCGTCGTCGACTACCACGCGGTCGAACCGAGCGCCTCCGCCGACGTGCTCGACCGGATGCTCGGCGAGACGCGCCGGAACTTCCGGACGACCGTCCACCGCGAGACCGCCGAGGCGTTCGACCCCGACGGCGAGTACGATATCGTCCTCTTCGCCAGCGTCCTGAGCGAGCTCGACGACCCCGTCGCGGTCGTCGAGAAGTACCTCGACGCCCTCGCCGACGACGGCGCAATCGTCGCCATCGCGCCGGCGGACAGAAACACGAGCATCGGTCTCCGCGAGGTCGAACGTGAGGTCGCGCCCGCCGACGGCGACGTGACCGTGTACTCGCCGACGCTCCGTCTCTGGGACGGCTACGCGCCCTCGGACCGGGGCTGGTCGTTCGACGTGAAGCCCGACCTCGACGTGCCGGGGTTCCAGCGCCGCCTCGACGAGGGTCGCGACGGCGACGAGGACGAGGGAACCTTCGTCAACGTGGACGTGCAGTACTCCTACAGCGTCCTCCGGACCGACGGCGAGCGCCGCCTCGACGTTCGCGGGAACCCCGCGCGGTTCGCCAAGATGGCCGAGATGGAGCGCCACGTCACGAACCGCATCGACCTCCTCGCGGTCAAACTGAGCCACGACCTCTCGGAGGGCAACAACCAGGTGTTCAAAATCGGCGACGGCAGCGAGGCGGTCGACCACTACGCCGTCCGCACGCGCGAGACCGTGCTGAACGCCGATGTGGCCGACGCCGACTACGGCGACGTGCTCGTCTTCGAGAACGTCCTCGCGCTCTGGAACGACGACGAAGAGGCGTACAACCTCGTCGTCGACGACGAGACGCTCGTCGACCGCGTCGCCTGAGCGGGGCGCGTCGGCCGCCGCCGTTCCTCGGGACACGTTGCGTCCGACGGGTGGCTTTTTGCGCGCTCCGTCCCCAGTCGGACCATGAGCGAACCCAGCATCCTCCTCACCAACGACGACGGCATCGAGAGCGTCGGCTTCCGCGCGCTCTACGACGCCCTCTCGGAGTTCGCCGACGTGACGGCGGTCGCGCCCGCGACGGACCAGAGCGCGGTCGGCCGGAAGATGTCCACCGACGCGGTCGTCACCGAGCACGAACTCGGCTACGCGCTGGAGGGGACGCCAGCCGACTGCACGGTCGCCGGCCTGGAGGCGCTGTGTCCCGACGTGGACATGGTCGTTTCCGGCATCAACAAGGGAGCCAACATCGGCGCGTACGTCCTCGGCCGGTCGGGAACCGTCAGCGCCGCCGTCGAGGCCGCGTTCTTCGACGTGCCCGCCATCGCCCTCTCGCTGTACGTCCCCGCCGGCGGCGACCTGCCGTGGCACGAGAAGGCGACCGACCCGCGGGACTTCCGCGAGGCGACCCACGCGGCCTCGTACCTCGTCAAACACGCCGAGCCGGCCGGCGTCTTCGACCAGTGCGACTACCTCAACGTCAACGCGCCCATGCGCGACCCCAGCGGCGACCCCGCGGACATGCAGGTGACGGTTCCCTCGGAGCTGTACGACATGACCGCAGAGTTCGAAAACGGGACCGTGAAGCTCCACGACCGCGTCTGGGAGCGGATGCGAACCGGAGACATCCCGGACCCCGACGGCACCGACCGCCGGGCCGTCGTCGAGGGCCGCGTGTCGGTCTCGCCGCTGACCGCGCCGCACACGACCCACCGCCACGAGGCGCTGGACGCGCTCGCCGAGACGTATCTGGAGTAGGCCGAGCGTCGAGCGTCGTCCGGTGGCAACAAAGCGTATATCCGAGGGTCCTGAAACGCCGACGAGACCGATGACCCCGTTTCTCCAAGCCGCCGAGTCGGGCAGCGTCACCGGCTTTCTCGTCACTATCGCGGTGCTGTTTAGCATCCCGCTCGTCATCCTCCTCCTCGGACGGCTGTTCGAACAGTTCTTCTGAGGTCCGCGACTGCAGAACACCTGCCGACCGGACGGGACGGTTCATGTGGCGGTTCACGAGACGATTCACGTCACTGCACCTCCCACGCGACCCGACTTTCCACCGTCGCCTTTTCAACCCATTAGTATGGGTTAGTTAACATGAACCGCAACGAACTCAACGAGTATCTGAAACAGCGGCCGCTCTTGGGAGGTCTCTGGGTCGTCGCGGTGCTCGGTGCGGGTACGCTGCTGTGGCTGAAACTGCTCCGACCGGCGCAGTCGGTCGTCGACATCGTTTCGAACACCGGCTACCAGTTCGTCTTTCTCGTGATGGGCGGACTCTGTTACGTGACCTACGTCGGCTTCTCTCGGGGAGTGAACTGATTCCTCACTCCGCCGCCGCCCGCCGACTGTCGACCAGCAGTTTGTACGCGAGGCCGACGACCCCGGCGAACATCGCGAGCGCCCCGGCGAGTGAGGCGACGATTCCGAGAGCGAACATCAGCCCGAACCCGTAGCCTGCGAGGGCGAAACTGCCGACGGCTAGCAACACCCAGCCGCCGGCGATGACGGCAAAGAGCGCGATGGCGTCGTCTTCGGTCGCGTAGCGGAGGGCGTCGCGGGCGGAGACGCGTGACATGTCGAACGCGTCGCCGGGGGCGAACCTGGTCCTTTCGGTCGGCCGACACCAAAGATTGAATCCCGGGCCGGCCGACGGACGCGTATGTCCGAAGCAGATGCGGTCGAGCGCGTCGACGAGCCGGGAACCGTCGAGTCGCTCGCCGCGGACCTCCGCTCGCTCGGCGTCGCGGCCGGCGACACCCTCCTCGTGCACTCGTCGCTCAGTTCGATCGGCTGGGTCGCCGGCGGCCCGCAAGCGGTCGTGGACGCCCTCCAGACGGTGCTGACCGACGACGGGACGCTGGTCATGCCGACCCACACGGGCCAGTACACCGACCCGTCGGCGTGGGAGAACCCGCCGGTCCCCGACGACTGGGTGGAAACCATCGGCGAGTCGATGCCGCCGTTCCGCCCCGGCGTGACGCCCACCCGCGGAATGGGCGCGATACCCGAGTGCTTCCGCAACTACCCCGGCGTCGTCCGCAGCGAGCATCCGACGGTCTCCTTCGCGGCGTGGGGCGCGGCTGCCGAAGCGATAGCCGCTGACCACGAACTCGATTACGGCCTCGGCGACGGGTCACCGCTGGCTCGGGTGTACGACCGCGGCGGCGACGTGCTCCTGCTCGGCGTCGGCCACGGGAACGACACCTCGCTCCACCTCGCCGAACACCGTGCGGACTTCGAAAAGACGCGGACGACGGAGCGCGCGCCGCTGCTCCGAGACGGCGAGCGCGTCGTCGTCGAGTACGAGGACATCGAAGTCGAGACCGACGACTTCGAGGAAGTCGGCGAGGCGTTCGAGACGGCCGTCGGCGCGACAGACGGGTCGGTCGCGGCCGCGCAGGCGACGCTCCTCGACCAGCCCGCGCTGGTCGACTTCGCCGAAGACTGGTTCGAGTCGAACCGCTGAGCCGAGGGCGCGGTCGACTCGGTCGGTTCGCGACGCCGGACGCGATGCCGAATTCGACGCGCCCGCTCAGGCGAGCGTCGCGGTCAGCGTGATTTCCGGCCCGGCGAGCGCCTTCGACACCGGACAGCTCTCCTTCGCGCGCTGGGCGAGTTCGGCGAACGTCTCCTCGTCGATGTCGGGCACGTCGGCGTCGAGCGTCAGGTCGATGCGAGAGATTTCGAAGCCGCCGCCGTCGGCCGGGTCGAGGTGCACGTCGGCCGCGGTGTGGAGGCTCGTCGGCGCGTAGCCCTCACCTTCGAGGAACGCGGTCAACTGCATCGAGAAGCAGCCGGAGTGGGCCGCGCCGATGAGTTCCTCGGGGTTCGACCCGGGTTCGTCCTCGAACCGCGTCGGGAACGTGAACGTCCCCTCGACGGTCCCGCTCTCCGTCGAGAACTCGCCGCTGCCGTCTTTGCCACCGGTCCACGTCGTCTCAGCTTTGTGCGTGGGCATCTCACGCACGCCTACGGTCGCCAACGATATGGAGATGACGGCGAACGGCGCGTTCGAGGCGGCCGGCGGGCGCGGAGTAGAGGTTGAGGCGGCGCGCTACAGGCCGCTCCAGAGCGCGGCGACCCCGAACCCGACGATGACGACGCCCGCGAGTTGGTTCACCCGCCGGAGGACCGCCGGGGTGACTCGCTCCCGGACGCGGTCGACGGCGGCGCTCAGGACGAACCACCAGAGCGCCGACCCGGCGAAGACGCCCGCGACGAGGAGCGCCGCCGCGAGGTAGTCGCCCGAGACGCCGACGCCCAAGCCGGCGAAGATGCCCACGAAGGCGAGTATCGTCACCGGGTTCGTCAGCGTCAGGAGGAACGTCGACCCGAAGTCGGCGACGAGTGTCCGGGCGTCGCTGGCCGGCGTACTTACAGAAGACGAGTCCGCCGTCGGTGCCGACTCGACCGACTCGGGGTCGCCTCGAATCGACTGGAAGCCGATGTACAGGAGGATTCCCCCGCCAGCGAGGGCGATTCCGTTGCGGTGTCCGAGCAGGACCGACGAGAGCGCGGCGAGGCCGAACCCCGCGATGGCCCCGTAGACCGCGTCCGCGGACGCCGCTCCGAGTCCGCTGACGAAGCCCGAGAGACGGCCCTTAGAAAGCGTTCGCTGGATGCACAGGACGCCGATTGGTCCGACCGGCGCGGCTATCGAGACGCCGAGAACGAGTCCGCGGACGAAGATTCCGATTGTCGTGGTTAATAGACATCACCTCGTGGTCGCTTCGATGCGTCGCCGGGTGATACGTCTATCGCCCGTCCTGAATGGCCCGCCGGCGCAATCAACGTTGGTGCCGACTACCCGTCACCGATTAGAGCAGCCCTGTGATGAAGCCGAGACCCATCAGGACCAACACGGCCGCGGAGAACGCCGGAAGATACGGCGTGTACTTCTCGACCTCGTCTTCGTACTGCTGGTAGCCGGCGATCAGCAACATCGTCAGTCCGACGATGCCGACGACGACGGTGATGGCGTAAGCGCTCATCAGTTCGAGGCAGTAGTTCGACCCGGCACAGAGCGCGATAATCTCGAACTCCTCCTCGTGGGCGAACCCGAGGACGAACGCGAACCACGCGATGCCGAGGAGGCCGCGGTCCGCGGCTTCGTCGAGGTCGCCGTGTGAGTGAGAGTGGGAGTGCCCGCCGACGAAGGGCACGAACGCTTTCAGGCGGGAGAACAACCCGCCGTCATCGTGACCGTGAGTGTGGCCGTCGTGGCTGTGGTCATCGTGGTCATGTGAGTGCCCGCGGTCGTGCGAATGGCCATCGTCGTGCGAGTGACTGCCCTCGTGTGAGTGGTCGTGGTCGTGAGCGTGCTCCTCTCCGTCGTCGTGCCCGTGAGTCCCGTGAGCGTGTCCGTGGTAGTACTCGCGGACACCGAGTGCGATGAGTAAGACGCCGGCCACGAGGCTGACCTGTCCACCGATTTGGACGCCGCCGAGTATCGTAATCGGCTCGTTGACCTGCGTGAGGTCGAAGTACTCCTTCGCGTAGAAGAACACGCCCACCATCGCGATACTGCTGATGAGGTGGCCGATTCCGAGGATGAAACTCGCTGCGAACCCGTACACCCACTTGTTCGCTTGGTCGAGCGCGTACGAGGCCGCGACGGGCCAGCCGTGACCCGGTTCGACGCCGTGGATGGCCCCGAGAGCCACCGCGCCGACGACGAGTCCGAGCAGTTCGTTCGAGGCCATGTACTACCGTATTCGTGGAAAACGAGGGGTATAGGGGTTGTTAATACCGAACCGGGGGTGTCGTCATAACGGGAACTCTTGTAGCTGCGCACGTCAGTTCGAACCGATGCGGACGAGTTTCAACATCCCCGACGAACTGGTCGAGGAGTTCGACCGGGCGTGGCGCGACGAGGGCATCGAAAACCGGTCGCGGGCGGTTCGAGAGGCCATGCAGGAGTTCATCGAGTCCCACGCCCGGCTCGAAGACGTGTCCGGCGAGGTCGTCGCGCTCGTCGGCTTCGACTACCGCCACCACGACGTGATTCGCGAGCTGCACGGGGCGCAACACGAGTTTCAGGACGTCATCCTCAACACGAGCCACACCCACCAAGGCGAGTGGTGTCTCGAATCGCTGTTCTGCCGCGGCCCCGCGGAGCGCGTCCGAGAGCTAACGTACCGACTCCGGGACTTCGACGCGGTCCGCCGGGTGAAGGTGATGGTTATCCGGGAGTGACGCGGCGTCGCGTCTCGCCTCGGATTAGTCTCGGTTCGAACGCCGCGCGCTGTCGGTGCCGAGTTCGAGTGGGTTGGCCGCGGCGCGCCGAGCTACCGATTCTGCCGCTGTTCGGCCTGTCAAGTCCCCACTTGGTGTGATAGATTCCGTCTACTTCGCCGCTTCCTGTCTGACACGGGGGAGCGACGATGGTTTACCGGCGACGAACGAATCAGCCAGTAGATGAACTCGAAGCGGTGGCTCCAACGGCATCAAGTTGCCGTCTATGCAGGCTTCGTTCTCTTGGCCGTCGGAGTCGGCGTCTATCTTCCGAACTCGGCCCCGCTCTCCGAGTCGCTCATCGACCCGGTACTGGCCGCCCTGCTCTACGTCACGTTCCTCGAAATTCCGTTCGTTCGACTCCGTCGCGCGTTTCGGAACGGGCGGTTTGTCGCGGCGGCACTGGGTATGAACTTCTTGGTCGTCCCCGTCGTCGTCTGGGGACTCACTCGGTTCCTCCCCCAGCGACCAGTCATCCTCGTGGGTGCGTTCATGGTGCTTCTGACGCCGTGTATCGACTACGTAATCACCTTCACCGAACTCGCAGGCGGCGACGCCGAGCAGGTTACAGCGACGACCCCGGCCCTGATGCTCGTCCAACTGTTGTTGCTCCCGTTGTACCTGTGGCTGTTCATGGGTTCGACGGTCGCAGCGGTCATCGAACCGGGGCCGTTCGTCGAGGCGTTTCTGGTACTCATCGCGCTCCCGTTGACGCTCGCGTGGCTTACCGAAGCGTGGGCGGAACGGTCGTCGAGGGGCGACGCGTGGCAGGAGACGATGGGGTGGTTACCGGTTCCGATGATGGGCGCGACGTTGTTCGTCGTCATCGCGTCACAGCTTCCCCGGGTGCAGAGTTCGATCGAGCAGATTGCAGTCGTCATTCCGGTGTACGTCGCCTTCCTCGTCGTCATGTCGATACTCGGACGACTCGCGGCGGGAGTCTTGCAGATGGATGCCGGGGAGGGCAGGGCGCTCGTGTTCACGTCGGTCACCCGTAACTCGCTGGTCGTCCTCCCACTTGCACTTGCGCTTCCGGCGGGGTACCGACTGGTACCTGCGGTCGTCGTGACGCAGACGCTCGTCGAACTGGTCGGGATGGTCACTCTCACGCGAGTCGTCCCGGCGTGGCTCGTCCCGGACTCGCCGAAGCGAATCTCACTTCCCGAGTTGGTGACTCGCGAGTGAGGTCCGTGGGTACCGTGTCCTCGTGAACGACCGAGGAACAACAGAACAGCCGCCCAAAGAAGAGTCAACTAACAAAACTCCGATGTGCGGCCTTAGAACCCCGAAATCGGCTACCGATTCTGCCGCTGTTCGGCCTTGTTCATCTCGATGAGCAGCCGGAAAATCGCCTTCACGAGGTTCGAGTCGACCTCGAAGTGGGCCGCGTTCTGCCCGGCGCGCTCCATCACGCGCTCTTCTTGGGACTCGTCGGTCGTCGGCAGGTCCTTCTCGGCTTTGACCTGCGCGACGGTGTCGGCGACGTAGGTCCGGCGGGCGATGAGTTCGACGATGCCGCGGTCGATATCCTCTATCTCCTCGCGGAGTTCGTCGAGCGACATGTCCTGGAACGGTTCGGCTGCGGTGTCGGTGTCGTCTGTCATTGGATTCGTGCTCCGTCGGTTCGGGTGGTCGTCAGTCGGGTCTCTCCGTCGCGGGCGTCCCATAGTTCTCTGACGCGTTCGAGGTCGGCGCGGTCGCCGACGGCGACGACGCTCGGGCCGGTCCCGGACAGCGAGACGCCGTCGGCGATGGGCATCGCCTCGACGGCGGGGTCGGTCGGGAAGTCCAGGGCGGCCGAGAAGGCGAGGCCGTTGACGGTCATCGCCTCGGCGTAGCGGCCTTCGAGCGCGAGGTCGGCGACGAGGTCGGCCATCGGGGCGACGTTCTCGCAGCGACTCACGTCGGCGTCGGCGCTGTAGGCGCGCTCGGGGGGCGTCCACACGAGCACGTCCCAGTCGACCTCGTCGCGGACGATGAGTTCGTCCTCGGTGTTGTCGGTGACGACGACGCCGCCGACCATGGAGGCCGAGGCGTCGTCGAACGCGCCGGTCGCCGTGACGCCGACCTCGCGGGCGGCGCGGACGCCCATCCGGCAGGCGTCGAGCCGGGAGATGTCGGCGTCCGGGCCGGGGCCGACCGAGCGACCGAGCGCGGAGAGCGTCGCCAGCACCGTCGCGTTGGCCGCGGCGCTGGAACTCTTGAGGCCGGCGGCCATCGGCAGGTCGCTTTCGGTCTCGACGGTGCCGCCCTCGCCGTCGCCGAACGCCTCGACCACAAGCTCGACGCAGCGCTCGATGAGCCGCGTGTCGGCGTCCGGGGCCTCCGCGATGCTGCCGCGGACCGCGCCGGAATCGTCCAGTTCGACCGACGCGGTGGTCTCCGCGTCGATGGCGAACGCGGAGCCGGTCGCCGTCGCGAGGGCGTTCAAGACGGTGCCCGCCCCGAGGGCGGTGGCTCGGCCGTGCATACTTGCCGGAGGTCGGCACATCGTGTTATGTGTGGCGGTCCGTGCCGTTTTCGCCCGTAGGTTCGGGGACCGACGCGGCGGCGGCGCGTTCGATTCCGACGCCAGCGGGTCGACCCGAGACGCGACGTTTTTGCCGTCCCCGCGGCAACGGTGAGCCATGAGCGCCCGCAGCGACATCGCCCCGAGCACACTCGGCGTCGAACTCCACGACTACGGCGTCGAAGTGGAGTACATCGACAACCGAACCACGGTCTACCGGGGCGTCCCCGAAGCGGTCACGGGAACGCTCGCCACCGCTCCCGGCAAGGAGGTCCACGTTCTCGTCACCGACCCCACCGAGACCGAGGGCGTCATGATGTACGTCAACGACCTCAAGAGCCACGACGACGTGCTCGAATCGAGCGGCGTCGGCCGCGTCATCCTCGGCGAGGGCGAAGAAGAAGAGCTGTTCCCCGGCGTCCTCGTCCGGCGTGTGCCCGGCCACCGATTCGAAATCGAGGCCGACCCCGCGGTCGCCCGCGGCCGCGTGTTCGTCTTCGTCGAGGACGACTGGGCCGAGCACTCCTACGAGTTCGTCACCGAGTGATGCTCCGGAAGCGCTGGGAGCCGCTGGAAAAGCGGACCATCGGAAAGGCCCCGGAAGCCTACGGCTACTACGAACTCGGCGACGCGGACGGCGACCTCGTCGGCCGCGGCGTGGGCGTCCTCCGCGACGAACTGAAGGAGGCGCTCGCCTATGGCGACGCCGAGCGCGTCCGCTGGGAGCGTGCGACATCGCTGGACCACGCCGAGCGACTCGCAGACGAACACGACCCGGTGTAGCCGCCCTCGCACCCGCCGCGCGCCGCTACTGCAAGTACGACGGACTGTCCGTGTCGCAGTTCTCCTCGTGGGCCTCGGCGTCGGTCTCCACGTCGAACAGCATCCCGCACTCTTCGCATCGGTACCACGTCACACCGTCTTTCTCCGTCGTGGCAACCATGCGTACTGTTACCGCGCCGTCCCGGAAAACGGTTACTCCGGGCGAACCCTCAAGGGTCGAGCGACCGAATCGGGGGGTATGTCAGAAGATGGGGTGACGCTCGTCGTCCGCGCCGCGGAGAAACGCGACGCGGGCCGCGGCATCGCCCGCCTCCCCGAGGCCGCCCGCCGTGAACTCGGCGTGCTCAGCGGCGAGACGGTCGTCATCGAGGGGTCCCGAGAGACGGTCGCGAAGATGTGGCCCGCCCGCCCCGGCGCGGCGGCGGGCGAGATGCTCGTCGACGCCGACACACGGGCCAACGCCGGCGTGAAAATCGGCGACAGCGTCCGCGTCAGGAAGATAGCCGTCGAGGACGCGCGCTCGGTGACGCTCGCCGGACCCAGCGCCTTCGAGCGGACCAGCGTGGACCGCGAGACCATCGAGGAGGTCGTGAAGGCGGAGCTTCGGAACCGGCCGCTCCGCGAGGGCGACCGCGTCCGCGTCGAGCGACTCGGCGGGGCCGCCCTCGTCGTCAGCGAGACGAAACCGGAGGGCGTGGTCCGCGTCACCGACGCGACGGCGGTCTCCGTGACGGCGACGAGTTCGAAGGGCGCGAGCGAGACCGTCCGCGACGCCGTCAAGAGCGTGACCGGGGGCGACGGCGGCGACGCCGGGAGCCGCGGCCGGGCGACGGGCGTCACCTACGAGGACATCGGCGGCCTCGACGACGAACTCGACCTCGTCCGCGAGATGATAGAGCTCCCGCTGTCCGAACCCGAGGTGTTCGCCCATCTCGGCATCGAGCCGCCGAAGGGCGTCCTCTTACACGGCCCACCGGGCACCGGGAAGACCCTCATCGCGAAGGCCGTCGCCAACGAGGTCGACGCGAGTTTCACCACGATTTCGGGCCCGGAGGTGCTCTCGAAGTACAAAGGCGAGTCCGAGGAGAAGCTTCGCGAGGTGTTCCAGTCGGCCCGCGAGAACGCGCCGGCCATCATCTTCTTCGACGAGATAGACTCCATCGCGTCGAAGCGCGACGACGGCGGCGACCTCGAAAACCGCGTCGTCGGCCAACTGCTGTCGCTCATGGACGGGTTGGACGCCCGCGGCGACGTGGTCGTCATCGGCGCGACGAACCGCGTCGACAGCCTCGACCCGGCGCTCCGTCGGGGCGGTCGCTTCGACCGCGAAATCGAAATCGGCGTCCCGAACGAGGCGGGCCGCCGCGAGATTCTCGACGTGCACACCCGGCGGATGCCACTCGCCGAGGGCGTGGACATCGACCGACTGGCCTCCCGAACCCACGGCTTCGTCGGTGCCGACCTCGAATCGCTGGCCAAGGAGGCCGCGATGACCGCGCTCCGGCGCGTCCGCCGCGAGGGCGGGGGCGGAAGCGGGGACGGTGGCGGGAAGGTCGCCGTCGCGGACATGACCGTCACGCGCGCCGACTTCGAGTCGGCGATGGCGACGGTCGAACCCTCGGCGATGCGCGAGTACGTCGCCGAACAGCCGACCGAGGGCTTCGAGGGCGTCGGCGGTCTCGACGACGTGAAGCGGACGCTCGAACGGGCGGTGACGTGGCCGCTGACCTACGCGCCGCTGTTCGAGGCGGCCTCGACCGACCCGCCGACCGGCCTGCTCTTACACGGGCCACCGGGGACCGGCAAGACGATGCTCGCCCGCGCCATCGCGGCCGAAAGCGGCGTCAACTTCATCCACGTCGCCGGCCCCGAACTGCTGGACCGCTACGTCGGCGAGTCCGAGAAGTCCGTCCGCGAGGTGTTCGACCGCGCCCGACAAGCCGCCCCGAGCATCGTCTTCTTCGACGAGATAGACGCTATCGCCACCGACCGCGACAGCGCCGGGTCGGACTCGGGCGTCACCGAGCGCGTCGTCTCCCAACTCCTGACGGAGATGGACAACGCCGCCGACAACCCGAACCTCGTCGTCCTCGCGGCGACGAACCGCCGGGACGCGCTCGACCCCGCGCTCCTCCGACCCGGCCGGCTGGAGACCCACGTCGAGGTTCCCGCCCCGGACATCGAGGCACGCCGCGCCATCCTCGACGTGCACGTCCGCGACAAGCCGCTCGGCACCGACGTGGACCTCGGCGACGTGGCCGCTCACATGGACGGCTACACCGGGGCCGACGTGGCCGCGGTCTGCCGCGAGGCGGCGCTCCGTGCGATTCAGGACGTGGCCGACGCCTACGAGGGCACCGAGGCGAACGACCACGCCGACGAGGTGCGCATCACCCGCGCGCACTTCGATGCGGCGCTGGAATCTGTCTCGCCGACACAGGTCTGACGGGGCCGACCGCCGGAGAACCTCCGTTCCCGCTCACCTGCGAGATTATCTCGTTTCGCCGCGTACTGTGTCTCATGTTCACTCGCAACAGAGGTGTGTCGTGAACGCGGCGTGGCGGCGGAAGGTCCGCCGAGAGTGGGACGCGCTCACCGGCGGCCCGCTCTCCGCGACGTGGTGGGTCACGAAAGCCGGCCTTCGAGTCGCGTTCGCCGAGGCCATATTCATGTTCCTCGTGTTGTTGAACAACGACGCGGACGCGGTCTCGGCCGTCGCCGACGGCGAGGCATCGGTGTTCTCGCTCGTCGCGGTCGTCCTCGGGTCGCCCGAGTACCTCGCCATCGCGGGTATCGTCTTCGCCGTCGCGCTGTTCCTCCCGTTCCTTCCGCGGCGCAACGAGGCGACCAATCGCTGGGAGTAGGCCGTAGCGCGTGGGAAGAGACGGCCGGCGACGACCTCGCCCCGAAGTGCCACCGCGAAGTGCCGCAGGGACCGCGCGGTTCACGCCAGTCGCGCCCGGTAGTAACTCGACTCGGTGTTCGGCACGGTCACCTCGCGCACGTCGAGGCCCGCCTCGGCCGCGACCGCCCGGAGCCGGGCCGGCGAGACGAGAACGAAGTCGAGCATCGGCCCGCGGAGGTCGCCGTACTCGACGCGGAACGACCGTCGGGCGACGCCTTCCCGCGGGTCCGGCCGGTAGCCGAAAAAGCGCTCGGGGTCGACGCGCGTCGGGTCGTACGAGTCGACGACGACTTCGCCGGTGGACGAAACGAGGTCGGCAAACGACGCGAGCAGGTCGGCGAGTCGGTCCAGCGAGCCCGCGAGTCCGACCTGCGTCCCGTTGGCGAGGACCGTCTCGAAGCCTCCCGCCGACGGCTCTGACCGACTCGCCCCGACCGGCGGGTCGAACATATCACCGACGACCGCCGCCTCGACGCCGCGCTCGCGGGCCGCGCGAACCGCGTTCGGGCTCACGTCGAAGGCGACGACCTCGCCACGCTCCTGTCCGGCGAGAGCGTGTTGGCCCGCGCCGCATCCCACGTCGAGGACGGGCGTCCGAAGCGAGTCGACGAACTCGCGCTTCGCGGCGGGCCACCGCTGCGACGGGACGAGATAGTTCTCGTAGATGTGCGCGTCGCCGGCGGTACCACGGGCGTCGTCGCCGGCGCGGTAGACGCACGGGGCGCGCAGACAGCCGCGAACCCGGTCCAACATCGCCAGTCCGAGGGCGTCGTCGGGCATGACGTGTCGTTCGTCGCTCTCGTGTAAACTATATTTAATGTGCTGCTAGGTAGCAATCAACATGGTACGGCGGAAGCGTCAGTCCAGTCGGCCCAAGTCGCCGTGTAGTTCGCGGTTCATCACGTCCGCGACGAACAGTCGGATGCGCTTGCGTAGCTCCGCTTCGGTGTCGTAGGTCTCGACGCGGAGGTCCCAGCGGGCGCGCGCCGCGCGAATCATCTCGCTCGTGACCGTCGCTTCGTGGACGAAGACGATTCTGTCGCCGTGCGTCTCGGAGAGTCGCTCGAGTATCGACCCCGCCTCCTCGCCGACGCCGAAGTTGTGGCCGAGAAACGGCAGCACGAACACGGTCGCGTTGCTCGCCTCGGCAAACGCGAGCGACTGCGTGGCGGCGTCCACCTCGTCGGTGCTGAGGTCCACGTCGACGGCGAGAAAGGCGTTGACACCCGGGTCCGCGCGGAGACTTCCTTGCACCCGTCGGAGGAGCGCGAGCGCGTCGTCGACCTCGTCCCGCGCGGCGAACAGCTTCCGAATCGGTCCGGGGAGGTCCTCGATGTCGATGGCGGCGAGTTCCTCCTCCGAAAGGACGTAGTTGAGGTTGAACGACTTGTACGGACCCATCACGTAGACGAGAAACCGGTCGTAGGTCGTTCGCCCGAGCGCCGCCCGTATCTCGTCGCGCGAGATGGCGTCCGTCATGGGCACACGTACCGCACGTTAGTATATAAAATGCGGATTTTTCAGCGAAGTTCGACTCAAGAACCGTTAACTCGATACGCTCCATCTAGCGAACCGAGATGGCGACGAACGACCCGGTCGATTCGGACGGGCTGCCCGAGGACCCCGCCGAGTTGCTGCCGCCGACGAGCGTCCTCACGCTGGACGAGTACCTCGACATGCAGGCGGCACTCGGCGACCGGACGCGCTTTACCCTGCTGTACCGACTGGTCCACTTCGGCGAGCGAAGTCCGAAAGCGCTGGCCGAGGCGCTCGACGTGCAGGCGAACACGCTCCACTACCACCTCGGTAAACTCGTCGACGCCGGGTTAGTCGAGAAGCGAAAACGGTCGCAAGCCGACGACGAAGGCCTGTTTTCGTACTATCGCGCCACGTCGCTCGGCTCCGACATCCTCGAACACGGCGTCGAGGAGCTCATCCGGCGCGAGCGCGACTACCGGGACGTCTACGCGTCGGAGTAGCGGCGTCACGGACGACCGCCGCGTCTCAGCTCCCACCCGCCCGCTGCCGAAGCCGCCGCCTATTTGGCGCTCGCTCGCGCAGGCTGAAGCGATGTCCAATCTCCTCCCCGAGGAAGCAAAAGAAAAGCTCGTCACCGTCTGCCGCACGGCCGTCGGCGACAGCCTCCGGTCGCTCACGTACTTCAGCCGCTTCGACTACGTGCAGGTGTACCTCCGCGAGGACCTCGAACAGGAGGCCGACCTGAACTCCTTTATCGGCAACGAGTGGCACGACTTCAAGATGACCCAGGACGCCTACCGCGGCTCCGAACTCGGCGACTACGAGTACACGATTCGCGTGTTCGAAAACGGCTACCTCGTTCGCATCACCGTCGAGGACTTCGGCGTCTTCGTCACCACCGACGGCATCTCGATGCAGGACTTCGAGGCGCTGGCGGCCGCGACGACCGAGATTCTCGACGAGTGGGCCATCGAGGAGTAAGCGGGCGAACCGGAATCCACCCCGTCAGTCCCAGAACGACTGGGTTCGGGCGTACTCGCGCTCCCGTTCGAGGATGTCGCGGTAGAAGTCGTCTTCGTCCTCGCGGAGCTTGTTGATGATGCGCGCGGCGTTGTGCGGGCCGACCCCGCGGGCCGCGAGCGCGACGACCGCCCGCTTGCCGTGGGCCTGCACGAGACTCGCCGAGCGGTAGGCCCGCTTCGTCAGTCGCTCCTGTTCGTCGTCTTTCTCCGGCGCACGGACCGCTTTCACCGTCTCCTCGTCCCACGGATTGAGCGCGGCGACGCGGGTCGCGCCGCACTCGGGGCACGCCACGGGGTCGCGGACGCGCTTTACCTTCGTCTTTCGAGTCCAGTCTTTGCAGTGGAGACACGCCAACAGCACGCGGTCGTTCTGAATCCGGTCGCGGACCGTCTCGATGACGCTCGCGTCGGCGTTCTCGGGGACGAGCAGGTCGGTTCCCGACCCGCGGCCGCCGGTGCCGATGGCGGTCGGTTCGCGGGCGACGGCGAGTTCCACGTCGCCCTCGCGGACGCGGCGGAGCAGTTCGACCGTCTCCTCGACGGCGAGGTCCGTATGGAACACCTCGCGGACGGCCTCGTCGTAGACGGGCGTGTCCTCCAGCGCGGCGAGGAGGCGGTCGCCGCCGAAGCGACCCTTCCCCTGATAGCGCTTGAGCGCGCCGAACTTCGCGGCCACCTGTGCGAGCGTGAACTTCAGCGAGTCCGACCGCTTGAGCGCGAGTTCGAGCAGGGCCTCGACGTGGTCGGGGTCGGTCTCGCGGAGCACCTCGGCGAACGTCGTCGGGCGGACCTTCCCCGGCACGTCGAACTCGATGCGGTAGGGGTCGACCTCCATCCCGACCGACGAGCCGGTCCGCTGGCCGATGAGCGCCGAGAGGAGCCGACCGAGCGTCTCGTTCACCCGGTGGCCGTACGGCGAGTTCAGCGTCACCTTCCGAGGCGAGCCTTCGAGGACGAGCCTGTTCGCCGTCGGAATCGGCGCGTCGGCTTCGACCTGTTTCTCGATGGGGCCGAGCGCCGAGCGGACCGTGGCCTCGTCGGTCGGGTAGCGCATGGCGATGTCGCGGGCGACGGCCTCGCGGTCGGCTCCGGACTCGAACTGCGGCGCGGCCACGTCGCGGAGTTCGCCCACCTCACCGGCGACCGGCGCGGGCACCGGAATCTCCGAGCCGACCCACGACGGCACCTCGCCGCCGGGGTCCTCGATGGGCGAGACGTTCACTTGCGCCTCCTCCTCGTCCACGTCGTTGACGCGCCACATCTCGCCGCGCTGGATGAACGTCGCGCCCGGCGCGGCGAAGTTGAGGACGAACTTCTCGTCGAGCGTCCCTATCTGCCGGCGCGAGGAGATGTCGTGAACGTCGTAGGTCTCCTCGTCGGGAATCATCGAGAGGTTGGCGTAGAAGTACTGCCACGTGCCGCCGGACTTTTCGAGGAGGTCTTTGTCCTCGTCGAGCCAGAGGAGGCGGTTCCCCGAGAGTTCGCGGACGACCGCCCGAAAGTCGTCCTCGTCGAGGTCGCGGAAGGGGTACGCCCGCGTGATAATCTCGTAGGCGCGGCGGGCCGACACGTCACCGTAGTCCATGACGACGCCGACGATTTGGTTGGCGACGGTGTCGAGGCTCCCGTGGTGGACGCGGGCGGGTTCGACCTCGCCGGAGACGGCCCGCCGGGCGATGGCGAGCGCTTCGAGCGTGTCATCGGGGTGGTCGGTGACGACGGTCCCGCGGGAGACGACGCCCAAGCGGTGGCCCGCCCGGCCGACCCGCTGGAGGAGCCGCGACACCTCGCGGGGGCTGTTGTACTGGACGACGTGGTCCACCCGGCCCACGTCGATGCCGAGTTCCATCGACGACGTGCAGATGAGCGCGTCCAACTCGCCGGCCTTGAAGCGGTCTTCCACGTCGATGCGAACGTCCTTCGACAGCGAGCCGTGGTGGACCTCGATTGGGTCGCCGAGCGCCTTGAACCGCGAGCCGAGCGCCTCCGCGGTCTGTCTGGTGTTGACGAAGACGAGCACGGACTCGTGGTCGCGGACGATATCTCGAACCGTCCGGACGTGGCTCGCTATCTCGGGGTCGGTGGCGAGTTTGCCCGCCAGCGCCTCGTCCTCGTTCGTCACCTCGGGGCGGACGACTTCGAACTCGACGCGGTTGTCCACGTCGACCTCGATGACCTCGAACGGTCGGTCGCCGGTCAGGAACTTCCCGACCTCCTCGGGCGACCCGACCGTCGCCGAGAGCCCGATTCGCTGGAACGGCCCGGCCAACTCGCGGAGGCGCTCTAACCCGATTGTCAACTGCGCGCCGCGCTTCGCCGACGCGAGTTCGTGGACCTCGTCGACGACGACGTGGTGCACGTCCGACAGCGCCGTCCGCAACTTCTTCCCGGTGAGCATCGCCTGCAGCGTCTCGGGCGTCGTCACCAGCACGTCCGGCGGGTCGTTGGCCTGCTTCTGTCGCTGGTACTGCGTGGTGTCGCCGTGGCGAACGTCGATGTCGACGTCGAGCTGTTCGCCCCACCAGTCGAGCCGCTGGCGCATGTCGCGGTTCAGCGCCCGAAGCGGGGTGATGTAGAGCGCCGAGATACCGAACCGGCCCTCGGCGTCGGCGATGGCCGAAAAGACCGGCAGCATCGCCGTCTCCGTCTTTCCGGTGCCCGTGGGCGCGATGATGAGGCCGTGTTTCCCGTCGGTCAGCGGGGGAATCGCCCGGCGCTGCGGCTCGGTGGGCGTCGTGAATCCGCGCTCCGAGAGCGCGTTTCGAACGGGCGACGAGAGCGTCGCGAAGGCGTCCATTCCGGCGGCGGCCTCGCCGTCTGGCATCGCCCGAGGTTACGGTTCGAGGCGATTAAGCGCACCGCTCGGGGCGGTCCCGACCGGGAGATTCATGTCGTCAGTGAGTCAATTTCGGGCGTGTCCCCGAAACGAGTCTACTGGTCCGCGTTCCTCGTCTTCGGTCTCTGTGCCGCCGTCGATATCGCGCTCGACGTTTCCGCGGGAGACGTGGGTATCAACACCGCCGCAGCGGCCGCGGGCGTCGTCGTGGTCGGCTACGCGTCGGTCGTCGCCCTCCGCGACCCCGACCGCGCTCGGGTCCCGTCGGACTGGAGCCCGCTCGTCTACCTCGTCATCGTCGGCGCGGCGCTCTACACGTTCGGCGTCGCCCTCCAACTGTACTCGGTGGTGATGTGACTCCCGAACGGTCGTTCTGGCTGTCGCAGGCCGGCTTCACCGGCGGCAATCTCCTTATGGTCCTCGGCAACCAGCGAGGTGACCTCGCGACGTGGCAACTGGTCTTCGCGGCGGTGCTGGCGCTTTCGACCCTCTGGTTCGTCGGCTACGCCGTTCGAGAACGAGAAAAGGGCGTCCCGGAGTTCTTCCGCGAGTGGACCGGTTGGCAACGACTCGCCAACGTGGCGGCCACCTCCGTGTTCGTCATCGGCACTCTCACGTTCGTCTTCGCGTAGCGGGTCGGAAAAACGGGAAGTCGCGTTTGACGACCGCGACGACTTCGGCCCCTCAGACGTTCCGGTAGTCGCCCAATCGCGTGCCGTCGAGCAGGTAGGCCTCCCCGTCCGCGAGGCCGTCGGGCAGGAACGGCGAGAGAAATCCCTGACCGGGGACGTTGACCCACGTCCCGCCCGAGGTGTCGTTGAACGCCGGGAACACCACGAGTTCGGCGTCGGCCCGCGTCACCTCCGCGGGGTCGACCTCGTAGTGCTCCGCGAACACTTCGGGAGCGAGAGCGCCGCGGAGCCAGACGCGCTCTTTCCGCGCGCCGCCGACCTCGTCCTCCAGCCTGACCGCCGGGTGCTCGTGAGCCGAACAGACCACGTCGGCGGCGAGCACCTCCCGCGAGGGCCACGTGTGGCCGTGGCAGAATCCCACGTCGCCGAGGCGGACGCCCGCGGGGTCTGTCACCTCCACGTCGTCGCCGAAAAATGCCGCGAGGCCGCCGTCGTGGTTGCCGGGGACGACCGTCAGTTCGGCGCGGTCGGCCACGGCGTCCGCGAGGTCGCGCAGTTCCTCGGCCTCGTCTCCCTCCGGGTCGCCGATGCGGTGACCGAGGTCGCCGAGGACGACCAGTCGGTCGGCGTCCGTCCGATCGAGAAGCGACAGCAGGCGCTCGCGGCGGACCGCGGCCTTCGACGGGAGTTCCACCCCGCGTTCGTACCGCAGGCCGGCCTCGATGCCGGCGTGGTAGTCGGCGACGACGAGCGAGCGCTCGGGGAACCCGCGTCTGCTCGTCCGCGCCACCGCGGCTGGGTGGCCGGGTATCGGTTCGACGAGCGGTCCCGACACGGCCTCAGATGGCCTTCAGCACGCCGTCCTGCGGCTCGTAACACCGGCCGCCGAGGAGCGCCTCTTGGATGGCGTCTTCGACCGCGCCGGGGTCCGCGCCGTACTCGTCGACGACGGCCGCGACGACCTCGTCGTGGGACGCGCCGTCGCCGTCGTCGAGGTCGTCCATGGCGTCCACGACGACCGATTCGAGGTCGATGTCCTCGGCGGCTTCGTCGGCGTCGGCCTCGGTCTCGGCGTCGTCCGACCCGGCGTCGAGCGTCGGCTCGGGTTCGGATTCCGGTTCGGGGTCGACCGCCGGTTCGGGTTCCGAGGCGGCGTCGGCCGCGGGGTCCGCTTCCGGCTCTGCTACCGGTTCGGCGTCGGCGGGTTCGTCTTCGAGTTGTTCGGTGAGGTCGTCCGCGTCGGGCACGTCGATGTCCGCCTCGCCGGCGGGGTCGACGTCCGCGCCGGAGGTGAACTCCGTACCGAACTCGGACTCGATTTCGGCCCGCTCGTCTTCGTCGAGTTCGTACATCCCGTCGGGGTCGACCGAGTCGTCGGCGTCGGTGGTCGCGGAGTCGGTCGCCGCGTCGGTTGACGACTCGTCGGCCGCGGCGGCCGACGCGTCCGCCTCGGGTTCGGGGTCGTCGAAACCGTCCTCGAAGTCGCCGAGCGTGCCGTCGTCGGAGCCGCCGAAGGTGTCCGATTCGGCCGTATCCGCGTCGGTGGCGTCGTCCTCGAAATCGCCGAGCGCGCCGTCGTCCGAGCCGGCGTCGAAGTCGGGCTCCGAGTCGGCGTCGAGCGAGTCGGACGCGAGGTCGGGTTCGGACGTGAGATCAGGTTCCGCAGCAGGTTCCGGCTCTGCGTCAGGTTCGGGGTCCGCCGCGGGTTTCGGCTCTGCGTCAGCTGTCGTGGACGGTGCGGTCTCCGGTTCTGACTCGGACGCCGGCTGGCTTTCGGTCGCGGTGGTCGCTTCGGCGGCGACGGGTTCCGAGTCGGATGCTGGCTCCGACTCGGGTTCCGGTTCAGGCTCGGCTTCCGCGGCGGGTTCGGGCTCGCCTCCGGCGTCGAGTTCCGGTTCCGGTTCCGTGTCGGCGTCAGCGACCGTCTCGGCGTCCGGTTCGGCGTCGAACTCGCCCGCGTCGG
This sequence comes from Haloferax sp. Atlit-10N, assembly GCF_003586325.1. NCBI lineage: Archaea > Methanobacteriati > Methanobacteriota > Halobacteria > Halobacteriales > Haloferacaceae > Haloferax > Haloferax sp. Atlit-10N. The sequence goes on from NZ_PSYX01000001.1 coordinate 990,111, forward strand.
GCTCCGAGTTGTCGAGGTCGTCGCCGTCGTCCGCGTCCGCCTCGCCGACCTCGATATCGACGCTCGCGGCCGGTTCGAGGTCGAGTTCGGGGAGCGGGCCGAGGACCGCGTCCCCGCCGTCGCCGGGGGCGACGTCGAGGGGGTCGACTTGGTCGCGGTCGCCCGCGACGAGTTCGAGCGCCTGCACGGCGACTTCGCGCAGGGCCTCGAGGTAGGTCCGGGTCGTCCCGTAGTGGTCGATGGCGCGGGGGACGCCCGCCGCGAGCGTCGAGTCCACGCCGCGCGCTTCGAGCGCGCGAGTCAGGTCGTCGCCGCGGTAGGACATCGACAGCGCCTCGTCGAACACCGCGATGCGGCGGAGCGTCGCCTCGGCGGCCGAGACGATCCAGCGGTCGCGCACGTCGGCGTCGACGGTGTTGACGCTCTCGGGGCGGACCGAGGAGTAAACCACGTCGGCGTCGTCCGGCTCGTACGTCCGGGCCTTGCCCGCGAGCGAGACGAACGCCGGGGGCGTCGCCGCGTCGAGGGAGGCCATCGGCTCTGGCTGGTACTGCCCGGCGTAGGTGACGAACGCGCCCGTCGGGTCCGCGATGCGCCCGCGGAGCACCTCGTCGTTGACGTGTTCGACCTCGGTGAGCACGCCCGCGACGAACGTCCGGTTCAGCCGTGCGCCGGTGGGTGTGACCACGTAGTTCGGCGCGCGCTCCTCGTCGCTCTCGGAGTACGAAAGCGACGCGTCGTCGAACTCGGCGGCGAAGACGCGGTAGGCGATTTCCCGCGTGCCGACGACCGGCGAGGCGCTCATGCGCGCACCTCCGTGAGGAGGGCGGCCGCGCGTTCGGCCGGGTCGTCGTCCGTCTCCTCGAACTCGTCGGCTTCGAGGTTCGCGCCGTACTCGTCCACGGAGAGGTTCCCGCGGACGCGGTACTCGCGGCCGACGAGCGTGTCGGCGATGTCGTCGGCGACGACCTCCTTGTCCATCGCCTCGCGGGCGGCCTCCATCGCGTCGGCCATGGTCCCGCCGTAGATTTCCTCTGTGAGGTCGCGGTCGAGGATGGCGGTCACCGTGCCGGTGCCGTCGTCGAGAATCGCCTTCACGCGCATGTCGTCCTCGCCGTCGACCTCGCCGTGCTGTCGGCACTGACCGTTCTGGACGACGCGACTGCATTTGGGACAGCGCTCGATGAGCCCGGAGCCGTCGCGCACTTCGAGGACGTTGCCGAGCACTTCCACGTCGAACATCCCGCCGGCGTCGACGGCCTCGCCGATTTTCAGGCGGGGCGCGGAGTCGGTCACGGCGACGGGGTCGTCGAGGACCTCGAGCGTCGTGAACTCCGAGAGGTTCACCTGCGGCACGCCGCGGAACTCCCGGACGTACACGTCCGAGAGACGGACGCTCGCGCCCTCTTTCACGTCGGGGCGCGGTGCCCAGTCGGTGAAGGGGAGCCGGCCGGTCTCGTCGGCGACGACGCCCGAGAGGATTGTCGTCTCACCGTTTCGGCCGTCGATGGTGCGCGAGTCGACTTCGAGGACGCGGACCTCGACGGTTCGGCCGCGGTCGCCGGCCTGCAGGTCGATGAGGTCGGCCTCGCCGCCGATGCGGTCGTCGTAGGGCGTCTCGACCGTCTCGGACTCCACGCCGACCGTCGAGGACGCGCCGATGTTCAGTTCGGGCTTGCCGTCCCACTCGCGGACGCCGGCGTTACCGATGACGACGGAGTCGCCCGGTTCGAAGCCGAAGTCCTGCCACGCGGTGTAGGAGATGACGCCGGACTCGTCGGCGAGTTCTCCCTCGCGGATGGTCTGTTCGTCGCCCTGATAGACGATAGAGCGGGTGCCCACGGTGAGCACGCGGACCGTCACGGAGACGTTGCCGCCGTCGGGGTCGATGTCGGCGATTCGCTTCGTGGACGGCGCGCCGTCGCTGCCGCCGGAGCTTCCGCCGCCGTGTTTGCGGCGGACGCTCTGTTTCGCCTCGTCGAGCGGGACGCTGTACTGCAGGAGGTTCTGCAGGTCGGATTTGACCTCCTCTTTGTCGACACCGAGGGCGGAGGCAAGCTCCTCGGCGTGCTGGTCGAGTTCCATCGAGTCGGGATTCGCCCCCGTCGGATAAAAAGTGTTGCCGGGCGTGCGGGCGGCGACCGGCGGGCGAATCACTAAGTGCTCGCGTGTCAGTTGGAGTCGTATGTCGAACGACGAGACCCCGGACGCCGACGCCGCCGACGAGGAGGTCTCCTTCTCTGTGACCATCGAGGACGGCTGGACGACCATCGTGATGGAGGGCGACAAGGACAGCGCGGTCGTCGTCCGCTCGGCGTCCGGCGAGCGAATCTACCTCCCGCCGGAGGGGTTCGACGCCGAGGCGGCCACCGACAGCGCGTACCAGTCGTCGGACAGCCCCTACCAGTCGGCGTACGACTCGCCGTACCAGTCGGTCCAGACCGACGACTCGCCGTATCAGTCAGCCCGCGGCACGATGCCGCGAGAAGGGATGGTGCCGACCCACGGCGGCTACCGGATTCGCCACCCCGAGCCGGTGACCGACGTGCGCCTCCTCCGCTGAACGGGGGTCGCCCGCTCAGTTCGCGTCCGCCTCGTCGGCGTCCGCGTCGCTGGCTTCGACTTCGTTTTCCGCCCCGGCAGAGACGTCGGTGTCCCCGTCGAGGATGCTGTGGTAGTACTCCACCGTCTCGTCGACGACGCGGTCCCACGTGTACGGTTCGTACTCCGGTTCTCCCTCCAGCGAGAGGCCGTACTCGATACCGTCGGCGATAGAGCGCGAGTCGGGTTCGACCTCGATGACGCAGTCCTCGGGGAGGACCTCCGCCGCGCCGCTCTCGGTGGCGACGACGCGCGTGCCGGTCGAGAGCGCTTCGACGATGGTGATGCCGAACGGCTCGGACAGCGACGGCGAGACGAACAGGTCCGCCGAGGCGTAGTAGTCGCCGAGGGCCTCCTCGGGGACGTAGCCGGCCCATTTGATGCGGTCTTCGACGCCGAGCAGTTCGGCGAAGCGCTTGAGTTGGGCGGTGAGGTGACCCGACCCGCCCATGACGAGCGTCACGTCGTCGCGGGCGAGTTTCTCCATCGCGTAGACGAGATGCGAGATGCCCTTCTGGTCGGTGTGCCGGCCGACGAAAAACAGCATCTTCCCGTCGATGCCGAGTTCCTCTTTGAGGTCGCGCCCCGTCGTCTCGCACTCCGAAAAGCCGTTGTAGATGACGTGGCAGTCGCCGCCGTACTCCCGTTTGACCTTGTCGGCGAGGAGTTCGCTCACCGCGAGCAGGTGGTCACAGCGCTCGGCGATTCGGCGCTCGGTCTCGACTTCCCGCTGCGGCGGGTCGATGTTGCGGTCGGACGAAAGCGAGTGGAACGTGGTCACCCACTCCACGTCCTCGTTGTTCGACTTCGCGCGCGACCCCGGCCCGTAGCCGAACCAGTCGTGGGTGTGGACGATGTCGGCCTCGGCGGCGCGCTCCGCGAACGTCGACCCCAGCCGTCCGATTCGGGTGATGATGTCCCCTTCGCCCGTCGGGACCCCGACGATTCCCTCGCGGTCCGGCGCGTACTCGGCGGGAAGCACGAGTTCGATGTCCACGTCATCCCGGTCTTCGAGTCGCTCGAACATTTCGCCGACGTGCGTGTCGAGCCCGCCGCTGACGTTCGGCGGAAACCCCCACCCCAGCATCAGGACCTTGGCAGTCATAGATGCCACAATGTACCACAGAGGCCTATTTAATTCCTGTCCGGCAATACTGCGACGGCACCCCACCGAAAGGCGTTTTCGCCGCGGCGACGACCCGCGAGTATGCACGTCCACGTCAACGCCGCCGCCAGCCTCGACGGCAAGCTCTCGTCTCGCCGCCGCGAGCAGGTGATGATAAGCGGCGACGACGACTTCGCCCGCGTGGACGAGATTCGCGCGGCCGCAGACGCCGTCGCCGTCGGCGTCGGAACCGTCCTCGCCGACGACCCGCACCTCACGCTCGACGACCCCGACCTCGTCGCGGCCCGCGAAGAACGGGGCGACCCGCCGCATCCCGCCCGCGTCGTCGCCGACTCGCGCGCTCGAACTCCGACCGACGCCCGGATTCTGGACGACGCGGCGACGACCTACGTGCTCGTCTCCGAGGCCGCGCCCGCCGACCGCCGCGAGGCGCTCGACTCCGCCGGCGCGGAACTCGTCGTCGCGGGCGCGGAGCGAGTGTCGCTCCCCGACGCCTTCGACGCGCTCGAATCGCACGGCGTCGACCGGCTCATGGTCGAAGGCGGCGGGGAACTCATCTTCTCGCTGTTCGAGGCCGGTCTCGTCGACGAACTCACACTCTACGTCGGCTCGATGGTCATCGGGGGCCGCGACGCGCCGACGCTCGCCGACGGCGAGGGCTTCGTCGCCGACTTTCCCAAGCTATCGCTCCGCGACGTGGAGCGCGTCGACGACGGCGTGCTCCTGACCTACGACTGCTGAGGATCGCTCCCTGAATCCGGCCGGTTTCGCCGCGAACACGGAGTTTCGCGGTCGTGCGTCGGCACGCAAACAGGCGCAATGGGTAAGAGTGTCGCGCCGATACGTGGAGGTATGAGCACTCCGAAGACAACCGATGCACCCGTCCACGTCGAGAGTTCGGACCACCTCGACGAACTCATCGCCGACAACGCGGTCGTCCTCGTGGACTACCACGCCGAGTGGTGCGGCCCGTGTAAGATGCTCGAACCCACCGTGGAGGAAATCGCCGAGGAGACCGACGCCGTCGTCGCCAAGGTCGACATCGACGAACTCCAAGAACTAGCCCGCGAGAAAGGAATTCGCAGCGTCCCGACCCTGCAGTTCTACGCCGGCGGCGAGCAGGTCAAAGAGGTCATCGGCGTCCAGAGCAAAGAGGACCTCGTCGACATCATCGAAGCCGCCGCGTAACTCGGCGTCCGCTCGACTCGACTCGACTCGGTTCCTCAGTTTTCTCCCACGGCGAGCGACGGCGCGGCGCGGGCTCGGGGCGGCGTCGCTCGTCGGGGCGGTTCGGTCGAAAAGCGATGTCAGAGGCCGCTCAGAAGGGCGCGTCGGACACGTCGGGTTCGAACCCCGCGCCCGGTTCGTCGTCGTAGAAGCCGCCGGTCGAGGCGTGGACCGCGTCTATCTCCTCGAACTCGGCGACCATGCGCGCCTTCAGCGCCTGAATCGTCATCGGCGAGATGCCGCATCCGGAACACGCGCCGGTGAGTGAAATCCACACCTCGCCGGTCTCCTCGTCGATTGCCTCGATACCCGCGTCGCCGCCGTGCATCTCGATTTGGGGGAAGTTCCGCCGCATGAACAGGTCGAGCCGTTCTTCGAGGGACTTCTCCGACGTCTGCGAACTCATACCGAGAGGTGGGGTGCGGGCGAGCATAACGATTGCTCCGAACGGGTCGCGGCGAATTTCGCGAGACGCTGTCGGGGGAGTCGGTCGGCGAGGGCTTTTTACCACGGAGAGAGTATCGGAACCTATGATTTCACTCGACGAGGCAGTCACGGCCCGCCTGGAATCTCACGGCGCGCGGTTCGAGGTGCTCATCGACCCCGACGCGGCGCTCTCGATAAAGCGCGGTGAGTTCGACGGCGACCTCGAAGAGGTCATCGCCGCCGAAGACGTGTTCGAGGACGCCTCCCGCGGCGACCGCCCCGCCGAGAACGACCTCGAGAAGGTGTTCGGAACGACCGACCCGCTCCAGATAATCCCCGAGGTCGTCAAGAAAGGGGAGATTCAGATCACGGCCGAACAGCGCCGCGAGATGCAAGAACAGAAGCGCAAGTCGCTCATCAACCGCATCGCCCGCAACGCGGTCAACCCGCAGATGAACGACTCGCCGCACCCGCCGGAGCGAATCGAGCGCGCGCTCGAAGAGGCCGGGTTCAAAATCGACCCGATGGAGCCGGTCGAGTCGCAGGTCGACGACGCGCTCGACGCGCTCCGACCCGTGTTGCCAATCAAGTTCGCCGAAGTCACCGTCGCCGTCCAACTCCCGGCCGAGTACGCCGGCAGCGGACAGGCACAGATTCGGAGCTACGGCGACCTCGAACGCGAGGAGTGGCAGAACGACGGCTCGTGGGTCGGCGTCATCACGTTCCCCGCGGGGATGCAAAACGACTTCTACGACAAGGTGAACAACATCACGAGCGGCACGGCCGAGACGCGCATCGTCAAGGACGAAGACGAACTCTGAGGCGCGTCGGCGAGTCTCGAACGCGAACTACCCCTTCTTGAAGCCGACGAGGAAACCGCCGGAGAAGCCGGCGGAGATAGACAGGGTCGAGAGCACCGTCGAAATCCAGTCCGGCGGCGCGCCGGTCGCGGCGTCCTGCGTGGCGCTCACGAGGCCGCCGGTGAGGCGCTCCCAGTCGACGGTGATGATGCCCCGCGATTCGAGGAACTTGAACACGGCGAGTTCGAGGCCGACGATGACGGCGATGAGCTTCGCGATTTTCTTGGCCGCGAAGCCGATGATACCGCCGATGACGGCCCCGCTCCCGAACTCGATGCCGAGCTGCTGCGGGTCGATGCTCAGTTGCAAGGGGTCCATACGGCGAACATCCCGCCCGTTGGTATAAGTGATTTGTGGGGAGACTGTCGCAGTCACCGAACTGTCAGGTCGCGTCCGGGCAACCTACAAGAGTCCCGGCGTCCAAACGCGGCCATGGAACGGGAGGTGACGGGACGCCATCTCGACGCGTGACCCCGGCCGAGCGGGGCTTAAGTGCCTCCGGCGGCTAGTACCGACTGACACAGTGCAGGCTACGTACCCCACACTCGAGGTGCGGCGATGAGTCGCGTCGTCGTCGCGAAGCGCGTCGACCGCGGCGACGCCGACCTCACGGAGATTTCCGACCTCGCCCGCGCGGCGGGCTACGAGGTGGTCGGCGAACTCACCCAGACCCGAGAGGAGGACGCCGCGTTCCACTTCGGCGAAGGGAAGGTCGGCGAGTTAGCGTCGCTCGTCGCGCGTGAGGACGCCGCCGCCGTCGTCTTCGACAACCGACTGGGCCCCTACCAGACGTACAACATCGCCCAGAAGCTCCCGGACGACGCGGAGGTCATCGACCGCTTCACGCTCATCCTCGAAATCTTCGGCCAGCGGGCCAACACCCGCAAGGCGCAGCTACAGGTCGAACTCGCGGAGCTACGCTACGAACTGCCGCGCGCCGAGGCGAAGGCGTCGCTGGCGAAGCGCGACGAGCGCCCCGGGTTCATGGGCCTCGGCGAGTACGACGAGAGCCGCGAGCAGGACATCAAGGCCCAGATTTCGCGCATCAAGAACGAACTGGACGCCATCGCGGACAAAGAGGAGACCCGGCGCGAACAGCGCCGCGAGTCCGGCTTCGACCTCGTGGCCCTCGCGGGCTACACGAACGCCGGGAAGTCGACGCTGATGCAGCGGCTCGCCGCCGACCTCGAAGTCGGCCAGAACGACGACCTTCACCCGGACCTCGACCCGACCGCGGAGTCCCAAGACAAGCTGTTTACCACCCTCGGGACGACCACGCGCCGCGCCGAGACGGGCAAGCGCGACGTGCTTCTCACCGACACCGTCGGGTTCGTCTCGGACCTCCCCCACTGGCTCGTGGAGTCGTTCAAGTCCACGCTCGATTCGGTCTACCGCGCCGACCTCGTGTTGCTCGTCGTGGACGCCTCCGAGCCCATCGAGGAGATGCGCGAGAAGCTCGTCACCAGCCACGACACGCTCTACGAGCGCAACGAAGCGCCCATCGTGACCGTGTTCAACAAGGTGGACAAGGTCGAGGCCGAGGAACTCGAGGAAAAGCGCGCGGCGCTGTCGGCGCTCGCGCCCAATCCGGTCGCCGTTTCGGGGCTGACCGGCGAGAACGTCGAGGAACTGGCCGACCGCGTCGAGGGCGAACTGCCCGCGTGGAAGCGCGAGCGACTGCTGTTGCCGATGGCCGACGACACGATGAGCCTCGTCTCGTGGCTCTACGACCACGCCCACGTCGAGGCCGAGGAGTACGAGGGCGAACAGGTCCACGTCGAGTTCGAGGCGCGCCCCGCAATCGTCGAGAAGGCGCGGGCGAAGGCCGCCGACCTCTCCGCGCCGGCCGACTCGGCCTGAGTCGAACCGTCGGAGCCGCCCGCCTCGGCGCGGACGGCGGAAGTCGGACCGCCGACCCGACTCAGTCGAGCGTCTCTTTTTCCTTCGTGACGACTTCGACGTCCGAGATGCGCGTCCCCGGATACTGGCCGTCGTCGTTTTTCTCCGCGGCTTTCACCATGTCCCAGACGACGTTGAGGCCGGTCGTCACGCCCTCTAACGCCTCCATCTCACAGCCCGTCTTGCCGGTCGTGCCGACCGTCACGGAGAGCGTGACCGACTCGTCGGCCACCTCGAACTCGGTGTCGACGTTCGTGATGGGTATCTGGTGGCACATCGGAATCGTCTCCCACGTGTGTTTGACGGCCTGAATCGCGCCGATTCGGGCCGTCGCCAACACGTCGCCTTTCCCGATTTCGTCGTCGCGGATGGCCCGAACGGTGTCGGCGCTGAGGTGGATGGTCCCGCGGGCGACCGCGCGGCGGCGGGTGTCCGGTTTCGCGCCCACGTCGACCATCTGCACGTTGCCCTCCTCGTCGACGTGGGTCAGGTCGCGGTCGTCCGAGTCGTTCGACGCTGTCCCGGCGCGCTCGTCGCTCACTCTCCGTCACCTCGGAGGCCGACGGGCAGTCGTTCGAGTAGGTCGGTCGCGACGAGGCCGCCGCCGAACTCCTCGGCGGCGAAGTCGCCCGCGCGGCCGTTCGCGTAGGCCGCGACGGCGGCCGCGTCGAGCGGGGGCAAGACGGCCGCGAGCGCGCCGGTCGCGCCCGCGAGCACGTCCCCGGTTCCACCGACGGTCATGCCGGGGTTCCCGGTCCGGTTGACGCGGACGGCGTCGCCGTCGGAGACCACGTCGTACGCGCCTTTCACGAGGAGCGTGTGGCCGAGGTCGGCGGCGAACTCGCGGACGAGGTCGCGTCGCGTCTCCCAGTCGGCGTCGGTCTCGCCACCCATCTTCCGCAACTCGCCCTGATGGGGCGTGCAAATCAGGGTCGCCTCGGTCTCCACCTCGGGGACGACCTGCAGGGCGTCGGCGTCGACGACGGCGGTCCCGTCGTAGGCGGCGAGGAACTCGCGGACCGCGTCGAGCGACTCGTCGGCGTCGCCGAGGCCGGGGCCGAAGACGACGACGTCGCGGTCGGCGGCGAAATCGAGGAGGTCGGGGACGTGCTCGGGCGCGAGCCGGTCGCCCGAGAAGCCGCGGACGATGAGGTTCTCGGAGTAGCCCTGCACCTCGCGGGCGACGCCTTCGGGGCAGGCGACGCGGGCGAGGTCCGCGCCGGCTCTGAGGGCCGACTGCGCGGCGAGCGCGGGCGCGCCGGTGTACGGGCCGCCACCCACGACGAGCACGTCGCCGTGGTCGCCCTTGTGGCTCTGTGCGTCGCGGTCGAGCGCGAGCAGGTCGCCCGGACCGGTGAACAGTTCGGCCGCCTCGGGAATGCCGATGTCGGCGACGACGACCTCGCAGTCGAGGTCCACGAGGCCGGGTTTGTCGTCGTGGAAGGTGACGACCCGGTCCGCGTCAACCGCAAGCCCCGCCGCGTCGCCGGTGTCAGCGTCGAGGCCGGAGGGAACGTCGACCGCGAGGACAGTCGCAGACGATTCGTTGATGGCGCGCGCGGCCGTCGCCTCGGGTTCGCGGAGCGCACCGGTGACGCCGGTGCCGAGCATCGCGTCCACGACGAGGTCCGGGTCGCCGAGGTCGAAGGCGACCGAGTCGGTAACGGTCCGCCGGTCGGCCTCGCCCGCGACGAGGGCGTCCCAGTTCTCGCGGGCGATGTCGGTCGAAATCGTCTCCGGGCGGCCGAGCAGGTGGACGGTCACGTCGTACGCCTTCAGGAACCGTGCGGCGACGAGCGCGTCGCCGCCGTTGTTGCCGCGTCCGGCGACGATTGCGACCGACGCGCCGGGGTCCGCGAGGTCGCGGCAGGCCCGCGCGACGGCGTTCCCGCTCGACTCCATGAGCTGTTTCCGCGGCACGCCGAGCGCCTCGGCGTTCAGGTCGACCGCGGCCATGCGTCGACTCGTAATCATACGCCCCCGTTGGCCCGGGGCCGCGTTAACACATGTGGTCGCGGGTCGGATTCGCAACGCTTGACACGGCGGCGACTGAATCCGGGGTAGTGACTCGCCGCCTCTTCGGAACTCTCTGCGGACTCGTCTTCCTCGTCAACTTCGGCCGCGTCGCGTTCCCGCCGCTCGTCGAGACGCTCCAGACGCAGTTCTCGGTCGGTCCGGCGACCATCGGCGTCGTGACGAGCCTCGTCTGGCTCGGAACCGCCATCCCGCGAATCCCCGTCGGCTACCTGCTCACGCGCGTCTCGCGGTCGAAGATCGTCCTCGGGTCGGGCACGCTGCTCGTCGTCGCCGCGGCGTTCACCGCGAGCGCGACGTCGGTGCTGACCCTCCAAATCGGCGCGTTCGGCCTCGGCCTCGCCTCGGGCGCGTACTTCGTCTCCGCGACCCCGCTCGTCGGCGAACTGTTCCCCGAGCGCGTCGGCCGCATGGTCGGCATCCACGGCGCGGCCAGCCAGGTCGCCGCCGTCGTCGCCGCGCCCGTCGTCGTCTTCATCCTCGCGTCGTACACGTGGCGCGAGACGTTCTGGGTCCTGGCCGCCGCCGGCGCGCTCGTGACGCTCCTCCTCTACGCCGTCTCCCGCGACGGGAGCGCGGGGGCCGGCACGGGCGCCGACCGCGACTTCTCGGCCGCGCTCGGCCACTGGAAACTCATCCTCACGGGCATCCTCCTCATCGCGCCCGCGGGGTTCGTCTGGCAGGGCCTGTTCAACTTCCTCGTGTCGTACATGACGCAGGCGAAGGCGTTCGACCCCGCCACGGCGAGCACGATGCTCACCATCGTCTTCGCGGCCGGCGTCCCCGCGTTCTCGCTGTCGGGACGACTCGCCGACAAACTCCCGCACGTCCCCTACATTTTCGGCCTGCTCGTCGCCTTTATCGGCGCGCTCGTCGCCCTGACGTACGCGCAGGGCTTCGTCGCCGTCGCCGTCGTCGTCGCGGTGCTCGGCTACGTCATCCACAGCCTGTTTCCCGCGCTCGACACGTTCATGCTCTCGTCGCTGCCGAGCGACGCCCGCGGGAGCGCCTACGCCGTCTTCAGCGGCGCGGCGCTCCTCTTGGAGGCCAACGGGAGCGGCGCGGTCGGCTTCCTGACCGAGGCGAACTACGCATTCGAGTCGGTCTTCCGAACACTCGCCGGGGGGCTCGCGGTGTTCGTCGCCGCGCTCGCCGTCCTCTACGCGGTGAACCGACTGCCGGGCGTCGACCGGACCGAACCGTCGAGCGCCTGACCTCCCGAAACGGTTTACTTCCCGCACCGAAATGTCGATTGTATGTCAGGGTTGCTCCCGTCCGACGGAACCGTCGATACCAGCGACGAGACCGCCCCGCGCGTCCATTGGCTCGACGACGACGAGACGGAGCAACTCCTCGGAAGCCTCTCTTGTGACACCGCCCGCGACCTCCTTTCGTGCCTGCAGGACTCGCCGGCGACGGCGACCGAACTCTCGGCGCGAGTCGAGACATCCGTCCAGAACGCCCGTCACCACCTCGGGAACCTCACCGACGCCGACCTCGTCCGCGTCGCCGGCACCCGCTACTCCGAGAAGGGCCGCGAGATGAAGGTGTACGCCGCCGCCGGCGCGCCGTTCGTCGTCTGCGTCGGCGGTGACGACGGCGACCGTGAGGCGTTCGCCGAGGCCATCGCCTCCTTTCTCGAATAGCGTCGCCAACCCGGACGCCACCCCTCGCGCGAACGTTCAAGTACGAGTCCGCGGCCAGTCACCGACACCCCTATGGCCGTCGCAACTGGACCACAGAGCGTGACCTGGCAGGAGGTGTTCGGCCACCCGGAGGCGTACCCGGAGCAGGCCGACGGAATCGAGACCGCGATACAGACCGCCCGAGACGATGGATTTGCCGTCGTTGAGGGCGCGTGCGGGACCGGCAAGACGATGCTCGCGCTCACCGCCGGCATCGACCTCGTCCGCGACCCCGACTCCGACTACGAGCGCGTCTTCGTCCTCACGAGCGTCAAACAACAGCTCCGGCAGTTCGAGGCCGACCTCCGAACCATCAACGAGAACCTCCCGACCGACTGGAAACCCGTCTCGGGGCTCACGCTCGTCGGCAAATCGGACGTGTGTCCCTACAGCCGCGAGGGCTGCGGCGGCATCGACGACTCGACCGTCTACGACCGCTGTGAGGGCCTCCGCGACCGGACCCGCGGGCTCGTCGGCGACGGCGGCCGGACCAGCGCCGAGGCGCTCGCCAAAGACGCCCGCGAGCAACAGACCGGCCTCCTCGACACCGGTTCGACGAGCGCGGGCCCCTCCTACCTCGAAACTGCCGGCGACCCGACGCCGTACCCCAAGTCGATGCCGGACTACGAGGACGTGGAGTACTGCCCGTTCTACGCGAACTTCCTCGCGGACCTCCCCGAAGACGGCGACCCAATCGAGGCCGTCCCCTTCGAGTTCGACGACAAGGGACTCATCACGACCGAAGACCTCGTCTCGCTGGCCGCGGGCGCGGGGTCGTGTCCGCACTCCGTGATGGGCGCGCTGTTGCCCAACGTCGAGGTCGTCGTCGGCAACTACTACCACGCGTTCGACCCGACGACCGTCGGCACGTTCACCGGCGCGCTCGTCGACGACTCGACGTTCGTCATCTGCGACGAGGCGCACATGCTCGAACCCCGCGTCCGCGACCTCGTCTCGGTCGGCGTCGGCGACCGGACGCTCCGCGACGCCGAAAGCGAGTTCACCCGCGTCATCCAGCCGGTGAAGTTCGACGACGCCGGCAAGTCGACTGTCGACGCCGAACTCGTCCGCGGGGAGCTACAGGAGGCCGACGTGACGCTCCGCGAACTGGAGGAGACCCGGGACTTCATCCGCGACCTCCGGGAGGAGCTCGACCGGCGCGTGACCGCGCACCTCGACCGCGAGTACGTCGGCTGGCGCGCCGACCTCACCGAACTCGAAGACGAGGAACTCCCCCTGCGCGACCCCGAGGAGCCCGGCGTCGACGAACTCACCGAGTGGGCCGAGGCGAACGGCCACGACGAGGGGACGTGGGTCCGCGCCGAGGCGACCGGCTCGGCGGTCGCCCGCATCCTCGACTCGGTGGAGGAAGACGACAAGCGCCGGGCCGCGCCCGCGGCGGGGCGGGCGCTGGCGACGTGGGCCTACGCGGACCACGAAAAGCACTTCCGCGAAATCGAGCTCGAACGGACGTGGGACGAGATGGAGCCGCCGGAGTCGTGGCGTCGCGCGTACAACGTCCGGCTGTCGGTCCACAACTGCGTCCCCGGCGAGGCCATCGCCGAGCGCCTCGGCGACTTCGGTGGCGGCGTCCTCATGAGTGCGACGCTCGAACCCATCGACGTGTTCCGTCGCGTGACCGGCCTCGACGCCCTCACCGACGACGGCCGCCCGGTCGCCGAGCGGACGTTCGGCCTCGGCTTCCCCGAGTCGAACCGCGCGAGCTTCGCCGTCGACGTGCCGAAGTTCACCCACAGCAACCGCGGGCCGCCCGGCGAGGAAAACGAGACGCGACTCGCGTACACCGACGCCGCCGTCGAGGTGTGCGAGCGCTCGCCGGGCAACGTCCTCGTCGGGATGCCGAACTACGCCGAGGCCGAGTGGATGGCGGGCGCGCTCGAAGCCCGCGTCGACAAGCCCGTCCTCCTCGACGAGTCGTCCGACGACGGGGCCACCGAGCGACTCAAACGGGACTTCTTCGGCGGCGACGGGAAGGTGCTCGTGACGAGCCTCCGCGGCACGCTCACCGAGGGCGTCGACTACAGCGGCGACAAGCTCTCGGCCGCCGTCGTCTGCGGCGTCCCGCTCATCAACACGTCGTCACCGCGGACCCGCGCGGTGAAGACGGCCTACGACCGCGAGTTCGGAAACGGATTCGAGACGGCGCTCACGGTGCCCGCGGTCAGAAAGGCGCGGCAGGCTATCGGCCGCGTCATCCGCGGGACCGACGAGGTCGGCGTCCGCGTCTTCGTTGACGCCCGGTACGCCCGCGACTCGTGGAACGGCGTCCGCGACTACCTGCCGGAACAGGAGCGCGAGGAGTTCAGACCGGTCAGTCCCGACATGCTCGGCTTCGGCCTCGACCGGTTCTGGTCGTCAGTCGAGTAGTCGCGGACGCGCCGCGCCGCCGCCGGCGTGTCGAGGGCCAGACGTGTCGTCAGGAGAGCGTCAGCGTTCGTCGTCCCACGCGTCCCGGCAGTCGTCGTCGCAGAAGTGCCGCGCCTGCACGGCGCCGTCTTCGACCCACGTGACGACGCGGTGCGTCGGATTGTTGGCAACCGGCTCCCCGCACGTCGCACAGGTCGGGGCGTCTTCGGGGTCTACGTTCTCTTCCAAATCGGACGTGGGATCGACCATCGACAGCCAGATGGCGGTCCCGGGCACTTCAACCCGTCTCCGCCGGCAGAAGTCGCCCGGCGGGGCGGATTCTCCCGCGGAACTGTGGAATCCACACCCGCGCGAGGGAAACCGAAGCTATGTATCACTCCGTACTCCCACTTGGTGCAACGTTTTGTAACCAACGGGTATTGTCAATCACTACCACACTTAGTGAAGGTTATGTAATCGCCGTCGCGTGTGTATAGGTGACGGCGAATGTCAGAAGTGCCCGCCTCTCAGGACTCGGTTGCAGGGACCGCTGACCGCACCGGCGCGGATACCACCGGGGATTGCTTCCTCCATAGCGTCGTCGTCACCTATCGAGGGAGCCCGGACCAGGTCACCGTCTACCCCCGGCGCGACAGCTGCTGCGACCGAATGGAGGCGTGGCTGACCGCCGACGCCGACGCGTTCATCTCGCTCGACGAGATGTGCTGAGTCGTCGCCGCCGCGGTCGCCGCGCAGCCGACGAGAGCGCACGTCGCCGATAGCTCCCCGCGCCGCCGCGTCGGCTCAGCCGACGAACTCGGCGTCGGACAGTGTCTTTTGTACCGCCTCTTCGCCCACCGCCGCAGCCAACGCCTCGAAGCCGGCGCGCTCGGCGCGGTCGCGGGCGTTCGCCACCAGCCGCGAGACGATGAACTCCGGCGTGGACTTGCCGACCGTCCCGAACCGCGGCTGGTAGTCCACGCGCAGTTCCAACTCGTCGGTCAGCCCCTCGGCGAAGATGCCGTCGATGCGCGCCTCGGGTGGGAGCGGGCTCAGTTCGTCCGCGAGGTGCGTGACGTAGACGCCGAACGCGTTGCGCTCGACGGTAAGGTTCACGAGACCGTTGAGCAGGTCGGCCGCGCGACCCGGCTCGGTGATGGCCTCGAACTCGTCGACGAGCATCAGCGTCCGCCCGTCGCCCGAAAGCGGCGGCACGATGGACTTAAGCGTCGATTCGAGCACGCCCGCGTTGAAGCTCGCGTGCCGGCGGTGGAACACGACCGAGTCGAATCGGCCGACGACCGCCGACTCGGCGGGGACGGGGAGTCCCATCGACGCGAGGATGGCGACCTGCGAGAGCGTCTCCAGGAGCGTCGTCTTCCCGCCGCTGTTGGCCCCGGTGAGGACCGACACGCGGTCACCGACCGGCGGCGTCGGCCCCGACGCGCACGCGAGTTCGTGGTCGCCGACGGCGTAGGAGACGGGCTGTGGGTCGTCGATGAAGAGGTTTCGGGCCCCGCAGACCGCCAGCCCCGTCTCGGCGATGTCCGGTCGCGTCAGGTCGTACTCGTCGGCGAACCGCGCGAGCGACAGCGACAGCGCGACCTCGTCGACGGCCTCGACCGCGAGGTCCACGTCGTCGCGGGCGGCCCAGATGCGGTCGCGTAGCTCCTCGGCGACGGTCTCTTCGCGCGCGGCGACGTCGGCTTCGAGGTCCTCGACGAGCGCCCGGAGCGACGCGCTCACGAAGTCGGTCGCGTCGCGGGCGTCCTCGGCGGCGACCGCCTCGACCTCGCCGCGCGAGAGGTCGGTCTCCTGTGCGACGTACTGGACGAACGCGGCGCGGAAGTCGTCCAGCGAGCGGACGCCCCGCGACTGGATGGTTTCGAGCACGTCGAACGAGCCGGATTGGAGTTCGTTCGCGGTTTCGAGCCGGCTCCGCAGGCTGTCGAGGCGGTCGTCGGCACCCGCGGCGACCGAGCCGTCCTTGTCGACGTAGCCGAGCGCGCCGAGGGCGTCGCTGAGGGCGCCCGGGTCGGCCTCCTCCAGCGCGTCGAACGGCTCGCCGCGGAGGCCGGCCTCCCGGAGTTCGAGCGCGGCGCGAACGGCGGCGCGCTCGGTCTCGCCGGCCTCGTCGTAGTCGCGGAACGTCGCTTCGACGGCGTCGCGGGCGTCGTCGTCGAGGTCGGCCCACGCCTCCCGCGCCGCGAGGACGCGGTCGAGGCGGTCGCGTCGGTCTCCGACGGTCGGGAGCGGCGTCAGCACGCGGATTCGGTCGGCGGCGTGTTCGGTCAGCGCGCGGTCGCTCGCGAGCGACAGGAGGTCGTCGTACACGTCGCGGGCGTCGCGGGTCGACAGCACGTCGATGCCGGCCTGTCCGTCGGCGCGGCGGAGGATGCGAACCGCCCGCCCGCGGGTGACGCCGGCGTCGACGAGCGCCCGCACGTCGGCCGACTCGATAGCGGCGACCGCCCCCTCCCTGCCGAGAGCCGATTCCAGTCGGTCCGAGGTCTTCGGGCCGACTCCCCAGTAGTCTTCGAGTCGCATACCGGGGGCGTCTCACCGGGCGCTCTTAGGTCCATCCGTCGGCCGGTGCTGCCGCTGTTCGAGGGGGAGTCCGCGAAGAAAATATCAGTGTGACGTGACACGCTGGTCGGTGTCGGGGTCGGCGTCGGCGTCGGTCGCCTCGTCGGGACGGAGCAGGTGTCGGCCGGGCACCGACTCCGCGTCGCGGTCGAGCTCGCGGGCGGCACCGACCGCGAGCGCGGTCGTGAGCGTCCGGACGGCGTGCTCGTGGTCGGCCCGGCAGTCCCGGAGAGCCATCGGGCCGATTCCAAGACGGTGGTACGGTTCGAGGTCGGCGCTCGTGAGCACCCCGCGGTCGAGGTAGTCTGTAGCGATTTCCACGAGCAGCGAATGCACGTGAATGAGCTCGTTTTTCTTCATGGGTTGCACGTATGTGCTCATCCGGCGTAAATGGCGCGGTGGTGCGTGCTTTTGGTCTTGTATCTGCCTCGGCTAGAAATGAATGTACGCACCGGGGACACGAACGAAACACCCGTGGCTCGTCGGTCGGTTTCGCGGAAAGGGAGTTGGGGTTTGGGCAGGGACACGTCCCCAGGGCGGAGAGAGGGGGTAGGTTGTCGATTCCGCCGTAGGGTCGTGCGGGCACGACGAGTGACCCGGGCAGGTCACTGTGGCCATATAGTCGAATGGCGCGGTCGGTAGTAATTCACGGCCCTACGTGGTTAGGGCTGGCTCGGACCGACCGAGAAACGCACAAGTCAGTGGGGGTTAGAGTCGGGGTATGCACGCACGACGGGACGCCGGTTCGAGGGGGGGTCGAGACGGATGACCGACGGGTCTCCGCAGTCGGTCGACGACCCGTCTGCGACGGAGCGCGAACTGCGCCAGCGACTCGACATCCTCGCGACGTTCAACGAGGTCGTCGCGGACGTGAACGAGACCATCGTCGACGCCGGCGGGCGCGCGGACATCGAACGGCAGGTCTGCGAGCGACTCGTCCAGACGGACGAACTCCGGTTCGCGTGGGTCGGCGTCGTCGACGAGACGACCGGCGACGTGGAACCGACCGCGTGGGCCGGCGTCGAGGACGGGTACCTCGACGAGATAGACGTGTCGGTGTCGGCAGAGCGCCCCGAGGGAAACGGCCCGGTCGGCCGCGCGGTCCGGTCGAACGCGGTGCAGGCGACCCACAGCATCGCCGACGAACCGGCGTTCGGGCCGTTCCGCGAACCGGCGCTCGAACGCGGCTACCGCTCGGCGGCGTCGGTGCCCCTCGTCTACGACGACGCGCGCTACGGCGTACTCACGATGTACGCCGAACACGAGCGGGCGTTCACGGCGGAGCTCGCCGAGCCGATTTCGAATCTCGGCCACGCCGTCGCCCACGGCATCGACACCCACGTCCGACGGGAGCGCGAGCGCGAACTCGAACGCCGCGAGCAGGCGTTTTCGCGCATCGTCGAGAACATCGAGGAGTACGCGCTGTTCCGCCTCGACGCCTCGGGTCGCGTCGAGAGTTGGAACCGCGGCGCGGCGGCCATCAAGGGCTACGATACGGAAGAGATACTCGGCGAGCACATCGAGACGTTCTACACCGACGAGGACGCCGAAGACGGCCTGCCCGAGCGCCTTCTCGACCGAGCGCGGACCGAGGGCCGGGCCGAAAACGAGGGGTGGCGCGTCCGTGCCGACGGTACTCGCTTTTGGGCGTCTGTGACCATCACCGCTCTGACCGACGACACCGGTGAGGTCATCGGCTTCGCCAAGGTGACTCGCGACATGACCGACCGGAAGCGCCGCGAGCGACAGTTGGACGCGGTGTTCAACAGCACCTTCCAGTACATCGGGCTGGTCGAGCCCGACGGAACTGTCCTCCGGGTGAACGACGCCGCCCTCGACCTCGTGGACGGCGACCGCGACGACATCGTCGGACTGCGGGCGTGGGAGACGCCGTGGTGGCGCGGCGACGACGAGCGAATCGCCGACCTCCGGGCCGCGCTCGACCGCGCGGCCGACGGCGAGTTCGTCCGCTACGAGGTCGAGATAGACCGGGTGAACACGGACCGGCCAGTCGTCATCGACTTCTCCGTCACCCCGGTCCACGACGACGACGGCGAGGTGTCGCTTCTGGTCCTCGAGGGCCACGATATCACCGCCCGCAAGGAGCGAGAGCGGGAGTTGCGGCGCGAACAGGAGCGACTGGAGTTCGTGAACCGCATCATCCGCCACAACCTCCTCAACGGGCTCAACGTGGTCGGCGCGCGGGCAGACATCGTCGAGGACTTCGTGGACGACGCGGGGCTGACGCACCTCGAAACGATACAGGGACGCGTCCGCGAGATGACCGAACTCGTCGGGACGATGCGGACGTTCATGAAGGTCATCGTCGAGCGCGAGTCCCACGAGTTCCGGCCGCGTCGAATCGACGAGGCGGTCGACCACGGCGCGGAGTCGCTGCGGAGCGAGACCGAGGCCGCGAGCGTCGAAGTCGGACGACTCCCCGACGTCTCGGTCGTCGCCGACGACCTGCTGGACGAGGTCATCGAGCACCTGCTGAAAAACGCCGTCCAGCACAACGACAAGCCGAACCCGGCGGTCGAAGTCGAGGTTGGGGCCGGCGACGACGCGGTCGAACTCCGCGTCTCCGACAACGGCCCGGGCGTCCCGGACGAGGAGAAACACCGCATCGTCGACCAGCGCATCGAGGACCTGTCGAATCCGGGCAACGGGTTCGGGCTGTTTCTGGTCCGCGAAATCGTCGAGAGCTACGGCGGGACGGTCGCAATCGAGGACAACGACCGCGGCGGAGCCACGTTCGTCGTCACGCTCCCGCGAGCGTGAGTTCGGCCCGCGGGTCGGGTCGCAGTCGGTCGCGGGAGTTCCCCGTCCGTCGGAGACGACCGAATCGGGTCACTGAACCGCCTAAATTCCACCTGCTGTGATGGGCAGATATATTACTGTTCGCCGTTACTGTGTGTTCGATACGATGGTCACCGAACGCTCGGCGCGCGAGAGCCCCGAACAGCGGGCCGCCGAGCAGGTCGTTCTCGTGGTCGACGACGACGAGGACCTCGCAGACACCTGCCGGTACTGGCTCGACGGCGAGCGGTTCGCCGTCGAGACCGCCTACGGCGGTGAAGAAGCCCTCCACCGACTCGACGATACCGTCGACGTCGTCCTCCTCGACCGCCGAATGCCGAACGTCACGGGCGACGACGTGCTCGACGAGATTCGCGAGCGCGGCCTCGACTGCCGCGTGGCGATGATGACCGCGGTCGAGCCGGACACCGACATCGTCGACATGCCGTTCGACGCCTACCTCGTCAAGCCCGTCTCGGAGTCGGAGGTCAAAGAGACGGTCGAAGAGCTGCTCGTGCGGTCGGGCTTCGAGTCCGAAGTCCGCGAGTACTTCGCGCTCGAATCCACCGAGGCGGCGCTCGACAGCCGCGACGTGGAAGAGCTCCGCGAGCCCGAGGCGCTGTCGGACCTCCGCGGTCGACTGGAGGCGGTCCGAGCCGAACACGAGGCGGCGATTCGTAACCGCGAGGCGCAGCTCGACCGCCTGAACCGGACCAACGAGCTCCTCCGCGACATCGACCGGGCGATAATCGACGCGCGGAGCCGCGACGAAATCGAACAGACCGTCTGCGACGCGGTCGCGAGCGCCCACGAGGCCGCGTTCGTTCTCAGACGCACCGCCGCCGGCACGCTCCGGTGTACCGCCGCGGCGGGCTACGGACTCGACCCCGCGGGCGTCGACCTCGACTTCGTCGACGAGGCGTTCGACATCGACGGAACGGTCGAAGACGGCTTCGCCTTCGAGGACATCTCCGAGGCGCACCGCGCGGCGGTCTTCGGCGACGACGCCGCCGACCTCAACGCGGTGTCGGCGCTCTGTGTCGCCATCGACTACCGCGAGACGGCGTACGGCGCGCTCGTCGTCTACGACGAGACCGACGGCTTCGACGAGGAGTCCGCGGGCCTGTTTTCCGACCTCGGCGCGACCGTCGGCAACGGTATCAACGCAACCCAGAGCAAGCAGCTTCTCAACGGCGACAGCGTCGTCGAACTGGAGTTTCAGGTCGCCGGCGCGGGTGACGCCGGCGTGCTCGCCGGTCTCTCGGCGACGCTCGACTGCCGACTCTCGCTGGACGGCGTCACCCGCGCCGGCGACGAGCTTACCTGTTTCGTCAGCGTCGCCGGCGCGTCGGGGTGCGACGCGGTCGCGGCCGCTATCGATGCCGCCGACGTCTCGCAGGCCCGCGTCGTCGCCGACGGCGACGAGGAGTCCGTCGTCGAACTCCGCACCGACGCCGAGGCGGTGCTGTCGACCGCCATCGACCACGGCGCGAGCGTGGAGCGGTTGACGCTCTCCGAGGGGAGCGGCACCCTCGCGCTCCACGTCGCGGCCGACGCCGACCACGGCGCGCTCGTGGAGGCGGTGACGACGGCCGCGGCCGGCGTCTCGGTCGTCGCAAAGCGCGAGGTGGAGCGCTCCGTCCAGTCGGCCGACTCCTTCCGGCGGACGCTCGACTCGAAACTGACAGACCGGCAGAAGACGGTCCTCGAAACGTCGCTCGTCTCCGGCTACTTCGAGTGGCCCCGCGGGAGCACGGCAGAAGAGGTCGCCGACTCGCTCGGCATCTCGCCGCCGACGCTCCACGAACACCTCCGGACGGCGGAGCGGAAGCTCATCGAGACGTATTTCGACGAGCTGAACCCCGCGTCGGCGGACGACTGAAGCGGGCGGCCACGGACCGTCGGAAGGAGATTAGTCGAGTTTGGCTTCGGGCGCGTCGCCGACGAATCGGTCGGCGGCGTCGAAGACGTCGCGTTTGGTGACTGGCTTCGTGAGCACGGCGTCAACGGGGAGGTCGGCGAGTTCGTCGCCGGGCGCGGCGCTGAGCATGACGACCGCGAACGACGACGGGTCGACCCGTCGGGAGAGTTCTTCGAGGACGGACTCGCCGGAGAGACCGGGGAGGTTGTGGTCGAGGAAGACGAGGTCGACGCTCTCGTCGAACGTCTGGAGGGCCTCGCGCCCGGAGTACGCGACTCGGACGCGGTAGCGGCGTTCGAGCCACAGCGCGAGGCTATCGGCGAGGGCGGCCTCGTCGTCGACGAGGAGGACAGTCGGCGCGTCTGGTGTGGGTGGCTGTGTCATGGCTCGGACCGTGGCTACGTCGGTGTGGCGGAGGCGGTCGGTCGGGGTCGGGCGTGGTCTGCCGAGGGTGGCCGGCGGTCGGCGGGGGTATCGCTCACGCGTCGTTCATTCGCTGGGACCGCGTGTTCCCGCAGCGCGTACAGCGCGTGACACGGTACGGCTCGCGGGAGAACTCGCGGTTCTCGCGTTTCCGGCTCTCGGTCTTGATTTCGATGGAGACGTCGTGCGGCGTCCGGGACTCACACGACTGGCACTCTTCGACGAACTCGTTGTTTCGGGGACTGCTTTTACTCTTCGACATAGAGTGGTCGTAGCAGTAGCTATGGACTGCGCGCCGTTGAATACGGAACCTAATCGATTTGGGACACGACCAATCGAGAGGCGGCGGCCGCTCGTCGGTCGAAGGAAACTACTCCGCGGGGACGATTTTCTCGTCGTACTTGTCGCGGAACTCTTGGATGAGCGTGCCCATCTGGGCGTACCAGTCGTTGAGCATGCGCTGCATGTCGTCCGCGACCTCGTTGGGGTCGGTCGGATGGTAGACGTGGTAGTAGCCGCCGTGTTCGTAGTTCACCTGTTCTTTCTGGATGAGCCCCGCCTGCAGGAGGCGCTGGATGGAGCGGTACGCGGTCGAACGTTCCCGCTCGACCGCCTCGGCGACCTCGTCGACGGTCAGGTGTTCGTCGGTCTCGACGAGCACCTCGAAACACCGTCGGTCGAGTTGCTTCAGTCCGTGGAGACACTCGAGGAGTCCCTCACACTCCATGTCCGATTGCAGGTATTCGACCATCGAGCTAGCCATTATCGGTTCGGGCTACGTGGTCAGCCCTCAAAAGGGTTTGTATAGTTTGCACAACACCGGGCGAGAAACGGCGTCCCGGTGTCGTGGATTCGCGTTCGATGCGAGTGCGGTTCGCGTGCGAGCCGTCGCCCTCAGTCGGCGGTGGAACCCCCGGTGGTCGAGGGCGCGCGCATGGACTTCACGGCGCTGTAGAGCACCGCGCCGGAGACCATGAGCGCCGACCCGAGGATGAGCGCGAGACTGACGTAGTCGAGGACGCCCATGCCGAGGTAGTTCCCGGCCTGCCGCACGGCGACGGCGAGCGCGCCGAGGAGCAGCATCAGGCCGAAGTAAATCTTGATCTCGTCCTCGTTGACGATGGAGGTCGCGGCGGAGCCGACGCGCGCGCCGAGCGCCGACCCGGCGAGGAGCGGCGCGACGATAGAGAGGTCGACGCCGCCGGACTGCGCGTAGAGGAACGAGCCGATGCCGCCCGAGAACATGATTTCGAACAGGTCGGTCCCGACCGCGATGGGCACCGGAACGCCGATGAGGTAGAACAGCGCGGGCATGCGGATGAAGCCGCCGCCGACGCCGAGGAAACCCGAGAGGAGCCCCGTGGCGAACGCGACCAAGAGAATCATCCACAGCGAGACCTTGACGCCGCCGCGGAGGGTTATCATCGGGGGGAGCGAGTAGCTCTGAATCTTCTTGGCTAACTCGGGGATGTCGTCGGCGTCGATGTCGGCGTCGCCGTCCACGTCGTGGCTGACGCCGCCGCCGTCGCCGCCCTTCAGCGCCTCGTAGGTGACGAACAGCCCGATACCGCCGAGAAGCAGCACGTACGTGACGCTGATGATGTTACCGGCGAGTCCGAGCTCTTCGAGGTAGAGGACGATTTCCTTCCCGACTTCGAGGCCGACCGTGGTCCCGATAATCATCGAGATGCCGAGTTTGTAGTCGACCTGTCCGAGGTCGCGGTGCTTCAGCGTCGCGATGACGGAGGTCCCGAAGACGAACGCGAGCCCGGAGCCGACGGCCACGCGCGAGGGGTAGCCCATGACGAGCAGCGCGGGCGTCACGAGGAACGACCCACCCATGCCGAAGAAGCCGAACAGGACGCCGATGAGAACCCCGAACGCGACGAAGAGGGCCAGCATCCCGGCAGACATGCCGAGTAGTTCGAACACGCTCACTCACCACCGATGGCCTTCCGAACGGTCGGTCCGAGTGCGGCGGTCAGCGCGCCGTACCCGACGTACAGCACCATCGCCTCGACGAGGACGACGCCGACGAGCGCGGCGGCCTGTGCGTTCCCGCCCAACGTCTCGATTCCGAACATCTTACCAGCACCCCTCGGGGTGCCCGGAGTGTATTGCACTCATCATACTTTCTTGTACACCGCTGGCTAACCGGAGTGAGGATATAACGCTTTTGGGAATACTGTACAAGACCATATCTTTATTGCATACACATAAGTTATAGAATGGACATAGAAATACCACCGAAACGGGCCATATTTTGTATCACGCGACGTTACGAACATATTTATCCGCTATCTATGACAAAATAGTTGTTTTCTTATTGTGCAATACTATATTTGGCTGAACATCAACCGAGAGGATTCGGTCGAGAGGCACTCACGGCGGCGTTCTCGAGCATCGGCGGCGAGCGTCGAACGTCGACTCGCGGGAGAAAACCACCACCGACTGTTCGGCAGCGCGCGCGAGCCGCGGTCCATCGGCGGCGGTTCACCGACAGGGGGCGAGAACTTCGTCGCCGTCGCTCCGGGGACGACGGACGGGAAAAGAACGAAATCGAATTCGCCGACGGCGGCTCAGTCGGCGGAGGTGCCGGTCGCGGCGCTCTCGGTACGGCGGGCGCGCCAGAGTCCCTGCAGGTACGCGCCGACGAACATCCCACCGATGGCGATGAGGATGGGGTAGTTGCCGACGCCGAGACTGGCGTAGGCCGCGCCGGGACAGATGCCGGAGATACCCCAGCCGGCTCCGAAGACGACCCCGCCGACGACGACGTTCTTGTCGAACGACTTCAGCCGGCGGCCGTAGTCGCGCCCGGTGAGTGGCGCGCGGTCGCCGAACGCCTCGGCGAGCGCGAAGACGGTGCCAGTGACGACCGCGGCCCCGCCCATCACGAAGACGAGACCGAGGTCGTCGAACTGGAGGAAGTCGAGGACGACCTCCGGGCGGGCCATGTTGCTGACGGCGAGGCCGAACCCGAATATCAGGCCGCCCGCGATGACGACCAGCATGAACCCGAGTCCGCGTTCGTCGTCGCTCACGGCGACACCCCCAGCGCGCTCAGGAGCTGTGCGACCCCGATGGCGACGAGCATGAAGGTGGCGACGTTGACGAGCGAGGTCCGCGAGCGCGAGCCGACGCCGCAGACCCCGTGACCGGACGTACAGCCCTTCCCGATGCGGGTGCCGACGCCGACGAGCACGCCGCCGACGGCGAAGCGCCACGGCTGTACGTCGGAGACCCACCAGCCGTCACCGAACAGGACGGTGTAGAGCGCGGCCCCGGCGACGATGCTCAGCGTGAACACGACCCGCCAGTCCCGCGAGGCGACGTACTTCGCCTTGTTGAACCGCGGGAGGTCGGAGACGTACGACAGCGTCGATTCGAGGAAGGTGCTCGCACCGGCGATGATGCCCGTCCCGAGGTAGATGACGGCGGTCCCGAGGCCGATGAGGAGGCCGCCGAGCGCGTAGTGCGCGATACCGTTCGGAAAGAGCCCTTCGACGAGGAGCGGCGTCAGACCCGACATTTAGTTCGTGAGGGCTTCGTTGCTGGCCGCGCAGTTGTTCGGCCCGAGTTCGAGCTCGAAGGCGCGGTCGTCGTCCGACACCTGCACGCCGAGGTTCGTCTCGATGATGTCGACGTAGTTGGCCGGCCGCGGCGGCATGTCCGAGAGGATGAACTCCACGAACTCGTCTTTGGGCATCGAAAGTGCGTCCATCGTGTCCTTCAGTTCCCCGAGCGTGGCGGTGTAACTGCCGTCGTCGGCGGGGATTGCCGCGTCGCTGAAGTGCGCGGAGGCGACGATAGCGTCGTCGTCGTGCGAGAGGACGCGCTCCTGCAGCGAGTCGTAGAGCATTCCGGCCGCGTCGGGCGCGCCCTCGTCGCCGTCTTCGAGGTCGGGGCGAGCGACCGACTCGATGAACAGGCCGTCGCCCGTGAACAGCACGTTATCGACCTTGTAGGTCGTCATTCCGGTCGTGTGACCGGGCGTGTGGATTGCCTCGATGTCGGTGTCGCCGACGGTGAGCGTCTCGCCGTCCGCGATGGTCTCGTAGGGCGTGTCGTAGTCGACGCCGCGGTCTTCGGCGGCCTCGGGGATGACGCCCGTGACGCCGTGTTCTTCGACCAGCGTGCGGACCCCGCTGATGTGGTCGGCGTGGATGTGCGTGTCGACGGCGTACTTCAGTT
This sequence comes from Haloferax sp. Atlit-10N, assembly GCF_003586325.1. Classification (NCBI taxonomy): domain Archaea; kingdom Methanobacteriati; phylum Methanobacteriota; class Halobacteria; order Halobacteriales; family Haloferacaceae; genus Haloferax; species Haloferax sp. Atlit-10N. The sequence continues at coordinate 1,016,259 of NZ_PSYX01000001.1, forward strand.
CAGCGCCGAGGGCCTTCGCGTCGGCGACGTACTCGTCGGCGAAGTAGCGGAGTGGGTCGACGACGGCCGCCTCGTCGCCGTCGACGACGAGGTACGCCAGACAGCCGCTGGAGGGGCGCTGGTACTGCGCGACGAGCGCGTCGCCGTCGGTCTCCAGTTCGGTGTACTCGTAGATGCTCGCCCAGCCGTTCATCCCGCGTTCGAGCGCCACGGCGTCGTAGCCCTCCTGAATCAGGAGCCCGGCGACGTACTCCGAGGAGTGGCCCTTCGCACAGAGGACGACGAACTCCTCGTCTTCGGGCAGGTCCTCGAACAGCGACTCGTCGAGCTCCTCGTCGAGGAACTCGAAGTAGGGGATGTTGACGTGCGAGACGTTCTCACCGTCGATGCGCCAATCCTCGTGCTCAGACGGCACGCGATTGTCGAGGATGGTGAGCGGCTCGCCCTCGTCGATGCGGGCTTTCAGCGTCTCGGGCTCGATGACTGGCACGTCGACTTCGAGTTCCGGCAGGTCTGGAACGGTCATGTATGCATCACCCACTATCGGATGATTCGACTTAAGCTTTCGGATGGTAGTTTGATTTTCTTGCAATACTAATCCCGGCAGGACCGACAGATTGTAGTGTGATTTCGCACTCGTGAGTGCGCGTTATGGTTCTTAGTGCCTCGAAACGTCCCAATTCAGGCAGTGACGTCGGTGGACCCTAAGTATTGTGTAGCCTACCCAAGAACCGACACACTTTTACGAAGCACACCTATATTGTGGAATACACCCAACACAGGTGACCTCGAAAAATGAGTACATACGAACCCACCGAAACCCTCGACGTGAAAGGACTGTCCTGCCCGATGCCCGTCGTCAAGACCCGCGGCGCGGTCGACGACCTCGAAAGCGGCGAGATTCTGCAGGTCGTCGCGACCGACTCCGGTAGTATGAGCGACCTGAAGGGCTGGGCCGACTCCACCGACGGCGTCTCCATGCTCGACCAGGAAGAGGCCGAGGAAGACGGCGACGCGGTCTTCCGCCACCTCATCCAGAAGGAATGAGCTCGGACGCCGACGCGCCCGTCGACGCGGGAGCCGCCTCCGTCGAAGACCTCCGCGCGCAGGTCCAAGCCCTGCAGGAGGAGGTCTCCGACCTCCGGGAGGCCACCGACGACGACGGACAGAAGTCGATGACCATCATCGCGACCAAAGGCACCCTCGACATGGCGTACCCGCCGCTCATCCTCGCCAGTACGGCGGCCGCCTTCGGCTGGGACGTCGTGGTCTTCCACACGTTCTGGGGACTCGACATCCTCCACGAGAAGAAGTCGAAGAACCTGAAGCTCAGCGCGGTCGGCAACCCGAGCATGCCGATGCCGAACGCCGTGGCCGCGTTGCCCTTCATGGACAGCGTCGCCACGAGCATGATGGAAAAGAAGATTCAGAAAAACGGGACCGCGACCGTCGAGGAACTCATCGAGACCTCCCTCGACATGGGCGTGGACCTCCAGGCCTGCCAGATGACCATCGAGCTGATGGGCTACGACGAAGCCGAGTTCTACGACGGCGTCACCACCGGCGTCGGCGCGGCGACGGCCCTCCAGCACATGGCCGACGCCGACGTGCAACTCATGATTTAGGCCGGCTCGTCGTCTCCACCAGCCATTCAATCCCCCAGTCCACCCCAACCCACCACCCAACCAATCCCTGCGGTTCCCTTTTGACCGTTCTTCGGACGCGATGAGAGCTGCGTCTGTCCGCTGTTCTGCGGTTGACGCGTGAAAATCAGAGCCCGTCGAGCGCGCCGTCGCCCGTCTCAGACGTTCCAGCCGTCGCCGAACGACTCGAACCGGTCGAGGTCGTGGCCGAACAGCACGTCGCCGCCGGTCCGGCGTTCGAGTTCCTTCACTTTCTGGAGGCTCTCGAACCAGTCGCGCTCGCTCCAGAGCAGGCCGGGGCCGAGCGGCACCTCGTCCGTGTAGTTGCCCTCGACGTAGCACTCGTCGCCCGCGACGAGCACGTCGCCGTCGGGCGTCTCGATGTGCGCGCCCAGCACGCCGGGGGTGTGACCCGGCAGGTGGACGAGCCGGAAGCCGTCGAACAGCGTGTGTTCGTCGCCGTGGACGACGTTCCAGTTCAAATCGCGGTCGAAGTCCGACGCGAGGTACGCGATGGAGCCCTCGGTTGTCTTCGCCGAGTAGTACGCGAACTTCAGTTCCTCCTCGTGGACGTATATCGGCACGTCCGTCCCGGCGAACTCGGCGAGGCCGCCCGCGTGGTCGAGGTGCAGGTGGCTCATCACCACGGCGTCGATGTCGCCGAGGTCGTAGCCGACCGAATCGAGGTCGCCTTCGAGCGTGTGTTCCGCGGCGTCGACGTACTCGAACGCCTCGTACAGCGGGGCGGGCCAGTAGCCGTCGCCCGCCTTGGGGTTCGCTCCGGTGTCCCACAGCACCGTCCGGTCGGGGCCGTCGATGACGGCGTTCCAGACGACGAACTCGGCCGTTTCGTGGTCGGGGCTTCGGTTCGACGCGCTTCCCATGGTGTACCCGTCGAGGACGTACCCCATATCCGTGAGAACGCGACCGCGGTCGACCAGATGGACGCTGATGTCACCCATACGCCGGGATTAGGACGGAGCCGGCATAACAGTTCAGGCAGACAATATATGTCCGCCGGGCACGAGAGATACGCGTCGTTTCGGCCCGCTCTGTGTCGGATTGCGGGGGCGAACTCGGTCGGCGAGCGACGGTGAAAAAACGGGAGCGGAAGTTCGCTACGCTACTGACCGGGGCCGACTTCCTCGAACGGCTGGACGATGACGAAACCGCCTTCGCCCGCGAATTCGAGCTGGTAGGACTCGCCCGACGAGCGGCCGAGCAGGCCCTTGATGTTGATGTCGCGGTTCGACGACGGCGAGACGTTACCGCTCCACGCGACGGTCGCGTTGGGGTCGGTCTTGGCCGGCGTCTGGAGGACGATGGGCTCGCCGTGGGTCGTGATGGCGACGTGGCCGGGGCCTTCGAGGAAGACGTTGAACAGGCCGCCGGAGGACGCCCCGGCGATGCTTGTCAGCATCTTGATGTCCCAGTTCACGCTCGACTCGAACGCGAGCACGTCGTTACCGTTGACGCTCAGCTCCTCGCCCGCGTCGAGTTCGAGAATCTGGACCTCCTTGGCCTGGTCTGCAAGATAGAGGTGCCCGGTGCCGGTCGCCTGCATCATGACGTCGCCTTCGCCCGTGGCTTTCTTCTTGAGCATCCCTTTCAGGCCGCCGGCGGACTTCCGCTCGAAGGAGATGTCGCCGGTGTAGCCGACCATCGACCCGGCCTTGGCCATGACGCTCCCGTCGAGAGCCACGTCGAGCAGTTTCGAGTTTTCGAGTTCGAAGGCTTCGCCGCCTTCGGACGGTGCGTGCGTGCTGACGAATTCGTCTAAATCCATTGGAGTCACCGAGTCGCAGCGGAGACGACTCTACCGGAGAGGCGACTGTCAGGGATATAGTTCTATGTGCCGCGAGAACTCGATGTGCGGAGTGACGACCGAAGGGCGTCCGCCGCGCTCAGTCTCGCCGACTTCGGTGGCCGGGGTTCCACTCGGCGTCGAGCGCCTCGTGGGTGAAGGGGACGGCGTCCTCGCCGGCGTAGGTGGCGACCAACTGGCCGTCGCCTTCGAGGTAGTACTTGTAGGTCGTCAGCCCTTCGAGGCCGACCGGGCCGCGGGCGTGAATCTTGCCCGTCGAGATGCCCACTTCGGCGCCGAGGCTGTAGCGGTAGCCGTCGGCGAACCGGGTCGAGGCGTTGTGGAAGACGCTGGCGGCGTCGACGCCGGTCATGAACGTCTCGGCGCGCTCGGCGTCGTCGGTGACGATGGACTCCGTGTGCTTCGAGCCGTGGGCGTTGATGTGGTCGACTGCGCCGTACAGGTCCGAGACGACCTTGATGGAGAGTTCGAGGTCGCCGTACTCGGTGTCCCAGTCGTCGTCGGTCGCGGGGTCGATATCGACGTACTCGCGGGTCGCCTCGTCGCCCCGGAGGACGACGCCCTCGTCGCGGTAGCGCGCGACGACCGCCGGCAGGAAGTCGGCGGCGACGGCCTCGTCGACCAGGAGCGTCTCGACGGCGTTGCAGACCGCGGGGTACTGCACCTTCGCGTCGAGGGCGATGTCTTCGGCCATGTCGAGGTCGGCCGACTCGTCGACGTAGACGTGGCAGATGCCCTCGGTGTGGCCGAGGACGGGAATCTGGGTGTTGTCCTGGATGTAGCTGACGAACTCCGAGGAGCCGCGAGGCATCACGAGGTCGACCATGTCGTCGAGTTCGAGCAGGCGGTCGACCTCCTCGTGGGCCTCGATGAGCGTCGCCCAACCGTCCGGGAGGTCCTCGGTGGCCGACAGAATCGTCTCGTACAGCACTCGGTTCGACTCGCTCGCCTCGCTACCGCCCTTGAGGATGACGGCGTTGCCGGACTTCAGCGCCAGCGCGGCGATTTGGACGAGCGCGTCGGGCCGCGACTCGAAGATGGTCGCCACGACGCCGATGGGGACCGAGAGCTTGTACAGTTCGAGGGCCTCGTCCAGTTCGCGCGCTTCCAGCGTCTCGCCGAGGGGGTCGTCCTGCTCGGCGACGGACTCGACCATTCCGGCGATGTCGTCGAGTTTCGCCTCGTCGAGTTTGAGGCGGTCGACGAGCGCCTGCGTGTACTCGCCCGCTTCGAGCATCGCCTCGGCCTCCTCGACGTCCTCGCGGTTGGCCGCGAGAATCGCCTCGCTGTTGTCGCGGATGGCGTCCGCGATGGCTCCGAGCGCGGCGTCGCGGTCGGCCGCGTCGACGTTGGCGAGGCGCAGCGCCGCCGACTGTGCCTGTTCGACCTGCGCGGTCGTGTCTCGCTCAGTCATCGAGTTCACCATCGAGGGGGAGGAACATTGTTCCCACCGATTCGCGCTCGGCGATCTTCGCCAGCACGTCGGGCTCGGTCGACTGCGCGATGACGGCGGGGATGCCGTACTCGGCGGCGTCGCGCGCGCCGCGGACCTTCGTCTGGATGCCGCCGAAGCCGCCGGTCGAACTCGCGGTGACGATGTCCTCGACGTCGCTGTAGTTGTCGCCGACGACCTCGATGCGCTCGGCGTCGGGGTCCTCCTTCGGGTTCCCGGTGTAGACGCCGCCCACGTCGGTGAGCGTCACGAGCAGGTCGACGCCGATGCCGACCGCGATGTTCGACGAAATCATGTCGTTGTCGCCGATCTGGAGTTCCTCCGTGGCGACCGCGTCGTTCTCGTTGATGATGGGCACGACGCCCCACTCCAGAAGCGTCTCGACCGTGTTCCGGAAGTTGGTGAACCGTTCGGGGTTCTCCAGGTCGTGCTGGGTGATGAGTATCTGGGCGACCTTCCGGTCGTAGCGCTCGAAGCTCTCGGTGTAGCGGTGCATCAAGAGGCTCTGGCCGACCGTCGACAGCGCCTGCGACGCTTCGAGGGTGTCGCGGTCCGCCGTGGGATGGTCGAGGCGGCCGATGCCGGCACCGACCGCGCCCGAGGAGACGAGAAGCACCTCCTTGCCGCGCGAGAGGAGCGATTCGATGTCGTCGACGAGCTTGTCGAGCTTGTCGTCGTCGAGGTTGGAGTCCTCGTCGGTCAGCGAGTTCGTGCCGGCCTTGACGATGACGCGCTTCGCCTCGGCGGCGGCGTCGCGGGCGGCGGCGACCGCGTCGGGGTCGGGCTCAGCGACCTCGGAGGTCTCCGTCGTCTCGCTCACCTCACTCATCGGCGAACTCCTCCGCGAGTTCCTTCGACCGGCGCTCGGCGGCGACGACCGCCTCGGTGACGGCCTCGTCGGCGGCGCTGTCCCAGAGAACCTCCATCCCCTCGATGGTCGTCCCGTTCGGCGAGCAGACCGCGTCGATGAGTTCGTCGGCGCTGCGGTCGTCCTGCACGACGGTCTCGGCCGCGCCCTTGAACGTCTGGGCGGCGAGGATTTCGGCGTCTTCCTCGGAGAGCCCGCCCGCGACGCCGGCCTGCGTGACGGCCTCGATGAGATAGAAGACGAAGGCCGGGCCGCTGCCGTTGACCGCGGTGGCGATGTCCATCTGCGACTCCTCGACCTCGACGAACTCGCCCACGTCGGAGAGGAGTTCGCGGACCTCGTCGGTCAGGTCACCGGTCGCCGCCGCGGCCATGTCGCGGGTCTCGGCGGCGAGGTTCGGCATGATGCGGACGACGCGGGCGTCGGTGCGCGCCTCGACGAACGAGGTCGGGACGCCCGCGGCGATAGTGACGAGAGTCTGGTCGGGAGACAGGTCGAGTTCCGAGAGGACGGCCTCGACGATGTCGGGCTTGACCGCGACGAACACCACGTCGGCGTCGGCGGCGCGCGACACGTCGTCCGTCGTCGCTTCACAGTAGTCGGCGACCGCGGCGAGGGCGTCGGGGTCGAGGTCGCAGGCGACGACCGAGTGACCGCCCGCCTTCCAGAGCCCGGTGAGGAGGGCGCTCCCCATGTTTCCGCAGCCGATAACGCTCGTGCGTACCATTTGTGCTGAGTCAAGGTACGACGCTCAGATAGTAACTGCGTTCCGGTCAAGCGATGCCAAACCGGGAAACGAGTTGTCAGTTCCACCCCCGGTCCCAGGGTCGCCTTACAGCGCGCCCTGCCGGTAGATGAGGTTGCGCTGAATCTCGTTCGCGCCCTCGTAGATGACCGGGATGCGAACGTCGCGGTAGACCCGCGAAATCTTGTACTCGTTGAGGACCGACCGACCGCCGTGGAGCTGCATGCCGCGTTCGGCCACGTCGACCGCCGTCTCGGTCGACTTCGTCTTGGCGGCGGCCGCCCAGAAGCCGGCGTCCTCGTTGTTTTCGACCTTCTCGGCGGCGCGCCAGTTGAGCGCGCGGGCCGCCTCGAACTCCATGCGCATGTCGGCGAGGATGTGCTGGACCGCCTGGAACTCCGAGACGTTGCGGCCGAACGCCCGCCGCTCGTGGACGAACTCCCACGCCTCCTCGATGGCGGCGGCGGCGAGGCCGAGGCTGTGGCCGCCGACGATGATGCGACCGTGGTTGAAGAAGTCCGCGAGCATGTAGAAGCCGCCGCCCTCGGTGCCGATGAGGTTCTCCTCGGGAACCTCGCAGTCGTCGAAGACGATGTGGCCCTGCTTGGACGCGCGCATGCCCATCTTCTCGGGGATGTGCTCGGCCTCGTAGCCGGGGGTGTCCGTCGGCACGATGAACATCGAGTAGTTCGAGTAGCGGTCGTCGGTGTCGGCGGTCTTGGCGTACACCGTCAGCCAGTCGGCCTCGACGGCGTTGCCGACCCAGTACTTCTCGCCGTTGAGGACGTAGCCGTCGTCGGTCTTCTCGGCGGTCGTCTCCATGCCGGCCATGTCGGAGCCGGTCTGCGGCTCGGAGACCGCGAGCCCCGAAATCTGCTCGTTTTCGGCGACCGGGCGGAGCCACTTCTCCTTCTGTTCTTCGCTGCCGTAGTCCTCCATAATCTCGCAGCCGAACGAGGCGAGTTGGAGCGTCAGCGCGATGCCGGCGTCGGCGCGGTAGAACTCCTCGGAGATAGCGAGAATCTGCTGGAGGTCGAAGCCCTTGCCTCCGTACTCCTCAGAGATGTCCTGCGCGACGAGTCCCGCGTCCATCCCCGCCTGGAGGACCTCGTGGGGGTACTCGCCGGACTCGTAGTATTCCTCCGCGACCGGTTCGATGTGCTCTTTGGCGAACTCGCGGGCCTCCTGCTTGAGTTCGCGGGCGTGTTCGGGCACGATGGAGTCGTCGAGAAGTTCCATGTCCCGACATAGGATTGTACAGTAAAAATAGTGTATGGAACCAGTCTAAACTTCAAACTAGTTCTTCGTTAGAAACCACGACCGACCCGGCGTTCACTCGTCCGACGGAGCCTCCGCGTCGGGCGTCTTGCCCTCGATGAGCGAGGAGTCGTCGTACCGGTCTCGGAGCACCTTCTTGTCGAACTTACCGGTCGCGGTCTTCGGGACCTCCTCGATGAACACGACCTCGTCGGGGGCCCACCACTTCGGGAACTCGTCTTCGACGAGCGCGACGAGTTCGGCCTTGAGCGCCGCTTCGTCCGCGCCCGCCTTCGGGACGATGAAGGCCACGGGGCGCTCCTGCCAGCGCTCGTGGGGCACGCCGATGACGGTCGCCTCCGCCACGTCGTCGTGGGCCATGATGCTGTTTTCCAGTTCGAGCGACGAAATCCACTCGCCGCCGGACTTGATGACGTCTTTCGCCCGGTCGACGATTTGGACGTAGCCGTCTTCGTCCACCGTGACCACGTCGCCCGTCTTCAGCCAGTTGCCCTCGTAGTCCTCCGCGTTCGCGTCGGGGCGCTCGAAGTACTCGGTCGTCACCCACGGGCCGCGCACCCAGAGTTCGCCGAAGTCCTCGCCGTTCCACGGGACCTCGTTCCCGTCGTCGTCGACGACGCGCATCTCCAGCCCCGGCGCGAGCAGCCCCTGCTTGGCGCGCTTTTCGTACTGTTCTTCCGCGGGAAGGTCCTCCATCCCCGGCTTGAGATGCGCGACGGTGCCGACCGGCGACATCTCCGTCATCCCCCACGCGTGGAGCACGTCCACGTCGTACTCCTCGTCGAACCGGCGGATGACCGACTTGGGCGCGGCGGACCCGCCGATGATGATGCGTTCGAGCGACGAGATGTCCGCGTCGTGCTCGTCGAGGTAGTCGAGCAGGCCGAGCCACACCGTGGGCACGCCCGCGGTCATCGTCACACCCTCCTCCTCGATGAGTTTCGCGAGGTCCTCGGGCGTCGGCGATGGGCCGGGATAGACGTGTTTCGCGCCCGCCGCGGTCGTCGAAAACGGCAGGCCCCACGCGTTGACGTGGAACATCGGCACGACCGGCATGATGACGTCCTCCGCGCCGATGTCGAGACCGGACTTGGGGAGCGTCGCCATCGTGTGCGCCCACAGCATCTGCTGGGAGTACTCGACGCCCTTCGGCTCCCCGGTCGTCCCCGACGTGTAGCACATCCCCGCCGGTTGGTCCTCCGGGAGGTCAGGCCAGTCGTACTCGTCGGGGTAGTCGGCGATGAACGACTCGTAGTCCGTCACCGGGGACAGTCCCACGTCCTCGGGGACGTCCGAGGCCATCACGACGAACTGCTCGACGGAGGCGAACGCGTCCTCGTCGACCGCGCCCGCGAGTTTCGGCGCGAGCGACGGGTCCACGAAGATGATGCGGTCTGCCGCGTTCTCGACGATGTACTGGATGTGGTGGTCGGGGAGAAGCGGGTTGATGGTGTGCAACTGCGCGCCCATCGACGGCACGCCGAAGTACGTCTCGAAGTGTCGGTTGTGGTTCCAGCAGAAGGTCGCCACCCGGTCGCCGTCCCCGATGCCGGCGTCCGAAAGCGCCCCCGCGAGCCGTGCCACGCGTCCCTCGTACTCCGCGTACGTGTAGCGTTCCAGCCCTTCGGCGGTCCGAGAGACGATTTCGCGGTCCGGAAAGAGCTTGCCCGCGCGCCACAGGAACGGCCGAAGCGTCTGGTTGGTAGCACCTACCATACTGTCCTCTTGCGGTAAAACGTAATGATTGTTTGGACACAACCCGGCGAGACGCGGGCTGTGGATTTCGCTTCACTCGCGGGCGCGTTCACTCCTCGTCGCGGTCGGGAGCGGGTCCGTCGTCGCCGCCGCCGATGTCGCCCTCCCCGCTCTCGACGTCATCGCGTTCGTCTTCGTCGGCTATCGCCTCACCGTCGTCGTCTCCGTCGCGCTCCGCGTCCGCGACTGTCGCGTCGCCCTCCGCGTCGTCGATGGCAGCCCCGTCGGCGTCGGTCGCGGGCGTCGCCTCGCCGGGTTCGGTCTCGGAGTCGGCAGACTCGTCGTCGTCGCCGTCGTCGCTGTCGTCGTAATCGGCCGCGCGCTCCGGTTCGGCCTCCGCGACGGGCTTGGCCGCGACCAGTCGCTCGCGGACCGCCTCGCGGTCGATGGTCCCCGAGACGGTCCGCGGGAGTTCCTCCGCGGTCTCGACCAGTCGCGGACATTTGAACCCGGCGAGTCGCTCGCGGCAGAAGTCGTCGAGGTCCTCGTCGTCCGGAGGGTTCTCCGGGTCGGCGGGGACGACGAGCGCGGCGACGCGCTCGCCCCACTCGGCGTCGGGGACGCCGAGCACGACGGCGTCGTCCACGTCGGGGTGGTCCCGCAGGACCGCCGCGACCTCGCCGGGGTCGACGTTCTCGCCGCCGGTGATGATGCGGTCGTCCTTCCGGTTCAGGACGTACAGGAGGCCGTCGTCGTCGCGGTAGCCGATGTCGCCGGTCCGGAGGCCCGCGTCGGTGAAGGCGTCGGCGGTCGCCTCCGGGTTCCGGTAATAGCCGGGCGAGACGGTCGGTCCAGAGACGACGAGTTCGCCCGGCGTCCCGGGTTCGACGGCGGTGCCGTCCTCGTCGACGACCCAGAGGTCGGTGAAAAAGAGCGGTCGCCCGACGGTCCCCACGTCGGCGAACGCCTCGTCCGGGGTCGCGGTGGCGACCTGCGAGGCCGTCTCGGTCATGCCGTAGGTCGGGTAGACCGGCACCGAGTAGTTCCGACAGCGCTCGACGAGGTCGTCGGGGGCGGGCGCGCCGCCGAGGAGCACCACGCGGAGCGAATCGGAGAGCGTGCCCCTGCTGTCGAGCATCCGCTTGAGCATCGTCGGTACGAGCGAGACCCCCGTCGCGTCGTACTTGCCGATGTCGTCGGCCGCGCCGCCGGCGTCGAAGCCCTCGCGGAGGACGACGGTCGTCCCGTACAGCGGGCCGCGGAGAATCGGGCCGATGCCGCCCATGTGGTGCAGCGAGAGCGTGACGAGCCACCGGTCGTCGGGCGAGACGCCGAGTCGGAACGCCCCGGCGACGGCGTTGGCGAGCAGATTGCCCATCGTGAGTTTCACGGCCTTCGGCGTCCCGGTCGTCCCCGAAGTAAAAAGCAGGAGCATCGTCTCCGAGAGCGACCAGCCCGCGGGTTCGACCCGTTTCGGCGCGATAGACGAGAGGTTGATGACGCCTTCCCAGCGCGGGTCGTCCACGGAGACGACAGGCACGTCGGTCGTGGCCTCGACCGCCGTCGACTCGGTGGACTCGCCGCAGACGAGCGTCGTCACGTCTGCGAGTTCGACGTTGCGGCCGACCTCGTCGGGGGTGAGTCGGTCGCTGAGGGGGACGAGCACCGCCCCGAGCCGCGTCGCGGCGTGGATGAGTCGGACGTAGTCCACGCCGGGGTCGAGAACGACGCCGAGGTGGTCGCCGGCCTCGACGCCGAGCGCGGCGAGTTGGCCGGCCGTCTCGTCCACGAGCGCGTCGAGTTCGCGGAAGGTCCACGAGTCGCCGGTCGCGGCGTGGATGAGCGCCTCTCGGTCGGGCGTCGCGGCGACCCGGTGGGAGAGCCAGTCGCGCATCGGTCCGGCGAACCCGCGTCCCTCGCCGCCGGGTGCGGAACCGTCAGCGGCGGAGCCCTCATCGCCACCGTCTGAACTGCCGGTGGCGGTTGCGTCGTCGTCGGTTGAGTCCGCAGGCGCGTCGTCGGGGTAATCTCCCGTCATCGCTCAGTGCGAGACGAACTCGACGAGGACGCCGCCCGTGGACTTGGGATGGAGGAAGGCGACCTCGTGGCCCCACGCGCCGGGGCGCGGTTCCTCGTCGATTCGGTCGACGCCGGCGGCCTCGGCGGTCCGGAGCGCGGCCTCGATGTCGTCGGTCTCGATGGCGACGTGGTGGATGCCGCCGCCGCGCTTGTCGAGGAACTTCGAGATGGCACCCCCCTCGTGGGGTTCGAGCAGTTCGAAGTAGCCGTTTTCGAGTTCGAGGAAGACGACCGACATGCCGTCGAACGTCTCCTCGTGGGCCACGGGCGCGTCGAACAGCTCCGCGAACAGCGCGGCCAGTCCGGCGGCGTCGGGCGTGGCGATTCCGACGTGGTCGAAGTGCATGTCACCAGTTCGTCGGGCGCAACGGATAAACCCAGACGGTTCGATACTCATGTCATGATAGTAACCACAACTGAGTCGGTCGTCGGCCGCGACATCGAGGTGACGCTGGGTGCCGTCCGCGGGAACACGATTCGCGCTCGGAACGTCGGCCGCGACATCACGCAGGGGCTCCGAAACATCGTCGGCGGCGAACTCAAGTCCTACACCGGGCTGATGGCCGAGGCGCGCGACGAGGCGACAGACCGGATGGTGGCCGAGGCGGAGGCGATGGGTGCCGACGCCGTCGTCGGCGTCCGCTACGTGACCGCCGAGGTAACGCAGGGCGCGGCCGAGATTCTGGCCTACGGGACCGCTGTCAAACTCGTCGGTGACGCCGACGCCGACGACGACGCGGAATCGGCGTCCGCGTCGAACGCCGACGTGGCGTGAGCCGACGGTGACGCCGACGTCTCGGCGCGCCGTCCGCGACCCGCGGCGGCTCGCACGCGGGTTCGCTCGACTCGCCACAGACCTGACCACAGTCGCCGTCTTCGCCGTGCTCGCGGCCGCGTGGGCGGTCGGTTTCTTCGGCGTGTTGCCGAAGGAGATTTGGGTCGTCGACTTCCCCGCGCTGGTTGCCGCCTTCTTCTTCGACACGCTCGCCGCCAACGAGTTCGGCGTCCGCGAGACGGCGACGTTCTATCCGGCGCTCGCCGTCTTCGGCTACCTCGAAGCGATGGTCGTCGTGGCGGTCGGCCGGGTGCTCCGAACCCGACTCGTCGGGGTCGGTGAGTGACGCGAAAGCGGGACACGCGTCGAGAGCGGGGACGAAAATGAGCGCGGAAGCGCGCGTCAAGAGCGGGACGCGGGAGTCGTGACGGCCGTGAGGGGTGTGGTGGTCGTGAGAGGCGTGGCGTGTGCGAGGTGTGAGGGACGCGAGCGGGGGCGGTGTGGAACTCACGGCGGTCGGTCGGTCCTCAGTCGCGGGCGGTCCGGGCGACCGTGACCTCGACGGGGACGCCGGGCACGTCGACCGTCAGCATCGAGCGGTCGGCCCGGGTGACGACGGCGCGGGCGACGGCGACGATGGCCGCGACGGTGACGGCGACCGCGAGCGACGCCACGGGGTAGGTGACGACCGCGACGACCGCGGCCATCGAGGCGAGCAGGACGGCCTGCGTCGCCAGCGAGGGCGCGGGGCGGTGATGCGAGGGGCGATAATCGGAGACGGTACGACTGTCTCGGGAGCGTCTTCGTGACATTCGTCTGGTGAGGTGGACAATCGGATGCGATACCGGGGGCTCTCGGGTCGAAGAGCCCCGCAACGCGACGGCCGCCGCTCGAACATCGAGCGACTGGTGGCGCGAACCTCGCGCCGACAGACGGCGGCCGGGCGTGTGACGGGTTTAGAATGCGATAAGCGGCATCATAAGCCTCGATTGTCTCCACTCGAGGGGTGATAATAAAACTCGTTAGCCGGGTGAATGTATAATCCTAGTGACTAGTTGGCACGGGCCGAGACGGACTGGGCGGTCGGACTGGAGGGGAGCAGAACGTGGCCGCCGGGTCGGGGTCGGTGGTCGCGCCCCGAGTCTCGGTGGTGACTCAGGCCATACCGGGTTCGTACTCGCCGAACTCCTCGCGGAGGACGCCGCATATCTCGCCGACCGTCGCGTAGGCCTTGACCGCCGTGACGATGAGCGGGAGGAGGTTCTCGTCGCCGTTCGCGGCGGCGCGGATGTCCTCCAGGGCGGCCTCGACGGCCGCCTCGTCGCGGTCGTCCTTCCGGGATTCGAGCGACTCGACCTGCTTGCTCTCATCTTCCTCGGCGACCTCCTGGACCTCGACGGTCGGCTCCTCGTCCACCTGATACTCGTTGACGCCGACGATGACGCGCTCGCCCTCCTCAATCTCGCGTTGGCGCTCGTAGGCCACGTCCTGAATCTCCCGCTGGACCCACTGGTTCTTCACGGCGTCGAGCATGCCGCCGCGGTCGTCGACCTCGTCGAGCAGGTCGAACGCCTCGTCTTCGATGTCGTCGGTCAGCGCCTCGACGTAGTAGCTCCCCGCCAGCGGGTCGATGGTGTCCGCCGCGCCCGACTCGTGGGCGAGAATCTGCTGGGTCCGAAGCGCCGTGCGGACCGACTTCTCGGTCGGCAGCGACAGCGCCTCGTCCTTCCCGTTGGTGTGTAGCGACTGCGTGCCGCCGAGGACGGCCGCCAGCGCCTGATAGGCGACTCGGACGACGTTGTTCTCGACCTGCTGGGCGGTGAGCGTCGACCCGCCGGTCTGGGTGTGGAACTTCAACTGCATCGACTTCGGGTTCTCCGCGCCGAAGCGCTCTTCCATAATTTTCGCCCACATCCGCCGGGCGGCACGGAACTTCGACACCTCTTCGAGGATGTTGTTGTGGGCGTTGAAGAAGAAGGACAACTGGGGGGCGAACTCGTCCACGTCGAGGCCGGCGTCGACCGCGGCCTGCACGTACTGGATGCCGTTGCCGAGGGTGAACGCGACCTCTTGGGCGGCGGTCGAGCCGGCCTCGCGGATGTGGTAACCGGAGATGGAGATGGTGTTGAACTTCGGCGTCTCCTCCGCGCAGAACTCGAATATGTCCGTGATGAGCCGCATCGACGGCTCCGGCGGGAAGATGTAGAGGTTCCGCGCGATGTACTCCTTCATGATGTCGTTCTGGATGGTGCCGCGGAGCTCCTCGCGGGGGACGCCCTGCTTGTCGCCGAGCGCGACGTACATCGCCAGCAACACGGCCGCCGGGGCGTTGATGGTCATCGACGTGGAGACCTCGCCGAGGTCGATGCCGTCGAACACCGTCTCCATGTCGTGGAGGCTGTCGATGGCGACGCCCGACTTCCCGACCTCGCCGGCGGCCATCATCGCGTCGGAGTCGTAGCCCATCTGCGTCGGCAGGTCGAACGCGAGCGACAGCCCCGACGAGCCGTTGTCGATGAGGTAGCGGAACCGCTCGTTCGTCTCGGCGGCCGTCCCGAAGCCGGCGTACTGCCGCATCGTCCAGAGCCGCCCGCGGTGCATCGTCGGGTAGACCCCGCGCGTGTAGGGCTTTTCGCCCGGGAAGCCCACGTCCTCGTCGTAGTCCACGTCGGCGTCGTCGGGCGTGTAGAGCCGCTCGACGACGTTGCCGCCCGTGTCCGTCGTGAACTCCTCTTTCCGCTCCCCGAAGCGGTCGAGCGTCGGCCCCAGCGTCTCCTCTTCCCACTCGGCTTTCGCCTCCCGAATCTCTTCGAGCTCGTCGGGATCAAACATGGTCGAAGATGTGGTTTGTCCCTACTTAAGCGTACGCGGGTCGGCGAATCGCGGTGCCGCCACCGACTGCGGGTGCGACGAGGACGGGCGCGAGACCGCGAGACCGACGGCGGCGGACGCGGTGAAGGCGGAGCGCAAACGCGCCCGCGACGGAACCCACGAATCCGGCCGCTGCGACCGATTTTATGTCGCTCGCGCGCCCTGCTTCGCCATGGACATCCTGACCGACGAGACGCGGCGGTTCCTCGCGGCGACCGCGCCCGAACACGACGCGGTGCAGGCCGAGATGGCCGCGTACGCCGACGAGCATGGCTTTCCGATTATCGGCCCCGAAGCGGGCGGCGTGCTCCGCGTCCTCGCGCACCTCGCGGACGCGAAGCGGCTGTTCGAGTTCGGGTCCGGCTTCGGCTACTCCGCGACGTGGTTCGCCGAGGGGATGGCGGACGACGCCGAACTCTACCTGACGGAACACGACGCCCACGAACTCGACATGGCGCGGGACTTTCTCGACCGCGCCGGCCTCGCCGACCGGACGACCTTCCTCGAAGGCGACGCGCTCGACCTGTTCGAGGGCGTCGACGGCGAGTTCGACCTCGTGCTCTTGGACCACCAGAAACACCGCTACGCCGAGGCGTTCGACCTCGTCGCCGACCGCGTCACGGAAGGCGGCGTCGTCGTCGCCGACAACGTGATGCGCGGCCCCGTCGATTTCGGCGCGCTCACCGACTGGAGCGAAGGGAAGGCTGAGGCGCTGGACGGGGCCGACGCCGACACCCGCGGCATCGCGGCGTTCCTCGACGCGGTGCGGGCCGATCCGCGGTACGAGACCATCGTTCTCCCGGTCGGCAGTGGTCTCGCGGTCAGCACGCGGGTCGAGTGAGCGCGCGACCGTCGGCCCGGGCTCGGCCCGCCGCGCACCGACGTTCGCCACGCTTTTGAGCGCCCACCCCGACCCTTCGGGTATGTTTGGAGGCGGCGGGATGAACCCGCGAAAGATGAAGCAGATGATGAAGCAGATGGGCATCGACGTGACGGAGCTCGATGCCGAGGAAGTCGTCATCAAGACGGCCGACGAGGAACTCGTCTTCTCTGACGCGCAGGTCACGCGCATGGACGCGCAGGGCCAGGAGACCTACCAAATCGTCGGCGAGCCCGAGACGCGCGAACTCGGTGCCGGTGACGACGGCGACGGCGACGACGAGGCCGCGGAGGCCGCCGACGCCATCCCGGCAGACGACGTGGCCATCGTGGCCCAGCGCGCCGGCGTCCCCGAAGACGAGGCCCGCGAAGCGCTGGAGGCCGAAGACGGCGACCTCGCCGCGGCCATCT
Source organism: Haloferax sp. Atlit-10N (assembly GCF_003586325.1). Lineage (NCBI taxonomy): Archaea > Methanobacteriati > Methanobacteriota > Halobacteria > Halobacteriales > Haloferacaceae > Haloferax > Haloferax sp. Atlit-10N. The sequence continues at coordinate 1,032,781 of NZ_PSYX01000001.1, forward strand.
CGCGACTGGAGTGATACTCCTCGTCCACGGCGACCGGGAGTACCTCCGGGCGCCCGGCGACGAGCTGCACACCGACCTCGGGATGCTCACCGTCCCCGAGGACGTCGACGCCGGCCAGACGCTCGAGACCCACATCGGCGAGGAGTTCCTCGTCCGCGAGCCGCGCGGCCCAGACCTCTTCAACCACTTCGAGCGCACCGGCGCGCCGATGATGCCGCGCGACATCGGCCTCATCGTCGGCCACACCGGCGTCGCGGCCGGCGAACGCGTCCTCGACGCGGGCACCGGCACGGGCGTCCTCTCGGCGTACCTCGGTCGCCTCGGCGTCGACGTGACGACGTTCGAACGCGACGCCGAGTTCGCCGACGTCGCCCGCGAGAACATGCAACTCGCCGGCGTGGAAGAACGCGTCGACGTTCGCACCGGCGACATCACCGACGAGGTCGACGACCTCTCGGAGTCGGCGTTCGACGTGCTCACCCTCGACACCGAGAACGCGCCCGAGGTCGTCCGCCACGCGCCGGACCTCCTCGTGACGGGCGGCTACGTCGCCGTCTACTCCCCGTTCGTAGAGGGCACGCGCGCGGCCGTCGAAGCCGCCAGAGAGGCGGGCCTGTCGGACGTGGAGACGTTCGAGACGATTCAGCGGCACATGGACTTCAACGACCGCGGGTCGCGCCCCTCGACCGCCGGCGTCGGCCACACCGGCTACCTCGTCTTCGCCCGCAACGAGTGAACGACGCCGACGCCGCCGGGCCAGCCCCGCTTTCGGCCCGCCGGCGTCGCCTCACCCGACGCCGCGAATCACGCGAAACAGCTCTTCTCTGAACCGCTCCGGCTCGATTACCTCGCGGAGCGCCGCCGCCGTCTCCGCGTCGCCGCCGCGAACCTCGCGGGGGTACGCGCCGCCGGTCAGGAGGAACTCGCCGTCGACTGGCGTCACCGCGAGGTAGGCGTCGGCCGCGAGTTCGACCCCCGCGAGTTCGACGGTCGCGGCGTACCGAACCACGTCGGCCTCGGCTTCGGTCCCGCCGTCGCCGGCGGAATCAGTCTCGTCGCCGCCGCCGACTCGCACCCGAAGCGTCCGCGACTCGACGCGCCGAACGTCCGAGAAGCCGCGCGCTCCGAGGCGCGATTCGAAACCGGCGCTCGCGCGCTTGCCGACCAGTTTCGTCAGCGCCTTCGACGGGGGCGTGTGCGGCCGAATTTCGAGGCGGCTGGCGAACAGGAAGCGCCACGGGCCGTCGGCGGTCGCCGGGACGCGCTCGCGGATGGCGGCGTCCTCGTAGACGACGGTCCGGGCGACGACGCTGACGGGGCCGAGTTCGAACGGCCGGTCGGTCGCGTCGTCGACGCGGACCCACCCCTCGAGCGGCGGGAGCGTCGGCGGGGCGAGCGCGTCGGGCATACCCCGCGTTACGGACGGAGGGCTGAAAAAGGCGAGTCGCTCAGTGGTCGTCTTCGCGCCACTTGTGGTCGCACTCGACGCAGGTGAAGAAACGCGTCTCGGACTCGTCGGCCGAGCGAATCTGCTTCATCTCGTAGCGCGCCACGTCGTGGCCGCACTTCGGGCAGATGGTCTTCGTCGTCGGGCCGATGTCGGCGTTGTCCACGTCGGACATGTCGACGACCTCGCTGGACTCTTGGCCTTCGGTCGTGACCATCGACTTCTCCTTTTCGCTGTCGCGCGCTTTCTCGTGGCCGTTCGGACAGACCCAGACGCCGTCTTGCGGCGTCATCAGGGACCCGCAGTCGTCGCAAAACTCCATGATAGTACGTCCTACCGCTTGAGGGACTTAAGCGTCAGGATTGCGCCCCGCTCGCGGGGTGAGCACTGAAAAAGCCGATGTCGAACGGGCGGCTCAGGCGTCGCCGTCGGACTGCCCCGGTTCGCCGAGCGCCTCGATGGGCATCGCGTTGTTCAGTTCGTAGTACAGGTCCTTCGCGTCGGCGAACTCGGCCGTGAGGCAGTTCGCGACCAACTCGCCGAGGTCGGCGTTCCCGTCGGCCATGAGCACCGTCACACCGTCGAGGGAGGCCGCGGCGTCCCGGCGCGAGACCGGGTACGAGAGGTCTTCGAGAAGGGATTCGACGCGGCCGAGCGTGATGGAATCTTGCACGATTATTCATTATACATGCAGCGCCTTAGCAGTTGTAGGAGCCGTGCTAGCACGGCTCTCTCGGAGGACTGAGGGAGGTAATCAACCGAGTGCGCCGTCGAAAAGGTGTCTCCCGCCCGTTCCTATTCGAAGTCGGGGTCGCGCTTGTCGAGGAAGGCGTCCATCCCCTCGCGCTGGTCGTGGGTGCCGAACAGGCCGCTCCAGACGCGGGCCTCGAAGTCGAGCGCGGCGTCCCGCGGGGCGTCGTGGGACATGTTGATGGCGGCTTTCGCGCCCGCGAGGGCGTGTCGCGGCTTCGACGCGAGGTCCGCGGCGAGGTCCTCGACGTGCGAGTCGAGTTGGTCGTGGGCCACGACCTCACCGACGATGCCGTACTCGTGGGCGTCGCTGGCGTCGATGCGCTCGCCGAAGAAGATGAGTCGGCGGGCGACTTCGTCGCCGACGAGCGCCGGCAGGCGGACGCTCCCGCCCCACCCGGGCATGATGCCGAGGTCGATTTCGGTCTGGCCGAGCAGCGCGCGCTCGGAGGCGACTCGGAGGTCACACGCCAGCGCGAACTCCATGCCGCCGCCGAAGGCGTAGCCGTTGATGGCCGCGATAGTCGGGGCGGGGAACTCCTCCAAGCGCGTCGCGATGCGGTGGCCCTGCTCGGCGTACGCCTGCGCGGCGGGCGACCCGATGTCCTTCATGTAGCCGATGTCCGCGCCCGCGATGAACGCCTTCTCGCCCGCGCCGGTGAGGACGACCACCCGCGCGCCGCCGTCTTCGGCCTCGTCGAGCGCGTCTTCGAGCGCGTCGAGCGTGTCCGCGTTGAGCGCGTTCATCTGCTCGGGGCGGTCGATGGTGATGGTCGCCACGTCGCCGTCCCAGTCGAGTCGGAGGGTGTCCCAGCTCATAGTCGAGCCGACGCAAGGGACAGGGATAATAATTAACGTTCCGCGGTCGCGCTGAAGAATCCAGAACAACGTTATACCCCCTCCGTCGAATCCACCGATATGACGCTCTCCGACGAGGCGAAAGAACGCCTCGCCGACATCGTCCGGCTCCAGCCGACGAAGAACAAGGAGTTACAGAACCGCTGGGACCTCGAAAGCGGGAGCGAAGTCCACCGCTACCTCGAGTCCGAGCTCAAAGACTACTACTACCGCGACGACAACAGCCTCATCCGCGCGACGGCCGAGGCCGCCGAACTCGTCGGCGTCGAACCCGGCGTCGAGGGCGACGACGAGGCCGAGTCCGTACCGAGCGTCATCCGGGTTCCCTCGCTCGAAGCCCGCGTCTTCGAGGTCGTCGCCGGCCCCGACGATCGCTCCGAGAGCGTCGTCAGCGTCCTCAACAAGCTCCGAGAGGAGTTCGACATCGACCCCGACGTGGACGACGTGCGCCGGGCGCTCCAGAGCCTCCGCCGCAAGGGCGTCATCGAGGTCGTCTACCGGACCGTCCCCACGTTCCGCCTCGCCGTCGCCCGCGACGAGGTCGACGTGGAAGTCGTCTAATCGCCCGTTTCAGCGGTCGCTACGCTCGCCGCTCGAACACCAGCGCGTAGTGGTACGGCGGGATGTCGATTTCCGCCGTCACCGCGAGGCCGACCGCGTCTTCGACTATCGCCGCGGTCTCCTCGGGGGCGAGGCGCAGGTCCGTCGGCGGACCGCGGGGCTCACCGCCCACGGTCGTCTCCGACCGGGGGAGCGGTCGCCAGTTGACGACGACGAACCGGCCGCCGTCCGCGAGGACCGAGTCGACTTCGGTCAGGAACTCGTCGCGGTCGTCGACCCCGTGGAACGCGTTCGCGAAGAGCGCCACGTCGACGGGGTCGGACACGTGCGCCGATAGCTCGCGAGCGTCGCCGCGAACCGTCGCCACGTTGTCGATGCGCTGCTGGTCGGCGAGCTGTTCGAGTTCCGCGAGCAGTCCGTCGTCGAGGTCGACCGCGTAGACGGGAGCCGGGGCGACGATTCGCGCCGCTGGGAGCGCGAAGTAGCCGTTTCCGCAGCCGATTTCGACGACGGTGTCGCCGGTCGACAGCCCGAGTTCCCGAAGCGTCTCGCCCGGCGTCGGCCAGAGCTTTCCCCACCAGTCCCAGTCCGGCAGGCTCGTGTTCTGGAATCGCTCCATACCGCCCGGTCAGAGGGGCACGAATTTAGGCGTTCTCACTACCGCGTTCGGCACGGTCTCTGGCGCGCTCGCGCCGCGCGTCCAGAATCCGGCGCACGCCCTTGCCGGGGCCACCCTCGATAGGCCAGCCCTTCATCCGCCACGCCGGGGGCTCCGGCTCGAACGACGGACAGGAGTGGGCGCACTCGCGCTGGCTCTGATAACAGCCTTTCGCGGCGCACCGAGGGACGAGCGCCCGGCCGCGACGGTCGAGTTCGAAGTGCCGGCAGTCGGGCCGCATCGTGTCCACGTAGTTCCGCCAGCCGCGGTCGTAGGCCCGCTCGGCGAGGACGAGTCGCCGCCGGGCGTCTTCCGGGTCGGGCGAGAGCGAACTCGGGTGCCACAGCACCTCCGCCGAGTCGTCGTCGACGCCGAGGATGCCGACTTCGACCGGCAGGTCCTCCAACAGTGCGGGTTCGACCCGCCGGCCCGTCACCTCGGTGGCGACCCAGACCTCGTCGGCGAGCGCCCGCGACACGTCGTGTTCGAGTTGGTCCGCGAGCGCGCGGGCGGCGCTGGCGTCGAGGTCCGGCTTGTTCTCGATGGCGACGACGCGCTCGACCCAGTCGGGGTACGGGGCGGTCCGCCGGTACTCGACGCGGTTCCGCGAACCGCGGCGCTTCTCGACCAGTCCGAGCCCCGCGGCGCGGTGGACCGCCGGCACGACGTGTCGCCACGGGAAGTCGGGTTCGGGGACGGCGTCTCGGTACCACGCCCACTCGGCGGGCGCGTGGCGGACGACGCGCAACAGGTCCGAGTCGAAGCCGTCGGTCGAGAGGGCGCGCCGGGCGGCGAACGCCTCGGGGTCGACCTCCACGACGACGGTGTCCCAGCGGCGCTCTCGGGTGCCGAGCTGTCGGGCGACGAACGCGGGGCGCGAACCGTCGGGGTGCCACGCGCGCTCGGCCCAGCGGCAGACCCGCAGCTCGAAGGCGAACTCGGGGTCGCGGTCGGCGGCGTCGCTCACGACCGGGAGTCGGAGCGGGGAGCCGAAGGCGTTTCGGTGGAGTCTCGGCGCGCGGCCCGACGCCGCGAATGTCGTCGCACGCGTCGAATCGCGGCGCTGCCGCTCGCTCTCGTCGCGTCTCGGGCGTCGGCCGGTCCGGCCGACGCTACTTCAGGTACTTGTGCTCGCCCTCGTTCCTCTCGGCGAGTTCGTCGAGGAACTCGTGTGCGCGCTCGAATATCTCGCGGGGGCCGTCCTGCGTGATGGTGTTGATGGCCTGCTCGTAGTCGCGCCACTGGAGGTCGCGGTGCTCCGTCGAGAGCTCCGCGGACGCCTCGAACGAGCGCGCGATGAAGAGGTGGACCGTCTTGTGAATCGTCGTACCGTTCGCCTCGAAGACGTAGCTGTAGTCCTCGCGGAAGCCGTCGATGAGACGGAAATCTGCGATTCCCGCCTCCTCTTTGACCTCCCTGATTGCCGTTTGCTGAAGCTCCTCGTCCCCTTCGACCCCGCCCTTCGGGAACTCCCAGTCCCCGGGACGGCTCTTCAGGAGTAAGTACTCCCTCCGGCCGCGGGTGTCGCGGAAGAGAATGGCTCCAGCGCTAACCGCTTCGACTGCCATTACCCGAAATAAACGTGCCACCCTTTAAGAGGGTATCGGAGGCTGTAGCGTGTTCGCACGGTCGTTCGTTCGGGATTCGGGTGGCGGAAGCCCGGGGTCCCCGGTTCGTGTAGATGCGCTTTTACCGTCGGAGCGTGCAACAAGGAGTAGTACCCAGCTATGGCCTTCGTCACAAAACTCACCTTTCAAAGCGGTGATAAGGCGGTCCTCGACCGAGTGGTCGACGACCTCAAGCAGTTCGTCGAGCGGAAGGGCGCGGAGTGCCGCGGCCCCCACTCCGACCAGCCGAAGCAGGTGAGCGTCCCGCAGTATCGGACGCTCCAGCCCGGCGACCAGTTCTCGTCGTGGACCTACCCCGTGTACACCCGTCGGCTCGAAATCCACGGCGCGGACCAGATCGCCCGCGAAGTCGGCCTCAAGGAGTTCCCCGACAGCGTCCACCTCGAAATCGAAGTCGAACAGAAGAAACCGCTCGGTCACCGTCGCTGACGGCGGCCACGGAGCGCGAAAGAAGACGCGGGTCTGCGCTTTTTGTCTGCTTTTTCGACCGCTCAGGCGTCCGGCCCGAGGACTTCGACCACTTCGCCGGTACCGACGTGGTTGGTGGCGTCGAACGACGTGACCTCCAGCCGAATCTTGTCCTCGACGGCCGCGCCTCGGCCGTCTTCGACCCGGATGATCGAGTCGCCGATGCGGACGGTGAGACCGTCGCCGTTGCGCTCGCTGACGTAGGCCGTGATGACCTCGCCGGGTTCGAACGTCGGCGTCGCGGTACGGAACGTCCAGCCGGCCAAGAGCTTATCGAGGCGGCTCATACGCGGCTCACCTCCTCGCTCGTGCGGTCGGAGACGTACTCGCGGCCGTAGCCGGTCCACGCGGCGAACAGGAACACCGCCACGAGGAACCAGCCGTGGAACACGTAGGGGAAGACCGACGCGGGGTTCACGAGCATCTCCGCCGTGAACCACGGCGTCGCCTCGCCGCCGACGAGGCCCTGCATGGCCCCGTAGCCCGCGAGTAGGCCGCCGCCCCACGGGAAGATGTACCCCAGCGCCGAGGTGTTGGCGTCGAGGATGTTGGCGCGGCGGTAGCCGTTGATGTTGAAGCGCTTGCCGAGCGTGGCGACGTAGGGCGCGATGGCGATTTCGGCCGCCGTGTTGATGGTGACCGTCGCGTTGACGAGCGCCGTCCCGACGACCATCGTGGTCTCCGCGCGGCGGACCGTCGTGGCGACGCGGTCGATGACGAGTTCCTGAATCGCGTCGAAGCCGCCGCCGGCGCGCATGACTTCCGCGCCCGCGACGAGCAGCAGCGTCAGGACGATGAGCGGGAAGAAGCCGGCCGCGCCGGAGTAGACGCTCCCGCCGACGCCGACCTGCCCCGCGGGGACGGTCTCGACGACGGCCCCGAGGAGCGGGAGCGCCTCGACCGCCTGCGTGAGTCCGTTCTGCGGCGCGCTGAACAGGAGCATGCTTCCGACCGAAACGTCCACCAAGTTCGCCGCGCCGAGCGCGACGTTGAACGCCGCCGCGAGGAGCAGTCCCCACGAGACGGCCTCGATGATGTGTCGGCCGCGGACGGCGAGCGCGATGACCACGGCGATGTCGAGCAGGTGGACGAGTCCCCACGGCGACACGGACGCGGAGACTTCGCCGGCCACGTCGACGTACGGCATGCCGCCCCAGACGCCGGGGATTCCGAAGCCGGCGACGAGGTACGCCGCGATTGCGAGCGTCGCCGCGACGACGGCGTACTTCACCCGCGAGGCGACGACGCCACCGATATCGGCGTCCTGCGTGACCGCGGAGACGATGGTGGTGTCACTGACGGGCGCGAGGTTGTCCCCGAACACCGCGCCGGAGAGAATCGCGCCGAACAGCAACACGGGGTTCGCACCGAGGAGGAGCCCCGCCGGGAAGACGAGACTCGTGAAGGCGATTGCGGTGCCGTAGCCGGTGCCGATACCGGTCGCCAACAGCGCCGCGAGCAGGAACGTCACGGCCGGGAACAGCCCCGGGCCGACGTTCAGGACCGTGGCCGCCCAGACGAGGCCGTCGACGAAGCCGCCGACCTGGATGGTCTCGGCGAACATGCCCGCCCAGAGCCACGCGACGACCGCCGTCGCGGCGACCCGGCGGGTCATGCCGGCGAAGACGACGTCCGCGTAGTCCTTCCAATCTCCCCGGACGAACAGCAGTCCCACGATGAGTCCTGTCAGCATCCCCGCGACGAGGCCGGTCGTATCGCCGATACCGAGGATACCACTCTGGAAAATCGCCCACGCGATGAACAGGGCGATGGGCAGGGCGCTCACGAGGCGCCCGCCACGGAAACTGAGCTCGATGTCCGGTTCTTCTGGCATCGTTTGTCAGAGATTGACTGTGATATATAATAGGCACGAATTTCCTCCAACTATTTCTTCCAAACTTGAGTTTCTCGGCCACGAACCGTCGGGAGCGTTTATCATCGCCGGGAGAAAAGAGTCCGGACATGAGCCACCGAGCGACGATGGACGACCTCGTCTCGCTTCGCCGCGACCTGCACCGCCACCCCGAACCCGCGTGGCGCGAGTTCTACACCACCGCCCGCCTCGTCGACGAACTGGAGACGCGCGACCTCGACGCGCTCTACGTCGGCCCGGAGATACTCGACGCCGACGAGCGCATGGCCGTCCCCGACGACGCCGAACTCGACGCGTGGTTCGAGCGGGCCCGCGAGGCCGGCGCGCGCGAGGACGTTCTCGACCGCCTCGTCGGCGGCTACACCGGCGCGGTCGCGGTCGTCGAACGCGGCGAGGGCCCGACCGTCGGGCTCCGCGTCGACATCGACGCGCTCCCAATCACCGAATCCGAGGACGGCGACCACCTCCCGGCCGCCGAGGGCTTCCGCTCCGAGAACGAGGGCTTCATGCACGCCTGCGGCCACGACGCCCACGCGACAATCGGTATCGGCGTCCTCGACGCCGTCGTCGAGTCCGACTTCGAGGGGACGTTCAAGGTGTTCTTCCAGCCGAGCGAAGAACAGGTCGCCGGCGGGAAGGCCGTCGCCGAGGGCGGCCACCTCGACGACGTTGACTACCTGCTCGCGCTTCACGTCGGTCTCGACCACCCGACCGGCGAGGTCGTCTGCGGCGTCGGCGGTTTCCTCGCGGTGTCGCACTTCCGCGCCGAGTTCACCGGCGCGCCGGCCCACGCGGGCGCGAAGCCCGAGGAGGGAAAGAACGCGAACCTCGCGGCCGCGGCGGCCACGCAGAACCTCTACGGTATCTCCCGGCACTCCGACGGACCGACCCGCGTCAACGTCGGCCTGATGGGCGGCGGCACGGCCACGAACATCGTCGCCGAGGAGGCGTTCATCGAAGGCGAGGTGCGCGGCGCGACGACGGAGCTCATGGAGTACATGGAAGACCGCGCCCACACCGTCATCGAGTCGGCGGCCGCGATGCACGACTGCGAGGTCGAAATCGGGGTCGAGGGGAAGGCCCCGAGCGCCCGGAGCGACGACGCGCTCGCGGCCATCGTCGGCGGCGTGAGCGAGGGGGTCGAGGGCGTCACCTCGATTCTCGAAAGCGACGACCTCGGCGGTAGCGAGGACGCGACCTACCTCATGCAGTACGTCCAGGACCGCGGCGGTCTCGCGGCCTACGTCGGCGTCGGCACCGACCACCCCGGCGGCCACCACACCCGAACGTTCGACGTGGACGAGGAAACCATCCGCATCGCCGTGGACGTGCTCGCCGGCAGCGTCGAACGAATCGCCGCTGGCCGGCCCTGAGTCGAGCGAAGAAACGCTGATTCGCGCCGAGAGCGCCGCTTGAGCGATTTACGGCCACCTCGGCTCGTCGGAGCTGACTCGCGCTCGACCGGATCGCCCGCGACGAACCGCCAGCGGTTATTTGTCCCCCCCGTGCATAGCCGCCAGCGATGGGGTTCCTCGGAGATGAATCGACCGAAGACGCAGACCTGCGTCCGGGTCTCGCAGTCGTCGGCATCGCCGTCGGCGTCGCGGTCGTCCAAGTCGCCGTCTTCCCCGACAGCCCCGAGGTTCACTGGCTCCGGTTCGCCGTGGAACTCCTCTTGGTTCCGATTCCGCTCGCCGGCGCGTTCGTCGTCGGGAGCGTCCGCGATGTGCAGACGATTTGGCGGCCGTTGTACGTCGGGACCGCGCTGGTCGCCGTCTACGCCGTCAGCGACGCGGTCGACGAGGTCGTCGTCCAGCCCGAGGCGTTCACGCTCGTCTTCGAGGACGGAGCGCTTCTCGTCGGGTCCGCCGCGCTCGCGGTCGGCGCGGTCCGGTGGTCGACCCACCGCGACGCCCGCGAGACGGACCTCCGCCGCCGCAACGACCGGCTCGACCAGTTCGCGTCGGTCATCACGCACGACCTCAGAAACCCGCTGAACGTCGCCCAGATGCGGCTCGAACTCGCCCGCGACGGCCACGGGACGGAGCACCTCTCGACGGTCGCCGACGCCCACGACCGGATGGAGGCGCTCATCCAAGACGTGTTACAGCTCGCCCGAGCCGGCGAGTCGGTCGGCGAGGTCGAGCGCGTCAGCCTCGCCACCGTGGCCGCGGACGCGGTGACGAACACCAGTCTCGGCGCGTCGGGCCTGACCGTCGAGGCCGACGCGGAACTCCTCGCCGACAGGGGACGGCTCACCGCCGTCTTCGAGAACCTGTTTCGGAACTCGGTGGAACACGGTTCTACAGGCCGTCGGGAGGGTCCCGGCGACACTGTGGAACAGGGTTCCACGGGCAGTCGGATTTCATCCGACGACGCTGTGGAACACGGTTCCACAGGCAACCGGACTGTGTCCGGTGACGCTGTAGAACGCAGTTCGACAGGCAACCAGACCGCGTCTGACTCCGTCGAGCGCGGCGCGGCAGGTGGTCCACCGTCACCCGACGAGGCACCGAATCCGGGGGTCAGACGACCGGTTCCGGACGCCACCGACGGGGGAACGCCCGGCGTCAACGTCCGGGTCGGCCCGCTGGATGACGGCTTCTTCGTCGAGGACGACGGCCCCGGTATCCCACCGGAAGAACGGGAGCGCATCTTCGAGTCGGGCTACAGCACCGATTCGCGGGGGACCGGCCTGGGCCTCGCTATCGTCTCCGGCGTCGCCGACGCGCACGGCTGGGAGGTGACGGCGACGGACGGCGAAAACGGCGGTGCCCGGTTCGAGTTCCGAAACGTCTCGTTCGCGGCGGGGTCCGAGGTCAGTACTTCGGGTCCGCGCCCGTGAGTTCGTAGATGTCGTCCATGATGCGGTCCCGCTCGACCTTCCAGCCCTCGAGGGCGCTCGGTCGGGTCGGGTAGCGGCCGTAGTGGGCCAGCAGTTCGTCGGCGAGGCGCTTGACTTTGAAGAACTCGTAAATCTGGCTCCAGTGACCGTAGCTCGACGCCGCGGTCTGCGCGAGGAGGACGGGGCCGAACGAGGTCGTTCCGGAGTAGAGCGCCTCGGCGAGTTTCTCGCCGGGGATGGAGGCGATGAGGCCCATCAGGTCGTCGACGTCGACGGCGGTCGAGAGGATGTTGTACACGTCGAGGCTGGCGTAGCGGCCGCCGAAGTGGTCCATAACGCGCTGGTTGTAGCGCCAGAGCATCTCCTCGCTCACGTCGCCCGCGTCGAGCGCGATAGCGGCCTGCTCGCCGGCGTACTTGCCGGCGTAGGCCGCGCCGGCGATGCCGCCGCCGGTCGTCGGGTTGACGTGGGCCGCGGCGTCGCCGACGGCCATGTACCCCGGCGCGGTCGCCGAGTCGTAGGGTCGGCGGGTCGGGAGCGCGGCACCGAGTTTGTCGATGACCTCCGCGCCCTCGAACTCGGGGCGCTCGCGGAGGTCCTTCTTCAGGTCGTCGACGAGCTTCATCGGCTCCTCCGTCATCTGGAAGCCGAGGCCGGCGTTGATTTCGGTCTCGGTCCGCGGGAAGTACCAGACGTAGCCCGCGGCGACCTCGGCCGGCTTGAACACGAGCGCGTCGGACCACTCGACGGGTTCGGGAACCTCGACGACCTCGCGGTACGCCGACGAGAAGTGCTGGTAGGAGACGTTCGTGTCGAAGGTGGCGTCGGAGAAGTCCACCTTGTCCTGGAGGAGCGACAGCGAGCCCGCGCCGTCGATGACGATGTCGGCGTCGTACTCGACGACCTCGCCGTCGTGTTTGCCGACGATGCCGGTGACGGTGCCGTCGTCGTCCTGTTTCACGTCCTGGACGACCGTGTCGTAGTGGAGTTCGACACCGGCCTCGTCCGCGCCCTCGATGATGAGGCGGCCGTACTCCCAGCGGTCGATGACGGCGAGTTCGCCGGGGACCGGGATATCGAGGACGGTGTCCTCCTGCGGAATCTCGAAGCGGCCGTGGTCGACCTCGGTGTTGGTGAACGCGGGCTCGATTTTCGACTTCGGAATCGCCTCGGGGAAGGCGTCCGCGCCCTTCAGGGCGTCCCCGCAGGCGATGTGTCCCGCTTCCTCCGCGGACTTTCGCTCGACGATGGTCACGTCGTAGCCCGCGTTCGCGATGGTGGCGGCGGCGTAACAGCCGGAGGTTCCCGCGCCGACGACCACCACGTCCACGGACTGGGTCCGTGGGCTCGCCGAGGACTCCTCGGCGGTGTCGTTCTCGTCTGTGGACATGGTATCACCTCCATATCGCGGGCTGAAAACTCTTTACTCCCGCACCGACCGTTCGGGAGGGGTTCGACGGAGACGGCCCGGCCGAGATGCGGCGCTCGAACGGTCGAGAACGGAGAACAGGGGAACGAAAAAGACAGGGAAACGAGGATTCCGGGTCGCTCAGCGGTTGTCGTCGCCGGTGTCGTAGTGCTCGCCTGCCGCCTCCGGGATGCGGGTGCGGCCGACGAGCGCGAGGACGACGAGGACGGTCACGTACGGAATCGTCTGGATGAGCGAGTCGGGGATGGCGTAGCCTGGTACCTGCTGGAGGCGAATCTGGGCGGCCTCCAGCCCCGCGAAGAGGAACGACGCGCCGAACGCGCCGACGGGGTTGTAGTTCCCGAAGAGATACGCCACGATGGCGATGAAGCCCTTCCCGTTGACCATCGTCTGGTTGTTACCGACGAACTGACCGAGGCCGAGCGACAGCGCGGAGCCGCCGACACCGGCGAGGAAGCCCGAGAGGAGGACGCCCGCGTAGCGGACGCGGCTCACGTCGACGCCGACGGTGTCGAGCGCCTTCGGGTTCTCACCGGACGCGCGGACGTGGCGGCCGAACGCCGTGCGGTTCAGGACGTACCACGACGCCGGGACCGCGACGAGCATCATGTACACCGCGGGGTCGGCGTCGAAGAACGCGCCGAAAAACGGGATGTCCGAGAGGACGGGAATCGTCCACGTCCCGAGGGTCGTCCCGAGGTTGTCGGTGTTGACGCCGCCGTAGTAGACCGTCGCCGCGAACGGCGCGAGACCGAGCGCGATGAGCCAGACGGCGAGGCCGGCGATAATCTGGTCAGCCTTGAATCGGATGCAGACCACCGCGAACAGCGCCGAGAACAGCACCGACGAGAGGATGCCGGCGAAGAAGCCGATCCAGATGGCCGGGAGACCGAGGACGGTCATCTCGGGGCCGACGACGGCCGTCGTGATGACCGCGGTGAACGCCGAGATGATGAGTAGCCCTTCCAGCCCGATGTTCACCACGCCGGCCTTCTCGGAGAAGATGCCGCCGAGCGCGGCAAAGGTGATTGGCACCGAGAGCCGAAGCGCTGACGAGAGCGTGCTCCGACTCGTGAGGATGGCGAGGAAGTTGCCCCAGATACTGCTCGGGAACGCGAGGCCGAGGAGCGCGATGAACAGGAAGACGCTCAGCGCCCCGCCGGCGAGGGTCGCTCTGTAAGATAGTTCCGTGTCGCGGAGTCGGTCGATGGTGGTTGTACTCATTCGTCGTCACCTCCGAGGGAGCCGCCGTCCGTGGCGACGGTCTCGCGGTCCGGTTCGAGGTCGATAGTGGAGCCGAGCATGCGGAAGAACTCGGGCATCGCGACGAACAGGATGATGAGGCCGCGGAGGACGCCGACGAGCTGTTTCGGGACGCCGGTCCCGAACTGAACCGCGAGTGAGCCGGATTTGAGCGTCCCGAACAGGAGCGCCGCCGGGACGACACCGAACGGGTTGTTCCCCGCGAGGATGGAGACGGTGATGCCGTCGAACCCGAGCGCGGGGACGCCGGCCTGCCACTTGCCCATGACCATGAGCACCCAGATAGCGCCGCCCATGCCACCGAGCGCGCCGGAGAGGAACATGCTCGTGACGGTCGTGCGCTTGGCGTCGACGCCGCCGTACTCGGCGGCTTCCGGCTGTTCGCCGCTCGTCCGGAGGTCGTACCCGAACGAGGTCTGTTCGAGCAGGAACCAGACGGCGACGACGAGTGCGAGGCCGAACGCGAGCGCGAGAATCGAGAAGTCGCCGCCCTGCGGGAACGCCACCGGGAGGAGCGTCGCCCAATCGGGAAGCGGCGTCGTCTCGACGACCTGCGAGTCGGGGTTCCCGAAGAACTCGCTGACGAGGACGAACGCGATCTGCGCCGCGATGAAGTTCAGCATGATGGTCGTGATGACCTCGTTGGCGTCGGCGTAGGCCTTGAGCGCGCCCGGAATCGCGCCGTAGAGGCCGCCGACGAGCGCGCCGACGACGACGGCGAGCGGAATCAGGATGAGGCCGCCGACGAGCCCCGACGGGAGCAGCGGCGCGACGAAAAACGAGAACAGCGCCGTCGCGAGGCCGCCGAGGACGAGTTGGCCCTGCGTCCCGATGTTGAACAGGCCCGCGCGGAAGGAGACGGCGACCGAGAGGCCGGTGAAGATGAGAAGCGTCGTCTCCTTGAGCGTGAGCGCGAACCCGAAGTTCAGCGGGTTCCAGTTGGGGTTAAACAGCGCGGGGTCGTTCAGGAGGAACGGCTCGCCGAGCGCCCCGTTGAACAACACGAGGTACACCTCGACGGGGTCGTAACAGAAGCCGGTGCCGAACAGCGTCGTCGCCGCGGTCTGACACGTCGTGATGCGGCCGGAGACGAGGATGATGACCGCGCCGACGAGCACGGCCATGATGAGTGCGGCGAAGCTGATGAGGATGCGCTCGGTCGCGGAGGCGGCCGTCAGCCGCCGGAGGACGGCCTTCGCGTTCTCGGTCGCGCTCATTTGGCGTCACCCACGGGCGGTTCCGCGTCGGTCTCGGCGGTGTCGGGGCGTTCGCCGGCCATGAGCAGGCCAATCTCTTCTTCGGTGGTGTTGCGTGGGTCTACGATATCCATGAGTTCGCCGTCGTGCATGACGCCGAGGCGGTCCGAGAGGCCCTGCACCTCGTCGAGTTTCGAGGAGACGAGAAGGACCGCTTTCCCCTCGGCTCGGAGGTCCAAGAGCCGCTCGTGGATGAACTCCATCGCGCCGATGTCCACGCCGCGGGTCGGGTGGGTGGCGACGACGAGGTCCGGTTCGCGTTCGAACTCGCGGCCGACGATGAACTTCTGTTGGTTGCCGCCGGAGAAGGACTCGGCGTCGGCGTCGGCGTGGGGCGGTCGAACGTCGTATTCGTCGATGATTCGCTCGGCGTGGTCGCGCGCGTCGGCCCAGTTTATCCGGCCGTCGGCGGCGAACGTCGCGCTGTGCTGGCTGCCGAGGATGCCGTTCTGGACGAGGTCGAAGTCCATTACGAGCCCGCGTTCGTGGCGGTCCTCTGGGATGTACGCCATCCCGTCGGCGATGCGGGAGCGACGCGAGGCGTTGGTGACGTCCCGGCCCTTGTAAGAAATCGTCCCCTCGGTCGGCGTCCGCAGGCCGGTGATGGCCTCGACCAACTGCGACTGGCCGTTGCCGTCGACGCCGGCGATGCCGAACACCTCGCCCTCGCGGATGTCGAACGACACGTCGGAGACGGCGGGGATGCCGCGGTTGTCCTTTGCGGAGAGGTTCTGCACCGAGAGCACCTCGTCGCCCGGTTCCTGCGGTTCGGCCTTCGGTTCGAGGAGAACTTCGCGGCCAACCATCAGTTCGGCGAGCTCCTCGTTGGAGGTCTCGTCAGCCTTGACGGTGCCGACGTTCTTCCCGTTTCGGAGGACGGTGATGTCGTCGGCGGCGTGCATCGCCTCCCCGAGCTTGTGGCTGATGAAGATAATCGTCTTGCCCTGGGCGGTCAGCTCCTCGAAGACGCGGAACAGCTCTTCGACCTCCTGCGGGGTGAGGACCGCGGTGGGCTCGTCCAGAATCAGGATGTCGGCCCCGCGGTAGAGTGCTTTCAGAATCTCGACGCGCTGTTGAACGCCGACGCTCACGTCCTCAATGGCGTCGTCGGGGGTCACGTCGAATCCGTATCGGTTCGAGAGGTCGATGACCTCTTGGCGCGCGCGCTCCCGGTCGACGGTCGTGCCGAACCACTTGCGGGGTTCGTTGCCGAGGACGATGTTCTCGGCGACCGTCATGGGGTCGACCAACATGAAGTGCTGGTGAATCATACCGATTCCGGCGTCGATGGCGTCCGCGGGCGAATCGAAGTCCCGCGGTTCCCCGTCCACGTGGACGGTCCCCTCCGTGGGTTCATAGAGCCCGTAGAGGATGTTCATCAACGTCGTCTTGCCGGCCCCGTTTTCTCCCAGAAGTGCGTGCACCGTGCCGCGCTCGACGGTCAGGTCCACGTCGTCGTTCGCCACGACGCCGGGGAACCGTTTTGTGATTTCGTCGAGATGAACAGCGGTGCTCATCTTGACCCTTTTTTCGGGGGGGTTCGCTTAAACTCGTGGGATTCGCGTCGGCGCGGGAGTGGTCCACACGGAGCGTCGCGGCGGTTCTCGGGGAGTTCGAACCGTTCAACCCGCGAGCATGTTCGGCCGGCTGCTGTGTGAAAGCGGCAACATTGACCCCAATATTCGGGAATACTGTCGCTCGGCGCGCGGTGTCGAAAGAAATGCGAGTGTCGAGTGCGGCGTTACTCGGTCGTCGTCGGGATTTCGATGTCGCCGGCGATGATAGCCTCGCGGGACTCCGAGAGCGAATCCTTCACGTCCTGCGGGATTTCGGAACCGAGTTCCGCGCCGTAGACGGCGGCGACGCCGTCCTCTTCGAGGCCGAGCGTCGTGGTGGAACCGCCGTTGAACTCGTCGTTGACGACGTTCTCGACGGAGGTGTACACCGCCGACTCGACGCGCTTGACCATCGAGGCGAGAATGACGTCGGCGTAGTTCGGTTCGGTCTGCGACTGGTCGGAGTCGACGCCGATGGCGAACTTGCCCTGTTCTTTGGCCGCCTGGAAGACGCCGAGGCCGCTGCCGCCGGCCGCGTGGTAGACGACGTCAGCGCCGTTGTCGTACATCGAGGTGGCAATCTCCTTGCCCTTCGCGGAGTCGGAGAACGACCCGACGTAGGCCACGTCGACGGAAATTTCATCGTCCGCGTGCGCCACGCCGGCCTCGTAGCCGGCCTGGAACTTGCGGATGAGCTCGGTCTCGGTGCCGCCGACGAAGCCGACGCTCTTCGAGTCGGCCGTCGTCGAGCCGGAGCCAGCGGAGAACTCCTGGGTCGTGATGAGGCCGGCGAGGTAGCCGACCTGGAACGAGCCCTGTTCCTCGCGGAACAGGTAGCTCGCCACGTTGTCCTCGTCGACCACGTCGTCGACGATCATGAACTTCTGGTCCGAGAAACTCGGCGCGGTTTCGGAGAGCGCGGACTTCTGCGCGTAGCCGATACACGACACGAGGTCGTAGTCCGGGCTCGACGACTGCGCGAACCGGCGCTGGAACTGCGGGAACTCCTCCGCCGCCGAGGGCTGGGCCTCGTCGTAGGCGATGCCGAGTTCCGATTCCGCCTGCTCGATGCCGCGCTTCGCGGCGTCGTTGAACGACTTGTCACCGAGACCGCCGAGCGCGTAGACCATGCCGACGTTGGCCGACGGACCGGACTCCTCGGTCGTCTGCTCGGCCGTCGTGGTCTCATCGCCGCCGGACGACTCGGTCGTCGTCGCCGCCGTCGTGTCTTCGCTCCCCTCGGACGGTCCGCCCGTACAACCTGCGAGGCCAGCGATACCCGCGACCCCTGCCGCTTTGACAAAAGAACGTCTGTCCATATCTATGAACTCCTATTGAGACAGGGGCCGCGAAAATTGCATAAAGGTGTCGTTTCGCGGTTTCAGCGGCGTCGCATCACCACGTTTGCAAATCGCCGAGAACGGGTCCGCGGTTCACGTCCGCGGGCGTCGTGTTCGCGCCTCGCCGGGTCGCGCGTCCGGACCGATTCCCCCGGAGCCCCGCTCAGGCGTCCTCGATTTCGCCCTCGACGACGCCCGTCACCTCGTCGACGAGGTGGTCCACGTCGTCGGCCTCCGCGTACACGCGGATGTAGGGTTCCGTGCCGGACGGGCGGACCAGCGTCCACGACGCGTCGGCGAACTCCAGTCGGACGCCGTACTCGGTGTCGACCGACTCGGGGCCCATCGCGTCGGGAAGCGAGGTTTCGAGCGCCGCCATCGCCGCCCGCTTCTTCTCGTCGGGACACGGGACGCTCACCTTGCGGTACGGGCGCTCCGTGACCGGTTCGCGCAGGCCGGCCATGCCGGACTCCGCCGCGAGGCGGGCCACGAGCGCCGCCGACGCGACGCCGTCTATCCAGCCGCCGAGCGACGGGTGGATGTGCTTCCACGGCTCGGCCGCGAACACCACGTCGCCGCCGCCGGCGCGGGCGCTGGCGATGCCCTCGTGGAGCGCGCCGAGGCGGACGCGCTCGACCCGACCGCCGGCCTCGCGGACCCGCTCGTCGATGCGGCCCGAGGCGTTCGGCGTCGTGACGACGACGGGGTCGTCGGCGTCGGAGACGCGGACGTAGTGCTCGGCGACGATGGCGATGACGGTGTCCTCGTGGACGACCTCGCCGTTCCCGTCGATGATGACGATGCGGTCGGCGTCGCCGTCGTGGCCGATGCCGAAGTCGAAGTCGCCGTCGGCGACGAAGGCGATGAGGTCCGCGAGCGTCTCGGGCGTCGGCTTCGACTCGCGGCCGGGGAAGTGGCCGTCTATCTGCCCGTTGAGCGTGACGACGCGCGCGCCGAGGTCGCGGAGGACCTGCGGCGTGCCGAGCGCGGACATCCCGTTGCCGCAGTCGACGGCGACGTTGAGGCCGTCGAGGTCCGCCCCGTGCTGGCTGGCGAACTCGACGATAGCGCTTCGGTAGGCGTCGAGGACGCCGCTCGTCCCCGTCGCACCCCAGTCGTCCCAGTCGGTCGGGGACGCACCCGCCTCGACCCGCGCCTCGATGTCGCGTTCGAGGTCGCGGTCGTACTCCTGCCCGTCGACGAACATCTTGATGCCGTTGTCCGTCGGGGGGTTGTGCGAGGCGGTGAGCATGACGCCGCGTCGACCCCGCGAGGCGAACGCGAGCGCCGGCGTCGGGACGACGCCCACGCGGGTCACGTCCGCGCCGGCGGAGAGCAGACCGGCCTCGACGGCGGCGGCGAGGCCCTGCCCGGTCGTCCGTCCGTCGCGGCCGACGACGAACTCGGCGGGCGCGTCCGATTCGAGCGCGGCGAGGCCGGCGGCGCGGCCGACGCTGAGGGCGAGTTCCGGCGTGACTCGCTCCGTCGCGCTCCCGCGGATACCGGCGGTGCCGAAGAGTTCCATAGTCCAGCGTCGTGGGGGTCGTACTTAGATGCTGACGGTTCGCCGGATGCGTGCGGGTCGGGGGCACGGGGCGGCCGGTACGGTCGCGGCGACGGGCGGGGAGACGGCGACTCCGGCGTCGGACGGACCGCCGAACCGACCGCCAGAGGCAGCACGCCTTTGACGACGGATGACGAATCGGGTGCCATGAGCGAGCACGGTCGAACCCGCGCGCACGTCTACGTCTCGGGACACGTACAGGGCGTCTACTACCGGGCGACGACCCGCGACACCGCCCGCGACCGCGGCGTCGACGGCTGGGTGAAGAACCTCTCGGACGGCCGCGTCGAGGCCGTCTTCGAGGGCCCCCGCGACGACGTGGAGGCGATGGTCGAGTGGTGCCACGAGGGGAGTCCGATGGCGTCCGTCGAGGACGTGGATGTCACCTACGAGGAGCCGGACGGCGAGACCGGATTCCGCGTCGAGCGCTGACCGAGAACCCGACAACCGCCCGATAACATCAACGAGACGGCCAAATCGTTCAAGCTGGGTTCGGGGGACGTGTCCCCATGCGCTTCCGGAACGACACGCGGGGAATCGGCGTCGCAAAACTGTTTTTCACGCTCGTCACGAGCGTCGGACTCGGCCTCTCGATGGGCACCTCGTTTCTCATCGTCCGCGGGCCGTTCCTCGGCGGGCCGTCGCTCGACCCGTTTCCGATGATGGCCGCGCTCGCGGTGTTCATCGTCGGCATCGTCGTCCTCTCGTGGGGGTCGACGCGGCTGTTCGGCGTCGGAACCGGCGCGTGAGTAGGTACGCGAATACGAGCAGGTTCGTGAGCGGGGACGCGAATCTCAGTCGGCGGTCGCCGCCGCGCCGGACTCGCGTTCGACGCCGCCGAGAGGAACGAGCGGGTCGTTGCCGCTGAACCGGTCCCAGAGGACCAGCGCCGAGGGCAACACGAGCATCGACGCGAGGAACGAGTAGACGATGCTCGCGGCGGTGAGCAGGCCGAACTGGCCGAGGACCGAGAGCACCGCGAGGACGAGCACGCCGAGGCCGAAGACGGTCGTGAGCATGCTGCCCGCGAGCGCACCGCCGGTGCCGCGGACCGTCCGGTCGAGCGCGGTTTCGAGGTCGTGGTCGGCGCGCTCGTCGACGAAGCGGTGGACGACGTGGACCGAGTAGTCCACGCCGAGGCCGATAGTCAGCGCGAGCACCGTCGCGGTGAAGGCGTTGAACGAGATGCCGGCGAGTCGCATCGTCCCGGCGACGAACGTGACCGCGACGAGGATGGGCACGAGGTTGGCGAGCGCGAGCGAGGGGCGGCGTTCGAGCCACCAGTAGACGAACACGAGGAACGCACCGGTGCCGGCCATCGAGATGGCGAGACTCTGCACCGCGGAGTCGAGGATGAGGTCCGAGATAGCCGAGAAGACGACGACCGCGCCGGTGGCCGTGCTCGGACCGCGGAAGCGCGCGGCGACCTCGCGGGCGTCGGCGACGACCGCGTCGTCGTCCGCGTCGGCCCGGACGCGGTAGTCGACCCGCGAACTCCGGTAGTCGTCGGCGAGGTACTCTCCGGCGCGGGCGGCCGAGTCGGTGGCGAACAGCGCGTCGTACACCTCGGCGAGGTTCCGGTCGGGGACGCCGTCGCCGTCGCGGTCGTGTCGCGCGACGACCGCGGCGAACTCGGGGTTCTCCCGGGCCTCGGCGTCGATGACGGTGAGGACGCTCGTCGAGTCGGCCCGGCGGTCCTCGACGATGAACGTGTCCGGCGGGTCCTGTGCGACCCGGTCGAGCGTTTCGAGGTAGGCGTCGTCGGTCGGTCGCCCCTCGAGGTACACCGTCACGACCCCGCTCTGGGAGGACGAAAAGCGCTCTTCGAGGAACTCGATGTCGGCGACGACGCTGTAGTCGCTCGGCGCGAAGGGCTCGGGGAGGGATTTCAGGTACGCCGGGGCCTCCGCGGGCGGCAGGAAGTCCTCCTGTCCGAACTCGGTGTCGACGCCCGTGGCGTACCACATCGCAGACCCCGAGAGGACGAGCGCGACGACGAGGACGACAGCGGGGGCGCGGAGGGCGGGCGCGACGCCGAGCCGGAGGACCCTCCCGAGCGAACTCCCCTCGCGGCCGAGCGGCGACTGGCTGAACGTCGGAATCGGGTAGCGCTCGCGGAGCCTGTCCACCTCGACTTTCGTCGCCGGGAGGAACACGCCGAACACGAGGAAGGTGAAGACGATGCCGATGGCCGCGACGACGCCGAAGTCCCGAATCGGCGTGAGGTTGCTCACGAGGTTCGAGAGGAAGCCGATGACGGTGGTCGCGGTGACGATGAAGAACGCCACGAGGAGCTGGTCCGTCGCCTTTCGCATCGCATCGCCGACGGGAAGCCCCTCGGCGCGGTCCTCGCGGTAGCGGTTGATCGCGTGGATGCCGAAGTCGATGCCGACCGCGAGGAGCAGCGGCGGCACGGCGATCATAATCTGGTTGAACGGGATGCCCGCGAGTCCGAGGAAGCCGAACGTCCAGACGATGGCCATCCCGAGCGCGGCGGTCCCCAACAGCAGGTCCACGAGGTCGCGGTAGGCGACGACGAGGAAGAAGAGGATGAAGACGACGGCCGCGGGCACGACGAGGATGAGCGAGTCGGCGATGACGGTCCCGAACTCGTCGGCGATGACGCCCGAGCCGAAGACGGAGATGTCGCCGCCGACGGTGGCGACGACGCGCCCGGCGGTCCGCTGAATCGGGGTGAGCGGGCTGTCGCCGCCCTGTCCCGCACCGGCCTCGTCGGCCAGCGGAATCGAGTGGGTGACGACCGCAATCGTCGCCGAGGCGCTCGCCGCGGTCGGGTTGAAGTCGTCGGCGAGGAGGCCGGTAAAGCGCTCGTTGTCGGCGTTCTCGCGGACCGCGGCGGCGACCTCGCTGTCGGTCGCGCGTTCGAGCGCCGAAATCTGCTCGGCGAGGCCGTCGGCGTCGGGGTCGAGCGTCTCCGCGACGACCGAGGCGGCGCTGGCGGTGCCGACGACGCGGAGGTCGTCGCGGTCCGAGAGGCGCTTTTGGGCCTCCAGCATCCGCAGGAGTTCGCGCCTCGTCAGGACGTTCGGTGCGCGCTGGATGAGCTGCGTGCTACCGGTCCCAGCCTCGAAGCGCGGTGAGAACTCCTCGGTGACGCGCGAAAACGCCTCCTCTTCCGGTACTTCCTCGGCGAACTGCTCGGTCCCCGCCTCGGTCGAGACGGCGCTCAGTCCCGCCCCGAACACCAGCGTGACGACGAGGAAGACGAGGATGACGCGCCGCGAGCGGTTGACGATGCGGTGGTCGACCCAGTCGACGAACCGCTGGAACTCCAGTCGGGCCACGGCTCAGCGCCGCCCCCGCCGGCGGACGACGAGGAAGCCCGCGCCGCCGACCGCCGCGAGGAGGACGACCGCGCCGACGAGCGGGGCCGAGAGGCCGAACGGGAGGCCGCCACTGTCTTCGGATTCCTCGACGCGGACGGGCACGCGGTAGGCGTCCGAGATTGTCGTCTCGCCCGCGCCGTCGTCGTAGCGGAAGTCGAGTTCGGCCGGGTAGTCCTTCTCCAGCGCGCCGCGGGCGGCCGACACGTCGAACACGAGCGTCGCCGACTCGCCGGGCGCGAGTTCGTCCACGAACGCCTCGGAGTCGGCAGACGACAGGGGGTCTTCGAGGTATATCTTCGCGGAGATGTCGGTGAGCGTCTCGTCGCGGTCGTTGACGACCGTCACGCGGAGTTGTCCGCTCCGACCCGGCGCGACGGTGCCCTCGTCGACGGTCACGCCGAACTCGGGGGTCGCGGCGGCGACGGCGACCCGGAGGTCGATGTCGTCGCCGGTGCGCCGGTCACCCTCGGCGTCGCGGTAGGCGACGGTCGCGGTGAACTGCCGGGGGCCGGCGTCCGCGTCGTCCGAGATTCCCACGTCGAACGAGAACGGGACGCGCTCGCCGGGTTCGAGGTCGCCGAGGGCGAACTCGGTCTCGGTCGCCGTCGCGCTCCCCTCGGGGAGCGAGAGCGTCACGACCGCGTTGCGCGCGAGGGTCGCTCCGTCGTTGACGACGACGCCCTCGATTCGGCCCTCGTCGCCGACGCGGAGCGTGCTCGTCACGTCCGCGACGGAGAACGACTGCTTGGGCGAGGGGACGAACCCGGCGGCGAGGTCGGGGGACTGTCGGCGCGCGCCGTCGGGGTCCTCGTAGGCGACGGCGACGCCGAGGACGTAGCCGCGGACGGACGCCTCGGAATCGAGCGCGGTGTCGTAGACGAAGGTCCGATTCTCACCGGCGGGCCAGTCGGCGGCGAAACTGCTCGCGGTCTGCGCGCCGTCGAAGCTCACGTCGGCCGACTGGGCGGTCACCGCGACGACGGCGTTCCGCGCGTCGAGTTCGCCCGTGTTCTGCAGGGTCAACGCGACCGCGCCGCTCCCGCCGACGGGGACCGACGAGTCCGCGCCGACGACGGCGAACCGCACGCGCTCTTCGATTCTGATGGGCACGTCGAGGCGGTAGACGCGGCGGTGGGCGTTGTCGAACTCGTAGAACACGTCGAGGCGGAGTTTGTACTCGCCGGCCGCGACGTTCTCGGGGGCCTCGACCCGGAAGGCGACCTCTCGGGTGTCGCTGTCGTTCATCGTGCCGACGAACAGGTCGCCGGTCCTGACGGTGAAGGGGGTGTTTCGCGGGGAGAGCCTAACGCGGACGTTCTCCGCGGGCTTGGCCACGTCTTCGGTGTCCACCGGGTCGTTGGCGAAGACCACTCGTACCGTCGTCTCGACGCCGGGTTCGACCACCGGGTCGACCACGTAGGCGCGGAAGACGGGGACGTTGTTCGGTTCGGCCTGCTGGCCGGCGACGGGTGTCGGGAGCGCGGCGAGGACGAGCAGTACGGCGACCAAGATAGCGGTGTGACTCTTCATCGTGAGGTCCCGGCGGGCGGCACCGACGGCGTCCGGGTCCGCGGACATCGGCGCGGGGGCGGCGACGGACCGACCCAACTAGTCGCTGATACGTCCTCTGCGGGGAAATACGATATTCGCCCTGCTCGGGACAGTCAGCCGGGCGAGAAAATCGAAGTCGTCGCTTCCGGGAGGCTCAGCGAACGCGACTCACACGGGTCTGTCGACGCCGAGTTCGGCCATCGCGCGGACCACGACGTGGGCCTCCACGAGGTCGCGCACTTCGACCATCGGGTCGTCGGCGTCGTCGATGACGGCGCGGGCCTCGGCGAGCATGCGGTCTTCTTGTTCGGTCTGGTCGGGTTCCTCGCGGGTGCTGTTCAGGAGCGCCTCGAAGTCCTCGCGGATACTGAAGTCCGCGCGGGCGACGTTGCACCGAGAGAGAGAGGGTGCATGCCGAGGTCCAAGACCAACTCGGTGACGAGTTCCCAGTCGCTCTCGCAGAATTGGAGCGTCACGTCGCCGACGATGTCGCGCCACGCGATGGGGGCGGCGTTCTCCATGAGCGTCACCGCTCGCGGGGGGACCGCGATGCGGGCGACCGTCTTCGGGTCGTCGCAGAGACAGCAGGGCCGGTCCGTCCTGCCGGTGTACATACGCGGGGTTAGGATGGGTTGTAGATGTAGCTTCGGGCCGGGGACACAGGGCCGAATTCGGGCGATAACAGGGCGTTAGGCCGACCGTAGCGGGCGCTCAGGGCGTTGAAACGGTCGGGTTCGAGTCCGGGGCGGGGACGTCGAACCCGCGTAGAGGCAGCGGGAGGCGCGACCGACTGCGTGCTGGCACTGAATCACGCATTGGGCTGGGCTGGGTATTCTGTGGTGGCGACAGTGGCCGCGCCATCTATCCGATTGAACACCGTGCATAAATATCTTCTCCCCGAAGAATACCCAACACTATTGTTGACTATATACTCGTGTGTTTCAAGATCTTACGGATAGATGCTAGTGATTGTCAAACTTCTGTATTCGTCCCGAGAGCCCCCGTCGGGACGCGAATCGCCATCTCCAGTCCGGCGGCGTCCCGCGGCGGGTCGCTCGGGAGCGTCCCGAGCGGTCGCCGGGCCGCGGCCGCGAGCGCGAGCGCGTCGAGCACGTCGTCGCGAGCCACGTCGCGTCGGAGCGTCCGGGCCAGCGTCTCGCGGTAGGCGCGCTCGGCGTCGAACTTCGACGCGTCCGTCGCGCCGGCATTCGAACTGTCGTCGCCGACCCCGTCGCCGGCGAACGCCGTCTTGAGCACGTCGAGGCGGCGAGCGCGGCCCTCGGCTGTCGCTTTCGATTCCGAGAGCGGTTCGCCGGCGAACGCGGCGAACGCGAGTTCGGGATGGGATTCGAACACGCGCTGTCGGGCGCGCTGTGTCTCCCGAAGAGCGGCGTCGACCTCGCGGATTTTGGGCACGAGGTGCCACGCCTGAATCGAGAGTCCCGCCCCGGTGTGTTCGCGGTTCGTCGCGCTTGCCGCCTCGTGGGAGTCGGCGTCGAGGACGGCCCGGACGGGCGCGAAGAAGACGGTGGCGGCCCGAGCGCCGAGCAGTTCGCGGGCCTCGCGGTCGCACGCGCGGCGGTCGGACTCGGGAAGACCGATAGGGATGTCCACGAGCACCCGCTCAGCGTCACGCTCGCGGGCGAGGTCCCAGACGGCGGCGAAGTCAGAGACGACTCTCACGGAGAGGCCGTCGGCGGCGACGGCACACACCCAGCCCGACCGACAGCCGTCGACACCGACGACGGTGCATCGCTGTGGCACGGCTCGCAGTACGGGGCTGGGAGACAAAAGCGTCGGAGTTAGGAGTCGAGGGCCGTAGCCGTCATCTGCCGGCAGGAGTCGCGGAGTTCGTTGAGCGTCACGTCGACAGTCGCGTCGAGCGAGACGAGCAGTTTCACGTCGTCCTCGAGGGGCACCCTGACGATGAGCGCGTCGTCGATGGCGAACGCGACGAGTTCCGGCCCTCCGATTGGCAGGTCTTCGAGGGGTTGGTCGATGGCCTCCTCGTTCGTGAGCGTCGCGACGAGCGTCTTGACGGTGTCTTCGTCGTAGCGTTCGATGAGCGACTGCTCGAAGAAGCGAATCCGCGTCTGAATCGGCTCACACCACGCGATTGCTCGGAGCGCGCCCCCGTACGCTTTCTGTAAATCCGAGGATAGTTCGGGCGCGGGGAACTCGCCGTCGTCGACGACGGTGATGTCCGCCTCCCGGTCGAGTGCGACCCGTTCGTAGGCGAGTTCGCCGAGGTCCGTCAGTCCGTAGAGTCGCCCTTTCTGCTGTGACTCCGGTACCAACAGTTCGACGATGCCCCGCTCCCGCAGTTCGGAGAGCGCCCGAGACACGTGCGGCTGTGCGAGGTCGGTCTCCGCGGCGATTCGAGACGGAAGTCCCGAACCGTGTTCCGAGAGATACCGACACACGGCCAGTCGATACCGAGAACTCGCAATGTACCCCGCGGAGTCCCACGTCTCGGTCATAAATGAGACTCTCCGCTGGTTGTTTTCATCATGGTTGACACGTCCCGTACTGATATGCACTGCCAAGCGGGGTATATCTTTCGAGGGTCGAACAATACTACCATATACGTACCATATATTGGTTGAGAACGAAACGTTCTCTCACTTACTCGTCCAGAGTGTGCCGATTCTACCACCGAACGTCCGAACTCTTCGTGGACGTTACCGACTTGGAGTGACGCTGGCGTAACCGGATACCTGCACGGTTACCCGGTGGCATGTATGTCAGCAAACACATATATCGGTTCCGTCTCGTACCAGGTAACGTAATGATAGTACTACACCCGACGACGGACCGTCACAGAACCACCGCCGCGACGGAGGTACCGAGATGAGCGTCGCGCTCCAGTTCGCCTCTCCCGGCGCGGACATCGCGTTCCTCCTCGCGCGCGTCCTCTTCGGCGCGGTGCTCGCGTTCATGGGACTCAACCACTTCCTGAACCTCGACCACATGACCGGCTACGCGGAGATGAAGGGCCTGCCGGCGGCCCGCCTCGGCGTCGTCGTCTCCGGCGGGATGCTCGTGTTCGGCGGTCTCGGTATCGCCCTCGGCGTCCTGCCCGCGCTCGCCGCCGGTGCCGTCGCCGTCTTCCTTGTCGTCGGAACGCCGGTGTTCCACGACTTCTGGGCGGTTCCCGAGGAGCAACAGGAGTCCGAGATGACAAGCTTCCTGAAGAACGTCGTCATGCTCGGCGGCGCGCTCGTCTTCCTCGCACTCAGCGGGACGACGTGGTCCTACGCCGTCGGCCTGACGCTGCTCTAACCGCGCCGAGGCGGCTCCGAAGCGACGACGACGAGACTCTCGACCCGCCACCGCCCCACAGATTCATCGGCGTCCGAACCCACCACACATCCATTCACCCATTCATGACCGACGCAATACCGGGCTTGACACGCGCACGTCTCCCGCCGCATAGCCGACCCCGTCCGCCCGCGGAGGCGGGTCGCTGATGGACGGTGCGCCCGACGAGTTCGGCTCCCCGTACCGCCTGCTCTCGGGGGCCGTGGTCCCTCGTCCCATCGCGTGGGTGAGCACCCGCGGCGACGACGCCGACAACCTCGCGCCGTACAGTTTCTCCACCGTCGCCAGCGTCGACCCGCCGGTCGTCGTCTTCGCGCCGGTCGGCCGCGGCCCGTCGCTGAAGGACACGCCGCGAAACGCCATCTCCCGCGGCGAGTTCGTCGTCAACGTCGTCACCCGAGACCTCGTCGAGGCGATGAACGAGACCGCCGCGACGGTCCCGCCCGGCGTCGACGAGTTCGAACACGCCGGCATCGAGAAGGCCGAGTCCCTCCGGGTCGACGCCCCCCGCGTCGCCGACGCTAAAGTCGCCTTCGAGTGCACACTCTACGACAGCGTGGAGGTCGGATCCTCGACGCTCGTCCTCGGCGAGGTCGTCCACGCGCACGTCGCCGACGAGGTGTTGACCGACGGCAAACTCGACACGAGGAAACTCGACGCGGTCGGCCGACTCGCGGGCAACGAGTACGCGACGACCGACGACCGGTTCGAACTCGTCCGCCCCGACTAACGTCCCGACGAGGCTGCGCCGACGACCCGCCCGTTATCACAAATTGATAATGGGGCGCGAAGGTTTATCGCGGGATGCGAAGTCTGTCCGAACAATGAGCGACGTGTCGTTGTCGAGTGTGCTCTCGTTTCTCGATACCGACGACGCGGCGACCGTCGTCGAGCGGGTCCGCTCAGCCCGCGGGGAGCGGACGAAACGGACCGTCCGCGACGGGCGGACGTTCCTCTTTGCGGCCCCCGAAGGGGAGCCACAACCGACCGAGGTCGTCTGGATAGACGTCGAAGCCGCGTTCGACGCCCGGAGCGTCGAGGCGTTCGCCGAGCGTTGCGACGACCGCGGCATCGACGGAACGCTCCTGACGACCGGCGACGAGGAACAGGCCGCGGAGACGCTCGCGCTCGCGTTCGCTGCCGACGAACAGCTCGACGAACCCGACGAGGACGGCGACCGCGCCCTCGTCGTGGACCCCGAGGAGGTCGAACGGCCCATCGAACTCGTGGCGCTCCCCGGTCTCGTGGAGGCGCTCGAAGACGCCGACCTCGACGAGGCTATCATCGACGAGTATCACGAGCCGCACGAACCGGAGTTCGAGGACATCGTCGACGAGATCGACGCCGAGGAAGCCCGCGCCGCGGCCGAGGCGGACGCCGCCGAAGACGCTGGCTCCGGTCGCGCGCTCGCACTCCTCGTCGCGGCCGTGGTCATCGCGGCGGTCGCGGCGGCGGTCGTACTGTTCGGTCCGTTCTGAGCCGTCGCGTGGAGATACACCCTCGGCCCGCTGACTCACTCACCCACTCACTCACTTCGGTCCCGGCGCGCCTCGTCTGTGGGTCGCCGCTTTGCGAGCCGCTCGATTCTCCGCAGCGCGAGCGCACAGACCGCGGCGTACGGCCCCGCGAGCACCGGTACTTCGAACGCCACCTCGCAGCGGTCGGCCCCGACCGACTCCACGCGGTGTCCCGTCGCCGGAATCCCGGCCACGTGCCACGTCCACCGACGGGACTCGTCGTCGCACGTCTCGATGCTGAACGGGACCCAGACGCCGGCGACGCGAACCTCCCCGCGACTTCCCGCCTCGATGCGTCTGTCGACGCCGCGGACGGCCGACACGCTCGGCCCCCAGTCGGGCCAGTCGGCGACCGACACTAACACGTCCCACGCCGCGTCCGCGGGAGCCGAAATCCGCCGGGAGACGGCCAGTCGCCGCCCGTCCGGTGTTCGTTCCACACGCGTTCGGGTCCGGTTCGACTCGCCCCTCATATCTCCTAGTATGCTAATAAGTCGTAATATAATATCGCCGAAATCTTTATCCACGAATCGTGGTAGCAACTACCAAGGCAACACATGAGCAACACAAGTGACCGCCCGAACGAGACGATGCGAGACGTCAGCCACACACCGCCGACAGGGGAGAGCGTCACGAACGTCTGGGAGCGAGGACACGAATCCGAGTCCACAGAATAGCCGGGCAGAACCAATCGCACGACGACGAACAGCAACGAACCACACGCATCGAACTCGAACGACCAGCCAACCAATCGAACCGTAACGAACCGACCGAACTGTAACGAACCGACCGAACCGTAACGAACCGACCGAACCGTAACGAACCGACCGCACCGAACTCGACCAAACCAGCCAACCAATCGAAGCGGACCCAGCGAATCAACCACGAGACAGCCAATACGATACGACGACCCACGTAACCGAACGGCGACCGATTGCATCGAACTCGACCGCCTCCCGCTGGAGAGGGAGAACGTGCGTCCTTCCTGCGCACCGTTGCGACCGACCCGCGCCGGCCCTCCCGCCGGCGCGCACTCGATTTCCGACCGACTATACTCGTTACCCGCCGGTGTCGACACCTATCGGGACGTTTAACCCCGAGTCCGACGGGCGTTCGAACATGAAGGCCACCGCCAAGGCCCACCCGATTCAGGGCCTCGTGAAGTATCACGGGATGCGAGACACGGAGCGCCGAATGCCGTACCACGACAGCATCAGCGTCTGCACGGCCCCGAGCCACACGAAGACGACCGTCGAGTTCCTCCCCGACGCCGACGAGGACACCTACGTCATCGGCGGCGAGGAAGTCGAGGGCCGCGGCGCGGAGCGCATCCAAGCCGTCGTCGACCGGGTCCGCGAACTGGCCGACTTCGACCACCGCGTCCGCCTCGAAAGCGAGAACTCCTTCCCCTCGAACATCGGGTTCGGGTCGTCGGCGTCCGGGTTCGCCGCGGCCGCGATGGCGCTCGCCGAGGCGGCCGGCCTCGATATGACGCATCCCGAAGTCTCGACCATCGCTCGCCGCGGGTCGGCGTCCGCCGCCCGCGCCGTCACGGGCGCGGTCTCGCACCTCTACTCGGGGATGAACGACACCGACTGTCGCTCCGAGCGCATCGAGACCGACCTCGAAGACGACCTGCGCATCGTCGCCGCGCACGTCCCCGCCTACAAGGAGACCGAACAGGCCCACGCCGAGGCCGCCGACAGCCACATGTTCCAGGCGCGGATGGCCCACATCCACGCCCAGATAGACGACATGCGCGACGCGCTGTACGACGCCGACTTCGACGCCGCCTTCGAACTCGCCGAGCACGACTCGCTGTCGCTCGCGGCGACGACGATGACCGGCCCCGCCGGCTGGGTCTACTGGCAGCCGCGCACCATCGCCGTCTTCAACGCCGTCCGCAGGCTCCGGAACGAAGAGGACGTGCCGGTCTACTTCTCGACCGACACCGGCGCGAGCGTCTACGTCAACACCACCGAGGAACACGTCGACCGCGTCGAGGAAGCCGTCGCCGACTGCGGCGTCGAAACCGACGTGTGGGGCGTCGGCGGCCCCGCCGAGGTGCTCGACGACTCCGAGGCGCTGTTCTGAGCGTCCGGCCGACCGCCGCGTACCGCGACCGCCGTCACCCTCTTTTTGCTCGCGCCCGACGAGACAGCCATGCGTGTCCTGGTTCTCGGTGCCGGGTACGCGGGCCTCACGCTCGCCCGCGACCTCGAACGCCGACTCCCCGTCGACGCCGACCTGACCGTGGTGAACGACTCCCCGCACCACCTCGTCCAACACGAAGTCCACCGCGCGATTCGACGGCCGGCGGTCGCCGACGCGATTCAGGTCCCCCTCGACGAGGCGCTCGACCGCGCCGAGGTCGTCGTCGACCGCGTGACGGGCGTCGACCGCGACGCGCGGACCGTCGAACTGGCCGAGGGCGACGCGCTCGACTACGACTACTGCGCGGTCTGTCTGGGCGCTGAGACCGCCTACTACGGCATCCCCGGCCTCGAAGCCAACTCGGTCCCGCTGAAGCGCGTCGCCGACGCCGAAACCATCCGCAAGCGGTTCTTCGACGACTGCGACGAGGGCGGCACCGTCGTCGTCGGCGGCGCGGGGCTGTCGGGCGTGCAGATCGCGGGCGAACTCGCCGCGCTCCGCGACGAGGAGGGCGCGCACGCCGACATCGTCCTCGTGGAGCAACTGGACGCCGTCGCGCCGTCGTTCGACGAGTCGTTCCAGCGGGCGGTCCGCGACGAACTCCTCGACAGGGGCGTCGAGATTCGAACCGAGACGACCGTCGAGTCGGTGACGGACGCGACCGTCGCGACCGACACCGGCGACCTCGACTACGACCTGCTGGTCTGGACCGGCGGCATCGCCGGCGACGACGCGATGGGCGGCGAGCGACCCCCCGTCAGGGCCGACCTCCGACTCGACCGGCGGACCTTCGTCGTCGGCGACGCGGCCCGCGCGGTCGACGCCGACGGCGAGCCGGTCCCCGCGAGCGCCTCCGCGGCCCTCCGGGAGGCGAAAACCGTCGCCCGCAACGTCGCGGCGCAGGTCGAGTTCGAACTCGACGGCGACGGGAACGACTTCGCGCCGCGGCCCGACCCCTACCGGTTCGAAGTCCCCGGCTGGATCGTCTCGGTCGGCGACGGCGCGGTCGCACAGGTCGGCCCGAGCATCTTCCGCGGGAAGGCCGCGAAGGCGATGAAAGCCACCGTCGGAGCGGGCCATCTCACCTCGGTCGGCGCGATTTCGCGGGCGGTCGACCTCGTCGACGAGGAACTGCACGCCTGACGCCGCCCCCAGCGGAAGCGCTCCCGCAGTCCGGCGATTCCCCTGAGAAGTTCTTTATCCGATGGCGGAGTATCGCCGTCCATAGTCAACGATGCCGGGCACCATCTCCGAGACGACGCCTCCGAGGGCACCACTCGAACCGTGACTGACGAGCGAGGCGCTCGATGAACTGGCAGCACACCGCCTACGCCTACCCGATGGTCTTCGCGGCGGTGGTCGCCGGCGTCCTCTCCGCCTACGCGGTCCAGTTCGTCCGCCGCCGCGGGCGGAACCCGACCGTCGTCTCGTTCGCCGTGCTGACGGCCGCCGTCACCTTCTGGACCGCGACGACGGCGGTCAAGCTGTTTCTCGTCGACCCCGACGCGAAACTGGTCGCGTACAAGCTCCTCCACGTCGGGGCGATGGCGGCCGCGCCGACGTTCTTCGTCTTCGCCCTCGCGTACACCGACCGCCGGGAGCTGCTCGACCGCCACGTGGTGGCGTCGCTGTACGTCGTCCCCGCGGTGTTCCTCGCGGTCCTCTTTGTCAACCCGCTGGAACTGGGTTACACCGGCTGGGAACTGTCGACCGTCGACGGCGTGACCGTCCTCTCCGTCGCCGACGGCCCGGTGAGCGTGTTCGGCCTCGTCTACGGATTCGTCCTGCTGTTTCTCGGACTCGGCATCATCGGTCAGTACGCGCTCGAACTCGACCGCCCCTACCGGACGCAGGCGACGCTCCTCATCGTCGGGATGCTCGTTCCGTCGGTCGTCGCCGCGCTCGAACTCACCGACACCCCGCCGCTCGCCGGAGGTGTCAACCTCATCCCCGCCTCGCTCGCGGTCCCATCGGTGACGTTCGGCATCGCCGTCTACCGCTACAAGCTCCTCGACATCCTCCCGCTCGCCTACGCGACCGCCGGCGCGCACTCGGCTGACGGCCTCGTCGTCCTCGACGCCGACGAGGTCGTCGTCCACGTCAACGACCACGTCCGGCCGCTGTTGGGAACCGGCGACCCCCTCCTCGGTCGTCCGGCGAGCGAGGCCCTCCCGAACTACGGCGACCTCGACGGCGAGCACTCGTCGTGCGACGTGCTCGTCGAGGGCGAGCGCTACGTCGAACTGACGCGCATCCCGCTCGACCGCGCCGGCGACCCCCTCGGGTGGGTGGTCTCGGTCCGCGACGTGACGCCCCGGAAGCACTACGAGCTCGCCTTGGAGTCGAGAAACGACGAGCTGGAGGTGCTGAACCGCATCGTCCGCCACGACATCCGAAACGACATGCAGCTCGTGACGGCGTACATCGACATCGTCCTCGAACACGAGCCGCT
The DNA here is from genome assembly GCF_003586325.1 of Haloferax sp. Atlit-10N. Lineage (NCBI taxonomy): Archaea > Methanobacteriati > Methanobacteriota > Halobacteria > Halobacteriales > Haloferacaceae > Haloferax > Haloferax sp. Atlit-10N. Next base: position 1,066,619 of record NZ_PSYX01000001.1, read on the forward strand.
GTCCGACGAGGCGCGGTCGCAGCTGGAGACCGCGCTCCGGCGGGCGCTCAACACCGTCGACCTCACCGACGTGCTCGGACAGTTGATGCGCGCGACGAACGACGACGAGCGCCGTCGTCACCTCGACGTCGGGGCCACGCTCCGAGAGGCCGTCGAAGACGTTCGCGAGGGGCACCCGAACGCGACGTTCGCGGTCGCCGACCTCCCGTCCGCGACGGTCTCCGCCAACGACCTGCTCGACTCCGTGTTCGTGAACGTCCTGAAGAACGCGGTCGTCCACAGCGACCGCGACGAGCCGTCGGTCGACGTCTCGGCGGCGGCGGACGACGGGCGCGTCACCGTCCGCATCGCCGACGACGGCCCCGGCATCTCCGACGAGCGGAAGTCGGTCGTCTTCGGGAAGGGCGCGAAAGGGGTAGAGAGCCCCGGCACCGGAACGGGACTGTACCTCGTCGAGACCATCGTCACGAACTTCGGCGGCACCGTGCATATCGAGGACAACGAACCGCGTGGAAGCGTCTTCGTCATCGACCTCCCGCTCGCGACCGTCGAAGCCGCGGACTGAGCGACCCGGTCGCGGCCGACGCCACGCCCGTCGAATCAACTCGCCACACGTTTCCCGCTGTGTGACAACTGTTATCGGCCATGTATGTGATTAACAATCATGGACTATTTGCTCTCGGACGAACAGCGGGCCATCCGCGAGGAGGTCCGACGGTTCGCCGAAAACGAGGTCGCACCGGTTGCGGGCGAGTACGACGAGGCGGAGACGTATCCCGCGGAGGTCGTCCGCAAGGCGTCGGAGATGGGACTGACGGGGGCGCACTTCCCCGTCGAGTACGGCGGCGTCGGCTACTCCTCGCTGGAGAACGCCCTCGTGACAGAGGAACTGTTCGCGGTCGACCCCGGTATCGGGCTCTGCATCACGAGCGCCGGGTTCGGCGCGGAGGCCATCATCAGCTTCGGCACCGACGACCAGAAAGAGCGCTTCCTGCCGCCGATTACGGAGGGCGAGTCCGTCATGGGCGCGGCCATCAGCGAACCGCAGGCGGGTTCCGACGTGACCTCGGTTCGCACCCGCGCCGAGAAGGACGGCGACGAGTGGGTGATAAACGGCACCAAGATGTGGATAACGAACGGGAGCGTCGGCGACTACTTCGTCGTCATGTGCCAGACCGACCCCGACGCGGACGACCGCTACGCGGGCTTCTCACAGCTCATCGTCGAGGCCGACCGCGACGGCTTCTCCGCCGACAAGATAACGGGGAAGATGGGTATCCGCGCCAGCGACACGGCCGAACTCGTCTTCGACGACGTGCGCGTGCCCGAGGAGAACCTCGTCGGCACCGAGGGAATGGGCTTCCTCCAGCTCATGCAGTTTTTCGACGAGACGCGGACCGCGGTGGCCGCGCAGGCGGTCGGCATCGCGAAGGGGGCCTGCGACCGGGCGCTCGACTACGCCAAAGAGCGCGAGCAGTTCGGACGCCCCATCGGCGACTTTCAGGCGATTCAACACAAGCTCGCTGAGATGCACACCGCGACCGAGGCCGCCCGGCAGTTGACCTACAAGTCGGCGTGGAGCGTCGACAACGACGAGGGCCAACTGACCGCGCTCGCGTCGATGGCCAAGGAGTTCGCCTCGAACGTCGCCACCGACGTGGCCGACGAGGCCGTCCAGATTCACGGCGGGGCCGGCTTCGTCAACGACCACGACGTCGAACGGCTCTACCGCGACGCGAAAATCACGCAGATTTACGAGGGGACCACGGAGATTCAGAAGAACATCATCGCCCGCGAACTGCTCGGGAAGGGCATCTGAGGCCCGCTAGCGGCGAACCATCGCCCCGTCGTCTGCCTCCGCCGTCCCGCTGCGGTTCGTCGTCGCCGCGGACGGCGTCGATCGTGGACGAAGTTTTATCGCCGCCGCACCAAGGGAGAGTGTGGCACCGTTCGACGCGATTCTCTTCGACCTCGACAACACGCTCTGTACGAACGACCAGAGCGGCGAGACCATCTACGCCGGCGCGTTCGACGCCGCCGGCATCGACCGCTTCGGCGAGCCGTCGGACCTCTGGGCCGCCCTCGACGGCCCGCCGGACCACGACGACCACGAGGCCTACCTCGCCGACGGCTTCGAGCGCGTCGCGGCGAAGCACGACCACGAAGCGGTCGACGTCCGAGCGCTGGCCCGCGGGTTCGTCGAGACGGTCGACTACTCGGCCGTCTCGTTCCGACCGGGTGCCGAGGCCGCGCTCGCCGCCGCCCGCGACCACGCGTCGGTCGGCCTCGTCACCAACGGGCCCGAGCGACGGCAGTCCGTCAAGCTCGACGCGCTCGGCATCGCCGACGCGTTCGACGCGGTCGTCTTTGCGGGCGACATGCCGCGGCGAAAGCCTCACCCCGACCCGTTCGACCGAGCGCTCGACGCCCTCGACGCCGAGGCGGACGCGAGTCTCCACGTCGGCGACTCGCTGGAGTTCGACGTGGACGGTGCGCACCGCGCCGGCCTCGACGCCGCGTGGTGCCCGGTCGAGACCGAGGTCGCTGACGTGGCCGGTCCCGACGCCGAGTCGCACGCCCCGGCGTACGTCCTCCGGTCGCTCTCTGAGTTCTCGGCGATTCTCGACGACGGACCGTGACGACCCCCTGCGGTCGGCCGCGCGGGAGCCGTCCGCTGCACCTTTGTTCGCGTCGCCCCTAGAGTGGCTCTATGGACCCCGTCGCAACCGTGCTCGCCCGCGAGTTCCCCGAGCGACGCCTCGCGGCGACGGCCCGCGTTCCGAACGGGAACAACAAGCGGACCGCAGTCGCGACGTTCGCCGACGGCGGCGAGGTCGTCGTCCAGACGGCGGCCGACGCCGCGGCGTTGGCCCTCGAAGCCGCCCTCTCCCGGGCGGTTCGCGAGCGCACGACGATTCCGGTTCCCCGCGTCCTCGCGTCGGGCGCGGTCGACGGGTTCGGGTACGTCGTCGTCGCGCGCGCCGCCGGCGACGAACTCCACGAGCGGTTCGTCTCGCTCGATTCGGCGACCCAACGCCGCGTGGCACGGTCGTTCGGCGTCGGCCTCGGTCAGCTTCACGAAGCGTTCTCTTTCGGAGGGTACGGTCGACTCGGACGGTCGGCTCCCGGGAGACCGCGGGCCGACGGCGGCGATGCTTCCGACTCGCCGACCGACCGCGGATTCGACGCCGTGAGCGCCGCCGACGCCGACTGGGAGGCGTGGTTCTCCGCATACGTCCGGGAAGGAATCGCGGCGCTCCCGCCGGCGTTCGACGGGGTTCGAAGCCGGCTGGAAGAGGTCGCCGCGGCCGTGTCACTCCCCGCGAACCCGCCGTCGAACCTCTATCCGTGGGATTTCAGACCCGGGAACGCGCTCGTCGCCGACGGCCGCGTGACCGCCGTCCTCGACTGGGGCCAGCCGATGGCCGCCGCGCCGGGGCTCGCCGTCGCCAAGGTCGAACACCTCGTCGCCGACTGGTACGTCGAAGACGGCGCGCCGCTCCGCCGGGCGTTCCGCGCGGGCTACGAGTCGGTCCGGCCGCACCCGTCGGTACCACGCGCCTATCGGGTCGCCGCCGTCGTCCGCTCGGCGGTCGATTCGACGGGAGACGTCACCCGTCCCGGCTATCCCGAGCGAACCGGGGCGGCGGCGGTCGACTTCCACCTGACCCGGCTCGACGCGCTGTTGTAACCCCGCTCGGAGTCGGTGCCGTCGGCTCCATTCGAAGCCGTGCCGTGCCCCGCGGCGACACGAACTACTAATTCGGAGTGCGTGGTAGGGACAATCATGGTACGAGAAGACGGCAAGCGAAACTTCGTCCTCGTCGAAGACGGCGAGGAGACGAGCGTGTTCAGCGGAACGTATCCCCGGCAGGCGGCGCTGAAGGCCGCTCGGCGGCTCCACCCCGCCCCGAGTCCCGACGACATCGACGGGAAAGCGACGCTCAGGCTCCGCGAGCGCGGGACCGACCGGGTCCACGTCTACGAAGGGTGGGCGTGGACCGAGGAGAAAGGCGACGACGACCCCGAGTGGATGGACGACTACGTCACCCGAGCGAACGTCTCGAAGCAGGGCATCGAGCACCGATAGACGTGAACCGGGGATTCGGCCGGGCCGGAAAACCCCGACTTCGTTTTTTTGCGGTTCGTGGGTTACGTGTCGAGTCGGCGGCTTAGCCGCCGGCGTTCGCCGCCTCACCGTGGCCGCCGCGGCCCTCGTTGCCGACCGACTCCGAGCGGTGGAGCCAGTAGAGGACGCCGAACAGGCCGGTGGCGAACACGTTCAACGCGAGTTTGTAATCCGCCTCGATGCTCACTTCGGCGATTTGGACGCTCTCAGGCGACGGGATGAGCCCCGCGCCGAGGAAGACGAAGTGGACGACCACGCCCGTCAGGACCGCCGCGACGAATATCATCCCCGAGAGAATCGCCGCGAACTTCGTCCCGTAGTACTCGCGGTAGGCGTCCATGATGGGCGGGACGATGAGGTCCGCGTAGATGTAGCTCAGGACGCTCCCGAACGGCAGGCCGTTCGAGAACAGGACCGCCCCGAACGGGACGTTCCCCACCGAGCAGACGAAGGTGGCGACGCCGATGACGGCCCCGAGGACCGCGGTCCAAAACACGTACACGGGAACGCCGAACGTCGGTCCCGAGAACACCGAGGTCCACACCGACTCGGGGATGAACCCGGCGATGAGGCCGGCGAAGACGAACCCGATGGCGATTTCGTCCCAGAGCATCCCCCACTCCTTCCACTGCTTGTCGGCGAGCGCCTTCCACCCCGACAGCGACGTCGCCTGTTCGCGGACCGTCGTGTTGGCCTCCTCGGGGTCGAAGCTCTCCTTGCACGACGTCGAGCAGAAGTAGAACGTCCGCCCGTCGTGTTCGACCGAGTACTCGGTCTCGTCGGGGTCGACTTCCATCCCGCAGACCGGGTCGCGGACGGTCTCCGAACCCTCGTCTTGGACGTTCTGTCGGGCCTGTTCGACCACCTCGTCGGGCACGAGGTAGGCGAAGCCGAACGCCATCAGCCCGATGAGGATGAACCCGCCGAGGATGTCGGCCACGAGGAACTGCCAGCCGAGCAGAATCCAGATGACTGCGCCGATTTCGATGACGAGGTTGGTCGAGGCGAACATGAACGCCCCGAGGGTCGCCGCCGCCGACCCGCCCTTCTTGAACAGGTTCTTCGCCGTGGCGATAGCGCTGTAGGAACACGACGACGAGACGAAGCCGAACAGCGAGCCGTAGCCGATTTCTCTCGGACCGTGGCCCTCCAGAAGCTCCGAGACCTCCTCGCCCGAGGTCCACGCCTCCACGCCGCCGGCGATTGCGAAGCCGACGACGAGCGCCCACCACGTCACCCACGCCATGGCCGCGGTCGTCGAAAGCGCCTCTCGGGCGCTCTCGACGAGGAACGTTCCCAGCGGCTCCGTGGTCGTGAACACGCCGATGCCGACCGTCGCGAGTGCGATGACCGTGAGTATCGCGTATTCGGTCCGGTCCATGTGGTTGGATATGAGGGGAGCCGTCCCTAACTGGATTGTGCCTAGGAGAATCGGGGTTTCGGCGCGGCGCAAGTTTGGGTTGTGAAGTCGAGTCCGCCGTCGAGTTTAGAGCGGAAAGCCGAGCGTCGGTACGACGGCTCCGACGCCCCACGGAAGGAGCGTGATGCGTGCGACGGCGGGGGATTCTCTCCCGACCCTAGAGGGTTACCTTCGCGTGGGGCCTCCCCCCGACGCATGACCCTTACCGCGGTTCGTTCCGTGGCGTTCCGTGAGAAGAGGCGACGCGGACGGCGGTGACTGGCGGGAGAGGCTGTCTGCCGCCCCGGCCACAGAGTTCCAGTTCCCGCGGAAGATGACTCTCAGTTCACGTTGTTTGCGAGAGAATCATGGGCGCTGCAGGATTTGAACCCACGGCAACTTGGTCCGAAGCCAAGCACTCTGTCCAGACTGAGCTAAGCGCCCTACATGACTTCGTCTGTCGTGGATTGTTTTAAATGGATTGATTCGAGGCGGCGACTCCGCGCGATTTATACGCGACCTCCGAACAGTACGGGGTATGTCTCTCGGTACGCGAGCGCGCGGGTTCGCCGAACTCACCCGACCGGGAAACGCCGTCGCCGCCGGCGTCCTCACGTTCACCGGGGCGTTCGTCGCCGGGGCGTCCCCGAGCGACGCGCTCGTCGTCGTCGCGGCGATGCTCGCCACCGTGTTCGCCACGGGGGCGGGTAACGCCATCAACGACTACTTCGACCGCGATATCGACCGCATCAACCGCCCTGACCGGCCGATTCCGCGCGGTGCGGTGACCGCGGCCGAGGCGAAGTGGTTCAGCATCGCGCTGTTCGGCGGGGCGGTCGTCTCGGCGTTCGTCCTCCCGGTCGTCGCCATCGCCATCGCCGTCGTCAACCTCGTCGCGCTCCTCGCGTACACGGAGTTCTTCAAGGGCCTCCCGGGCGTCGGCAACGTCGTCGTCGCCGCGCTCACTGGCTCGACGTTCCTCTTCGGCGGCGCGGCCATCGGCGAGCCGTTGGGCGCGGTCGTCCTCTGTGTACTCGCCGCGCTGGCGACGCTGACCCGCGAAATCGTCAAAGACGTGGAGGACATCGGCGGCGACAGGGAAGAGGGACTGCGGACGCTTCCCATCGTCGTCGGCGAGGAGGCGTCGCTGTGGCTCGGCGCGGTCGTCTTGGTCGTGGCCGTCGCCGCGAGCGCGGTGCCGTTCGTCTGGGGCGGGTTCGGGCTGGCGTACCTCGGAATCGTCGCCCCCGCCGACGGGGTCATGCTCGCGGCCGCGGTTCGGTCGTTCGCCGACCCGGCCGCGGCGCAGCGCCGACTCAAATACGGGATGTTTTTAGCGGCGTTCGCCTTCATCGTCGGACGGGCGACGGCGCAGACTGGAGGAACCATATAAATGTATGCGGACGAACAATCGGTCGGATTCCGGGGAACGAGCCGACGAACGGGGAGCGTTCTATCCGCCAATCAAAAAGAATATTACCGGCTCACCGCATGGTCGTACTATCCGATGACCCTCGGCGAGCGGAAGCGTCACGCGATTGCGTTCCTCGGAGTCGATACCGTCGAACCGAGGTACCCGCATGTATAAGTTAGGCGCTGACCTCGACGTCGAGGTCGAACCGGGCACGAACCTCCTTCTCGTCGGGCCGCCGCTGACCGGCAAGCGCTCGCTGGCGCTCGACATTCTCGCCGAGGGCACCCGAAACGGCGAGGGCGCGGTTATCGTCACGACCAAAGACGGCGCGGACCGCATCCTCAACGACTTCGGCAAGCGACTCGACTACGAGGGCAAACCCGTCGCGGTCGTCGACTGCGTCACGAAACAGCAGGGCGTCGGCGAGGTCCGCGACGACGAGCGAATCCGATACACGTCGTCGCCGGTCGACATGACCGGAATCGGAATCAAGCTCTCGGAGATTCTCCAGGAGTACTACCAAGACCGCGGCCTGCCGGAGAACCGCATCATGCTCCACTCGCTGTCGACGCTCCTGATGTACGCCGACCTCCAGACCGTCTTCCGGTTCCTCCACGTGTTCACCGGCCGCATCCAGAGCGTCGGCGGCCTCGGCCTGTTCACCATCGACGCCGACGCCCACGACGACCGGACGATGAACACCATCAAACAGCTCTTCGACGGCATCATCACGACTCACGAGGACGCGCCGCCGGACATCCGCATCGCGGACCACTAATCGGGGAGTTTCAGCGGCGACCGCGTCGGCGACGACGGCAAAATCGACGGGTCTTCTGACTTACTGGAACGGCGAGCAGACCGCACAGCCGCCCGAGATTTTTATCCGCAGCCGGCCACGTCGTAGGTATGCCCATCACCAGCGACGACGACATCCGCGCGCTGCTCGACGCCGAGACCATCGCGGTCGTCGGCTGTTCGGCCACGCCCGGCAAGCCCGCCCACGACGTCCCGGCGTACATGCAGCGCCACGGCTATCGCGTCGTCCCGGTCAACCCTTTCCACGACGAAATCCTCGGCGAGACGGCGTACGACTCGCTCGCCGACGTGGACGAGGACATCGACCTCGTGGACGTGTTCCGGCCGTCCGAGGAGGCTGGCGGCATCGTCGACGCCGCAATCGAGCGCGCCGACGCCCGCGGCGACGTGGCGGCCGTCTGGCTCCAACTCGGCATCAGCGACGACGACGCGGCCGCCCGCGCCGAGGAGGCGGGGCTCTCGTTCGTCCAGGACAAGTGCTTCAAGGTCGAACACTCGCGGCTCGCCTGAGCGGACGGCGGAGCGACGAGTCGGTCGGAGTCGGCCGCTGAACCGCCGTTTTCACCCTTCCCACGACTCGAAGTCGCCGTAGACGCCCTTCGAGAGGTATCGCTCCGAGGAGTCGGGGAAGACGGTGACGACGGCGTCGTACGGGAGGTCGAGGTCGCCGGCGGCGGCGCGCTCGGCCACGTCGACGGCGGCCAGCGAGTTGGCGGCGGCGCTCGACGCGACGAGGTGGCCCTCCTCGGCGGCGAGGCGCTGCATCTCGTCGTGGGTGTCGCGGTCGGCGATTTGGACGATTTCGTCCACCAGTTCGGGGTCGAACAGCTCGTTCGTCGCGGGGTCGTGCGTCCCGATGCCCTCGGTCTTGTACGACGCCTCCGCCACGTCGCGGCCGTGGAGCCGGGCGTAGAGCGAGCCCTCGGGTTCCACCGCGGTGACGAACGTGTCCTCGTGGTGCTCGCGGCCGTACCGCGCCATGCCCATGAGCGTGCCCGCGGTGCCGCAGCCGGCGACGAACGCGCCGACCTCGCCGTCGAGGGCGTCGTAAATCTCGGGCGCGGTCGTCTCGTAGTGCGCCTCGGGGTTGAGCGGGTTTGAGAACTGCTGGGGGACGACGGCGTCGTCGAGTTCGTCGGCGAGCTTGTGAGCGCGGTCGATAGCGCCGCCCATCCCGTCTTCGGTGGGCGTGTTCACCACGTCGGCACCGAGCGCGCGCATGAGCGTCTGTTTTTCCACGCTGAACCGCTCGGGGACGACGAACACCGCGCGGATGCCGAGCTGTCCGGCCGCGACGGCGAAGCCGATGCCTGTGTTGCCGGCGGTCGGCTCGACGATGGTGCCGCCCTCGGGGAGTTCGCCCGATTCGAGCATCCGTTCGAGCATGTACGTCCCGATGCGGTCCTTGACGCTCGCGCCCGGGTTGAACGATTCGAGCTTCGCGTAGACGGGCACCTCGTCGGGCGACGCGTGGACTCTGACGAGCGGCGTCTCGCCGACGGCGTCGAGCACCGAGTCGAGGGGGTCGCGGTGCGTGGTCATACGTGGGCAAAAGTTGCCCCTGGCCCTGAACGTTTTCATCCCGGTTCGTCCCTCGTCGGCGGTCGACTCGCGACCGGAGCGACTGACGCCGGCCGAAAGCAAAGCGTCGTCTTCGGGACTGGCAGCGAGGCTGTGGCGGGGACGGGATGTCGAAAGAGAACGGAGAGAGACGGAGGGGCGGGTCGGATTACGCTTCGTCGGTGGTGTCGCTCGATGCGTCGGCATCGGCGCCAGACGCGTCCGTGGTCGCCTCGGTGTCGCCGCCGGCCGAGCCTTCCTCGGCTTCGGAGATGTGCGCCTGCGCGATGGCGGCGTCGAGGTCGACGCCCTGTTCTTCGGCGATGGCTTCGAGAATCGCCCGCTGTTCGGCGTTCTCGGCTTCGAGCCGGTCGACGCGCGACTTCGTCTCGTTGACCGTCTCGCGGACCTCGACGACCTGCTCGCGCAGTTCGTTGAGCTTCTTGTACACGTCTTCGGCCATCTCTGCGACCTTCTGGAGCTTCTTCGCGGTGCCTCCGAGTGCCATGTGTCGCCTCTCGGACTCGGGGCTTGTACGACTTCCGGTGCGGTGTCGGAGCGGAGTCGGACGCGACCGCCGAGAGCGGAACTGAGAGACGGAGCCTCAGCCGAGTTCGTTCGGGTCCACCCGGTCGACGACGAACCGGAGGCCGACGAGCGCGACGACGCCGACGAAGACGAGCCCCGCGACGGCGACTTTCGCGCCGACCCCCGCCGTCCCGAGCGCCAGCCGCGCGGCCGTGTTCGCGGGGCTCAATGGAAGGAGCGACGTACCCGCGAAGACGAGAAGCACGCCGATGGAGTACAGGAGTTGGGCGACCCGGCGGTCGGGCGAGGTAATCGCCACCGCCGCGCCGAGAGTGACGACGACGGCCGAGAGCCCGGCGACCATGCCGAACAGCCACGGGACGCTCTCGATAGTCGACCCGTTCAGTTGGAGGAGGAGCATCCACGCCACCGCCTGCACGGGTGCCAGCCCGCCGGCCGCGAGGAGCTTTCCGTCCACGACGGCCGCGAAGCTCACGGGCGCGACCCGCAGGAGTTCGAGCGTCCCGCGGGCCACCTCCTCCGTGAGCGAATCGACCACCAGCGACCCGGAGATGAACACGGGCAGGAACAACAACAGCGGGACGAGCACCGTGTAGGTAAAGCCGAAGTACGGGCTCGACTCCGCCGCCGGCGGGAGTGACAGCGGGTCCGTGGCGAGGAACGCGCTCCGCTCCGCGCGTTCGTTACGCTCCAGTTCGCGGAGCGCGTCGCGGAGGCGGACGACGACCGCCGTCGTCTCCACGCCCGTATCGGGCGCGACCGCCGCGACTCGTATCCTGCCGTCCTCGCCCGTTGACGCCTCTAAGACGGCATCGACCTGCCGTTCTTGGAACGCCGTCATCGCGGCCGACGTGGACGAGTACGGCCGCCCGCTGAGACCGTCTTCGGTCCCGACGGCGCGGAGCAGGTCCTCGACTGCCTCCTCGTCGCCCGCGACGGCCACGTCGACCTGATAGCTCGCCGCGCCGGGGTCGTACAGCGAGACGAGCCCGACGACGAGGAACGACGAGAACGCCGCGACGAACAGCTGGATGGCCAGCGCCAGCACGATGGTCTTTTCCTTGCGGAGACTGCCGAGTTCGCGCCGGGCGATGGCGAGTCGCGGGCTACCCAAGGGCGCTCACCACCTGGAGATTGTAGACGAGGTGAATCGCGATTGCGCCCGCGAGCGCGACGCCGTAGGCCGAGCGACCCCGGCTCGCCCCGAAGGCGGTCACGCTGGCCGTCACCGCGTGGAGCGCCAGCGGCGCGAGGAACAAGCCGAGAACGACGAGAGCGCTCACGCCGGTCCCGTCGCCGATACCGACGCCGGAGGGCGCGAAGGCGGTCTGCCCGAGTGTGAGCGACTGCAACCCGGCGAGTTGGGCGATGGCGGTGAACTTCTCGCCGACGAAAAAGCCGAGCCCCGAGAGCCCGCCGAGGACGAGCGACGACCGGAGCGTCCGGGAGAACCGCGCCTTCTCGAAGGCCGCGAGGACGTGGAGGCTCTTGGCCAACTCCTCGATGACCGCGACCGCGAGGAGAATCATCGGGACGGTCAGGTCCACCGGGAGGACGAACAGCACCGCGATGGCCAGCAGTTCGGCGATGAAGACGAACGGAATCGACAGCGCCGACAGGGTCGCCACGGAGCGCGCCCGCGAGATTCGGCTGTCGAGCGCGTCGAGAAACTTCAGCGGGACCGGCCGCTGGGTGAACATGTCCTCCTCGCGGTAGACGCCGACGCCGAGGAGAAACAGCACGCCCGCCGCGAGGAGAATCGGCCCGACCGAAAACAGGAACTCGCCGAGCGGAATCGACTCGCCGGCGAGGTCGCGGACGACGAGCGTCAGCGGCGAGATGAGCGCGATGGGCGTGACGTTCGTGAAGATGGCCGGGACGAACGTGTACGTCGTCAGGAACACCGACACCGTCACCGTGACGAACGTGAGTTCCTTGAACGAGCGGGCGAACATCGCGCCGACGAACGTCGACGCGAGAAACAGGAGGCCGATGGGGACGACCGCCGCCACCGAGACGACGCCGCCGCCGACCGCCGCCGCGATGGCGATAGTTATCGCGACCGTGCCGAGCAGGTACGGGAGCGTCTTGCCGGCGACGATGTCGCCCGGCGAGATGGGCGCGACGAGGAGCAGCTCGCCGCGGCGGTTGATGCGCTCGTTGAGGACGCTCGACCCGTAGGCCTGAATCACGAAGTTCATCGGCACGAGGAAGGCGAAGGCGAGGACGAGCGAGGCGAAGGGGAACGGCGGGCTGATGCTCGCCGGCGACCCGCTGGTGTCGCCGCCGAAGAGGCTCGCCATCCCACCGATCGACGGGGCGTCGACGCCGCCGTCGTCGGCCGCCGCGGCGTCGGACGCGGCCGGGCCGTCGGTCGCTGTCCCGCCCGCACCGTCGGCGTCGCCGGAGGTTCCGCTTCCGGTTCCAGCGTCGGTTCCGCCCCCGTCGCCGGTTCCGGCTTCGCCGCCGCCTCCGCCCGCGCCGCCGTCGACGCGGCTCCCGGCCGGGACAAGCGCGGCGCGCTCGCGGTACTGGAGGTCGACGACGACCGGGAACGCGGCCGACTGGTTCTCCTCGCGGGCCATCTGCCGCTCGTTGTACGACTGGACCGCGTCGCGGAACGCGCTGTAGGCGGCCCGGCCGGTCTGCGTGTCGGCGACCGAGATGTGCGTCTCGCTGACGACGAGTTCGACGTTCGGGTCCGAGACGGGTCGCGGGTCGAGCGTCGACGACTGGTCGACCGCGTCGTAGTAGGGGCTGTCGCTGGCGATGCCGACGCGGTAGAGGTCGCGGTCGAGCGCGACCCCGCCACCGGCCGCGCCGGCCGCGATGCCGCCGGCGACGAGGACGGCGACGAGACCGATTGCGGCGGTCCGGCGGTCGAGCGTCCCCGCCGAGCGCGACACCTCCCAGCGGGCGATGCGGAGGACGGTCCGGGCGTGCGCGACCAGTCGCGTTCGGAGGTCGGTCACGACTGCCCGCGACCTCCGGCGACGCGCTGTTCGCGCTCGTCGTCGGCGTACTCGCGCTCGCCGTCAGCGGCCTGGCCGCGGCCGCCCTCGGCTTCGCTCGTCGTCGGTGCTTCGCGAGCGAGTCGGAGGAAGATGTCCTCTAAGGACGCCTCGTCGGTTCGGATGTCGGCGACGCGGCCGCCGGCGGCCTCGGCCGCCTCGCGGAGCGACTCGACGGCCGCCATCTCGTCGACGACGGCGACGTGGCGCTCCTCGCCTTCGACTCCGACCTCGTCGTCCGCGGGCAGGGTCTCCGGGAGCGGCACGGTCGTGAACACGCGGTAGGTCGTCTCGCCGTGTTCCGCGCGAATCTCGGAGACCGTCCCGCGGGCGATGATTTCGCCGCGGTTCATGATGACCACGCGGTCGCAGATGGACTCGACGTGAAAGAGGTTGTGCGCGCTGAAGACGACCGTCTTGTCCGCGTCGCGGAGCTCGCGGACGAACTCCAAGACGACGTTCGTCGTCAGGGGGTCGAGGCCGCTGGCCGGTTCGTCGTAGATGAGCAGGTCGGGGTCGTTGACGAGCGACCGGGCGATGGCGACCTTGCGCTTCATCCCCTTCGACATGTCGCCGAGTCGGCGGTCGCGGTATTCGAGGTCGAGGCGGTCGAGCACCGCGCCGGTTCGCTCGTCGGCCACGTCGCGGGGGACGTCGTAGAGGTCGGCGAAGAATCGGAGGTACGACCGCGCGGTCATGTCCTCGTACAGCGGCGACTCCTCGGGGAGAAACCCGAGTTTGCGCCGCATCGCCGGCTCCTCGGGGTCGTATCCGAGCACCGACGCCGACCCGCCGGTCGGTTCGACGAGCCCGGCGAGCATCTTCAGCGTCGTCGTCTTCCCCGCGCCGTTGGGGCCGACGATGCCGAACACCTCGCCCGACTCGACCGAGAAATCGCTTCCCACGACGGCGGGGAAGTCGCCGTAGGTCTTCCGCAGGTTCTCGACCGTAATCATTGAGAGACCTTCACGCGGGACGGGATAAAAGGGTTCGCGCGGGATTTCAGGTTTGATAGCCTTCTCCTTCGCGGGGCAACAGTTTCGTCTCCTCGCGGTCAAGGTGAGAGTATGCCCGCAGACGACTTCCTCTCGCCGTCGTTCGTCCTCTTCGTCGGCGGATTCGTCGCCGCCGTGTTCCTCTTCGGCGCGCTCATCGCCTTCGTCGCCGCCGCTGGGTCACAGACCGTCGAAGGGTTGGCGGTGGCGCTGGCGGGGCTGGGCGGGCTGTTTCTGGTCGCGGGGGCGGTCGGTGCCGGTGTAATGCGCTATCGCCGCGGTTCGGGTTCGGGGTCGAAGACAGCGCCGACCGGAGAGCGCCGTTAGTCGTACTCGTAGAAGCCCTTGCCCGTCTTCTTGCCGAGGTCGCCCGCTGCGACCTTGCGCTTGAGCAGGTACGCTGGCTTGTAGCGGTCGCCGAGCTCCTCGAACAGCGTCTCGGAGGCGTCCAGACAGATGTCGAGGCCGATGTGGTCCGCGAGGGTGAGCGGGCCCATCGGGACGTTCGTGCCGAGAGTCATGCCGCGGTCGATGTCCTCCTTGGAGGCGACGCCTTCGTCGTAGGCGCGGATGCCCTCGTTGAGCCACGGCATGAGGATGCGGTTGGTGACGAAGCCGGGCTTGTCGTCGGACTCCCACGTCTCCTTGCCGAGGTCTTCGGAGAAGTCGTGGGCGAAGGCGACGACCTCGTCGTCGGTCTTCTCGCCGCGGACGACCTCGACGCCCTTCATAATCGGGACGGGGTTCATGAAGTGGAGGCCGACGACGAGTTCGGGGCGCTCGGTCGCGGCCGCGATGGTCGTGATAGAGAGCGTGCTGGTGTTGGTCGCCAGCACGACGCCCTCGGGGACGATGTCGTCGAGGTCGGCGAAGATGTCGCGTTTCACGTCCATGTTCTCGACGGCCGCCTCGACCACGAGGTCGCAGTCGGCGAGGTCCGAGAGTTCGGTCGTCCCCGAGATACGCCCCTTGGTCGCGTCGGCCGCCGACGCGGTCAGTTTCTCCTTCGAGACGAACCGCGAGAGGCTGTCGTCGATGGCCGACAGCCCGCGTTCGACGTACTCCGCTTCGAGGTCGCGCATGACCACGTCGTAGCCGGCCATCGCGGCCACCTGCGCGATGCCGTTGCCCATCGTTCCCGCGCCGACGACGCCCACCGTGTCGATATCTTCGGTATCGTACATGTCCGGGTCTGCGCGAGGTGGGGAGGTAAAACTTGCCGATGTGTTCGGAATAGTGACAGACTCGTGACTACCACGGGAAGACTCAAGTCGGGCGCAAGAATGGGGATATGCAACGGTGACTGGGGTGAACGACGCCGGCAGATACGACGAAGACGACGCGGGCGGGGACGGAGGGGAAGCCGTCTCGGACGCGCGCCGGAGCGACGGCGAGGGCACGAACCGGGCAAACGAGGCGGACGAGGGGCCGTCGAACCCCGACGAGGCGCTGACACACCTGCTCAGACCGCGAGGTGCCCGCGCGAGCGACGCCGTGCCGACCGAGCTACAGGACCTGAAGTACGTCGGCCCGGCGACGGCCGAATCCCTCGCCGAGTCGAACATCGACGTGGACGCTATCGTCGACGGCGAGGTGTGCTACCGCGACCTCGTCGACGCGGGCACGAACCCCGGCGTCGCGGCGAAGATTCGGCGATGGCACTCGCTTTCGTGGTCGTTCAACTCCGGCGACGACCTCGACCGACGCTCCTCGCAGGTTCGCGGACTGGGCGACGACGAGCGCGCGTGGGTCGCCGCGAGTTCGGGCGATTGGGATGCGACCGACGAGGCAGACACCGGTGACGACGAGCGCGACGCCGGCGATTGGACCCCCAGCGGCCGGAGCGAAGCGGCGGGTTCGAGCGGGCCAGCACGGGACGGCGACTGGACGCCGTCGGGAGCGAGCGACGACGCGGATGCGCCCTCGAAGACGACCGAGTCGGGTGATTGGACACCCAGCGGGCGGGAGACGAACGACGCGTCGGCCGACGGATCGGGAGACGCGCTCGCGGCCGAGGCGGCGTGGCGCGAGCGGTCGAAGCCGAAGCCGCTGACGACGCTCGCCGGCGTCGACGAGGACGACGCCGAACTGCTCGCCGAGGCGGGCGTCCGCTCCGTCAGGCGACTCGCCACCGCGGACCCGGAACACGTCGCCGATGCCCTCCGAATCGACCCGACCGTCGTCAGCGCGTGGAAGGCGCAGGCGCGCGACGCGATGGAGTGAGCGCTCCCGCCGCCACATCCGAATTTTTACTATCTGAGTAGTAATTTTCATTCGGAGACTCATTTGCCGTAATATTTCGTTACGAACCCCATAACGGGAGAATTCGGCAATATCTCCTAAACCACATTAGACGCAGATTTTATATAGGTAGTTACACCACTTTGAATCAGATGATGCCCGGCACCGACACGGCCGTCGACTCCCCGCAGACGGTATCTCCCGCCCCGACGACGCTCGGGGAACGCTCCCGACTCGCCGACGATTCACGCCCGACTCGCCGACGCTCCGAGGGGTGGGCCTGATGGCGACGACGGACATCAACACCGCCGACACCGCCCGCGACGTGCGGACCATCGATGGGGTGGTCGACGTCATCGCGAGCACCGCGCCCGAGATTCGAACCGGTCTTCCCGGCCGCCGCGTCACCGCCGAGGACGAGAACCCGAGCGGCGAGACGCAGATGGCCGCCGACGTGTTCGCCGACGACCTCCTCTGCGAGCGCATCGGCGCGCTCGAGGGCGTCGGTGAGTACGCCAGCGAAGAGCGCCCCGAGTCCGTCGACGTGGGCACCGGTCGGCTGTCGGTCGCGGTCGACCCCCTCGACGGCTCGTCGAACCTGAAGCCGAACAACACGATGGGGACCATCTTCGCGGTGTACGAGGGCCCGCTTCCGGCCCACGGCCGCGACCTCGTCGCCGCGGGTTACGTCCTCTACGGCCCCGTCATGACGATGGTCGTCGCCCGCAACGGCACCGTCGACGAGTACGTCATCCACGACGACGCGAGCTACGAACTCGTCCGCGAGGACGTCACACTCCCCGACGAGGGCTCGGTCTACGGCTTCGGCGGCCGCGTCCCCGACTGGACCGACGACTTCGAGGCGTTCGCCCGCGAGGTCGAACAGGACGCCTCGCGCAAGCTCCGCTACGGCGGCTCGATGATCGGCGACGTGAACCAGATTCTCACCTACGGCGGCATCTTCGCGTACCCCACGCTGGAGTCCGCTCCCGAGGGCAAACTCCGCGTCCAGTTCGAGGGCTACCCCATCGGCTACGTCATCGAGACGGCCGGCGGCGCGACCTCCGACGGCGCGAAGTCGCTCCTCGACGTGGACAAGGACGACCTCCACGCGCGGACCCCGATGTACGTCGGCAACACCGACCTCGTGGCGAAGCTCGAAGCGGCGCTGGACTGACGCGCGGCCAGCCCGTCTATTGGCGGGACTAGTCCGCCGACCGCACCGACCGCACCGAGCGAACCGAAACGACCGGGCACACTCGTTTTCCGCGGACTCCGTCGTCGACAGCGGGCGGTCTCCGGCCAGATAGTCGTCGGCCTCCATTCGCCCGACCGGCAAATCGTGCATGGAAAACCATTTTGAATACGGTGGTGCATCACCGAGTATGAAGGTCAGAATCGGCGACGGCGCGACCGGCGACGAGGCCGAGGCCATCGCCAGCGCGCTGGCGCGACACCTCGGGACGGACGTGAACGTCTTCGTCGGCGACGGCGAGGAGGCCGTCGCGGACGCCGAACCGCCCGCGGACACCTTCCCGCTCGACGACGACTTGGGACCGACCGAGCGCGAGGAGAAACTCCGTGAGGAGATAGCGGACATCCTCGGCGGCGGCCCCGAGAAGTACAAACAGCGATTGCCGGAGTCCGGCAAACTGTTCGTTCGCGACCGCCTCGACCTCTGGTTCCCGGAGGGACTGAAGTTCGAAGACGGCAAATTCGCCAACTTCGACTCGTGGCACGAGAACTCCCCCGAGGTCGACGAGGCGGACCCGAACACCCGGCTGCCCGGCGACGGTCTCCTCACGGGTGCCGCCGAGTTCGAGGGCCGGGACCTCCACTTCATGGCCAACGACTTCACCGTCAAGGCCGGGTCGATGGCCCGCCGCGGCGTCGAGAAGTTCCTCCGCATGCAGCAGCGGGCGCTCAAGACGGGCAAGCCGGTGCTCTACCTGATGGACTCCTCGGGCGGCCGCATCGACCAGCAGACCGGCTTCTTCGCCAACCGCGAGGGCATCGGGAAGTACTACTACAACCACTCGATGCTCTCGGGGTACGTCCCGCAGATATGCGTCCTCTACGGGCCGTGTATCGCCGGCGCGGCCTACACGCCCGTCTTCGCCGACTTCACCATCATGGTCGAGGGGATGTCCGCGATGGCCATCGCCTCGCCGCGCATGGTGAAGATGGTCACCGGCGAGGAGATATCCATGCAGGACCTCGGCGGCGCGCGGATGCACGCCGAGGAGTCCGGCAGCGCCGACCTCGTCGCCCGCGACGAGGCGCACGCCCGCGAACTCGTCTCGCAGCTCGTCACCTACCTCCCCGACAAGGCCGGCGAGAAGCCGCCGCGCTCCGAGTCGAAACCGCCACGGTACTCGCCCGACGGCATCGACGAACTCATCCCCGAATCGCCGAACCGCCCCTACGACGCCCACGACCTCATCGAGCGCGTCGTCGACGCCGAGTCGGTGTTCGAACTGAAGCCCGACTACGGGAAGGAAATCGTCACCGCGTTCGCCCGCATCGACGGCCGGCCGGTCGGCATCGTCGCCAACCAACCCACAGAGCGGTCGGGAGCCATCTTCCCCGACGCCGCCGAGAAGGCCGCGGAGTTCATCTGGACCTGCGACGCCTACGAGATTCCGCTTCTCTACCTCTGCGACACCCCCGGCTTCATGGCCGGCTCGCAGGTCGAAAAGGACGCCATCCTGGAGAAGGGCAAGAAGTTCATCTACGCCACGTCGTCGGCGACGGTCCCCAAACAGACCGTCATCGTGCGGAAGGCCTACGGCGCGGGCATCTACGCCATGGGCGGCCCCGCCTACGACCCGGAGAGCGTCATCGCGCTCCCTTCGGGCGAAATCGGCATCATGGGTCCCGAAGCCGCCATCAACGCGGTCTACGCGAACAAGCTCGCCGACATCGACGACCCCGAAGAGCGGGCGCGGATGGAAGACGAACTCCGCGAGGAGTACCGCGAGGACATCGACGCCCACCGGATGGCGAGCGAGGTCGTCATCGACGAAATCGTCCCGCCGTCGAGCCTCCGGGACGAACTCGTCGCCCGCTTCGAGTTCTACGCCGACGTGGACAAGTCGCTCCCGGACAAGAAGCACGGAACGGTTCTCTGAGCCGGTCTCGGCGGTTAATGCTCCGTTTTTCCGGCAGGTAATCTCACGGTAACTGACCTAAGCGGCTCGTACTGAGGACGGTCGGGATGCTACGGACCTCATCGTCGGCCGACTCCCGTTCCGTCCCACTCGGTCCCACCCGACCTGTCACGTCCCGGCTTCGGGGCCGTCGCCTGCCGATAGCCCGCCATGAGCCACGAAGTTCCCCTTCCCGAGACGCCCCGAGCGGCACTCGCACACGCGATAAGCGACGAGCACGTCCTCTGGACCGTGACGATGCTGGCGTTCGTCCTCGACGTGTTGACGACGCTCTACGGGCTCGGCCGGGGCCTCGCCGAACTGAACCCCGTCGTCCTCGCGCTCATCCCGGCGTTCGGCCCGGTGGGCGCGCTCATTTCGCTGAAACTCGTCGTCCTCGCGGTCGCGGTCGTCGCGTGGCGCGTTCTCCCCAGTCGCTACCGCGGCGCGATTCCCATCGGCGTGGCCGTCCCGTGGGGTGTCGCCGGGTTGATGAACACCCAACTCATCCTCGTCACGGTGTTCGGGTAGGCCGCCGGAGCGACTCGACCAAGACGGCCCACGCGAGCCCCGCCAACCCGATGTCGCGGGCGAGCACGTCGCCGAACAGGCCGCCCTCCGCGACGAAGACGACCGCGAGGTAGAGACACGTCGCCGACAGCGAGACGGCCGCGACGGCGCTCGCGAGGGCAGTGTAGCGGTCGGCGACGATGGCCGCGCCGAACCCGACTTCGAGGACGCCGTTTGCGAGCATGAACGTCACCGGCGAGACGACGAGCAACGGCGCGAGCCACGGGACGACGTAGGCCGACCACGAAAGCGGGTCCAGAAGCTTGTGGACGCCCGCGGCGAACACCATCGCGCCAAGGCCGACCCGGGCGACGGTCGTCGGTTCGGGGGCGCGGGCGGCGACCGAGGCGGCCCAGTCGGCGACTGACGTGTCGCGCGCGGAGAGGCCGTCGAAATCCATGTCCCGGCTAGCGACGCCGGGGAGAAAACGGTGTGGGTGGGTTACGGAGACGCGGGGCGACGCGCCGTGGCTCGGCCCAACCCGACCCGGCCCAGCTCAGGCGTCGTCCGCGTCGGCGGCGAACTCGCGTTTCAGCGACAGCGCCGTCCGCTCGAACTCGCAGACGAGGTCGTCGTCCTGATTGAACGCCTCGACTTTCATCGTCACCACGCCGCGCTCGCCGTCGGAGGTCTCACGCTTGTCGAGGACGGTCGTCTGCGCGCGGAGCGTGTCGCCGTGGAACACCGGGTTCGGGTGGGACACGTCGTCGTAGCTGAGGTTCGCCACGATGGTCCCGTCTGTCGTGTCGGGAACCGAGAGACCGACCGCGAGGCTCATCGTGTAGAGGCCGTTGACCAGTCGCTCGCCGAACTGCGAGTCGCCCGCGAACTCGGCGTCGAGGTGGAGCGGCTGCTGGTTCATCGTCATGTCGCAGAAGCGCTGGTTGTCCGACTCCGAGACGGTGCGTCGTTTCTCGTGTTCGATGGTCTGACCGACCTCGAACTCCTCGTAGTACAGCCCGGTCATGGCAAATCGTGTGATAGACCGTGATAAAATCGTGCCGGTCGGCACTCCAGTGTGACAACTATTGCCCCGAGCGAAACTAGATAACAACCATTATAATTATCCACAATAGAGGATTGCGAAAGCGCCCGATGGCGGCCGATTCGTCGGCCCCGACGGGCGCGGGACAGCGCGTCTGTCTCCCGGCTCAGCCGGCATCCGCCCGGCACGAACCATCATGGCATCCGCAGCACCATCCACCGCGACGGACGACGAACCGACGGAAGAGACAGCCCTCGAGACGGCCCGCCGGCAGCTCGAACGCGCGGCGGCGCACCTCGACGTCGACCCCGGCGTCATCGAGCGGCTCCGATACCCGAATCAGGTCCACCGCGTCTCGGTGCCCCTCGAACGCGACGACGGCTCGACCGCGGTCTACACCGGCTACCGCGCCCAGCACGACAGCGTCCGCGGGCCGTACAAGGGCGGCCTCCGGTTCCACCCCGGCGTGACCGAAGCCGAGTGCATCGGGCTCTCGATGTGGATGACCTGGAAGTGCGCCGTGATGGACCTCCCGTTCGGCGGCGGGAAAGGCGGCATCGTCGTCGACCCCAAGGACCTCTCGACCGACGAGAAAGAGCGGCTCACCCGCCGGTTCGCAGAAGAGCTTCGCCCCTTCATCGGCCCCACGAAGGACATCCCCGCGCCCGACATGGGCACCGACGCCCAGACGATGGCGTGGTTCATGGACGCCTACTCGATGCAGGAAGGCGAGACGACGCCCGGCGTCGTCACGGGGAAGCCGCCTGTGGTCGGCGGGAGCAAGGGCCGCGACACCGCGCCCGGCCGCTCCGTCGCCATCATCGCCCGCGAGGCCATCGACTACCTCGGCTGGGACATCGAAGACACCACCGTCGCGGTCCAAGGGTTCGGGTCCGTCGGCGCGCCCGCCGCGCGACTCCTCGACGACGAGGGCGCGACGGTCGTCGCCGTCTCCGACGTGAACGGGGCCATCTACGACCCCGACGGCCTCGACACCCGCGACGTGCCGACCCACGAGGAAGAGCCCGAGGCGGTCATGAAGTACGACGCGCCGCGGAAGCTCTCGAACGAGGAACTGCTCGAACTCGACGTGGACGTGCTCATTCCGGCCGCCGTCGGTAACGTCCTGACCGCCGAGAACGCCCGCGACGTGCAGGCGAACCTCATCGTCGAGGGCGCGAACGGCCCGACCACGTCGGCCGCGGGCGAAATCTTCGAGGCGCGCGAGCTTCCGGTCGTCCCCGACATCCTCGCCAACGCCGGCGGCGTCACCGTCTCGTACTTCGAGTGGCTGCAGGACCTCAACCACCGCTCGTGGTCGCTCGAACGCGTCCACGACGAACTGGAGACCGAGATGCTCCGCGCGTGGACCGCCGTCCGCGAGCGCGTCGAGGAACACGACGTGACGTGGCGCGACGCCGCCTACATGGTCGCGCTCGAACGCGTCTCCGAGGCCCACGAACACCGCGGCCTCTGGCCCTGAGCCGGGTCGGCGACGGGTCGGTATTTCACAACCCACCTCGATACACACACCATGCCCCGACGAAGCGTCCTGTTCTCCCCCGGCGACCGACCCGAACTGCTGCGGAAAGCCCCCGGTGCGGGCGCGGACGTGCTCGTCTTCGACCTCGAAGACGCCGTCTCGCCCGACAGGAAAGCCGAGGCTCGGGAGACCGTCGCCGCGGTCCTCTCGGACCCCGACTTCGACCCCGACGCCGAGGTCGCGGTCCGCGTCAACCCCGGCGAGGCCGGCCGCGACGACATCGCCGCCGTCTGCGCCGCCCACCCACCGGACGCGCTCGTGGTCCCGAAGGCGACGAGCGCGGACGACGTGACGAGCGTCGCCGTCGCGGCCCGCGAGGCCGGTGCGGACTGTCCCGTCATCGCAATCGTCGAGAGCGCGGCGGGCGTCCTCACCGCTCCCGAGGTCGCGGCCGCGCCCGACACCGCCGCCGTCGTCTTCGGCGCGGAGGACTTCGCCGCCGACGTGGGCGCGACCCGGAGCGACGACGGGACCGAGGTGCTCTACGCTCGCGAGCGCGTCGTCGTCGCGGCCGCGGCCGCCGGCGTCGACGCCATCGACACCCTTCACGTCGACTATCAGGACGAAGCGGGGCTCCGCGAGGACGCCGCGTTCGGTCGACGGCTCGGCTACGACGGGAAACTCGCCATCCACCCCGCGCAGGTGCCCGTCATCAACGAGGCGTTCTCGCCCGACGACGAGGATGTCGCGTGGGCTAAGAAAGTGCTCCGCGCCCGCGACGAGGCCGCACGAGAGGGTCGAGGCGTCTTCGGCGTCGACGGCGAGATGATAGACGCCCCGCTCGTCAAGCAGGCCGAAAACATCCTCGACCGCGCCGGCGAGTCGTACTGAGCGCGCTCGGGCCGGCGCGGCCGCCCGTCGAACCAACCGCCGTTGGCTGTTACCTTTTATCGATGAGTATGTGTCTCAATATTGTGGTATGCTAAAATCCCCGCTACGCTTAACCGGATGCCCGGAGCGTATTAGGACATGGCACAAGAGGCGAATCCCTTCGAGAGTCTACAGGAGCAAATCGACGACGCGGCCGCCTACCTCGACGTGCGCGACGACGTTATCGAGCGGCTGAAAAACCCCGAGCGAGTCCTCGAAACGAACCTCGCCGTCGAGATGGACGACGGCGACGTCGAACTGTTTCGCGCCTACCGGTCGCAGTTCAACGGCGACCGCGGCCCGTACAAAGGCGGGATTCGCTACCACCCGAACGTCAGCCGAGACGAGGTGAAGGCGCTTTCGGGCTGGATGGTGTACAAATGCGCCGTCGTCGACATCCCCTACGGCGGCGGCAAGGGCGGTATCGTCATCGACCCCAAGGCGTACTCCGAGTCCGAACTCGAACGCATCACCCGGTCGTTCGCCAAGGAGCTTCGCCCACTCATCGGCGAGAACCGCGACATCCCCGCGCCCGACGTGAACACCGGCCAGCGCGAGATGAACTGGATTAAGGACACCTACGAGACCCTCGAAAACACCACCGCTCCGGGCGTCATCACGGGGAAGGCGCTCTCGAACGGCGGGAGCGAGGGCCGCGTCGAGGCGACCGGTCGCTCGACGATGCTCACCGCCCGCGAGGCGTTCGACTACCTCGGCCGCGACATCGAGGGCGCGACCGTCGCCGTCCAGGGCTACGGGAACGCCGGCTCCGTCGCCGCGAAGCTCATCGACGACCTCGGCGCGTCGGTCGTCGCCGTCTCCGACTCCTCCGGCGGCATCTACGACCCCGACGGCCTCGACACCCGCGCGGTCAAGCAGTTCAAAAACAAGACCGGCACCGTCTCGGACTACGAGGGAACGGAGGCCATCTCCAACGAGGAACTGCTCACCCTGGACGTGGACCTGCTCGTCCCCGCCGCGCTGGAGAACGCCATCGACGGCGAACTCGCTCACGACGTGAACGCGGACGTGGTCGTCGAGGCCGCGAACGGCCCGCTCACGCCGGACGCCGACGACGTGCTCACCGAGCGCGAGGTCCACGTCTTCCCCGACATCCTCGCCAACGCCGGCGGCGTCACCGTCTCGTACTTCGAGTGGGTCCAGAACCGCCAGCGGTTCTACTGGACCGAAGACCGCGTCAACGACGAACTGGAGCGCGTCATCGTCGACGCCTTCGAGGAACTCGTCGACGCCTACGAGACCCACGACCTGCCGAACTTCCGCACCGCGGCCTACGTCGTCGCCATCCGGCGCGTCGTCGACTCCTACGACTCCGCCGGTAACTGGCCGTAAGGTCGAGTCGGTTCGGCGTCGGTCGTCGCCTCGTTTTCCGACCGTTTCGACCGAGTTTCTGTTTCCGCCGCGGTCGGCGGTGTCGGTGATTCTGTGCATGGTGGTGAATATCACGCGAAGCGTCCGATGCCGGGGGATTCAAGTCGGTGTAGGTCGCGTCATTCATCGATGCGTCAGGACCACCTCATCTCCGCGTCGCACCTCTCGCGGGAGGACATCGAGGCGGTGCTCGACCGCGCGGCCGACATCGACGACGACCCGGCCGCGTTCCGGCAGCGACACGCCGGAAAGGTTCTCGGGCTCTGTTTCTTCGAGCCGAGCACGCGAACTCGGATGAGCTTCGACTCCGCGATGAAACGCCTCGGCGGCCAGACCGTCGATATGGGACCGGTCGAGTCGTCGTCGGTCAAGAAGGGCGAGACGCTCGCCGACACCGTCCGCGTGGTCGAGGGCTACGCGGACGCGCTCGTGCTCCGACACCCCAGCGAGGGCGCGGCCACGATGGCCTCCGAGTTCGTCGACGTGCCGCTCGTCAACGCGGGCGACGGCGCGGGCCAGCACCCGAGCCAAACCCTCCTCGACCTCTACACCATCCGGGAGAACGCCGGCCTCGACGACCTCACCATCGGTATCATGGGCGACCTGAAGTACGGGCGGACGGTCCACTCGCTGGCCGAGGCGCTGACGAACTTCGACGCCAGCCAGCACTTCGTCAGCCCCGAGAGCCTGCGGCTCCCCCGGAACGTCCGCTACGACCTCCACGCCTCGGGCGCGCAGGTCAGAGAACACACCGAACTCGACGAGGTGCTCCCCGAACTCGACGTGCTCTACGTGACGCGCATCCAGCGCGAGCGCTTCCCCGACGAAAACGAGTACCGAAAAGTCGCGGGACAGTACCAAATCGACTCTGAGACGCTGGAGTCGGCGGCGGACGACCTCACCGTCATGCACCCGCTCCCCCGCGTGGACGAGATTTCGCCGGACATCGACGACACCGACCACGCGACGTACTTCGAACAGGCTCACAACGGCATCCCGGTCCGGATGGCGCTGTTGGACATCCTCCTCTCCCAAGACCGATGACAGACGACCACCAACTCCGCGTCTCGAAGATTCGAAACGGCACCGTCATCGACCACGTCGCCGCGGGACAGGCGCTCAACGTCCTCGCCATCCTCGGCATCGACGGCACCAGCGGGGAGGCGGTCTCGGTCGGGATGAACGTCCCCTCCGACCGCCTCGGACGCAAGGACATCGTGAAGGTCGAAGGCCGCGAACTGAGCCAGTCCGAGGTGGACGTGCTGTCGCTCATCGCGCCCGCCGCGAGCATCAACATCGTCCGCGACTACGACGTGGTCGAGAAGAACCGCGTCGTCCGCCCCGACGCCGTCGCGAGCATCATCTCGTGTCCGAAC
Organism: Haloferax sp. Atlit-10N; assembly: GCF_003586325.1. Classification (NCBI taxonomy): domain Archaea; kingdom Methanobacteriati; phylum Methanobacteriota; class Halobacteria; order Halobacteriales; family Haloferacaceae; genus Haloferax; species Haloferax sp. Atlit-10N. The sequence goes on from NZ_PSYX01000001.1 coordinate 1,092,618, forward strand.
AGGAACTGCATCTCAAACGCCGACGAACCCATCCGGTCCCGCTTTACCGTCCTCTCGGACGGCGTGCGCTGCGACTACTGCGAGACCATCGTCCGCGAGGACGAAGTCGCGGCCAACCTCGACGTGAACTGACCGTTTTAGCACTCGTTCGACGACCTTTTTCGCGCGGCGCTCGCCTGACAGCGGTGGTCCTCGTCGGCGAACTCGACGCCGTCGAACTCGAAGCGCGCGCCGCCGGTCGCCGCCGACCCGACGGAGACGGTCCAGCCGTGGGCCTCCGCGAGCGACCGGACGATGTCGAGGCCGAAGCCCGTCCCCTCGGCCGAGGTGGTGAAGCCGCGTTCGAACACCCGCGCTGCGACGGCGGCGTCGATGCCGGAACCGTCGTCTTCGACCGCGAACGTCACCTCGGCCGGCGACGCGGTGACGCGGACGGTCAGCGGCGGGGTTCGACCGCCCGTGGAACCGTGTTCCACCGAGTTCCGAAACAGGTTCTCGAACAGCCGCTGGAGCCGACCGGGGTCGGCGTGAACCGTCGCCGAGGACTCGACGACGAGCGTCGCGTCGCCCGTCTCGACCGTGTTCCACGCCCGGCGGGCGACCGCTTCGAGCGAGACGGGCGCGAAATCGATGACCGCCCTTCCGCTTCGGGCCGCGGTCAACACGTCGTTGACGATGTCGCTGATGCGGGTCAGCGAGGTCGCGACCCGTTCGAGATGTTCGGAGTCGTTGGCCTCTCGTTCGAGGTCGAGAAAGCCCATCGAGATGGAAAGCGGGTTTCGGAGGTCGTGCGAGAGGACCCGGGCGAACTCCCCGAGTCGCTCGTTTTGCTGTGCGAGCTGCTCTTCGTGCTGCCGGCGGGTCGTGATGTCGCGACCGACGCCGCAGAAGCCGACGACCTCCCCGTCAGGCCCCGTGAGCCGGCGGCCGGTGAGTTGGAACAACAGCGTCTCGTCGTCGGTCGGGAGTCGCGCTTCGACGACGGTCGTCCCCGTCCGCATCACCTCCTCGACGGCGCGCTCGACCGCCGGTCGGTCGGCCTCGTGGAAGAACGCGTCGGCCGACATGCCGGTGAGTTCGGCGTCCGACAGGCCGGTGAGCTCCGAGAGTCGCTCGTTCCACGAGACGAGTTTCCCCTCGCGGTCGTAGACGTAGAACACGTCGTCGAGCGCGTCGAGCGCGTCTTCGATGAACCATTCCGTGTCGACTGCCTCCTCGACCCGTTCGGCCGTCCCGCGGGTGGCCCGCGTCCTGCGGCGCTCGCGGGCGAGTCGCTGGACCCGCGAGCCGAGCGGGTCTTCGGCGTCGTCGGCACCACCGGCGTCGTCGGCGGTCGCCGTCGCCCGCGCGAGGACTTCCTCGCGGGCGAGGTACGCGTCGATAGCTAAATCGACCAGTTCGGTCACGGAGTGGTCGGCGTCACCGGGCGCGAGGAAGACGACCGGGAGGTCGCCGCCGGCCGCGCGAATCTCGCGGAGCAGGGAGACCCCGTCACCGTCGGGAAACGCCGAACCGAGAACGAGACAGTCGTACGCGTCGTCGCCGTCGAGGGCGCGGCGAGCGGCGGCGAGCGTCTCGGCCGACTCGACGACGGCGTTCGAGACCGTCCGCTGGACGGCGCGGGTAATCGCGCGGTCGCCGTCGGCGGAGAGGACGCGGAGCGGAGTATCGAATTGCATCGGGCGGAGCAGAGGAAACTGAACGAGTAACGGAATGCTCTCAGATAAGATAACTTTTCTGCGCGTTCTGTCATTTAATTAACGACAGTTCGGAACGTGCATCCAGTTTTTAAATCGCTCGCCGCAGTTGCCCCGGTGTCGTAATCACTTAGTGCGGTGCAGTCGAAGTATTCGGTATGTCCAAGAAGGCCAAACTGGTTCTGGTACTGGCGCTCGTGGCGGTCCTCTACACCGTGTTCTCCGGGAGCGGAGACACCGTCGAAGTCGAAATCGAAGAGTAACCACTTTTTCGCGTGCTCGGCCGCGTTCGGCCGGGTTCGCCTCATTCGCGGCCGGTCAGTGACGACGCCCGAAGAGGGCGTGCACGGCCGAGAGCGAACGACTTACCCGCCGCCCGCGCGAAGGCGGAGCCATGTACGGGGTCGTCACGCGCAACGAAGAGGAAGTCGACTGGCCGGAGTTCGACCGCGGCTTCTACGAGGTCAAGGACGTCACCGGCCGGGCGGCCGAACCGCTGTCGAACGCCGTCAACATGATATCGTGTTTCGGCGACAACGCCGCCGCCAACGAGAGCCCCGAGTTGGTCCCCGTCGACGGCGAGGGGAACCCGGCGACGCGGGACCGAACGTACTTCGACTGGGCGTACATCTGCCCGACGAACGAGAAGTACCGCGCCGGTCTGCTCGAAATCGTCGAGGACGCCGCCGCGGCCAACGGCGACGTTCGCCTCGACGACGTTGGCTTCCCGCGCGACGAGTACTGCCGGTGTGACCGGTGTACCTCGCAGTTCGAGGCGTGGGCCGCCGACCGCGGCCGCGACGCCGACGACGAGGACGCCTGGTTCGAGTGGCGCGCCGAGGTCATCACCGACTTCGTCGCCGACGCGGCCGAGCGCGTCCCCGGTCGCCTGTATCTCACGCTCTATCCCGACCCCTATCCGGGCCACCTCTACCGCCGCGCCGGCCTCGACGTCGAGGCGCTCTCGGCGCACGTCGACGAGTTCGTCGTCCCGCTTTACGACACCAACTACGGGACGACCTACTGGCTCGAAACCATCGCCCGCGGCTTCGTCTCGCTTTTGGAGCCCTACGACGTCGACTTCTCGCTCGAACTGTACGCCGTGAACGTGGACGTGGACGACCTCATCCACGCCATCGAGGTCGCAGACGAGTACGCGAAGGACGTGCTGTTCGGCTACGACGCGAGCAACGCCGCCGCGACGCTCCGCCGGATGACCGCCGACGGCTCTCGCGGGAAGACCTACCACCCCGAAGACGCGACCCGCTGAGCCGGCCGCTGTTCGCCGTCCCGAGCCGCGGGGACGGTCACGGGTGCCCTCGGGAGTGTTCAGAACGCGCCGGCGAGGTAGCCGATGACGACGATGCCGAGGAGGAAGACGAGCGCCGCGAACGCGAACAGGGCGAACATGAGTCGCCGCTGTCCGCTCGTCGGTTGTGCCATGGGCGTTCTCCGGACCGCACCCACTTATGATAGTCGGCGCTCCGGACGGTCCCGTCCGGGCGGGCGGACTCCGGCGGCGAAAAAACGGGGCTCTGCGCGGGTCGGCTACGGGACGACGTAGCCGCCGTCGACGACCATCGGGTGGCCGGTGACGAACGAGGCGTCGTCGGAACAGAGGTAGACGACCGCGCTGGCTATCTCCTCGGGTTTGCCGAGGCGGCCGATTGGCTCGTCTTCGACCAGTCCGGCCCTCGCCTCGTCGTTGCCGGCGGTGAATCGCTCTATCATCGGCGTCTCGATGACGCCCGGACAGACCGCGTTGACGCGGACGTTCTCGGTCGCCACTTCGAGCGCGGCAGAGCGGGTCAGCCCGATGACGCCGTGTTTGGCGGCGTAGTAGTGCGCGAGGTTCGCGCCGCCGGTCAGTCCCGCCACGGAAGACGTGTTGACGATAGCGCCCCCGCCGTTCTCGACGAGGCGCGGAATCTCGTACTTCAGGCCGAGGAACACGCCGGTCAGGTTGATGTCGATGACCCGCTGGAAGTCCTCGATGGACAGCTCGGCGATGGGCCCCGGCGTCCCCTCGATGCCCGCGTTGTTGTGCGCGAAGTCGAGGCCGCCGAACTCGCTTACCGCCCTGTCGACGAGGCTCGCCACGTCGCTTTCCTTCGAGCTATCGGCCTCGAAGAAGGCGGCGTCGCCGCCCTCGCTTTCTATCTCTCGGACGACCTGCTCGCCGGCGTCCACCTGCACGTCCGAGAGCGCGACCATCGCGCCCTCCTCGGCGAACCGGAGCGCGGTCGCCCGACCGATACCCGACGCCGCGCCCGTGACGAGCGCGACTTTCCCATCGATTCCCTTCATGATATCACCACGACCCGCCGGCCGCGTGGGCTGCGCGGTCGTGCGTGCCAGTAGGTGTCACTCGGAAATAACGCCTCTTCAGGGACGCGTGACGCTCTCGCGGCCGAGAAAATAGTGTTTCGTCCGCTCTCTCCGACCGACGGCTCAGTCGAGGTCTTCGATGGGCTCCGCGTTGCCGAAGTACGGGTCGGGCCCGTCACCGGGGGCCGCCCAGTCGACGGCGTTGTCGAGGACGGTCCGAACCTCCTCCTGCTCGTAGATGGGGTAGGTCTCGTGGCCCGGCCGGAAGTAGAAGACGCGGCCCTTGCCGCGGGTGTAACAACAGCCGGAGCGGAACACCTCGCCGCCCTCGAACCACGACGTGAAGACGAGTTCGTCCGGCGCGGGGATGTCGAACCGCTCGCCGTACATCTCGGCGCGGGGGACCTCGAACGACTCGGGGAGGCCGTCGGCGATGGGGTGGCCGGGCTCGACGACCCAGACGCGCTCTTTCTCGCCCGACTCGCGCCACTTCAGCGAGCAGGTCGTCCCCATCAGGCGCTTGAACGGCTTGGAGTAGTGTCCCGAGTGGAGCACGAGCAGTCCCATCCCGTCGCGGACGCGGTCGACCACGCGGTCGACGATTGCGTCGTCCACCTCGTCGTGGGCCTTGTGTCCCCACCACGCCAGCACGTCGGTGTCGTCGAGAACCGACTCGGTGAGGCCGTGTTCCGGTTCGTCCAGCGTGGCGGTCTGCACGTCGTAACCCGCCTCGCGGAGCCCCTCGGCTATCGTCGCGTGGATACCGTCGGGGTAGATTTCGGCGACCTCGTCGTTTTCCTTCTCGTGTCGGTACTCGTTCCAGACGGTGACGGTGACCATACTCCCGCCGTCGCCGGGCGGCGACAAGTATGCACCGACAGCGAAATGCGCCGAAGGCGAGGGCGAGGGCGGCCCGTGGCGGTCCCCCGCCGAGTCGGCTACTTGCCTTCGAACTCCGGTTCCCGCCGGCTCATGAACGACTCCACGCCCTCGGCGTGGTCGTCGGTTCCGAACATGACCGCCTGCGCCGACGCCTCGTGTTCGATGGCCGCCTCGATGGAGTCGTCGGGGCGGCGCAGCAGGCGCTTGGAGGCGGTGAGCGCCTTCGTCGGGCCGCCGGCGATGCGCGCCGTGAGGGCGTCGAGTTCCGCCTCGAACTCGTCCTCGTCGGCGACGCGGTTCACGACGCCGAGTTCCAGCGCCCGCTCGGGGCCGAGTTTCTCGCCCGTGTAGACGAGTTCCATGGCGACGTTGCGCCCGACGAGTCTGGGAAGGAGGTACGACAGCCCGGAATCGACCGCGAGGCCGACCCGGCGGAAGCCGAAGCCGACGGAGGCGTCTTCACGGAGGAGTTGGAGGTCGCAGGCGATGGCGAGCGCGCCGCCCGCGCCCACGGCCGGGCCGTCGATGGCCGCGACCGTCGGCAGGTCGCACTCGTAGACGCGGCGCACGCAGTCGGCGGTGTCGCGGACGACGTGGTCGACCGCCTCTGGGAGCGTCATGGCGTCGGCCTGTAGCTCCAGCATGGCGTTCACGTCGCCGCCGGCACAGAACGCGCCCGCCTCGTCGCTCCCGCGGAGGACGACACAGCGCGTCTCGTCGGGGAGCGAGCCCAGCGCCTCGCGCACGCCGGCGGTGACTTCGACCGTCAGCGCGTTCCGAACCGCCGGGGCGTCCAGCGTCACCGTCGCCACGCCGTCGTCGAGCGCGAGCCGTACCGCGTCGGAGTCGAGTTCGACCTCGGTCATCTCCCGGTTCGACGTGCAGAACCGTGAAAAACGTTTGGACCGTGGAGAGTTGAATCGTCGCTGACCGGCTCAGGAGAACAGCGCGGACACGTCGATACCGAGCCCCGGGGCCTCGGGGACGCGCATCCGGCCCTCGCGCACGGGTGCCGGGTCGACCGCGAGGTCGGAGTCGAGGAGCGAGGCGGTCGCCAGCCCGTGGGCCCGGTCGCCGGGGAGCGACGCCGCGACGTGGAGCGCGCCGAGTCGGGCGACGACGGCGTCGATGGTGGTCGTGACGACGACGTCGACGCCGGCGTCGTGAGCGCGAGCCGCGAGGTCGCGGACGCGGTCCGGGCCCCCGAGCGCCATCGGCTTGCAGACGAGCACGTCCGCCGCGTTCGAGGCGAGCGCGCGTTGCGGCGGGACCGCCGCCAGCGACTCGTCGAGCGCGATGGGCGTGTCGTGGAGCCGCCGGAGGACGGCGTGGCCGTCGAGTTCGTCGGCCGGGAGCGGCTGTTCGAGGTAGTCGAGGTCGAGGTCACGTTCCTCGACCGAGTCGAGAAAGCGGTCGGCGGTCCAGCGGTCCCACGCGGCGTTCGCGTCGGCCCGCAGCGACACGTCGGGACCGACCGCCTCGCGGACGGCCCGGAGACGCGCCACATCGTCGGTCGGGTCGCGCGCGCCGACCTTCAGTTTGAGGCAGTCGTACCCCGATTCGACGGCGGTCTCGGCGGCCTCGACGGTCGCCTCGGGACCGTCGTCGCCGAGGGTCGCGTTCACCGGAAGCGAGGTGTGCGAGTCGGTGGCTAGGGACGCGGCGAGCGGTCGGTCGGCGGCGCGAGCGCGGGCGTCGGAGACGGCGAGCGAGACGGCGTGTCTCGCGGCGGGCGCGTCTGCGAGTGTCCCGTCTTCCAGTGCGGACTCGGGATTGGCGTCGGCCACGGCGTCGCCTTCGGCGAGGTCGGCGAGCGCGTCGCGGCAGTCGGCGAGCGACTCGGTCCAGCCCGGAAGCGGCGTCGCCTCGCCGACGCCAGTCTCGCCCGCAACGTCGACCGCGACGAGAAGTCCCTCGCGGCGCTCGATGTCGCCCTTGGCGGTCGAAAGCGGCGTTTCGAGGTCGACGGCGAACTCGCGGAGACGCATCGTCACGCGAGGACGAGGCCGACCGAGAAGAGGACGGCGTAGAGGGCGAGGAGTTTGCCCGTGTCTTCGAGCGCGGGGTTGAGCTTCTCGCCTTTCGTCTCGGTCACGACGGTCCGCGCGATGCGGGCCGCGACGGGCATCGAGAACATGGGCAGGAGGACGAACCAGTCGAAGCCCGCGCGGGTCCACAGGTAGGCGGGGACGACGTAGGCGAGCGCGAGCATGGCGACGTACTCGGCGCGGGCGAAACCGTAGCCGAACCGGACCGCGAGGGTCCGCTTGCCCGTGGTCGCGTCTTCCTCCTTGTCGCGGACGTTGTTCACGACGAGGATGTTCGTGGAGATGGCCGCGATGGGGAGGCTGGCGAGGACGGCGACGGCCGTGACGGTCCCCTCCGGAATACCGACGGTGAGCGGGGCGGCGAGGACGCTCGCGGCCTGCACGTAGAAGGTTCCGACGACGGCGACGAGGCCGAAGAAGACGAAGACGAACAGGTCGCCGAGACCGTGGTAGCCGAGGGGGTACGGGCCGCCGGTGTAGGCGATGCCCGAGGCGACCGAAAGCAGGCCGATGACGAGGATGGGCACGCCGCCGACGTAGACGAGGGAGGTGCCGAGGAGGACGGCGGCGGCGAAGGTGAGGTACATCGCCCGCTTGACCTCGGCCGGCGGGATGAGCCCGCCCGCGGTGACGCGGGTGAACCCCTCGCGGGCCTCGGTGTCCGCGCCCTGCACCGCGTCGTAGTAGTCGTTGGCGAAGTTGGTCCCGACTTGGATGAGAAGCGCGCCCACGAGCGCCGCGAGCGCGGGGAGCGGGGCGAACAGGTCGGCGTGGACCGCGACCGCGGTGCCGACGACGACCGGCGCGGCGGCCGCCGGGAGCGTCTGCGGCCGCGACGCCATCACCCACGCCCGCCTGCGAGAGATGTCCTGCGTGCTCATTGTCTGCATACGAGGGCCGAAGCAGTGAGTAAGTTCCTATCCGAAAGCGCGCGACGCCGAGGCGGTGGGTGGGAGACGGCGGCCCCCCGGCGTGCGCGTCGGCCCCGACGAGGGAGAGCGCCCCGACGTCGGCGACGACGTGGTCATCGCCGTCGCCGACGGTGAGGTGTCGATGACTCGCTATTCGGAGTCGGAAGCGGAATCAGCGGCGGGACCGGAATCGGCGGCGACGCCGAGATGATCGGCGAGTCGCTCGCGACCGCGCTCGGCCCGAGCTTCGACCGCTTCCTCGGAGATGTACATCTCGCGCTGACGCTCCACGTCGGCCTCGCGGAGTTCGCGGAGTCGCTCCTCGGCGAGGTCGCAGTCGTCGGGGACTCGGCTGTCGAACCGCTCGCGCCAGTCGTCGCGGGCGGTCTCCTCGCCGGCGAGTTCCGATTCGGGACGTATCCAGTCCCAGTGATGCGCGAGGGCCTCGGGATACCCCCGTTCGAGGCGGTGGTCGGTGATGACCGACCGGCCGACGCGCGCGCCCTGTCCGGCCGACATGATGGCCTGCACGTTGACCTCGCTCACCGGCGCGGCGACGTACAGCCCGTCGATGGCTGTCCGGCCCTCGATGTCGGCGTAGTCGCGGTCGAACTTCGTCCGCGTCTCGCCGTCGTACTCGTAGGTGACGAACATCTCGTCGTCGTCGAGCGGTTCGAGGAAGTCGCCGCCGTAGCGGGCGGCCGCGATGACCCGCCTCGCCGTGACGGTCTCGCCGTCCTGCGTCGTGACCTCGAAGCCCGGCCCGGCGGCGTCCGCGGTCTCGGTCCCGTCGCCGCCGGCGGGTTCGACCGCCTCGACGAGCTCCGGAACGAGGTCGCAGCCGGCCGCCTCGACGTGGTCGTGGATGAGTCCGTAGAACGTCTCGACGTCGACGCCGCCGGGGAAGCCGAGGTAGTTCTCCAGATAGGCACAGCGCTGGAGCGACGACCGGCCGCGGTCGAAGACGACGGTGTCGAGACCGTACCGACCGGTGAAGACGCCCGCCGAGCAGCCCGTCGGCCCGCCGCCGACGATGGCCACGTCGTAGTCGAACGCCGCCGTTTCGGGGTCGGTCGCTGTCGTCGTCGCCGTCCCCTCCGAGCGCTCGGCGTCCGCCATCTCAGAACTCCCCGTTGACGATGTCCGCGACGCGTTGGCGGTCGAACAGTTCGGCGTCGCCCGTCACGTCGCCGAACACGTCGGGGTACAACTGCTTCGCGGCGCGCTCGGTCAGGAACAGGTTGTGAATCGGCCCCTGGAACAGGTAGCCGCCGCGGTAGACCCGACCGTTCTGGACGGCCGCCAGTTCGCCGCCGACGGGGTGGTCCTCCATGTACGCGAGGACGGTGTCGCGGAACTCCTCGGGCGTCTTGCGCTCGTGGCCGCGGACGAGAATCACGTCGGGGTCGATTTCGAGGAGGTTCTCGTAGTCGAGTTCGCCGCGGTTGGTCGTGCTGAGGTTCTCGATGTTGGTCCCCGAGAGCGCGTCGGTGACGCCGAGGTCGTTCCACTGCTTTTTGCTCGTGCCCTTGTCGTTGAGGCGGTACGGCGAGAACGTCTCGGGTTCGGTCGTCCCTTCGAAGGTGAGAAAGACGTTCGGGCGCTCGTCCGCGGGCGGCAGTTCCGCCTGTATCTCCGCGATGAACTCGTCGTGGAACGCCTCGAACGCCTCGTAGCGGTCCTCGCGCTGGAACACCTGCGCGACCTTCTCGAACGCCTCGTAGAGCGTGTAGTAGCGGTAGTCGTGCCAGCCGTCCGACCGGCGGAAGACGAGGTTGCCGACGAACGGGGCGACGTTCTCCGCGATTTCGTCCACGTCGGCTTGGTCCCAGTCGAACCAGTTGATGAGCATGTTCGGGTCGTAGAGGTGGACGTCGTTGTCGAGTTCGTAGAACTCCTCTTTCGTCCGGACCTCGGGGTACGCCTCGATTTGCTCGCGGTCGACGCTCACGCCGGGGAGTTCGTCGTAGACGTAGGTGTAGTACCGGCCCGCGCCGCCGACGCCGGTCAGCCCGTCGCCGACGCCGAGCGCGACGGCCATGTCCGCGTAGCCGCCGTCGTAGGCGGCCCACGACTCGGGAACCGAGTCGAACGTGACCTCGCCCATCGGCTCCATCGTCACCGAGTACGAGGAGTCCGCCTCGGTCGTCTGGGTCTCCGTCTCGGCGCTCGTTTCGGTGGCTGCCTCGGTCGTCGTCTCGGCCGCCGTGGTCGTCTCGTCACTCCCCGACGAGTCCGACGTACAACCGGCCAGCATCCCGGCACCGAGAGCCGTGCCGCCGTACCGAATGTAGTTGCGTCGCGTGAGTCCCTCCTGCCCGGTGGATTTCTCTTCCATGGGGTTTAGGCTAACCTAAATGTATAAGAGCGTTCCTATTTTTCGGCCGGCCTAAACCTTGGCGAGGCGACGTGTTTCGGCCCGACGGGAGGGGCCGCATCGCGGTTGCGGGTCCGGCGTCCGGCGAGAGCCGGGGTCAGGCCCTCAGTAGTGCCACGGGTAGTCGCGGAAGCGGGGTTCGCGCTTTTCCAGGAAGGCGTCGCGGCCCTCTTGGGCCTCCTCGGTCATGTAGGCGAGCCGGGTCGCCTCGCCGGCGAACACCTGCTGGCCGACCATGCCGTCGTCGGTCATGTTGAAGGCGTACTTGAGCATGCGCATGGCCGTCGGCGACTTCTTCGTCATCTCGTCGGCCCACTCCAGCGCCACGTCCTCTAGCTCCTCGTGGGGAATCGCCTCGTTCGCCATGCCCATGTCCACGGCCTCCTCGGCGGAGTAGGTCTTGCCCATGAAGAACACCTCGCGGGCCTTCTTCTGGCCGACCTGCTTTGCGAGATACGCGGAGCCGAAGCCGCCGTCGAAGGAGGCCACGTCGGGGTCGGTCTGGAGGAACTTCGCGTGCTCCTCGGAGGCGAGCGTCATGTCGCAGACGACGTGCAGGGAGTGGCCGCCGCCGACGGCCCACCCCGGCACGACGGCGACGACGGGTTTGGGCATGAAGCGAATGAGCCGCTGGACTTCGAGGATGTGCAGGCGACCGGCTTTCGCCTCGCGGACGAGCGGGTCGTCGGAGGCGCCGGCCTCGTCGTCGTCGCGGTACTCGTAGCCCGAGCCGCCGCGGACCGACTGGTCGCCGCCGGAACAGAACGCCCAGCCGCCGTCCTTCTCGGAGGGACCGTTGCCGGTCAGGAGGACGCACCCGACGTTCGCGCGCTTTCTGGCGTCGTCGAGCGCGGCGTAGAGTTCGTCCACGGTTCCGGGTCGGAAGGCGTTTCGGACCTCGGGGCGGTCGAACGCGATACGGACCGCCGGCACGTCGACGGCGCGGTGGTAGGTGATGTCGTCGAACTCGTCGGACCCCGGGACGGGCTCCCAGCGGTCGGGGTCGAAAATCTCCGAGACCATACCGAGTGGCGGCGCGGGCGGCGCAAAAAGATTCGCTTGCGGCGATGGTTCGGGGCCGAGTCCCGCCGCGTTCTCCGCTCGGCCCGGAACTATTTGTCAGTCGGCGAACTACTCTCGCGCATGTCGGCCGCGACCAGCCTTCTCGTCAGATTCGTCCACATCGTCGGGATGGCGCTCGTCTTCGGTGGCGCAGTGTTCGCGTGGACGACGCTCAGAGCGCCCGGTTCCGGGACCGAGGTCGCGGGTGACTCGGCCGGGGTCGTCGGCGACCCGTCGACTCTCGCGACCACCTACGAGTGGGTTTTCTGGGCGGCGATGGGCGCGATGGTCGTCACCGGCGTCGGCAACCTCGGCGCGCTCGGTCCGCCCGGCCCGTCCGGCCGCTGGGGAACGATACTGACGGTGAAGCTCCTCGCGGTGACCGCGTTCGTCCTCGGGTCGTTCGTCCGGACGCTCGTCGCGCTCAGGCTCCGACGAGACCACCCGGTGGGTGCCGGGCGCTCGCTCCTCGCGAAGAGCTACGGCGCGACCGCCGCCGCGCTTCTCGTCCTCGTCGCGCTCGCGGAGGTGTTGGCGCATGGCTGAGACCGCCGCCGGCCGCTTCGAGGCGTGGGTCGTCTCGTCGTTCAATCTCGTCGTCCTGAGTCTCGTCGGACTCCTCGCGGCCCACGCGAGCGGCGCGCTGGAAGGCGAACTCGCCAACTTCGGGACGCTTCCGGGCGTCGCCGCCTTCGCCTACCTGTGGCTCCTCACCGCGGCCGCGACCCGGTGGGCGCTGGCGGGCGGCGGGCTGGCCGACCTGCAGGACGGCCTCCGCGGACTGTGGCGACTCGTCCTCCGCGGGTTCGCGGCAGGCGCGCTCATCGGGGCGGCGTTCCTCCTCGGGGTGCTCCTCGTCGGCGCGATTCTGAACGGAGCCCCGCTCCTCTCGTTGGCGTTCATCGCGCTCATCGGCGTCGCGGCCGCGAGCGTCGTCGGCGGAGTCATCGGCGGCCTGTCTGTCGTCCTCGACGCCGGCTGTTACTGGGCCGCCGGGCGACTCGTCGGGCCGTGGGCGAAGTCAGATGTCTCGGACGACGCTTCCGACGCGGGGGGCTAGTCTCGAAGCGGACCGCGCGGACTCGTCAACCACGACGCCAGTCCGACGAGTACCGCGGCCGCGATGCCGACGAGAAAGGCGGTCGTTCCGGCCACGGAGCCGTAGGCGACGAGCCCCGTCCCGACGACCGCGGTCGCGAGCGACCGGCGGCGACCCATCGACTCGGGGTAGCCGCCGGCTTTGAACCGCGCGAGCCCCCACGCCACCACGGCGACGAGCGGCGCGAGGCCGAGGCCCGTCAGGGGCCGCTGGACGACGAACCAGAGGACGGGAAAGGCGACCACGACCGCGACGAGCGCGAGCGTCCCGCGGCGGCCGAGCGCCGGGGGATAGCCGCGCTCGGCGAGGTCCGAGAGAAGCACCACGCCGAAGACGACGGTCGCGCCCGCGAAGACCCCGGCGAGGGGTTCGTACGCGACGACGGTCGCGTAGGCGAACGCGAGAACGCCGAGGAACCCGGCGACGGCGTAGACGCTGCCGCGGTACTGGCGGAAGAGTGCGGAGGACATGTCGCCACGATTCGGAGCGCGGGGGAAAAGTCAGTCGGTCGACTGGTTCGGTCGGTCAGTCGGACAGTCGCTCTCTGGCGCGCTCGGCGATACGCTCGCGTACGCGGTGCGAGTCCTCGGCGTCGGTACGGACTTCGATAACGTCGGTGCCGTCGGTGGCGACCGACTCGGCGTAGGCGTCGCGGAAGTCGTCCGGGTCGACCGACGCGAACGAGAGGTCGTAGAGGTCCTCGGTGGCCGCGAAGTCGAGGCCGTGGGGCGTCTTGAACTGGTCCGTGAAGGGCGGTTCGTACTCCTCGATGGGGAGCATGTGGAAGATGCCGCCGCCGTCGTTGTTGACGAGGACGATGGTCGCGTCCACGCCGAGGCGACCGAGCGCGAGCAGGCCGTTCATGTCGTGGTAGTACGCGAGGTCGCCGGTCAGGAGCGTCAGGTGGTCGGTCGCCGCGGAGCCGGCCCCGAGCGCCGAGGAGACGATGCCGTCGATGCCGGACGCGCCGCGGTTGCCGAGGACCGTCCGGGACTTCGTCGAGGGTCGCGCGAAGCGGTCGAGGTCGCGGACGGGCATGGAGTTCGAGACGAACAGCGTCGAGGGCTCGGGCGCGAGGTCGGCCACGTCGGCCGCGAGCCGGCCCTCGAAGGCGTCGGTCTCGTCGTCGACGAAGCTCCAGTAGGCGTCCTCCGCGTCGGTCCACCGCGCGTTCCAGCCCTCGTCCGGGCGGTTGCGGATGAGTTGCGAGAGCCGCCACGCGAGCACCGAGGGCTCGGCCTCAACGAGGTCAGTCGCGCCGAACTCGGCCTCGCGCCAGCGGCCCGTCGGGTCGACGAGGTACTGCCGGGCGTCGGTGCGCGCGAGGTACTTCCGGAGCGCCTTCGAGGTCGGCGACGCGCCGATGCGGACGACAACTTCGGGGTCGGGCCAGTCGGCGGTGACGCGCTCGTCGAGGTAGGCGTCGTAGCCGCCGAGGACGGTCGTCGTCCGGGTGTGACCGCCGAATCGGAGCCCCGAAAGCGGGTCGGCGACGACGGGGAAGCCGGTCGCGTGGGCGAACGCGGCGACGGCCTCGGCGTTGAATCCCGGCGGGTCGGCGGGACCGGCGACGATGAGTCCGCGGTCGACCGCGAGGTCGTCGGCGAGCTTTCGGAGGTGGTCCTCGGAGAGTTCCGGCGCGCCCGCGGTCGTCTTGACGTAGGGTCGGCTCCCGCTCCGGCCGTCGAGCGCCTCGGGGTCGAGGTCGGCGGGCACGTCGCCCTCGACGTACGTCGGTTCGAGCGGCTTTCTGAAGGGGAAGTTGAGGTGGACGGGACCGGCGTCGACGCCGGTTGCCTCGGAGACCGCGCGGCCGGCGGTGGTTCGGAGGCTCCGGAGCTTCCTGTCCGTGGCCTCCGGTTCGGGCATGTCCTTGTACCAGCGGACGGCGTCGCCGTAGAGCTTCTCTTGGTCGACGGTCTGGTTGGCTCCGCTGTCGCGGAGTTCCGGCGGTCGGTCGGCCGTGAGGACGAGCATCGGCACGCGGGCCTGCGACGCCTCGATGACCGCGGGGTGGAAGTTGGCGGCGGCGGTGCCCGAAGTGCAGAGAATGGGCGTCACCTCGCCCGTGCGCCGGGCGCGGCCGAGCGCGAAGTAGGCCGCCGAGCGCTCGTCGAGGTGCGAGAACGTCTCGATGTCGTCGTGGCGGTCGAACGCCTCCGTGAGGGGCGTCGAGCGACTGCCGGGTGCGATGCACACCGCGTCGATGCCGGTGCGTGCCAGTTCGTCGGCGAAGGTCCGTGCCCAGAGGGCGTTTCGGTTCGGTGCTGTCATCTCGTCTGGGTCGTCAAATCGGATTGAATCGAGTCGAGTCGAAGTCGGTCGTCAGCTACGATGTCGGTCGCCGGCTACGGCGTCAGTCGTCGCGTTCGAGTTCGTCGAGGATGGGTCGGTACTTCAGTTGCACCTCGTCCCACTCCGCGTCGGGGTCGGAGTCGGCGACGAGGCCGACGCCCGCAAAGAGCGTCGCCAGCGTCTCCTCGACGATGGCCGAGCGGAGGGCGACCGCGAAACTGCCGTCGCCGTCGGCGTCGAACCAGCCGACCGGCGCGGCGTACCAGCCGCGGTCGAACGGTTCGGTGTCGCGAATCACGTCGAGGGCGGCTTCCGGCGGGAGGCCGCCGACCGCGGGCGTCGGGTGGAGCGCGTCCACGAGCGAGAGGACGTGTTCGTCGCGTTCGAGCGTCGCGTCGATGGGCGTCCAGAGGTGCTGGACGGTCGCCAGCTTCCGAATCCCGCGGTCGCCGACGCGAATCTCGGCCGAAAGCGGGGCGAGCTGTTCCCGAATCGTCTCCGCGACGAGTTCGTGTTCGTGGTTGTCCTTCTCGCTTCCGAGCAGTTCGTTCGCGAGCCACTCGTCTTCGTCGTCGGTGTCGCCGCGGCCGGTCGTCCCGGCGAGCGCGCCGGTCTCGACCTCGCGACCGCGGAGCGAGACGAGTCGCTCGGGCGTCGCGCCGAGGAAGCTCGCCCCGCCGTTCGGCTCGACGAGGAAGCGGTGGCAGTCGGGGTACGTCCGACCGAGGCGGGCGAGCAGGTCGGGCGCGGCGGCGGGGCGGTCGAGTTCGACTTCGAGCGCCTGCGCGAGGACGACCTTCTGAAGGTCGCCGGCGCGGATGCGAGAGACCGCGGCGTCGACGCTCTCGTGCCACGCCTCGACCGAGGTCGTCCGGTGGCGGTTCGAGACGCCCGGCGGTCCCTCGGGGGGAGCGTCGTCGAGCGATTCGAGCGTCTCGCGGACCTCGTCGAGTCGGTCGCCGACGGCCTCGGGGTCGGCGTCCGCGCCGACGGCGGTGACCGTGAGCCACGCGTCGTCGCCGTCGAAGGCGACCTGCACCTCGGGGACGACGAAGCGCGCGGCCGGGAAGTCGGCCCACGGGTCGCGGCCGGTCGCCTCCTCGTGGAAGGCGAGGCCGCCGAAAAATCGCGGGCGGGCGACGTCGGGGGCGTCAACGTCAGCGCCGTCGAACAGCGACGTGGCCGACTCGCGGACGCGCGCGAGTCGCTCGGGGCCGTTGGCCTCGACGGCCACGGCGACGCCGCCGCCGACGACTGTCGGCTCGTCGGGGGCGGTCCACAGCGCCCGCGGGCGGCGCATCGTCGCGAGCGACGCCGAGACGGGCGGCGCAGACAGTCGAACCGACCTGCTGACGAGATGGGTCCCCATCTCGTCTGTCCGCAACGGTTCCATCGACCGTGGGTCAGGACCGGGGACGCTTGAAACTCTCCCTTCTGTCCCGCGCGCCGCCCCGGGGAGTCGGCGGAACGCGCACATCTGTCCACCGAACGACAACGCTGGTGGCTCGGACGCGAAGCGACCGCCGAAAACGCTGGAAATCAGCTCAGTTGTACCGCTCTTCGTTCCACGGGTTCGCCGTGTTCGAGTACCCGCGTTTCTCCCAGTAGCCGCGTTCGGGCTCGGTGAGGAATTCGACGCCCGAGACCCACTTCGCGCCCTTGTAGGCGTACTTGTGCGGGGTGACGACCCGAAGGGGGCCGCCGTGGTCGGCTGGCAGGTCCTCGCCGTCGTAGCCCCAGACGAACATGACCTCGTCGCGCATGCACTGGTCGAGGGGCAGGTTCGTGGTGTAACCGTCCATGGCGTGGAACATCACGTGGACCGCGTCGTCGTCGACACCGACCGCGTCTGCGAGCGTCGGGAACGTGACGCCCTCGAACTCGCAGTCGAACTTGCTCCAGCCGGTGACGCAGTGGAAGTCCTGTACCTGCGTCTCGGAGGGGAGGTCTCGGAACTCGTCGAACGAGAGATCGAGTTCGGTCTCGACCGCGCCCCACGCCTCGAACGACCACGTCTCGGGGTCCCACGAGGGCGTGCCGCTCTTGGAGAGCACGGGAAACCGCTGGGTCTCGCGTTGGCCCGGCGGGAGTCGGTCGTCGCCGAACTCCTCGTAGAGGTGGGTCACGTCGTTGGCCATGGTCGAATCTTCGGCCCGACGCACCTATCACTAACGACTCCGGACACCCGTCGGCGACAGGGGCGGCAGCCGCACTAACCGAACGTAAACGGAGATTCGCGTTCGCCGGAACGACCTTCGGAAAACCCGATTATTTCCCCGGTAGAGTTATATACGGCCCTTCCAAAGCGACGGACGTTCAGATGCCCAAAGTAGAGATTACCGTGCCGGAACACCTGGAGATGCAGATCGTCCAACTCGTCGAACAGGGCGAGTTCGTCAACCGCGACGAGGCCATCGAGGACCTGCTGTCGACCGGTATCCGCGCGTACAAGACCAGCGGTCCGATGTCCGACGAGGACCGCGCGTACGAAGACGACGGAATGATGGGCCACGAAGACGAGTACGTCTTCTGAGCCGAGTGACAGTATCCCCCAATAACGCTTAAACCGCCCTCGCGCCTAACCAACGCTCATGCACAAGGACGAACTGCTGGAGCTGCACGAACAGATGGTTATCATCAAGGACCACTTCTCGGCCCGCGACCACGTCGATTCGAGCCTGTTCGACCCCTACGACGAGCTCGCCGTCGAGCCCTCCCACGTCCACAAATCGAAAAGCGAGCACAAACACGCCGTGTTCGTGCTGGGGAACGCCCTCGCGACCGCGATGAGTGACGACGAGTTCTCCAGCGCGGGCCGCGTCGGCAAGCGCATGGAGGAACTGGCCGACGACGCCGAAGGGAAAATCTGAGCGGCCGTCCGCCGCAGCGCGCCCCGCGACCGACCGCCCGACGCTGAGCCGTCATCCGCCGTCGGATTCGTGTCGCCCGCTAGCACTTCTCAAGCAGTTCTCCGCGGGTTTCTTTATCACCCGTTCGCACGACACAGGTAGCTAATGCTAGAGATACCGGGCTGGATACCGTTCCAGCGGCTCGCCGCGCTCCTCGCGCTCCTCGCGGCCGCCGCCGCGCTCGCCGTCGTCGACAGGCCGACTCGCCTCTCGGTGGCCCTCCGGCGGCGCTTCCTGTTCGGCCTCCCGCTCGGAACGCTCGTCAGCGTCGGCGGCGTCCTCCTCGTCTATCTCGTCGTGCAGGACGGCTGGTCGTCGTGGTACCGGCCCGTCGTCATCCCGTTCCGGGCGTGGTCGTACTTCTACCCGACCGGGATGCTGACCGCCGCGTTCGCCCACTCCAGCGCCGGCCACCTCGTCGGCAACCTCGTCGGCACGCTCACGCTCGCGCCGGTCGCGGAGTACGCGTGGGGACACTACCCGACGCGCCGCGGGTCCACCTCGTTCGGGTCGGCCCGCGAGAACCCCTACGTCCGGTCGCTCGTCGTCTTCCCCGCGGCCGTCGCCGGCGTGGGGCTTCTGACCTCCGTCTTCGCACTCGGCCCGGTCGTCGGTTTCTCCGGCGTCGTGTTCGCGTTCGCCGGCTTCGCGCTCGTCTTCCGGCCGCTGGCGACCATCTTGGCGTTCGTCTCCGGGCGCGTCGTCAGCCTGTTTTACAACGCGATGCTGTCGCCCGAAGTCGTCTCGTCGGCCCGCCCCATCTTCTCGACGCCGTGGTGGTCCCAAATCGCCATTCAGGGCCACGCCATCGGCTTCCTGTTCGGCGTCCTCCTCGGCGTGTGGCTGTCTCACCGCCGCGAGGGGTCGAACCCGCCCGCCCTCCGGAGCTTCGCCGGCGTCCTCCTGTTTTCCGTGAGCGAGTCGCTGTGGGCGGTGTACTGGTACCGCGGCGGCGAGACCTACGTGCTGTTTCGCGCCGTCGGCTTCGCGCTCGTCGTCGCGCTCGCGACCATCGTCGCGCTGACCGTCGCGGCCTCCGACAAGCCGCTCCGCGAGTACGCGCCCGACAACTCGGTATTTTCGGCCCGCCGCTGGCAGGCCGGCCTCGCCGTTCTCCTCGTCGTCGTCGCGGCCCTGTCGGGACCGGCGATGCTGTACAACACGTTCACCGCGAGCGGCGACGATCTGCCGGGCGAGAGCGTCTCGGTCAGGGACTACGACGTGACCTACGCCGAGGACGTGCCGAACGGCCTGACCGCCGTCTTTGACATCGAACTGTTCGGCGAGTCGACGACGACCAACACCTCCGGGGTCATCGTCAGAAGCGAGCGGCGCGGTATTTGGACGACGGCCGTCTCCACGAGTCGGCTGGCGTTCGACGGGGAGTCGGCGGTCAGGCTCGGCGGCCTCGGCTGGCGCGACCAGGTAACGGCGGTCCGCGACGGCTACGTCGTCTCGGGCGCGGGAACCGCCTACCGGGTGTTCCTCGTCGCCGACGGCGAGGCGCGACTGGCCTACGAGACCGGGCCGGTCCGAGCCGAACCGGTCGTCGCCCGGCGGAACATCTCGGTCGTGCCGACGGCGGCGGGCTACGACATACAGGTGTCGTCGGACAGCGGGACCGTCAGGGGACCGATGCCGACGAAGAATGCGAGCACGACGCTCGACGGCATTCGATTCGTCCGCGAGAAGTCGTTCGTCTTCGCCGAGTCGCGGGGGACGAAAGTCCGCATCGCGCGACAAGAGACGTACAATTAGGCTGGGTCGGGGGTCGACGCGCGCGCTGACGACGGCGCGGTCACGGCCGCCTCACCACTCGATGCGGAACACTTCGGCGTCGAGCTGTCGGCGGTCCTCGTCGTGGAAGTCGAACTGGCGGTCGAGGTCGAACGTCGCCCGGAAGGCGTCGGTGAGGTCGCCGCCCGCGTCGGCGACGAACGACTCGACGAACTCCTTGCTCCCCTCGTTGTGGACCGAGTAGGACACGTCGGCGACCGACGCGACCGATTCGAGGAACGCGCGGTCGGCGTGTTCGTTGCCCCGCTGCGCGCCGAACGGCGGGTTCATGAGCACCGTGACCTGCCGGTCGTCGGGGAGACAAAGCGGCAGGCGGGTCGCGTCGGCGCGAATCCAGTCGATGGGGGCGCTCGCGCCGACGCGGCGAGCGTTATCGGTCGCGGTGTCGAGCGCCGCGTCGTCGAGTTCGACGCCGACGACGCGGGCGGGCGAGCGGAGCGCCGCGCCGAGTCCGAGCATGCCGGTTCCGGAGCCCAAATCGAGGACCGTCGCGCCCTCGATGTCGCCGCGGAGGTCCGCGAGGTGGACGAGGTGCGCGGCGAGGTCCGGCGGCGTCGGGTACTGTTCGAGCGAGACCTTCGGGTTCTCGAAGCCGGCGACCACCGCCAACTGCGCCTCCAGCGCGGCCTTGGTTGCCATCAGCCGTCGATGGAACCTCGAAGCTCAAAAGCGACACCCTCGCGCCGGGCGCGCTCGCCGAGCGCCGCGAGCGCAGACTCGGCGTCGTCGGGGCGACAGCACTCCGCGACGTCGACGGCGACGCGCCCGACGCCGAGGAACGCGGCGGCGCGGACGTACTCGCGGAGGCGGTCGGACTCCGACTGCACCGCGAGGGGGTCGTCCTCGCAGAAGCGGGCTTCGACGGTGAGTTCGGCGGGGAGGTACCCCTCCTCGGCGAGTTCGGTCTTCAGGTCGCGGAGGTGCGCGGGAGCGGTCGACTCCAGACCCGCGGCGTCGAGGACGACGGGGGTCAGGTCGGCGGGACGGCCGGCGACGAGTCCGGCTTCGACGGACGAGGATTCGAGCGTGCTCATGTTGCACACACATTTCCTTTGGTTATGTATATATCTTTGTAAATGCCTAGTAGTAATTTCTGTGCGTGAAATCCGCTGATGGCACGGGGGTTCGCCGCGCAGATATGACAGCCTAGAGAGTAATGTCCGTTGGTACCGTACTGCTCGTGGGGGCACACGCTCCACCCCCATTCCCCCTGACCCCGCGGGGCGGTTCCGCCCGGAGCCGGCGACTCTACTCGTACGTGTACGCGAGCACTTCGGTTCCGGCGGCGTCCCGAATCGTGACCGTGTCGCCGCCGTTGTTCCACACCGCGCCGCCGCGACCCCAGTAGACGTCTTCATCGGTGTCGGTTCCCGAGCCCGTGTGGAGCGTCAGCGACGCGCCGGGGTCGAGTGCGGTCCCCTCGGCGAACGTGTAGGTCGCGCCCGCCGCGTCGGAGACGGTCCACCCCGAGAGGTCGACGGGGTCGTCGCCGTCGTTCCGGAGCGTGACGTACTCCTCGTTCAGGTTGTCGTTGTCGTTGCCGGGCGCGTCGGCGACGACCGAGACGGAGAGGCCGTCGTCGGTGGTCGCGTCCGCACCGCCCGCGGCCGCGCCCTCGGTCGCGCAGGACCAGAGGCCGACCCCGCGCTCTCTGGCGTCGCGCTCGGCGCGCTCGTAGCGCTCGCGTTCCTCGAACGAACTCTCGTAGAACCGGGCGTGGCCCTCGGCGATGAGGTCGTAGTTGAACTCCGCGCCGTCGACGACGACGTACGCGAGGAGCCGGCCGTAGTAGCCGCGCTCGCCCGCCTTCTCGTCGTACCGGAGTTCGACGGTCCGGTCGGCGAGCCGGGACTTCGCGTAGGCGCTCGCGTCCTCGCCGGCCGCGCGGAGGCAGGTCCGCCCGGCCTCGGTCTCGGGGACGCCCTCGAACTCGTCGGGCGTGTTCTCGGCGTGGACCTCCGGCGTGTCGACGCCGAGGAGCCGAACCGTCTCGCGCGCGCCGTCCGGCATGACGACCTTGATGGTGTCGCCGTCGACCACCTCGACCACCTCGACTGTCACGTCGCCTTCGGCGGCCGCGGTCGTCGGCGACCCCGACTGCGCCGTCGGCGATGCCGTCTCTGTCGCGGTCGATTCGACCGTCGTCGCCGCCCCCGCGCCGCCTCCACCGAGACAGCCCGCGAGGACCGCGAGAACGACGACAACGAGTGTCGCGGTAGCACGTCTGACCATTCGATTCACCGTTAGTCAGGGAACTGTATAAGTAGCTGCGTCCGAATCCCCCGAATCCGAGCTCGTCGAATCGCCAGACAGCGGCCTTTATCATATTTCTGTTACAAAGGTTTAAATTCACGCTCCACCAGAAACCTTTTAATGGAACGTCCGAGCCGGCAGCGTCAGCGAGAGGAGGAGGCAACGGCACAAGAGGACGAGCAAGTCAACTGTCCGGAGTGTGGCTCTGACCAGATCGTCACGGACGCAGACCAGGGGGAGCTGGTGTGTGACGACTGCGGACTCGTCCTCGACGAGCGACAGATCGACCGCGGCCCGGAGTGGCGGGCGTTCAACCACTCCGAGCGGCAGTCGAAGTCGCGCGTCGGTGCGCCTATCACGGAGACGATGCACGACCGGGGGCTGACGACGACCATCGACTGGAAGGACAAGGACGCCTACGGTCGCTCGCTTTCGTCCGAGAAACGCTCGCAGATGCACCGCCTGCGCAAGTGGCAAGAGCGCATCCGGACCAAGGACGCCGGCGAGCGCAACCTCCAGTTCGCCCTCAGCGAAATCGACCGCATGGCCTCGGCGCTCGGCGTCCCGCGGTCGGTCCGCGAGGTCGCTTCGGTCATCTACCGCCGCGCGCTCAACGAGGACCTGATTCGCGGGCGCTCCATCGAGGGCGTCGCCACCTCGGCGCTCTACGCCGCCTGCCGTCAGGAAGGTATCCCGCGCTCGCTCGACGAGGTCGCGGAAGTGTCGCGCGTCCCGCAGAAAGAAATCGGTCGCACGTATCGCTACATCTCGCAGGAACTCGGCCTCGAACTCAAGCCCGTCGACCCCAAGCAGTTCGTCCCGCGGTTCGCCTCCGCGCTCGACCTCTCCGAGGAGGTACAGGCGAAGGCGACCGAGATCATCGACGTATCCGCCGAGCAGGGCCTGCTGTCGGGCAAGTCGCCGACCGGCTTCGCCGCCGCCGCAATCTACGCCGCCTCGCTTCTCTGCAACGAGAAGAAGACCCAGCGCGAAGTCGCCGACGTCGCGCAGGTGACGGAAGTCACCATCCGGAACCGCTACCAAGAACAGATCGAAGCGATGGGCTTCCGCTGAGCGTCGGCCCGCCGCCCCGGCTCACCATCACCGACTGACGACGTCGACGACACTCAGTTTTTCACGAACACCACGACCGGCCGTCCCCAGAGGCCGGTGTCGTACTGGTGTGCGACGTAGCCGTCGAGGAGCGGCGCGACCGTCCCGCGCTCGTCGGCGGGCGCGATGACCACCGGCGGAATCGACGACCGGGCTTCGAGCGCCTCGGGCGTCGCCGCCGACGTCGAGTCGGCGCCGATTCGCTCGACGTACCACGCCATCGGGAGCTGTTCGCCCCACGAGTCGGGGACCGGCGGATAGTCGGCCGCGCCGTCGGCGACGTACATCGAACTCCCGTAGTAGAGCACGTCAGGCCCCTCGTCGTCGGTCGGGCCGACCCACGCCGAAAGGTTGTCACGGAACGACGAGAACTCGCTGGACGGCTGTGCGAAGTGCGCGAGTTCGGTGTCGCGGTCGCTCGGGCCGTACACCTCGGTCGTCGCCACCGCGCCGGTCTGGGCGACGAGCGCGAGTAGGACGATGACCGCGGCCGCGACGCGGGGCACGTCCCGCGAGTCGAACGCGCTGCGACCCCAGCGGACGAGCGCCGCGAGGCCGATACCCGCCGGGAGCGCGAGCGGGACGACGACGTAGACGCCGAGCCACGGCGCGGACACCTCGGTCAGCATGGGGACGAACACCAGCGACGCGCCGGCCCAGTAGACCGCCGCCGACACCTCCGACCGCGGCCCGCCGGCCGTGTAGCGGTCGACGAGGAAGACCGCCGCACCGAGGAGGACGACCGGGAGCGCCGCGAGCGCGAGCGCGCCGAGGAGGTCGCCGAAGTACGGGAGATACTCGTGGGTCCCCTCCGGGTAGCGGTCGACGACGCGGACGCCGACGAAGCGGCGAACCGAGTCGAACAGCGCCGCGTCGATTGCGCCGAGAATCGTCCCCGGCGCGTAGAGGCCCGCGCCGTCGGTGTCGCCCGCGCGCGGGGCGAACGCGAAGACGTGGAGCGCAACGAAGACGAGGAGCGCGCGGGCCGCGGGGGTCGCCGCGCCGCGGAGTCGGGCGGCGTACTCGCCGAGGCGCATCGCGGCCGGGCGCGCCGACGAGAGGAGCGCCGCGTGGTCGAACACCAAGAGCCCGGCGACGGCGAGACAGCCGAGCGCGACGAGACCGAGCCCCGACGAGGCGACGGCGAGCGCGACGGCCGCGGCGAGTCCGTAGGCGTTTCGCCGCCCCGCGCCGTCGACGAGACGGACCGCGAAGCCGAAGGCGACGAGCGCGAAGCCGACCGCGAGCACGTCGCCGCGGGCGAACCGGCCGTAGTAGACGAGAATCGGGTTCGCCGCGAGGACGGCCGCGAACCCGAGTGTCTCGTCGTCGGCGAGGCGGCCGCGGAAGAGGAGCGCGGCGAGCGGGAGGGCCGCGCCGAAGAGCGCAAAGGGGAGGCGGAGCGCGAAGTCGGTCGCGCCGAACAGCGCGAGCGACGGCCGCGAGAGGTGGTAGACGAGCGGCCCGCCGGCGACGGGGCGGTACGAGAAGAAGCCGGTTTCGAGCGACCGGAGGCTCCAGTAGCCGACGCGGGCCTCGTCCCAGTGGAGCGGCCGGTCGCCGAGTCCGACGAGGCGGACGACGAGCGCCGCGGCGGCGAGCGCGACGACGGCGAGCGTCGTTCGGTCGGGTCGCCGCCCGACGCGGGAGGGAATCATGGGATGACGTGGCGCGCCGGACGGCAGAAAGGTTACGACTTGGAAGGCCGGCGGCCCGCCCCTTCGAAAGCGTCATCCCCGCCGACCGGTAGCACTCGGATATGTCGCTCATCGAGTCGCTACCCGCTCGCCCCCTCGAACCGCAGGAGCTGACGTCTTTGAACCGCGCCGACGCGTTCGAACTCGTCGTCGCCGTCGAGGACGACAGCCCCGCCCGAAGCCTGCTTTTCGCCACCGAGGCGTGGGTCAAGGCCGCCGCCTACGAGGACGACGCCGGCTGGTCGGTCGTCGAGACGGTCGAACTCGACGAGGAGACCGAGCGAATCGACGGACTGCAGGCGTGCGAGGAGGCCATTCTGTCGTTCCGAGACGACGGGAACGAGGAGTAGTATTAACCGCGTTCCGAACTAAGTATAATTTGTCATGTACCGCGAAATCCTCGTCCCGACCGACGGAAGCAGGGCCGCCGAACGCGCCATCGACCATGCGCTCGACCTCGCGAAGACCTACGACGCGCGGATTCACGCGCTGTACGTCGTCGACACCAGCATCTACACCTCGCTCGACGCCGGCGCGGACGTGGTCATCGACGCCCTCGAACGGGAGGGCGACGCCGCGACCCGACACGTCCGCGAGGCCGGTGAGGAGGCCGGTATCGACGTGCAGGCCGAGGTCGTCACCGGGACCGCCTACCGCTCCATCCGGGAGTACATCGACGACCACGACATCGACCTCGTCGTCATGGGTACCCACGGGCGCACGGGGCTGAGTCACTACCTCCTCGGGAGCGTCACCGAACGCGTCGTCCGCACTTCGCCGGTCCCGGTGCTCACCATCCGGTTGGACGACGAAGACGAGGATGACGCCGCGGACGAAGAGACGGACGCCGAGGCCGAGGCCGAGGAGTAACTCGACCACGTCGGAGTCCGAACTCGGGTGCGGGCACGGGTCGCACGTTCCCGCCTTGCTCGGCAGCCTGCTTCGACCGCGCGGTCGGCGACGAGGTCGCCGCGACTTTGATAAACAGTTTTGGTGCGGTCGCTCATACGCCGCGGTATGACCGAGTACACCGTCGAGTTCGTCGGCACGGGCGAAACCATCACCGTCTCCGACAAGCAGACCATCCTCAAGGCCTGCATCGAGGAAGGAATCGCACAGGAGTACTCCTGCCGCGTCGGGATGTGCCTCGCCTGCTCCGCCGAGATTCTCGAAGGCGACGTCACCCAGCCCGCCGCCCGCGGGCTGACCGACGAGGAGGCAGAGCGGTTCGCCCTCACCTGCATGGCCCGCCCGCAGAGCGACCTCAAACTCGACCGCGGCGTCTACCCGCCGAGCATCGAAGGCGACGCCGCGGCCGCCGGCACCGCCGCGGACGACGACTGACGACGGGTACTCTCCGGGGCCGGCGCGCCGGCCCGCGTTTCTCCGTTTCGAACCGAGTCGCCGAGCTGACGCGCCGGACCGACGCGTCGGACCGACGCACTCGCTCGGCCCGCGGACCGCGCCTCACGCCTCGCTCGTCGCCGCGCAGTTGTTCGGCCCCAACTCGACTTCGAACGCCTCCTCGTCCGATAGCGAGTCCCGACCGAGGTTCGTCTCGATGATTCGCTCGTAGTTTGCCGGCCGCGGCGGCATGTCCGAACAGACGAACGAGACGAACGTCGCCTCGTCCATCGAGAGCGCCCCGAGTCGGTCCCGGAGCGTCCCGATTTCCGCG
This sequence comes from Haloferax sp. Atlit-10N, assembly GCF_003586325.1. Lineage (NCBI taxonomy): Archaea > Methanobacteriati > Methanobacteriota > Halobacteria > Halobacteriales > Haloferacaceae > Haloferax > Haloferax sp. Atlit-10N. The sequence goes on from NZ_PSYX01000001.1 coordinate 1,118,764, forward strand.
ACGTACGCGCCGTTTTCGTCCGGGACCGTCCGCGGGCCGTGGTGGGCGGGCGCGACCAGCGTGTCGTCCGCGAACTCGCCGTACCGCTCCGTGAGCGTCGCGTGGAGCCGCCTCGCGGCGGCGGGCGCGCCCTCGTCGCCGTCTTCGAGGTCCGGGCGCGCGACGCTCTCTAGGAGGAGGCTGTCGCCCGCAAAGAGCAGGTCGCCGAGTCGGAACGCCGTCATCTCGGTCGTGTGTCCCGGCGCGTGGACCGCGACGAGTTCCGCGTCACCGACGCTGATGGTCTCGCCGTCCGCGACGAGTCGCGCGTCGAAGTCGAGGCCGCGGTCTGTCGCGCCCGCCGGGAGGACGACGGTCGCTCCGGTGCGCTCGGCGACGGCGCTGACGCCGCTGACGTGGTCGGCGTGGACGTGGGTGTCGACGGCGGCGACGACCTCAGCGCCGCACTCGCGTGCGTCTTCGACGTACCGCCCTGCGAACGCCCGAAGCGGGTCGATGACGACGGCCTCGTCGCCGGCGACGACGAGATAGGCGAGACAGCCGCTGGAGGGGCGGTCGTACTGGAGAACCGTCGCGTCCGCGGTTCCGACGGGGAGTTCGCGGGCGCGGTAGACGCGCGCCCAGCCGTCCATTCCCGTTTCGAGATTCTCCGCGGGGACGCCGGCCTCGGAGAGCACGTCGGCGACGTGCGCGCTCGACCGGCCCTCCGCGCAGACGACGACCACGGGCGAGGGAGCGTCCTCGAACGCCGCCGCGAGCTCGGAGACCGTCCCGCGAATCTCGGCCTGCGTGAAGCGAATCGCCGGAATCTGCGTCGCGGTCACGGCCGCGCCGTCGACGCGCCACGCCTCGAACTCGTCGCGGTCGCGCACGTCGAGAATCGCCGTCGGGTCGCCGCGGGCGAGTCGGGTCGCGAGTTCCTCGGGAGTCATACGCACACGGTACGCGCGCCGGCCGCAAGAACGCTACGCGGACCGAAGAGAGAACAGTGACGCGCTACTCCGACGTTCCGCCGTCGTTGCTCAGGCGTCTCGATGGCGGTTCGTCGAAGCCGGATTCGTCGCGGACGCCGGCCGGCGGGCCGTCGACACCACCGGTTGTCGGAGTGTCGGAGTTCGGTTCGAGGGGCGTTCCCGCCCCGCCAGCGCCGCCCGTTTCGCCGCCGCCGAGTCGCGCGGCCGCGTCGCGAATCGAGAGCACCTGTTCGGTCTGCGAGCGGTTGGCGTCGGCGATTTCGCCGATTTGGTCCGACACCGCGGTCGCGCGCTCCGTCGCGTCGTCGACCATGCCGGCGATTTGCTCGGCGCTCTCGGCCTGGTCGTCGGTCGCCGAGGCGACCTCGCCGACGCCGACGGTCGCCTGCTCGACCGCCGCCGAGATGTCCGAGAGACTGCGCATCACGTCCTCGCCGCGGTCGATGCCGTCGTAGAGTCGGCCGGTCGTCTGCGAGAGGCTCTCGATGGTCTCCCGCGCCTCGGACTGGATGTTGCCCACCGTGCCCTCGACCTCGGCGGCCCGGGCCTGCGACTCCTCCGCGAGGTTCTTGACCTCGCTGGCGACGACGGCGAACCCCTCGCCCGCGTCGCCGGCGCGGGCGGCCTCGATGGAGGCGTTGAGTGCGAGCAGGTTCGTCTGCTCCGCGATGTCGTTGATGGCGTCGAGCACCTCGTCTATCTCCGCGATTTGGTCGTGGAGTTGCTGGACGTCCTCGGAGGCCGTCTCGGCGGCCTCGCTCACGTCGCGCATCACGTCGATGGCCTCGTCGGCCGCGTCCTCGCCCTCGGCGGCGCGCGTGGCGGCGTCGGCGCTGGTCCGCTCGACCTCCTCCGCGGTCGCCGCAATCTCCTCGACGGTCGCGCTCATGTCCGACACCTCGGCGGCGACCGTCGCCATGTCGTCGGCCTGCGCCCGCGCCGTGGTCTCGATATCGTCGGTTCGCTCCGTGACCTCCTCGGAGGTCCGCAGGAGCGACTCGACCGGCTCGCTCACGTCGGCTTCGACCTCGTTTGCGAGGGCGCGTCGGCGCTCGGCCGCCTCCCGCGCTGCCTGACTGTACGAGTGGATGTACGTCTCCATCGCCACCTGCTGGTCGAGAGACAGGAGCTTCAGCACGGGGAGGATGCGCGCGACGACCTCGTCGACGGCGTCTTCGACCCGGTCGTCGCCGCCGCGGAGCCCACCTGAGACGCCGGCCGCGCCGCCGAAGAGCCCGGAAAGCAGACCGCCACCGTCCTCAGCGTCGCCCGCACCGTCGCCGTCTGCGCCGAACTCGTCGCCGACCGTCCGCCCGCCGCCGGTGAACTCGGCTTTCACCTCGTCCGCGACGGCACCGAGAATGCCCTCGTAGTAGACCGAGTACGCGCCGAGGTAGAACTTCGGCCCGAGGTCTATCATGTCGTGTAACTTCCCGATTCGCGCCCGCTTCGCGAAGTAGTCCTCGCCGTACTCCCCGCGGCCGAGTTCGCGGAGGTACGTCGCCTGGTCGGCCTGCAGCATCTCCGTGTTCTTCGTCGAGCGACCGAAGAACGTCGTCGCCGCCGCGTGCTCGCCGAGGTGGTCGTAGAACTCCGCGGCGAACTCGTCCGCGAACTCGTCGAAGAGCGGTTGGAGGTCGCTCAATCGTCGCTCGTCCGCCGCCGAGAGGCGGACGAACGACTTCCGGCGGTCGATTTCCGCCGCATCGATGTCCAGTTCTGAGAGTAGCGCATCCCCGTCGACACGCGCTCGCGCGTTGGCGTCGACTGGTGCCGAGGAGTTCGTCATACCCGTTCCCAATAGGTTCCAGTATTTCAAGTCTCACCGCGGAGTATCACGAATGATACCGGAGCTGATTGCCGTGAGAACCCCGCATTCGTGGACCGGTCCGAATGTTCAGGTGACTGGCGGACCGATGGGCGGTATGGACGCCGATTCGTTCCGCGAGTCAGTCGAGGCGGCGAAACGGACGCAACTCGACCGACTCGGCTCGTCGAAGCTCCTGTTGGCGCTGACCGATGCGGACCTCTCCGAACCGGCGGTGCTCCGCGCCGCCGCGTACTCCGAGCACGCGGCCCGCGGGACGTTCGAGGCGTGGGCCGACGACGAGCCCGACGACGACGCGAGAGCCGCCTTCGAGGCCACCGCGGCCCAAGAAGCCGAGCACCTCGACCGCGTCCTCGACGCGCTCGACGAGGAGGTCGATCTCCCGGAGGAACCGGGCGTAATGCACGCGTACCTCCGCGGGCGCGAAGACACGGTCGAGCGGGCCGCCGCCGGGATGGTCGGTCGCGGCCTCGTCTCGGTTCGGACCCACACGCAGGTCATCGGCTTCTTCGTCAACGAGGCCGACGAGCCCCGCGCCGACCTCTTCCGCGAGCTGAAAGCCGAGACCGAAGAGACGCTTGCGACCGGGCTGGACCTCCTCGCCGACCGCTGTGAGACCGACGACGACTGGGAGCGCGCCCGGATGGTCGCCGAGTACGTCGTCCAGCTGGCGTACGACGACTACGCCGACGGCCTCGCCGAACTCGGCGTCGACCCGAAGCCGCTCTGCTGAGTCGGCTCGGCGCTTCGGACCCCGGACTGCACCACCTCGCCTCACCGACCCAACCTATTCGTGTCCCGGAGTGGTAGCCGGAGGTATGACTTCCGAGGTCCGCGGACGCGTCGAGGCGCTGTACACCGCGCCGTCGAAGGGCGAACCGATGGTCTCCCACGAGACCGTCGCGGTCGCCGAGGCCGGTATCGAGAGCGACCGCTACTTCGACGGCTTCTACTCGGCGACCGACGGCTGTCAGGTGACGCTCGTCGACGCCGCGGTGCTGGACGACGCGAAGCGCGAGTACGACCTCGACCTCTCGGCCGGCGAGCACCGCCGGAACGTCGTCGTCCGCGGCGTCGACCTCGACGCTCTGCTCGACGCGACGTTCGAACTCGGCGGGGCCGAACTCCGCGGAACGAAGCGCAGACCGCCCTGCGCGCACCTCGCGGACCTCGTCGGCGACGACGTAGGCGACGCCCTCCGCGAGTCCCGCGGCGGCATCTGCGCGGACGTGCTTTCGCCCGGCCGGGTCGCCGTCGGCGACGACCTCCGCGTGACCGAGGCGAACCCGCGCGAACTGGGTCGGCAGATAGCCCAACGACTCGGCGGCGAGGCCGTCGCGGCCGACGAAGGCGGGACGAGTGCCGAGGAACCGCACGGGGACGGCCACGTATGACCGGCGACGACGATGCTGACGACGCGACCGCCGGAACCCCGGTCGAACGCGCGAAGGCTGCTCTCGCGGCGCTCAGCGCCGACGGCGACGCCTCCGATTCGACTTCGCCCCCGGAGCCGACCGAGCCTGCGAACCCAGTCGTCGCCGTCGCCCCCGGTCGCGTGAACCTCGTCGGCGGCCACACCGACTACAACGACGGCCTCTGCCTCCCGATGGCCGTCGACCGCCACGTCGCGGTCGCGGCCCGTCCACGAGACGACGACCGGCTCCGCGTCCGCGCCGCCGACTTCGACGAGACGGCCGAACTCGCCCCCGACGACGACCCCGATGGGTGGGCCGCCTACGTCGCCGCGGTCGCGCGCGTCCTCCGCGAGGACGGCCCCGTCGGCGGCGCGGGCCTCGCCATCGCCTCCGATGTGCCCACGGGCGCGGGCCTCTCCTCGTCGGCCGCGCTCGAACTCGCAGTCGGCCGCGTGCTTCTCGCAGTCTCCGGGCGCAACCTCCCGACCGCCGACCTCGCGCTGGCGTGCTGGCGGGCCGAGCGCGAGGGCGTCGGCGTCGAGTGCGGCATCCTCGACCAGTTCTCCGCGGCGCTGTGCGAAGCCGACTCGGCGCTCTTTCTCGACTGCCGAACCCGCGAGTTCGAGTCGGTGCCGGTCGGCGACGACGTCGGCGTCCTCGTCATCGACACCGGCGTCTCCCACGAACTGACCGAGTCGGGCTACAACGACCGCGTCCGCGAGTGCGCAGCGGCGCTCGACCGCCTCCGGGAGTGCGCCGACCGCGACCTCGACTCCCTCCGGGACGTGGACCGCGACCTCCTCGACGCCCACGCCGACGCGCTGGAGCCGGTACACCGCCGCCGGGTTCGACACGTCGTGACGGAAAACGAGCGCGTCCGCCGCGCCCGCGACGCGCTCGCCGCCGGCGACCTCGACCGCGTCGGCGACGCGATGCTCGCGGCCCACGAGAGCCTGCGTGACGACTACGAAGTGAGCTGTCCGGAGCTCGACGCGGCGGTCGAACTCGCCGCCGAAACGCCGGGCGTCTACGGCGCGCGGATGACCGGCGGCGGCTTCGGCGGGAGCGCGGTCGCGCTGGTCGACGCCGACGCGCTCGACCGGGCGGCGCGCACGATTCGAGACGCGGTCCCCGAGCGCGTCGGCCCCGACGCCAACGTGTTCGCCTGTCGCCCCTCCGGTGGCGTTCGGCTGGTCGACGAGGAGTGAGGAGACGAGCCGACGGCTCCGCGTTGAGCCTCGGAAAAAATCGAACGCGGGTCCGCGAGTTCGACTTCGGTTACGCCTCGTCGAACGAGGCGAATCGGAGATTCGCCGGCTCGCCGAAGCTTACGCTTCGTCGAACATAACAGACGCTACGCGTCTGTTGGCTTGACGAGTCGTTTCACTCCTCGTCGAATCGCGTCGAGCGAAGCTCGACTGATTCGACTTCGGCTTACGCCTCGTCGAACAGCGTCTCGCCGTCGACCATGTGTTCTTCGACGGTGTCCATGTCCAGCGTCACGCCGAGGCCCGGCTTCTCCGGAATCTCGATGTAGCCGTCCTCGATGACCGTCTCCTCGACGAGGTCGCCCCACCAACCCAGCTCGTAGGAGTGGTACTCGACCGCCAGCGAGTTCGGAATCGCCGTGCCGACGTGCGCGGAGGCCATCGTCGCCACCGGCGACGAGACGTTGTGCATCGCGACCGGCACGTAGTACTGGTTCGCCACGTCCGCGATTTTCTGCGTCTCGCGCATCCCGCCGACCTTCGGCATGTCGGGCGCGACGATGTCCACGGCCTGCTTCTCGATGAGCCGACGAAGCTCCGTCACGCGGTAGCGGTTCTCGCCGACCGTGATGGGCGTGAGCGTGGACTTCGTGACCTCCTCCTGCACGTCGAGGTTCTCCGGCGGCACGGGGTCTTCGAGCCACCACACGTCGTAGTCTTCGAGCGCGGCGGCGAGGCGCTTGGCGCTGCCGCCCGAGAACGTCCAGTGGCAGTCGAACGCCACGTCGGCCTTGTCCTTGACGCGCTCTGTCACCTTCTCGACGATTTCGGCCTTGTGCCGAATCTCGCCGGGGCGCAGGTGGCGGTTCGCGCGGTCCTTCTCGAAGCCCGACGGCACGTCGAGGTCGAACTTCAGTGCGTCGTAGCCGAGTTCGTCGACCACGCGCTCCGCCTCGTCGGCGCACGCTTCGGGGTCGGCCTCCTCTTCGGTGTGGCAGTCGCAGTAGACGCGGACCTTGTCGCGGTATTTCCCGCCGAGAAGCTGGTACGCGGGGATGTCGAGAATCTTGCCCGCGAGGTCGTGGAGCGCGATTTCGATGCCTGCGATGGCAGTGACCGTGACGCCCTCGACGGAGCCCTCACCGGACATCTTCTGGACGAGGTGCTCGTAGAGGCGGTCGATGTCGAGGGGGTTCTCGCCGATGACGAACGGCTTCATGCGCTCGATGAGTTCGGGTACGCCCGCGCCCCAGTAGGCCTCGCCGGTGCCGACGACGCCCGCGTCGGTGTAGATGCGGACGAGCGTCCACGGGAAGTTCCCGTCGACCATCGTCGTCTGCACGTCGGTGATTTCGACGTCGCGGCCGCCGCCGCGCTTGGCCGTCACGCCCATTGTCTCCGCCGACAGCTCTCGCATCGTGTACTCCGCGTTCGGATCGTGTAACTCCGCGTAGTTCTTACCCATGTGGAGAGGTTTACTCGTAGATTAGTAAAGTTTTCCGACCGAGACAGCCGTCGCTCGGTGACCCGCGGGGACGGAGTTAGACCGGCGCACGTCGGTCGAGCGTGTCGCGGAACGTCTCTCGGACGAGCGCGTCGAGGTCGGCGGGGAGGCCGAGTCGCCGGAGGTCGGTGTCGGGGTCAATCGCCGGATCGAGGTCGACGCCGCGGCGGCGGAGCGCGAGCAGTCGCCAGAGATACGCGAGCCTGAGCAGGCGCATCGCGCCCGGCACGTCGGCGGCGCTCCGGACGCGGTAGGTCACCCACGCCGAGTCGGGGAGCACGTGGTGGGGGTCCGCGAGGCCGTCGGTGAGGAGCACGTCGCGGGCGCGTTTCGTGAGCGCGAGGTCGACGACGCCCGCGTCGTGGACGTGGCCGATCTCCCGGCCGGCGACGAGGAACTCCGTTCCCCCGAAGCGGTGCGGCGCGGTCTCGACGCCAGGCCACCGCGAGACCCGTGAGACGATTCTGTCGATGGAGGTAGTCATTCGGTGAATGTACGCGTTCCGAGGAGATAACTGCGAAGTCGGACCGGCGGGAGGTGTCGGCTCAGACACCGTCCGTCAAACACTCCGTAGTCGGGCGATAACCACAGGATTTCCAGACATTCAGTTCACAGAGAGAGTCAATCGAAAATAGACACTCAGACCAGCGCGGTATTCGCGGATTAACACGGGTTAGGAACGCGAATTTTCGCGTCCCGCGACGACTTCGCGTCGGGGCCTCGTCGCGGGGCGCGCTCTCAGACCGACGGAATCCCGAACTACTGCGGTGTCCGGGGTAGACGATTCGTAACGAAAGCCTCGGGACGCAAATAACGGGACGAACCATGTCTCTGACTGCCACCGATGTACCGACACAGGGTCCCGACTTCGACTCCCGGGAGGCCGCGCGATGAACCTCGGCCAACTCGGCGTCGGTGCCGTCGTCCTCGTCATCGTCGTGTTCGCCCTCCTCTCCGGCGGCGTGAATACGCCCGAGACGCCCGCTCCCGCCGACGACGCCGACAGAAGTATCGGCGCCGACGTGACCGACCCCGCCGACGACGCGCCGGACGAGGACATCGAAATCCAAGAAGAGCCCGTCGTCGGCGACGACTCGGGTGACGCCGACGATACCGACGGCGGCTCGTCCGCGGACGACTCCGAGAACGCGACCGGCGCGTTCGAGACGGTCGAAACCGACGCTGCCGACGACGACACCGACTCGACGACGAAGAAGTCCTCGAAGAAACGCAGCAGTTCGAGATCGAACGATAACAGCGACGACTCGAACGACGACTCGAGTGACGACAGTTCGAACGATGACAACACCGACGACAGTTCGTCCGACGACAGTTCGAACGATGACAACACCGACGACAACTCGAACGACGACGGTTCGAACACCGACGACAGCGGCTCGTCTTCGGACGATTCGACCGACGACGACTCGGGTGACGACATCGGAATGTGCACGGTGTGAGCTGAGACACCGTGCGGCGCCCCACCCTCAGTCGACCAAGAGGTTGAGCGCGTAGGCCGTCCGGAGCACCGAGGCGGCGTCGCCGCGGGGAAACACCAGTTCGTCGGTCTCGCGAACGTGTTCGAGCACACCCGGAGAAGAGTGCTCGGGGGCGGCCGCGAGCCCGCACTCGTTTTCGGCGGCCCAACTCATCACGTCGAGGTCGGACTTCGAATCTCCCATCACGAGGACGAACGGGTCGTCCACTCCGAGCACGTCGAGCGCGGCGCGGACGCCCGCCGCCTTGTTCAGGTCGACCGCGGAGAGTTCCGCGGCGTCGGCGTGGTAGTACGCGACCGTCACGCGCTCCAGCGTCCGCCTCACGTCATCGGGAATCTCCGCCGCCTCCGAGGTGGGAAGCGCGTCGCGGTCGTCGAGCACGCCCGCTATCTCAGGGTCGCGCTCCGCGAAGTACGCCCGCGCCCAGTCGGGGCCGGCGGGGTCGTCGGTGAGCGCCTCGCCGAGGAGGTCCAGCAGATAGACGAGCGCGCCGTCGATGACTTCCTCGGCGTCGTCGCTGCCGGTCTCGAAGTTCGGCTTGAGCGTGACGTTGAACTCGTTGCCCTGCAGGTGAACGCCACCGCGGAGCGCGTCGGGGAGGTCGCTGATGACGCGCCCGCGAACCGACTCGAAGACCGACTGCACCGGGTCGTCGAGCGTCTCGTAGAGAAGGCGCTTCGTATCCGAGCCGTGGCCGGGCGTGAAGACGCCGGTGCCCGCCTCGTAGACGATGCTCACGTTCCCTGAGTGGACGAGTTCGTTGCCCAATCCCTGAATGGCGAAGCCCTTGACGTTCTCCAATGTCTGGCCGGTGCAGATGACGATGGGGACGCCCTCCTCGTGGAACTGGGTGAGGAGGTGCAGCACCTCGCGCGGAATCTCGTTGTCGGTCTGTCCCGCAGAGCGCAGCGTCTCGTCCACGTCGAGGACGAGCGCGTTCACGGCCCGGCCGTACTTCGTGTAAAGGTCGAGGGCGGTGAAGGCCTGGTCCCGCGTCGCGCGCGCGGCGAGTTCGGCGTAGCGGTCGCCGTCGGAGAGCGCCCGGCGGATGCGGTCTTTCTTCGCCGTGAGTTCGTCGTCGACCGCCTGCCAGTGCGACAGCGCCACCGGCGAGCCGAGCGGCGGCAAGAGGTCGACGAAGTCCTGTGCGTCCCGGACCGCGTCCGCGTCGAAGTTCCCGTACAGTCTGTACAGGAGGTCGTACCGCTCCATGATTCGGGGTCGTCACCCAACCGCATTAAACCCGCGTGGGAGGCAATCCGTCCCGGCGTCTCGTCGGCTGACTGGGACGCGGTCGCCTCCGCGGTCGGTCGCCTCCGGAGCCGGTCGGCCCCGCAACTCTGATACCGACCGGCCGACGACGTGTGCACATGGCACATTGGACCGACAGCATCGTCGGCGACCGGATGACGGTGGACCGCGAGTTCAACGAGCAGGTGATGAACTCCCGGTTCAACAGTCAGGAGTGGGGTCTCATCATGACGGCGACGGAGTTCGAAATCGAGAACGCGGACGACCCCGAGGAGGCGCGCATCGTCGCCGACACGGAGAAAGTCCCGCAGATAATCCCCGAACTCGACAACATCCGCAGCCAGATGGGCGCGATGGGCGGCGGCGGCGGAGGCGACTCGTCGTCCGGCGGCGGCGGCATCGTCGACTCCATCAAGGGCGCGCTCGGCATGGGCGGCGGCGGCAAGAAGGGCGAACAGGAGAAACTCGAGGACGCGGAACGACTCACACAAGAGTACGCGGACGCGCTCCAAGACCACCTCGAAAAGAAGGGCAAGTGGAATCAGGTCCGCGTCAGCTACCTCGAATAGCGGGCCGGGCGACCGGCCGCGACGGGAGCGCTCACCCGGTCCCGGTGTCGACATTCCGTTCGAGGGCCACAATTCGTAACAGGCGCGGGCGCAACGCCGCTGCTAGATGAGACCGTCAACGCTGATCTTCGCGTTCGGTGGACTCCTGTTCGTGCTTCCGATTCCCGGCACGTTTATCGCCGGCGCACTGGTGCTCCTCGCGGGAGCGCTCGCGCGGTGGCTCGGTTCGTAACGGACCACCGCGAGCGACCACGAACCGGTCGGACGGCCGAGCGTCGGCGGCGACGGCTCAGTACTCGTCGCCGGCGTGGAACAGCGTCCGCTCGCTCGCCTCGTAGATGTTCATCAGTTCGTTGATGAGGTCGTCGTACTCCTCGTCGTCCTCGCGGAGCGCGTCGAGTCGGGCGACCGTCTCGTCGTCGAGGTGAATCTGCGGCATACCTACACTCACGCCACGTGACACCTTAAGCGACGTGGGGCATCGAATTCGACTGCCGTCGAACCCCGAGAGCGCCGCCGCTGGGCGAGAAGCGTATCGAAACGAAGAGCCGGCGGAGTGCCGGGCGGAGACGACAACCGGGTTCCGGTCCGCCGTGCGGGCGCGGCGAACGCTCGACGGTGAACGAATCACCGCCCGCGCGGGTTACTTGAACAGGGACTGGCCGGCGCTGCCGGAGACCTCGGTCAGACCGGCGTGCACGTCGGCGATGCGCTCGCGGATGTCGCGACCGACGACGCGGGGGTCGAACACGTCCTTGTTCGGCGACCACTCCGTTTCGTTGAAGAACGTGTCGCGGGCGTCCTCGACGCCCTCCGGCGGGACGATGGCGTTGGGGTCCTCGCTGTAGAGGTCGTAGGCGGTGCGCGTGTACTCGTACTGGTAGCGGGTGTCCTTGTTGACCTTGCAGATGCCGTGTTTGAGCATCTCCTGCAGTTGGTCGGGCTGGACGCCCGAAGAGCCGTGGAGGACGAGCGGCGTGTCGAGGCCGTGGTCGCGCAGGGCCTGTCGGATGTCGTTTGCGAGGTCCGGGCGGAGTTCGAGGTCCTTGCCCTTGGCGACGCCGTGCTGCGTCCCGACGGAGATGGCGAGCAGGTCCGCGCCCGTCTTGTCGACGAACTCGACGGCCTGCTCGGGGTCCGTGTAGAACGCCTCTTCGGCCTCGATTTCGTCCTCGACGCCCTTTATCTGGCCGAGTTCGGCCTCGATGAGGACGTCGGAGTCCGCGGCCTCGACCATCTCGACGACCTCGCGGCTCGTCGCGACGTTCTCGTCGAACGGCTCGTGGGAGGCGTCGATCATGATGGACGACGGGATGTCAAGTTCGATCTGCTGCTCGATGAACTCGAGGTCAGTCTGGTGGTCCATGTTGAGGAAGACGCCGATGTCGTACCGCTCGGCGACGGTCTCGATGTAGTTCCCCATGGCTTTCAGGCCCGCGACGGCGTCGCCGTCACCGGCGAACCGACAGGCCCCGCCGCTCATCTGCAACAGGAGGTCCGAGTCCATCCGGTCGGCCCCCTCCATGAGACCCATCATAATGTTCGGCTCCGCGATGTTACTCGCGATGAGGCCGAATCCTTCGTCGAGCGCCTCGTCGTACACTGTGGCGAGTTCCTCCCCGCCGTAGAACGGCATTATGCGTTCACCTCGGTTTCGTCAACGACTGCGAGACTAATAATGTATGGGAAGCGAGTTTCGATTCTGCACGTTTTCGTTTGTTCGCGTTCGAGTTAATTTTCGGCGGCGGGCGGAGCGCCGCCGCTGACGGGCGAGCGAAAAACGAAGAGCCGGCGGCGGCGTTACGAGAACAGCTTCTTCAGCCGGGCGAACAGCCCCTTTTCGGGGTCGCCGCCGCGGCGCACGGGTTCGTCCGATTCCGCGGCGTCGCCGGACGAGTCGTCGGTGCCGGCGTCGGCGTCGGCGTCCTCGCCGTCGTCGCCGCTTCCGAACGTGACCGAACCGGTCTTGCCGGCCTCGGCGAGTTCAACCGCTTTCTTCACGACGGCCTCGGCGTTGTTGACGCCGTCTTTGACCGTCCCCTTGACGACGAGTTTGCCGTCGAAGCGGTCGCGGCTGACCGACGTGTCCGAGGTGATGATGACCGCGTCGGCCTCGGCGATGGCGTCCGAGGACAGTTCGTCCTGCGTGCCCATCGCGCCCTGGACCTCGACGTCGATGTCGTGGCCGAGGCGCTCGCCGGCCTGCAGGAGGTTCTCGGCCGCCATCTGGCTGTGTGCGATTCCGGTCGGACAGGATGTGACTGCGACGAGTTTCATTGGTCTAGTGTAAGGATTTCCGCGACTTCAGCCTTGGTGTCGGCCTGCAGGACGCGCTCCGCGAGTTCACGGGCGTCCGCGGTGTCGGTCTCCGCGACGGCCGCCTTGACCTGCGGCACCGTCACGGCGCTCATGCTCAGTTCGTCGAGGCCGAGCCCGACGAGCAGTTCGGTGAGGTCCGGGTCGCCGGCCATCTCGCCGCACATGCCGACCCAGCAGTCCTCGCCCTCGGTCGCCGAGACGGTGGCGTCGATGGCGCGGAGGACCGCCGGCTGTCGGTAGTCGCCGAGGTCGGAGACGCGCTCGTTGCCGCGCTCTGCGGCCATCACGTACTGCGCGAGGTCGTTCGTCCCGATGCTGAAGAAGTCGACGTGCGGCGCGAACCGGTCGGCCATGAACGCCGCGGCGGGCGTCTCGACCATGATGCCGAACTCGGGCAGTTCGTTTTCGACGCCCTCGGAGTCGAGGTCGGCTGCGACCGACTCGAACCGCTCTCGGCCGGCGCGAAGCTCCTCGACCGTCGAGACGAGCGGGAGCATCACCGACAGGTTCGCCCCGTCGGCGCTGGCCGCCGCGCGCAGAAGCGCGCGTACCTGCGTCTCGAAGAGGTCCGCGTCCGGGCCGAGCGACCGACGGATGCCGCGCTCGCCGAGGAACGGGTTCTCCTCGTCCGGCAGGTCGAGGTACGGGACCGGCTTGTCGCCGCCGATGTCGAGCGTGCGGACGACGACGCGGCCGTCCTCGAACGATTCGAGCGCCTCGACGTACGCCTCGTACTGCTCGTCTTCGTCCGGCGGCGACTCGCGGTCGAGGAAGAGGAACTCGGTGCGGAACAGGCCGACGCCGTCGGCCCCGCGGTCGACGGCCGGCCCGAGGTCCGCCAGCGTGCCGATGTTGGCCGCGACCTCGATGTCGACGCCGTCGGCGGTCTCGACCGACTCGTGTCGAATGTCCACCTCGGCGGCGGCCGCGGCGGCCTCCTTGCGCTCGTCGGTCGGGTCGACCACGAGGTCGCCCGACTCGCCGTCGACGACGACTTCGGTGCCGTCCTCGACGGATTGGAGTTCCTCGCCAACGCCGACGATGGCCGGCAGGGCGAGCGAGCGCGCGAAGATGGCCGCGTGGGAGGTGCGGCCGCCCGTCACCGTGACGAAGCCCGCGACGCGCTCGGGGTCGAGCTGCGCCGTGTCGCTCGGCGTGAGGCGCTCGGCGACGACGACGCTCCCCTCCGGCAGCGACGAGAGGTCGACCCGCTCGCCGTCCGAGAGGACGCGCACGAGCCGGTCGCGCACGTCGCGGAGGTCGTCGGCGCGCTCGCCCATGCGACCGCCCATGTTCTCGAACTGCTCGACGAACTCGGAGAACGTCTCCTGAACGGCGTGTTCGGCCGGGAGTCCGCCCTCGATGGCGTCGGTGACGCCGTCGGTTATCTGCGGGTCGTTGAGGAACTGGACGTGCGCGTCGAACACCGCGGCCTCCTCCTCGCCGACGCGTTCGGCGGTCCGCTCGCGCTCGGCTTCGAGTTCGTCTTCGGCGGCCGCGCGGGCGTCCTCGAAGCGCGCCAGTTCGGCGTCTTCGTCCACGTCTTCCGGTGCCGGCGGCTCGGGGAGGTCGGCGTCCGGTCGGTACCAGACGACGGTGCCGACGCCCGAAAGCGGTGTCACGCCGATGCCAGAGAGGGTTCGTTCGGTCATAGCTTACTGTTTGGCTTCGGGCGTCGAAAGGATGTCCTCTAGGGCGTCGAGTGCCGCTTCCGCGTCGTCGCCCTCGGCGACGAGTCGGACGGACTCGTCGTGGCCGACGCCGAGGCCGGTGACCGCGAGCATGCTGGCGGCGGGGACGAGGTCGTCCTCGTCGGCGCGCCCGAGCTGGATGTCGGCGTCGAACTCGTTCGCGGTCTCGACGAACTGCGAGGCCGGACGGGCGTGAAGCCCGTCTTCGGGGACGACCGTGACGGTCCGCTCCATCACTCGACCACCTCGGCGAGCACGTCCTGGACGGTCTGCTTGCTCTCGGCTTCGAGGAGCTTCTCGCGCACGTCCTCGTGCATGAGCGACCGCGAGAGGGCGCTCAGAATCTGCAGGTGGTCCTCGCCGCCCGCGGCGGGGACGAGAATCATAAAGAGGAGCTTCGCCGGCTTGTCGTCCATGGCGTCGAAGTCGATGCCCTCGGTCGAGCGAGCGAAGGCGACCGTCGGCTTCGAGACGGCGTCGGTCTTCGCGTGCGGGATGCCGATGCCGAAGCCGACGCCGGTCGTCGCCTCCTCCTCGCGTTCGAGGAGGGCGTCGAGCGCGGCGTCTCGGTCGTCGACGCGGCCGGCGTCGACCGCGAGGTCGAGGAGGAACTCGATGGCTCCCTCCTTCGTCGCCGGCGGCTCTTCGAGCGATATCAGTTCGAGCGGTGTGATGGTGCTGATGTCAGTGACGTCCATTGTATTGTACTTCGTTCGGGTCTGGAAAGATTAGTTCGGTGTGGTCAGTCGTCGGAGCTCTGGGCGGCCACCTTGGCGTCGAAGTTCGGCTTGATGGCCGTCGCGATGACCGCGGTGACGATGGAGCCCAGCAGGATGCACGCGATGAACATGAACGGCTGGTTCGATAGCGGAACCACGAAGATGCCGCCGTGCGGAGCCGGCATGTTCACGCCGAGCGCCATCGAGGCCGCGCCGGCGACGGCGCTGCCGGCGACGACGCTCGGGATGACGCGGGCCGGGTCGGCCGCTGCGTACGGAATCGCGCCCTCAGTGATAAAGGAGAAGCCGAGGAGCACGCCGCTCTTGGCGTTCTCGTACATCTCGGCCGCGTACTTCTGCGGCGCGATGAAGTTCGACAGCGCGAGGCCGATCGGCGGGACCATACCCGCGATCATGACCGCGGCCATCGGTGCGGTGACGCCCTCGGAGATGAGGCCGACGGAGAACACGTAGGCGACCTTGTTGATAGGGCCGCCCATGTCGGCCGCCATCATCGCCCCGAGGATGCCCCCGAGGAGAATCGCCTGTCCGCCGCCCTGCATGTTGCTCAGGAAGTTCGTGAGTCCCGCGTTCGCGATGGAAATCGGGACGCCCAGCACGAACAGCATGATGGGCGTGAGCACCGCGGTCGTCGCGACCGGGATGAGGAGCACGGGCATCATCGGTGCGATGAACTCGGGCACGTCGCGCTGCTTGAACCAGCGCGCGACGATGCCGGCGAGGAACCCGGCGACGATAGCGCCGAGGTAGCCCGCGCCGGCGGAGCCGCCCTGGAGACCGATGACGTCACCGGCCGCCTGCAGGACGTTACCCTGCTGGATGATGTACGACAGGATGAAGCCCGGTGCGAGGCCCGGACGGTCGGCGATAGCGTACGCGATGTACGCGCCGAGCACCGGAACCATAAGCGTCAGCCCAGCGACGCCGATCTGCGCGAGGAACCAGCCGGCGGTCCCCGTGCTGTTGAATACGTCTTGTACGTTGTTCGAAAGCGAGGCTACGGCGTAGCCCAGCGCCAGGAAGATTCCGCCGATAGTCACGAACGGAATCATGAACGATACCCCAGTCATGAGGTCCTCCTTCACCGAAGTGAGGTAGGACCGAACCGCGTCTTCTGCGTCGTTTGCCATAGTGTTGCCACCCCTACGAAAGAACATACGCAAATGTGCTCAAAAACCCTTTCGAATATGAACGTTACTGAGCGTTTCAGTCGTTAACAAACGTTCATCTGAGAATCATCGGCTCCGGACGGTCGTCACCTCGACGTGCGTTTCGTTCGTCAACACGTCTTCGAGGTTCGGGACGCGGGTGCCCGCGACCCCGACGACGCGGGACGCGGTCAGAACGCCCATTCGGAGGGCGTCGGCGTCCGAAAGGCCGTGTTCGCGCGCGGCGAGGAACCCGGACATGACGGCGTCGCCCGCGCCGACCGTGTCGACGACATCCACGTCGAGCGCGGGCGCGGAGAGGACTTCGCTGTCGGTGACGAGGAGCGCGCCGTCCGCGCCGAGCGAGGCCAACACGTACTCGAACCCGCGCGCGTGAAGTTCCTCGGCGGCCGCGATGGCGTCGGCTTCGGTCTCGACCGTTCGGCCCGTCGCCGCCGCGAGTTCGGAACGATTGGGTTTGCAGACGTAGTAGTCGGCGTCCAGTTCGGCGAGGTACTCGCCGCCCATGTCCACCGCAATCTGCCAGTCGCCCGCGCGGGCGAGTCTATCGACGTCGTCGAGGGACATCCCCGGCGGGAGACTGCCGCCGACGAGGAGCGTGTCGGGCTCGTTCGCCTGCGCGGTTTCGACGAGTTCGTCCACGTCGGCTGCACGAATCTGCGGGCCGTTGTGATTGAGTTTGTACTCGCCGTCTTCCGCGAGCACGGTCGTGTTCAGGCGCGTGTCCGCGTCGACGGTGACGAAGTCCGAGGCGATGCCGTCGGCGTCGAGTCGGTCGCGGACGAACTTCCCGAAGTGGCCGCCGAGAAAGCCCGAGGCGGTCGCGTCGGCGTCGAGCGCCGAGACGTACTTGGCGACGTTGATGCCCTTGCCGCCCGCGGTGAACACCGCGTCGTCGGTCCGGTGGACGACGCCGGGCTGAAGCGGTTCGTCGAAGTGAATCGTGTGGTCTACTGCTGGGTTCGGGGTGACTGTGAGAATCATCGTGCAACTCCGTCGACGACGGTGACGCCCGCGTTCTCTATCTCCTCGCGCGAGTCGGCGTCGAGCGTTCCGTCGGTGATAATCAGGTCGATATCTTCGAGCGATGCGAACTGGACGAAGCTCCGTCGGCCGAGCTTCGAGAGGTCCGCGACGAGAACGACCTTCGCGGCCTTCTCGACCATCAGCTCCTTCATCCGCGCCTCGTCCTCGTTCGGGGTCGTGAGGCCGGAGTCCACGTCCAGCCCGTTCGTACCGAGGAACAGCAGGTCGAAGTTCGTCCGCTCCATGAACGACTCCGCGGTCGGCCCCACGAGCGCCTTCGTCCGCCGCCGGAGCGTCCCGCCGGTGAGTTTGACCTCGTTGTCCTCCTCGTTCAGTTCGATGGCGAGCCGCGGCGAGTTGGTGACGCCGAGTATCGTCCCGTCCTTGGGGACCTTCCGGGCCACCTCCATCGTGGTCGTCCCCGCGTCGAAGAACACGACCTGTCCCTCGGCCAGTTCTTCGACCGCGCGGTCCGCAATCGCGCGTTTCCCTTCGAGATTCTGTACTTCCTTCTGCCCGTAGGTCTGCTCGCGCCCGACGGAGGTCACGGGGACGGCTCCGCCGTGCGACCGCTCGATGAGCCCACGGTCTTCGAGTTCGCGCAGGTCACGGCGTATCGTCGCCTTCGAATAGCCGAGGTGGTCGGACAGCGACTCGACCGACCGGCCGTCCGAGTCGGAGACGAGTTCGACGATGCGGCGTTTGCGCTCTGCTGGTAACATCGGTAGCGATTCCTCGTTAGGTGGAAGGTAGGTCGGGGAGTAGTGTTAATTGTTTATGTTGGATTCCGACCGTATATGCTCGAAACAGCCGAATCTCACACAAGAACGAACACGGGGTGCTCGACGGTGAGAAAACGATCAAAAACGAAAACGAGAACGCTCGAAACGAACGTCGAACCGTCGATTCGGTGGGCCGCCGACGCTCAGAGTCGGTCGAGAATCGCGGCGGTCACGTCCTCCGTGGAGGCGTCGCCGCCGAGGTCGGGCGTGCGCGGCCCGTCGGCGAGGACGCCTTCGACGGCCGACCGGACGCGGTCGGCTTCTTCCTCGTAGTCGAGGTAGTCGAGCAGCATCGCCGCGGACAGAATCGTCGCGGCCGGGTTGGCGATGCCCTCGCCGGCGATGTCGGGCGCGGAGCCGTGGACCGGTTCGAACAGCGCGGCGTCCGGGCCGATGTTCGCCGAGGGGAGCAGTCCGAGGCCGCCGACGAGGCCGGCGGCGAGGTCGGACAGCACGTCGCCCGCGAGGTTCGGACAGACGATGGTGTCGAACTGCGTGGGGTCGAGACAGACGCGCGTCGCGAAGGCGTCCATCAGGACTTCCTCGGTCTCGACGCCGCGGTCGTCGGCGACGGAGACGACGGCGTCGCGGAAGCGACCGTCCGTCTCGCGCATCACGTTCGCCTTGTGGGCGACCTGGAAACTGCCGCCCTCGCCGCCGACGTAGTCGCAGGCGTACTCGGCGAGTCGCTCGGACGCCGAGGTGGTGACCACGCGCGTGAGCGTCGAGAGGTCCTCGGAGAGGCGGTCCTCGTGACCGGCGTAGACGCCCTCGGTATTCTCCCGGAGGAAGACGAGGTCCGTCTCCGGGCGGAGCGCGTCGACGCCGGGGTAGGCCTTCGCCGGGCGGACGTTGACGAACGAGTCCACCGCGGTCCGAAGCGGCAGGATGACGTCCGCCGCGGTCTCGCCGGCCGCGCCGAACAGCGTCGCGTCGGCCTCT
Organism: Haloferax sp. Atlit-10N; assembly: GCF_003586325.1. Classification (NCBI taxonomy): domain Archaea; kingdom Methanobacteriati; phylum Methanobacteriota; class Halobacteria; order Halobacteriales; family Haloferacaceae; genus Haloferax; species Haloferax sp. Atlit-10N. The sequence continues at coordinate 1,137,681 of NZ_PSYX01000001.1, forward strand.
GCGGCGAGGTCGTAGGTCTCCTGCGGGAGCGCCTCCCCCGTGGCTTCTTTCACGTGGTCGCCCGCGTCGGCCTCGACGAACTCGAAGTCGCCGACGGCCTTCAGCACGTCAACCGCCGCCGGGATGACCTCCGCGCCGATGCCGTCGCCGGGGATGACGACGATTTCCTCAGTCATCGACGTAGGGCAGGGAAGCGGCTTTCTCGGCGACCGCGTCGGCGTTCGACTTCATGAGCGCCGTCGTGTCCCAGACGCCCTCGGTGAGCGCCTTTCGCTGTGCGTCGTCGACGGTCACGTCCACGGTCGTCTCGCTGTAGGTGACCGTCTCGTTTTCCACGTCCACGTCGATGTCTGCGTCCGGGTGCTCGTCGACCCAGTCCTGCAGTTCGGTGACCGTCTCGTGGTCCGCGGTGACCGTCGGGATGCCGAGCGCGAGGCAGTTGCCCGCGAAAATCTCGGCGAACGACTCGCCGATGATGGCGTCGATGCCCCAGCGCATGAGCGCCTGCGGGGCGTGCTCCCGAGAGGAGCCACAGCCGAAGTTGGCATTGACGACCATGATGGCGGCGTCCTGGAACTGCGGCTCGTTCATCGGGTGCTCTTTGGGTTCGTCGTTCTCGTCGTAACGCTGGTCGAAGAACGCGAACTCGCCGAGGCCGTCGAACGTGACGACCTTCATGAACCGCGCCGGGATTATCTGGTCCGTGTCGATGTCGTTGCCGCGGATGGGAACGCCGGAGCCGGACGCCGAGTCGATTTCGGGAATCTCGTCGGTCATGCGACGCTCACCTCCTTCAGTTCGCGCACGTCAGTCACGTGCCCGGTGACGGCCGCGGCGGCGACCATCCGCGGGTTCATCAGGACGGTGCGGCCGTCTTTCGACCCCTGCCGACCGATGAAGTTACGGTTCGACGAGGACGCCGAGGCCTCGTCGCCCTCCAGCTGGTCCTCGTTCATGCCGAGACACATCGAACAGCCCGCCTCGCGCCACTCGAAGCCGGCTTCCGTGAATATCTCGTCGAGGCCCTCCGCCTCCGCGGCGGCCTTGACGCGCTGACTGCCGGGGACGACCATCGCGCGGACGTCGTCGGCGACCTGTCGTCCCTCGACGACTCCCGCCGCGCGGCGGAGGTCGGGCATTCGGGCGTTCGTACACGAGCCGAGGAACGCCACGTCGATTTCGTAGCCCTCCATGGTCTCGCCGGGCGTGACGCCCATGTGTTCCTGCGCCATCCGGGCGGTGTCCTGCTTCTCCTCGGGCAGCTCCTCGGGGGCCGGAATGGGCTGGGTGATGCCGACGCCCTGTCCGGGCGTGGTCCCCCACGTGACGACGGGTTCGAGTTCGGAGCCGTCGATGGTGACGACGTCGTCGTACTCGGCGTCCTCGTCGGAGCGGATGGACTCCCAGTACGGCTTGAGTTCGTCGAACCGCTCGGGGTTCTCCTGGAAGTACTCGGTCTCTTTCAGCCAGTCGTAGGTGGTCTCGTCGGGGTTGACGTAGCCCGCGCGAGCACCGCCCTCGATGGACATGTTACAGATGCTCATCCGACCCTCCATGTCGAGGTTCTCGATGGCCTCGCCGGCGTACTCGTAGACGTAGCCGACGCCGCCTTCGGTCCCGAGGCGACGGATGATTTCGAGGATGACGTCCTTGGCCTCGACGCCGGGGCCGAGTTCGCCCGTGACCTCTATCTTCCGGACCTTCTTTTTCTCCATCGCGACCGTCTGAGTCGCCAGCACGTCGCGAATCTGGCTCGTACCGATACCGAACGCGAGCGCGCCGAACGCCCCGTGGGTCGAGGTGTGGCTGTCGCCGCAGACGATAGTCATGCCGGGTTGGGTGAGTCCCTTCTCGGGCCCGATGACGTGGACGATACCCTGTTCGCCCGAGGTCGGGTCCGAGAAGTTGATGCCCGCGTCGCGGACGTTCTGTTCGAGTTCGGCCATCATCTCCTCTGCGGCGTCGTCGCGGAACGGCCGCGACTGGTCCGACGTGGGTACGATGTGGTCGACCGTCGCGTGCGTCCGGTTCGGGTAGGCGACTTCGAGGTCGCGTTCCTGCAGCATGCCGAACGCCTGCGGGCTCGTCACCTCGTGGATGAGGTGCAGGCCGCAGAACAGCTGGGTCTGGCCGGTCGGAAGCTCCGAGACCGTGTGTTCCTCCCAGACCTTGTCGTACAGCGTTCCCTCACTCATGTCCGTCACCCGGTACGACGCGGTCGTCGCGGCCGCGTTCCCAGACATGGTTCGCGCCCTCGCCGTTGCGGGGCGTGTGATCCACGTCGCCCATCGTCTCGGTCTCGGTCTCGGTCGCGTCCGTGTCCGTCGTCGCGGGCGTCGCGTCGCTCCGACCGCCGTCGGTGACGGCCGGGCCGCGCTCGTAGACCGTGGTGAACGTCTCGCCCGTATAGGGGTTCGTGTGGCTGATGTCTCGCATTCGGTCGGTCGTGTCGTCGCGTGTCATTGGTGTCGTGTTCAGTCGTCCGCCGGTGCTTCGGCTTTCTCCGCGTCCGCTTCTTCTTCTTCGTCGTCGGCCCACGCGAACAGGTCGCGCAGCGGCGCGCCGACCTGTTCGATGTGGTGGTTCTCTTCTGCGTCCTTGAGCTGGGAGTACGACGGCCGGCCCGCCTGGTTCTCCAGAATCCACTCGCGGGCGAAGGTGCCGTCTTGGACCTCCTCCAGAATCTCTTCCATGTTCTCGCGGGCGTGCTCGTCGACGACGCGGTCGCCGCGGGTCAGCCCGCCGAACTCGGCGGTGTCAGAGACGGAGTCCCACATCTCGCCGAGTCCGCCTTCGTACATCAGGTCGACGATGAGCTTCAGTTCGTTCAGGCACTCGAAGTACGCCATCTCGGGGGAGTAGCCCGCGTCGACGAGCGTCTCGTAGCCCTGCTTGACCAGCGAGGTGACGCCGCCGCAGAGGACGGCCTGCTCGCCGAACAGGTCGGTCTCGGTCTCTTCTTGGAACGTCGTCTCGATGACGCCCGCACGGGTGCAGCCGAGGCCGTGCGCGTAGGCCAGCGCCTCCTCCTTGGCGTCGCCCGTCACGTCCTGGTAGACGGCGATGAGACCCGGCGTCCCCTCGTTCGCCTCGTAGTTGCGGCGGACGAGGTGGCCCGGCGACTTCGGTGCGACCATCGTCACGTCGACGTTCTCCGGGGGCCGAATCTGGTTGTAGTGGATGTTGAAGCCGTGGGCGAACTGGAGCGTGTCGCCGGCCTCAAGGGAGTCTCGAATCTCCTCGAACACCGCCGGCTGGACGGTGTCGGGGACGAGCACGGAGACGATGTCGCCCTCGGCGGCCGCCTCGGCCGGCTCTTTGACGCAGAGGCCGTCGGCTTCCGCGGCGTCGCGGGACGAGGAGTTCGCGCGGAGGCCGACGACCACGTCGACCCCGCTGTCGGCGAGGTTCTGCGCGTGGGCGTGGCCCTGACTGCCGTAGCCGATGACGGCTACGGTCTTGTCGTCGATCTGGGAGCGGTCGGCGTCGTCGTCGTAGTAAACTTCCGTGGTGAGTTCTGTCATTGCGTGTTCGTGTTTGGTTTGGTGGGTTCGCCGGAGGTTCCGGGTTCCTCTCCGGGGACGGTCTTCTTCGAGCCGTGGGCGAGCGCGGTCTGTCCGGTCCGAGCGATTTCGATGATGCCGAACCGCCGGAACGCGTCCACGGCGTCGTCTATCTTGCGCTCGTCGCCGGAGAGTTGGACCGTGATGGTCTCGGGGCCGGCGTCGAGGGTGCGGCCGTCGTACATCTCCGTGATGGCGTGGACCTTGTCAGGGTCCTCGCCGCGGACTTTCAGGAGGACGAGTTCCGCGCGGACGGCGTCGTCGTCCAGCTCGCCGACGGAGATGACGGGCTTGAGCTTCGCAAGCTGTTTTTCGATCTGGTCGATGCCCGGTTCGGGCTCCTCGACGACCATCGTGATACGGGAGTGGCCCTCGACGGTCGTCGGGCCCACGGTGAGGCTCTCGATGTTGAACTGGCGGCGGGCGGCGAGGCCGGCGACGCGCGAGAGCACGCCGGGTTCGTCCTCGACGATGGCCGAAAAGACCGTTCGCCGCGGTTCGTGTTCCGATTCCGCTTCGGGGTCGATGCGGATGCCCTGCGCGTTGCGTCGGCCGTCGGGGTGTGGCCGCTCGTCGGGCGCGGGGCCTTGCAGTCCTGTCCGATTGTCGCTCATAACTGGTCCTCCGAGAGTGCGAATTTGCCGTTCGCGCCGCCCGAGGAGACCATCGGGTAGACGTTCTCCGCCGGGTCGACGTGGAAGTCGATGACCGAGGGGCCGTCGTACGCGAGCGCTTCCTCGATGGCGCCGGGGACCTCCTCGTAGGAGTCGACGGTCCAGCCGCGCGCGCCGAACGCCTCGGCGAGCTTGTCGAACTGGGGACACCAGTCGTAGCCGGCGGCCATGCGTCGGCCCTCGAAGAAGGCGTCCTGCCACTGGCGAACCATCCCGATGTACTCGTTGTTCAGGATGGCGACGGTGATGTCGAGATTCTCGCGGACGGCGACCGACAGCTCCTGAATCGTCATCAGGAACGAGGCGTCGCCGTCGACGCAGACGACCGTCTCGTCGTCGTCGGCCGCGACCCGCGCGCCGATTGCGGCGGGCAAGCCGTAGCCCATTGTGCCGAGACCGTGGGACGAAACCCACCGCCGCGGCTCGGTGAACGTCCAGTACTGGGCGGCCCACATCTGGTGTTGACCGACGCCGCTCGTGACGATGGTCTCGTCGGGCGTGGCCTCATCGAGCGCCTCGACGACGAACTGCGGCTTCAGCGGCTCGTTGTCCGGGGCCGCGTAGTCCATCGGGTACTCCTCCTTCCAGGTGAGACACTGTTCGACCCACTCGCGCGCGTCGGGACTCTCGCCCAGTTCGGCGTCGACGCGCTCGATGGCGCGACCGGCGTCGCCGACGACCGGGTAGTCCGCGTGGACGTTCTTCGAGATTTCCGCCGGGTCGATGTCGATGTGGACGATTTCGGCCTCGGGCGCGAACGTGTCGATACCGCCGGTCAGGCGGTCGTCGAACCGCGTGCCGACCGCGATGAGGCAGTCGGTGTGCGTGATGGCCATGTTGGCGTAGCCGGTGCCGTGCATCCCCGCCCACGACAGGCAGAGTTCGTGGTCCTCCGGCATCGCGCCGATTCCGGGCATCGTGGTGACGACCGGAATCCGGTGCTCGGTCGCGAACTGCCGGGCGACCTCGGTCGCGTCGGCCTTGACGACGCCGCCACCGAACAGCAGGAGGGGCTTCTCCGCGCGCTCGATTGCGCGCGCGGCGGCCTCGACCTGCGAGTCGGCCGGGTCGGTGCGGGCGCGACACGTTTCGGGTGCCTGCGCCGGACCGGGCTCGCGGTCGGTCTCGTTGAGCGAGACGTCCTTCGGGAGGTCGACGAGCGTCGGGCCGGGTCGTCCCTCCGCGGCGAGCGCGAACGCTTCGCCGACGGTGTCGCCGACGGTGTCGGGCGACGAGGCGAAGTAGTTGTGCTTCGTGATGGGCGCGGTGACGCCCGTGGTGTCGGTCTCCTGGAACGCGTCGGAGCCGACCATGTCGGACGGGACCTGTCCCGTGAGCGCGAGCACCGCGTCGGAGTCCATGTTCGCGTCGGCGATGCCGGTCACGAGGTTCGTCGCGCCCGGACCGGACGTGGCGAGGCAGACGCCGGGGTCGCCGCGAACGACGCCGTACGCGTCGGCCGCGTGCGCCGCGCCCTGCTCGTGGGCCATCGTCACGTGACGGATGTCAGAGTGGTACAACGCGTCGTAGATGGGCATTATCGCCCCGCCCTGCACGCCGAAGGCGGTCTCGACGCCGGCGTTTTCGAGGGCGCGGACGACTGACGTCGAACCCGAGGTAATCTCGGTCGGCGTCTCGGTCGAATCGTCTGCCCCGTCGGTCGCGTCGGGGTCGGTCGTGGCTGCGGTTCGTTCGCTCATGTGTGGGCTCCGTGGTGTGTGGTCGGTCGTCGATACGGACTGTCTGGTGACTGCGTGTGGTGCTGGTGCGCCATTGTGGGGACTGCGGACGTGTCTGAAAACGGTGCGAATACGCGGGACGGAGAGATGGTGTGGTAGGGGGCTATGCCCCTACAATAATGAGCGACCGAATCGCACCGACGGCGGCGGCGCTGGCCCCGGCTTCCGAGGTCGCGCGAACCGCGTGTTCGTCGTGCGAGGTCATCGTATGCCACACGTCCGTCCCGGCCGTAATAATGCTTTCGCGGCGGGCAACGATTGCACGCCGCGCGGGAGGTCGGACGCGAGCAGGGCGGTCGCCCCGTAGGGCCACAGCCCGGCGCCATCAGGCGCGGACCTCCTCCTCCGTGTCGTCCTCGTGGGTGATACCCACGTCGCGGGCGAACACCTCGAGCGTCGCGTCGTCGACGCGTTCTTTCTCCGCGCCGTGGTCTTTGACGCGGCGGGTGACCTCCCGGACCTCGGCGTCCGAGGGTTCGAACCCGATATCTGCGAGGCGCTTGCGTACCGAGTGCGTCCCCGTGTGCTTGCCGAGTACGAACTCGCGGGTCGCGCCGACCATCTCCGGGGTCATGACGCCCGGTTCGAAGGTGTCGGCGTTCTCGATGACGCCGGCGGCGTGAATACCGCTCTCGTGGGAGAAGGCGTTGCGGCCGACGACCGGCTTGTTCGCCGGGACCGGGATGTCGGACGCCGCCTCGACGACGCGAGCCAGCTCGGTTATCTTCGTCGTGTCGATGCCGGTGTCGACGCCGTAGAGGGATTCGGCGGCCATGACGACCTCCTCGTAGGCGGCGTTACCGGCGCGCTCGCCGATGCCGTTGACCGACACCTGCGCTTGTGCGGCGCCGGCTTCGAAGCCGGCCATCGCGTTCGCCGACGCCAGTCCGAAGTCGTCGTGCGCGTGCACGTCGATTCTCGCGTCGGTGTGCTCTCTGACCGTCGCCACCATGCGGGCGAAGCGAGTCGGCGTCGCCACGCCGCAGGTGTCCGGCAGGTTGATCCAATCGACGCCCGCCTCGGAGACGGCCTCGACGACTTCGATGAGGAAGTCCTCGTCCGTTCGGGTGGCGTCCATCGGTGAGAACATTACTTCAACGCCCGCGTCGCGGACGTGTTCGACACTGCGGACGGCCCGCTCGACGGCTTCCTCGCGGGAAGCGTGCATCGAGTCGGCCAACTGGACGTCGCTGGTGCTCACGAACGTGTGCACCATGTCCACGCCGGAATCCAGCGCGGCTTCGATATCCTTGTCGACGACGCGGGCCAACCCGCACGTCGTCGCGTCCGTCGAAGCAGCGATATCTGCGACTGCTTCGAACTCCGCTTCCGAGTTCACCGGGAACCCGGCCTCGATGACGTGGGTACCCATGTCGTCGAGGGTTTCGGCGATGTCGCGCTTTTCCTCGTAACTGAACGAGGTTCGCGGTGACTGTTCGCCGTCGCGGAGTGTCGTGTCGAAGATTCGTACGTCTTCGATTTCAGATTGTTGGGCTAATGTGCCCTGGAAGAACTCGACCCGCCGGGGAACCCGACGAATCCTCCGTGTCGTTGTGAGACATCGTGTCAGTGACGTGCCCGAACTCCTATTTAAACGTTTCTCCCCGACAGTATCACGAACGTTCAGCGGGTGTTGCGTGACAACCACTTTCGGGGCTAATCGCTGTACCTAAACGTCCTTATATGATATCATGACATATGTTGACTTGATATGTCTGCTCGTCGTTCGATAGCTTCTGAGTAATAATATAACTAAATAGAGTTTAGAAACAAAATTTAGCACCCGGTGCGCGCACTCTCGACTGGACAAACGTGGAGCAAACTGCGACTGTCGTGTGAAACGTGATACCAATGTGCGTGTTCGTGCCGTCGAGGCCGTTCACTGCTCGACCGAACCCTTTTCTCGTCGCTCGACAACCGAGCGGGTATGGGCGATTTCAATCTCAACTTGCAGACGGCCGAAGAACACCTCGACGAGGACGACGCCGAGGGTGACGTGGTCCTCGGCGTCCTCGACGGGTCGACCCCGTCCGAGGAGTGGGTCCAGTCCGTCGCCCGCGGAAACGTCCTCTTTCTCGCCATCGAGGGCGACCTCAACAAGCTCGCGTCGGGCTTCGCACGCGACATCAAGGATATGGGCGGCCAGCTGATGCACTTCCGGAAGTTCCTCGTCGTCTCCCCGCCGGGCGTGGACATCAACACGGACGACCTCTGACCGGGCGGCCCGCTTCGCGGTCTCCGCGGTCCCGACGAACGGAACGAACCGACCAGAACCGGGCGCATCGGCCGCGGGGAGAGTTCTTATGCGCCGCGCGCCCCACGATACTGGCATGCCGATGAAAGGTCGCGGTACCTCCGACCTCCGCGAAATCGACCGATGGGACCACGGCGTCGGATGGCTCGCGTACCCCGACGAGACGATGCAGCGGGCCAGTCACGCCGTCGAAGTCGACGGCGACGTGTGGCTGTTCGACCCCGTCGATGCCCCCGGCGTCGACGACCTGTTCGCCGAATTCGGCGACGTGGCCGGCGTCGTGGTCGGACTCGACCGACACAAACGCGACTCGGCGGCCATCGCCAACCGCCACGAAGTACCGGTCTACGTCGCCTCGTGGATGACCGGCGTCGCCGACGAACTCGACGCGACCGTCGAACGCTTCGGGGCCGACCTCGCCGACTCCAGCTTCGAGGCGTTCCGTCTCGTCGACCGCTCCGTCCCGCCGTGGCAGGAGGTCGGCTTCTATCACGACGGGTACGACCTGCTCGTCGTCCCCGAATCGGTCGGCACGGTCGGCTACTTCTGCGCCCGCGGCGAGCACCTCGGCGTCCACCCGATGCTCCGGCCGTTCCCACCGCGGCGCGTGCTCTCCCAGTACGACCCCGAGCGGCTACTCGTCGGCCACGGCGCGGGCGTACCCGTGAACGCGGGCGACGAACTCCGGACCGCACTCGGCAACGCCCGACGAAACCTCCCGAGCGCCTACCTCCGGTCGCTCACCTCGATGCTCTCGAACTGATGTCAGACGACACAACCGCCGTCGGCAACGAGACCACGCCCGGCACCGAGACTGAGTCTGACCGCGCGACCGATAGAGCGGTCGACGAGTCGGAGCGACAGCGAGTCCACGTCACGCGAGGGCTCGTCGACGTGCTGCTCGATATGGCCGAGGAGGCCGAGCCGGCGTCCATGAACCTCGTTCTCGCGCCGACGCCCGCCGGCGAATTCGACGACGACCTCGGTCTCGACCCGGAGACGCCGGTTCTCACCCACTTCTACATGGCCGAGGCCGGCCAGTCCGTGAGCGCCGTCTTCGGGATGGACCTCGGGACGCCGGCCGGCCGCGGCCGCGCCCGCTTTCTCACCCACCCGCAGGGGCCGTTCGAACTCACGGAGCGCGACGACCTCGCGGCCGTGGTGCTCCTCGCCGTTCCCCCGTGGGAGGGGCGGACGCTGGCCGCCTTCGACCGCGCCGGGCGGAAGTTGAAACTCGTCGTGCTCGACGCCGAACCGCCGCGGGAAGAACTCGACTGAGCCGACCCCGTTCGGCCGGCCGGCGCTGCCGGCCCGCGGGTGGCGGCCGCTCGCCTCGGCCGACTACCGCAGATAGCCGAGGTCGGTCAGCTGTTCCGCTATCTCCTGGAACTCCGACTCAGAGAGGTCGCCGCCGGAGCGCTCGTGTTGGATGACGATGCTGCGCAGGAGGAACCGGACGAGGTCGCTCGTACTCGAGAACGTGGTTCCTTCGAGTGTGTCGTCGACGCGAGCAGCCAACTCCTTCGGTATCGAGACCGTCGTGTACTCGGTCATGGCTCGAACGTGGCTCCGGGCGGGGTTAACCCCAACGGTGGGTCACGAACCAAACGCCCGTCGCGGTTTTTCGGCGCTCACCGGCGGTATCACCGAAGGTCGGGGGTTTTTCCATGCGGGACATCCTATACACGTTCGATGGCCGCGAGACCGCCCCAAAACGATACGTCAGAGCCGGACTCAATCGAATTCGGTATTGCTGCGCTCGCCGCCGACGTCGACGCCGCAGACATCGACTACCCGGCAGACGCAAGAGAGATTGCGCGGGCGCTCGACGACGTCGCCGTGCCGATAGACGCCGCGGGCAACACGGTCGCGATAAGCGACGCCCTCGCCGCCGCGCCGAAAGACCGGTTCGACTCCCGCCGCGACCTCTTGGAGACGCTCCACCCCGTGTTCGAGGAGTTCCGCGCCAAGGCGTCGAAGAGTCTGATGGGTCGGCTCCGTTCGCTCGTCCCGTTCTGAAGGCGGTCTCGGTCGATTCACCCGGTTCCGACGGCCCGGCGCGAGCCGACGCCGACGCTCACTCCAGTTCTTCGATTCGTTTCATCTGCTCGCGGTGTAACGAGAGGATGAGGTCCGAGAGCACGCCGAACATCAGTAGTTGCACGCCGAAGAGGATGCCCGCCGCGGAGACGACGGCGATGACCTCGTGGGAGATAGCGCGGACGAACCACTCGTAGGCGACGTAGCCGGCGAGGCCGACCCCGGTCGCGGTCGACGTGAGCCCGACGCTCCCGAAGTAGAAAAGCGGGTTGTTGGTCTTGGCGCGGCGGTACAGTTCGAGGAAGATGATACCGCCGTCGCGGACCGGGTTGAGGTTCGTGTCCGACCCGTTCGGTCGAGGGTAGTACGTCGTGGGGACGACCGTCGTCTCGATGCCGCGTTTCGCACACTCGACGGCCATCTCCGTCTCGATGCCGAAGCCGTCGGAGGTGAGGGTCATGTCGAGGAACGACTCGCGGGTGAACGCGCGGTAGCCGCTGAGGATGTCGCGGAAGTCCTGCCCGTGGATGAACGCGAACGCCCGGTTGATGATGCGGTTTCCGACCTTGTTCAGCCGCGTCATCGCGCCCGGCCGCATGTCGGCGAAGCGGTCGCCGATGACGTGTTCGTACCCCTCGGTGAGCGGGTCGAGCATCTTCGTCGCGTCGCCCGCCTCGTAGGTTCCGTCGCCGTCGAGCATCAGGACGTACGTCGCTTCGACGTGCTCTTCGACCGCCTCCCTGACCGCCTGTCCCTTCCCGCTCCCGCGCTGTACGACGACGTGCGCGCCGGCCTCCTCGGCGAGTTCCCGCGTCCCGTCTGTGGAGTCGCCGTCGATGACGAGGACGTTGTGGAACCCCTCGTCTCGGTAGCTGGCGACGACCTCGGCGATAGTCTCCGCCTCGTTGTAGGTTGGGACGAGGACGCAAACGTCCGCGTAGTCCATCAGCGGGACATCCAGCGGACAGTATAAAAGGACTTCTGGATGTGTCCCCGCGAATCCGCGGGGCGAGAGCAACCTACAGCACTTTTATTCTTGGTGGGAAAACCACATTCCATGCGCGCACGCCTCCGTCGCCTCCTCGTCGCGACGTTCGGACTCCTCTCTCTGACGGGGGTCCCCTACCTCGTCTACCTCGCGTTGCTCCGGGTCGTCGACACCTCGGGGTCGCCCGCCCGGAAGTCCCCGGACGAACCGACCGTGAGCATCGTCCTCCCGACCTACAACGAGGCGAGCATCATCGAGGCGAAGCTCGAAGACATCCTCGCGCTCGACTACCCGATGGAGAAAGTCGAGGTGGTCGTCGCGGACGCGAGCGACGACGACACGCCCGCGGTCGTCCGCGACTTCTTCGCTGGACGCGACGCACCCGAACTGACGCTCCTCCACGACGACGAGCGCCGGGGAGTCGCACCCGCCCTCAACGAGGCGTTCGCGGCGGCGAGCAACGAACTGGTCTTCCGAACCGACGCCGACTCGAAGCTCGCACCGGACGTGCTCCGGCAGGCGGCGGGGAACCTCTCGGACCCGACCATCGGCGCGGTGACGGGCCAACAGTCCGAAGTCCTCGGCGACAGCGAGGTCGAATCGGATTACCGCGGTATCCTCACGAAGATTCAGGGCCTCGAATCCCACCTCGACTCGACGTTCATCTTCCACGGCCCCTGCTTCGCGTTCCGCGCCGAGGACTTCGTCCCCATCGCCCCCGACTCCCTCGCCGATGACACCGAACTCGCGCTTCGCATCCGCCGGGCCGGTAAGCGCGTCGTGATGGACCCCGCGATGGCGTTCACCGAGTCCGGCGTCTCTAAGTTCTCGAAGCGCCGACAGCGCAAGGACCGCCGGGCGATGGGCCTGCTCAAACTCCTCGTCCAGAACCGAGACATGCTCGGCCGCTACGGGTTCTACGGGACCGTCGTCCTCCCGTTCAACTGGTGGTTCATGGTCGTCTCGCCGTGGCTGCTCGCGGCGACCGTCGTGCTGGCGACCGCTGCCGGCGTCCTCCTCGCGGGGCCGCTCGGCCTCGCCGTGCCGGGTGCCGTCGCCGCCTTCGCGTGGGCCGGCCAGTCCGAACGCCTCGGTCCGCTCCAGCCACTGTACGCCGTCTTCGACTCGCAGGTGTCGCTGCTCGTCGCCGCGGTCGAACTCCTCCGCGACGAGGGCGACGGCACGTGGGAACTCGACCGCGAGTCGAGGGAGTACTTCGAATGAACGTCCTCTACGTCACGACGCGGTATCCTCCGCACACCGGCGGCGTCGAGGCACACGTCGCCGAGCTCGCGACCCGGCTCGCAGCGGCGGGACACGACGTGACGGTCCTGACCGCCGACGCCGAGGGACTCACCCGCTCGGCGGAGTACCGAGACGGCGTCCGGGTGATTCGACACCCCGGCGTCGCCCCCGGCGGCGCGTTCCACGTCGCCCCGGAGATACTGGCGACCGTGCGCCGCCTCGCCCGCGGTGCCGACCTCGTCCACGCCCACAACTACCACTCGCTTCCGCTCCTGTTCGCGGCGCTCGGCGTCGCTGAGACCCCCTTCGTCGCCACGCCGCACTACCACGGCGGGAGCGCCTCCGACCTGCGGGACAAACTGCTGTCCGTCTACCGAGCCCCGGGCGGGTGGGCGCTCCGCCGCGCCGACGCCCGCATCGCCGTGAGCGACTGGGAGCGCCGCCAACTCGCAGACGACTTCGGGGTCGAGGCGACGGTGATTCCGAACGGTCTCGACGTGGCGCGGTTCGCCGAGGCGTCGCCCGACCCCGAGTGGGCGGACCGCGACTACCTGCTTTCTGTCGGTCGGTTAGCGGAGTACAAAGGCGTTCAGCACGTGATTCGAGCCCTCCCCGGCCTCGAATACGACCTCGCGGTCGCCGGCTCCGGCGACTACGGCCCGGAGCTGAAGCGACTCACCCGCGAGGTCGGCGTCGAAGACCGCGTTCACTTCCTCGGTTTCGTCGCCGACGAGGACCTGCCGGGGCTGTACGCCGGCGCGGCGGCGTTCGTGACGATGTCGGAGTTCGAGGCCTACGGGATGACGGTCGCCGAGGCGCTCGCCGCGGGCACCCCGTGCGTCGTCCGCAACGCGGGAGCGCTCGTCGACTGGGCGGACCGCGACGACTGCGTCGGCGTCGACCCCGCGGCTCTCGTTTCGGGCATCGAGCGCGCGGTCGACCTCGACGCGCCGGCGGAACCGCTTCCGGCGTGGGAGTCCGTGGTCGAGCGGACGACTGCGGTCTACGACACGGTCTGTCGGGGCGGCTGGAACGCGGCGCACTGAGAACCGAACCGGGTCGGGTCGGGTCGGGCTGAGTCGATGCGGCGGTCCTCGATGCCGGCGTCGCTCGCTTACTCGCCCGAGAGCCCGGGGACCGTGTTTCTGACCGTCTCGCGGAAGTGGCTGCTCAGTCCGAGGAGCGCCGTGAAGTATGCGACGGCACCGAACCCGACGACGAGCAGCAGCGAGACCCACCCGGTAATCGAGACGGCGTATTCGAGGACCGACCAGACGAGGGCAAACATGACCGCGCCGGCGACTGTCTGTTCGAGCATCGGACGCGTGAACACGACGCCGCCGAACTCGCGGTGGGCGACGTACTGGAAGACGGCGTGTCGAACGACCTCCGCGGCGACCGTGCTGGCGACGACGCCGACGAGCCCGTAGACGCTCCCGAGCACGACCGCGGCCGGGAGGTGCAGGAGGACGATGAAGCTGTTCACCCGGAAGACGAGCTCCGGGCGGTCGGTGCCCTGTAGGACGGCCTCGAAGGGGTGGCGGTAGGCATTGCCGATCTGGAACAGGGTCATTCCGACGACCACGAGTACCGGCGTGTTGGCGAAGTCGCTACCGAACAGCGTCGTCACCAACTCCTTCGGCATCGCGGCCGCGCCGAAGAAGACCGGAATCGCGATGAGCCCCGCGTAGGAGATGGAGTTTATCAGGTCGAACCGCACGTCGCCGCCGACGGAGTCGACGCCGCTCGACTTGACGTTCAGCACGTTTCCGATGGTCGTCGCGAACATCGCCCCGGGCTGGGCGAGCTGAATCGAGACCGAGTAGTACGCGACCGAGGCCGGGCCGACGAACGCCTGGATGATGAGCACGTCGGCGCTAGAGTAGAAATTCGACAGCATCGAGGTCGGAACGCTCCACCGGGCGAAGTCGTAGATTCGCTCTGCGACCCGTTTCGTCGGGCGCGCGGGGAGGACGCGCGAGAGGACCGCGGCGAGGACGGCCGTTCCGACCGTCGCGATGGCCAGACCGAGAACGAGCCCGAACGCCTCGAAGCCGAGCCAGTAAAAGAGCAGCTGGAGCGCGATGGTCAGGAGGCTCCGGATGCCGTCGACCCACGAGGAGACCGCCGGGTGACCCGTGCCGGCGTAGAGCTTGTTCGCGATGTTGAACAGTCCGAGCGACACCACCACGAGCACCACGCCGACGGCCAGTTCGCGGGTTCCGAAGTAGTCGACTGCGTAGGGTTCGAGGAGTACGTACGCGCCGGCGACGACGAGCGAGAACGCGAGGTGCGCGAGGAGCGCCGTCCCGAAAAAGGAGCCGGGCTCGACGCCGACCTCGCTCACCCGCTTTTTCACCGCCGCACCGATACCGCTCGGAACCTGCGTGAGGACGAATGCGGCGGCGAGGACGGTCCGGTACGTTCCCCAGCCGACGTCGCCGAGGAGGTTCGCAAAGATGACGACGCCGGCGAAACCGGTACCGGCGGTGAGGACCTTCGAAAACAGGGAAAGGAACGCCTCGCGGCCGATGGAGAGGCTGTCTGTCTTTTTCATGGGAGGCTGAACGACCGGCGTGCGAGGGAGTAGTCAGTCACGGCTGGGTCAGAGATAGCCGAGTTCGCGGAGGCGGTCCGCCGTCGCGCCGTCGACGCCGAGTTCGTCTTCGGCGGACCGGGCGCGCTCCGCGTAGTCGGCGACGGGCGTCTCGAAGAACGAGTCGTCGAGCGACTCGGCGTCGAACGGTTCGTCGGTCTCGGCCTGCCAGCACGGGCGGTCGGCGTCGAGACGGTAGGACTCTCGACTCCCGTCGTCGGCCCAGACGAACTTGCGGTCACCGTCGTAGACGGCGCGGAGCATCCGGTTCGTGTCCCGCGCCTGTTCGGCGAGCTTGTGCTGTTTGCCGCTGTGGCCGATTCGCTCGACGGGAATCCGCGCGCCGGTCACGTCGGGGCGCTCCCCGCGGGCGAGGCCGACGAGGAGGTCGCCGAGCCGAAGGTGCGAGACGTATCCGTCGACGACGTCGGTCCCCTCACCGGGCGCGTTCACGACCACGAGTGGGACGTGCGTCAGCGCTTCGTTGAGGCTGCTTTCGGTGTGACCCCACAGGCCGCCGTCGGCCTCGAACGCGAGGTTGTCGCCGTGGTCGGAGGTGACGACGAACGTCGTCTCCTCGTCGGTCGCCGCCCGCACCTCATCGATGAACGAACACACCTTGCGGTCGAGGTAGTCGATGGCCGCGCCGTAGAGGTCGCGGTAGCGCGTCATCTCGGTCTCGTCGCCCTCGGCGACGATTCGCGACCAGTCGAGGCGCTCGGAGCTCCACGAGTTCGGCGCGTCGTGGAGACTCCCGTCGTAGCCGAGGATGTGCCGTAGGGGACCGTGGGCGTCCATGAAGTTCGTAAAGAGGAAAAACGGCTCGTCGGACGCGCCGACGAGGCGGTTTGCCTGCCCGATGAGCGTCTTCGCGCCGTCGTCCATCGGCTTCGGAACCGGCGCGGTCGCAAGCGTGTTGTCGACCTGGACTGCCGCGCCGTTGAGGAGGCTCTGGACCGGCTTGTCGTGTTCGAGCGCGCGCCTGAGAAACTCGAGTTGTTTCCCGAGGCCGGTCTTCTCGCAGGACTGGCCGAACCGGGCCACGTCGATGCCCTCGGGAAAACGCCGGTCGGGAGAGATGTTGGAGAACTCGTCGAAGAAGCCGTCGAATCCGAACGACGACCCGGCCCAGACGTTGGCGCTCACGCCGAGCGCGCGGTGGTCCGGAAGCTCGGCGAGAAACGTGTCGTCGCGACCGATACCCGAGAAGTCGCGGTGATAGGCGTGAACGCCGTGTTCGTGGGGGAGCGTCCCCGTGAACATGCTCGCGTGGCTCGGGGCGCTCCAGGTGCTGGCGGTTCGGCACTGGTCGTAGACGATGTCCGCCCGCTCCTGGAGCCGCGAGGAGAAGGAATCGAAGAAGTCCTTTCGGACAGTATCGAGACAGATAAGGACGACATTTCTCATACGTCGGTACAGGTGGGTGATGTGGCGGCCATAGAAAGGTTCTTCGGGACCGAAATCGCCGCCGAAACCGCCCGAAATCGGGAGGAAGCGGTCGCCGACCGGCGCGTCAGCTGTTCAGATGTAGCCGAGGTCGCTCAGGCGCGCCTTCGTCGTCTGGTCCACGTCGTGGTCGGTGCTCGCGGTGACGGCCTCGCGCTTGTACTCGTCGAGCGGAACGTCGAAGAACGCCTCGTCGAGGTCGCTGACGTCGACGTCCTCCGCCGCGAGTTCCTGCCAGTTCGGTCGATCCGGGTCGAGTCGGTGGCGAAGCCGAGTCCCGTTGGAATCCCACTCGTACTTGTCGACCCCGTCGTAGACGACGCGGATCATGCGGTCCCAGTCGCGGCGCTCCGCCTCGGACGCGTCGGCGGCCATGTTGGAGCCGATTCGCTCGGCGGCGATGCGCGCTTCGAACACGTCGGGCGTCTCCCCGCGGGCGAGTCCGACGAGCAAGCGACCGAGGTCGACGTGCGAGAAGTAGCCGGTCTCGCTGTCGTCGTAGCCCTCGGGCGCGTTGACGACGAGAAGCGGGACGTGGAGCAGCCCCTCCGTGAGGACGCCCTTGTGGGCGAGGAGGCCGCCGTCGGCCTCGAACGCGAGGTTCTCGCCGTGGTCGGCGGTGATGACGAACGTCGTCTCTCGGTCCGTCTCAGCCTGCACGCGGTCGACGAACGAACACACCTTGCGGTCGAGGTAGTCGATGGCCGCGCCGTAGAGCCCGCGGGTGTGTTCGATGTGCTCCCGGTTCTCTTCGAGTTTGCCGGAGACGTTGACCTCGTGGGTGCTGTATTCGCCCGTCGTCCACGAGTACGGCGCGTCGTGGAGGTCTGAGTCGTAGCCGCGGACGTGGGTGAGCGGACCGTGGGCGTCCATGAAGTTCGTGAACATGAAAAACGGGTCCGCGTCGCCGTGTTCGCGGACGAGCTTCACCGCCTCGCGCGCGACGATGTTTGCCCCGTCGTCGAGCGGCTTCGGCACGGGGAGCTCGGCGAACTGTCGGTCGAACTCGACGAGCGCGCCGTTGGCGAGGCTCTGGACCGGGTGGTCACTGGCGAGCGAGGCTTTCAGGAAGGCGAGGTAGCGGGCGAGCCCCGTCTCCTCACACTCCTGTCCGAACTTTTCGGCGTCGATGCCATCGGGGAACCGCCGGTCGGGCGAGACGCTGGTAAAGTCGTCGAAAAGCAGGTCGAAGCCGAACGCGTCGCTGGCGTAGACGTTCGCGCTCGACCCGAACGCCCGGTGGTCCGGGAGGTCAGCGAGAAACGTGTCTTCCCGACGGAGCCCTGAGAAATCCCGGTTGTACACGTGAATCCCGTGTTGGTGCGGTAGTTTCCCGGTCATCATGCTCGCGTGGCTCGGAACGCTCCAGCCACTCGCAGCCCGACACTGGTCGAAAGAGGCGTCGGCCCGCTCGCGCAACCGCTCGGCGAACCGGTCGAAGTAGTCCTTCCGGACGGTGTCGAGGCAGATGAGGACGACGTTTCTCATTTCGGGTTGTCGGCGATTCTTCGCCGGAGGTTATAGCACCTTCGAGTGCGCCGACCGCTGAGCAACAGATATTTGAACGCACCTGCCACACCACCGAAGCAATGAACACCGTGTTGATCACCGTCGACGCGCTCCGGGCCGGCCACGTCGGCCAGTACGGCTACCAGCGGGACACGCTTCCGGTCCTCGACCGCCTGCTCGACGACGACTCGACGCTGTTCACCGCCGCCTTCGCCAACGGGACCAACACGGGAATTTCGGTTCCGTCGCTTCTCACCTCCCGGTACCGCGGGGACGAGCACGCTCGCGACGGGCCAAACATCGCCTCTCCGCTCCCCGACGAGGTATCGACCGCCGGCATCCATTCGAACACCTATTTCGCGAGCCGCGTCCCCCGCCCGGCCGACTTCGACCACTTCGACGACTTCGGCATCATGGACTCCGAGGACTCGGGGTCGCCGTCGGCGGCCCACAGGCTGTTTCGGCGGACGATGGACCTCGTCCGTCCGACGGTCGAGTCGCTCGGGATACGTCCCCTCGCCGAACGGATTCAGGAGGCCGTCTTCCCAGCGTCGCTCATCATGGAGCAGACGGTGTACGAGAACGCCGAGAAGACGACCGACCGGGCCCTGGAGTGGCTCGACGGCGTCGACGGCGACTTCTTCCTGTGGGTCCACTACATGGACCCACACCGCCCCTACGGCATCGACCTCGAGGACCCGGCGTACGGCGAGCCCGCCGACGAGTCGGAGATTCGCCGTCTCATGTCCAAGGCGGGAATCCACCCCGAAGACGTGACCGAAGCGGAGCGTCGGCGAATCGTCGACCTCTACGACTCTGATATCCGGTACACGTCCGACCACATCGACCGCTTCCTCGACGGGTTGCAGTCGCTCGGCCGCTACGACGAGACGGATATCATCCTCACCGCCGACCACGGCGAGGAGTTCGCCGACCACGGGAACTACTACCACCGGAACCGCCCCTACGACGAACTGACGCACGTCCCGCTCGTGGTGAAGTCCAACCGGGGCGACGGCGGGGTCGTCGACGAACAGCGCGAACTGCTCGACCTCGCGCCCACGGTAGCGCGAAACCACGGCGTCGAACCACCGAGCGCGTTCCGCGGGACCGACCTCTTCGAGGGCGGTCCCCGGCGGGTCGTCTCGACCGGATCGTTCAGCGACGCCGGCCCCGTCGTCGGCGTCCGCGAGGACGGCTGGAAGTACATCGCGGTCGACGGCGAGGAAGACGAACTGTACGACCTCCGCGCCGACCCGAAAGAGCGCGAGAACGTCGCGGCCGACCACCCCGACCGCTGTGCCTCGTTCCGGTCGGAGATTCCGCCGCACCTGCTGCGCGAGACGACCGAGGGCGTCCCGGAGGCCGACGACGTGAGCGAGGACGTACAGAAGCGACTCGAAGAACTCGGATATATGGATTGACCGCGAGGAGACGTCGCCAGCGGCGATAGCGTGGTGTCGTCCCGCTACGACGGGACGCTACAGGTAGCCGAGCGAAGAGAGCTTGCTGTCGAGCCCGACATCGTCGGGATCGGTGGATGCGGCGGGCGGCTCGTGGGTTCCCTCGTCAGTCGCCTCGGTGACGACCCACGGAACGCGAATGAGTTCCGGGACTGGGGTCGATTTGTGGTGGCCGTACAGCCCCCACTCGCCGAAACACTCGCCGTGGTCCGACGTGATTATCACCCGCTCCGAATCGAGGTTCGAGAGGAGGAGTTCGAGGTCGTCGAGCGCCCAGCGTAGGTTGTCTAGGTAGCCCTCCCACGCCTCCTCACGAGTTATCTTTCCGTCGAGAATCGCGCCGAATATCCCGGACCGGTCGTTCGCGTCGTCCTCGATGGCGAGCGCCCCGCAGTCGTGCTTCTCGAAGTGCGGGTACGGCGTGTGCGGCTGTTGGTACTGGATAATCGTTCGCGCTGGATCGAGTTCGCGGTGAGCCGCTATCGAGCGGTTCGTCACCGTCCGCGGCCGGACGCTCCCGATGTCGGCCTCCCAGGCGTCCCGCCACACCTCGTCCAACAGCAACCAGTCGTTGGGGTCGAGCATGGCGTCAGAGTTCGGGTTGAACGTGACGAACGCCGTCTGATCCATCTCCTCGCGATACTCTTCGGTGAAGTTGTACCGCATGAACTCGCGGGAGTTCGACCCGAGCGAGGTGGCCGTCGGGACGCGACCGTTGGGGAGGAAATCGTACCCCGATGCGACCGCTTCGAGGGCGTCGGGACGGCACGTGTCCAAAATAATCAGCGCGTCCCAGTCCCGCTCGTATATCGGTCTCCCAAGTCGTGGAGCGCGTGAATACGCCCGCCGAACCGCGCCCCCCAGTAGCTCCGCGGCGCTGACTTTCGCCGCGGTCCCGAGATTCAGATTCTGATAGTACCACCGTGCGTTAGATACCCAATCGCCAAGCCCCATAGGGTACACTCCTTTCAGGGGGGTTTGAACGTTTCTCCACAGAAATACAGTTTGATAATTAGGAACCGGGTATCCTACCGGTCGGTGTGAGACCAGCGACGGTCACGTGTCGGCGTATTCGCAGAACGCCTTCCTGCCCGCCTGGCTGAACTCGTCGCAGTCGACCTGGAAGCCGTAGTGGGCTTCCATCTCGGGGAGCGTCATCCGCGTCGCTGCGATGCGCGCTTCGAGCGCGCCCTTCCGCTGGAACTCCGCCGGGGCCTCGTGTCGTTCGAGCGGGAGCGATTTCAGGTAGGCGTACGGGAACGTCGCGAGGTCGTAGAGGCGCTTTAGGACCTCGCGGGGGAGGCTCCGCGGTCGCTCGAAGATGTAGTGGTGTTCGTGGTGGAGCGTCCACCGAATCGCGCTCCAGAAGGAGACACCCGACTGGAAGTCGGTTATCTTCCCGTGGATGTCGCGGCTGATTTCGCCGCGCAGGTCGAAGTCGTAGCCCAGCGAGTCCGAGACGTGACCGTGGTCCAGCCAGATGAGCGCGTCGCGGGCGTACAGCCGTCGCCAGTGGTCGCGGTCCTCTGCGCCGCCCACGTCGTAGTACGGCACGTCGAGCAGGAGTCCGCGGGGGGCGATGTTCATCCCGCGCCCGCTGAGGAAGAAGGGACGGTCGACCTGCGCCTCCAGCGCGTGGAATATCTCGACGAAGTCCTCGATGACCCCCTCGTGGTAGTAGTCGTCCGTGTCGAGCGATTCGAGGACGTACTCGCCGCGGGACTCCTCGAAGGAGATGTTTCGGTCCCCGCCGAGCCAGTCGCACTCGTCCGACCGGTCAAGGACCGCCCGCAAGTTGTCGAATTCGGCCTCCAGCTCGCGGAGGATATCGCGGCTACCGTCGGTCGAACCGCCGTCGACGACGACGACCTCGTACAGCTCCTCGTCGACCTGCTCAACCATGCTCCGAAGCGACTCCTCGATGGTCTCGGCCATGTTGTAGTTACAGACCGCGATGGAGTAGCGAGGGGAACTGGGCATACTCAGAGTGCCCCACACGAGGTTAAAAATCAACTGTCCGGTCGTCATCGCAGTCGCGTGCTCATCGTATTCTCTATCAACATTGATAACTGGGGGGCAAGGCTGATATAGCACCACGCGGAGACTCCGTACAATGCGGAGCGTAAAGACGACTGTCGAATCCGTGGTTTCGCGGCTTGGTTACCCCGAGATTGCCACGACGCTCATCGACAAGTCGCCCGCGGAGACGAACTTCTCACGGGGGCGGAACGTCGGCATCGAATCCGGCTGTTCGATGCGAGGAGATATCTCACTCGGTGACGACGTGCACGTCGGTCCCGACTGCGTACTCAACGGGACGGTAGGTCTCGGACGGGGGACGAATCTCAACGGTCGGAACACACTCAGAGGGACCGTCGATATCGGACGATACTGTGCCGTTGCCCCCGGCGCGGAGTTCCGGTCGCAGAACCACACGACCGCGAACCCGACGCTGCAGTTGAAACTGTACCGACAGGTCACCGGCGACGAGTTGGCGTGGACCTCGAAAGGAGACATCGACGTCGGGAGTGACGTGTGGATCGGTTCGAACGCGACCGTCCTCTCGGGAGTCTCTATCGGCCACGGCGCAATCGTCGGCGCGGGGGCCGTCGTGACGAGCGACGTAGAGCCCTACGCGGTTGTCGCGGGCGTCCCCGCCGAACGAAAGAAGTGGCGGTTCGACGAACACATCCGAGAGGAACTGCTCGACACGGCGTGGTGGAACTGGTCGGAGGAGAAGGTAGCAGAGAACAGGCAGTTCTTCGAGACGGACCTCACGAGCATCGAGAGCGTCTCCGACGTGCTCGGGTGAGACTGCCGGACGAATTCGAATCGGAACCCCGGCTGATTACTTGTAGCCGAGATTCTCCAGGCGCTCCGTGACCTCCGCGGAGGTGGCGCGGCTGCTGGACTCGACGCCGTCGTCGGTGATAGTCGGCCGCTCGCCGTCGAGGACCGCCCACGGGACCGTCACGAGGCCGGGGTGGCGGTGGTACGGCAGGTGTTGGTGGTAGGTGAATGGCAGCGGCCACGACTTTGCTTCGACCACGTTGCCGTGGTCGGACGTGAGGACGATGCGCTCGTCGAACGCGTCGATGAGCCGTTGGACCTCGTCCATCGCGTAGGTCAGGTTCTCGCCGTACGCCTGCCACATCTCTTCTTCGTCGACGATGCCCTTGGCCGCGGCCTCGAAGACGTTTCCGGCGCGGTCGTCGCCGTCCATGTCCAAGTCCTCGAACAGTTGGTAGGTACAGAAGTGGAGGTCCGGGCGGCCGACGAACGGGACGTGCGGTTGCATCAAGTGGACGATGAGCCGCTTGTCCGGGTACTCTTCGCGCGCTCGAATCGCGGCGTCGATGATGGGTCCGGGGAGAATCGCCTCCACGTCGTCGTCGTAGGCGTCCTGCCACACTTCGAAGAGCTTGTGCCACTTGTCCGGCACCTTCTTCGAGACCTGCGGGTTGCCCGAGACGTAGACGATGTCCCCGTACTCGTCGGGGAACGAGACCGGGAGCCACTCGGGAGTCGCGCTCGCTCGACTGGTCTCCGCGCGGTAGTCGTCGAACTGGTCGAGGTCGACGAACTCCTCGAAGAGGTCGGCCCGGCACGCGTCAAGGACGACGAGCGTGTCCCAATCCGCGTCGACCACGTCGATTCCGCGCCTGCCCGGATACAGTTTCGTCTGAATCGCCCCGTTTCCCCGCCGCATCAGCGTCCCCCGCCACCAGTTCAAACTCCGGCCGTTCTCGGCGATCTGCGAGAGGCCGTATTTGATCCGGTCGAATGCGTTCGACATAGAGGACCGGACCCAACCGACCAAAGAAAAACTTTCTATGGCTTCGGAACAGGACGGGCCGCGACGGCGACCCGCCGTCACAGCGACCCCATAACCGTAGACGCCCCGCTACCCGGGTATCCGCTTTCGTCGACGGGTCGGACTTGAGAGCGACCGTATAACCGCAGACGCCCCGCTACAGGTACCCTAAGTCCTTCAGGCGCTCTTTCGTTGCGCCCTCGGCGGCATCGATGCCCTCGCTCTCCTCGCGGACGCCGAGGTCGTCGAACGCGCCGAACGTCTCCGAGACGACGCCGTCGTCGGTATCGGCGGCCTTCCACGCGGTCTTCGCGTCGAAGATGCGAACCGTGCTGGCGGCGTCCTCCCAGGCCTGATACTGCACCACGCCCTCGTCGGTCGTCTCGTAAACGGTCCGTGAGACGCCTCCGTAGGGCATGACGGACCCGCAGAACTCCTCGGCGAGCGCCTGTGAGGGTTCGTCGAGGCCGTGGGTCGAGGCGACGACCGCCCCGTCGTCGGGGACGAACGCGTCGCAGTCCCACTCGCCGTCGAGGACGGCGTCGACCACGCGCGGGAACTCGGTGAGCGAGGCCGCCGCGGAGACCGTCTCGGAGTCCGCCTGCCCGGGGAACTTGACGACGAGCGGGACGTGGAGGACCGCCTCGTGTACGTCCTTGCCGTGGCCGGCGAGTCGCACATCGGGCTTGACCTGACTCTTCTCGCCGAAGCCCTCGCCGTGGTCGCCGGTGACGACGATGAGCGTGTCCTCGTACTCGCCGCGTTCTTTGAGCGTCGAGACGAGGCGTTCGATTTGGGCGTCCATCTGTCGGATGGTTCCGTCGTACAGCCCCTCCATGGCGCGTTTCTCCCACCAGGGTCGGTGGCCACCGAGGTACTCCCACACTTGGTCGTCGACGTCCTGTTGGAGCTTCTGGAGGCGTTTCCCGCCCCAGTTGTCGTGTTCCGGGCGGGGTTCGTACGGCATGTGGCCGTCCATGAGGTTGATGCAGGCGGCCCACGAGTCGTTCCGCGTCTCCTCCCAGTCCAGAAAGAGGTCGACGTACACGTCCGCGGGTGTAGTCGCCTTCAGCGAGTCGGGGAGGTACTGCGGGTAGTCCCACGCGAGCTTCGTGACGACCCCATTTGCGAGCGATTTCGCCGGGTGGTCGTGGGACAGACACCGCTTGAGGTAGCCGGCGTAGTTTCCCTGTCCCTCGGTGAGCACGAAGTTGCTCGGGTCGAGACCCTCGACGTACGGGATGTTTCGCGCGCCCTCGACGGTCTGGAAGGTCTCTTTCAGTCCCACGTCCATCTCGGTGACCCACGTGTTCTCGGAGAAGATGCCGGTCGAGTAGCCCTCCTCGTCGGCGAGTCGCTCGAAAATGGTGTGTCCGGGTTCGAGCTTGTTTTTCGCGCCGGTGACGCCGTGTTCGGCGACGTGGTAGCCGGTGAAGATGCTGGTGTGGCTCGGCAGGCTCCACGAGCCGGGGCTGATACCGGTCTCGTAGACCGTGGCCTCGTCGGCGAGCGATTCCAAGAACGGGGTCGTCCGGTGTTCGTGGCCGTGCAGGCTAGTGTTGCTCGCACGGACGCTGTCCATGATGAGGAGTAGGATATTCATGATTCGGAGGTCTGAAACTCAGTGTTCGAGCGGTGCGTCGTCGGCGTCGCTGAGCGAGAAAACGTCACCGGCCCACGACGCGTCGTACTCGATTTTCGACGGGGAGATGACGTTCACCTTCGCGAGCGCCAGTTTGAGCGCGGGGACCGCGACCTGCTTCGGGTGGCGCTTGAACAGGTAAAACAGCCATTCGAGGTGGGTCCCCACGTCGAAGTCCGACTCGGTATCGTGGTGCGGGACGATGCGACGGGGCAGGCGGTGAACCTCCGCGCCGGCCTTCTCGGCACGAATCGCGAAGTCGGTATCGCCGCCGTGTTCACGGTGCTCGTCGAAGCCGCCGACGCGTTCCCACAGGCTTCGGTGAAATATCATGAATCGAGTGAGCGTCCACCGCATGGGCCAGAAGTCCTCCAGCCCGACGACCTGGAACTCGTGCATCGAGTCGACGAGGTGTGCCGCGAGCCGAGTGGGGAAGGTGATGTCGTCGTCGGCGACGATTATCCACTCGTTTTCGGCCTCCTCGATGGCTCTGTTTCGCGCGTAGTTGCGGCCCTTGTCGGTGCGGACGACGACGTCGAGCCACTCCGGGGCGGTCTCACTGGAGTAACATCGCTCTCGGTTGCTCGCGACGACGAGCGACGCGTTGGAGAGCGTGGCGGTCACGTCGAGCGCCCGCGCCGTGTCGTCGCGGTACGGCGCACCCTCGTGGCTCCTGTCTTCCGTATCCCCGTCGGCCATACTGAGTGCTATCAGAAGGTCCCGTATAAAGAGTGTCGTTCGCGCGGGTCGGCCTCGCTCGGCCGCGAAACAGCGACGAGACGGCCGCGAACCCACGCAGAATCGAGTCTCTCCCGGAAATAGCCCGTGTCGGCGGTGAAACCGAGTCATAAGGCTTATGCGGGTTTTCCCAGTCCATCGAAGCGATGAGCGCAGACACAGAGCGTATCGAGGACCCCGACTCGAAGTCGGTCCTCGAACTCGCTAAAGACTGGTATCACGTTCCCGCCCTCCTCGTGATACTGGTCGCCATGTTGGCCGTCCGCCTTCGGTCGTATAGTACTTTCATCAGGGACGGTGATGTCCTCTTCTCCGGGAACGACGCCTGGTATCAGCTCCGAGAGGTGACGTACACCGTCCAAAACTGGCCGTCGACGATGCCGTTCGACCCGTGGACGTACTTCCCGTACGGGACGAGCGTCGGCCAGTTCGGGACGATTTACGACCAGATTATCGCCACGGCCGCCCTCGTCGTCGGACTCGGTAGCCCGTCGCCCGACCTCGTGGCCAAGGCCCTCCTCGTCGCGCCGGCAGTCTTCGGGGCACTGGTTGCTATCCCGACGTTCCTCATCGGTCGCCGCCTCGGCGGTCGGCTTGGCGGTGTCTTCGGGGTCGTCATCCTCGCGCTACTCCCCGGGACGTTCCTCCAGCGCGGCCTCGTCGGCTTCGCCGACCACAACATCGCAGAGCCGTTCTTCCAGGGCTTCGCGGTCGTCGCCATCATGATTGCTCTCTCGGTGGCGAACCGCGAGAAGCCCGTCTGGGAACTCGTCGCCGCCCGCGACTTCGACGCCCTCCGCTCCACGCTCATCTGGTCCGCGCTCGCGGGCGTGGGAATGACGCTCTATATGTGGGCGTGGCCGCCGGGCATCCTCCTGGTCGGCATCTTCGGCCTGTACCTGGTCCTCCAGATGGTCGCGGACTACGTCCGCGGTCAGTCCCCGGAACACGTCGCATTCGTCGGTGCAGTCTCGATGCTCGTCACCGGCCTCCTGATGTTCGTCCCCCTCACCGACTTCTCGTTCAGCGTGACGAACTTCAGCCTCCTCCAACCCGTGTTCGCCTTCGGTATCGGCGCGGGCGCGGTGTTCCTCGCCGCGCTGGCCCGGTGGTGGGAGTCTAACGACGTCGACGACCGCGGCTACCCGGTTGCGGTCGCCGCCCTCGGCCTCGTCGCCGTCATCGGTACGGCCGTCGTCCTCCCCGACGCCTTCCGTCAGGTGAGCGTCAACTTCCTCCGCACCGTCGGCTTCAGCGCCGGTGCGGCGACGCGGACCATCGGCGAGGCACAGCCCTTCATCGCCGCGAGCGTCCTGCAGAACAGCGGCATGACCGCGACCGAGCGCATCATGTCCGAGTACGGCTTCACGTTCTTCACCGGCCTCGTCGGTGCTATCTGGCTCGTCGGCAAGCCGCTCGTCCGCGACGGCGACACTCGGAAAATTGGCTACGTCGCCGGCAGTCTCGCCGTCTTCGGCGTTATCTTCCTGATTCCGGCCATCCCGGCCGGCATCGGCGAGCTCCTCGGCCTCGAATCCTCGCTCGTCAGCCTCGCCATCGCGAGCGCCCTCATCGTCGGTGCGGTGCTGCAGGCCGACTACGAGAGCGAACACCTGTTCGTCCTCGTCTGGGCGGCCATCATCACCTCGGCCGCCTTCACGCAGGTCCGCTTCAACTACTACCTCGCGGTCGTGGTCGCGGTGATGAACGCGTACCTCCTCCGCGAGATTCTCTCGCTCGGTATCATCGACCTCGCCGGCACCGACCGCCTCGACGACGTGTCGTACGGGACGGTCGCGGTCGTCGCCATCGCCCTGCTTCTCGTCCTCACCCCGGTGCTCGTCGTGCCGATTCAACTCGGCAACGCCGGCACCAGCAGCAACGCCCTCCAGTCGTCCCAGACCGGACCGGGCACGGTGACGCAGTGGCAGGACAGCTTCGAGTGGATGCAGAACAGCACGCCCGAAGAGGGGCAGTTCGGCGGCGCATCCAACGAGATGGACTACTACGGAACCTACGAACGAACCGACGACTTCAACTACGCCGAGGGAACGTACGGCGTCATGTCGTGGTGGGACTACGGTCACTGGATAACGGTCCTCGGCGAGCGCATCCCGAACGCCAATCCGTTCCAGCAGGGCGCGACCGAGGCCGCGAACTTCCTCCTCGCGCCGAACGAGGAGCAGGCCTCCGACGTCCTCGCCGACATGAGCGAGGAGGGTAACGAGACCCGCTACGTCATGGTCGACTGGCAGATGGCCTCGACCGACTCGAAGTTCGGTGCGCCGACC
The DNA here is from genome assembly GCF_003586325.1 of Haloferax sp. Atlit-10N. Lineage (NCBI taxonomy): Archaea > Methanobacteriati > Methanobacteriota > Halobacteria > Halobacteriales > Haloferacaceae > Haloferax > Haloferax sp. Atlit-10N. The sequence goes on from NZ_PSYX01000001.1 coordinate 1,165,683, forward strand.
GTCTTCTACGACGAGTCGAACGTCTCCACGTCCGACTTCTACAGTACGATGTACCGCCTGCAGGAGCAGGAGGGACAGACGAGAGTCGCCGCTGTGTCGAGCCTCAAAGACCAGCGGTACTACGAGAGCCTGATGGTCCGGCTCTACGCGTACCACGGCAGCGCCCGTGAGGCGTCGCCCATCGTCGTCGACTGGGAAGAACGAACGTCCGCCGACGGGGAGACCACGTTCAAGGTGACGCCGTCTGACGGGCAGGCGGTCAGAGTGTTCGACAATATGACCGCCGCCGAGGAGTACGTCGCGAACGACCCGACCTCGCAGATCGGTGGCATCGGCACGTTCCCCGAGGAACGCGTCGCCGCCCTCGAACACTACCGCCTCGTGAAGTCCTCGAACAACTCGGCGCTCCGTTCGGGGTCCTACCAGAACTCGCTCATCCGCGCGGGCAACACCTACGGCATCCAAGCGCAGGCGCTCGTTCCCAACAACCCCTCGTGGGTCAAGACGTTCGAGCGCGTCCCCGGCGCGACGGTCGAAGGCAGCGGTGCCCCGGCCAACGCGACGGTGACCGCTCGCGTCCAGATGCGCGACCAGACAACTGGTACGAACTTCACGTACACGCAGCAGGCGCAGACCGACGCCGACGGTGAGTTCACGATGACGCTCCCGTACTCCACGACCGGCTACGACGAGTACGGTCCGGACAACGGCTACACGAACGTCGACGTCCGCGCGACGGGCGACTACACGTTCACCGGGCCGACGACCTTCGCCGGGAACAACACCGTCGTCAGCTACCAGGCGCAGAACGTCGCCGTCGAGGAAGGCCTCGTCAACGGTGCTGAAGACGGAACCGTGCAGGTCACTCTCGAACGGAACGAACAGGAGTTCAACCTGACGGAGAACTCCGATTCAGACGACTCGCAGACGAACGAGTCGGCATCGACCTCGGCGTCAGTCGACGCCAGCGCGGTTTCGGTCGCCGCGTAAGGTTTCGAGCCGGGCCGGGCAGTCGCCCGGTCGCTGATCGCCGTTTCGACGCGTTTCTCTTCTCGCCGCCGACCGGCAGAGCGGTGGACTGATATCCTTCCCGAGAGAGCATCCGACAACGAAATGTCGAGGAACTCAGACGGGACGACATCCCGTTTCTCGTGGCTTCTCATCTACCTGAAGGGCGTCTGTATGGGTGCCGCCGACGCCGTGCCGGGCGTCTCGGGCGGCACCATCGCGCTCATCACGGGCATCTACGAACGGCTCATCAGCGCGGTGACGGCCATCACGCCCGGCCGAATCAAGCGCGCTCTCGGCGTCGTCGTCCCGGGACGCCGGGCCGACGCAATCGCGGCGATGCGCGAGGTCGATGTCGGCTTCCTGCTCGCGCTCGGCGCGGGTATCGCCACCGCCATCGTGACCGTGATGCGCGTGCTACACATCGCGCTCAACGACGCGCCGGTCCCCACCTACGGCTTCTTCTTCGGGCTCATCGCCGCGTCGGCGGTCGTCCTGTACGCGCAGGTCTCGCTCGACGGCCCGCGGCAAATCGCGGCCGCCGTCACCGGGTTCGTCATCGCCTTCGTCGCCTCCGGCGGGAGCGGCGGCGCATTCGGGCACTCGCTCCCGGCGATTGCGGTCGCCGGCGGCATCGCCGTCAGCGCGATGATTCTCCCCGGCGTCTCGGGGTCGCTTCTCCTGTTGATTCTCGGCCAGTACGAGTACATGAACGCGGCGCTCAACACGTTCATCGACCGCCTCATCGACATCGCCGGCGGCGCATCGCTGTCGGTCATCGTCGAACCGGGGACGGTCGTCATCACGTTCATGCTCGGGGCGGTCGTCGGCCTGTTCAGCATCGCGCACGTCGTCCGCTGGGCGCTCGAACACCACCGCCGGGCGACGTTGGCGTTCCTCGTGAGCCTCATCGTCGGGGCGCTCCGCGCCCCTGTCGTCGAGAGCACCAACGCGCTCGTCGACGCGGGCCGGTCGTGGTCGACCGAACTCTACGCCGCGTTCGCCGTGGCCGCGGTCGTCGGCGCGGCGGTCGTCCTACTCGTCGACCGGTACACGGGCATCATCGAATCCTGAGCGGGCCGTCGTGGCGGGCGGCCACGGCGACCCGGTGAGAAGGAAGTCGGCTGTCTGTTCGGACTCGATGCGCTCACGGACTCGCGCGGGCGGCGGCGAATCTCACTCGCGGGCGACGGCGATGTTACGAACCGACCCGCCGCAGTCGGGGCATTCCGACAGGTGAGACGCACTGACCGTCCGCGTGCGACAGGAGCGACACTCGTAGTACCCCTCTGTCGGGTGATAGTCGTCGATGACTGAGTTATGCAATGCCATGGTATATTTTACCATGGTTTTCGTGGTAAGCGTTGTCCTGATATTCCCCAAATTACTCTAGTATGTTAATATTCTACGCCGTAGAAGAGCTCCGACCGAAAATAGAATCCGCATCAGAACACCGTACTGTTCAGTTCTGCCGGATTTCGGAGGACGGTGGCGCTTCACCGACCCCGCCGCGTCAGCGCCGGGCGACGCAGACAAACGTCTCGCGTCGGGTCTCGCCATGGGTGACCGTGAAGCCGACCGATTCGAGCGCGTCGACGGCGTCGCCGAGGCCGAACCGCTCGTCGAGCGGCGGCCCGTCCTCGCCCGAGCCGGATGTGGACCAATCGACCACGACCACGGTGCCGCCGGGGCGAACGACGCGGGCGAGTTCGGCGAGCGCGTCGTCGGTGGCGAACTCGTGGTAGGTCATCGTCGAGAACGCGGCGTCGAGGTGGTCGTCGTCGAACGGCAGGGACGCCACGTCGGCCGTGACGAACTCGACGTTGTCTGGCGCGCCCTTCTCGCGGTAGTAGTCGTGCATGACCTCCTGTACGTCCACGGCGTAGAGCGTGCCGACGTGGGGCGCGACCTCGTCGGTGAAAAAGCCGGTGCCGCTGCCGAGGTCGGCGACGACCCGGTCGGGAGCGACGCCGAGGTGCGAGAGCAGTTCCTCCCGGGAGACGAATCGGAACCGCGAGGGGTCGTCGAGTTTCGCCGCCCTGTCGGCGTCGAAGGTGTGAAAGCCCATGCGAATCACTCCGCACCCCGACCCGTAAGTCCCATCGGTTCCGGAAGACGCGTGTTCGTCGTGTGCACAACCGACCCGGTGGGTTCGCTCCGGTGGCGAGCGGTGCGGACCGGACGGGTCGACCGCGAAACTGCCGACGGCGATGGGCTTTTTTGCCCGGCAGTCAGTCTCACACGTATGGAACCCCAACTTCGACGACCGACGCGACGCGTCTGCGAGCGCTGCGGTCGGGTGGAACGCTGGGACGACGACACCGCGACGTGGGTCGTTGCCGAAGAGGACGGCGAGAAACGGGTCGGAAGCCCCTACTGCATCCACGAGTGGGACATCAACGGCCGCTTCGCTCCCTTCGAAGAGCCGGCCTGAGACGCCGACGAACTGCGCGCGCGGCCGGCGGCTACGCCGCGTCTTCTTGGAGCGATTCGAGTACCGAGAGCGTGCCGTCCATGTACGACTGTTCGAGTACGGTGTCGGCGGCGTCCTTGGCCACGTCGTCCGCGTTGGCGACGGCGAACGACCGGCCGACGACGGCGAACGTCGAGGCGTCGTTGACGCTGTCGCCGACGGCGACGAAGTCCGCCGGGTCGTAGTCAATCGTCTCGCAGACGCGTTCGAGGCCGACGCCCTTCTCCACTCCCGGCGTCTTGATGTGGTAGGCGAAGCCGGTGTCGATGACTTCGAGGTCGAACTCGTCTGCGACTTCCCGGAGGAGCGCCTCGTCGGCGTCGAGACGAGCGATGAGTTCGGTCTCGCGCCAGCGGTTCGCGGTGTCAGCGGCGTCCCACCCGAGGTCGCCGCCGCGCGCGACGAACTCGTCGGCGGCGGCCTGCGCGGCCTCGCGGTCACCGGTGAACGTCACCTCGCCGTCGGCGAGGACGACCCCGCCGTTCTCCGCGATGACGGTCTGCGGGAGGCCGAGGTAGTGACACAGCGAGACCGGGTAGGGAAACGCCTTGCCGGTGGCGAGGATGACGGGCGCGTCCCACGTCGGGAGCACCTCGAACGCGCGCGGGTCGAGGCGGCCCTGCGCGTCGGTGAGCGTCCCGTCGATGTCGAGTACGAGCGGCGGAACCATACCCGGAGTTGGGAGACGGGGGAAAAAGATTCAGCGGTCGGGGAGAAGCGCGCCGCAGGACGGCCCGAGCGGGTCGTCGCTCTCGCGGGTCACGCAGGTCCCGTTCTCGCAGGTCACGCAGGTCGTCGCCCCCTCGGCTCAGCGTTCGGCGTCGTCCAGTCCGCGGAACGCCAGCGTCGAGAAGTTCGGGATGGGCCGCGTCGCCGGCCGGCCCGGCCCGTCGGTGGAGTCGCAGTCCGAGACGCGGCGGACGATGCCGAGGTCAGAAAGCTCGTAGAGGACGCGCCGAATGGTCGCGGGCGACAGCGACACCCGCGGCGACGCGGCGATGTTCTCGGTCGCCGCCGAGACGGAGGCCGTCTCTTCGTCGTCGAGCGCGACGAACGCCCGGAGGACGCGCCGGCGACTCTCGGGGAGCGCGAACACGCGGCCGAGCGAACAGCCGTCGTCGGGGACGGCGTCGATGCCGGCGCAGACGTACTCGGTGTCGAGGGCGTCCCCGCCGTCGGCGGCGGCGAGCGTCGCCGCCCCGTAGAGCGCCGAGAGCGCGTCGTGGGCGTCGCCGTCGGCCCACTCGGCCACCTCGCGCGTCGCCTCGTGCGGGAGCGCGTTTCGGGTGACGCCGTCCGAGGCGCGCGCGACGAGGATATCCACGAGGCTGTGGCGCTCGTAGGCCGGCACCGCGATGGACGCCGCGTCGGTGGCGTCGGTCGCTCCGTCCCCGTCGTCGCGCTCGCTCGCGTCGCTTCGAGGGTCGCGGCCGACGGTGAGCACCGAGACGTGCGGCGATACCGACGAGAGCGTCTCGACCGCCGTCGCCGCGGGGTAGGTCTCCGGTTCGTCGACGTGGTCGACGGCGACGACCGCGTGTTCGTCGTGGGCGACCCGGTCTGTGAGCCGCTCGCGAAGCGCCTCGACGCCGACGCCCTGCGATGGCACCGGCTCCTCGCAGAGCGCGTCGAGCGCCGCGTGGAGAAGCGCGAACTCGGTCGAGGCGTCGCGGGAGTCGACGTAGGCGAAGGAGGTCGTCGGTGTGGCGGCGGTGCGCGTGGCGGTGTGGATGACCGACCGCTGAGAGGGGAGCGCGCTGGAGAGGTGCCCGAAGAGCGTCGCGACGACCGCCGACTTCCCGGCTCCCTTCGGTCCGTGGACGTGGGCGTCGGACGGCAGGTCGCCGTCGAACACCGGGTCGAGGTGGTCGAGGATGCGTTCGAGCGTCGGCCCGCGGCCGGTCGGCTCGTCGGGGTGGGCCGTCGGGTCGAGCGCGTTCAGGTCCCGGACGAGCCGCCGTCTCGTCCCGCCGCGGCGGCGTCGCCTGGTGATTCTGTCTTCGAGGCGCATGGCGTGGAAAGTCCGTAGCAGACGGTATCCGGTGCACGCGTAAAAATCGACCACTACCGACATCTCCCCTGAGAAATGAGAACATGAAACACGAAAATCGGCCGTCCGGGGCGCTTCAAAGCCAGTTGAGAGGTTCGTTGCCGGCGGGATTCCCACACCGGACGTAACTAATAAGAACAATAATTTTGAATTATTGTCGTCGTTTCGAATAGGCGTAGAAACGCCGAGCTACGGTATTCTACGGCCAGTACGATGGCAATCCGGTCGCCGAAGTGGTCCGTTCCGTGAGACGAACGGGGGGCGAGACGAGTGAAGGTAAAATAAAGTGCCGTCGGTCCTACCTCACGAAAGACAGATGAAAAAATCGCCGAGCGTCCTCGTCATTGGCGGGGGGTCGACCGGCACGGGCATCGCGCGCGACCTCGCGATGCGCGGGCTGGACGTGACCCTCGTCGAGAAGGGGAATCTCACACACGGGACGACGGGGCGGATGCACGGACTCCTCCACAGCGGGGGCCGGTACGCGGTGTCGGACCAGCCGTCCGCCAAGGAGTGTATCGAGGAAAACCGGGTCCTGCGGCGAATCGCCGGCCACTGCGTCGAGATGACGGGCGGGCTGTTCGTCCAGCGCCCCGAGGACTCCGACGAGTACTTCGAGAAGAAGCTGGAGGGCTGTCGCGAGTGCGGCATCCCCGCCGAGGTGCTGTCCGCCGAGGAGGCGCGCGAGATAGAGCCGTACCTCGCGAAGGACATCAAGCGCGCCATCAAGGTTCCGGACGGCGCGGTCGACCCGTTCCGCCTCTGCGTGGCGAACGCCGCGAGCGCCGTCGAACACGGCGCGCGCATCGAGACGCACTCAGAGGTCACGGACGTGCTCGTCGAGGACGGCGAGGTCGTCGGCGTCGAGGTCACCCACCAGACCGGCACCGGGCCCTACGTCCACGGCGAACCCGGAGAAGTCGAGGAAATCCGCGCCGACTACGTCGTCAACGCGACGGGCGCGTGGGCCGGCCAAATCGGTGACCTCGCCGGCGTCGACGTGGAAGTCCGCCCGTCGAAGGGCGTCATGACCATCATGAACACCCGGCAGGTCGACACGGTCGTCAACCGCTGTCGGCCGAAGGGCGACGCCGACATCATCGTCCCGCACGAGACGACGTGCATCCTCGGGACGACCGACGAGGAGGTCGAGGACCCGGAGGACTACCCCGAGGAGGGCTGGGAGGTCGACCTGATGATAGAGACGCTGTCGGAGCTCGTGCCCATGCTGGCCGAGGCGCGGACGATTCGCTCCTTCTGGGGCGTCCGTCCGCTGTACGAGCCGCCGGGCACCGGCACGGAGGACCCGACGGACATCACCCGCGAGTTCTTCCTGCTCGACCACGACGACCGCGACGACCTGCCGGGCATGACGAGTATCGTCGGCGGCAAGCTCACGACCTACCGGATGATGGCCGAGCAGATTTCGGACCACGTCTGCGAGAAGCTCGACGTGGAGGCCGAGTGCCGCACCGCCGACGTGCCGCTGCCGGGCAGCGAGGACTTCACCGTCCTCCGCGACTACATGGACGACTTCGGCCTGCGGTCGCCCATCGGCCGCCGGTCGGCCCAGCGGCTCGGCTCGCGCGCCGACGAGGTGCTCAACAGCGTCGACCCCAACCCGGTCGTCTGCGAGTGCGAGGCCGTCACCCGCGCCGAGATTCAGGACTCTCTCGACACCGCGGGTACGGAGCTCAACTCCGTGCGCATCCAGACGCGCGCCTCGATGGGCAACTGTCAGGGCGCGATTTGCTGTCACCGGATGGCGAACGAACTCGCCCCCGAGTACGACGAGGAGACCATTCGCGCGTCCCTCGACGACCTCTACCAAGAGCGCTGGAAGGGCGAGCGCCACGCGATGTGGGGCACGCAGCTCTCACAGACCGCGCTGAAGCACATGCTCCACGCGACGACGATGAACCGCGACGAGGACCCCGCGGCGGCCGACGCCGACATCGACTTCGCCGCCTTCGACGACGGCGGTGCCTCGGAGGGCGACGCCTCGGGCGTCGCGTCCGGCGGCGCGGTCGCGGACGGCGGCCGCGAGCGAACCGACTGCGCGGGCGACGACGCGCTCGGAGGTGCCGATGGCGATAACTGACGACGTGCTCGTCATCGGCGGCGGCATCGCCGCCTGCACGGCCGCGCTCTCGGCCGCGGAGACGGGCGCTCGCGTGCGCCTGCTCGCCCACAAGAAGAGCACGCTCCGGCAGGCCAGCGGCCTCGTCGACGTGCTCGGCTACGCCGGCGGCGACGGTCCACTCTCGGACCCCTCCGCCGGCCTCGACGCGCCCCCGGAGGGTCACCCCTACCACGTCGTCGGCGAGGACGGCGTCCGCGCCGGCCTCCGCATCTTCGACGAGGCGGTCGGCGACGCCTACCGCGGCGGCCACACGGACTCGAACGCGCTCGTGATGACCCACGGCGGCGCGGTGAAGCCGACCGCGCGCTACCCCGAGTCGGTCGCGCCCGGTCTCGCCAGTTCGTCCGGCGACATGCTCTTGGTCGGCTTTGCGGGCCTCACGGACTTCGACGCGCCCGTCGCGGCCGACCACCTGACGGCCGCCGGCGTGCCGTTTTCTGCCCGCGGCGTCACCGTCGAGTTCCCCAAGCGGTTCCGCGCCGACGCCAAGGTGACGCGGTTCGCCAAGGCACTCGACCGCGACGAGGAAGTCGACGGCGGCACGGTCCGCTCCGTCGTCGCCGACACGGTCGCCGAGAAACTGGACGGCGAGTCGCGCGTCGGCTTCCCCGCGATGCTCGGCGACGACCACGACGAGGACGTCCGCGCGGAGCTTTCGGACCGCCTCGGCGTCCCCGTCTTCGAGGTGCCGACCGGCCCGCCGAGCCTGCTCGGGCTCAAGCTCGAAGACATGCTGTTCGACGCGCTCGACGAGGCGGGCGTCCGCATCTCGGCGGGCAACCCGGCGGTCGACTTCGAGGCCGAAGACGGCCGCGTCGAGACGGTCATCGTCGACCAGAAGAGCCGGCCGACACCCTACTCGGCCGACCAGGTCGTCCTCGCCACGGGCGGCCTCGTCGGCAAGGGCCTCGACTCCGACCGAGAGTCGGTCACTGAGCCCGTCTTCGGCTGTCACGTCCCGCACCCCGAGGACCGCTACGACTGGTCCGAACCCGAGGCGTTCGGCGACCACGCGTTCGCGCGCTTCGGCGTCGTCCCCGACGCCGAACTTCGACCGACCGACGAAGACGGCGAACCGCACTTCGAGAACCTGCGCGCCGCGGGCGGCGTCGTCGGCGGTGCCGACGTGGCGCGCGAGAAATCCGCGAGCGGCGTCTCCTTGGCGACGGGTGCCGTCGCCGGCCGACTCGCGGGCGAGGAGGCAACCAGATGAGTGACGCAGAATCCCCAGGCAACCCGACGCTGACCCCCGACGCACAGACAGACGACTTCGAGGCCGTCGAGGTGTTCCCCGACAGCACCGACATGGACCTCCGACCGGGCGCGGACAACTGTTACAAGTGCACCGCCTGCGACGTGTCCTGCCCGGTCGCGGAAGTCGACGACGAGTTCCCCGGGCCGAAGTTCCAGGGCCCGGAGCAATGGCGGCTCAAGCGCAAGGAAGACGAGGCCGTCGACGACTCCATCATGTCGTGTTCGAACTGCATGCGCTGTGACGACGCCTGTCCCTCGGGCGTCCCGCTCAGCCAGATGCACAACACGGCCCGCGGCGAGTACGTCGACGAGGAGATGGACAAGCTCTCGCGGGAGTACATCCGCAACCGCATCCTCGCCAACTACGGCACGCTCGCCCAGTTGGGCAGCATGTTCCCCCGGCTGGCGAACGCCGTCATGGGCAACTCGGTCGTCCAGCAGATAAACGAGAAGGTGCTCGGCATCACGGCCGAGCGCGACTTCCCCGAGTTCGCCACCCAGACGTTCCGCGAGTGGTGGAACGAACGCGGCGGCCCGCAGGTCCGCTCCGAGGAGAAGCGCGTCGCCTACTTCCACGGCTGTTACTCCAACTACAACACACCCGAGGTGGGCAAGGCGATGGTCCGCCTCTTCGAGTCGTTCGGCTACGAGGTCGTCGTCCCCAAACAGCGCTGTTCGGGGACGCCGATGTTCGCAAACGGCATGCTCGACGACGCAAAGCGCGCCGCCGGCATCAACGTCGAGAACTTCGCGGGGCTCATCCCCGAGGGCTACGACATCATCGCGTCGTGTACCTCCTGTTCGATGTCGCTCCGCCAGGAGTACCCCGAGCTGTTCGACATCGACGGCATCGAGGACCTCTCGGCGCACACCTACGAGGCGCTCGAGTACCTGCGCATCCACGAGGACCTCGAAAGCGAGATTCGAGAAGCGTCCGTCGAGGACCAGTCGTTCGCGTACCACGCGCCGTGTCACGGCCGCAATCAGGGTCTCGACCGGCAGGCGGTCGAGCTGTTCCGCCAGCTCGACGGTGTCGACATCGAGGACGTGGGCGACTCCTGTTCCGGCATCTCCGGTACCTACGGCTGGAAGGAAGAGAAGTACGACAAGTCGATGCAGATCGGCGCGGACATGTTCGACCACATGGAGCACGCGCAGGGGAACGTCGGCATGACCGAGTGCCCCACCTGCTCGATGCAGATGGAGCACGGAACGGGCTACGACATCAAACACCCGCTCCAGCTCCTCGAAGAGGCGTTGGTCTGACACGCGCGCACGGCTGACGAACGACTTCGTTCGAGCGCCGGACCACTCGAACGCCGTCGCGCTCGGCGCGCGCGCCGATTCGACGGGGACTTTCCGGTGATTGTTGCTTGTTAATCACCGGATTTGTCCGTCGTTCGACCGAATCGTCCGTTTTGTCCGCCCGATTCTGTCCTCGATTAAAACGGGTGAAATAGTGCCCGTGTGAAATAGTAGACGCCATATTCTGGTGTTTCAGACCTTGTAATGCAATTTCATTCTCCACAATATACAGGCCAGTAGTAAAGAAACATTTATCATATAATTTGTACACGTTTGTAGTGGTAGGACTCTCACACCGAGAGTTCGTATCGAGGTTGGTTAGAAATGTCAGGAGAAACTTACGTCGGTGCCATCGACCAGGGTACCACAGGCACGCGGTTCATGGTGTTCGACCACGACGGCAAGGTGGTCGCCAACGCCTACGAGAAGCACGAACAGATCTACCCAGAGCCCGGTTGGGTCGAACACGACGCGAACGAGATTTGGGAGAACACGAAGAAAGTCATCGATGCGGCGCTCGGAAGCGCCGGACTCGACGCCGAGCAGTTGGAAGCCATCGGTATCACGAACCAGCGCGAGACGACGCTCATCTGGGACCGTGAGACCGGACAGCCGATTCACAACGCCATCGTCTGGCAGGACCGTCGGACGACCGACCGCATCGAGACGCTCGAGGCGGACGGCAAGACCGACGACGTACGCGCGAAGACGGGTCTCGAGCCCGACGCGTACTTCTCCGCGACGAAAGCCGAGTGGCTGCTGGACAACTCCGACCCCATCAAGCTCCAGCGCTCCCGACCCGAAGATATCCGAGACCGCGCCGCCGACGGCGAACTCGCCTTCGGGACCATCGACACGTGGCTCATCTACAATCTGACGGGGAACCACATCACGGACGTGACGAACGCGTCGCGGACCATGCTGTTCAACATCCACGACATGGAGTGGGACGACGAACTCTTAGAGGAATTCAACGTCCCGCGCGAACTTCTCCCCGAGGTCCGCCCGTCGTCCGACGACGACCACTACGGCGAGACCGACGCGGACAGCTTCCTCGGCGCGGAAGTCCCCGTCGCCGGCGCGCTCGGCGACCAGCAGGCCGCGCTGTTCGGCCAGACCTGTTTCGACGCCGGCGACGCGAAGAACACCTACGGTACCGGTTCGTTCATGCTGATGAACACCGGCGAAGAGGCGGTCATGTCCGAACACGGCCTCCTCACCACCGTCGGCTTCCAGCGCTCCGGTGAGCCGGTCCAGTACGCCCTCGAAGGCTCCATCTTCATCACCGGCGCGGCAATCGAGTGGCTCGAAGACATGACGCTCATCGACAACGCCGCCGAGTCCGAGAAGCTCGCTCGGTCGGTCGAGTCCACCGACGGCGTCTACTTCGTCCCCGCGTTCACGGGCCTCGGCGCGCCCCACTGGGACCAGCGCGCCCGCGGCACCATCGTCGGCATGACCCGCGGCACCCGCCGCGAGCACATCGTCCGCGCGACGCTCGAGTCCATCGCGTTCCAGACGCGCGACGTGGCCGAGGCGATGGAGTCCGACAGCGACATCGACCTCTCCAGCCTCCGCGTCGACGGCGGCGCGGTCAAGAACAACTTCCTCTGTCAGCTCCAGTCGAACATCCTCGACACGGAGATCGTCCGCCCGCAGGTCGACGAGACGACCGCCCTCGGCGCGGCCTACGCCGCCGGCCTCGCCGTCGGCTACTGGGAGACGCTCGACGAACTCCGCGAGAACTGGCAGGTCGACCGCGAGTTCGCCCCGAAAGACCCACAGAACGTCGAAGCGCGCTACGGCCGCTGGAAAGAGGCCGTCGACCGCTCGCTCGACTGGGCCCGGGAGGAGTAACTCGTGTTCGAAACATTCGCACTCCAGATTCCGGTCATCGGCGTCAGCGCCGAACGATTCGTCGTCCTCCTGCTCGCGGCGTTCGCGGGCGGTATGTTCGGCGCGGCCATCGGCGCACTGCCGTCGTTCATCTTCACCGGCTTCGTCGTGCTGCTCGGCGAGACGGCGGGCATCGTCATCCGACAGTTCGAAGGAGCCGACCTCATCACCGCAGGTGAACTCGGCACGGGTATCACCGGCAGTATCGGGTTCGGCCCGTTCGTCGGCCCGCACATCGCCTTCGCCGGCGGCGTCGCCGCCAGCGCCTACGCGGGCAAGCGGTACGCGGACATGGACCCCAGCGAGGGCGGCTACCACTTCGGTAAGGACATCACGTACGCGTTCGGCACGCAGCCCGACATCCTCGCAGTCGGCGGCCTCTTCGGCGTCCTCGGGCTCCTCATCTCCCGCATCGCGGGAGGTATCGGCCTCCCGCTCGACAGCGTCGCACTGTCCGTCATGACGACGGCGTTCATCGCGCGTATCGCCTTCGGCTACCCGCTCATCGGCTCGCCCGCCGGCAGCGGCCTCCTCGACATGTCGCCGTTCGAGAAGGGAACGATGCGCGGCGACGGGAGCGGCCGGCCCGCGACCGAACCGTGGCTCCCCCACCAGTACAAGTGGGTCAACATCGTTGTCATCGGTCTCGGAGCCGGTATCCTCGGCGGCTGGACGTGGCTCATCACGGAGAGCTTCTTCCTCGCCTACGGTATCTCCGCGGCCAGCCTGCTGTTCTTGAACCTCGGCGTCGAGAAGATACCCGTCACCCACCACATCACTCTCGGTGGGTCGGCGTTCGGAGCCGTCGCCGCCCCGATGGTCGGCGGGAGCGAACCGCTCATCATCGTCGCCGCCGCGGTCGGTGGTCTCATCGGCGCGCTGCTCGGCGAGGTCACCCAGCGCGTGGCCTACGCGCACTCCGGAACGCACGTGGACCCACCGGCGATGTCGATTACCATCTACTCGCTGCTCATCGGCGTGCTGTTCCTGCTCGGGGCCATCCCCAACTCGGCGTACCTCGGGCTCTAACCGCCCCGGACGCCCCCGGCCCCGCACACGTCGTTCACAATTTTTCTGCGACGCGTTCCGCAACCGGTAGCGATAACGCTCCCCGGTCGATACCGAACGTATGGAACGCATCGTCGCCGTCGTCCCGAAAGACGGCCTCCACGCCCGTCCCGCCTCCCAGTTCGTCGAGACCGCGAACTCCTTCGACGCCGACGTACAGCTCGGCCGCGCCGACGAGGACGACCTCGTCCCCGCCGCCAGCATGCTCGCGGTCACCGGCCTCGGCGTCGGTCACGGCGAGGAGATTCGCCTCGTCGCAGAGGGCGACGACGCGGAAGCGGCGCTCGACGCCCTCGAAGCAGTGCTCTCGACGCCCGAAGCCGGCGACGAAGAATAGGAAACGCCGGTCCGGGTCCGCCCCGCGGCGGTGTCTTTTTTCCGCACGCGTCGCCGACTGCGGCCGGGTCGCCAGCCGGCCGCTCAGTTCAGCTTCCGGTAGTCGCGGGCGTCCTCGGCGCGCTCGACGACCGAGTCGAGCGTCGCCTTCTTGCTCGTCGTCTCGACGGCCGCGTTGAGCGTCCCCTCCAGAATCGGCGCGTCGGCGATGACCGCCTCGGAGTCCGTCGCCATCTCGATGGCGAGTTCCGCGTTCATCACGGCGCTGCCGAGGTCCACGAGGACGACGACGCCGTCGCCGTCGTCGGCCTCCTCGATGCCCTCGCGGATGCGGTCCGGCGAGGTTCCGATGCCGTCCTCGTCGCCGCCAGCGGGAACGATTCGGGCGTTGCCGCCGCCCATCTGCGCGGCGACCTCAGCGATTCCCTCGGCGGCCTTTGCGCTGTGCGAGACGACGACGAGGCCAATCATTCCGCTCTCCCGACAGCGTCTTCGGCCCGAGCGTCGCGGTCGACCTCGCCGTCGAGGTACTCCTCGGCCGTCTCAAGCAGCTCTTCGAGGATGAACAGCGTGCTCGTCGCGCCGGGGTCCTGATGGCCGACCGAGCGCCAGTCGAGGAACGACGCGCGGCCCTTCATCGCCTTGATGGGGACTGTGAAGGCGACACCGCGCTCGGCCGCGTCGACGGCCTTGGCGAGGGCTTCGAGCGGCGGGAGGTCGTCCTGCTCGATGGACTTCTTGTAGGTGTGGACGGCGGGGACGAGCGCGTCGACCATCGTCTTCGCGCCGACCTGCGCGCCGCCGCGGTCCTTGACCTTGTCGAGGTACGCCTCCGCGAACGCCACCGAAGTCTCGGCGGTGATGCCGCCTTCGAGTTCCTGACTGGCGAACATGATAGAGCCGCCGTAGAGAGGGCCGGAGGCCCCGCCGACGTTCGAGATGAGCGTCGTCCCGACGTTCTTGACGACCTCGTTCGGCTCCATCTCGGCGAACTCGTCGCGCTTGTCGGCGGCCTTGCCGAAGCCGCGCTCCATGTTCGCGCCGTGGTCGGCGTCGCCGATGGCGGAGTCGAGGTCCGTGAGGTACTCCTTCTCCTCGGCGAGGCGCTCGGCGACGTTGTCGAGCGCGTCCAGCACCGCTTCGCGTTGTGTCTCTGCGTCAGCCATGGCTGTCCTTCGTCGGCCTGTCGTTAATCCCTTGTCCCGCGGGACTGTTCTGCCGCGAAAAATCGGTGGACGCGTCGGGAGTCGTCCCCGAGCGTGCTCGGCGAGCGTCGCCGCTTACTCGGTGACGGTCAGGCCGGGCGTCTCCGCGGGCGCGCCGAGCAGTTCCTTCAGCTCGTCGTCGACGCGGAGTACGGAGACCGAACAACCCATCATGTCGAGCGAGGTCATGTAGTCGCCGACCCACGCGTCCCACGTCTCGATGCCGCGGTCGTCGAGGATGGACTGGAGCTTACGGTTGACGATGTACAGCTCCGACAGCGGCGTGCCGCCCATGCCGTTGACCATCGTCACGACCTCCTCGCCCTCGTCGAGTTCGAGGTCGTCGAGGACGTTCTCGGTCAGGTGTTCGGTTATCTCGTCGGCGCTCATGATGTCGGCGCGCTCGGTTCCCGGCTCGCCGTGGATGCCGATACCGAGTTCGATTTCGTCCTCGCCGAGGTCGAACGTCGGTTCGCCCTTCTCCGGCGTGACACAGGAGGTGAGGGCCATCCCCATCGTGCGCACGTTGTCGACGACCTTCTCGGCGACGGCTGTGACCGCTTCGAGGTCGCCGCCCGCGGCGGCCTTCGCGCCGGCGCACTTGTGGACGAAGATGGTGCCCGCGACGCCGCGACGACCCGACGTGTACAGCGAGTCCTCGACGGCCACGTCGTCGTTGACGACGACCTGCTCGACCTCGACGCCCTCCATGGCGGCCATCTCGGCGGCGGTGTCGAAGTTCATCACGTCGCCCTCGTAGTTCTTGACGACGCAGAGGACGCCCTCGCCCGCGTCCGTGGCCTGAATCATCTCGTTCAACTGGTCGGCCGTCGGCGAGGTGAAGACCTCACCCGCCGCCGCGCCGTCGAGCATCCCCTCGCCGAGATAGCCCGCGTGCGTCGGCTCGTGGCCCGACCCGCCGCCGGAGACGACCGCGACCTTCCCATCGACCGGCGCGTCGCCGCGGACGAGGACGTTCGTGCCGTCGAGCCGGCGCAGTTCGGGGTGCGCCGCGACCATCCCGTCGAGCATCTCGTCTACGACCGCTCCGGGTTCGTTGATGAGTTTCTTCATGACTCACAGTCCCTCACGGTCGATAAGGCCAAAAGTGTTGGTCAGCCGGAAGTCGAAGCCGGCGTCGTCTGCGAAAAATCGGGTTACGTCACCCACTATTTCGCGGGTGGTCGGCGACGGCCGGGCCGCGATCGAACGCCGGCCGAACGCCAGCCGACCGCCGCCAGCGGCCGGAGACCGCGCGGGGCCGCCTCAGTCGAGTTGCGTGACCGCGATGGTCACCGTCACGTCCTCGACGTCCCACGTCTCGACCGTCTCGCCCTCGGCGTCACCGAGGTCGAGCTCGCGGGCGCGGACCTCCTCGGCGATGAGGTCGCGGTTCTCCTCGACGAAGCCGGCGACGCGGTCGTCGTCGACCGCGAGCGACACGTCGATTTCGGCCTCGACGTCGAGGTCGAGCTGTTTGCGCATCTCCTGGATGCGGCGGATGACGTCGCGGGCGTAGCCCTCGGACTCGATGTCGTCGGTGAGCTCGGTGTCGACGTAGACCGTGCCGCCCTCGAAGTCGGCTCCGGTGACGTGTTCCGGGGGTTCGGCGCGGTACGAGACCATCTCGTCTGTGAGGTCGTACGTCTCGCCGTCGACCTCGACGCCGGACTCGACCTCGGCGCGCGAGAGCCCCTCGACGGCCTCCATGATTTCCTGGGCGTCAGCGCCGAACTCCGGCCCGATGACGCTCATCTGCGGTTCGGCCGTCTCGACGAGTTCGTCGAAGACCTCGACGACCTGCACGTCGCGGGTGTTCACGCGCTCCGCGAGGAGGTCCGAGAGGGCTTCGACCGCGTCGGCGACCTCGGCGTCTTCGGACTCGACGACGATGCGCGAGACGGGCCAGCGGAGCTTGCGACCGCCGAGCTGGCGGGCGTGCGCCGCGGCCTCCTCCACGTCGCGGAGGACGGCCATGTTGGCTTCGAGGTCCTCGTCGCGGCGTTCCTCGTCGGCCTCGGGGTACGACAGCATGTGGACGGTCGTCTCCGAGCCGTCGAGCCGCTGGTACATCCGTTCGGCCATGTAGGGCGCGTAGGGCGCGATGAGCCGGAGAGACTCCGAGAGCACCGTCGAGAGCGTGGCGTACGCACCGAGCTTCGACGCCGAGTCCTCTTCGTCCCACATGCGTTCGCGGATGGCCTTCACGTAGAACCGCGAAACGTCCTGCGTGATGAAGTCCAGAAGCGTGTTGAGCGCGGTGGAGACCTCGTAGTCGTCCCACGCGTCGGCCATCTCGGCTTCGACGGTCTGGAGCCGCGAGAGCACCCACTCGTCGACGACGGTGAGTTCGCCCTCCGAGAGGTCGGCCTCGGCGGGGTCGTAGCCGTCGAGGTCCATGTACGGAAGCGGGAACCGGAAGACGTTCCAGAAGATGTTGAGCGTCGATTGGGTGTCGACGAGGCCGTCCCACTCGAACGAGAGGTCCACGCCCTGCTGGTCGTGGCTGAGGAGGTAGGCGCGAAGCGGGTCGCGGCCGGCGCGGTCGATGGCCTCCTCGGGCGTCACGATGTTGCCGACGGACTTCGACATCTTGCGGCCGTCCTTGTCGTTGGCGAAGCCGTGCATGATGACCTCCTTGTACGGCGACTCGCCGGTCGCGGCGGTGCCCATGCCGAGTTGCGACCAGAACCACCCGCGGGTCTGGTCGTGCGCCTCGATGATGAGGTCGGCGGGCCATAGCTCGTCGTAGGCCTCGGTCTCGCCGGGGAAGTCGAGCGTGCCCCACGTGGCGACGGAGGAGTCTATCCACACGTCGAACACGTCGGGGACGCGCTCGTAGGTCACGCCGTCTTCGGTGATGGTGATGGGGTCGACAGAGGGCCGGTGGAGGTCCACCGTCTCGGGGTCGACGTCTTGGTCGGCGCGCTCTGCGAGTTCCTCGCGGGTGCCGACGACAATCATCTCCTGTGCGCCCTCGGCGTCGGCGTCCTGCGGGACCCAGATGGGAAGCGGGATGCCCCAGTAGCGCTGTCGGGAGACGTTCCAGTCGGGCGCGTCGCTCACGAAGTCGCGGAAGCGGTTGTCGCGGGCCCACTGCGGGTGCCACTCGGACTCCTCGATGTTGTCGAGAAGCTGTTCTTTCACGTCCGTGACCGTGATGAACCACTGGTCGGTGGCGAGGAAGATGATGTCCGTGTCACAGCGCCAACAGTGGCCGTAGCGGTGGTCGTGCTCGCCGGCGTGGAGCAGGTGGCCGAGTTCGTCGAGGTCCTCGATGACTTCGGGGTTGGCGTCGCGGACGAAGGTGCCCGCGTAGTCGCCGCCCTGCTCCGTGAACTCGCCTTTGTCGTCGACGGGGACGAACACGTCCAAACCGAGTTCCTGCCCGCGGGCGAAGTCCTCCTGCCCGTGACCGGGCGCGGAGTGGACGAGTCCGGTGCGGTCGGCCTCGACGTAGTCGGCGGTGTACACCTGTCCCGCGCCCTCGAAGTCGGCGTACTCGGCGACGACGCCGTCGAGCGGGTGGTCGTACTCCCAGCCGACCATCTCCTCGCCCGTGACCTCGGAGAGGACCTCGTAGTCCTCGTAGCGGCCCTTCTTCAGGACCTCCTCGACACAGGGTTCCGCGAGGTAGAGCACCTCGCTCTCGCCGTCCTTCTCGGCGCGGACCTCCTGGTACGTCATCTCGCCGTCGACGGCGACGAACGTGTTCGCGGGGATGGTCCACGGCGTCGTCGTCCAGATGACGAGGTTGCCCTCGCGGCCCTTCAGCGGGAACTTGACGTAGATGGACGGCGAGGTGATTTCGTCGTACTCGACCTCGTTGGCCGCGATGGCGGTCTGACAGCGCGGGCAGTAGTTGACGCTCCGCTTGCCCTGTTCGACCAGTCCGTTTTCGGCGACCTTCGAGAAGGCCCACCACGCGGACTCCATGTACTCGGGCGACAGCGTCTGATAGGGGTTGTCCCAGTCCATCCACGCGCCGATGGACTGGAAGTCCTCGTCCATCGCCTCGCGGTTGCGGACGGCGAACTCCTTGCACTTCTGGATGAACTGCTCCATGCCGAACTCCTCGATGTCGCGCTTCGAGGTGAAGCCGAGTTCCTCTTCGACTTTGACCTCGATGGGGAGGCCGTGCATGTCGTAGCCGGGGCGGTCCGTGACCTGATGCCCCGTCATGCGCTTGTGCCGGATGACGGCGTCCTTCAGCGTCTTGTTCCACGCCGTGCCGAGGTGCATCTGGCCGGACGTGTACGGCGGGCCGTCGACGAAGAAGAACGACGGGTCGTCGGCGTGTGCCTCCTTCGTCGCCTCGTACGCGTCGTTCTCGTCCCAGTACTCGCCGACGACGGACTCCACGTCCGACGGCGTGTACTGGTCTGCGATGTCTTCCATACCCCGTCCTTCTCGCGGATATATATCAAAACGGCGGGTCTGGTCCGCGTCGGTCGGGCGTTCCGTCGGGTCCGACTCAGACACGGGAGACCCTCCGCTGTCGGCGGTCTGTTGGTCGCTGTCGATACGCCTGTCGGGTGTGGTGCGTGTGTCGCTCCATGGGGGGTTCCGGTGTGTCACACCGGAAGAGACTGCAGTCGCTCGGAGGTCGATACGGACGGGTGTCGAGGATGAGGGATATGCGAGGCTACTGCCCCGCAATAATGAGCGACGGAGCGACGACCGACGGTCGGGACTGGCCGACCGCGGGTGAGCGAGAGAGGCTCCGGTGTCGTCGCATGCTATCCGAACGAAGTCTCGGAAGCGTCATAACGCTTACTCCGGCGACGACATCGACATCAACGCCGGCATCGACGCTATCGGTCCGACCAGCGACCGACGCGGTGGGTCGCGACGACCGACTCAGAGTCCGACCCGTGCGTGGTTCCGGATTCGTCGTCGCGCTCGAACACCCGGAGCGTGGCGTTCGTCGGCGCGGCACCTCTCGCCACGTCGAACTTCGAGAGGTGAGTGCAGACGAGCGTGTCCGCGTCGAACGGTTCGAGGTCGGACGGCGGCGACCGGCGAATCGGGAGTTCGGCGTCGCGCCACCCGGTCCACGACGGGGACTGCGCGACGTTGTAGAACGCGGCGTCCTCGCGGGACATCCGAACCTCGAACAGGAGGGCGAACGAGTCGCCTTCGGCCCACAGCAGGTCGTTCGAGTACTCCCCCTGCATCGCGCGGTCGGTGAACACGTCCGTCTGGTCGTCCGGCGGGTCGGCGAACAGCCACCCGCGGAAGTCGGCGTCGTCGGGGAACGACCCGTTCACGTACTGCTCGTCTGCTGGGTGGAGTTTCGAGTGGCCGGTGTCGGCGCGGATTCGACCGCTGGCGGTCCGTCGGGCGTCGGCGAGACAGCCCGAGAGGCCTGCCAACGAGAGCGCAGCCGCGCTCGAAAGGAGGGCTCGGCGGTGCATGTCCGACGCTGACGGCGGCTATCGGTTTAATCCCACGTAATCCACAGGAGGACCGCCAGCGCCACCGCCTGGAGGACGTGGACGCCCATCAGCACCCGCCACGCCGCGGCGGGAACGGCGGTGGCGAACCAGACCGACAGCGTCGGGTCGACCAGGTAATAGTACAGCGCGAAGAGGCTCTGCGCGAGCAGAAAGACGCCGAAGACGACGAGACCGAGCGCGTGTTTCGACCGGAACAGCAGGTAGTTCCGCCCCCAGATTCCGAGCAGGACGACGAGGAACACCGCGCTCGCGCCGAGCGCGAACCGCGCGGCGTCGACCAAGACGCTCATGGCCGCCGCTGGGCGCGAGGCGGTTCACGTCGTCGGGTTCGCGTCGGCGTCATTCGTTCGGGAGGTGGTTCGCTCGAAGGCGGTATCGGAGCGGGGGCGGCGGCAGGGCGAGTGGGCGGCTCGCTCCGGGTCAGTTGTCCGCGACGACGCTGAGGTCGAACGCGGCGTCCGCCGGCTCGTCGTCGGGCGTCAGGTAACCGAGCGCGATGGCGGTGTACGCGCGACCGCCCTCGACGGTGACGTCGAACTCGGCGACCACGTCGCCGTCGTTCGACTCCGTATCGCCCCGAATCTGGAGCGTGTAGTCCCCGGCAGGGACCTCGACGGTCGCGGCGTCGCCGAAGGCCGCGCCGTCGACGAGAGCGTCCCCAGAGCCCGCGACGGTCACGTCGACCGCGGGCGCGTCCGGCGAGGCGTGTAGCACTCGGACGCGGGCCGCGTCGTCGGCGGGGGCCGAGCGGTCGTCTTCGAGGAGGGAGACGGCGAAGCCGTTCTCGGCCGCCGAGTCGAGTTCGCCGAGCGCCGCGGCGGTGTACGCACCGGCCGCGAGGTCGAGCGTCTCGTCGAAGACGACCGTGTCGGGCGCGTCGGTCGCGCGAATCGTCACCTGATGGGACCCGGCGGTCAGCGCGAGGTAGTCGCTGACCGCGCCGAACGGCACGTCAGAGAGGGCTACCGAGCCGTCGACGTACACGTCGACGTTCGGCGCGTCGGGAGAGAGGTGAGCGACGCGGAGCATCGCCATCTCGGGTTCCGGCGTCGGTGTCGGGGTGGGAGTCGGAGTCGCCGTCGTGGTCGTCTCCGTCTCGTCGTCGGTCCCGCCGCCGCCCATACAACCTGCGAGCCCGCCCGCGATGGCGACGCCACCGAATCCACGGAGTACGTCGCGGCGTTTCATGTTCGTCATAGCGACGAGAGATGAGAGCGTCGATTGGAATATCACCGTTTTCCCAAATTCGGCCACAATGGTTCCAGAAATATGTCTTTTTGCGAGAATGTCAGCAGATAACGCCGTTATTTTGTGAACGTTCGGAACCGAGCTCCAACCGGCGTCGGAGTGGGCACAGAAGCTAAGAAGGGAGGGGAGACCCGCCTCAGAAGTCGGGCAGGTCGTCGGGCGCTTCGTACTCGGACTCCCAGTCGATGTAGTCGTCTTTGAGCACGTCGCACACGTCCTGTCCGAGTTCGGTGAGACCGGCGTTGATAGACGACACCTCGCCCCACGAGGTCAGGTCGGGGTGGAGTTCGCGCTCCTTCCAGTCCTCGGGGATGCCCGGCGCGTGGTAGCCGACGCGGTCGGCGAAGTCGTCCCAGAAGAAGTCGAAGTGGGAGAGGAGGTCGAGGTCGAGGACGATTTCCCACTGCGCCTCGGTGACGGGCGTCTCCGCGGCCCACGCCTCGAAGGCGTCGGCCCACGCGCCGGCTTCGAGGAACGCCTCCAACTCGGCGCGCTTGAAGTCGGCGTCGGCGGCCACCTGTGCGTCCTCGTACTGGTTCGGGTCCACGGTCGGGAGCGACGGCGGGTCCGGGACGGGAACGTCGAGCATGGTCGCCAGTCGGTCGCCGTCCGGGAAAAGAGTTCGGCGCTGGTTTCCTCAGTTCTCCATGCGCTCGATAACGGATTCGAGCTGTTCGGCGCGGGCGGCGACCGCCTCGGCCCGGAGCTCCGCTTCCTCGTCGGTCTCGCAGACGAGTCGGGGGACCGGCGTCGGCTTCCCGTCGTCGTCGAGCGCGACGAACGTCAGGAACGAGGTGGTCGTCTTCCGGAGTTCGTCGGTCTTCGGGTTCTCGGCGTGCACGTCGACTTTCACGTCCACGCTGGTCCGGCCGACGTTGAACACGTACGCCTCCATCACGGCGACTTCGCCGAGGTCGATGGGGCTGATGAAGTCGACGTGGTCCATCGACGCGGTGACACACTGGCGGTTCGAAAAGCGCATCGCTGCGATGGCCCCGCAGATGTCCATCCAGTGGAGGACCGCCCCACCGAGGGCTCGCCCGAGGTTGTTGGTGTCGTTCGGCAGGAGGAGTTCGGTCATCTCGGTGCGCGACTCGTCGAGCGTCGCGGTGGATTCGCTCATGCGAGCAGGGTCACGCCGAGGGGGCTTGAAATCGTGGGGCGCGGCGGCGACGGCCCCAACTCACTCGTCGAAGTCGGCGTCGAACGCCTCGGGCGACTGCCCGGCGGCGTCGAGCACCTCGTCGGAGATGAGAATCGGACAGTCCACGCGGATGGCGAGCGCGATGGCGTCGCTCGGGCGCGCGTCGAAGACGAACGTCCGCGCCTCGCCGTCGTGGTACCGCTCGGCGTCGACCTTGGCGAGGAACGTGCCGTTCGAGAGGTCGTCGATGCGGATGCTGTCGATGGCCCCGCCGAACTCGGTCACCATCTCGACCAGGAGGTCGTGGGTCAGCGGGCGCTCGAACTGCTCGCCGGAGAGCCCGAGCTGGATGGCCTGAGCCTGGTCCGACGTGATGACGATGGGCAGGAACTCGTCGCGCGCTTCGAGGACCACCGCCGGCACGTTCGAGCCGTCTTCGCCGACGCCGACCCCGATACCGCGGACCACGGCACGGTGTTTCATGCTATCCTGTAGTTGGCCGGGGTACGAATAGTTACCCCAGAACGAGTCGCCGACCCGGTCGCCGTCGCTCCCCGCGAGCGCTCAGCGTCGGGCGAACTGAACGGCCGCGATGACGAGCAGGATGGCGAGGCCGCCGGCGAAGAAGGCGAGCCCCGGCGGGATTCCCTGCGCCGCCGCGGGCGCGGCCTCCGCGGCCATCGTCGAGACCGTCCCGGCGTCGGCAGACTCAGCCGCTCCACCAGCCCCGCCGAGAACGCCGAGACCCCGCGACGCGACCCACTGGACGAACGCCGAGAGCAGGCCCAAGACGGCGACGCCGCCGAGCAGGCTCGTCAGCATGGACGCCAGCCCCGTCCGCGTCTCCTCGCCGGCGGCGACGACGACCAGCGGCCTGTCGGCGGGGGCGTACACCTTCATCTCGCGGCCCTTCTCGGAGTAGACGGTGTCGACCACTTCGACGAGGCCCGCGTCGTCGAGCTTTCGGAGGTGGTACTGGACGTTCTGAAGCGACGTGTCGACGCGCTCTGCGAGGTCCGCGGCGTTCGTCGGCGTTTCGTGGAGCGCGGCGAGCACGCGGCGGGCCGTCTCCGACGAGAGCGCCGAGAGGAGGTCCGACGCCTCGTCGTCGTCGAGTCCGATGACCCGCGGGGAGGATTCGTCCGCGGCGGAGGTGTCGGGAGTGGAGGGCAACAAACCGGCCATGGGGGTGAGTACTCCGCCGGAGGATACAAACCTGTTGTCCGTCGCCCGCGGAACTGTCGGCGCTCAGACGCCCTCGCCGACGACGACGACGCGCAGGTCGTTGACGTTCGTCCCCGTCGCGCCGGACTCGACGAGCGCGCCGGCCTCCCGAAGCACCGGGAGCGCGTCGTTTCTCGCCAGCGCGTCGTGGGCGTCGCCGGCGTCGACGGTCGACGAGTCCACGACCGCGCCCGCGACCTCCGTCCCGCCGTCTTTCCCGTCGCTGTCGATGCTGGCGAGGACGGTCTCCTCGGGGAGTTCGGCGGCGGCCGCGAGGCAGAATTCGAGGTTCGGCCCGCCGTCGCCGTCGCCGCGGACCGTCACGGTGCACTCGCCGCCCGAGAGGACCACGGCAGGCGCGGAAATCGGGTTCCCGGTCGCGAGCGACTCCTCCGCGACGGCGACGTGGGTCTTCGCGGCCTCGCGCGCCTCGCCGCGCACGCGAGACGAGAGGACGAGCGGGTCGTAGCCGCGGTCCGCAGCCACCTCGCGGGCGGCGTCGAGCGCGGTGAACGTGTCCGCGAGAACGTGGTTCGTCACCCGGTCGAACACCGAGTCGCCGGGCTTCGGTGTCTCCGGAATGTCGCCGGCAGAGCCGCGAGCGAGGCGCGTGCGGACCGATTTCGGCACGTCGAGGTCGAAGCGGTCCAGCACGTCGAGGGCGTCGTCGTAGGTCGTCTCGTCGGGTGCGGTCGGGCCGGAGGCGATGACGCCGAGGTCGTTTCCGACCACGTCCGAGAGGACGAGGCCGACGACCGTCGCGGGCGCGGCGAGGCGTGCGAGACCGCCGCCCTTCAGCGCCGAAACGTGCTTTCTGACCGCGTTGAGGTCGTGAATCTCCGCGCCGCTTTCGAGCAGGCTGTCGGTCGTCTCCTGCAACTCGGCGAGCGAGATGCCCTCGGCGGGTGACGGGAGAACCGCGCTCGCACCGCCGGTGATGGCGGCGAGGACGAGCGTGCGGTCGTCGAGGTCGGAGATGAGGTCCACGAGCCGCCGGGTGCTCTCGACGCCGCGCGCGGAGGGGACCGGGTGGTCGCCGGGGAGTCGCTCGATACGCCCGTCGGGGCTCGGCGTCGGGTCGGGCGTCACGACGACGCCGTCGTCGATGCGGTCGCCGAGGACGGCTTCGAGGGCGTCTGCGACGCCGTCGCCGGCTTTGCCCCCGCCGACGACGAGGATTCGGTCGTAGGCGGTCAGGTCGTAGGTCTCGTCCGCGACGGTCAGGGTGTCGCCGTCGAGCGACACCGACTCGCGGACGACGCGGTCGGGTAGGACGGCCTCGACGCCGGCCTGCAGGCAGTCGATGGCCGTCTCGTGGGCGGGCGTCGGGGTTCGCGCGTCGAAATCCTGCATAGTTCGTGGGAGATGCCGACACGGATAAAAACCGTGGGGCGGTAAACCCGGCGATGAACGATTCGTCGCCCGGCGAGGGTCACGTCCGCGTCGTCGGCACGGCCCACGTCTCGGCCGACAGCGTCAGAGAGGTCGAAGAGACCGTCAGGGAAGAGCGTCCCGACGTCGTCGCGGTCGAACTCGACGAGGGTCGCTACCGGCAGATGAAGGGCGGAACGCCCGACGACATCGAAGCGCGCGACCTGCTTCGCGGCAACACCGTCTTCCAGTTTATCGCCTACTGGATGCTCTCGTACGTTCAGTCGCGGATGGGAGACAAGTTCGACGTGAAGCCCGGCGCGGACATGCTCGCGGCGGTCGAGACCGCCGAAGACGAGGGCCTCGACGTGGCGCTCGTCGACCGCGACATCCAAGTAACCATCCAGCGCTTCTGGCGGCGGATGGGCACGCTCGAAAAGATGCGCATGGCCGGCGACCTCCTGTTCGGCGTCGCCGACGCCCGCGGGGTCGGCGCGGTGTTGGGCATCGCCGTCGGCGTCTTCCTCGGGCCGCTCGTCGGCCTGTTCGGGGGCGCGGTCGGCGTCACCGACCTCCTGTTGACGCGCACCGCCACCGCCGCGGTCCTCGGGGCCGCGTCCGCGTACCTGCTCTACACCGTCGCCTCGTTCTCTCTCGACGGCGACGACGCGGTTCTCGCGGGCCTCGGCGGCGGCGCGGCAATCGGTATCGTCGTCGGCTTCGGTCTCGGGCTCGGCACCGGCCTCGTCTCCGGAATCCTCGGGAGCCTCGGCACCGCCATCGTCGGGAGCCTCGTCATCGGCGTCCTCGCGGGCGTCGTCGTGGGCGTCACCGCCGGCGCGGTCCTGAACGCCTTCGGCCTGTTCGCGCCCGCCGAGAGCGACGCCGACTACGAGGAGTTCGACATGGCCGAACTGACCGACGGCGACGTGGTCTCGGCCATGATGGAGGAGTTCCGCCGGTTCAGCCCCGGCGGCGCTGAGGCGCTCATCGACGAGCGCGACGCCTACATCGCCCACCAGCTCGTCGCGCTCCGGCAGTCCGGTCGGCACGTCGTCGCCATCGTCGGCGCGGGCCACCGCGAGGGCATCGAGAACTACCTCGCACACCCCGAGACGCTCCCGCCGATGGAGTCGCTCGTCGGCGTCGCGGAGAAGGACGGCTTCCCGTGGGGGAAACTGCTCGGCTTCGGCGTCACCGCCGTGTTCATCGCCTTCTTCGTCCTCCTCGCGATGGCCGGCGTCGGCAACGAACGGCTTCTGACCATCTTCGGCGCGTGGTTCCTCATCAACGGCGTGTTCGCCGCCGCGCTCGCCAAGGTCGCCGGCGCGCGGTGGACCTCCGCCCTCGTCGGCGGCCTCGTCGCGTGGATGACCTCCATCAACCCGCTTCTCGCGCCCGGCTGGTTCACCGGCTACGTCGAACTCCGACACACGCCGGTCAACGTCGGCGACATCGGCAAACTGAACGAACTGCTCTCCGACGAGGAGACGCCCATCGTCGACCTCGTCGGTCAGATGTTCGACGTGCCGCTGTTCAAGCTCATCATGGTCGTCGCCATGACGAACATCGGGAGCATCATCGCGAGCTTCCTCTTCGTCACCTACGTCATCCCCGTCATCGCCTCGGACCTCGGCGGCGTCGCGGGCGTGGCGAACCTGATGTTCGAGGGCGCGCGCAACAGCGCCGACCTCATCTGGAGGTCTCTGACGTGAACGTCTCCTTTTCCTCGCGCGAACTCCGCGACCTGCTCGTCGCGTGGGTCGCACTCGGCCTCGCCTTCGCCATCTTCTTCGCCGGCGGCGGCAACCGAACCATCCAACTGCTGACGAGCGGGTCGTTCGGCCTCGCGCTCGTCGTGAGCCTGCTGACGGCCGGCGTGGGCTTTCTCCTCCACGAGGTCGCACACAAGGTCGTCGCCGTCAGGTTCAATCAGGTCGCCGAGTTCCGCGCCGACTACGGCATGCTCGCAGTCGCCATCATGAGCGCGCTCGTCGGGTTCATTTTCGCCGCGCCCGGCGCGGTCTACCACCGCGGCGTGCTCACGGAGCGAGAACACGGCCTCATCGCCCTCGCGGGCCCGGTGACGAACCTGCTGCTCCTCGTCGCCTTCGCGCCGGTGTTCGTCGTCGGCGTCCTCGTCGGCTCTGACGTGGTCCAACTCGTCGGCTCTCGCGGACTCATTATCAACGCCTTCCTCGCGGCGTTCAACATGCTCCCGTTCGGCTCCTTGGACGGCAAGACGGTCAAGGCGTGGAGCACGCCGGCGTTCGCCGGCGTCCTCGTCCTGTCGGTTCTCCTCACGGTCGGTCTGTTCCTGTTCGTCGGGTTCTGACCCGACCGACGGGGGTTTCGGACGACTCCAATCGCTCTATTTCTGGCACGTCTCGGTCTCGAAGTCGCGAGCGACGCTAGAGTCGAGACGCGGGACGGAGAGCGGAGAGCACTCGGAGGGCTCGGGACGCACAGACGGTACTCGGGGCGCGACAGGGACGAATGGAGGGAGAAGGGGACCGCACGAGTGCGGCGGGGACCGGTCGGGCCGCCGAGGTCGGGATTCGGGGCAGGTTGCGGCTGTGGAGTGCAGTTCGGGACGCGAGGTTGGGTTAGGCTGTGTCGGGTGTGGGTGGGCGGGGGTTAGCTGCGGTTAGTGTTCGGGTTGGAGTGGGTGTCAGGTGGGCTGGTTTGCGGGCGGTTCGCGGTCGGGCAGGGGCAGACGCGCGCCGTGGGAGGGGAAAGCGTCGGCGGGGAACCGAGACGAATCCGGGTTGGTCGTACGCGTCGGGGACCGCGTTACTGCTGGCCGTGGTCGCGCCCGAGAACGAGCGCGACGGCGTGGACGGCGATGAGCCCGGCGAAGAGGGGGAGTTCGCCGGTTGAGAGACCGCCGCTGAGGACGGGCAGGTACGCGAGGGGCAGCGCGACTGCCGACCAAAACGCGACGGTTTCGAGGGGGGCGTACGCGAGGCGGCCGATGGTCGATGCGAAGCCGAGGGCGAGCGAGTCGTTCGTGGAGGGGATTCCGGACATCGTCACTCCTGCATACGACGGGGACCATCATATAAGGGGCCGAGCGTTACCGTGAATTCGCTTCTTTTTCGACTGTTCAGACCCGGCTTAGGGCGAACATTCTTCTTTCGTAACGTTTTATGAAGGTGTTAAAACCGACGAGAAATTTTATAATGCTCTCTAGAGCTTTTTCGCAAATATTGCAAAAGCTATAGATTATTCAACACAATCGGCTCGGAGAACCGTCGATTAGGAGGCTCGTAGCGGGGTCGTCGGAGCGCGCGCGCGACCGGCAGGACGCGCGTAACCGGAAGGGCGACGACGACACGACAACGACCGAGCGGCGGCGAACACTCACCTATGCGAGAACGTGTATGATTCGTACCCTGTGATTTTATATTTCGGCCTATCTCGTACACGAACATGACGAACGACGACTCCGAAGGGATGACCTACGCCGATGCGGGCGTCGACATCGAGGCGAGCGAGGCCGCGACCGCGGCGCTCGTCGCGCAGGTCGGCGGCGGGTCGGGCGACTACGCCGGCCTGCTCGACATCGGCGACCGCTACCTCGGACTCGCCACCGACGGCGTCGGCACCAAACTGCTCGTCGCCGAGGCGCTCGGCGACTACTCGACGGTCGGCATCGACTGCATCGCCATGAACGCCAACGACCTCGTCGCGGCCGGCGTCCGGCCCGTCGCGTTCGTGGACTACCTCGCGGTCGACGCGCCCGACGAGACGTTCGCCGAGCAGGTCGGACAGGGCCTCGCCGCGGGTGCCGAGGAGGCGGACATCGAACTCGTCGGCGGCGAGACGGCGGTCATGCCCGAGGTCATCAACGGCCTCGACCTCGCGGGCACCTGCGCCGGACTGGCGAAGAAGGACGCTATCTTCCCCGGCGAGGCCGAGGAAGGCGACGCGCTCGTCGGCTTCCCGTCGTCCGGCATCCACTCGAACGGCCTCACGCTCGCCCGCAAGGCCGCCACGGCCGACGGCGACTACGACGACGCGTGGGACGGCGACGACTACGACACCGTCGGCGAGGCGCTCCTCGAACCGACGCGGCTCTACACCTACCTGTTGGACGACCTGCGCGCCGCCGAGACCAACGCCGCGGCCCACGTCACCGGCGGCGGCTGGACCAACCTCGAACGCATGGGCGAGTTCCGCTACGTCGTCGACGACGCCTTCGAGCCCCAGCCGGTGTTCGAGTTCGTCCAGGAGCGCGGCGGCGTCTCCGACGAGGAGATGCACACGACGTTCAACATGGGCACCGGCTTCGTCGCGGCCGTCCCCGAGGCGAACGCCGAGGCGTTGGTCGAGGCGACCGACGGCCGCATCATCGGCCGCGTCGAATCGGGCGACGGCGTCTCGATTCGCGGCCTCGACCTCTGAACGCGGACAGCTTGTCGAATCGAAGTGTTCGATTAGAAGCACTATTTTATCGACGTTCGCCATAGTGGAGGTGTGACTTCACCGCCACCGACACCGAACGGCCTCCCGCTCGTGGGCCACACCGTCGGCTTCGCGGCCGACCCGTTCGGCTTCGTCGCCGACCTCCTCGCGGACCACGGCGTCGAGGACGCGGTCGGACTCGACGTGGTGGGTATGGGCGACCTGTACGTCCTCGCTCACCCCGACCACTTCGAGCGGGCGTTCGTGACCGACCGCGATACTATCGTCAAGGGCGGCGAGTTCGAGGCCGCCTTCGGCGACGCCGTCATCGCCGCCGAGGGGGACGAGTGGCGGCGACAGCGCGACGAGCTAGAGCCCTTCTTCGGCTGGGAGCGGGTCGACGAGTACGCGTCCGTGATGCGCCGACAGGTCGAGCGCCGCCTGCGGACGTGGCCCGACTCGGGGACGCTGTCGCTCGAAGCCGAGATGAAGTCCGTCACCCTGGACATCATCTTCGCCACCATCCTCGGGCGGGAACTCGACCTCGACGGCGACGACCGAGTTCGCTCGGCCGCCGACGGCCTCAACGGCCGCTTCGCGCCCGCGTCGTGGGTGTTGCCCTCGTGGGTGCCGACGCCGAGCAGGCGTCGGTTCGACCGGGCCGACCGAGTCCTCCGCGAGGAGGTCAGAAAACTGGTCGAGACCGCCGACGAAGAGAGTCTCACGCGCCGACTCGCCGACGCGCTCGGGACCGACGCCGACTACCCGGCGGCCGTCGAGTCACTGGAGAACCAGCTCGTGGGCATGATTTTCGCCGGCCACGAGACGACGGCGCTCGCACTCACCTACGCGCTGTACCTGCTCGCGACGCACCCCGATGTCCGCGAGCGCGCCACCGACGAGGTCGACCGCGTCGTCGGCGATGGCCCCGTGTCCGCCGAGGCGACCGGGGAACTCCCGGTGCTCGAACGCGTCATCAAAGAGACACTCAGGCTCTACCCGCCGGTTCACACGCTCCCGCGGGAGACGGCGAAGCCGTTTCCGACCGGCGACCGAGTCATTCCGGCGGGCGCGGACATCCACCTCTCTGTCATCCGCATCCACCGCGACGAGCGGTGGTACGACGACCCGCTCGCGTTCCGGCCCGAGCGCTGGGACGGAGAGACCGACCGTCCCGCCTACGCCTATCTCCCCTTCGGGGCCGGGCCGCGGAGCTGTCTCGGGCGGGCGTTCGCGCTCACGGAGGCGAAAATCGTACTCGCGACCGTCCTCCGCGACTTCGACCTCGGCTGGGGCGGCGACGGAGAGTTAGAAATCGCGCCCGAGATGACGACCCAACCGAAGGGCGAAACGCCGCTCGTCGTCCGCCGGCGCTGAGTCCGTCGCGTGGGAGTGTCGGCGTTTGGCGTTTCGGACGGCGGACCGCCTCCGGCGTCTCGCCGGTCGCCGGACTCGACCTCAGATGTGGGCAGCGATGTCAGCTTCGGTGATGATGCCGACCGTCTCGCCGCCCTCGACGACGATGATGGCCGAGTTGTGGTCGAGGTAGACGCCGATTTCGTCCAGCGTCGTCTCGGGTTCGACGGTCGTGACGCCCTCGGACATGACCTCGTTGACCGGGCGGTCGGTCACGTCGTCCTCCTGGACGTGGCGGATGTCGGCGTTCGAGATGATGCCGAGCGGGCGGCCGTTCTCGATGACTGGCAGTTGGGAGAACCCGGCGTCGAGCATGATGTCGCGCGCCTCGCGGACTGAGTTGTCGGGGGCGACGCTCCGGACGGTCGTGTTCATGATGTCTTCCGCGCGCACGATGCGACCCTCGGCCTCGTCCAGCGCCTCGACGATTCGCCGGAGCGTCGAGAGACGCGGGTCGACGTCGCCGCCTTCGATGCGGGCGATGAGCGGCTGGGAGACCCCGGCCATGTCGGCGAGTTTGCTCTGCGTCAACTCCAGGGAGTTCCGCCGTTCCCTGAGGTCCTGCGGCGTGGGGAGTTCCATGCCGGAGTGATAACCCGTAGTTATGAAAAAGTGTTCCGGTCGCTCATCGGGGCATGGGTTCGCAGGCGCCGCGAAAATCGCTCGCTCGTGTCGGGCGGTCGCCCCAAGTACACCGGTCGGTGCGGTTTGGCACGACCCGACGCGGCCGGGCGCGACGGCGCGGGATTACTGGTCTTCGTCGGAGTCGAACTCGCGGATGTCGATGACGTCGAGGGGGACATCGCGGAGCGCGCCGCCGACCTCGCTTTTGGCGATTCGGGAGGCGTGCTTCTCGCCGTCCGCGTTGAAAATCTTGATTTCGAGGAGCAGGCCGACGAGGGCGGTGTTGGCCGCGATGAACGCGGAGTCGAACGGTTCGCCACAGGCGGGACAGGGCGTCGCGCCGACTTCGACCTCGACGTACTCCTTGTCCTTCTGGTTGAGTCGCTTGCCGGCCTCGCTGACCGCGACGCCGATGGCGTCGTCGATGTCTTCTACGTCCCGGACCAACCAGGCCGCCTCCATCGCGACGAGATAGTTGCTCATACACACGTTACGCGCCGGTGGGGTTTCGTGTCTTGTGGTTCGAGCGCCGGGGCGCGTGGGATTCACACACCCGGGCCGCGAACCGACCGCGACGCGTCCGAATCCACGACACTCCCGTCCCTCGGCCGGAGCGCGCACGACCCGCGCATGCCACGGGGATTATCGCTATAACTTATGGAAAAGCGCTCCGCGGGTCACGCGCGTCTCACGCCGAATAGTCGGTCTAGTTGGAGTAGAGACAAGTGTGCTTTAATCGATAGACAGCGCCGGGGTGTCGTGCGGCCGGCTGAGAGAAGGTTTATATACTGGCACCTCCCGACCCTCGACTGAGGACACGGTGATGATACCCCGCCTAACGAAGTACGTCCTGTTCGCCGCCTACCAGCTATCGGTCGCGATGGGCATCGCGCTGCTCCCCGTCGCGCTCGCCGCTCGCCGGATGGGTGTGACCCTCCCGATTCGCCGGCTCGTGGAAACGACCGGAACCGCCTACGAACGCGCCGCGGGTCGCTAAGTCGACTCCCGCGCCCTCCCTCCTCCCGACGGTACTTCCCGCGAGCGATCGCATCGCGCGGCCGCCGCCGACGCGCGTCTGACGCTTTGGCACCGGCAACGGCGAGGTGAAGGGTTGCATTTATCAGCGCCGAAGTGCAATCGCTGACAATGCGTACCCCGACTCACGACGAGTTCTCCGGCCGTCTCGACTCGCTGAACGGCGACCGCTCGAACGTGTTCGGTCCCGAGCTCGGCGAGTTCCCGCACGCCGAGCGTCGCGCCGACTCGCTCGGAGACAAAGAGACGAAGACCGGAACGACCACCGTCGGTATCAAGACCGAAGAGGGCGTCGTCCTCGCGACCGACATGCGCGCGAGCATGGGCTACATGGTCTCCTCGAAGGACGTCCAGAAGGTCGAAGAGATTCACCCGACGGGCGCGCTGACCATCGCCGGCTCCGTCTCGGCCGCCCAGTCGCTCATCAGTTCCCTCCGCGCGGAGGTCCGCCTCTACGAGGCCCGCCGCGGCGAGGACATGAGCATGCAGGCGCTGTCGACGCTCGTCGGCAACTTCCTCCGCTCGGGCGGGTTCTACGTCGTCCAGCCCATCCTCGGCGGCGTCGACGAGACCGGCCCCCACATCTACAGCATCGACCCCGCCGGCTCCATCCTCGAAGAGGAGTACACCGTCACCGGCTCCGGCAGCCAGTACGCCCTCGGTGTGCTCGAACAGGAGTTCAAAGACGGCCTCAGCATCGAGGAGGCGAAGCAGGTCGCCACGAAGGCCATCCGCTCGGCGGTCGAGCGCGACCTCGCCTCGGGTAACGGCATCAACATCGCCGTCGTCACCGAGGACGGCGTCGACATCCAGCGCCACCAGAACTTCGAAGGCCTCGAATAAGTCGCCCGCAGTCGGCGGTTTCTCTTCGTTTTAACGGGTCGCTACCGGCTGGACTCGCGCGTACATCGTACTCACTCGTCGCCCGGAAGCGGCCGCAAGAGCCCGTACCACGCCCGGTAGCCGAGCACGCCGAGAACGCGCCCGAGTCCGAGGCTGTACCGGAACGACTCGGTTCGGGGGAGCAGTCGACGCTCGACCGCGATACCGAGGAGGCTGACGACTAGCCCACGACGCCGACGCGTCCGAACCTTCCAGCTATCGCGGTCGTACGCCCACACCTGTCCGATTCCCCACGCACCGCCGACGGCGATACCACCCGGCGACAGCGGCGTCGGCTCGTACGACTCGTCGTCGCTGGAGCGGAGCAGACGGCGCATCGACACCATCCAGAGCGCGGTGAGAAGCGCGAGACCGAATTCGGCGACGGCTTTCGTCCGGCGGGAGACCATACACGACGTTCGAGCGGCGCGATAATAGTTATTTCTCAGACAAGAATGTGTGAAGCCGAGGCCGACCCGCCGTCGTCGAGGCTGTCGCGGAGCCGACTGCACCCGCCGGCTCAGAACCAGTCGGCGAACGCGCCTTCGAGCAGCGAGTCGGACTGGCGCTCGACGTACTCGCGTTGCATCTCGCGGAGCGCCGTCTCGAAGTCGTCGGCGTCGCCGAGGGCGTCGCGGACGCGGGCGCGCTTCCAGTCGGCCGGCGTGACGCCCGTCTCGACGCGCTTGCGAAGGGGTTCGAGGTAGTAGTTGGCCTCCTCCTCGGAACAGCCCGCGAGCCGAAGCCCGTCGCGGGCGTGGACGAGCAGGTCCTCGTAGAGGTCAGCGCCGACCACGTCGTCGCCGTCGACGTCTATCCAGCGCAGGTCGCCGTGCGGTCCCTCACGCATCGCGGTGTAGAAGTTCTCCTCCGCGGTCTCCCAGTCGAGGTCGATGACGGGGTGGTCCAGTCGGGGGAGTCGCTCCATGAGTCCCGCGAAGGCGGCCTGGAACGCCACGGAGTCGCGGACGGTGGGCTGGCCCGCGATGGGGCGGAACTCGATGCGGGCGTTGGCCGACGAGCGGGACGCGCCGTCGAACACCGGGCGGACCCACCGCCAGTAGGTGCCGTGTTTCCGGCGGAGCGTGGCGAAGTCGTCGTCGAAGCGGTCGCCGCGTTCGACCGACATGGGAACCATCGTGGAGTCCTCGACGACGCGGTCGACGGCGTCTTCGACGGTATCGAGGTCGCCGGGGAAGGCGACCTTCTCGTGGTCGCCGGAGTTGAGCACCGACTCGAACACCGCGATGCGGTTTTCGTCCCAGCCGTCGGCGAGAATCTCGTCGGCCGTCACGCCATCGTCGTAGAGGTCGGCTGGGAAAAACGGCGAGTTGACGCCGAGCGCGAGAAGCGGCCCGGCGACCCGCAGCGCGTAGTTGAAGTGGTACGGCAGGTCGGCCGCGTGCGGGACCTGATAGTGCGGCTGGATGGACGTGATGAGCGCCTCGGGCATCACGGTGTCCGCTTCGAGCGAGACGTGCGGCGCGTCGAGCGTGAACGACTCCGGGGCGGTCGGCCCGTTGGCCATCGCGTGGTACCGCACGGAGTTGCTCATGTTCGTCGCGAGGCGGACGCCACCGTCGGTGACGGAGTCTGTCAGGTACTCGCGGGCGCTCTCGCCGGCCGGCGGGATGCTCCACATCCCGTCGGAGACGAGGCGCATCCCCTCGGCGGCAGCGCAGTCGAGCGCGGCGTCGAGTCGGGCGCGGACCTCGGACTCCTGCGCGCGGAGCCCGTGTGGATTCAGCGGCTGGGGGCTCGTGGTCATCTCGGCGTTGTGGAGCCCGAGTTCCTTCTCGAAGCCCATGAGGCCGAGCAGCCGGCGCGGGACCCGCATGAGCGCGTGCACGTCGTCTTCGCTCGCGGACCAGCGACCGTCGGAGACGGCGTAGAACTCGTACTCCAAGCCGACGATGGACTGGTGGTTGTCGAAGGTCCCCTCGCGCAGTTCGCGCTTGAGTACCTCGGCGTCGGCTTTCGCTTGCGCTTCGAACTCGGCCGCGTCGACCGCGAGCACGTCTTCGACGCGCTCTGCGAGGTCGTCGCTCATACCCGGCGTTCCGGCGTCGAACGCCTTCAACTTCCCGGCACCGCGGTCGTTCGGCAGCGAATCACATCCCCGACGACTGTCGAGACGCTTTTGCCCCGCGCGGCGATACCCACGGACGATGCAGTTCGCCGAGTTCGCCGCCCGCGCCGCCGAGATAGAAGCCGAGCCAGCGGACCTCGCGGTCGTCTCGCTCCTCTCCGACCTCTTTTCGGACGCCGGCGACGACCTCCCGACGGTCGCCCGGTTCGTCCAAGGTCGCGTCTTTCCGGCGTGGGACTCGACCACGCTCGACATCGGCCCGCGGCTCTGCCACGAGGCCATCGCCCGCGCGGCCGGCCCGAACGTCTCGGCCGACGACGTGGAAGACCGCCTCGCCGACCGCGGCGAAATCGGCGCGGTCGCCGCGAGCTACGACTTCGGCGGCCAGCGCGGCCTCGCCGCCTTCGGTTCGGGCGGCCGAGCGGGGCTGACGGTCGCCGAAGTCGATTCGGAACTCCGGGCGCTCGCGGCCGCCTCCGGTTCGGGGAGCGAGGAGACGAAGCTCAAGACGCTCTACGGCCTGTTCAACCGGACCGACCCCGACGAGGCGCGCATCCTCGCACGGCTCGTCCTCTCGGAGATGCGCATCGGCGTCGGCGAGGGGGCCGTCCGCGACGCCGTCGCGGAGGCGTTCTTGGTCGACCCCGCGGACGCCGCCGCCATCCGCGACGACGACGCCGACGCGGAGACCGAAGCCGTCGCCCGCGACCGCCGGAACGAGGCCGTCGCCGCCGTCGCCCGCGCCCTGCAGGTGTCGAACGACTACGGCATGGTCGCCGAACTCGCCCGCGACGAGGGCGAGGCCGGCCTCGACGGCGTCCGCCTCGAGGTCGGGCGCCCCGTACAGGCGATGCTGGCGCAGGCCGGCACCGCCGCCGACGCGCTCGACGAGTGGGACGCCGCCGCGGTCGAAACCAAGTTCGACGGTGCGCGCGTACAGGTCCACCGCGACGCCGACGGCGAGGTCTCGCTGTTTTCGCGCAACATGGAGGACGTGACCGGCGCGCTCCCCGAGGTGGTCGAGTTCGTCGCGGACGCGGTCGACGAGCCCGCCATCCTCGACGGCGAGGTCGTGGCGATGGACGACGACGGCGAACCCCTCCCGTTTCAGGAGATTCTCCGGCGCTTCCGCCGCAAGCACGACGTGGGCCGGATGCGCGAGGAGGTCCGGGTCGAACTCCGGGCGTTCGACTGCCTGCACGCCGGCGGCGACGACCTCCTGACCGACCCGCTGTCCGACCGACACGACCGACTGGCCGCGGTCCTCGGCGACGACTCGGCGGCCGTCTCCGACCTCCTCCTGACCGACGACGCCGACGAAATCGCCGCCTCCGAGGCCGACGCCCTCGACGCCGGCCACGAGGGAATCATGCTGAAGAACCCCGACGCGCCGTACTCGCCGGGCGACCGCGGGAAGAACTGGCTGAAACGCAAGCCCGACGTGGAGACGCTGGACCTCGTCGTCACCGGCGCGGAGTGGGGCGAGGGCCGACGCGCGGAGTTCCTCGGGACGTTCCTGCTTTCGGCCCGCGTCGAAGCCGAGTCCGGCGACGACGCCTTCGAGACCATCGGCAAGGTCGCCACGGGTATCACGGACGAGGAGTTGGCCGAGTTGACCGACCTCCTCGAACCCGAAATCGAACGGGAGTCCGGCAAGGAGGTCGACATCCGCCCGTCGGTCGTCTTCGAGGTCGGCTACGAGGAGATTCAGGCGTCGCCGACGTACTCCTCGGGCTACGCGCTCCGGTTCCCGCGGTTTGTCACCGTCCGCGAGGACAAGACCGCCGAGACGGCCGACTCGCTGGAGCGCGTCGAGCGACTGGCCGAGTCGCAGTAAGCGAGGCACGCGTCCGTCGCGGGTCGCGCCCAAAGGGATATACTATCGGTGATTCGACGTGTTGTCACGGTGACTACACGTGAACCTTGACGCCCTCCTGAAGCCGGTTCTCCTCTATACGGGGCTCCTCGGTCTTCTCACGGTCGGCGGGGTGTATTTCGCCACGCACTCGGGACTGTACATGCTCGGATTGACAGGAGCCGGCGTACTCCTCGTCGTACTCGGCGGCGGGGCCGCGGGTCAGATGGGTCCAAGTAACGTCGAACACGCGGGCGAGAAGGGAGGGACGAACAGGGTCGTCTCGAACGCGGGGCTGTGGTCGCCCGTCGAGACGGACACCTCGCTTCGCCTCACCCTCCTGTTCTACGGGGCCGGGTTGTTCCTGTGGAGCCTCGTCGTGTTCGGCGTCCTGCGCGACACGCTCGTCTGAGTCGGGGCCGCGCATCCGCCACTCGTCGCCCGCCCACACCGGCCGCCTCGCCCCGAGAGCCGCGTTTTTTACCCCTCGGTTCGAGGTGTCGCGTATGACCATCAAACACGACGGCCTCGACGTGTCCTGGCTCGGCTACGCGACCGTCAGAATCGAGTCGCCCGACGGCTTCGTCGTCTACTTCGACCCCGGCCGCTACGGCGTCCTCGACGACTACTACGCCCGCGACGGCGACCTGATTTTGGTCACACACAACCACCACTACGACTCCGACGCCATCGAGCAGGTCGCCGACGCCGACGCGACCGTCGTCGCCTTCGAGGGCGTCGACGCCGCGACCATCGACCGCGACGTGGTACCGGTCGAGGAACTCCCCTACGAGACGGTCCGCGTCGACGAGGCGGACCACCTCACCGTCGGTGAAGTCGACGTGTGGTCGCTCCCGGCGTTCAACGACCCCGACGGGCCGCATCTCCGCGACGGCGACGTGGTCCACCCGCAGGGCTTCGGTTGCGGCTACCACATCTCGATTGCCGACCGGACCGTCTTCTGGCCCGGCGACTCCGACGTGCTCGAAGGCCACAAACACCTCGAGGTCTCGCTGTTTCTCGCCAACATCGGCGGTTCGGTCGTGATGGACCGCCACGAGGCCGCCGACCTCGCGGAGACGCTCGACCCCGACCTCGTGCTCCCGATTCACTACGACACGATTCCGCTTCTCGAAACCGACCCGGACGCCTTCGTCGTCGACGTGGCGAACCGCGGCATTCCAGTCGTTCTCGACGACCCCGACCAGGTCTGAGACCGCGACGACGAAACGGACAGAACGATTTTGCCGCGCCGGGCCGTCCGTTCGCGTATGGACCTCGACTACGGCATGCTCGGCGGCCGGCGGCCCTACTACCGCTTCGGCGACGCCGACGCCGACCCGCTCGTGGTGCTTCCCGGCCTCTCGGACGCCTTCCAGCGCACCGACCCGAACCGCGCGACTGCGGCGGCGCTCGCCGGCCTGTTCCGCGAGTTCGACGACCGCGACGTGTGGGTCGTCGGCCGGCCGCGACACCTCCCGGTCGGGTCGACCACGCGAGACATGGCCGCGGGCTACGCCGGCGTCATCGACGAACAGGACCTGTGGCCGGCCGACGTTATCGGCGTCTCGATGGGCGGACTCGCCGCCCAGTACCTCGCCGCCGACTACGGCGACTACGTGGACTCGCTGGCCGTCGTCTCCGCCGGGACGCGACTCGGCGGCCACGGCGAGAACGTCGTAACGCGCTGGCGCTCGCTGGCGGGTAAAGGTCGCTGGGCCGAGGTCGCCGCCGACGCGGAGCGGGAGGCGGCGACGGGCCTCGAAGCGACCGTCGCCCCGCCGCTCATCGAGGCGGCCGGTCGAGTCGTCGACTTTCGGCCCGCCGTCCCCGCCGACGCCGTCGTCTCCTGTACGGCCTGTCTCGAACACGACTCCCGGGAGATACTCGGCGACATCGACGCGCCGACGCTCGTCGCCGCCGGGAAGGCCGACCGACTCTTTCCCGAACCGCGGATTCGAGAACTCAAAGACGGCATCGCGGACGCGACGCTCGCGCTGTTCTCCGGAGCGGGTCACAACCTCGCGACCGGCGAGCCGCGAACGCTGAACGGTGTCGTCAGGCGCTACTTCGACGGGTTCCGCGGCGACGGGCTGTATCCGTAATCGCGTACCGCGAGCGACGAGGGCCTCGAACCCTCCCCGCGGCACCAAGCTCATACGCCGGGCGGCCGTCGAACCGCCATGCGCGACGCCCTCCGGTCGAGCCCGCTTTTCAGCGGCTGCCGACTCCTCGTCTGTTTCGTCGTCACAGAGGTGTAAGGAGGAAGCCCTCGGCTTCAGCCGTGGGAGGAACCCGACACCCTCGGCTTCTACGGCGGCTACACTATCGTGGCGCTGTTCAACCGGTCCGGGACGGTGCGCTAGAAAAGCGGCGGCCGGGGTGACCGGGGTTAGATGACGCCCATCTCGTCGAGCCGCGTCGGCAGGTACTCGTCGGTCACGAAGTCGAGACCGCGGGAGGCGAGCGCCTGCTGTTCGGCCTTCTTGCCGATGTCGAGTTGCAGCTCGATCTGTTCGGTCCAGTAGTCGCTCATGAACCGCGGGTCCTCCAGTTCGGACTGGAGCGCGTTGATGTCGGAGTCCGCGAGCGGGTCGGTCGGGAGATCGTAGTCCACGATATCCTGCGGCTGGATGCCGACGAACCTCGCTTCCGGCGTCGCGAGGTGTTCCGAGAGGTGCGCGGACTTGATGGAGCCGTAAGCGACGGAGCCGAAGATGCGGTAGGACCACGGGTCGCCGTCGGTGAAGACCACGACCGGTAGGTCGAGTTCGTTGTGCAGGCGCTTCGTGATGCGCCGGGTCGCCCGCGCGGGCTGGCCCTTCAAGTGGACGATGAGCACGTTGTACTCGTCGTCGAAGCCGTTTTCGACGAGGCGGTCGCGCATACCACCGGTCTCCACGCAGAGGACGAAATCGATGTCGTGGTCGAGGAACTCGATGGTGTCGGGGTTGTTCGGAATCTGGTAGCCGCCCTCGCCCACGTCGAGTTGGCAGTGGATGTCGCGCTCGCCGCGGCGGGTCTGCTCGCGGAGTTCGAGCGGGCCCATAAGGGTCGCCCCCGACTCCTCGGGCCGCATGTGGAAGTCCTCGCGGGTGACCTCGGAGACGATTTCGAGGTCCTCGATGAGCTGGTTCGACTCGTCCTGGTCGGAGAAGTGCGCCTCTTCGGCGTCCCACGACTCGGAGATGTAGTACAGCTCACGCAGGGTGGACGAGCGGTCCTCCTCTAACTGCCGCGCGAGGAACTCGATGGTGTAGGCGGCCTTCAGGAGCTTTCGCGCCCCCCGGACGCTGTTCGCAGAGCGCGTTGAGGTCCGGTCGCCGTACACCCAGACGTTCGAGTTCTCGTCGTACTCGATGTTGCTTTTCGTCCGCGTCGGGAGCGTCATGTGCGGAATCTCCCCCGCGTCGAACTGGTCGTAGAACTCCGCCGCGAGGTCGATGAGACGCTCGCGGGCGCGTTCCTCGGATGTGTTCGGTTCAGGTGCCATTATACGTTCACCGTGAGTTTCTCCGTCTCGACGCCGTCGACGTTGATGTCGAACGACGCGTCCTGTGCGACCGAGTACGTGAGCGTCGCCGTCTCACCGGACGACACCTCGGGGTTCCACTTGACGAACCACTCCCCGTCAAGGTCGACGACCGTCGCCTCGCCGTCGAGGCCGGCCGGCTCCGCCGAGACGATGTCCGTGATGTCTGGCGACTCGTTCGTGTTGGAGTAGTTCTTCACCGTGAGCGTCACCTCGCCGTCTTCGACGGCTCGCTCGACGGTCAGGTTGTTCATGATGCGGCCGAGCGCGCCGTCGATGTTGGGCTCGGGTCGCCCGGTGACCTCCGAGAGCTTCGTCGCCATCTGCGGAAGGATGCGACCGAGCACGTCCTGTTTCTTGCGGCGCTTCTGGAGCGACCGCCGCTTCGAGAGGTAGGACTTGAGTTCGCGGGCCGCCTCGCGGATGGCGAGTTCGACCTCGTCTTGAATCGCCGGCACGTCCGCGAGCGCGTCCTTCGACTCACTCGTGAACGGGACGTTCGTGGAGGCGACGTGGACCATGAGGACGGCGGGACCGTTCGGCATGCCGCTGCCGCCCGGTTGGTCGAGGCCGTAGTTCCGCCAGCCGATGTCTTTGACGACGTGGGTGATGGTACACGCGCCCTGCTGGTAGACGAGCGGGACGCGGTTGGCGAAGCGGAGCAGGTCGATTTTCCCCTCGGACTTCAGTTCGCCGCCGTAGGCGATGCCGGCCTCGACGATGAACGGGTCGCCGCCGTGGACCTCGGCGTCGCGGGTCGCCGCGGCGTAGAAGTCGGCGTCGAACTCCTTTTTCAGGCCGGCTTCCACGAGGTCCGCGGAGATGGGAGAGAGACAGTCGGTCGGCGGCGCGAGGATGTCCGTCTGGCGCATCGCGTCGAGCAGGTCGCGGGCCACGTCGCGGTCGTCGGCGACCTCGCGGACCTTCGGCACCTCGTCGGAAACGGTGCGCATCCGCGACCAGATGGCGTCGGCGACGTTCTCCTGTGCCGTCTCGCCGTAGGTCTCGTCCTCGCGTTCTTTGGTTCGCTCGGCGGCCCACGCGACGAACTCGGCCACGTCGTCGCGGGTGGCGCGGTCGGCCGGGCCGGTCGTCTCGGCGAACTGCGTGGCGATGGAGCGCGCCATCGACACCTTGCCGGCGTCGTCTTTCTGCGTGGTCGTCACGTCGTCGACGATGGCGTACACGTCGCCCTCGCGGTCGTCGGTGAGGACGGGCCACAGCGCCTCGACGACGTTCTCCCGGACCGTCTCGCCGAACGAGGTGTCGGTCTCCTCACCGACCGTCTCGGCGACGTTTTCGACGATGGTGACGAGTTCGCCGTGGGCGATGCGGTCCTTGCCGACGACGATATCGACCAGTTCGTCCGCGAACGCCGCGGTCGCCTCCTTGCCCTTGTTGGCGACGGCGTCCTCGACGACGGCGACGAGTTCGTCCGCCTCGGTCGCGTCGGGCGTCCGCCACGTCATCTCGCGGCCGAAGTGCCGGTCGCGGAAGGCGTCGTGAATCTTGTCGGAGGTCTTCGCGCCGACACGGGTGAACTCCTCTTGGAGGAAGCCGGAGACGGAGTACGACTCGGTCGCCGCGAGCATCTTCAGGAGCGTCCCGAGTTCGACGCCGTGGGGGTGGGGACGGATCTCCTTCGTCTGTTTCGGAAGCTGGTCGGTCGCCCGCTCGAACTTCATCGGCTCGTCGAGGCCGGGTTCCCGGAGTTCGATGCGTGCGTGGGGGTTGACGACCGCCGTGTGGAGGATGTAGTCGTGGAGCTGCTGGCGGGCGCGCATGTTGGCTTCCATCTCCAACTCGATGCGCGTGCCGTGGGGGCGGTCCCACGAAGTCGTCTTCTCGGTGCGAATCTCGGGTTCGTTCTGGTCCGTGTTGATGACGAGTTCGAAGTACTCGGCGTCCTCCGAGCCCTGCGTCCGGCTCGTCACCTTGGCGGGCTTCCCGCTCGTCAGCTGCGAGTAGAGGACCGCCGCGGAGATACCGATACCCTGCTGACCGCGGGACTGTTCGCGCGCGTGGAAGCGAGAGCCGTAGAGGAGCTTCCCGAACACTTTGGGCACCTGCTCTTTCGTGATGCCCGGCCCGTTGTCCTCGATGACGAGGCGGTAGTAGTCGCCCGCCTCGGCGATTTCCACGTAGATGTCGGGCTGGATGCCCGCCTCCTCCGTGGCGTCGAGCGCGTTGTCCACCGCCTCCTTGACGGCGGTGACCAACCCGCGGGCTCCGCTGTCGAAGCCCAACATGTGCTTGTTCTTCTCGAAGAACTCGGCGATGGAGATCTCCCGCTGGCCCTTCGCCAGCTCCTCTGCGATCCCCGGCTCGTCACCGAGTGTCGACTGGAACGAGGTCATTTCCTGATGCGCATCTACCCAGTCCCGCGTTAAGTACTCACCGGCAACGGAGTGAAAGTGAACACGGGAGGTTGACGCGCTTCGAGGCCGATTCGCGCCGGAACCGCGAGTCGTGTTACACAGAGTCACCCACGAACTTCGGTCAATCAATCGAAATCGCCGGCCCGGAAACCGCTACGCGGGACTCCAGTAAGTAGTACGCGCCCGCGCGTGCGAGGCTTTAAGGGACGGGCTATCCTAGGCCAGTTCAGATGTCACAGGATAACGAGTACGGGGCCGGACAGATTCAGGTCCTCGAAGGGCTCGAAGCCGTTCGAAAGCGTCCGGCGATGTACATCGGGTCCACCGATTCTCGCGGACTCCACCACCTCGTCTACGAAGTCGTCGACAACTCCATCGACGAGGCGCTCGCGGGCCACTGCGACGCCATCGAGGTCGCCCTCCACGAGGA
Organism: Haloferax sp. Atlit-10N; assembly: GCF_003586325.1. Lineage (NCBI taxonomy): Archaea > Methanobacteriati > Methanobacteriota > Halobacteria > Halobacteriales > Haloferacaceae > Haloferax > Haloferax sp. Atlit-10N. Next base: position 1,209,515 of record NZ_PSYX01000001.1, read on the forward strand.
CGGCTCTGTCAGCGTCACCGACAACGGCCGCGGGATTCCGGTAGATACGCACGAACAGTACGACCGACCCGCGCTGGAGGTCATCATGACCGTCCTCCACGCCGGCGGGAAGTTCGACAACAAGTCCTACCAGGTCTCCGGCGGCCTCCACGGCGTCGGCGTCTCCGTCGTCAACGCGCTATCGGGCAAGCTCGAAGTCGAGGTCAAACGCGACGGCGCGGTGTGGACACACCGCTTCGAGTTCGGCGAACCGCAGGTCGACGAGTTCGAGCGCGTGCGCGACCTCGAACCCGACGAGGACACCGGGACGACCATCCGGTTTTGGCCGGACGACGGTATCTTCGAGACGACCGAGTTCGACTTCAAGACGCTCGAAAACCGCCTGCGCGAACTCGCGTTCCTCAACTCCGGCGTCGAGATTTCGCTCGGCGACGAGCGGACCGGCGAGTCGAGCACGTTCCTCTTCGAGGGCGGCATCCGCGAGTTCGTCGAGTACCTCAACGAGACCAAGACGGCCCTCCACGACGACATCATCTACTACGACGACGAGTCGGAGGGCATCGAGGTCGAAATCGCCATGCAGGCGACCGACGAACTGCAGGGGTCGATTCACGCCTTCGCCAACAACATCAACACCCGCGAGGGCGGCACGCACCTGACCGGGTTCAAGACGGCGCTCACCCGCGTCGTCAACGACTACGCGAACACCCACGACATGCTGGACGACCTCGACGGCGACAACCTCCGCGGCGAGGACGTGCGCGAGGGGCTCACCGCCGTCATCTCCATCAAACACCCCGACCCGCAGTTCGAGGGCCAGACGAAGACCAAACTCGGTAACTCCGAGGTCCGCGGCATCGTCGAGAGCGTCACCCACCAGCAGCTCGGGACGTTCTTCGAGGAGAACCCGGACACGACGACGGCCATCATCTCGAAAGCCGTCGAGGCCGCCCGCGCTCGCAAGGCCGCGAAGCAGGCCGAGGAGCTCACCCGCCGCAAGTCCGCGCTCGAATCCACCTCGCTGCCGGGGAAGCTCGCGGACTGTCAGAGCCGCGACCCCGCCGAGTCCGAGCTGTTCATCGTGGAGGGCGACTCCGCGGGCGGCTCGGCCAAGCAGGGCCGCGACCGCAAATTCCAGGCGATTTTACCCCTCAAGGGGAAGATTCTGAACGTCGAGAAACACCGTCTCGACCGCATCCTCGAAAACGACGAGATACGGGCGCTCATCACCGCCATCGGCGGTGGCGTCGGCGACGAGTTCGACATCGAGAAGGCGCGCTACCAGCGGCTCATCCTGATGACCGACGCCGACGTCGACGGCGCGCACATCCGGACGCTGCTTCTCACGCTCCTGTACCGCCACATGCGCCCGCTCATCGAGGCCGGCTACGTGTATGCGGCCCAACCGCCGCTGTACCGCGTTCGCTACCGCGGCAACACCTACGACGCGATGGACGAGGCCGAACGGGACCGCATCATCGAAGAAGAGTGCAATGGCAACCCCACGCAGGTCCAGCGGTTCAAGGGACTCGGCGAGATGAACCCCGACCAGCTGTGGGACACGACGATGAATCCCGAGAACCGCGTCCTCAAGCGCATCACCGTGGAGGACGCCGCCGCCGCCGACCGGATGTTCAACATCCTGATGGGCGACGCCGTCGGGCCGCGAAAGCAGTTCATCAAGGACCACGCGAACGACGCCGAGTGGGTGGACATCTAACATGAGTTCTGACGCACCAGATTCCTTCGAACCGGGCGCGGGTATCGCGGCCGAAGTCAAGAACGCGCGCATCGAAGACGAGATGGAGCAGTCGTACATCGACTACGCGATGTCGGTCATCGCGGGGCGGGCGCTGCCCGACGTGCGCGACGGCCTCAAGCCGGTCCACCGGCGCATCCTCTACGCGATGCACCAGGCCGGCGTGACCTCCAACTCGTCGCACCGCAAGTCCTCGTCCATCGTGGGCGAGACGATGGGTGACTACCACCCCCACGGCGACTCCGCCATCTACGACACCCTCGCGCGCATGGCGCAGGACTTCTCCATGCGCTACCCGCTCGTCGACGGCCAGGGGAACTTCGGCTCCGTCGACGGCGACCCGCCGGCCGCGATGCGCTACACAGAGGCGCGGATGTCCCCCATCGCCGAGGAACTCCTCGACGACATCGACAAGGACACCGTCGACTTCCAGTCGAACTACGACGACCGCAAGCAGGAGCCGACGGTCCTCCCGTCGTCGTTCCCGAACCTGCTCGTCAACGGCTCGTCCGGCATCGCGGTCGGGATGTCCACGAACATCCCGCCGCACAACCTCGGCGAGGTCATCGACGCCACGGTCGAACTCATCGAGAACCCCGAGGCGACCATCCCGGACCTGATGGAACACATCAAGGGCCCGGACTTCCCGACCGGCGCGAACATCGTCGGCCGAAACGCGGTCCACAAGGCGTACAAGACCGGTCGCGGCCGCGTCCGCGTCCGCGCCGACTACGACGTGTTCGAAGAGGAAGGCCGCATCGTCATCAACGAACTCCCGTATCAGGAGAACAAGGCCCGCCTCATCGAGCGCATCGCCGACGACGTGAACGAGGGGAAAATCGAGGGCATCCGCGACATCCGCGACGAGTCCGACCGCGACGGCATTCGCGTCGTCATCGAACTCAAGCGCGGCGCGATGGCCGAGGTCGTCAAGAACCAGCTGCTCGACAACCACCTCGAATCCACGTTCGGCGTCATCAACCTCGCGCTCGTCGACGGCCAGCCGCAGGTGCTGACGCTCAAGGAGACGCTCGAACACTACCTCGACCACCGCCGCGACGTGGTCCGCCGGCGCTCCGAGTACGAACTCGCAGAGGCCGAAGACCGCGCGCACATCCTCGAAGGCCGCCTGAAGGCCCTCGACAACATCGACGACGTGGTCGAGACCATCCGGAACTCCGAGAGCCGCGACGACGCGAAAGCCGCGCTCCGCGGCGAGGTCGAAGTCGAAGTCGACGGCGAACCGCTGCCGACGTTCGACTTCTCCGAAGAACAGGCCAACCACATCGTCTCGATGCAACTCGGCTCGCTCACCTCGATGGAGGCGGCCGAAATCGAAGACGAGTACGAGGACGTGCAGGCGACCATCGAGCGCCTCGAAACCATCCTCGGCGACCGGTCGGAACTCGACGCGGTCATCGAGTCCGAGCTGCTCGACATCAAAGACGAGTACGCCGACGACCGGCGGACCTCGTTCGTTGCCAACACCGGCGAGGTCACCCGCGCCGACCTCATTCCCGAGGAAGACGTGGTCGTCGTCGTCAGCGAGGACGACTACATCAAGCGGATGCCGGTCTCCCGGTTCCGCGCCCAGCACCGCGGCGGCAAGGGCATCATCGGGACTGACCTCAAGGAGGGCGACAACGTCTCGTCGGTGTTCGTCACGAACACCCACGACGACCTGCTCTGTTTCACCAACCACGGACAGGTCTACCAACTCAAGGCCTACCAGGTGCCAGAGATGTCGCGGACCGCTCGCGGGAAGTCGGCGGTCAACCTGCTCGACTTCGACGACGGCGAGGAGATTACGGCCGTCGTCAACTGCGACAACCTCGAAGATATCGAGGGCTACCTGACGATGGTGACCCAGAACGGCTACATCAAGCGGACCGGCACCGACCGGTTCCAGAACATCCTCTCGACGGGCATCATCGCCACCAAACTCAACGAGGGCGACGAACTCGTCGACGTGGAGGTCACAGACGGCGAAAGCGACCTCGTCATCGGCACCGAACAGGGCATGTCCATCCGCTTCGACGAGGACGAGGTGCGCGCGATGGGACGCTCGGCCCGCGGCGTCCGCGGCGTCAAACTGACCGGCGACGACGTCGTCGCCGGCGTGGCCGCCATCGACGAGGCCCACCACAGCTGGATTCTCACCGTCACCGAGAACGGCTACGGGAAGCGCACGGACCTCGACGCCTACCGCAAGCAGTCCAGAAACGGCAAGGGGCTCATCGACATCAAGACCAACGAGCGGAACGGTCCGGTCTGCGCCATCAACACCGTCGGCGAGGGAGACCACCTCGTCGTCATATCCGACAAGGGACAGATTCTCCGGACGCCCGTCGAGGACATCTCGACGGTCGGCCGCAACACGATGGGTGTCATCGTGATGGACCTCGACGACGGCGACGACGTGGCCTCCGTCGACGTGATTCCGGCCGCGATGACGACCGAAGACGAGGAACTGGACGACGCGGAAACCGACGCGGAAACCGACGCGGAAACTGACGCGGACGACGAATAAGTCGGCTCTCCCCGACGACGGATTTCTTTTTGCGGACCCCACCGGGGAGCCGCGGTTCCGACCGTCACTCCCCGAAGGCATTTACCCCGGCCGACGGGTCCTCCCGGTATGAGAGACGCGTCGCGTTCGAGAGTCGTCGGCGTCTCGGCGCTCGCATTCGTCGTCGTTCTCGGCGGCTTGACCGCGCTTCGGGCGTGGAACCTCGAACCGCCGACACACGTGCAGTCGCTCGTCGTCGACGCGGGCGCGGTGCTCGTCGTCGCCGGCGTCGCGTCTCACGTCGCCCGAGGCGAGCGCGTCGGTGAACGGGCCGGCGAGGGTATCGTGCTCGCCTTCGGTCCGTGTTTCGCGTTCGCGGTCAACCTGTTCGTCCCGGTATCGACGATGGAGTCGCCGCTGTGGCTCGGGTATCCGTTCGTCGCCGGCGCGGTGCTTTCACTCGGGCTCGGCGGTCTCGGGGCGGGTGTCGGGTACGTCGTTCGAGTCCTGAGAGCGACAAAAACCAGCGACAGCGCGACGTAGCTCCTATTTCTCTACGTCCGACGGCTCTCTCGTCAGGTCGTAGGTGTAGTGTCGCGGCTTGCGGTCCCGGAGCCAGTCGCGGAGCGGTTCGACCCGCGGCCGGTAGGTGAGCGTCGACCCGAGCGCGGTGAGCGGGAGGAACTTCGCCGCCTCGATTTCGTCGTCGGGGTCGCTCGGCGACGGGGTCGGGTCGTCGGCGACGGGCGTCGCGTGATAGAACCGCTGGAGATAGATGCGGTGGTCGGGCGCGCGAATCTCGCTCGTGAAGGCCAGCGACTGGATTTCGACCTCGACGCCGGTCTCCTCTGCGGCCTCGCGGGCGGCGGTCTCGAAGAAGAACTCGCCGGGTTCGGAGCCGCCTTTCGGCAGTCCCCAGCGGTCCTTCTCGTAGACCGCGAGCACCGAGTTCTCCCGCAGGACGACGACGCCGGCGGCCAGGTCGTGCGGAGCGGGGGCTTCTCTCGGCGTCGACATCAGAGGATGCGCTTGCCGAAGGCGCTTGCGGCGAGTTCGGTCGCGAGCGTCGCAGTCTCGTTGTGCTCGTCGAGGATGGGGTTGACCTCCACGAGTTCGAACGAACGCATGGCCTCCGAGCGGGCGACGAGTTCCATCGCCGCGTGGGCTTCGCGGTAGGTCACGCCGCCGCGGACGGGCGTCCCGACCCCGGGGGCCTCGCGGGGGTCGAGCCAGTCGAGGTCGAGGCTGATGTGGACGCCGTCGGTCCCGTCGGTCGCCACGTCGAGGGCGTCGTTCGTCACGTCGGTGATGCCGCGCTCGTCGATGTCCGACATCGTGTAGACTGTGACGTCGGTGTCGCGAATCGCCTCGGCCTCCGGGCCGTCGACGGAGCGCAGGCCGACGATGGCGACGTTCTCCGCTTCGAGACCGGCGGCATTCGCCCACTCGACGCCCTCGAAGTCGCCGATACCGAGCGCGGCCGCCAGCGGCATGCCGTGGACGTTTCCGGACGGCGAGGTGCTCGGCGTGTTGAAGTCGCCGTGGGCGTCGAACCAGATGACGCCGATGTCGGCGTCGCGGGCGCTCCCGACCAGCGAGCCGATGGCGATGGAGTGGTCGCCGCCGAGCGCGAGCGGGGTCGTCCCCTCGGCGAGCGCGGTCGAGACGGCGTCGGCGAGGCTCGTCGTCACCTCTTCGACCTCCTGGACGTGTTTCGCGTTCGCCGGCCCGGCGTCCGCGTCCCGCGTCGCGTGGTGCGGGACCGCGAGGTCGCCCGCGTCCGTCGGCGAGACGCCGGCGGACTCGAGTTGCCCCGCGAGTCCGGCGTATCGAATCGCGGAGGGACCCATGTCCACCCCGCGTCGATTGGCACCGTAGTCCGTCGGTGCACCGAGAATCCTGACGTTCCGTTCCATAGTGAACCAACTCGGCCGGGGTGTTTAGTGGCATCGGAAAAATACCCTTATTGATAATGCCCTCCGTCGCCTCCCGGGAGGCCGCCGTGTGGCGACGTGGACTCCGGCCTGTCGCAAGGCCGTCTCGCTTTTCCACGGCCGCGTCGTATCGAGTGCCATGCGGCACTTACAGATTCGCGTCGAGGCGGGGGAACTCGACGCGGTCGTCGATGCGCTCCGAGGCGAGGACGTCGACCCGGTCGTCCTCCCGGTCGGCGAGTCCGACGCCGACGCTCGGTCGTACCTCATCGAGTTCCCGCTGCCGACGGAGGCGGTCGACAGAATCAGAGAGACGCTCTCCGAGGCGGGGTTCGAGGAACGCTACCTCGTCATCGGTAACATCGAGTCGGCGACGACGCCGCACTACGACCGACTCGTCGAGCGGTACGTCGAGGGCGACGAGGAAGAAGAGCGCGTCTCGAACGAGGAGATTCTGACGAAGGCGCACGACCTCAACCCCCAGCCGACGGCGTACTACGGGATGACGGTGCTGAGCGCGCTCGTCGCCACGGCGGGGCTGTTGCTCGACTCGCCCGCCCTCGTCGTCGGGTCGATGGTCATCGCCCCGCAGATCGGCGCGGCGCTCATGGCCAGCGTCGGCGCGGCGCTCGGCGAGGACGCGATGTTCACCGACGGGGTTCGCTCGACGGTCGTCGGCCTCGCCGTGGCCATCGTCGCCGCCGCGGCGCTGGGGTGGTGGCTTAAGACGGCGCAGTTCGTCCCGTCGGGACTGAACGTGACCACGGTCCAGCAGATTGCGAGTCGGTCGTCGCCGGGGCTGTTGACGCTCGTCGTCGCACTCTGTGCGGGCGCGGCCGGGGGCGTCGGCTTGGCGACTGAACTCCCCGTCTCAATCGTCGGCGTCGCGGTCGCGGCCGCGACCGTCCCCGCGGCCGCGGCCGTCGGTATCGGCGTCGCGTGGGCGATTCCGGCGGTCGCCGTCGGCGCGCTCACGCTCCTCGCGGTCAACGTGGCGAGCATCGTCCTCGCGGGGACGCTCGCGCTCTGGTACCTCGGATACCGACCGAGTTACTGGGACTCACCGGGGTCGACGCGACGGCGGCTTCGCTCGTTCTTCGGGACCAGAGCGACGTGGGTGGCGCTCGCCCTCCTCGGGCTCACCGTGCTCGGACCGGGGTCGCTTCTCACCTCGCAAATCGCGTTCGAGAACCGTTCGACCGGGGCCGTGCAAACCGTTCTCGACGACTCGGAGTACGACTCGCTCGAACTGCTGTCGGTCGGCGTCGAGTTCGGAACCGCCGGACTCGACGACGGCCCGCGACGGGTGACGGTCGCGGTCCAACACCCGGTCGGTCGTCAGTACCCGCAGTTGTCGTCGCGAATCGGGGACCGAATACGCGAGGCGACGGGGAGGGACGTCGTCGTGACTGTGAACTTCGAACAGCGGAGTCGGTCGGGGCCGTCGTGACCGACTGAAAGCGGAGACGAGCGTCCGGAGACCGAACGAAGAGCTACTCGTCGAGATACGGTTCGCAGACGCGTCGGACACCCTCCTCGAAGGAGATCTGGGGCTCCCAGCCGGTCGCCTCGCGTATCTTCGTGCAGTCGGCCATCGTGTCGTGGACGTACACGTCGAGGGGGTTTTCGATGTAGACCGGGTCGACGTCGGTTCCGAGGGCCTCGTTTATCATCCCGACCATCTCGTTGAACGAGTAGCTCTCGGCAGTCCCGAGGTTGTAGATACCCTGAAGCCGGTGGTCGGCGGCGAGTTCGATGCCGCGGACGATGTCGTCGACGTGCGTGAAGTCACGCGTCTGAGTGCCGTCGCCGAACAGCTCCGGCGACTCGCCGTTGGCAATCTGGTCGGCGAACTGCGCGACCGTATTCGCGAACTCGCCTTTGTGTGCTTCCGCGCCGCCGAAGCCCTGATACACCGAGAAGAACCGGAGCCCGGCCGTCCGCATGTCGTAGTGGTGGTGGAAGTACTCCGCGTAGCGCTCGCGGGCGAGTTTCGACGCCTCGTAGCCCGTGCGCGCTTCGACCGGCATGTCCTCCGGCGAGGGCTCCGTCCGAGAGCCGTAAATCGAGGAGGTGGAGGCGTAGACGACGGTGTCGCAGCCGTCCTTCCGGGCCTGTTCGACCGTGTTCACGAAGCCTTCGACGTTGACGCGCGCGCCTTTCGTCGGGTTCTCTTCGTGCATCTTGTACGACGACAGCGCCGCCAAGTGGAACACCACGTCGACGCCCTCGGTCGGGAGGTCGTCGTCGAGGACGCTCGCGTCGTGGAATTCGACCGCGTCGTCGAGATTATCGGGCGTTCCGAGGTAGAGGTCGTCGACCGCGACGACCTCGTTTTCCGCCGCGAGATGGTTCGCGAGGTTCGAGCCGATGAAGCCGGCACCGCCGGTGACGAGGACTCGTTTCCCATGCATGTGCTACCGAACTCTCGTGAGGCGTATAGTGCTATCGACAGCATCGAGGCCGAATTAGGGTTCAAAATGAACATTCATGAGCGTGTCGTGGTTACAAAGTAGACGAACGGCAGATTCGAGGCGTCATCCATCGGATTTAAGGACGTATGTAGCGAACCACTCTCCATGTCATCAATCGAGCTCACTTCGAGTCAGAAAACTATCTTGACCGCCCTCATCAACCTCTATCGGGACTCCGAGGACGCCGTCAAGGGCGAGGATATCGCGACCGAAGTCAACCGAAACCCCGGCACCATCCGAAACCAGATGCAGAGCCTGAAGGCGCTCCAGTTGGTCGAGGGCGTACCCGGTCCGAAGGGCGGCTACAAGCCGACCGCGAACGCCTACGAGGCGCTCGACGTGGACAAGATGGACGAGCCCGCGTTCGTCCCCCTGTTCCACAACGACGAGGAAGTCGAAGGCGTCAACGTGGACGAAATCGACCTCTCCAGCGTCCACCACCCCGAGCTGTGCCGCGCCGAGATTCACGTCCAGGGCTCGGTCCGCGAGTTCCACGAGGGTGACAAGATTCGCGTCGGCCCGACGCCGCTCTCGAAGCTCGTCATCGACGGCACGCTCGACGGCAAGGACGACACGAGCAACATCCTCATCCTCCGTATCGACGACATGAAGGCACCCGTCGGCGAACCCCAGCACTAACCACGCTCCTCTCTTCGTCTTTTTCCGGACACTCTCCGCGCGCTCCGACCGACGGGTCCGGCGTTCGGACGCCGGCCAACCCGAACAGTGGGGCTCGGACCGCAATAATGTCAAGTTTTAATGTAGAATTGGGAACAGTTTTATCTGAATCGAGGAACCAGTACCCCCATGGCGTACAATCAGCAGAGCGCGTTCGGCATCCCATCAACGTGGGAGGAGCTGAACGCCGACGTGACAGCGTTTCTCTTCACCGTAACCCTGCTTATCGGGGCGGCGTCGCTCGCTTTGATGGCCGGTGGAGACCCCGAAACGATGGCAGTGGTCGCACTGACCGGAGTCGCGGTCGTTCTCCTTGGAACGGCCCTGGTTCGGCTCTCCGAGAATCTCCGAACCGCTGAGTCGTCCCCCTTCTGAGGACACCGAGGCATCGAGAGACCACCGCTGCGCGGCAGCACGTATTTTCTCACACGAATCAGAACGAGGGGTCGCTGTTGAGTTCCTTACTCCGTGAGCGCCATCGACACTCGGGGATTGCGGCGTCGGAGAAATCGAAACCGAGTCGGCGAGCGTCGGGCGTCGCGTCACCCGGCGGCCGGGCGCGGCGACCGAGTTACAGGTCGTTCCAGGCGGAGAGCGCGCGCTTCGGCGACGTCACGTCCGCAATCCAGTTCGCGGCGATACCCTTCTTCAGCGTCCGCGCGAGCGGGCCGCCGAAGACGTTGACGGGGAACTCGCCGAAGACGGGGAACTTCACGCCGTGGGCGACGGCGTCGTGACCGATGGAGATGACCGTCCCCTTGTCGGTGAACGTCCAGCGCTTGAGCGGCTTGCCGGCGATGGCGCGGGCGATGTTCTCGCCAGCCACGTCCGCGGCGTCCCAGGCGGCCTGCGCCGTCGGCGGCGCGACGCTGTCGGGACCCTGCTCGACGAGGGCGCAGTCGCCGACCGCGAAGACGCGGTCGTTACTGGTCTGGAAGTCCTCCTCGGCGAAGAAGCGGTGGGAACGCTCGTCCTGTTCGAGTTCGACGTCGGACGCCTCGGGCTGGCCGGTGATGCCGCCGGTCCAGACGAGCACGTCGTAGGCGAGCTCCTCGGGCGCTTCGTCCTCGCCGCCGCCGATGAAGACGGTCTCCTCGTCGACCTTCGAGATGAAGTCGCCGGTGAGGATGTCGATGTCGAGGTCTTCGACGCGACGCCGGAGCGCGCCCTGCAGTTCGGGGTCGTTGCCGGGGAAGATTTCGTCCATCCCCTCGACCAGTTTGATGTCGATGGGCGCGCGGTTCGTGTCGCGGTACTCGGCGACCTCGGCGGCCGTCTGGATACCCGAGAGGCCCGCGCCGCCGATGACGACCTGCGCGGGGTCGTCGCGGGAGGCGTCGGCGGCCGCCTCCTTGATGTCCTGGTGAATCTCGCGGGCGTCGTCGAGACCCTTGAGCTGGTGGGCGAACTCCTCGAGGCCCTCGATGCCGAAGAAGGCGGTCGAAGAGCCGATGGCGACCAGCAGATAGTCGTAGTCGACGGTGTCGCCGCCTTCGAGTTCGACGACCCGGTCGTCGACGTTCACGTCGGACGCGCGGCCCTTGACGAAGTCGGTCGAGTCCTCCTTGACATCGTCGACGGGGATGGCGATGCTGGACTCGACGCTCGGGTCGCGGATACAGCGGTGGACCTCGTGGAGGACGAGGTGGTAGTCGTGTTCGGCGACCCACGTGAGTTGTGCGTCGTGACCGAGCTCTTCTTCGAGGGTTTTGACCGCGCCGGCCCCGGCGTACCCCGAGCCGAGAACGACGACCTGCGTGCTCATGTCGTCGTCTGTGCAGTCATCCGATAAAGGGGCTTTGAAACCGTCTCCACGACTGTGGTAATTTTGGCCTCCACGGCCCCAGAGCGTCGAAATCCGGGTTCGACGGTTGTCGGATTAATCGAGGCTGAGACCCGCGTGCCAGCGGTCGACGCCCGCGTCTCGCTTGGCCGCGTCCATCTTGGCGAGGAGGTGGACCGCGAGACTGGCGGTCTCCGCCGCGCGCGACTCGCCTTCGGTGCGGAACTCGCCCGTGACCCGGTTCGCGTAGACCGAGCAGACGGCACCCGCGCGGAGGCCGTAGACGTTGGCGATGGTCAGGAGCGCCGCGGCCTCCATCTCGATGTTCTTCACGTTCGCCTCGCGGAGTTCCTCGACCAGCGAGTCGGAGCCGGCGGCACGGAAGCCCTCGAAGCCGGGGCGTCCCTGCCCCGCGTAGAAGGAGTCGGCGCTCATCGTGAGGCCGACGTGGTAGTCGTAGCCGAGGCGTTCCGCGGCCGCAACGAGCGCCGAGACGACCTCGTGGTCGGCGACAGCAGGGTAGTCCTCGCGGACGTACTCCTTGGAAGTGCCCTCCTGTCGGACCGCGCCCGAGGTGATGACGAGGTCGCCCACGTCCATCTCGGGTTGAATCGCGCCGCAGGAACCGACGCGGATGAAGGTGTCCGCGCCGACGCGGGCGAGTTCCTCGACCGCGATGGCCGCCGAGGGACTACCGATACCCGTCGAGGTGACCGAAATCGGCGTTCCGTCGTAGCTCCCGGTCGCGGTCCGGTACTCGCGGTGGTAGGCCTTCTCCTCGTGGTCGTCCCACAGCGCCGTCACCTTGTCCACGCGCTCGGGGTTCCCGGGGAGCAACACCGCGTCGGCGAGGTCCTCGGGACCGACTTCGAGGTGGTACTGAACCTCGTCGTTCGGGTCCTCGCTATCGTTCATGGCTCTACTCGCGGGCCAGCGGTGGAAATTCTTGCGTTCTCCGGAGGCGTCGTCGCGTTCCCTGTCGGTCTCTCGACCGTCGCGTCGACCGTCGCCTCGCCCGCGACTCCGCGCCACGCCGGATCGTCGGAGCGGTCGCCGTCGCGGAACGGCGGCGGGAGGTCGGCGCGCTCGTCGGCCGCCAGCAGGTAGCCGAGTCCCGCGCCGACGTACCAGTCGACGAGCGACGGGTCGAGGCCGGCGTCGACGACGAGGTCGCCGCCGGTGTACCACTCCAGCGCCTCGTCGTCGTCGGCGTCGACACCGGTCCGACGCCAGCGCACGCCCGAGTCGCCGTCGCCGAACGCCGACACCGAGAGCGTCACGTCCGCCATCGTGGGGTCGGAAACGCGCTCGAACGAGAGGTTGGCGGGGGCGACGCCGTCGGCCCCGGCCTCGTAGTACGACAGCGCGTGGTCGAGTTCCGCCTCGTAGGTCGCTCGGTCGTCGGGCGAGACGTTCGAGAGGTCGACGTGGACCGCGACGGTCCGCTCGCGGAAGGGCGTCTCCCGGTCGGCGGCGTCCGGTTCGGGCAGTCGCGTCGTCTCGATGCGCTCCGACAGCACGGCGAAGTCGCCGGCGTCGTCGTGGGTCAGCCCGAGGAGGTGGCCGAACTCGTGGCGCAGGACCGTCTGGGTCGTCTGGTCGTCGTAGCCGGCGGCGACGACCACCGACACCGGTTCGCTGGGCGCGGTCGGGTCGTCGCCGTCCAAGAGGGGCGCACAGCCGACCGCGTCGGTGCCGTCGTAGTCGCCGCAGGCGTCGATTCGCTCGACGATCGAGACGGTCACGTCCGGAGTCGAGGCGTTCGGCACCACGACGAACGCCGGGTCGTAGGCGGTCGCCGACGCGTTCGCTCGCCAGTAGTCGACCGCCGATTCGACGAACGAGGCGTAGTCGCGGCCGTCCGCGGGCGCGTCGATGCCGACGACGATGGGCGCGCGACGCCACGGGTTGTCCGCGGGTCGCGTCTCCGGCACCGCCGACGAGCCGGTTCCGCCGCGGGCGGCCGAGACGACTCCGTCGTCGCCGTCGGTCGCGTCGGCCGACGGGGCTCCGAGGGCCGCGTCTACGACCGGCGGGGCGGGTGACAGAGACGTGCACCCAGAGAGTACCACGAGAAAGGCGAGCGCGAGGGCGGCGGTTCCGCGGCCGACGGCGAGGGACACGTTACTCGTCGGGCTCGGCGTCGCGCTTCGCCGCGGCGGCCTCCAGCGTGTCCAGCGAGATGGTGTTCGGGAGGAGTTCGCCGAGCGTGTACTCGGCGACGTCGTCGCCGCCGAGGTCGCAGACGACCGGGAGGTCCTCGTCGCAGAACTCCGCGAGCGTCTGGCGGCACATCCCGCAGGGCGTCACGCCGTCGCGCGCACCCGAGGTGACGACGAGGCGGTCGAACTCCGTGTGGCCGTTCTTTACCGCCTCCGCGACGGCGACCTCCTCGGCGTGGAGGCTGTTCGAGTAGTTCGCGTTCTCGATGTTGCAGCCGACGTAAACCTCGCCGTCGGCGGTCCTGAGCGCCGCTCCGACGGTGTACTCCGAGTAGGGAACGTAGGCGTTGTCGAGCGCTTCGCGGGCGCGTTCGACGAGTGCTTCGGGCATTGGGCGCTCATTCGCGTGGGGTGGCTTAGTTCGTTCGGCTCCCCGAGACTGTCGTGTCGGCCGACAGACACGGGCGAGATTACGGGGCCGCTCGCCCGTCGCGTCGTCCCGCAAGCGACTATACGGCTCGGCCCTAACGCGGCGTCGTGAACGACACATCCGGCGGACGACGAATCCTGCTCCTCGTCGGCGCGAGCGTCGTGGCCATCTCGGGCATCCTCGGCGTCTTTATCGGCGAGAACGGCGGCCAAGTCGCCGCCGAGATATCGCTGTTCGGCTTCCTCTCGCTTCCGACCACCCCGCTCGCGTTCAGCCTCTACGGGATGGTGTTCTCGGCCGTCATCCTCGGGGCGCTGTTCGCGCTCGTCGAGTACGTCTCGCGCGTCGAGAACGCCCGATAAGACGGCGGCTCTCGGACCGGGCGGCGAAGGCGTATCGGCCGGGGAACTCCGACCGAAAGGCGGACCGTTTTTGCTCGTCCGGCCCCGACGAACCCGCATGGACGCGCCCTCGTCGACCTCGACCTCGGACGCCTCGGCCGGCGACGCCTCGCCCGGCCCGCTCCCGGAGGACACGGGCGGCAAGAACCGAAAGCGCGCCGCGCTGGCGACCGCGCCGTTCCTCGCGCTCGGGCTGGCCGACGTGGTGCTCATCCTCCTGCAGGGGCTCGAACCGCTCTGGGGGTTCGCCATCCTCCCGCCGATTCTGTTCTGTAGCGTGCTGACCTGGATCGTCTTCAGCACCGACTTCCTCGACGACCGGACCTGACTCGGTCCCGGCTCAGCGCCGCAGGTTCGTGGAGTACTTGGTCGGCGTCTCCTCGTCGTAGCCGAAGTCCTCGGCGGTCAGCTCCGGTTCGGCGTCCCCGGCGCTCGCGGGCGCGGCGACTTTGAACCGCTCGCGGAAGCGCTCGGGCATCGAGAACGCCTCGCGGTCGAGTCGGAGCGCGATGGCGTCGCCGGCGACTTCTCTAACCCGGTCGAGTCGCTGACGCGGTCCCGCCGGCAGGTCCTCGGCGTCGACCGCCTCGAAGCCGAACTGCGCGCAGTAGCCGTGGTCCGAGGTGAAGCCGTAAACTGTCTCGAACTCCTCGGCCGCGGCGCGGTCGACCAGTCGCTCGACGACGTGTGCGCCGACGCCCTGTCCGCGCCACCGCTCCGAGACGCCGACGCAGGTGACCTCGCAGAACGGCTCGTCGGTCTTGTGGACCCGGATTCGTCCGAACCCCGCCTTCTCGCCGGACTCCTCGTCGAGCGCGATGACGTAGTCGCGGGAGCGGAAGGAGCCGTCGTCGAGTCCGAGTTCCTCCAGCGAGTCGAGCAGCCAGACCTCGTCTCGGTTCTTCGCGTCTCGGACGTACATGCGTACTCGTAGCACACCGGCCGACAAAAACGACTCGGGCCGATACGACGATTCCCGCCGCGTCCGGCGAACTCAACGAAAGAACACTAAAGATTCATAGTCGCGGTCGCGGTACCTCGATTCATGGACGTACCCGACACCGACACCGTGGTGCACGAACCGGACCCGGCGTTCGTCGAGGACGCCAACGTCACCCGATTCATGCGGGAACACGACATCGAGGACTACGACGAACTCATCGAGCGGACGACGACCGAGGTTCCGGGCGTCGGTGCCTCGGGCGTCGAGTGGTTCTGGGACGAGCTCGTCGACTACCTCGACATCGACTTCTACGAGGCATACGACGCGGTTCGCGACGACTCGGAGGGGCCGCAGTTCTCCCGCTGGTATCCCGGCGGCGAAATCAACGTCGCCCACAACACCCTCGACCGCCACGCCGCGGTCGACTCCGGGAACCGGAACCGCGTCGCCTGCATCTGGGAGGGCGAAGACGGCGAGGTCGTCCAGCGGACCTACCACGACCTCTACCGCGAGGCCAACCGCGTCGCCAACGTCCTCGAATCGTACGGCGTCGAAACCGGCGACACCGTCGGCCTCTACATGCCGATGGTCCCCGAAGTCATCTCCATCCTCTACGGCTGTTTCAAGGTCGGCGCGATAGCCGTCCCCATCTTCTCCGGGTTCGGCGTCGACGCCACCGCGACCCGCCTCGAAGACCCCGAGTGCTCGGTGCTTTTCACCGCCGACGGCTTCTACCGTCGCGGCTCGGAGGTCCGACTGAAGACGACCGCCGACGAGGCGATGGACGAAGCGGGCTGTGTCGAGAACGTCGTCGTCTACCGGCGGTTCGGTGACGAAAGCGGGGATAGCGACGACGTGCCGTGGACCGAGGGCCGTGACGAGTGGTGGGAAGACACCGTCGGCGAGGCCGAACCGGAGTACGAGACGAAGCGCCTGCCGTCGGACGCCGAGTCGATGCTCCTGTACTCCTCGGGGACGACCGGCAAGCCGAAAGGCATCGTCCACACCCACGCGGGCGTCCAGATGCAGACCGCGAAGGAGATTCACTTCGGCTTCGACCAGAAGCCCGAAGACCGCTTTTTCTGGGTCTCCGACATCGGCTGGATGATGGGACCGTGGACGCTCATCGGGAACCACACGTTCGCCGGCACCATCTTCATGTACGAGGGCGCGCCCGACTACCCGAACCCGGACCGCTTCTGGGACATGATAGAGCGCCACCGAATCACCACCTTCGGCATCTCGCCGACGGCCATCCGCGCCCTGCGGAAGTACGGCGACGAGGAGGTCGAGAGACACGACCTGTCGAGCCTCCGCCTGCTCGGGTCGACCGGCGAGCCGTGGGACCCCGAGTCGTGGATGTGGTTCTACGAGCGCGTCGGCGGCGGCGAGGCACCCATCATCAACATCTCCGGCGGCACCGAAATCTGCGGCTGTTTCCTCATGCCGATGCCGACCCAACCGCTCAAGCCCTGCTCGCTCGGCGGCCCCGGCCTCGGGATGGACATCGACATCGTGGATTCCTCGGGCGAGTCCATCGCCGACACCCACGAACGGGGCTTCCTCGTCGCCCGCGACTCCTGCCCGTCGATGACAAAGAGCCTCTGGGAGGGCGACGAGCGCTACCTCGACACCTACTGGTCGTCGTGGGACGGCCTCTGGGACCACGGCGACTGGGCGCAGAAAGACGAAGACGGCTTCTGGTTCCTCCACGGCCGCGCCGACGACGCCCTCAACGTGGCCGGCCGCAAGGTCGGCCCCGCCGAGGTCGAAGGCGCACTCATCGAACACGACGCGGTGAATCAGGCCGCCGCCGTCGGCGTCCCCGACGACACCACCGGGACCGCCGTCGTCGCCTACGTCGTCCTCGAAGACGGCGTCGAGGAGAGCGACGACCTCCGCGAGGCGCTTCGCGGCGTCGTCGGCGACGAGTTGGGCAAGCCGTTCCGCCCGCGCGAAATCCTGTTCGTCGACGAGTTCCCGAAGACGCAGTCGGGGAAGATTATCCGCCGCGCCATCGCCTCGATTTACGCGGGCGAGGACCTCGGCGACATGAGCAGTATCGAGAACCCCGAGGCGCTCGAAAAGATAGAGCAGGCGTCCTGAGACGGGTTTCTTCGCCTTCGTTCAGTCGGACAGCGCCGCGCCGACGCCGTCGTTCCACGCGTCGGCGGTGAAGTCGGCCGCGTCGTTCCACGTGGCGACGACGGTCGTCACCGCGAGGTCGCCAGTCACGTTCACCATCGTCCGGATGCGGTCGAGGATAGGGTCGACGCCGGCGACGAGACCGACGATTTCGAGCGGCAGGCCGAGTTGGGTCAAGACGAGCGTGAGCATGATGAGACCCGACCCGGGCACGCCGGCGGTCCCGATGCTCGCCAGCACGGCGACCGCGACGACCGCGAACTGGTCGGCCAGAGAGAGGTTCACGCCGACGATGTTCGCCGCGAAGATGGCCGCGACGCCCTGATACATCGCCGTGCCGTCCATGTTGATGGTCGCACCGAGCGGGAGGGTGAAGCCGTAGATGCGTTCTTCGATGCCGAGGTTGTCGTCCGCGTCGGACATCGTCACCGGGAGCGTTCCGGACGACGACCGGATGCTCAGCGCGGTCACCATCGCGTCGCGCGCACCGGAGAGGAACGCGACCGGCGACCGCCCCGCGACCCCGACGACGAACGCGCCGAGGTAGACGACCCCGATGTGGACGACGGCCGCGAGGAGCATCGTTCCGATGAGGAGCGCGAAGGGCAGAATAGCGTTGACGCCGGCGGTGCCAAAGACGTTCGCCATGAGCGCGAAGACGCCGAGGACGCCGAACTCCATCGCCCCCCAGACGACCTTGTACATCGCTTCTGCGCCCGCGTCGGCGAGGTCGAAGAACGTCTCGATTCCCCGTTTGACCTCCTCGTCGTCCGTCTCTTCCCACGCCAGCGTGAGGCCGAGACCGAACACGACGACGAAGAAGATGGTCGGGAGCACGCTGCCCTCGGCCATCGCGCCGACGGGGTTCGTCGGAACGATGTTGAGGATGACCTCGATGGCGTCCGGGGCCTCCGCACTCTGGGCTTCAGCACCGGTGAGCAGCTCTTCGAGCCCGCGGGAGCCGGGGGAGACAAGGTTGCTCACGCCGAGTCCGATGGCGACCGCAAACGCGGACGTGAGCGCGTACAGCCCGACTACCTGCGCACCGACGCGACCGAGCGACGACGGCGAGAGCTGTCGAACGCCCATCAGGAGCGTGAACACCACGATAGGGACGATGAGCATCTTCAGCAGTCGGACGAACAGGTCGCCGACCGGTTTCAGGGCCGTCGCCGGCTCGCCGACGACGAGGCCGACGAGCGACCCGAGGACGAACGCGACCCCGATTCGGTAGACGATGCCAACCGAACGATACCGGTTCCAGAGTGACACGATGCCAGACTGTGACATGTAACGTGTTTGCACTAACTATACAGCCAGAATATAAATATAGCGGTGAAAATTCTGAATATAACACTGAGGTAGAATTCAAGCTCAAATATGAGACAATAGTTGGAGTATTCGATGAGTACTTTCCATCCCAGACGCCGTCGTCAGCACGCGTCGTCGGGGGCGAGCGCGACCGACTCGGGAACCCCGTCGCCGACTGCGAGCGCCGCTTCGACGGCCTCGTCGCCCGCGGGGATTCGAATCGTCCCACCGGCGAGAAGCGGGGCGAGCACGCCGGCGACGACGGTTCCCGGGTGGCTGAGTGACGACCGGACCGCGACCGTGTCGTCCACGCCGAGGTCGAAGTCGGCGACGACCTCGCGGGCCGCGTCGAGCAGGTCGCCGTGTGTGAACTCGCGGTCGTCGGCGACGAGCGCCGGGTCGTCGGGCGCGACGACTTCCGGGTGAACTGCCGGGTTCTCGCTCCAGACCTCCTGTTCCCAGTGCGTCGTCGCGGGCGAACTCGGCGGACCACCGAACACGGCGAGTTTCTGTCCCGGCGGCAGGTCGGCGAACTCCGTCTCGCGGTCGACGGCGACGACGGTCGCTCGCGCCTCGACCGCCGGGTCGAACGCGGTCACCGCGCCGAGTTGGGCCGCCCCGAGGAACGTCAACAGCGGTTCGGGGAGCGAGACCGGGTCGACCGCGACGCGAGCGCCCTTGCGGACGCCGAGGTAGCGGAGGACGTTCCCGGCCTTGTACGAGGTCGTGATGAGGTCGTGGTACGTGTAGGTCCGGCCGGGGCCGTCGACCCGGAGGGCGAGTCGGTCGCTCCGCCGGTCGCGGGCCATGAGGTCGCCGATAACGTCCATGGCCGGTCGTAGGGAGTCGGCGCGAAAAAAGGCCCCGAGGCGCTCTCGCGGTCCGAGAACGCGGCGGGTGTCTGGGCGAGCGACGCCGAGACGGCGCCAGCGCGACGGGTCAGGGCGCGCCCGCGATGACGAACGTGCTCTCTTCGGGACCGTTTCGGAGTTCGCGGGTGTCCTCGGGCGAGACGCGCACGGCATCACCGGGTTCGAGGTCGACTTTCTTGTCTTCGACGACGAGCGTCGCCTCGCCGGAGACGAGGTAGTACACTTCCTCGTGGCCCTGTTCGGCGTGGTCGTGCGGCTTGCCGGACCAGTCGGGGTCGGTCTCTAACACGCTGAAGCCGAGTTCGACGCAGTCGAGTTCGTC
This sequence comes from Haloferax sp. Atlit-10N, assembly GCF_003586325.1. Lineage (NCBI taxonomy): Archaea > Methanobacteriati > Methanobacteriota > Halobacteria > Halobacteriales > Haloferacaceae > Haloferax > Haloferax sp. Atlit-10N. Next base: position 1,229,238 of record NZ_PSYX01000001.1, read on the forward strand.
TCGCAAGAAATGGAGGCCGCCGCCGACCGCGTCTACGTCCTCGTAGTTCGCTTTCGTGTATGACATCGCCTGAACTGACGGCCGCCGGACAAGAGAGCGTGGTGGTGCCGGAAATCCGTTACAGCGAGTTCTTCAGCTTCTGGAAGAGGCCCTCTTTGACCTCCTCGCCGCCGGCCTCGGCGAACTCTTTGAGCGCCTCGCGCTGTTCCTTGTTGAGGTCCTCGGGCGTGACGACGTGGACCTCGACGTGCAGGTCGCCGTTACCCCGGCGGTCGAGGTGCGGCATCCCCGCGCCGGAGACGGTGAACGTCGACCCGCTTTGGGTGCCCGCGGGCACTTTCAGTTCCTCCTCGCCGTCGAGCGTCGGCACCTCGACGGTCGCGCCGAAGACGGCCTGCGGGAAGGAGATGGGGTGGGTGTAGCGGAGGTCGTCGCCGTCGCGCTCGAACTCCTCGTGATCGCGGACGTTGACCTCGACGAACAGGTCGCCGTTGGGGCCGCCGTTCTCGCCGGGTTCGCCCTCGCCGCGGTAGCGGAGGCGCTGGCCGTCGCGGAAGCCGGCGGGGATGGTGATGGTCACGTCGCGAGTGCGGCGGACGCGCCCGCTGCCGCGACACTCCGAGCAGTCCTCGCTGTAGGTCTCGCCCTCGCCGCCGCAGGCGCGGCAGGTCGTCGTCTGCTGGACGCGGCCGAAGGGCGTCTGCTGGACCGTCGTCTGCTGGCCCGAGCCGTTACACTCCGAACACGTGTTCACGTCGGCGTCCTCGGGGTGGCCCTCGCCGTCGCACTCGGGACAGACCTCGCGGCGGCGAATCGTCACGTCGCGCTCGACGCCGTGGTAGGCGTCTTCGAGGTCGATGGAGATGCGCTGGGCCACGTCGCGGCCTTGCTGGGGCCGGTTTCGCTGTTGGCCGCCCGCGCCGCCGTTGAAGAGGTTGTTGAAGATGTCCTCGAAGCCGCCACCGCCGCCGCCCATCCCGCCGAACGGGTTGCCGCCGCCGCCGAAGGGATTGCCTCCCCCGCGGCCGCCGCCACCGCCGCGTTTCTGGGACTGCTGGAAGCGCTCGTGGCCGACTTGGTCGTACATCTGCCGCTTCTCGTCGTCCGTGAGCACCTCCTTTGCCTTCTGGACCTTCTTGAACTTCTCCTCGGCGTCGTCCTCGTCGGAAACGTCGGGGTGGTACTTCGCGGCCTTCTTGCGGTACGCGTTCTTGATCTCGTCTTTCGAGGCGTCCCGCGAGACCCCGAGTACGTCGTAGAAGTCCTCGCTCATCAGTTGCTCTCTTGTAGCCGGTGAAGGTATTTGAAAAGTCCGTCTCTCGTATCGCGGCGAGTGCGAGCGCCGTCAAACCCGGGGTTTCGACCGGATTCGACCGCCGGCATCGGGTCTCTCGGCGACCCGAGAGTCGGTCAGTCGATTACTTGTCCTCGTCTTCCTCGTCGAAGTCCGCGTCGGCGTCGACGAAGTCCTCGGGGTCCGCACCGCCGGGACCGCCGGCCGCGCCCGCACCAGCGCCAGCGCCGCCGGCACCGCCGGCCTGCGCCTGCTGTTGGTACATGCGCTTGCCGATTTCCTGCAGTTCCTTCGAGAGGTCCTCGGTCACGTCTTCGAGTTCGTCCGTGGAGGCGTCGTCGTCTTCGAGGACCGCTTCGACGTCCTCGATGGCCGCCTCGATGTCGGCGCGGAGTTCGTCGTCGACGTTCTCTTCGTTCTCTTCGAGGAGGGTCTCGGCGCGCTGGACCGCGCCCTCGGCCTCGTTGCGGGCCTCGACGGCGCGGCGACGCTCTTTGTCCTCTTCGGCGTGCTGTTCGGCCTCCTGCTGCATGCGGTCGATCTCGTCGTCGGAGAGGCCCGCACCGCCCTCGATGGTGATGGACTCGGCGTTGCCGGAGCCCTTGTCCTCGGCGGAGACGTTGACGATGCCGTTCTCGTCGATGTTGAAGCCGACTTCGATCTGCGGGGTGCCCGCGGGGGCCGGCGGGATGCCGGAGAGCGTGAACTCCCCGAGGAGTTCGTTGTCCTCGGCCATCTCGCGTTCGCCCTGGAAGACGCGGACCTGCACCGTCGTCTGGTTGTCGGCCGCGGTGGTGAATATCTTCGACTCCTCGGTCGGAATCGTCGTGTTCTTCTCGATGAGGCGCTCGAAGAGGCCGCCTTTGACCTCGATACCGAGCGACAGCGGCGTCACGTCGAGGAGGACGATGTCGTCGACCTCGCCGCCGAGGACGCCGCCCTGAATAGCCGCGCCGAGCGCGACGGCCTCGTCGGGGTTGACGGACTTCTTCGGCTCGGAGCCGAGCAGTTCTTCGACCTTGGCGAGGACCTGCGGCATCCGGGTGGAGCCGCCGACGAGGATGACGTCGTCGATGTCTCCCTTGTCGTAGCCGGCGTCTTCGAGCGCCTGCTCGGTCGGCTCGACCGTCCGGTCGATGAGGTCCGACGTGAGCGACTCGAACTTCGCGCGGGTCAGGTCGTATTCGAGGTGGACCGGCCCGGAGTCGGTCGCCGTGATGAACGGGAGGTTGATGGTCGTCTCCTTGCGCGAGGAGAGCTCGATTTTGGCTTCCTCGGCCGCGTCCTTGAGGCGCTGGAGGGCCTGTCGGTCCTCGCGCAGGTCGATACCGTGGTCGTTCTTGAACTCGGTGGCGAGCCAGTCGATGATGGCCTCGTCCCAGTCGTCGCCGCCGAGGTCGTTGTCCCCGTTCGTGGCGACCACTTCGTAGACGCCGCCCCCGAGGTCGAGGACGGACACGTCGAAGGTGCCGCCGCCGAGGTCGTAGACGAGCACGGTCTGGTTCGACTCGTCGTCGAGGCCGTAGGCCATGGAGGCCGCGGTCGGCTCGTTGACGATGCGCTCGACCTCGAGACCCGCGATTTCGCCGGCGTCCTTCGTCGCCTGACGCTGCTTGTCGTTGAAGTACGCGGGGACGGTGATGACGGCCTTCTTCAGTTCGTCGCCGAGGTAGTCCTCGGCGTCGCGCTTGATTTTCTGGAGAATCATCGCCGAAATCTGCTCCGGCGTGTACTCCTCGCCCTCGATGTCGACGGTGTAGCCGTCCTCGCCCATGTGGCGCTTGATGGACCGAATCGTGCGCTCGGGGTTCTGGATGGCCTGGTTCTTCGCCGGCTTGCCGACCAACCGCTCACCGTCGTCGGTGAACGCGACGACGGAGGGGGTAGTTCGGTCGCCTTCTGCGTTCACGATAATCTCCGGGTCGCCGCCCTCCATCACCGCGAACGCGCTGTTCGTGGTGCCGAGGTCGATACCCAGAATCTTGTTGCTCGCCATCTTGCCCGCAAATACCGTCTTTTGCCGGTTAAAGGTTACTAGATACTGCGACACACGGCGCGCACCGAGGCCGACGCTGTCTTGCGATTTTGCGTTCTCGCGTCGAAACAGGTCGGTCGATTTATGTAGAACCGCCGACCGCGTCGCCAGCGTCGCGTCCGGCAGAGTCGCCGTCGGGGGCGGCGGCGTCTCAGTCCATCGACTGCGGTCGCTCCGTCCCGTCGGTCGAGTCGTCGGAGCCGGGCGCGCCCGCACCGCCGAGTCGGAGCGACGACGGGTCCACCCCGTCGAGGGCGTCGAGCACCACCGAGAGCGTCCGCTCCCTGCCCTCGCTGGCGAAGAACTCGTGGCCGCCGTCGTACGGAACGAGGTTCGACGCGGGGGTCCGGTCACTGATTGCGCGGACGTCGACGACCCGGTCCGACAGCGAGACGAAGACCACGTCGTCGGGACGGAACGGCGGCAGCGACTCCTGCGCGCCGTGAATCATGCGGAGGAAGGCGGGCGAGGCGTTGTCCGGGCCGTCGGCCAGTTCGGCGGCGAGTTTCAGTTCGCCGAGGTCCGTACGAGAGATGCCCGCGGGGACGAGCGGGCGCGTCGTCGGCAACCGCCTGACGACGGGGAGCAGCAGGCCATCGAGGCCGGCTGTCGCGGTCCCCCACCACGGGCTCAAAAAGACGTTCCGGACCGCGAGGTCGAGGTGGGCGGCGACGAGGCCGCCGGTGCTGTGGCTGAGGACGAGGTCGATGTCGCGGTCGACCGCGTACGCCCGCACCGGGCTCACGTACTGGCCCTCGAACTCCCAGCCGTTCGTCGGGAGTTCGACGGCGTGGACGTGGTAGCCCTCGTAAGTGAGGCGGTCGAGGAGCCACTCGACGCTCCGGTGACCCGGCTTGTTGCCCCATCCGAGGACGAAAAGCAGGTCGTCGTCGCCGGGGTCACCGTGTTGGGTGACGCGCACGGTCGGCCGCCGCCGACGGGAACGAAGTCGCATGCCGTAGTGATTGCGAGGTGAGAACAAAAGTCCTCCCCGGATCGGCGGCGCGTCAGGTCACCGTGGCCGGTCGCGGGGAGACAGCTGTGTCGCTCGCGACTACTCGCCCTTACTGACCGTGATCTGCGCGGCGCGGATGACCTTGTCGGCCATCTCGTAACCGGGCTGGAACACGTCGGCGACGGTGTCCGCCGGCTCGTTGCTGTCGACGCGCATCATCACCTCGTGGCGGTTGGGGTCCACGTCCGTCCCCGGTTCGGGGTCGATGATTTCGACGTTCTCGTCTTCGAGGATGCGGTCGAACTCCTTGAGCGTCGATTCGAGGCCGCCGCGGATGTCGGCGTCCTCGTCCTGGTCGAGCGCGCGGACGAGGTTGTCGCGGACGGTGACGACGCGCTCGACGAAGTCCTCGGTGGCGCGCTCTTTTATCTGGTCCTGTCGCTTCTTCGCGCGCTTCTTGTAGTTCTGGAAGTCCGCCTGCGTGCGCTTGAGGCGAGACTGGAGTTCCTCGGCCGTCGCTTCGGCGTCGTCGCGCTCGGCTTCGAGGTCGGCGACGCGGGCTTCGAGCGTCGCGACCTCGGCCGCGAGGTCGTCGTCGTACTCGGCGACGCGGTCGGAGACGGCCGGCCCGTCACCCGTCGCGTCGGGGTCCGCGGCCGCCGACTCGCCGCTCGACGCCTCGCCCTCGGCGTCCGTCGCCGCGTCTTCGGCCGCCTGCGCCGCTGCGTCGGGTGCCGCGTCGGGCTCGGATTCTGCGTTCGCGTCCGTGGCCGACTCGGCAGGGTCGTCGCTCATGGGCGGGAGAAGTGGCCGGCGCGGCTTAAACGTGTAGACTGCGGGCCGGCCGAAACGTTTCTCACCGTGGGGCGGCTGCGCGGGTCGATACCCGCCGTCATCGACCGACAGCGACTTACTGGTACATCCCGAGCGGCCGGGCCTGCGTGCTCTCTTCGTCGGACTGCTGCATCCGACGGGCCAACTGCTCTTTCGCCTGCCGTATCTCGGTGGCGCTGTCCACGAGGTCGTCCACGGGGACCTCGACGCCGACGAGCGGTTCGATGCCCCGTTTGATGATGACCCGGGCCGCCTCGGGGTCAGGGAACTGCGGGTCCGACTCGACGACCAACGCGAGCGCCGGGCGGCCGACCGAGACGGCGTTGCTCAGGAGCGCGCCCGTCGGTCCCGAGACGAGGCCGGTCTCCGTCGGACGGTCGATGCCGGCGTCTTCGAGCCGCGACGTCGCGCCGTCGGTGCCGACGCCGTAGAGCGCGGGCACGTCCTCGGACTTCTCGTGGGCGATGCCCGAGAGGAACACGGGGAGCACGCCGAGTTCTTCGAACCACGGGCCGAGACAGCTGGCGAGTCCGGTCGCCGCGTCGGGTCGGATGGGGATGTCGCTCTGGAGGACGAGCAGGTTCCGCTCCGCGTCGGCGTAGAGCCTGACCGGCGGGTGGAGTGTCGGGTCGTCCTTCATGTAGACCGCAACCTTCGGGACGCCCTCGCAGAACACGTCCGCGTAGTGGGTCATGTCGAACGCCTCCACCAAGTGGTCGGCCGCAATTTTGCCGACCAACCCGACGCCCGGCAGTCCTTCGACCAGCGTCGGCGACTCCAGTTCGTCGGTGAGTTCCTCCGCGAGGACGCGAATGCGTGCCATACGTGAACATGGTCGCCGGGGCGAGGTAAATCCGACGGGTGACTGCGTCGTCATCGGCCGACTGGCCCGCGTCCGTGAACCGTCCGGCGTCGCCTCCCGTCGGCCCCGGACCCGTCACCCGACGACTCCGAAACCGACAAGCGCGCCCCCGCGGAATCGAGTGTCATGAACCCGCTCCAGCGGTACGCGCCGCTCGTGGACGACGAGGAGGCCTTTTTCGCGGCCTGCGAGCGGCCGCTTCCCTCTGTCGTCCGCGTCAACACCATCAAGACGACGGTGGCGCGCGCCCGCGAGGCGCTCGACGACGAGGGCGTCGCCTACGAACCGACCGACTGGCACCCCGGCATCCTGAAGCTCGAAGACAGCAGCCCGGGGACGAACTGGCCGTACTTCCACGGCTGGCTCCACGGCCAAGAGGAGGTGTCGGCGCTCCCGGCTATCGCCCTCGACCCGCAACCGGGCGAGCGCGTCTGGGACACCTGCGCCGCGCCGGGGTCGAAGACGACCCAGATTGCCGCCATGATGGACGACGAGGGCGTCCTCGTCGGCAACGACAACAACCTCGGGCGGCTGTCGGCGCTCCGCCACAACGCCGAGCGCCTCGGCGTGACCAACCTCGTCGTGTCGAATCAGGACGCCCGCAACTTCTCGATGAAGCCCTTCGGCGAGCGGACCCCGGAGAAGTCCGGGTCGTTCGAGCAGTTCGACCGCGTCCTCGTCGACGCCCCGTGTTCCTGCGAGGGCACCTGCCGGAAGAACCCCGACGTGCTCGACGAGTGGACGATGAACCACGTCAAAAGCGTCGCCGGCATCCAGAAGGGCATTCTCCGGCGCGCCGTGCAGGTGACGAAAGCCGGCGGCACCGTCGTCTACTCCACGTGTACCTTCGCGCCCGAGGAGAACGAGGCCATCCTCGACTTCGTCCTCGAACGGGAGGACTGCGAGGTCGTCGAGTGGGACGTCCCCGACGGCTTCGAGACCGCGCCCGGCATCACCGAGTGGGAGGGCGACGAGTACGACCCGTCGGTGACCAAGGCCCGCCGCGTCTACCCGCACCACAACGACACGGGCGGCTTCTTCACTGCCAAACTGGAGGTGAACGCATGAGCGACGACACCGCCCCCGACGAGAACTGGGGCCAGCAGTTCGACCGCCTGCCGCCGACGGCCGACGACCGCGTCGTCGAGGGGCGGCCCTCCCGCGAGGAGGTCGTCGACTGGTGGGAAGAGCGGTTCGGCGTCGACCCGGCAGTCTTCGACGCCTACACGTTCTGGGAGAAGGGCGCGGGCAAGATTTGGGCGTTCCACGGAGAGGTCGTCGACCCCATCAAAGTCGAAGGGCTCGGAATGCGCATCCTGCGGACCCGTCAGCGCCACTGGAAGCCCTCGACCAACGCGGTCCAGCGGTTCTGCGGCGACGCGACGAAGAACGTCATCGAACTGAGCCCCGGCGAGGCGAAGGCGTTCGTCGACGGCCACGACCAACAGCTCGACCGGTGGGAGGGCGACTGGGGCTACCTCACCGCCGCCCACGAAATCGCCGGCGAGCTCGAACCCCTCGGCGTCGGGCTCTACCTCCACGGGGAACTCCGCTCGACGGTCCCGAAGGGTCGGCAAGAAGAGCTCGTCAAACCGAAATAGCCAGCAGCGACCGGGGCGCGGTGCGGCGCACCGCTACTTCTCTTTGACTGTCCCGCCGGTCAGCCCCGCCCACTCGACCCGGTAGCCGAGTCGCGAGAGGACCGCGCTCGCGTCGTCGAGGCCGCGGTCGTCGAGGACGGACTCGACCGTCGACAGCGACATCCCCGCCTCGACTTCCCCGGCGAGCGCGTCGAGGACGGCGGGCCGGACCAGGGTCCGCCCGACGAGTTCGTGTTCCGGGAAGGCCACGTCGTCGAGCGCGTCGACGGAGACGCCGCGGGCGGCCGCGAGGTCGGACAGGGTGACCACGTCGTCGTCCGGCGCGAGTTCGGCGGGGAGCGACGAGGCCGCGTCGGCGACGAGGTCGGACTCGTAGTCGCGCAGCACGTCCACCACGTCCTTCACGCGCACGGAGCCGGAGTAGGGGACGGCACGGTGGTCGCGGGCGGCGATGTCCTCGCCGACGCCGAGCGACTCGTCCACGGCGACGACGAGTTCCACGTCCTCCACGTCGGCGAGTTGGCCCAGCTTCTTTTCGACGTACTCGGGCGTCCAAAAGCCCATAATCTCGAAGAAGACGCGGGAGTCGGCGTGCGCGTAGTCGAACGCGAAGTCCGGAATCATCACGCTCGTCCCTGTGTCGAGGGGTTCCGGCTCCCGGACGAGCGACCAGTCGAAGTCGAGGCCGCGGAAGCGGGCGGCGAAGTCGGCCTCCACGCCGCTGTCGAAGCCGGGTTCGGCCATCGGCTCGACGCCGGGGACCGACACGTCGTCGCTCGTGAGCGTCAGTTCGCGTTCCGTCCCGCGGTCGTCGATGGTCGCTACGAGTCGCCAGTCGCCGGCGGTTGCGACCGACCGAAGCAGGCGAGCGAAGGCGGTTCCGTAGCGTCTGGTTCGCTGAAAGAGCGCGTCGGGGCCGGTGACGACGACCTCGCGCCCGGCGTCGGTCTTCCGGACCTCGTACATGAGACGGAGGCGCTTGACCGCCGAGACGACGGCCTTCGGGTCGGAGCTTCGGACCCGAACCTCGGTCGCGTCGAACAGGGCGGTCTGGGCCAGCGAAAGGTTGTACTGCGCGAGCAGTTCGTCGGGCGTCCACCGCGGGTCGAACTCGGAAAGCACCTGTTCGACCTCGCGGTCGGCGGTCAGCGACTCGTCGACCGCCTCGGGAGACGACCCGAACGAGGACGCCGCGCGGTCGAGCGCCGCGGCCCGCTCCTCGGGCGTCGTCACGCCGCCGGCCGCCATCGCGGCCTCGAACGCGGCGCGGCGGGCACGGACCGGTGGCAGGGGAGCCGCCGTCTCGAACACCGCCTCGCGGTCGAGCAGCGACGCGAAGCCGCGGGCGAGTTTGAAGTCGTCGGCCTCGGCTTCGAGGTCGGCGAGGGCGTCGTCGAGGTCGGCCCGCGCGTCGCCGACGTGTCGCCGGAAGACGCCGATGGCCTTCGCAGCCAGCGGGCGGTCTCCCCGGTCAGCGAACTGCGGGTGGTAGCCGCCGCCCGCCCGCGACACGCGAAGCAGGTCCTTCGTCAGCACGCTCGCCACGACGGGACCGCGGGACAAAAACGACTCGGGCGGCGGGGCGAGAAGTGAGCGACGATGCGGACGACGACAACGCGGACGACAAGGTTCATTGCGCCCGCGGCGGACGCCATCGTATGGAGCGACGACGCCTCCTCGGACTGGTCGCGGTCGGCCTGTCGTCCGGCTGTCTCGGGTCGCTTCCGGGCGCGACGGGCCCGCGAAACCCGCCCGATGCACCGGCAGGGGAGCCCCGAGACACCCCGGAGGTACCGCCGGTTCGCATCTCCGAGGTCGACTTCGAGGCGACCGACGACGGCCGCCTCCGCGTCTTCGGGACGGTCGTCAACGACAGCGGAGCGGAGCGAATCGCCACGGTCGAAGCCCGTGTCAGCGTCCGCGACGAGGAGTCGACTCGGTCGCAGGAGCTCGCCGTCCCGGCCGCCGGGAGCGCCGACTTCGCAATCGAGTTCGAGTTCGAGTTCGACGCCTTCCGCAACAACGGCGATTTGAACGTCTCGCTGGCCTGACTCCGAAGGCGACCGCTTTCCCGCCGGTGCCGACCCGCGCCGACCCGCGTCCGCGTCACCGACGCCGGGCCGCGACCCGTTCTTCCGCCGTCTCGACGCTCACGAGTTCGTAGAGCGTCGCGGTCGAACCGTCGGCCTTCGGTCGGAGGATGCGACCGAGGCGCTGGGTGAACTCGCGTTCCGACCCCGACCCCGAGAGGAGGATGCCGACGTTCGCGTCGGGCACGTCCACGCCCTCGTCGAGCACGTTGGCCGCGACGACGGTGTCGTAGGTGCCGTCGCGGAAGCGGGCGAGGATTTCGCGGCGCTCTTTCGTGCCGGTCTCGTTGGTTATCGGCGGGACGAGAAAGCGCCGCGAGATGCGGTAGACGAGGTCGGTCGAGGCGGTGAAGACGATGACGCGGTCCTCGCGGTGTCGCGCGAGCAACCGGGCCAGTTTGTCCACCTTCGCCTCGGAGTTCATCATCACGTCGCGGGCGTGCTGCTTGGCGAGGAGCGCCTCCCGCGCTCTCGGGTCGTTCCCGGAGCGCATCACGAGTTTCTGGTAGTCGCTGCCCGACTGCATCGACAGCCCCGAGGTGCGCAGGTAGTTCACGAACGTCTCCTGTGCCTCGTCGTACGTCTCGCGCTCGTCGGCGGTGAGTTCCACCTCGATTCGGCGGACCTCGTAGTCGGCGAGGTGGTCGCCCGCCAAGTCGTCCACGTCGAGGCGGTACACCCGCGGGCCGACGAGTTCCTCCACGCGCTCGTGTGCGCCGTCGGGGCGCTCGAACGTCGCCGTCAGGCCGAGGCGGGAAGGTGCGGCGAGAAAGCGCGGAATGTCCTGATAGCCCTCGCCCCCGAGGTGGTGGACCTCGTCGAAGACGACGAGGCCGAAGTCGCCGCCCACGTCGTCGGCGCGGAGGTACGCCGAGTCGTACGTCGAGACCGTGATGGCCTCTTGGGTCTGCTCGCCGCCGCCGAACCGACCGACTGGCACGTCGAACTCGGTTTCGAGTTCTCGTATCCACTGGTCCTGTAAATCGATGGTCGGAACGACGACGAGCGTCGGTACCGAGCGGGCGACCATCGCGGCGACCGCGAGCACCGTCTTACCCGCGCCGGTCGGCAGTTCCACGACGCCGCGACCGCCCGCGTCGAGCCACGCGTCGAGAGCGGCCCGCTGGTAGTCGCGGAGGTCGTAGGTCGTCGAAAGCGAGAGGGGGGCCTCGAGAGCGGCCGTGACCCGGTCGTCGTAGTCGACGCCGGCCGCGTCGAGCGCATCCCGAATCGCGGCGTACCGCATCGCTGGGGCACGATAGCCGCCGCTTCGGGGGTCGGACTCGACGCCGGGAATTGAGATATCGAGGTCGGTGCCGACGTGAACGGTTCCGTCCTCGAAGCGGAGGGTCGTCACTACCGGCGCGTTGGCGGGGCGCGGTGATAAATCGACGGTCCCGCGGTGCGGCCGTCGGACCGGAGTCCCGTGCGCTTCCGGTCCCGCCGTCCGCGGGCCGAAGGTTCAAATCCGATGGCGGGGCTACGGACGTGTATGAGCGACGACCTCGACGACGCGGTCGCACAGTTCCTCAGCGACTACAACAGCGCGATGAAGGAGTACGAGAAGGGCTACGTCGACGCCGACGCGACGCTGTCGGTCATCGACGCGCACATCGACGAGTTGCGCGAGGCGCGGAAGTAGAGACGCGAGAATCGGGCGCGTAGAAGCCGGATTACTCCCCGATGAGCCCGCGAATCCGCTCGACGTACGCCGCGAACTCGCTTTCGGTCCGCTCGCGCGGGCGGTCGATATCGACCGAGACGATTTCGCGGACGCGACCCGGGTTGGCGGCCATGACGACCACGCGGTCGGCGAGCGTGACGGCCTCCTCTACGTCGTGGGTGACGAACAGCACCGTCTTGTCCGTCTCCGCCCAGATGTCGAGCAGTTCGCCGTGGAGCATGTCGCGGGTCTGGGCGTCGACCGCGCCGAACGGCTCGTCCATGAGGAGCAGTTCGGGGTCGACCGCGAGCGCGCGGGCGATGCCCACGCGCTGTTTCATCCCGCCGGACAGCTCTTTGGGATAGGCGTCGGCGAAGCCGTCGAGTCCGACGAGTTCGAGCATCTCCGTCACGCGTTCCGAGCGCGCCGGCTCCTCGACGCCCTGTTCCTCGAGCCCGAAGGCGACGTTCTCGGCGACGGTCCGCCACGGAAACAGCCCGTACTCCTGAAACACCATGCCGCGGTCGGTGCCGGGGCCGGTGACGGGCGAGCCGTCGAGGGTGACCGCGCCCGACGTGGCGTCTTCGAGGCCGGCGATGATGCGGAACAGCGTCGTCTTGCCGCATCCCGAGGGACCGACGATACAGACGAACTCGCCGTCCTCGACCGCGAACTCAACGTCCGACAGCGCCTCGACCGTCCGGCGGTCGGAGGCGTAGGTCTTGCCGAGCGAGTCGACCCGGACCGTCGCGGTCTCGTCGGGGCCGGTCGCGGTCGTGTCGGCTCCCGCGTTCGCGTCTCCGCTCATGCTCTCCACTCCAGCGCCCGCCGTTCGACCCGGCGGAACAGGCCGTCGCTCACGAGGAAGACGATACTGATGACGAGCATGTAGGCGACCGACACGTCCATGGCGAGGTTCTGCGCCGTGTTGAGAATCTCGTAGCCGACGCCGACGCCGACGATGAGTTCGGCCGCGACGACGATCATCCAACACTGGCCGATGCTCGTCCGGATACCGGTCATGATGGAGGGGCTGGCCGCCGGGAGGACGACCTTCCGAATCATCGTCCAGTCGTCGTCGACGCCGAGGGTCGCGGCGACCTCCTTGAGGTCCTCCGAGACCCCCTCGACGCCGCCGTAGGCGCTGTAGAAGTTAATCCAGAAGGAGCCGATGGCGACGATGAACGTCGCGCCCTGGTGGTTGACGCCGAGCCAGATGACGGCGAAGCCGATCCACGCCAGGGGCGGAATCGGCCGGAGGAGACGCGTGACGGGCGTGAAGACGCTGTCGACGCGAGTGTTCCAACCCATGGCGACGCCCGCGAAGACGCCGAGCGAGGTCCCGATGAGCAGGCCCGGCACGTAGTGGTAGAGGCTCTGAATCAGTTTGACCACCAGTCGAGTCGCCGGGAGTTCCGCGCCCGTAAAGGGAATCGACAGCGACGCCGGCGCGGTGAGTTCGACGACGAACGCCGCTAGCACCTCGACGGGCGAGGGGAGGAGATACGTGGGCTGGAACAGCGCGGCGACGTACCAGACGGCGAGAAAGCCCGCGAAGCCGGCGACCGCGAGCCCCGTCTGTTCCGAGGAGAACCCCGCGAGCCGGTCGAGCAGTCGCTCGTCCGCGTCGGTCTCCGAGAGGGCGACGCCGCTGCCGACTTCGTCGTTGCTCATAGCGAGTCGTAGATACCGTAGTCGAACATCTCGTCGACGGTCAACTGGGCTTCCGTCTTCCCGAGCGTCTGGGCGTAGTCCGCGAAGATTTCAGCGCCGCCTTCGATATCGTGGGGGTCGGTGATGAAGTCCGACGCGGGGGAGTCGAGCGCCGCGCGAGCGGTCTCGACCGGGAGCGCGCTCTCTCCGATGACCGAACTCGCGTGCTGGGCGGCCGTGTCGGGGTTGTCGGCGACGAAGTTCGTCGCCTGCTGGTGGAGTTCGACGAACTCCGTGGCGAGGTCGCGGTTGTCCTGCCGGAGGCGGTCGTGCATGAGCGTGACCGCCGCGGGCTGGCCGGGCATGAAGTCGCCCGCCCACGCGATGGGCTGGAACGGCGCGTCGTTGGCCTCGATGACCGTCGGCACGGGCTCCATGATGCTCGTGCCGTCGATGTTGTTCGAGAGGAGCGCCTGCTGGACCGCGGCCGCGCCGCCGAGGCCCTTGATGTTCACGTCCTCCTCGGGGTCGAGCCCGAGCGTGTTCTGAATCCAGTAGCGGAGCAGGATGTCCGGAACCGACCCCGGCGGAAAGGTGCCGAAGGTGAACTTCCGGCCCTCTCGGGCTTCGAACTCGGCGAAGGCGTCCTTGCCGTGTTCCTCCCAGAGGGCGGCGAAGTCGTCGGTGGCGAGAATCTGCATCGCGTTCTTGATGTTCGCCGCGGTGATCTTCGCGGGGATGCCCTTGTCCATGACAATCATCGCCGGGACGATACCGAACATCATCACGTCGAAGTCGCCCGTCGCCGACGCCTGCACGATGCTCGGGCCGTCGGAGAATTTCTTGCCAGCCACCGGGACCGAAAGCTGGTCGAACAGCCCCTCTTCTTCCATCACGAAGTACTGCATGTCCGGGTAGATGGGCATGTAGGCGACGTTGAGTTCGTCCAGCCCGCTCCCGCCGGACCCGCCGAGACAGCCCGCGAGGCCGGCGGTCGCGGCGAGGCCGGAGCCCTGCAGGAATCGTCTACGGCTGAGTGAAGTCGAGCGTGGTGCCTCTGTCATTGCCATCGTTACGAATCAGCGCCTTATTCCGGGCGCGTACGCGGTAACGATAGACGCGGTAGATGACGCGCGAGAACCGATGGAAATCCGGTTCACGACCGTATCCGGGGTTGAAACAGTCGGTCCTCCAGAATTGCCTCCTCCAAGATAGCGGCAGTAAAATCCGTTACTGTCCGTCGGTCATGTCACGGGGTCGACGGGTCGACCGCGACCGTGCGTGGGAAGAACTATCCCGAACCGCGACGCGGGATAGGATATGACGCACTTCTCCGACCGAGTGGAGCGAATCTCCATCAGCGGCATTCGCAAGGTGTTCGAGGCGGCTGGCGAAGACGCTATCAACCTCGGGCTGGGCCAGCCAGACTTCCCGGCCCCGGACCACGCGCGACGGGCGGCCGTCGAGGCCATCGAGGCCGGCGAGGCGGACGGCTACACGGGGAACAAGGGACTCCCGAGCCTGCGCGAGGCTATCGCCGAGAAGCACCGCCGCGACCAAGGCGTCGAGCTCGACCCCGACGACGTCATCGCCACGGCCGGTGGAAGCGAGGCGCTCCACATCGCCATCGAGGCGCACGTGAACGAAGGCGACGAGGTCATCATCCCCGACCCGGGCTTCGTCTCCTACGACGCGCTCACCAAACTCGCCGGCGGCGAACCGGTGCCGGTCCCCCTCCGCGACGACCTGACGCTCGACCCCGAGGCGGTCGAAGAGGCCATCACCGACGACACCGCGGCGTTCGTCGTCAACAGCCCCGGCAACCCGACGGGCGCGGTGTCGCCGCCCGACGACATCGCCGAGTTCGCCCGCATCGCCGACGAGCACGACGTGCTCTGCATCTCCGACGAGGTGTACGAGTACACCGTCTTCGAGGGCGAACACCGCTCGCCCATCGAGTTCGCCGAGACCGACAACGTCGTCGTTGTCAACTCGGCCTCGAAGCTCTTTTCGATGACCGGCTGGCGGCTGGGTTGGGTGTACGGCTCTCCCCGCCGGGTCGAGCGCATGCTCCGCGTCCACCAGTACGTGCAGGCGTGCGCCTCCGCGCCGGCGCAGTTTGCGGCCGAAGCCGCGCTCAGCGGCCCGCAGGACCGAATCGAGGAGATGACCGAGACGTTCCGCGAGCGCCGCGACCTCGTCGTCGAGGGGCTGGAGGACATCGGCCTCACCGTCCCGTCGCCGGGCGGCGCGTTCTACGTCATGCCCGAGGTTCCCGAGGGCTTCGTCGACGAGTGCATCGACCGCGGCGTGATTATCGTCCCCGGCGAGGCGTTCGGCGAGCACGGCCACGGCTACGCCCGCCTGTCGTACGCGACCGACACCGAGTCGCTCCGCGAGGCCATCGAGATAATGGGCGAGGCGTACGACGCGGTCGTTTGAGAATCTCGCACGTCCGTAACCGCCCGATTCGTCGACCGAACTACGACAACTCACGGCATCCGATACGTCTTATTCTCGGCGTTCGAAGTGAAAACCCTTAAATTCGGGAGCCGGTGACGAAACGTTTGTCATGCCCGCAGAGACGCAGGGAGTCATCAGCCTGCTGCCGGCGCTCTTCGCAATCGTGCTGACGCTGCTCAGTCGGCAGGTGCTCCTCTCGCTTTTCACCGGCATCTGGATCGGTGCGACCATCCTGGTGGGATGGAACCCCATCGGCGGGGCGGCGTACTCCCTCCAGTTGGTCATCAACAACGTGACCGAGTCGTTCAACAGCAAACTCCTCCTGTTTACCTTCCTCTCGGGCGCGATGCTCGGGATGATATTCCTCTCGGGCGGGATGAACGCGCTCGCACAGCGCATCATCGCCCGCATCAAGACCCGGAAACAGGCCGCGTTGGGGACGAGCGTCCTCGGGATGCTCATCTTCGTCGACTCCTACGCGAGCACGATGATCACGGGCTCGGTGATGCGGCCCATCACCGACAAGTTCGACATCAGCCGCGAGAAGCTGGCGTACCTGCTCGATTCGACCACCTCGCCCGTGGTGAGCGTCGCCGTCGTCTCGACGTGGGTCGGCTTCGAGGTCGGACTCATCCGCGAGCAGTTCGCCTCGCTCGGCATCGACCAGAGCGCCTTCGTGGTGTTCCTCCAGAGCATTCCGTTCCGCTTCTACAGCCTGCTCGCGGTCGCGCTCGTGTTCATCCTCGTCGTGATGGACTGGGACTTCGGGCCGATGAAGCGCGCCGAACGCCGCGCGAAAGAAGAGGGGAAGGTCCTCGGCGACGACGCCGACCCCCTCATCGAGACGCGCGAGGAGGACATCGTCACGCCCGACCACGTCGATTCGCGCTGGTGGTACTTCGCCGCGCCCATCGTCACGCTCGTCGCCGTCACCGGCTTCGGTCTGCTGTACTCCGGCGGCTGGCCCGGGCTTGCACCCGTCGAGGCGCTGAAGGAGGCGGCCACCGCCGACGCCATCCTCTGGGGCGTCTTCTCGGCGTGCGCGCTACTGCTCGCTATCCTCGTCGGCCACGCCCGCGTCGAACTCGAAGCCGTCAGCGACGCCATCTTCGAGGGGTTCAAGATGGTCATGTTCCCCGTGGCCGTCCTCTCGCTGGCGTGGACCATCGGCGGCGTCAGCCAGGCGCTCGGCGTCGGTGCGTTCGTCGTCAGCATCGCCGAGGGCGTCATCACGCCAGAAATCCTGCCCGCGGTCGTCTTCCTCGCCGCGGCCATCATTTCGTTCTCGATAGGTACGTCGTGGGGAACGATGAGTATCATGTTCCCCGTCGCGGTGCCGCTTGCCTACCAGCTCGGCGCGCCGCTGCCGGGCGCAATCGGCGCTATCCTCACCGGCTCGCTGTTCGGTGACCACTGTTCGCCCATCAGCGACACGACGGTCCTCTCGTCGATGTTCGCCGGCGCGGACCACGTCGACCACGTGAACACGCAGATTCCGTACGCCGTCCTCTGCGGAGCCGTCGCGACGGGGCTGTTCCTCGCGAGCGGCTACGGCGTGGGCTCGCTGGCGCTTCTCGGCATCGGCGTCGTCGCGCTGTTCGCGCTCGCGTACTACCTCTCGCAACACGCCGACGTGAGCGTCCCGACCGCCTTCGGCTCCTCGTCGGAGTCGGACTGACGAGTCCGAATCGGACCGCCGCTTCGCGCCCTATTTTTCGCGTCGTCGCGCGTGACTGAGCAGAAGAGAGGAGAGCCGCACTGTCGCCGACGCGGCGGCTCGACGATGGAAGCGTCGGCCCGAATCGGGTCACCGACCGACGAACCCCGAGACCAAAACCGTCGCGTACGCCAGGAGCAACAGCCCGCCGAAGAGCCCCGCAGCTTCGAGCCCCATGTTCGGGTAGACGAGCGAGAACAGCGCCGTCGAGACCGCGTCGACGAGCATGCCCGGGACGACGAGCAGCGCCGCGGCCTCCCGTTTCGCGCCGCCGGAGAGCCCGCGCCACCGGAAGACCCCGACCGCGAGCGCCCACATCGCGGGCACCGTCAACGCGAACACCGCAGCCGTGACCAACGGACGGGAGGGAACTAACACGAGCTGGCCGACGACGCGGAAGACGAGGCCGGCGACGAGGGCAATCGCCAGTCCGACGCCGAGAAGCACCCGCGTCTCGGACAGCGGGAGCCGACGAGCGTCGGCCTCGGAGACCTGTGAACCGATTGTCATGCGTTCCGTACGCGGGCGAGAAGTATCAGCGTTCGTACGAGGCCGTAGGTTATTATGTCATTCGGAAGTAACGATTGGACGGATGTCAGTTCTCTCGACCGCCGACGAAGGGAAGTTCCTCATGGACGAGGAAGCCGAACAGATCGGAATCGTGACCGAAGTCGACACGGACGCCCAAATCGCGTACGTCGAACCCGACCCAGACATCGCCGAGGCAGTCGTACAGGGCCTCGGCTTCGGCGACGCCGACGGCGACGACATCGAAGTACCCGCCGCGTCGGTGGAGACGGTCACCGATACGGAACTTCGCGTCGCCAAAGACCTCTAAGCCGCAGTCGGTTAGGAACCGATGATTCCATTTTTATCGCGTAAACCCGGACGAGCGACCGCCACGCCCCGGTGAACGATACTCTCGACCCGTTCCTCTGTCGTACGTCGGTGAGCTGCTGAACTCCAATTCCATATAGCGCCATTTGATTTATCTGTGGCGTGGCGGACGGAGTACTGACCCAAGAAGAGCGACAAAATCCGCAGAAAAGACGAATCGACGACAGTTACTTCGCCGTCGAGACGATTTTGATGACGTCACCCTCTTCGAGTTCTTGGTCTTCGGCGATGCGGCGTTTCGCTCGCGCGTCGACCGCGTGGAGGTAGCCGTCGCCGATGTCGGAGTGGACCGCGTACGCGAGGTCCCGCGGCGTCGACCCCCGCGGAAGGAGGAAGGCGTCGGGGAGGACGTTACCCGTGCCGTCGGTCCACTTCGACTCGTTTTGGACCGGGTAGACCGTGATTCGGTCGAGCACGTCGTAGACCGCGGTGTCGATGGCCTCCTGCGTGCCGGTGCCGCCGTGTTCGCCCATCAGGTCGCGGATTCGTTCGAGGCCCTTCTCCTGTGCGCCGCTCACGTCGCCGACGAGTTCGAAGTCGTCGTCGCCGGGGTGGTAGTCGATGATGCCCGCCTCGCGGGCCCGCCGGAGCGCGAGTTCGCCGTCCGCGGTGGCCGCGATGACGGGCTTTCCGGTCTCGGCGAGTCGTTCGAGGTTCTCCGGGGGCGCGATGTCGACCTTGTTGGCCACGAGGACGATGGGCTTGGTCCGCCGGCGAATCGCGCGGGCGAGTTCCACGCGGTCCTCGTCGTCCCAATCTTGGGGATTCGGCGAGTAGTCGAGGTCGCGCAGGACGGCGGCGATATCGTACTCGCTCGCGCCGACGCCCGTCAGGAGGTCCGAGAGGGCGTCGTCCATGTCGAAGTCGGGCGACCGCGACTTGCGGACCACGGACTCCCAGTTCTTGTGGACGATGCCGGCGAGCCACTGTTCGAGTTCCTCCTCGATGAAGTCGACCTCCTCGACGGGGTCGAAGCTCCCCACCTCGACGGGTTCACCCTCGGCGTTCGTCCCGCCGGAGGCGTCGACGACGTTGACGATGGCGTCCGCGTTCGTCAGCTCGTCGAGGAACTGGTTACCGAGGCCGCGGCCCTCGTGCGCGCCGGGAACGAGCCCGGCCACGTCGACGAGTTCGACGGCGACGTAGCGGATACCGTCCTCGCAGTTGCCACAGCGCTCGTCGCGGTCGAGACAAGGACAGCGGGTGCGAGCGTGCGTGACGCCGCGGTTCGCGTCGATAGTCGTGAAGGGGTAGTTCGCCACGTCGACCTCGGCGAGCGTCGAGGCCGTGTAGAACGTCGATTTGCCGGCGTTCGGCTTGCCGGCTAACGCGAGAGAGAGCATGGCTCGACGATGGTCGCGGACGCGGAAAAACGCTCGCGTGCGAGGACGCGCGAGCGACGAACAGAGACCGGCGAGCGGTCAGTCCGTCAGTCGCCTGTAGGCGGCGCGGCCGGCGAGCACCACCCCGCTCCCGAGAATCGCGAGGAGGCCGCCGAAGACGACGAGGTACGGGACCGCGTAGGCGACGGCGACGACGAGCGCCCGAAGGGCGACGAACGCGCCGTTGACCGACTCGGAGAACGCCTGTAAGACCGGCGTGTCGTACCACTGCGCCGGGCCGGGCGGCCGCTCGGACAGCGAGACGCGGACGGTCGAGAGGGCGACCCGGTCTTCGAGCGACTGCTTCTGGGCTTCGAGCCGCTCGATTTCGGTCTGGACCTCGGTCAGGCGCTCTTCGACCGCGAGCACGTCTTCGGTCGTGTTAGCCGACTCGTAGAGTTCGCGGAGGCGGTCACGCTGCGCGCGGAGGTTGCTCAACCGCGCTTCGATATCGACCAGTTGGTCGGTCACGTCCTGCGAGTTCGTCTCGACGCGCTCGACTTCGCCGAGGTCCTTCATGTCGGCCATGAACGCCGAGAAGTCCTCGGAGGGGACGCGCACGACGAGTTGACCCGAGCGGTAGGTGCCGCCGCTCCGGCGGTTGACGTACTCGTTGGAGTCGCTGATGTAACCGCCGTAGGACTCGGCGGTCGCTTCGACCGCGTCGCGCGACTCGTTGAACTCGTCGACGGTTAGTTCTATCCGGCCGTTCTTGATGACCGCCCGCCGCTGGGCCTGCGGGAGGTCGTCGCCGCCCGTCTGTTCGGCGTCGGTGGAGGCGGCCGTGTCGGCGGCGAGCGAGACGCTCTCCGCGCCGCCAGCGCCACCGTCCGCCGCGCCGCCGGTACACCCGGCGAGGAGGACGAGGAGGGCGACCGAGAGAAGTTTCAGTCGATTGTCCATAGACGACACTCTCCACCTGAGGGATTAATCGTTGGGTAAGCACAAACGACGACTGTTGCTATCGCGGCGCACGGGGAGCCGCGGTCGCTCGGTCGGTCTCGAATTCGGTTACTCGGCCTCGCGGGGGAGGTTATCGCGGTGAATGCGCATCTCGCCGCGGGCGCGCATCGTGCCGTCGACGTGCGCGCCGGCTTCGAGCACGAGGTCGTTACAGGACACGTCGCCGAGGACGCGCGCGTCCTCGTGGATGCGGACCTCGCCGTTTCGGGTGGTCACGTCGCCGTGGATGCGCGTTCCGCTCCCGACGACGATGTCGTCGCGGGCGCGGAGGCTCCCGAAGACGTTGTTGTCCTCGGCGAGGTCGATGGACTTCGCGCGGATGTTGCCGTGGATTCGGCAGTCTGACCCGACGTGTGCGGGCGTCGAGACGCGCCACGCGTCGTCTGAGACGGTGGCGTTCCGGGGAATCACGAGCGGGTCGTGCGGCGACTCGCCCGAGAGGGTTTCGGCGAGTTCGTCGGCCGCCTCGTCCTCGCCGAGTCGGAGAAGTTGCGAGAGGACGATGAAGTAGAATACGAGCGTCGGGATTGGGTTGCGGATGACGATCCAGCCGTTGGCCTCGAACCCCTCTTCGATGTCGACGTCGTCGCCGATGTCGAGGTCGCCCGAGACCATCAGGCGGCCGGCGATGTGGACGCGCTCGCCGAGGTAGGCGTCGTTGCCGACGAGGACGTTTCCGGCCACGTCGTCGAGCATGTCGAGTCGGCAGTCGGCCTCGGCCTCGATGTCGCCGCCGAAGGTGACGCGCTCGCCCGCGAGGACGTTCTGTCCGCGGACGCCGAACTCGACGGTGCTCTGCCCGCCGACGACCACGTCGCCGTCGGTGACGAGGTCGTGTTCCTCGACCGTCGTCCCGTCGGGAATTTCGAGCGCATCGAGCGGGTCCGTACCCAGTGACACGCTCCGAACCAACACCCGTGCCATAATAAACCGTCCGCAAGACGACCGTCAGACACGACGGGGGCCGCCGGTTTCGCGACGACGACGCGTATTTAACTACTCGCGGAAAACAAAGACAGGTATGACGATTCTCTCTTTCGACGACGACGGCGTAGACGTGGTCTACGAGGGAACGGAGTTCCGCCTCGAAAAGGCCCTCATCGAGGAGGCCATCGGGAAGTCCTACCCCGACGTGACCGACCACGAGGTGCTGAAAATCGTCGAGAAGGAGCCCTCCCTCTCCGGCGAGCCCCGGCGCGTCCGCGACATCCTGAACTCGTCGTAGCCGCCGCCCGAACGGCCGAAACTCCGATTCTCCGCGTATCGCCCTCGAATCACGCGCGCTCGCCGCGCGAACGACTACTCCTCCTCGCCGGTCGCGTTCTTCACCCCGTAAATCTCCGTCTCCGGGTTGAAGTCTGCCCACGCGAACCAGAACATCGGCGAGCGGTCGTTGGCCCGCGTCAGGACCGACCCCTCGTGGGGACCGTCGAGCGCCCGGCCGGTGAGGAGGTTCCACCGCGACCCGGCGGCGACGAGAACCGACCCGTCGCGTTCGAACGCGACGGCCTCGCCGTCGACCCGGCGGACGTAGGCGACGAGACTCCCCTCGGCGGAGGCCGCCACGACGACCGGGAGGTCGCCGACGGTGTCGTTGACGACGCCCGCGCGCTCCACCGCGTCGAGCGGGTAAGCGCGGGCGACACCATCGGCGGCGACGCCGACGACCGACGTTTTCGGGTGCAATCGGTCGTCCGCCGCGTCGTTGAAGCCGATGCCGATGGCGCTCGACTGCTGATAGCTCGCGTAGGGGTTCACGTCGTACTGGCGGGTCTGCCGCCCGCGAATCGTCCCCGAGACGGGCGGCGGAACCAACACCTCGGTCTCGGGGTGGGCCGCCCGCCACTCGCCCCACGTGGAGCTGGTCGAGGGGAGGAGCGACAGCGTCTCGCCGGTCAGTTCCCCGCGAATCGCGGTCGCGAGCACCTGGCTCCACAGCGAGTTCGTCCGGTCGTCGTACATCACGAGGTCGGACATCCAGAGCAGGCCCGAGACGCCGAAGTACGTCGGCTCGCCGCCGGCGAGTCTGTCGGCGACGACGGCGCTCCCGCACAGCGGACAGTAGGTCACGACCACGGGCCGGCCGTCGAAGCCGTCGTTGACGATTTCGTGCCAGTTCAGGACAGCGAGCGGGTAAGCGCGGGCGATCCCGTCGAGTTCGACGCCGACCACCTCGTCGCCGTCGTCGAGCGTCGCGTCCACCTCGTCGAACCCGCTCCAGTCGGCCGCGAAGACGGGGGCGGTGATGGCCGGGATGGCGTCTTTCGACGCGCCCCGGCGGAGTTCGTCCTCGGGGACCGGAAGCTCGAACGGGCCCGAGTACTCGCCCGCGGTGGAATCGGTTGTTTCGGCGGGCTCGGACGCGTCATCGGCTCCCGCGTCGTCGCCCGCGACCGGCGGGTCACTTCCGAGACAGCCTGACAGAGCGACACCGGCACCGAGTGCGGCGAGAACCCGGCGTCGGTTCGTTGTCGAATCCATGCCCGATATTCGACCGAGTCGCCTATGAGAAATGTGCGGTTAGGTATCGATGCGCACGACCGTCGCGGGGTCGTCAGTTCGGAGTCGGGCCTGAAGGGAGAAAACGAGCGAAGCGGCCGCTCAGAACCGAAGTCGCTCTTCCAGACAGACTTTGACGATGGACTTCCCGATGGCCGCGCCGCCGGCGAAGGGGTCAAGTTTCGTCTCGCCTGCGCGCTCGCGGTAGGGGATGGGCACCTCGGCGATGTTGTAGCCGCGCATCGCGGGGCGGATGAGGAGTTCGGCCGACAGCCCCGTGTTCTCGGTCCACTCGATGTCGTGGAGGAGTTCCCGGCGGTACGCGCGCATTCCGGTGGTCGTGTCGTGGACGGTCGCGCCCATGAGGAAGCTAGCGAGGCGGGCGAACGCGATGTTCCCCGCGCGGTTGAGTCGGGGCATCGTCTCCGCGCCCTTCGTGATTCGGTCCCCGGAGACCACGTCGTAGCCGTCGTTGATGAGGTCGAGGAACTTCGGGAGATACTCCATCGGATAGGTGTCGTCGCAGTCGGTGGTGACGACGACCGGCCGGTCGGGCGCGAGCACCGCGGCCTCGACCGCGACGCCGTACCCCTGCGGTTCCTGTTCGATGACGCGCGCGCCCATCTTGCGGGCGATTTCGGGCGTTCGGTCGTCGGAACCATCCACGCAGACGACTTCGGCGCGCCCGTCGGTGATTCGGTCGATGTCCGCCAGAACCGACCCGATGGCCTGTTCTTCGTTGTACGTCCCCATCACGACCGCGAGGTCGTCGAAGGTGTACTCGGTCATTGGACGGGGTTATTGACGGTCGCTCTTGAACTTTTAGGTTTGCCAAAACCGTGGCGTGCGAGGGCCGGTGTTAGCTCAGTCCGCGGCTATCGGGCTGGTCTTCCAGTTCTTTCGCGTGGTCGACGAGGTAGTCCATGAGGCGGGTCGCCGACGCTTCCACGTCGTCGAGTTCGTCGTTCGACTGCCCGCTGACGCGGACGGAGAGTTCGTAGAGGTCGAGTTCGACGTGGGGGACGGTCTCGTCGCCGTTGCCGTTGTCGCGCTCGTCTGTGCCGCCGTCCGCCGCTTCGACGGTCGCGTCGGCGTCGACCGGCTCGTCGCCGTCTGTCGATTCGGTCGCATCGTCGGACGGCGGGGTCGAATCGGCGGGGTCGTCCGCCTCGGGGTCGGCGTCGGGGTCGTCGGTCATGTGCGGCGCGTCGCTTCGGGGGATGAAAAAAGCGCGGGGTTCCGGCACGCGCTCGCGGGTCGCCGACCCTCACCGAATACGGTCGCAAACACGCCTCTGCGACCGATTCAGGCGAGGTCCGCGTCGAGTCCCTCGCAGGCGCGGTCGTGGAGGCGACCGGTGACCGTCTCCATGAGGCGTTCGAGGTTGACCGCGTCCTCGCGGTTGTACGACACGAGCGTATCGAGCGACGACTGGTCGCCGCGCTCGTACTCGCGCCAGAGGCGGACGGCGTCGCGGCCAGAGATGTCCGGGCGGTCGCGGTCGATGCCGACGTCTTTCTCGATTTGTTTCAGCCCGCCGGTGAGGTCGAGCGTCCGGCACGGATACATCAAGTCGACGTGCGGCACGTCGATGGAGACGTCGAACGAGGTCTCGAGGAACGGCACGTCGAAACGCGCGCCGTTGAACGTCGCGATGAGTTTCGCGTCGGCGAACTGCTCGCGGAGGGCGTCGGCGGTCAGGTCCTCCCCGCTGACGAGCGTCGTCGTCTCGCCGTCCTGATAGAACGAGACGGTCGTCACCGAGTCGCGCTCGGGCGAGAGGCCGGTCGTCTCGATGTCGAAAAAGCACGTCTCGTCGCGGAAGTTCTCGTACAGTCGCCAGCGCTCGCCCGAGGGGAAGCAGTCGTCGAAGAACCACGAGTTGCCGTCGTCGAGGTGGGCGTACGCGTCCGCGATGAACGTCTCGATTCGGTCGCCCGTCTTCGCGCCGACGAGCGAGGCGTCGAACTCGTCCCAGTGGGTCGACCCGGCCCGCCAGAGGTTTCGCTCCGTCCGCTCGCCCACGCCGCGGACGGGGATGAAGCTGTTCTCGATTCGCATGTCCGACAGGGGGGCGTCGGCGACCCTAAATGCGTCGTCGTGGGTCGGCGGCCGCGCTCCCGGGACGTCCCCGCCGCGGGCGTTTTACCCGCAGGGCGCGAAGCCGAGGGTATGTGCGGCCGCTACACGCTGTTCACCCCGCCCGAGGAACTCGAAGTGCGGTTCGACGCGACGCCGACGCGCCCACTTTCGGCGCGGTACAACTGCGCGCCCGGCCAGGAACTCCCGGTCGTGACCAACGAAGCGGACGACGAGTTCCGCTTTCTCAAGTGGGGACTCGTCCCCTCGTGGGCCGACAGCGCCAGCGTCGGCAACGACCGAATCAACGCCCGCGCGGAGACCGTCCGCGAGAAGCGGAGCTTCGCCGACGCCTACGAGGCCCGCCGGTGTCTCGTCCCGTCCGACGGCTTCTACGAGTGGGTCGACCACGGCGGGCGAAAACAGCCCTACCGCGTCGCCTTCGAGGACGACCGCCCGTTCGCCATGGCCGGCCTCTGGGAGCGGTGGACGCCGCCGACGAAACAGACCGGCCTCGGCGACTTCGGAAGCGGCGGCCCCTCGCGCGAGCAGGAGCCGCTTGAGACGTTCACCGTCGTCACGACCGAGCCGAACGACCTCATCTCCGAGCTCCATCACCGGATGGCCGTCGTCCTCGACCCCGAGGAAGAAGAGACGTGGCTCCACGGCGACCCCGGCGAGGCGGCGGCGCTCCTCGACACCTACCCCGACGACGAACTCGGGGCGTACCCCGTCTCGACGCGGGTGAACAGCCCCGCTAACGACGGCCCCGAACTGATAGAGCGAGTCGAGGCGTAGCACGCTGGGGGAAAGCCGCCAGCGTACGGCTGTCCCGACACCTCCGACGCGAATCGGCTGGGTTCGATGGAATCCCGAATGTTCCGGAATCGGTCGAACCCGAGAATCTGGATTGCATATAGCGATATGAGATATACAGGTCTCGAATCGGACAATCGGCAACCCGTAGAGAGACCGTAACCTACGAGCTAACGAACGAGCCACGCTGACGGAGAGAGTCGGGAAGACCGACGGTCGACAGTACTGACCGTCAGCGACGCAGAGCGAGAGGCAAGTCGTGCCCGCGGCTCGAGCGTTCGTATCGCAGCCAGGGGTTCGGTTTGCGCCGGTCGCATGGGTCGTGCGGACGGACCGATGAGTCACAGTCGAAATCCGAGACAGCTCACTCGACCGGGTCGTCGCCGTCGAGAGAGCAGCCCCCGTCGAATTCGAGCGTATTGACGAGTCACCGAGACTGCGATTCGAGCGATCCCGGAGAACGGCACAGCGCGCTTGAGAGCCGCTTCGGCGTGAGGTGGAAGGAAAGTAGGGTTCCCGTTCTCGCCTCGAAGATGGAGGGCTGTAGCGGCGTCAAACGCGAACGAATCGGGCCGTCGGAGACATCGGTCCGGGTCGCTCTCGGATGGTTCAACAATCATCGTCGACGGTGGGTTGCGTGTCCAAATCGAACAACATTCGAAGAGACTCTGCGTGGCGACCCCAGTATAATAACAAAATATCTATTCTGAAATTAATCGGCGACAGACGACATATATTCGGGAGAAGAAAGATGAGATAATCTATGAAAATATCAGATGAATCTATGTTGCAATATATTTGTTCGAGAGAGCGAGTCTGACGCGTCGATGAGCGTGTAAATTCCACACCATAATATAAAGAAAAATTCTTTGAATAATTCGGCCCTAAATTTGAAGAATAAAACGGAGACGAATCATCGTCATTCGGGAGATTTATAATAATTCAGTTAGGTTTGGATTGAAATAACGAACGGCGTGGAACCGCATCCTCGAAACGTCACTCAGGGGGTAAACAATCCGAGAAATGCCATCTAATATTTGGGCGCCTTAGCATAAATGAGATATTATCGGCAGTTCTATGACCTCTCAGAAGCAACAAATTTGGCCGAGTCTCAGATCCGCTCGAAACGCCTGAAATCGGGACTCTCCAGAGCAACTAAATATCCTGAATACTACATGCAAACCGCCGAAAATACGGTTGCATAATTCAGGATAATTCAACTCCACCGCGGGAAATCCACATGTGCATCTCAGGATAACATCTCTTATTCTGGACTGTGCCGGTAGATTGAATATCGACCCCCGTGTCGATCCGTCCATGAGCGACGAGGCCGACCGCGCGACGGTGCAAACCTACCTCCCGGCCCACCAGAAGGCCATCTGGAAGGACCACGCGGACCGACTCGGGATGAGCCAGAGCGAATTTGTCAGAACGATGGTACAGGCCGGTCGGCGCGATTTCGACGTTCCGACGGGAGGCGATGAGACGGCCACAACCCCAGGGGTTGACGGGGGAGAAAGGGGACTCCAGAACGGCGGTTCAAATCAAGACGAGGAGGACGAAAATAACGGCCAGTTCGAGGCCCGAATCGTCGAGGCGCTCGCGGACGATACTCACCGGTCGTGGGACGACCTCGTTTCGGCGCTGACCGACGACATCGAAGACCGCCTCGAATCGACGCTGCAGGAACTGCAATCGAGCGGCCGAGTCGTGTACAGCGGGCGACACGGCGGCTACACGCTGGCGGAGCGCGATGGCCGCTGAGCGCCCCGCCGACGCGGAGGACCCGGTCGGGTACTTCCTGCAGGATATGACTTACCACGGGAAGACCGACCGGACCCGCGACGCCTACGAACGGGTCCTCCGAGCGTTCGAATCGTTCCTCGGTGACCCCTCGCGGAACCCCTCCGGGACCGCTCGGTCGGTCGACGACGCGACCCACCGCGACTGCATGGCGTGGATACACACCCTGCGAAACCGCGACGTCGCACCGAGCACGGTGGCGACGTACGCCTCCTACCTCCACCGATTTTACGCCTACATGGCGCAGGTCGGCGCGTTCGACTCCAATCCGATGAGTCTCGTGATGGAGGAGATGGACGAGCGCATCGACACCAACCCCGCTCGCCGGGAGCTTTCGGTCCCGCAGATGCGGGGGTTCGTCCGCGAAATCGCCCATCCGCTGGACCACGCGCTGGTGGTCACCCTCCTCAAGACCGGGATGCGCGTCGGCGAACTGTGCAATCTCGACCTTCGAGACGTGTCGCTGGCGGCGGATACACCGCTTTCCGGTGTATCGACCCGCGCCGCCCTCGACGGACGCGGGCCGTCGATATACGTCGCCGCCGACCCGAGCGTCGGAAGCGTCACCAACGGCGAAGCGCGGACCGCCTCGAACAAGCGAAAGCGGTCGACGGTGGTCCCGGTCGACGAGGAGTTGGAAGGCGTCCTCCTGCGCTGGCTGGCGATTCGACCGGATTCGCCGTCGCCGGCGGAGCCGCTTTTCGTCGGCACCGCATCGGGCTGGGGCCAACGACTGGAACCCGACGCCGTCCACCACGTCGTCACCGCTCACGCCGCCGACGCCGGGTGGTACCGGGCGGGCGGCGACCGCGAGGAGAACGTCACGCCGCACTACTTCAGGCACTTCTTCACCACCCACCTCCGGGACCGGACCGGTGACCGCGGCATCGTCAAGTACCTCCGCGGCGACGTTGCCGGCGACATCATCGACACGTACACCCACAACTGGGGCGATAGAGTGCGTGAGACGTACGAATCGAATATCTACTCGCTTCGCTGAGCGGCTTGCGAGCTGTTCGAAGCGCTACTTGTAAACTGTATATCGCTATACTGAATCCGATGGTCGAGGTTTATCGTTTGACGCCCGTCGCCTCGATTTGGACGGTGACGTCGTTCGGGAGTTCGGAGACGCCGACGACGGTCATCGCCGGTCTCCGGTCGTCGAAGTAGGCGTCGTAGGCCGACTCGATGGCGTCGATTCGGTCGAGGTCGGTCGTGTAGACCGTGGTCCGGAGCACGTCGTCTAAGTCGAGATCAGAGCGTCCGACGGCCGCTTCTACGCGTTCGAGCGCGTTTACCGTCTGACTCTCGACCGACTGGTGACCGTCCGCCGTCTGCTCCGGGTCGGGGTACTGCGCGTCGAAGAAGACGAGTTGCAGGTTCCGCTTTCGAGCGCCGTAGCCGGCAGTCGCCTTGAAGTGGTCGCCCTCGTATCGGGCCGCATCGCCGTTCATATCCGCACCTCCGCGGGATTCGTTCGAATCTGGTTCACGGTCGTACTACCCCGCGAGCGGCCATCGACGTATCGCTAGCATGTACTAACTTCGGGAGAGAGATTCTCACGCGGTGAATCAGAGGGTCAAACGGATGCTTGACTCATGCCGGTCTCTTTATCGGCGGAGCGAGAACAACGGCCGAGACCGTGAGTTCGTTGCTCCCGTTGAAACCCGCCGCCGCATCGATTCGAGACCGAGCCCTGACGCCGCTTCTCGTCGAGCTCGACGACGACGACGCGGACGAGGTTCTGTCGGCGCTCTCGTCGACCACCGCGAGGCGACTCCTGGCCGCCGTCTACGACGACCCGCGCCCCGCCTCGGAACTGGCCGACGAACTCGACACGACGCTCCAGACCGTCGGCTACCACATCGAGCGACTGGTCGACGCCGAGTTGATAGAACCCGTGACGACGTGGGTCTCCGCGCAGGGCCGCGAGATGGCCGTCTACGGCCCGACCCGCTCGGCCGTCGTCCTCTTCGCGGGCGCGGAACGGACCGAATCGAAGCTCTCCTCTGGCCTCCGGACGCTAGTCGCCGGCGTGGGCGTCACGCTGGTCGGAAGCGTCGCCGTGCAGGCGCTGTGGACCGCGCGGCGACCGCAGGTCCGGTACGCCGCGCCGGCTCCGGCCGCCCCCGAACCGAGCGTCGCGGAGTTCGTCGCCTCCTACCTCGCCGGACCCGGCGCGCTCGTTCTCCTCGTCGGCGTCGTCCTCGCCGTCCTCGTGAGCCTTGGCGCGGTCTGGACTCAAAGGCGCGTTTGAGCCACACACAGGGGGAAGTGACCCCGACGCGTTGGGAGAGGTGTGCAACGACGAACCCTCCTCGCCGCGGCCGGAACCGGCCTCGCGGCGGCGCTGACAGGCTGTATCGCAAGTGCCGGCGACGGTGCAGACGACTCGGACGACGGGAACTCGACGACCGAATCGACCCCCGACCCGACGCCGACGCCCGAACCGGTGGACGCCGTCTCGGTCGCGACCGGCGAGCGCCTCACGACGGTCGTCGGCGACGGTCCCGCCAGCGACGACGGGGCGCTGAAACCCCACCACGTCCGCCTCGAAAACCCGACCGACGAGCCGTGGACCGCCCGTATCGACGTGTCGCGCCCGCTCGGCGCAGGCCACAGAGAGACCTACGAACTCGACACCGACGCGACGGTGAACGTCGCGCTTCGCATCCCTGCCGACTACGAACTGACGGTCACCGACATCACCTCGGACGCCGTGTCGACCGAGTCGGTCGGTCCCGAGGACTTCGACTGTAACCGCTCGTGGACTGCGTTTTCGCCCGGCGACGGCGGTGTCTCGGTCTCCGGGGCGTCCACCCGGATGGCCTGCGGACCCCACGTGCTCGCGGCCGACGACGCGGTCACGGTCGCGCTCGGCGACGGGTCGCTTCCCACCGACGCGACCAAACCCCACGGCCTCGCCGTCACGAACCCGACCGACTCGGCCGAAGTCGTCGAGTTCGCCTACGAGACGCCCGCGGGCGCGGTGGCCTTCGGCGGCGCGTACCGCCTCGAACCCGGCGCGCGGGTCGGCGCGTCGCTGACCGAAGCCCGCGAGGTCACGCTCCGCGTCGCTCGGCGGAACGAGTCGGGCGAAGAGACGACCGAGACGGTCACCATCGAAGAATCGCAGTTCGACTGCAACGCGTCGAACACGACCGTCTCGCTTACCGACGACGGCGGCTTCGAGGTGCGGACGCTCTCGACGCTGATGTTCTGCGGCGACGCGGACGCGAAAAACGAGTCGTCGGCGTCACTCGGCAGTTAGACCTTCAGTTCGGTCTCTAACTCGGGCGACGCGATGGCCCGCTTGACGGTTTCGGCGGCCGGCGTCGCCTCCGCGACGTTCTCCATCAGGACCGTCTCGCTCGGGAACAGGTGTTCGCCGAGGACGAGACCGTGTTCGCGCGCGGTCGACCCGGTCATCGTGAGGTAGACACCGATACCGGTCTCCGCGATGGCGGCCTCTTCTTCGGGCGCGCCGTCGGGGTACGCGAACGTCACGTCGTCGAGACACCGCGTGCCGAGGACCGCCTCCACGAGGCGCTCGTAGCGCGGCGAGATACACAGGTCGCCCGCGTAGTCCGCGACGAAGTCGCGGTCGAGTTCGGAGCCCGGCGGGAGGAGTTCGGGGTCGGCCATGAGCGTGTGGTAAACCGTGTCGCCGAGGCCGGAGACGACCCGAACGTCGGTGTCCATCGGGTCGATGCGGGCGTTCACGTCCTCGATGCTCCCGAGACCGTCGGGGCGGAGTTTGACGACCTCTTCGAGGACGAGGTCGGCGCTGTCGAAGCCGAGGCCGAACTCGTGGGTCCGCAGGGCGCGGAACGGCTCCTCGCGCCCGACGAGGTGAATGTCGACTCCGTCGATTTCGAGGACGACGCTGTCGAAGACGATGCGCCGCGGCATCCCGTCTCGGTCGTCGCGCAGGAGCGTGTACTCCGGCGCGGCCGGGTCCGAGAGGTCGCTGTAGTCCGCGAGTCGCTCGTACACGTCGTGTTCCGGCTGGGTATGGCCCTTCGTGACCGACTTCTCGTATCGGAGCGTCGAGGTGATTTCGTCCGCCACCTCGGCGATGCTCTCGGTCGTGGCGAACCGCTCGAGCACCGCTTCGAGGGGGCGACCCTTTCGCGGAACAGCGACGCGCACCGTCTCTGTCATCATCGGAACGTCGGGACGGCCCGCTAAACAGGTTGCGCTTCGGGAAAACGTCTCTCGGGAGAGAGCTCGGCGGGGCTACTCCGATTCGTCGCCGGCGTCGTCGTCGCCGGCGGCCGGACCGCCGCCCATGCCGGTCCCGAAGGCTCCCGCGAGGCGCTCGCGGAAGGTTTCGAGTTCGGCGACGGTGTCGTTCAACTCTTGGATGTCGTCGCGCAGGGCCTCGATTTCCTCGTCGGCCGCGGCGTCTTCGACCCGCGATTGAACGTCCGCGAGGCGGTCGTCGAGGGCCTCGCGCGTCTCCACGATGTCCCCGTCGAGTTCGGCGATGTCCTCGCGGATGTCGCCGACCTCGGCGTGGAGCGTCGAGGCCTGTTCGGTCGCTTCCGCGGCGCTGTTTTCGGCCCCTTCGAGCCGCTCGACGGTCTCGTCTAACCGACCGGCGATGTCGTCGAGGCGCTCGCGGACCGTCACGAGTTCCTCCTCGCGCTTGGCGAGCGTCTCCTCGACGCTGTCGAGGCGTGCGGAGCCGGCGTCGATGTTCCGCGAGGCGGTTTCGAGCCGCTCGTCGTGGTCCTCGAACCGACCGTCGTGGTCGTCCAGTCGACCCTCGACGGCCTCGAACTGCTCGTTGTGGGATTCGAGCCAGCCGTGGTGGTCGTCGAGCGTGTCGTCCGCGGTTTCGAGGTCGGACGCGAGGCCTTCGAGCCGGCCGTCGTGGTCGTCGAGGCGACCTTCGGCGTCCGCGACTCGCGTGGCGACGCGGTCGGAGCGGTCGTCGACCGCGGCGATGGTCTCCTCGGCCGCGTCGAGCCGAGAGGTCGCGTCGTCGACCGACTCGACCGCGCCGTCGACCATCGAGTCGAGGGCGTCGAGGTCCTCGCGGAACGCGGTCATCTCGGCGCGGAACTCGGAGACGAGTTCGCTTCCGGTTCCCTCCTCGTCGATGAACTCCGCGAGCGCGTCGGAGTACGCCGCGAGGTCCTCCATCTGCGACTGGAGGCGGCGGATGCGAACGTCGGTGCTCCGGCGCGTCTCGGCGTCGACCGCCTCGCGCAGGACTTCGATGTCCTCCTCGTCGGCCGACCCCGACCGAATCTCGGCGGCGAGCGCGCCGACGAGGGTGTCCGCGTCGGTCGCTGGCGCGCTTCCGGCCGCGTCCACGTCGTCGACCTCACCCGGCTCGCCGACCGGCGGTTCGGCGTCGGTATCGACGTCTTCGGCGGCCTCAACCTCGACCTCGGTATCGACATCGGGCTGTTCGAGGTGCGCGGTCACGGCCGGCGCGGTATCGGTGGCGACCGCGCGCGGGCCGGTCGGCTCGGCGGGGTCGTCGGCTTCCGCGTCGGCGTCGAGAACGTCGGCGTCGGCTTGGCTGACCTCGTCGGCCACGTCGGTCTCGTCGGCCACGTCTCCCTCGCCGTCTCCGCCCTCGAAGGCGGCCGCGAGGTCGTCGTCGGTCGGCTCGTCGTCGAAGACTTCCGCGCCGTCGGACGCCTCAGGGGCCGCCTCGGCTTCGACGGCGGCTTCGGCCTCTACGGCGTCGGCGGCGTCGGCGGCGGGTTCTTCGAGGACGACTTCCCTTTCGTCCTCACCGTCCGCGTCGGCCACCTCGTCGTCGTGGAGCGGTTCGCGGTTCCCCGCGAGCACGTCTCGAACGAGCTGACTGCGGTCCTCGCCGAGGATGTCGTCGATGTCGTCGGGGTCGATACCGCCGTCGACGGGGATGCGTTCGAGCGTCGGCTCTTCGAGGAAATCCGTCTGGTCGTGGCCGTCGGTGATGCGGATACCGTAGACCGTCACGAGTTCCTCGCCGGGCTCGAGCGTCCGCTCGTACTCGACGCGGTGGTCCTTGTAGGCCGTCCAGTTGTCGCTCTCGAACTCGGGGTGGAACCCGACGCTCTCCATCGGAAACGACTCCGGAATGCGGTCGATGACCCGGATTCGGGTCGCCTCGTCTCGCGTCGAACTGATGACGAACTTGATGGCAGGAACGGGAAACTCGTCGGCGGCGAAGGTCTTTTCGACCGTAACCTCGCCGTCGGAAACCGATGTAACCCCTTCGGACTCGCGGCTCATGGCCGCCACTTTCCCGACATCCATTATAAAACAACCGGGGGCCGTGGAGCTGCCCCGCCGCAGTCTCTCGATTCGACCGTTTCGACGCGGTGACTGTCCGTCTGTGTCGACCGTCGCTAAAAGGGCCGTCGCGGGAAACGCGGTTCTGGACGCGGCCTCAGAGGTCGACGCGGTCGCCGATTTCGACGAGGTCGAGCGAGCGCGGGGCCTCGAAGCTCTTTGCGTGGTGGTGCAGCACCTTCGGGTCGGCGGTCATGCCCTTCCACATGTCCCAGTGGGTCGGCACGAGGCGGTCGAGGTCGAGGTCGCTGGCGGCCTCGATAATCTGGTTCTCGTCGTTGTACCACTTCGTTCGAATCGGCTCGCCCGTCTCCTTGTCGGGGATGTTGCCGATGGTCCCGAACGCGAGGATGCCGAGGTCGAGGTCGTAGCGCTCGCCGATGTCGGCGAACTCCTCGGCGGGCTTGGTGTCGCCCCCGTGGATGAACGTGCCGGACTCGTGTTCGAAGACGTAGGCGACCGGGTGGCTCGCGTCGGGGTCGTAGGCGGGCTCGACGTGGACCGTGAACTCGCCGATTTCGACGCTGTCGCCCTCGGTGACCTCCTCGAATTGGTCGTCGGAGAGGTCGTAGTCGTCGAACCACGCCTCGTCGTCGTAGGCGACGGCGAGCGAGTCGTCGGGGGCGACGAACGTCGCGCCCGTGTTCTCGAGGATGGGGGCCTGACTCGGGCCGTGGACGTGGTCCGTGTGCTCGTGCGTTGCGAGGACCGCGTCGGCCTCGGCCACGTCCTCGGGGTCGAACGGGACGGGAATCATGCGGACCGTTCGCGGCGGGTCGCCGATGCCGACGTACGGGTCGACGAACAGCGTCGTGCCCTCGCTGCCCTTGATGACGAACCCGTTGCATCCCAGATACCAGATGGCCACCGTCTCGGGGTCGGCCGACTCGACCGCGCGTGGGAGCCAGTCGCTCCAGTCGCTGACTGTCATAGACACGTGTCCTCGCGCGGGGGGACTAAGCGTTGCGCTCTCTCGCGTTCGGCGCGCCGCGAGAGCCGCCTCGCGTTCCGTGACACCGCCGCCGTCGCGTCCCGGAATTCGGCGCAATTTCCGCAATATGTGTGAAAATACCGTAGAACGCAATAGAATCGGGTGATGTATGTGGTGTATAAGGTAGTACCCCGACAAGATATTTAGTGTAGGCACACATGGCATCAATTACCATGTCAGGAACTCACAAACAAACGGCGGATTTCTCGTCGATGGCTCGGACGATGCGCGCGTGCGGTGCGTGGGAAGCGGTTTCCCCGCTGGACGACGACGCACGGCGAACAGACGAGTTCTGACGCGACCGAACACTCCGCGTTCGGCCCGGTCGGGCGACGCGGCCCCGCACTTATCTTCTTCGACGCGGTCCGATACCCCATGCCCACAGCAATCAGTCACCACGACGGGCGCCGAGCGAACACCGCAGAGCGCGGAGCGGAGGGTTCGCCGTGCGCGTGAGCGTCGTCGGCGGCAGCGTCGTCCCCGACCCGGTCGAAACTATCGCCGAAGACGTGGGCCGCCTGCTCGCCCAGCGCGGCCACACGGTCGTCTGCGGCGGTCTCGGCGGCGTCATGGAGGCAGCTTGCCGCGGCGCAAAAGACGCCGGCGGCACGACCATCGGCGTCCTCCCGGGCGAGGACCGTGACGAGGCAAACCCCTACGTCGATATCGCCGTCGCGACCGGTCTCGGCCACGCGAGAAACGCGCTCGTCGCCATGAACGGAGACGCCGTCATCGCCATCGACGGCGGCGGCGGAACCCTCTCGGAAATCGGCTACGCCAACGTCTTCGACCGCCCCACGGCCGGGCTCAGAACCCAGCAGGTCGGCTCGCTCGGCGGGTTCGAACCGTGCGACTCGCCGGAGGATGCCGTGGCGTTCATCGAAGACGCGGTCTGAGAGCCCGGTCGCGCCGCGCTACGCGTCCGCGACGCCCTCGTCGCGTTCGACGCAATCGCGGAGCAGGTCGTCGACGACGCTCTCTCGGAACGACTCCCAGTCGGTCGTCGACGTCCAGAGCCGACCCGCGTCCGTGGGTTCGAGCGCGTCGCGGCCGCGTTCGCGCTCGCGCGTCGTGACGAACCCGTTCGCGGTGAGTCCCTCGACGGCCACGTCGAGGCGCGGGGCGAGCGCGTTCGAGAGCCGCTTTTCGAATCGGTCGCCGGTCACGCTATCCCGAGCGACGCCCACGCAGAACGAATCGAAGGCCGACCACGTCTCCTCGTCGCGCGCGCCGGCGACGATACCGTGGTGTTCGGCGCGCTCGCGGAGTTCGGCGGCGACCGCGCGACGCGTCCGCTGGCGGGAGCGCGGCGGTCCGCCGGCGAGGACAGACAGAATTGTGGCTTCGAGGTCGCCCAGCGGCGAGAGCGCGTGGCCGTCGAGTTCGAGGGTTGACTCGCCCGTCGCGTGGCCCGCCTCGTCGAGTTCCGAGAGGCTCGTCGCGGCCTCGGCGGCCCGTTCGGTGAGGGCCGCCGTCCGCTCGGCGACCGGGCCGGCGGCGGCCGAGAGCTGCGCCCGGGCGTCCAGATAGGCGTCGAGGTGCGCCTCGAAGCGGTCGAGCGACGCGAACAGCTCGATGGTCGCCCGGTCTTCGAACTTCCCGAAGCGCGCCTCACAGCTCGTTCGGAAGCGGGCGACCAGTTCGCTGGGGTTCTCCTCGACCGCCGCGAGCAGGCGGCTCTCGTCGTCGAGCCACGCGTCGAGCGCATCGAGCACTGCGTTCGGGTCGCGCGTGTCCTCGGGGTCCGGACGGGGTGCCTCGGACTCGACGAGGTCCGCGAGCTGCTCGCGAGCGCGCCCGACGTAGGAACTCATCGCGCCGAGCGGCGAGTCACCGTTGGAGCGCGCCCCGCGAGCGCCCGCGGTTCGGCCGGCGCGGGAGTTCGGACGTGACCGTCGGGACTCGCCGCTGGCCTCGGCGAGCGCGTCCCGCAGGTCCGACAGGGCGATTCGGAGCTGTCGGGCGACGGCGGCGGCCGCGGGGCCGTCGGCGACGCGGCGGAACTCGTCGAACGCGTCGGACGCGGCCTCGACGTCGGAAACGAGAGTCCGGAGGTCGTCGATGGCGGCGAGGTCGGGACGGTCGGTCGCGGGGACGGTCAGAAGCGAGACGGTCCCGCGTTCGAGCTCGCCGC
This sequence comes from Haloferax sp. Atlit-10N, assembly GCF_003586325.1. NCBI lineage: Archaea > Methanobacteriati > Methanobacteriota > Halobacteria > Halobacteriales > Haloferacaceae > Haloferax > Haloferax sp. Atlit-10N. The sequence goes on from NZ_PSYX01000001.1 coordinate 1,266,269, forward strand.
CGTCGACGAGGGCGGTTCGCGCGGCGTAGAAGGCGGCGGCGACCTGCGGGGGCGCGCCGGCGAGGTTCACCCGCACGTCGCCGTCCACGGCGGCCTCGCGGAGCAGGTCGGTCGTCGCGGCGTACAGCTCCGCGAAAGAGCCGGTGAAGGGGAGCCGTGCTTCGTCGAGCGTTCCCCGACCGGCGAGCCGTTCGCTGACGACTTTCGCGGCGTGTGCGCTCGCTCGCGGCGCGCCGGGCGCGCAGTCGTCCGGGTCGCGACCCTGCTCGGGGTCGGCCTCGTCGCGGACCAGACGAACCCGGTCGGCGTCGACGTCGCCTGCTTCGAGCGGGGTGACGACCCGCTGCACGTCGAGTCCGAGGACGGAGAGGTGGGTCGTCGGCATCTGTCTGACCCATTCGCTACCGGTACCCTCAATGTTGTGGTGGCTCCTGAGAGCCGCCTGTCAGAATCAGAAGCGCCGGCGCGGCGTCAGACCCACGAGCGGATGAGGTTGCGCCCGACGACGCCGAGCCCGAGCGTGTCGACGACGAACAGGATGACGCCGCCGATGATGGGGACGAGCGACAGGACCGCCGCGATGAGCGCGCCGACCGCGACCGAGACGCCGAGCGGGGGCGACCCGCCGGAGGCGGTGCCAGTCACGAGCGAGCCGAGGAGGACGGTCGCGAGCGCACCGCCGACGATGCCGAGGAGGATGAACGCGAGGAACCCCGGAATCGCCACGAGGAGGCCGATGATGGTGATTGCGAGGAGGACGAGGACGATGAGGCCGCCGATGCCGATGCCGAGGCCCCAGAGGAACGACCCGCCGGGGTCGTCCCGAATCTCGGCGATGGCGTCTCTGGTGTACGCCGGGGCCGCGGCGACGAGGATGCCGCCGACGACGAGGTCGATGAAGAAGCTCACGCCAGCACGGAACACCGGCGAAAGCTGCTGTGCGGACTCGAGATTCTGCGCGGCGGCGGTTCCCGCGAGCGCGAGGACGCCGAGCAGGCTCAGGAGGGCGGTTCGTGACGTTCGTGGAGGGACCATACGTATCCGTGGAATGGCGACCCGTATAGGTATTCTGGACGGACTGTCAGGAGATCGGACACGTCCGAAGCGAGGTGGAAGAGTCGAAACAGGACGCTCGTCTCGGCGGCGTCGCGAGAGCCACGCGGGGGCGGGGCGCTCACCGGGAGTCTCGGGCTACCAGGTGCCGTGGAACGTGTCGAACTCCAGAGAGTCGAGCGGTTCGTCGCCGACGGCGATGCGGTACTCCTGCGGCGTCAGCATCGGCTTGTGGAACCGCGGGCCGTCGTCGGTTGTGATGCGCGGACAGCCGGTGTTGACGAACGCGTCCATATCGAAGTTCCGGAGCCTGTCGGGCGTCACCTCGTCCATCGTGATGAGGTAGGCGTTCTCGTTGTCCTCCAGAATCTTCTCGGCGATTTCCATGCGACCCTGGCCGATTTTCGTACAGAAGATGACGCCCCACTTCTCGGCGTCCATCGCCTTGTGGACCGAGGCGTACCGCTGTTTCATGAACTTCCGCGTGTCGGCGATGGTGACGACGTTGTTCACGGGGTCGGCGATGACGACATTCTTGTCGGGGTGTTCCATCGCGAGGCCGAGCGGGTGGAACTTGCCGCCGCCGACGTAGAGCACGTCGTCCGCCGGGATGTCCGCGGAGGCGTAGTTGCAGCCGAGGACCTGTCCCTCGTAGGTGAGGCGGTCGTCGCCCTTGCGGGTCTGGACGGTGTAGCCGCGCTCTTCGAGCCAGTCGCACATGTCCTCGAAGCGGTTCATGTGCTGGGCGGTGGTGACGAGACCGACCTCGTCGCCCTCGATGTCGTCGAGCGCGTCCTCCATGATGGGGAAGGGGTCGACGTTGGAGAACAGCGGGACGTAGATGATTTTGTCCGACTCCTTCATCGGCGAGTGGCCGAAGTGGACGAACACGTCGGTCCGCCGCATGAGGTAGGTGTCGAGGTCGCACGCGCCGTAACACGGCTGGCCGGAGAGCATGAACGTCACGTCGTCGTCGCAGAGCTGTCGGAGGTCGTCGGCGACCGCCGGGCCGCGGCGCTTCAGTCCCTCGGGGAACTGGAGGCCGACGCGCTTGGCGTCGCGCTCCTCGATGGCTTCGACGATCTGTTCGAGCTCGTAGTCCCACTCCCGGTCGTGCTTGAGCGACATCCCGGTGTTTCGAAGGTCTCCCTCCGAGGTGGCGTCCTGACTCATTGCCCCATCGTTGCGGACGGAGCCGTTTAACCACCGCGCTTCCCCACGAATGAGCGTCACACACCCGCACGCACGCTGAATCGAACCGCGGCGTCGACGGCGGCGTCACCCGGTTACCCCGTTGTCACTCGGGGATTCAAGACTCGACGCGGCCTACCGCCGTCCATGTCCGACATCCCCCTCGAACACGTCCACGTCGAACCGTCGGAACCGGGCGACGGCCCGGCTCCCGCCGTCGTCCTGCTCCACGGCCGCGGCTCGAACGAACAGGACCTCCTCTCTATCGCACAGGAGTTCCCCGACCACGTCCACGTCGTGAGTCTCCGCGCGCCCGACCGCCTGCAGGGCGGCTACACGTGGTACGAACTCGACCTCTCAGAGGGCGGCCTCCACCAGAGCCAGCCCCACGCCGAGCAGTTCGAGCGCTCGCGAAACCTCGTCCGCGAGGCTATCGCCGGGGCGGTCGAGGCGTACGACATCGACCCCGACCGAATCGGCCTCCTCGGGTTCAGCCAGGGCGCGATTACCAGCCTCTCGCTCCTCCTCGACGACCCCGACGACTACGCGTGGGTCGTCGCGCTCCACGGCTACCTCGCGGATTCCCACGCCGACCTCGAACCCGACGGCATCGCCGGCAAGCCGGTGTTCGTCGGCGGCGGATCGATGGATCAAATCATCCCGTCCTCGCGGGTCGAACGCGCGGCCGAGCGCCTCCGCGAGCTCGGCGTGGACGTGACCGCGAACCTCTACGGCGCGCCCCACGGCGTCAGCCCGGACGAACTGCAGGACGTGGTCGCGTTCGTCGAGTCCCACGTCTGAGCCCTCCGCGGGGGCGACCGCTCGCCCCCTCTCCTTCCCCGTTCGGCAGGTTGAAACCGCTCGCACCCCAACGCGCGGCTATGAGCACGCAGACGACGCGGCTCGAAGAACTCGGGCGCGAACTCGGCGAGGCCATCGCCGACCATCCGAAGTACGAAGCCTACGAGGAGGCGAAGGCCGCCGTCGAAGCCGACGACGACGTGCAGGAACTCATCACGGAGTTCAACCAGCTCCGCGAGGAGTTCAACGTGGCCCGACAGATGGGCGAAGCGACCCAGGAGGGGCTCCGGAAGGTCCAAGCGGCCCAAGAAGAACTCCACTCCGAGCCCGTGATGGAGGAGTACCTCCTCGCGCAGGCCGAACTCGTCGGCGAGTTGGAGAAGATTAACGAGGCCATCTCGGAGCCGCTTGCGGTCGACTTCGGCGGCGAGGCCGGCGGCTGCTGTAACGACTGAGGCCAACTCGACGCGGCTCGTTTTCGCCGCAGGTTCAAGTACCAAGCCGGGGCCAGCCCCGGCTATGTTGGCAATCGCGGGCGGCAAGGGCGGCAGCGGCAAGACCACCACGACCCTCGGACTGGCGAGCGCGCTCGACGGCCCGGTGCTCGCCGTCGACGCCGACAGGGACATGCCGAACCTCCACGCGATGGCCGGCGTGGAGCGCCGAGTGGACGCCGTCTCGGGCAAATCGGTGTGCGAACCCTCGGTTCGGTCGCATCCGACCGACTCGACCGTTTCCGTGCTCCCGGCACCCACCGGAACCGACGACGAGGCCTTCGAGCGGTGGCTTCGGACCGCCGCGGACGACGAACGTCGCGCGGTCGTCGACTGCCCAGCGGGTGCTGGTCCCGACGCCGCCGTCCCGCTCCGCGTCGCCGACGCCGTGGTCATCGTGTCGCCGCTGTGCGCGCCGGCGCTCCGCGACGCCGCCAAGACGGCCGCGATGGCGCGGGCGCTCGGCACCCCCGTCGTCGGGTGTGTCATCTCGCGGTCACGAATGGCTCCAGAGGCGGTGTCCGACCTCGTGGGCGCGCCGGTGCTCGGGACCGTTCCGGAGGAGTCGTCGCCAGTTCTCACCCGTCCGACAGTTCGGGCCGCGTACCGTCGAATCGCCGACAGGATACCGGGGAAGAAGTAATATGAGCGACTTCCTTACACTGGGGTATGTCTCGACTGGCGACGGGAATCGACGTGCTCGACCGCCAACTCGGCGGGGGCATTCCCGCGGGGAGCATCGTTCTCCTCGCCGCCGACCCGGCCAGCCAGTCCGAACTGTTCTTACACGAACTGACGACCACGCGGGGGACGCTGTGGCTGACGACGATTCGTTCGGCCGAGGCCGTCACCGACGCGCTCGAACGGAACTCCGGTCCGACCGGAAACCCCACCGTGCGCGACGTGGGCGGCGACGCGCCGCTCGACACGGCGAGCAGTCTGGTCCGCGACCTCCCGGAGGGCGCGAACCTCGTCATCGACGTGGTGGACGTACTCGAACGAAGCGAGGGCGCTCGCTACCGGAAGTTCCTCAACGACCTGCAGACGCACATGGTCAACACCCGCGGACTGACCGTCCTCCACGGGCTGAAAGGCGAGTCGGTCCCGGACAACCGTGACCTGACCGAACACATGGCCGACGTGGTGTTCGACTTGGACACGAAGATAGACGGCTCGGAAATCGTCAACCGGCTCGCAGTCCCCAAGTTCCGCGGCGGCCGCGCGCTCAACGAAACCATCAAGCTCCGGCTGGCGGAGCGCGTCACCGTCGACACCAGCCGCGACATCGCCTGAGCGAGCTCGAGTCGCCGCTCAGAGCGCGAAGAACCCGAACGTGCCGAGCGTGACGGCCGCGATGAGCGACATCCACGTCCGGGCGGACAGCGCCGCGCCACGGGAAAAGACGTAGGCGAAGTACGGTGCGAGCGGGGAGAGACGGTAGACGAACGGCACCTCGATTCCGGCGCCGTACTTGAGCGAGAGCGTCAATGCGACGGTACAGAGCCCGGCGACAAGTGCGACTTTCACGTCTGTGAGGTCGCGGAACTCGGCCGTCGCGTCGTCGTCTGACGAAGCCATAGCTACGAGGCGGTCGGAAGGCGAGTATCAAGAAGCCGCCGATTCGCCGAGACGGCGAGGGCGGCGGACTCGCTTACTCTTCGTCGGCGTCGAGTTCTGCGGCGAGTTCGTCGGCGTCGATGTCGACGTCCTCGATGGCCTCTTCGATGTCGGCGCCGCCCGCGCCGCCCATCATACCGCCGAGGCCGCCCATGCCGCCCATGCCGCCCTCGATGGTCTCCTGAACGATGACGCGGTCGATGTCCAGCCGCTGCATGATGTCCTGCGCAATCTGCTGCTTGGAGAACATCCACTGCTGGTTCATCGTCATCTGGGGCGTCGCCTCGATGTAGAGCGTGTCCTTCTCGACGGTGACGGTCTCCGTCTCGGGCTCGGCGTCCTCATCCTCGTCGTCGTCGGACTCGACGACCTGCTCCTCTTCGACCTCGTCCGTCTGAATCCAGACTTCGGGGGCCTGCTGGAGGTACATGCCGAGGAGGCCGGAGGCCTGCTCCTCGCGGTCGTCGACGAGTTCGAGCACTTCGTACTCGTATTCGAGGTCCTCGCCGGCGAGGGGGTGGTTGAAGTTGACGCGGGCGCGACCGCCGATGATGGTCTCCAGACGGCCCTGGTCGCCGTCGATGGTGACCTGTGCGCCGGGGTAGCGGTCGTCCTCGTCGATCTTGTTGGCGCTGACCGTGCGCACTTCGTCCTCGTCGTACTCGCCGAAGGCGTCGGCCGACGGAATCTCGACGGTGCCTTCATCGCCTGCCTCGGCACCGATGAGAGCGTCGTCAACCTCGGGGAAGACGTGACCGGCACCGACGATGACGACGCGGGGCTCGAACTCGTAGCCCTCGACGTCGATCTCGGCCTCTTCGGCCACTTCTTTGTCCGTCGTGTCGACGACGTCGCCGTCCTCGATCGTTCGCACCGTGTACGCGAGGCGGACGAAGTCGCCGTCCTGAATACCGGACTCGACCTCTTCATCGACCTGCTCGGCCTCCGCCTGCTGTTCGTCGCTCATACACGCTACGTGACTCGTGCGACCCTTAAGAATCACGTTTCGCCGCCGCGACGCGTTCGAGGCGGCCGACACCCGGGAACTCGACCCCGAGGGCCGCTGTGGGGTCGAATCGCTTATATCATTGTCAATAGTTATAGAAAACGAGGCGTGTTCACATGGCACAGACTGGCTTGTTCCTCGGGTTCGTCCTCGGCGTCGTACTGCTGGCGCTCACCGTGTTTCTGACCGGTCGCGGCTGGCGACACTACTCCGTCACGAACGTACCGGTGCCGACCGGCGGCCGGTCGTCGGGAGGCACGAGCGAGAGCACCGCCCGTCGCTGGGCGGACGACCCGACGGTCCTGTCGCTCGTGTTTCTCCTCGCGGCGCTCGGCTTCGGCGCGGTGGCGGTCCTCTTCGTCGGCGGAAGCGCCATCCCCGAGAGCGTGACGAGCGCCGCGGGGCCGGTCCTCGTCGCCGGGACGCTCACCGTCGTCGTCGCGTACCTCTTCTACGGGACGTACCACGCCGCGCGGGGGCGCGGACTGACGCGGTCGCAGGCGACGCTCCTCGGGTCGTGGGTGCTCGGCCTGCTGTTCGTCGTCGGCGTCGCGCTCAGGCTGGTGGGCCTCCTCTGAGATGGCGACCTCGTACGCGGGGCGGCTCGACCCCCGACACGTGCCCCGGTTGTGGTGGCTCGCGACGCTCTGCTGGGCCGAGGCGCTCGCCCTCGGGGCGTACTTCTACGCCGCGCCGGAACGCGTCGAGAGTCTCCGGTACCTGTTCTACCCGTTCGTCTGGATAACCGTCGGCGCGGCGGCCGTTCTCTGGACCGACCCACCGCGGGCGAGCGGCCGGGCGCGGCTCGTCGCCGGCGCGGTCGCCGTCGCCTACTTCTTCGTCCTCGCGTCGCTGGCCGGGTTGGTGTCCGTTGACTTCGCCGCGCTCCTCGGCGGGAGCCACGGACACGCCGCGACCGCGCACCACCCGACCGGCTGGCAGTTCTCGCTCGCCGCGCCGGGGTGGGGGCCGCGGGTCGGCTACGCCGGCGAGGTCGTCTCCGCGACGTTCGTCCCGTACCGCGTCGCCGGCTACCTCGCGCTCGCGTACCTCGTCTACGCCGCCGTCCTCGACGCGGCGAAGAGCGCGCTCTCCGGGGCGCTCGGGCTCGTCTCGTGCGTCGGCTGTACCTTCCCGCTCGTCGGCGGTCTCGTTGCGGGCGCGGCCGGCGGCACCGGCGTCGTGAGCGCGCTCCGGGCGCTCTCGGTCGACATCTCGACGCTGGTGTTCGTCGCCGCCGCGGCCCTGCTCGCGTTCGGACCGTCGCTTGCGGAGCGGGCGCGACGATGAGCGAGCGCGACGGCCCTGGGGTCGGTGTCGCGGGTCGACGCGGTGCCGTCTGGACAGTCGCGCTGGCGGTCGCGTCGCTCATCTTTTCGGCTCCCGCGCTCGCGCACGCCGGCTCGCTGGCCGGGTCGCTCCGCTCGGTTCCGGCCCCGTTCTGGCTCGTCGTCGTCTCCGGCGGCGGCGTCGTCTGCGTCTCGTTTCTGCTGTCGGCGTTCGTCACCGACGACGAGACGCTCAACGCCTTCGAGCGGGTCGGCGTCCGAATCGGAGGACTCGCCGGGGGCGTCCCAACCGCGGCGGTCGCATTCAAACTACTCGGCGTCGCCGTGCTCGTCCTCGTCGTCGCCTTCGGGCTGTTCGGGCCGCCCGTCGGCATCGCCAACCTCGGCGTCCTGCTCGTCTGGGTCGGCTGGTGGGCCGGATTCACGATGGTCACCTACCTCGTCGGGAACGCGTGGCCGCTGGTGAACCCGTGGCGGACGCTCGGCGCGGCGCTTCGAGGTCGATTCGGGGAGACGTGGGGGCTGCCGCGGTCGTACCCCAACCGACTCGGGTCGTGGCCGAGCGTGGCCGGCCTGCTCGGACTCGTCTGGCTGGAGGTCGTCAGCCCGCTCGCGGCGGACCCGCAGGCGCTCGCGACCGTAGTCGTCGCGTACAGCCTGCTTACTGTCGGCGGCGCGGTCGTCTACGGCGACGCGTGGTTCCGCCGAGCCGACCCCGTCGCTCGGGTGTTCCGGCTGTACGGCCTGCTCGCTCCGGTCCAGCGGGGCGACGACGGCGGCCTCTCGGTTTCGGTTCCCGGCGCGGGGCTGGCGCGTACCCGCGAGCGACTGGGAGCCGACGACGTGGCGTTCGTCGTCGCGCTCCTCTGGGTGACGACGTTCGACGGCCTCGTCGTCACCGTCGCGTGGGCCCGCGTCCTCAACGCCGCGGGCCCGGCCCCCGCGTGGCTCGCGAACCTCGTCGGAATCGTCGCGGGCTACCTCGTCTTCCTCGGCGGCTACCGACTGGCGGCGCGGGCCGCCCGCCGAACCGCCGACACGTACGTGACCGTCGGCTTCGTCGCCGGTTGGTTCGCGCCCGCGTTGGTCCCCATCGCCGCCGGCTACCACCTCGCGCACTTCCTCGGCTACGTCGTCGGACTCGCGCCCGCGCTGGTCGCGGTCGCGGCCTCGCCGCTGTCGCCGCCTGCGAACCCCTCGGTGCTGGCCGTTCCGGCGTGGTTCGGCGGCCTCCAGTTGGCGTTCGTCGTCCTCGGTCACCTGCTTTCGGTGTGGGTGGCCCACGCCCGCGCGTTCGACCTCTTTCCGGGTCGCCTACAACCGCTCCGGAGCGAGTACCCCTTCGTCGCCGTCACGGTCTGCTACACGATGGCGAGCCTGTGGGTCGTCGCCCAACCGACGGTCGGAGGTGTTGCAGGGTGAGTCGCAGAGTGAGTCGCGGCATGGGTCGCAGAGAATCGGTCGTCGTCCCCGAAACCACCGTTCCCGACGACGAGACCGCGGCGGCGACGTGTCCCTACTGTGACCGCCCGTTCCGACGGGAACGGCTCCGAGACCTCCACGTCGGCGACGCCCACGAAGGGCTGAGCGACGACGAAACCGCGGCGTACGAGGCCGCGGTCGAGGCAGCGGACGAAGACCTGTTCGTCTATCACCTGAAGGTCGCGGGCGCACTCGGCGTGGTCTTCACGGCGCTGTTCCTGCTCGCGGTCGTCGGTTTCAGCCTGTGACGGGGCGCGAGTGGGTCAGGCGTGGTCGCCGCTGCCGTGTTCTCCCTCGTTGGGGTCGGGAAGGCGCATCACGACGCCGGTGAGCACGCCGACGCCCGCCAGCGCGACGACGCCGCCGACCACGACGAACGATTCGCTCGCGCCGACGGCCTCGGAGACGAGGAGGACCGTGAGACCGAGAACGACGGCCCCGAAGGCGGCCACGAGTGCGACAGTAGTCCGATTCATGTGTACTGTTACCACACCGAAGTCAAAGAAGGTACGTGCAAGGCGGCGGAGGTAAAGAGACGCTGTTGGAGTCCTCAGTTACTGATAGTTTTCTGCGGCCGTGCTGAATACAGAGCGCGAATCGGTCAGAGCCATCGACACCGTTCGGCACAGATATGAAAATCCCTGCTGCAGGTGGGAGAATGCAGTCCGTATTTATCCTTCGCGGGAAACTACACGCCCGATGCCCTCCATCATCGACCAAACTGTGTTCAGTGAGCCGTCTGGAAGGACACAGGCGTTCGTATTGTTTGCTAGCTCGCTCGTTATGTTAAGTATCTATATCTACTATAATATTCTACGCGGTGTTCCCGACATCAGTTCGCTTGTTATGGCGGTTGGATTCGCTCTGTCTGGACTTGCTGAGTCCCTCCCAACGGAGCGCCGACACATGGCAGGCGGATTGCGTGTCGTCGCGATTCTCGTGTTGATTGGGTTACTCAGTCTCACTATCTTCGCTCCCGAAGTAATTCTCGGGCCACAGTAGGGCTCCGTGTTCACTTTGAACACGTACTGACACGCTGGTTTGTTTTCCTCAGTGTGAAAGAAATGAAGCTGATGTGCTGAACTCACCCTCTGTCTGTGTCACACGGGTTCTATCAGTTTCTAACGAGTTCGACAGAGCCACAGAAAGAGACGAATAGCGCCCAGTCAGGCCGCGTTCTCGCCGGTCGTTGCGGCGGCGACGACGAGCGCGAAGACGGCCACCGCGAGCGCGAGGCCGGGGCCGACGACGAGCGGGTCGGTGAGTCTGCCGGGGGTGACGCGGGTCATCATGACGGTCACGCCGACGCCGACGGGGACCGAAAACAGAAGCGCGTAGCCGACCGCGACGAGGGTTTCGCGGGAGCGCCAGCGGGGGTGGGAGTCGGCTCGCACGGTCACAGGAGCGAGTACGACGCCGCGAGCGTGAGCGCCAGCGCGGCCACGAGGCCGATGCCGACCAGATACGTCAGCGAGCGCGGCTCGAACCGGAGGTGCTGGAAGTACGCCGCGACCAGCACCGCCTTCGCGGCCGACAGGACCATGATGACGCCGAAGGCCAGCCAGTAACTCAGCCCGGCGAACTCGACCAGCACCTGGACGGTCGCCGAGACGAACAACACCACGTAAATCACCGTGTAGAGTTTCGTTGATACCATTGCTGTCACCTCACAGGATGTAGAACAGCGGGAACAGGAACAGCCAGACGATGTCGACGAAGTGCCAGTAGAGGCCGAAGTACTCCACCGAGCGGCTGTCTTCGAGGTACGCGCCCCGCCAGGCGCGCGCGGTCAGGTACAGTGCGACGACGAGCCCCGCGATGACGTGAGCGGCGTGGAGGCCCGTCGTGAGGAAGAACGTCGAGGCGCGGACGTTCGTCGAGAGCCACAGCCCCTCGTGGAACAGGTGCTGCCACTCCAGCCCCTTGTTGACGAGGAAGCCGATGCCGAGGACGAACGTGGCCCCGAGGCTCGTCACGAGGCCCCACTTGTGTTTCTTCTCGGCCGCGACGAGCGCGAGTACGACCGTGAAACTGCTCGTGAGCAGGATGTAGGTGTTCACGAGCCCCGGAATCGGGTCGGACGGAATCGGCTCCCAGCCGGTCCAGCCGAAGGCGACCCGGGTGAACACGTAGGCCCCGAGGAAGCCCCCGAACAGCACCACGTCGGATGCGAGGAATATCCACATCCCGACCTTGCCGTTGTCGATGCCGGCGAAGGGCCACGCCTCGCCCTCCTCGAAGACCGGCCCGCGGAACGGTTCGAGCCCCATGGCGACGAGCGACCCGAGGGTGACGACGCCGCCCGCGACCGTCGTGGTCGCGTAGGCGGCCCCGACCATCCCCTCGGGGAACGCGGCGTCTTGGAGCGGCGAGAGGCCGAGGAGGACGAGGAACGCGCCGGCCGAGAGGACGAACGGCCAGATGCTCGCGTGACTCGGACCCTCGACTTCGGTCGCATCGGCAGTCGGCAGTTCCGCGTCCGCCGTGACCGCTCTCGTCGCCGACGCGGTGACGCCGCCGTCGGAGACGGCCGCACCGGTCGGCCCGCCGGAACGCTCCTCGCTCGGCGCGACCTCGCCGTCGTCGATGAATTCGAGGTGACCGTCGCGGTAGGTCGGCGTCCCGTCGAAGTTCTCAAGCGGCGGCGGCGACGGGACGGCCCACTCGGCTGTGGTCGCGTACTCCCACGGGTTGTCGGGCGCGGGGTCGCCGACGAAGGCGCTCTTGAACAGGTTGTAGAACATGATGAGGAACGACAGCCCGAGAACGAACCCACCGACGGTAGCGAGCTGGTGCCACGGCGCGAGTTCGGGCGCGTAGTCGAACACGCGACGGGGCGTCTCCCACGCGACGAAAAGCGGGAAGTACAGCAGGTTGAAGCCGACGAAGTAGACGGCGAAGTGGAGTTTGCCGAGGAACTCGTCGTACATCCGGCCGGTCATCTTCGGGAACCAGTAGTAGAGGCCGCCGACGAGGGCCGTCACCCCGCCGACCATCACGTAGTGGAAGTGGGCGACGACCCAGTAGGTGCCGCGGAACTCGTAGTCGAGGACGACCGCGCCGAGGAAGACGCCGGTGATGCCGCCGATGATGAACAACAGGAGCGCCCCGAAGACGAACAGGAACGGCGTCGTGAAGCGTATCTTCCCCTTCAGCATCGTGTAGATGAGCGCGAACACCATCAGGTCGAACGGCAGGGAGATGCCGATGGTGGTGATCATGAACAAGGTCTTGACTTGGAGGTTGATGCTCGTCAGGAACATGTGGTGCATCCAGACGGCGAAGCTCTGGATGGCGACGAGCACCATCGCGAGGATGAACCACTTGCGGCCGACGATGCGGCGGCCGGTGAACGTCTGGAACACCTCCGCCATGACGCCGAGCGCCGGGAAGAAGACGATGTACACCTCGGGGTGGCCGAAGAACCAAAACAGGTGCGTCCACAGGAGCGCCCCCGCCGGCGACTCCATGGCGAAGTAGGTCGTCCCGAGCAGGCGGTCCGACGAGAGCACCAAGAGCGCCGCCAGAAGCGCCGCGAAGGCGAACAGCATCATCCACGCCGTCAGGAGAATCGTCCAGCTAAACAGCGGGACGTTCCGAAGCGTCAGCCCCTCGGCGCGCATTCGGTGCATCGTCGTCAGGAAGTTGACCGACGAGACGGTGACCGAGGCGACGAACAGCACGAGCGCCAAGACGGCCGTCGACGCCCCCACGTCCGGCGTGAACGTCGGGACGTTCAGCGGGGCGTACATCGTCCACCCGCCGGAAAACGTCCCTCCTTGGAAGAACGAGACGCCGAACAGGATGCCCGAAAACAGATAGAGCCAGTACGACAGCGCGTTGAGCCGCGGGAACGCGAGGTCCTTCGCGCCGAGTTGGAGCGGGACGACGTAGTTGGCGAAGCCGAACGCGAACGGCGAGAGGAACCAGAACACCATCAACAGCCCGTGGGCCGAGACGGCCTGATTGTACGCGACAGGCGCGAGAATCCCCTCGCCGAGCGCCCGCGGGGCGAGCAGTTGGATGCGCATCAGCCACGCGAGGACGCCGCCGAGCACGAGGAAGAAAAGCGACGTGACGATGTAGAGGATGCCGACGTCCTTGTGGTTCGTCGTGACGAACCAGCGCTTGATGCTCCCCGTGCCGGGGAAGTCGTGACCGTGGTCGTCGCCGCCGCGGGCGACCTCGTGGCCCCCGTCGGCCGCGGCGTCCCCTCCGGGAGACGCGTCGCTCATGGGACCACCGCCGGCCGGAGACTCGATTTCGCGGCGACCGATTCATCAGTGCTCGACTCGCTCGCGGTCGCGTTATCCGCGGTCGTGTTCGCGTACCACGCCTCGTACTCGTCGGGTGGCATCACGACGACCTCGGCGGACATGTAGGAGTGGCCCGCCCCGCAGAGTTCGTAACACTGGGCGGTGTAGGTTCCGGGCTCGTCGGCGGTGAACCACGTCTCGGTCTCCTGACCGGGGATGGCGTCGGACTTGACGCGTAACTCCGTGATGCCGAAGTTGTGGAACACGTCCGCGGTGGTAATCGTCAGTTGGACGGGCCGGTCAGCGGGGACCCGGAGCACGCCGTCGGTGGTGTGGCCGTTCGGATAGGTAAAGCGCCAGCCGAACTGGTAGCCCTCGACCTCGACGTCGAGCGACTCGGCGTCGGAGGGGCCCTCCTCGACGTACAGGAGCGTCAGGTACGTCCACGAGACCAGCGAGACGACGATTATCATGCTCATGAAAAACGAAGTGAACAGCTTTCGCCCGCCGCCGCTCCCCGACGGGAGTTCCCCGAGGACGAGGCGGTCCTCGTCGTCGATGTGACCGTTTCCGGAGCCGGAGCGATACTTGTACGCGTTGTAGAGCATGTACCCCACGACGACGACCCCGACGAGCGTCCCCAAGAGCAGGAACACCTCGAAGATGCTTTCGAAGACGAACGTGCGCGTCCCTCGCGGGACTAACCCCGACTGGAGCGGGAACGCGGCCGCCGGTACGAGTTCCGTGACCATTGATAACACCACCCAAATAGTATAATTAACGTTCGTGATGATTATTGTTTCGGAGAAGTCAGTGGTGACCGGCCTCGAGCGGACGTTTCCGGTCGCTCACGGGGAAAGGCAGTAAGAACAAAACAGGTGGAGTTCGGTGCGCGGTCGACAGCGGGCGACGACAGCCCACGATGACCCGACCGCCGGTGACGCCCGTTCAGACCTCGTGTTGCGGGATTCCCGCGAACAGGTCGAGGAGGTAGCCGAGCGAGAGGCCGTACACCCAGTGGGCCAGAAGCGAGAACACGAGGAACGAGAGGATGACGAACGCGTCGGCCTGCGGCCAAAACGCCGGGACGAACCCGACCCAGTAGAGCGTCGCGAACGACACGCCGCGGAGGTACTCCGGCGACTCCGGCGGGAGGAACGCCCCGACGACGACGAACGTCACCGGGAGGACGATGACCCCGCCGATGCCGAAGAGGAAGGCCCCGAGAGCGAGCGTCGGTTCGTAGCCGAAGAACGCCGCCATCCCGGCGAATCGCGTAATCGGCTCGGTCGTGAAGAGACCGAGCAGTTCGGGGATGGCGACGAGGACGGGCAGCATCAACACCGTCCCGACGAACCCGCTCGCCATCGCAGTGAGGATGACGCGACCCGTGATTTCGTAGTCGGCGGCCTCGCCGACGCGCTGTTCTACTGCGGTGGCCGGGTTCGGCGTCTCTTGGCTCATACTCCCGTCGTACTACGCGGTCTTGCATGATAAAAGGTAACAAATACCTCGATACTGAGGGGTCGCCGCCGCGAGTCACCGAGGTTTTTGCCCCCCGGACGCGCCGGTCGAAGCATGTACGAAGTCGAGGTCAAGGTCCGCGCGGACCACGACGCGGTTCGCGAGCGACTCGACGCGACCGAAGCCGAGCAGGTCAACCGCGTCGCCCAGACGGACACCTACTACGACGCCCCGCACAGGGACTTCGCCGAGACCGACGAGGCGCTTCGACTCCGGCGCGAGTCGCGCTACGAGGGCGGCGACCTCGCCGACGAGGAGACCGTCGTCACCTACAAGGGACCGCTCGTCGACGAGTCGTCGAAGACCCGCCGGGAGTACGAGACGGGCGTCGAGGACGGCGAGACGATGGACGCCATCTGCGAGGCCGTCGGCTTCGACCCCGCCGCGACCGTCGAGAAGGACCGCGAGCGGTTCGCCCTCGACGGCTACACCGTCTCGCTCGATTCGGTGGCGGGACTCGGCGAGTTCGTGGAAGTCGAAGTCGAGGTCGAATCCGGCCTCGACGACGCCCGCGAGGGGGCGTTCGCCGTCCTCCGCGACCTCGGTCTCGACCCCGACGACCAGATTCGGACCTCCTACCTCGGGATGCTGCTGGGCGCGCCCGAGGAGTAGTCGGGTCGTCGGCTCCCGCAGGCGTCCGTTCTCTCGGCAGATACTGCCCGAGCATACTCTCAGGTAATACGAGTGTGGCCAAAGGTTTCCGCAAGTTATAGAACCGCCCGCCGGGTACGTCCCGCCAATGAGCGACCGAAATATCCGCCTCGAATCCGCCGACAAGCGCGCGGTCGAGGACCAGGAGGTCGAAATCGTCGAGCGAAAGGGCATCGGGCACCCTGACTCCATCTCCGACGGTATCGCCGAGAGCGTCTCCCGCGCCCTCTCGAACCTCTATCTCGACCGCGTCGGTAAGGTGCTTCACTACAACACCGACGAGACCCAGCTCGTCGCCGGCACGGCCGCGCCCGCCTTCGGCGGCGGCGAGGTCATCGAACCCATCTATCTCCTCATCGTCGGCCGCGCCACGAAGGAGTACGACGGCGAGAAGATTCCCGTCGATTCGACGGCGCTCCGGGCCGCCCGCGAGTACCTCAACGAGAACATCCCCGGGCTCGACGTGGGCACGGACATCATCGTCGACGTGAAGCTCGGCGAGGGCTCCGGCGACCTCCAGGACGTGTTCGGCGAGGAGACCCAACAGGTCCCCATGGCGAACGACACGAGCTTCGGCGTCGGCCACGCCCCCCTGACCGAGACGGAACAGATCGTCCTCGAAGCCGAGCGCGCCCTCAACGGCGCGGCCTACGGCGACGACCACCCCGAACTCGGACAGGACATCAAGCTCATGGGCAAGCGCGAGGGCGACGTCATCGACGTGACCGTCGCCGCCGCCATGGTCGACAAACACATCGAGGACATCGACGACTACGTCGCCGCCGTCGACGGCGTCCGCGAGTTCGTCTCCGACCTCGCCACCGACTACACCGACCGCGAGGTCAACGTCGAGGTCAACACCGCCGACGACTACGAGGAAGGCTCTATCTACCTCACCACGACCGGCACGTCCGCCGAACAGGGCGACGACGGCTCCGTCGGCCGCGGCAACCGCGCCAACGGCCTCATCACGCCGAACCGCCCGATGAGCATGGAAGCGACCTCCGGCAAGAACCCCGTCAACCACATCGGGAAGATTTACAACCTGCTTTCGACCCACATCGCCGAGACGGTCGTCGCCGAGGTCGACGGCATCCGCGACCTGCAGGTCCGCCTGCTCTCGCAGATCGGCCGCCCCATCGACGAGCCGCACGTCGCCGACGCGAAAGTCATCACGGACGAGGGCGTCACCGTCGCCGACATCGAAGACGAGGTCGTCGCCATCGTCGACCGCGAACTCGCGAACGTGACCGACATCACCCGTCGGACCATCGAAGGCGAACTCAGCACGTTCTGAGGCGGCGACTCACAGGGGCGCGAAAACAGGACACCGCTTCGCCCGCGAGGGCGGTGCGATTATTCCTCGCCGTAGTACTTCTCGACCAGTCGCGCGGCCGCCTCGGCCGTCTTCCGGTAGTCGCGGTCGCCGTCCGGCGTCCGAACCGCGTACTCGTAGTGCCGACTGCTCGGCACGTACCACTTCTCGGGGAAGTCGTCGAGGACGTGCTGCGGGTCGCCGTTCTTCGCCGCGCCCGCGCCCGCCTCGACGACGGGTTCGGTGTCCTCGCCCTCATCCTCGTCCGCATCCTCAGTCGCCGCGCCGTCTCGGGGAGCCATCACCGACGGGTCGGACTCCACGAGGAGCGTCTCGGGCACGTCGGGGTGGGACGCCGAGATACCGCGGTGGACGCCGGGCGTGTTCGACGCCGCGAGCGTCTGCTCCATCAGAATCTTCTGCATGCTAATCTCGTGGCCGTCGCCCGGGTCGCGCTGGTCGTAGGTGCCGTCGGCGTGCATCTCCCACGCCTTCCGGTTGTCGGCGAAGCCGAGTTCCAGGATGAACCGCAACTGCTCGCGGATATCGGTGTCCTCGACGGGCGCGACGGCCTCGACGCGCTTGTCGAGGTTGCGGGTCATCCAGTCGGCGGAGCCGATGTAGTAGTCCGGGTCGCCCGCGTTCTCGAAGTAGAAGATGCGGGAGTGTTCGAGGAAGCGGTCCACGACGCTCCGGACCGTGACGGTCTCCGAGACGCCCTCCAGACCGGGGCGGAGCCGACAGATGTCGCGGACGAGCAGGTCGATGTCGACGCCCGCCATCGAGGCCTCGTACAGTTCCTCGACGATGCCGGGGTCTTCGAGCGCGTTCATCTTGGCGACGATGCGGGCGTCGCGGCCGGCGCGGGCGTGTTCGGCCTCCCGGCGGATGCACTTCGTGAACTCGTTTCGCATCGTCACGGGCGCGATGAGGAGCTTCCGGAACTCCTCGTCCAACGAGGGGCCGGTGAAGAAGTTGAACACCTTCACGAGGTCCTGTCCGATGTCGCGGTCGGCGGTGAGGACGCCGAGGTCGACGTAGCCCTTCGCGGTCCCGGAGTGGTAGTTGCCGGTGGCGACGTGGGAGTAGAGGCGGACGCCGTCTTCCTCCTCGCGGACGACGAGCGCCGTCTTCGTGTGCGTCTTCAGCCCGATGGTGCCGTAGGCGACGTGGATGCCTTCCTCTTCGAGGCGGCGGACCCATTCGAGGTTGTTCTGCTCGTCGAACCGCGCTTTGAGTTCGACCATCGCCGCGACCTGCTTGCCGTTGTCGGCGGCGTCGATGAGCGCCTCGATGATTTTCGAGTCCGACGCCGTCCGGTAGATTGCGGCCTTGATGGCCAGCACGTTGGGGTCGTTGGCGGCCTCGTCGAGGAACTCTTGGACGGTGTCGCCGAACGAGTGGTACGGATGGTGCAACAGCACGTCCTTGCGGCGAATCTCGTCGAAGATGGTATCGCCGTCCTCGGCGGCTGTCTCGGGGGGAGACGCGCCCGAGCCGATGCCCGCGTCGGTCGCGTCGAGGTCCGAAAACCGCGGGTGCGGCTGCGGCGTCCACGACTCCAGCGAGAGGTCCGGGCGGTCGAGGTCCGTGAGGTCCATCAGCTCGCGGTAGTCGAGCGGCCCGCGGAGTTCGAACACCTCGCGGTCGTCGAGGTCCAACTGCTCGACGAGGAGGTCCCGCGCGGCGTCGGGCACGTCGGCCTCGATTTCGAGGCGGACGACGGTGGCGAAGCGGCGCTGTTCGAGCACCTCCTCTATCATGTCGATGAGGTCCTCCGCGACCTCCTCGTTCCGGCGAACCTCGGCGTTCCGGGTCAGCTTGAACACCGCGGTGTCGACGACCTCGACGTTCGGGAACAGGAGGTCGAGGTTGGCGCGGATGACCTCCTCTAAGAGGACGTACCGAAGCTCGTCGCCGTCGGTCTCGACTTCGACGAGTCGCGGGCGGTTCTGCGGAATCTTCACGCGCGTGAACGTCTGGTCGCCGTCGTCGTCGCGGGTGACGACCGCGAGCGAAAGCGAGAGGTTCGAGATGAACGGGAAGGGGTGCGCCGGGTCGAACGACAGCGGGGTGAGCGTCGGCAACACCGAGAGTTCGAAGTAGTCGCGCATCTCCGCCCGCTGGTCGGGCGTCAGCTCGTCGTAGTCGCAGACGCGGATTCCCGCGTCGGCGAGCGCCGGCCGAATCTCCTCGCGGTAGCACGCCGCCTGTCGCTCGAACATGGGGCGGGCCTTGTCGATGGCCTCCTCCCACTGCTCGCGGGGCGTCCGGCCGTCGGTCGTCCGCTCCGTCACGCCGGCGTCTATCTGCTGTTTCAGCCCGCCGACGCGCTTCATGAAGAACTCGTCTAAGTTCTTCGTGAAGATGGAGAGAAAGCGGACCCGTTCGAGAAGCGGGTTCCGTTCGTCGAGCGCTTCGTTGAGCACGCGGGACTGGAACTCCAGTTCGCTCAGCTCGCGGTTAAGATAGTACTGCGGGGCTGCGAGGTCGATATCGGCTGGCGACTCGTCGGTCATTGGCATCGAATGGGCATCGAAGTGGCGGCAGTTGTTCGTCGAGAGCGGCCGCGGGGCGGTCGGCGGTTGTACGAGAGGGAAACGGGGTGAAATCTATTAAGGGGTTTATATTGTTTCGCCGTCTGTCTACGGTTCAGTAAATTGTACTATGTACAGATATATAACACTAATAGCGACGGAGGGAGTCGCGTCGAGTCGGGCGCGGACGCCCCGCGAAACGAGACGCTGAAGGGTTCCCGCGGAGAACGTCGACCGTGAATCAGACGGCGCACGTCGTCCTCGTCGGCTACGGCGAGGTGGGCACGAAGAGTTCGAGCGTCCGGGCGAAGATGGAGGCTAAACTGCGGACGAACCTCCAAGCGGTCCTCGACGACCGCTCGCTCTCGGGCCGCGTCGAGCGGGAGTGGTCCCGCCTGCTCGTCCGCGACGCGGCCGACGCCGACGCCGTCGCGGCCGCCTGCGCCGAGGTGCCGGGCGTCGTCTGGGCGCGGCCCTGCGTCGCCTGCGACCCCACTCTCGACGACATCGTCACGGTCTGCCGAACCCTCGCGTCCGACCACCCCGACGGGGCGAGCTTCGCCGTCGACGCCGACCGCGTCGGCGACGCCGACCAACACGAGTTCACCAGTTCCGACCTCGAACGCGAGGCCGGGAGCGCCGTCGTCGACGCGACCGGCGCGCCCGTCGACCTCGACGACCCCGACCGAACCTACCGAATCGAGTGCCGCGAGGAGACGGCCTATCTCTCCGTGCGGCGGTTCGACGGGCCCGGCGGACTCCCGCTCGGGACGCAGGGGCGAGCCGTCTCCCTCGTCTCCGGCGGCATCGACTCGCCGGTGGCGACGTGGGAGCTGATGCGCCGCGGCTGCGAAATCGTCCCCGTCTACGTCGACCTGGGCGACTACGGCGGTGCGGACCACCGCGCGCGAGCCATCGAGACGGTGCGGACCATCGCCCGCCGCGCCCCGAACACGGACATGCGGGTCCACGTCGTCCCCGCCGGCGACGTGGTCGAGCGGCTGATGGAGACCGTCGAGGACACCCGGATGCTCTCGCTTCGGCGCGCGATGCTCGCCGTCGCCGCCGAGGTCGCCACCGACGAGCACGCCCACTCAATCGTGACCGGGGAGTCGCTCGGTCAGAAGTCGAGCCAGACCGGCGAGAACCTCGCCGTCACCGAGGCCGCGGTCGACTACCCCGTCCACCGCCCGCTTTTGACCCGCGACAAGACCGATATCGTCGCGGCCGCCCGCGACCTCGGCACCTACGACGACTCGACGCTCCCGGTCGGTTGCGAGCGCGTCGCCCCAAGTTTCCCCGAGACGAACGCCTCGCTGTCGGCCGTCGAGGCCGCGGAGCCCGACGGCCTGTTCGACCTCGCGGTCGAGGCCGCCCGCGAGCGGGTCGTCGTGTCGCCCGACGGCGAGTGAGCGCGGGAGCGCGGAGTGGAGGCCGAGCGCACATTCTGAACCCGGTTGTCACCAGCCTCACCGAGACACGATACCGACGCACACACGGACCGTGCAAACGACCAACATAGTCACGATTCTTCAAACGTTTAGATTCGTTTCGAATGAACAATTGCACAAAAATGGCTTTATTTACCGTGAGCGCTAGGGTTCTCTCATGTCGAAAACATCGCATCCCGGTCACGGCCATCCCGGCCCCGAGTGGCGCGTCAGCCACCGGGCGTCGCGGACCGACTGGAGCGACACCGTCGAACGGTGCGCGGCCTGCCGCGCCCGCGTCGACATGAGCGAAGCCCACTACCAGGTCCTCCTCGAGCGAGACATCGATCAGCCCGGTAAGATAACCCTCGAACGCGAGCGCGTCGTCTTTTGCGACGAGTCCTGCGCCGCCGAGTGGGAATCGACCGCCTGAGTACCGGAACCGCTTTACCGAGTCCGGACCCTCCCTCTCGACGTGACGCAGGTCTGTATCGTCGGCGCGGAGGACGTCCACCTCCAGTACGAACTGCTGTCGCGCGACACCGCCCGCGCGGCGCTTTCGACCTACGACATCGCAGAACCGTTCGACAACTCGCTTTCGGTCGATACGGTCAGTCTCGGCGCAGCCGTCTCGCTTCTCAACGATCTCAACTGGTATCTCGTCCGGTTCGCCGACTTCTCGCTGGTCCGCGAGCCCTCCGTCTCGGCCGACGAGTGGCTCTCTCGCGACCTCGCCCGACAGATTCGAGACGGGAAGGTCCAGCCGGAAGACACCGGCGACCACCTCGCCATCTACGGCGTCGAAGACGGTCGCCTCGTCGAGCCGATGTACGTGACGCGCGTCGACGGCTCGGTTCCCGACTACGACCTCAGAGACGTGGAGCGGACGCTCGTCGTCAGAGTCGCGGAAGACGAGTTCGGTCGGTGAGAGCCGGCCGTCGAGAGACCGCTATTCCTCGGCGTCGAACATCCCGGTCGACATGTAGCGCTCGCCGGAGTCCCAGAAGACCGTCACGACGAGCGGTCGGTCTTCCTCGTCCGCGTCGGGGTCAGCGAGTCGCTCGGCGACGCGCTTGGCCGCGAGGAGCGACGCGCCCGACGACTGACCGACGAGGATGCCTTCCTCGCGGGCGAGGCGGCGACACTCGGCCTCGGCCTCGGCGAGTTCGACGATTTCCACGTCGTCGATGAGGTCGGTGTCGAGGTTGGGGCTGACGAAGCCCGGCCCCATCCCCTGGAAGTCGTTGTTTCCGACCTCGTGGCCCGAGAGGACGGCGCTCTCGGCGGGTTCGACGCCGACGACGCGCATCGAGGGGAACTCCTCGACGAGGCGGCGGCCGTTGCCCGAAATCGTGCCGCCGGTGCCGATGCCGGCGACGAGGGCGTCGATGCGGCGGTCGCCCACCTGTTCGAGAATCTCCTCGGCGGTCGTTCGGTAGTGCGCCTCCGGGTTCGCCGGGTTCTCGAACTGCCGGAGCTGGTACATGCCCTCGGCTTCGAGTTCGTCGGCGCGGTCCTTCGCGGCGGAGATATCGCCCTCGACGAGTTCGATGGTCGCCCCGTAGGCGCGCATGATTTCGCGGCGCTCGGGCGACATCGAGTCCGGCATGACGATAGTCAGGTCGTAGCCCTTCGCCGCCGCGACGACGGCGAGTCCGATACCGGTGTTCCCGGACGTGGGTTCGACGAGGTGGTCGCCCGGCGAGATGTCGCCCGCCTCCTCGGCCGCCTCGACCATCGCCAGCGCGGGGCGGTCCTTCGCCGACCCGCCCGGGTTCTTCGACTCTATCTTCGCCGCGATTGTCGACCCCTCGGGAGAGTCGACGCGGACCAGCGGCGACCCGATAGCGTCGAGGATACTGTCGTCCATCGACCCTCCGTTGACGGTGCGACACTAAACGACTGGCGGAGGCGGACGATACGGCCACCGTCTCGGGGGCGAACGGGACCGTCCACCGAACCGTCGCGCCACCGCCGAGCGCGGGCGGCGAGCCCCGCCGCGAGCGCACCCGTTAAATCCGCTCGCCCGGTACACCGGCGCATGGCCGAAGCCGAGACGCTCGAAACGATGCAACCGAACCCCGCGTGGGACGCGGCCTCTTACCCCGACGTGGTCGACGCCCTCGCGGCCGAAGAGTACACGTTCAAGGTCTGGGGCGGCGACTGGTGCGGCGACTGCCGCGGACAGCTTCCCGACTTCGCGGCGGCCCTCGACGCCGCCGGCGTCCCCGCCGAGCGAATCGACCACTACCCCGTCGAAAAGGCCGACGACGGCTCGAAAGTCGGCCCGCTCGTCGAGGAGTACGACATCGAACTCATCCCGACGGTCGTCGTCGAACTCGACGGCGAAGAGGTCGCCCGCTTCGTGGAGGAAGCGGACGTTCCGATTGCGGTCTACCTCGCGGACCAGCTCTCGAACTGAGCGCCGGCTCCGATTGTTCGTTTTCTCGAACCCACCCAATTCGCCCACGCAGTCGAATCCCCCGAGTCAATCGAATCCCGCCGAAACCGTGATAGGACACCCGCGGGTACGGCGATGCGATGCGACGAGCGCAGCTGTCTCGGGAGTCAACAGATGTCTGAGAAGCGCAGCGGAGACCGCGGTGAGCGCCCGGACAACGGGGAAGAATCACGGCGCTATCACCTCGACAGCGACGACTACCGCCGCGACCTCGTCCCGGTGTTCGCCGAGGCCGTCCCCGTCGCAAGCGCGGTTCGGGCGGAACTCGACGAGAGATGCCTCAACGGGGAGTACGGAGAAGACGGCATCGAGCGATGCTCCAGTGCGCTCGCGGCAGTCGACGCGCTCGACCCCGAGCGCCCGGACGGCGGAACCCGCGTCTTCTCTCTCGACCGCGACGGCGAGGATGCGCTGTTCGCGCTTCTCGACGCCGCGACGACGATGGTCGGAGAGCACTTCGTGTTTCGCCTCGCGCTCCTCGACGACCGCGGCGACGACCTGCTCACGACGATTCCCCACGAGTCGATGCTCTGGGGCGAGTCGCCGCCGCTCCCCGAGGCGGTCGTGGCGTCGATTCAGGAACTGCTCGCCGACCGGGTCGGTGTGTTCGTGGCGTCGCTGGTCCACGAGCGCTGGGAGACCGACGACCACGCCTACCGCTTCGACACCACGGCAATCGTGCAATCGACGCTGGACGGGCGGCGGAGTCGGACCCACTGTTCCGCGCTCTCGGCGCGGCGTCTCGACATCGTCGACGAAACGACGCTCGTCTTCGACACGCCGACGGGTGAGAAAGTCGTCCCGTGCGTGACCCGCGAGCGCGCCGAGCGAGTCGCAAAAACGGTTCGGTCGTTGCGGCGGCGGTACGACGGAACGCGGCTCTGAGTCGGAAGCGCCGTCTCAGTCGTCTTCGGCCGCACCTGCGGGTTCGCCCGCCGTGAACCACGCCAGCGCCTCGTCGAGGTCGTGGGTCGGCGCGGAGCAGGTGAAGTTCTCGCAGGCGTAGACGGTGGGTTCGCCGTCGGCCATCTCGCGGCCGGCCCAGATTGGCGGGGCCTCGTCAAGTCCGAGTTCGTCCAGCCACGCGTCGAGTTCCTCGTCGGTGCCGGGGCGACGGGAGACGACGAGGCCGGGGAGGTACCGCGAGGCGAGCGTCTCGCGCCACTCGTCGGAGACCTCGTCGGCCGCGATGGTGAGTTCGGGGACGCCGCTGGCGGCCTTCTCGGCGGCGAGCGCGAGCGAGACGTGTTCGAGCGGACTGCCGCGGACGCGGTTGGCGAACGAGCCGAGGACCGCGTCCGCGACGTCGCCGAAGTCGGCGTCCGGCGCGAACTGTTCGAGGTCCAAGAACAGCGACGTGGCGACGCCGAGGCTCGACGGCGTGGACTGGTCGGTCGGCTCCTGCGGCCGGGTGACGAGCGACTCGCCGCTCTCGGGGGTGAAGTAGAGCGTGCCCGCGTCGGCGTCGTAGAACTCGCGGCGGGTCGCCCGCGCGAGGTCGAGCGCGAACGAGAGCGGGGCGAGGTCGCCGGTGGCCTGATAGAGGTCGAACGCGCCGCGCGCGAGGAAGGCGTAGTCTTCGAGGTAGCCGTCGCCTTTCACCTCGCCGTTCATCACGCGCCGCGAGAGCGTCTCGGTCTCGTCGTCCCAGAGGCGCTCGCGCACGAAGTCGAGGGCGCGGCGGGCGTCGGAAGCGAGCGAGTCGTCTTCGAGGACGACCGACCCCTGCGCGAACGCCGAAATCATCAGGCCGTTCCAGCCGGCGAGCACCTTCTCGTCGCGGGCGGGGCGCTCGCGCCCCTCCCGGGCGGCGAACAGGGCTTTCCGGGCCTTTTCGAGGCGGTCTTCCACCTCGGGTTCGTCGAGGTCGTACTCGTCGGCGAGTTCGGCGGTCGTCGCCGAGACGTTCAGGACGGTCGTCTTGTTCTCGAAGTTGCCGCCGGGCGTGACGCCGTAGCGGTCGCAAAAGAGGTCGGCGTCGAGTTCGGGGAGGAGGTCGCGCACGTCGTCGGGCGTCCAGACGTAGAAGGTGCCCTCCTCGCCGCCGGACTGGGCGTCGAGGGTGGCGAAGAAGCCGCCGTCGTCGTGGGTGAGTTCGCGGCGGACGAACTCGAACGTCTCGGCGGCGACGGTCGCATAGGACTCGTTGCCGGTGAGTCGGGCGGCGTCGAGGTACCGCGAGGCGAGGCCGGCCTGGTCGTACAACATCTTCTCGAAGTGCGGGACAGTCCACTCGCGGTCGACGCAGTAGCGGTGGAAGCCGCCGCCGAGGTGGTCGCGGAGGCCGCCGTTGGCCATCGCGTCGAGGCTCTGCCGCGCCACGTCGAGCGCTTCGCGGCGACCGGAGACGGCGTAGCCGCGGAGTAGAGCGTCGATACGTCCGGGTTGGGGGAACTTCGGCCCGTCGCCACCGAAGCCGCCGTGGTCGCGGTCCGCACCGCGGAGAGCCGCCTGCACAGTGCTGTCGAGGACGTCCGAGCCGGGGGCTTCGCCGGGTACGTCGGGCGTCTCCTCCAGTCGGTCGGTGATGGCGCTCGTCCACTGCTCGGCGCGGTTTGCTATCTCGTCGCGGTCGGTCCGCCACGACTCGGCGAAACTCTCGACGAGGTCGCGGAAGCCGGGCGCGCCGCGGCGGGGCTCCGGCGGGAAGTACGTGCCGACGAAGAAGGGCTTGCCCTCGGGCGTGAGCCAGACGGAAAGCGGCCAGCCGCCGCCGCCGGTGACGAGCTGACAGATGGTCTGGTAGATGCGGTCGAGGTCGGGGCGCTCCTCGCGGTCGACTTTCACCGGGACGAAGTGCTCGTTGAGCACCTCGGCGATGTCGGGGTCCGAGAAGCTCTCGTCGGCCATGACGTGACACCAGTGGCACGCCGAGTAGCCGACCGAGAGGAAGATGGGCTTGTCCGCCTCGCGGGCGGCGTCGAGCGCCGTCTCGTCCCACGGTTGCCAGTTGACCGGATTGTCCGCGTGCTGGCGGAGGTACGGGCTCTGCTCCTCGTCGAGTCGGTTGCGTCCCACCGGGTCGGACATGCGTCGCAGTCGGCGCTCCGGGAACTAAAGCGGCGTGGAGACGGCCGACGCGGCCGACTCGGGGTGCGGGTGGGACAGCGGGTCTCCCTCGTTGGCGACCGTGAATAACCACAATCGTGCCTATTTCGCCGCCGATAAAGAGCAATCTTTACACTCCCGTGCGCAGGGTATGCGACCATGAGCGAGACCGTCCTTCTCGTCGGCGGCGGCGGCCGCGAGCACGCGATTGCCCGCGCGCTGGCCCCCGACTGCGACCTGTACGCCTGCGCCAGCAACCGAAACCCCGGCATCGCCGCCCTCGCCGAGGACTTCGAGACGATTTCGGAGACCGCCGCCGAGGACATCGTCGCCTACGCCGAGTCGGTCGGCGCGACGCTCGCGGTCGTCGGCCCCGAGTCCGGCCTTGCGGCGGGCGTCTCCGACGCCCTCGACGACGCCGGCGTCTACACGTTCGGCCCGCAGGCGGCCGAAGCGCGCATCGAGACGGACAAGGCGTTCCAGCGGCAGTTCATGCGCGACGAGGAGATTCCGGGCAACCCCGACTTCGCCACCTTCGACGACATGGAGGCCGCCTGCGACTACATCGACGACTACGACGGCGACCTCGCGGTCAAGCCCGCGGGCCTCACCGGCGGCAAGGGCGTGAAGGTCATCGGCGACCAGGTGACGCCCGAGGAGGCGAAGGCGTACCTCCGTGACTCGGACTACGAGCGCGTCGTCCTCGAAGAGCGCCTCGTCGGCGAGGAGTTCACGATTCAGGCGTTCGTCGCCAACGGCGAGTTCCGCGTCAGCCCCGCCGTGCAGGATCACAAGCGCGCCTACGAGGGCGACGAGGGGCCGAACACCGGCGGCATGGGAAGCTACACCGACGTGACGCCGTCCCTGCCGTTCATGGCCGACGGCGACTACGAGGCCGCCGTCGAGGTCATCGAGGCCGTCGTCGAGGCGCTCCCCGACTACAAGGGTATCCTCTACGGCCAGTTCATGCTCACGACCGAGGGCCCGAAGGTCATCGAGTTCAACGCCCGCTTCGGCGACCCCGAGGCGATGAACACCCTGCCGGTCCTCGAAACGCCCTTCATCGACGTACTCACGGCCGCCCGCGAGGGCGAATCACTACCCGAACTCGACTTCGCCGAGGCCGCGACGGTCTGTAAGTACGCCGTCCCCGAGGGCTACCCGACGGACCCCGAAGCCGGCGCGGAAATCACGGTCGAAGTGGACGAGGACGCCGGCGCGCTGCTGTTCTACGCGAGCGTCGACGACCGCGAGGACGGCCTCTACACGACGACCTCCCGGTCGTTCGCCGTGGTCGGCGTCGCCGACAGCATCGCCGAAGCGGAGGAGCTCGCGGAGGATGCGCTCGCCGACGCCGGCGAGGGCTTCCACATCCGCCACGACATCGGCACGGCGGCGCTCGTCCAGCGCCGCATCGACCACATGGCCGAACTCCGCGGCGAGTAAGCGGCAACCGACCCGGCGAGACCGATGTTCTAGTTCTCTCGTCGCCGCCGCGGCGAGGGCGCTTTTACCTCCGCGGCCCAATCGACGGACGTGACCGACGACGATGCCGCACCGGCGGACAGCGACGCCCGCCGACACGACCGAATCCAGCACCACCCGACGCCCGGCCCGCGGAACTCGCTGCAGTACTGGACCGACGCCAAGCCCGTCTGGCGCGTGATGCTCAACTACGTGTTCGTCCTCGTCGCCCGCATCGCGCCGTCGCTCCGGGTCAGAAACTGGGCGCTCCGGCGCATCGGCGTCACCGTCGGGGCGGGCGTCTCGTGGGGCCTCGAAGCGACCCCCGACGTGTTCTGGCCGGAACTCATCACCATCGAAGACGACGCAATCATCGGCTACGACTCGGTCATCCTCTGTCACGAGTTCCTGCAGGACGAGTACCGGACCGGCGAGGTCGTCGTCGGCGAGCGCGCCATGATAGGCGCGAAGGCGACCATCCTGCCGGGCGTCCGCATCGGCGAAGGCGCGCAGGTCGCGGCGAACTCGCTCGTCACGCGTGACGTGCCCGCGGGAGAGACGGTCGCCGGCGTGCCCGCGAGACCCATGTCCGGCGACGAGACTGACGGAGCGTAATCGGTCGTCGTCGCGGCCCGCGGCCCGCGGTCAGTCGTCCACCGTGGACTGTTCCTGCAGACGGACGCAGAAGACCGCGCCCTCGCCGTCCTCGCGGTCTTCGACCCAGATGGTGCCGTTGTACGACGAGATGACGTTGTCGGCGAAAAAGAGGCTGATACCCGTGCCGTGGTGCAGTTGGTCGTACTCCTCGCGGCCGAAGATGAGGTCCCGGTGCTCCTCGGGGACCCCCGGGCCGTTGTCGGCGACGCGGACGATGACGAAGCCGCCGTCGCGGTCGGCCGAGACTTCGACCCGCGGCGTCTCCTTGTCGTTGTGCATGACCGCGTTTTCGAGCAGACACTCGATGGCCTCGCCGAGGAGGTCGTCGCCGATGACCTCGACCTCGGGGAACGACCCGAACTCGAACTCGGCGTCCGGGAACTCTATCATGGCGTCGACGATTTTGTTGTTCAACACCACGTCGAGGCGGACCGGGTGGTTGGACACGTCGTGGGAGCGTTCGAGGTGCTCGCGGAGGTCGCGGGCGCGCTCGGACTTGTGGACGATTTCGAGGACCTTCTCCTGGACGAGGTCGAGTTCCTCCAGCGCCTGCTCGTCGTCGATTCGGCTGGCGACCTGCTGGGTGTAGCCGTAGACGACGTTGAGTTCGTTCCGGAGGTCGTGCCGGAGGAGGCGGTTGAGCACCTCCGAGGCGTTCTCGTAGCGGCGCTGTTTGGTCGTGTCGACGAAGAAGGCGAGAAACCCCTCCACGTCGCCGTCGACGACCATCGGGCTGGCGAACCCCTGTCCGTAGACGACCTGCTGGTCTTTCCGCCGCGCCATGAACTCCCCGGACCACGTCTCGCCGGCGATCATCTGCTCGACGATTTCGTAGTATATCTCCTCGTCGGCGGCGATGAGTCCGACCGACTCGCCGACGATGTCGTCGTAGTCGTAGCCGAGGAACTCCAATCCGGCGTCGTTAATGTCACGAAAAGCGAAATTCGTATCCGCAATCAACATGGGGATATCCGCACTTCGGAAAGCCTCGCGATACAGTTCCGGGTCGGTATCCTCCATGTTCGGTCTGCAGAGATAATTCTACCACCAATACTTATTTTCGGCGGTCGTTTCACCACCGAAAATGTATCAGTTGTATTTCACTAACGGTGTTCGTTTATGCCTGGTTTATGACCTCTTTATGACTCATCTCTGAGGTCGAACAGCCGTTGGTAATAGTGTGCGACGATGTCGATTGCGGAAGAAACATCTCGCTCGGGGCTCTCTCGGACCCACTCGTCGTGACGGGTGACGCCGACGACGAAATACTGTGCAAGGTTATCGACGGTTTCGCCGTCGGCCGAGGGGGCCATCCGTGCGACTTTGATGCGGTGGGCCCGCCGAGCGACGGTCTCCCAGCCGTCGACCTCCTGTCCGTGGAGTCGCCAAAATCGGGTGTGGAGCGTCGCGTATTCCGGGTTTATGTCGAGTTCGTCACAGACGGTACCGAGGAGTTCTCGAACGTCCCGCCACCGCGGGTCGTCGTTTATCGCGTCCGGCTCGGAGTCGTCGGGAACGGACGAGACGAACGCTCCGGAAGGGACGTCGTGTTCGAAGCAGGCCTCGAAGGCGTCTCGGTTTTCGATTTCGTCCTGGAGGAAGAGCGCGCGCATGAACAGTTCGCCGGCGCGCTCGGCGCGCTCGGCGGGAACGTCGGGAAACTCGGCGACGAACGCCTCGGACATATGATGTACCGCACGCTCCGCGGCGGTCATCGCGGCGTCGAAGTCGCAGCTGAGAAGATGTGTCTCCCGCATATCCTGAAAGTGAAACCCTCGAAGTAGCGTCTCTGCAACCTCAAACGCTCGGGTTGAGGGGGCAGTAACGTCGAGGGTGGGGAGGTTCTCCGTCATCGTCTTCAGGGGGAGCCGATATGAGACAATCTTCGGACCACTTCTAAACTGTTATGGTAACGGTATGACAAAATTTCCGAAAACATCAGTCGTCGAGATTGTTTACCTATCGAACACGGCCGACGCCCTTGTCGAGGACACGGGCATTCGGGATGACGAACTCAGTGTCCTCGGATTCGACGTGGGTGACGAACATATCGAGTTCCTGAACGACGCCGCTGACCTCGCCGACGACGATTTCATCGCCGATGCTGTACGGTTGGGTGAAAAGGAGGTACGTCCCCGCCGCGCCCGAGCGGAGTAGGTCGCGGAACGCGACGGCACTGAGCACGATGAGCCCCAGCATGTACGACGCGAGGAGGACGATGAGCGCGAGCGTGGCGACGCCGACCTGCGAGAGCGCGACCAGCGTGGCGAGAAAGAAGACGGTGTATTTGGCGAGCGACGGGAGGACGTTCACCTGCGGGAGTTTGACCGCGCGGAACCGCTCGGCGACGAGGAGTTCGACCTTGTCGCCGACGACGACGCCGATGATGAGGACCAAGATGGCGATGAACAGTTGCGGCAGGATGGCGATAACGAGCCCCCAGAAGCGGTCTGCGTAGTTGACCCCGGCGAACGAGAGAGCGGCGAAGACGCTGATGCCGAGGACGAAATACCGCGTCAGCCACGACAGGATTTCGACCGTCGATGTCTCGAAGTCGCGGGCGGTCCGCTCGAAGGCGGTTCCCTCGATGGCCTCGGGGACGCCGACGCTGATGAGGAGTCGACGGACGAGCGTCCCCGCGACGTACGCGAGCACCAACCCGAGAAACAGGATAGCGAGCACGCCGAGAAACCGGAGCCCGACTATCCGGACGATGTCGTCGACGGCGCCGCCGACCGTCTGAAGCGGGGCGGCAGACTCGAACGTGAATACGGGCGCGGACGCGGATGCTGCTGTGGACGCTGGCTCGGGACCGGCCGACGAGTGGACGAGGGACGCCGAAACGGGCCCCGGCATCTCAGTACGCCTCCGGGTCGATTTCGAGAATCATCTTGCCGCCTTTGAACGCCCGGACGAGTCCGTCGGACTCCGAGAGAACGATGGCGGTGGCGTTGGTGTCGCGGGTGATGGCGCCGCCGGCCATGTGCCGCGCGCCCAGCCCCTTCGGGATGTCGACGCCCTCCGCCGAGGGTTCGAGGTAGCGGTACGCCGAGACGATTTTCCCCGAGTCGGAGATGACGAACGCGCCGTCGAGCCGCGAGAACTCCTTGAGCATCACGTTGACGATGGGGTCGCCGACGTAGACGTGGGACTTCTCGAAGGGGTTGTACGAAAGCGGCCGCGACTTGTTCATCACCTTCCCCGCGTCGCCGACGATGAACAACGCGCCGACGGGTTCGCCCTTCTGCCCCTTCTTACCCAGTTCGATGGCTACCTCGAACACGTCGCGGATGACGCCAGGGTCCGCCCGGGAGTTCGCAAAGAGGTCGTAGATTCCCGACCGCATGTTCTCCTCGACGCGAACCCGGACGAGCGAGTCGAGGTCGCCGCCGAAGACACCGACGTTGCAGGCGATGGTATCTCCCGCTTCGACGATACTCTGTTCCATCGCGCCCTCGACGCCAAAGCGGATGCGGTCCTTGACGTTCTGGAACTGGAGGGGCAGCTCCACGAACGTCTCGGCTTCGACCGTGTTCTCCGGCGCGATGACCACCGTCGGAACGTCCGTCTCAGCGAACTGCTCGTAGTGGGAGTGACTCGGCGTGAACAGAAACAGCCCATCGACGTCCGCCACGAGGTCGCCCAATAACTCGGATAACGCCGCCATTGGTGGAGAGACACACCGGGTGAGAAAAAGGGTTGTGTCGCGTCTGACGCGTGGCGTGCGCGATTCGGCCGGTCGAAACCGGCGACTGATTCTCCCCGAATGGAGCCGAACGGAGCTTACTGCCCCAGAATCGGGGCTCTGAGCGCGGCGACTTCGTCGAGAATCGCATCGGCGTCTTCCGGGGCGACGCCGTTTTCGTCGAGCGCGGCCGCGAGGTGTTCGGCGATGGCGTCGAAGTCCTCGCCCGAGAGGTCGAGGTGGTCGTGGGCCGCCCGCATGTCGGCCCCGTCGTACTCGACGGGACCGCCCGCGACGGCGCTGATGAACTTGACCTGATGGGCGCGCTGTTCGACCATGTCGATGTCGTCGAAGTAGTGCGCGACCGAGTCGTCGGCGAGGACGCGGTCGTAGAAGTCCGAGACGACTGCTTCGACGGCCTCGTGGCCGCCGAGGCGAGCGTAGAGTGACTGCGCAGGCATTCGTCGGGGAGTTGGACGGCTCGGTGGTAATATTTCCTCCGAACGTATTCGGGGTGTTTAAGCGTGGAGTACGGGACTGCGGCGGGATGAGAGGGCGTTCTGTTTGAATCCCCCGCGTGTGGGTGGCCCCACAAGAGGTTTGACAGCCTGTTGTGATGTTGGTGATTAGAGAGATGCGTAACTCGACCTCTGTCGTGCTAACGGCTCTTCTGATTATTCTCGCGGGGTGCTCGGGAATCGGAGCCCGCGACACGACGACAGCCGAAACGACGTCTCCGTCCGCGGCGACCACACAGTCTCCGACTGAGTCGACCTCGACGCCCGAGCGGACGGGGGCGCTCACCGACCGGACACCCAAGACCCGACTGTCACTCTATCCAGAGGCCGGGTTTACAGGGCGCGTTGCTGTCGCAGTCGGCGGTGAAGAGGTGTTCAATGAGACGCTCTCCGACGACGGTGGAAACGGCGGCCTCGACCTGACCGACCAGTTGCAGCCGACCCGCCAGACGGTCTCCGTCGCGGTGAACGGAACGGTGCAGTGGGAACGGCCGGTCGGTACCACGGAGTCGTTCGAACTCACCGTCCTTGAAAACGGGAGTATCGAGGTCCGCGAGCACACAATTCGATGACGAAGGCTCGGGCCCCGGAGTGGCGGTCTATCTGCTGTTTTCGAACTCCCCACTCCCCCCACTCGCCACGGTCTCAACGCTATCAGCGACGACGAGTTTCAACAGAAAGCGCGCGGGACAGGGTTCGAACCGGACCGAGACTCGCCGCGCTCGTCTCGTAGGGGTCGAACCCTTCTGCTTGCATACACGTCTCTCACGGTGTTCGAGACGGTATGCGCGGGACAGGGTTCGAACCTGCGAAGGTCTACACCACAGCGTCCTAAGCGCTGCGCCTTTGGCCACTTGGCTACCCGCGCGCAGTCGGACGACGCTCGCCCTTCGACCGCACATTTCCCGCACCGATATATAAACGTCACGAGGGCTCGCCGCGGGGATTATGCTCCCGCGGCCGCAACGACGACCATGTACAGCGCCCGAGACCAGCGAGACAATCAGGAGTGGCTGGCCCGCATCGACGCCGCCGCCGACGGCCTCGAACTCGGTAGCGAGGCCCGCTCGTACGCCTCGGACATGTTTCTCACGCAGTTGCCCGACGAGGACCGCTCGAAGAAGGCCGTCGCCGCCGCCAGCCTCTACGCCGGCGCGCTCATCGCCGGCGAGGAGCGCTCGCAGACCGCCGTCGCCGAGGCCATGGATGTGTCGCGGCTCAGCATCCAACAGCGCTGGAAGGACCTCCTGCGGGAGGCCGGCTTCCGACCTCCGAGTTGGTAGCCGGTCACTCCGAGGAGCGCGTCGGTGCCATCCGCCGGGTCAAGACCGCGTAGGTCACCGCGACGGCGAGGATCCCGGCGACGAGGCCGGCCGGGATACCGACGAAGAGCGAGAAGAAAATCCACCGAGCGGCCAGCTCGGTGACGGCGATGCCGACGAGGACCGCGGCGACGACGCCGACGGCGAAGCTGGCGAAAAGCGGGTGTCGCATGGGCGACGATACGACCGTGAGCGTGAAAACTATTCGTCGCTCGGGGGCGTCCGACCGCGACCCTCGCGGTCGGGCGTGAGGTTGCCGTGGCGGTCTATCTCCCCGGAGACGATGCGGGTCGAGGAGATGCGCTCGCCGTCTTCGGCGGGGACGTGCTCGACGACCTCGATACGGAGGGGTTTGAGACCTTTCTCCTCTCGAATCTCGTTGACGCGCTCGCCGCCGCCCCGCGTCTCGGGCGAGACGATGAGGACGTCGAAGCCCTCCTCGGTCGCGATGCCGGTCGGTTTGTCGAGTTCGCGGACCTCGAACTCGCGGTCGTACTCCTCGGCGAGCGGTCGGAGTTCGGCTTCGAGGTCGGCCTTGCGGTCGTCGAAGGGCCGGACGTAGCGGTCGACGTGTCGCGTCTTCGGTGCGAGTTCGTCGCTCGTGAGTCCGACCGTGACATCACCCAATTCGAACGCTCGCTCGAACAGCGCGAGGTGTCCATCGTGGACAGGGTCGAACGTCCCGCCCAGCGCGACGTGCATACTCTCGCGGTGGGTGCGGCGCGACTTAAGCGGGTCGGGTTAGCCTAACGGACGAGCACCCGCGGCGAGCGAAGGGCCCCCGAAATCGAGCGAGTCACCGCAGCAGCCGGCAGACTGCGGAGCTACTCCTCGCGGACCGTAATCGTGACCGGTTCGGTCTCGTCGGTGCGGTCGGTACCGAGGTGGCGGTCGAGGTTGAACACGGCGTTCAACTGCTCTTGCACCTGTCCGGAGACGCCCTTCACGAGGTCGCTCGGCGCGATTGCGACGTACTCGTAGGGGTTGTTGCCCGCGCCGGAACTCTTCCGCTTGCGGCGCTCGACCGTCTCGTCGTCGGTGAGTTCGGCCAGCGCCTCCCGAACCGTACTGGGGTAGAGGCCGGTCCCCTCCGCGACTTCCTCGCTCGTCGAGTGGGGGTGCTGTCGGAGGTAGACGTAGATTCGCGCGCGGGTCTCCGTGTCGAGAATCCACGCGAGCAGGTCTACCAACCCATCGTCGAACTCGGAGACGGCGCAGTCGGCCGCGCCGCCCGAGTGTTCTTCGTCCGTCGACTCCGCGCTCCCCTCTGTGCTCTGGTCCGCAGACATTTGTGCTACGGCAAAGGTCAAAACTGGGGCGCTAAAAAATGTTTCCTGTCGGTCGTCGGCGTGCGACTCAGTCCAGCGTCAAGTGTTCGCACAGGGCGTCGAGCCCGGACTCCCCGTGAATCCGTCGCTGGACGGCGGTGCCGGATTCGGCGTCGAGAAGCGACCGGAGGCCGTCGACGCCGAGGCGGTCGGACTCGCTTTCGACGAACGATTCGAGGCTCACGACGCCCTCGGAATCCGGGGCGACGAAGTCGGTGTCTCGCCCGTAGCGGGTCGCGCGCCACTTGTTCTCGTCGAGGAGTTCCCGGCGGACCGTCGTTCCCGATTCGCCGGACTCGTAGCGGTCGGCGAGGTCCAAGACGAGCGCGTGGACGTACTCGACGAAGTCGGCGACGCGCTCGGGGTCGGTCTGGGCGTCGGGGGTGCGAATTTCGACCGTCCCGTGGCCCGTGTGGGGGCGCACGTCGTACCAGAGTTCGCCTCGGTCGTCTATCGAGCCGTACTCGACCATCCGGCGCTCGAAGCGCAGGAAGTCCTCGAAGTCGTCGAAGGCGGTCGGCATGCCGGTGTTCGGGAGGTTCTCGAACACCTTGGCGCGGGCGGAGGCGAGGCCGGTGTCGAAGCCGTTCCAGAAGGGGGAGTTCGCGGAGAGCGCGAGCAGGGGCGCGAGGTACCAGCGGAGTTCGTTGGCGACCCAGACGGCCTTGTCGGCGTCGTCGACGCCGACGTGGACGTGCAGGCCGGCGGTCGTATTCCGGTGTTGCGGGTACTGAATCCGGTCGAGTTGCGCCTGATACCGGGGCTTCGTCGCGTGGTCGAGTTCGCGCCACTTGGCGGCGGGGTGGAGCCCAGCCGCGGCGATGCGGTAGCCGTGGTCAGCGGCGTGGTCGACGAGCGCCTCGCGGACCGTCTCGACGGCCGCGCCGGCCTCGTCGGGGGCCTCGATGAGCGGCGTCTGCGTCTCGATAGTGAACTTGAACAGCTCGTGGTCGAGTCGTCCGGCGAGCGGTTCCGGAGGCTCCGGTCCGTAGACTAAGTCGTCGATACCCGAGGTGGGGCGGCCGTCGGCATCGACGATGTAGAATTCCTCTTCGACGCCGAGCGTCCCCATTCGGTCGAAGGCGTCCGCCGACCCTAGTTCCATCGCAACGGCGTAAGTTGCGCCGAATTAAAAACACCGTGGGAGCCGGCGAACGCGTCGCACGACCGCGGGCAAGCGAATCGGACGATAGTGACGGGCGAAAATCAGGTCTCTCGGAACGGTCGTCAGACGGAGCGATGACGGTGACGCCGCCGCCCGTCTACTTCGGCCGGGCGACGATTCCGAGGTGGTCGGCGTGGAAGCGGTCGAGACGGGCTGTGTCGAGGATTTCGTAAGCGGATTCCAGTTCGGCGACCACGTCGTCGAACACGTCGTCCGGCTCGGCGGTCACGTCCTCGCTCCGCGCCTTGACGGCCATCAGGAGCCGACCGTCGTCCGCGAGGAACTGTCGGTTGCGGACGGCGACGGTCGCCTGCCCGCGGGTCGCCACGTCCATGACGAGGCAATCGATGCCGGATTCGACCACGTGCGCGTAGGATTCGGGGTCGCGCGCGTCCTTCAGGAGCGGGAAGAGATTGGTGCGGTCCTCGGCGACGCCGACGAGGTCGCGGACGGGGCGCGGCGCGAACTCCACGGCGTAGGTCGGCCCGGCGAAGTCGGCGACGTGCGAGACGGTCGTTCCCGAGGCGGCCCCGAGGTAGAGGACCGACTCGTCGCCGACGAGACCCGTGTCCATCCCGAGTTCGAGCATCGCGCCGAGCTTCGAGCGCCCGGCGTCCCACGCGCGCCAGCCGTCGGCGTCCACGGGTTCGCCGTAGACCTGCGCACCCCGGGTCGAGAGGCGCTCGCGGCCGCCGAACGTCCGGCGCTCGACGCCTTCGGGGAGGTCGGCATTGGCACTGGCGGCGGGATCGTCGCTCATTCGTCGGCCTCCTCGTCGGCGCGGGCGCGAATCGTCGCCATCCGGTCGGCGAGTTCGGCGTGCAGGTCCGGCCGGTAGTCGCCCGAGTAGTGGTCGATGCGCGCGGCGATAGAGAGCTTCCCGGCGAGCGCGCGGGCGGCCGACCCGCGGTCCTGCGGGCGCGTCCCGCGGACGTACTCGTGAGTGAAGATGACGCCGTGTTTGGGCGACGTGGCGCGGCCCTTCAGGTGCGCGAAGAGGGCGTCTTCGGCCCCGAGTACTTGGACCGTTCCGCTCGGTTTCTTGGCGAGGCTTTCGAGGCCGCCCGCAAGCGCGATGAGCCGCGCCGCGAGGACCGGGCCGGCCATCTCGGCGAGGTTCGGCGCGGTCGTGGGCGCGCGCTCTTCGATGAACGCCCGGAGGTCGTCGCGCTCGTCGAGCAGGTCCACCGCGCGGGTTGCGTAGGAGACGACGCGCTCTTCGGCGGCGGTCTTCGGGTCGCGGGCGGCGATGTCGCGGACGCCGTCGAGGCCGCGCGGGACGGTCTCGTAGAGCGTGCCGGCCCACTCGACGACCCGCTCGGCGAGTTCGTTCGCGGTCCGTTCGGCGTCGTCCATCGCGCGCACGGCGTGGGCGAGTTGCACGTCGTCGGCGCGCTCGCGCTCCGCGACGGCCTCGCTGGCGGCGGCGAGCGTCGCCGAGCGGAGTTTGGCGTAGTAGTCGGTCTCGTCGGCGGCGAACCCGGCGTCGACGGCCTCGGCCGGCCAGTCGGCGGGGGCGGAGGCGCGGCCCGTTCGGACTCGCGTCGCCCCGGATTCGGGGTCGTCGGGGTCCGCGCCGGCGAACCATGCGTCTGTCATACTGGCGGATTGCGCCCCGTTCGGGTAAAAGGACACGGACCCGCGGGCGCGGTTCGGTGCTCATGGTACGCCGTGGTAAGTTTTAACACACCATGTCTCGTACGAATGCTCGATGGAACGCGCTTCGTACGTCTGTCGTGAGTGTCAAACGACCGTGAGCGCCGCGTCGTACCGCTCGACTTGTCCGGAGTGTAGCGGCGAACTGCGGCCTAGGTCCGTGACGAGCCGCCGACGCGCCGGAGATTGAACGACGCGCGCGGGTCGTCCGACCCGAGCGCCGTCCGCTCGCTCGCAGTCACGACCGACGACCTCGTGACCGCCCTCGAGGCGAACCGCCGGGGCGACGACCCCGTCGTCCTCCGCGTCACCCCGCCGTTCTACGGGCGGATGCGGGCGCGAATTCACCGAACCGGCGGCGAAGCCTCGGACTACGCCGACCCCGAGCCGATACACCTCGACCCGCGGGTCTTCGTCGGCGACGACGCCCCCGCGTACCCCGAACCCGACGAGACGCGGCCGGAGCCGTACGAGGTCGAAGCTCACCACGAGCGCCACACGGAGACGGTCCGAGCGTGGCGCTCTGCCGTCCGCGACCACCTCCGCGAGGCCGTCGCGCTCCCGACGGACGACGGTCCCCACGAGGTCGACGTCAAGTACCTCGGCTGAGCGAACCACTTTTTCCCCGCGGGGCACACCGTAGCGACATGAGCACCGACGAGTACCGCCGCGGGACGGCGGTCGAGCGCGAGCGTCAGCAGAAACAGCGCCCGGCGCGCGGCCGCTACCGCGGGGTGTTGCCGGTCATCTACGCCATCGGGTTCGTCATGTTCACCGGCGTCTCGCTGTACATCGGGCCGGAGCCGGCGTTCGCAGTCTACCTCGTCACCCACGTCTTCTACGCGGGACTCGTCCGCGCCGACATCAAGTCGCTCCGCGGGCAGGGCATCGACTGGGGCGCGTCGCGGCACCTCTGGTTCGGCGCGGCGTTCGCGCTCCCGTTCGTCGCGCCCGCCTACTACCTCTACAGCGGCCGCGTGATTCGCCGCGAAAACGAGTCGCGGAACCTCGATGACTGAGGCAGAAACCCGCGGACTGCTCCGCGAGGCCGAGCCGAGGGTGCGGCGGCCCGGCCACCGAACTTATGCCCGGCGAGGGGAAATGGCGGGGCAATGACTTCCAGACGCGTAGTCGCGGTGCTCGCGCTCGCCGCGCTCGTGCTCACCAGCGGCTGTATCGGCTTTCTGACGGGCGAGGAGACGCTGACGTTCGAATCCGAACCGGCCACGACGGACGCGACCGTCGCCGAGAACGCCGGCTACGAGACGAACGGGACCGAGACGTTCGCGGTGAATCGCACGCTCTCGTTCGGCGGGCAGGAGCGTAAAATCGCCGCCAGCAACCACATCACGACGTACGAGAAGACGCTGGACCTCGGCTTCTTCGGCGAGGCCAAACTCGGCTCGTTCAGCGTCATCTCGACGCCCGCGGTCGAGGTCGCCGGCCAGCCCCGGAACCCCATCGGCGACTACTCGAACGACGACCTCATCCGCCTCGTCGACAACCGGTATCAGGGCCTCAGCGACGTCCAGCAGGTCAGTTCGCGGAACGTCCAGATGCTCGGCGAGACGACTAACGTCACGAAGTACAGCGCCACCGCGCGGTTCGGCGGGCAGGAAGTCGACGTGTACGTCCACGTGACGAAAGTCCAGCACAACGAGGACTTCGTCATCGCAATCGGGCTGTACCCCCAACAGCTCGACGGCGAGGAGGAGAACGTCCTCGAACTGATTCGGTCGGTCGAACACCCGTCTGAAGCGTAAGCCGCCTCGGGCGAGCCTTTTTCTCGTCGCCGCGGGTCGATGGTTTCATGACTCGCGTACGGACCGCAGGTATCGCGGTGACGGCGCTCGGCGTCGTCGGCTACGGCGTCGGGTCGCTCGTTGCCTACCCGGGCCGGGCGTTCTCGGTGACGGCCGTCATGGTCGGCATCACGCTCTGGGCCATCGGGGGTGACGTGCGGTGATTTCAGCGCTCGTCTACGGCGACGACGGCGTGTCGGCCTACGAGGAGACCGCGTTGGACGCCGCGCGCGACGCCGACGGGACCACGTGGGTTCGCACGACCGCCGCGGAGGAGTTCGAGCGCGTCGCCGAGGCGTTCGGCGTCCACCCGCTTTCGGTCGAGGACGTTCGGAACGACGCCCGCCCGAAGGCCGAGGAGTACGACGAGTACACGTTCGTCGTCGTCCGGGTGGCGACGCTCCGCGCCGGCGAACAGGTGTTCGAAGAGGAGGTCCAGACCAGACCCGTGGGGCTCTGCTTCGGCGACGACTGGCTCGTGACGCTGACGCGCCGGGAACTGGAACCGATAAACTACGTATGGAACGCCATCGAG
The DNA here is from genome assembly GCF_003586325.1 of Haloferax sp. Atlit-10N. Lineage (NCBI taxonomy): Archaea > Methanobacteriati > Methanobacteriota > Halobacteria > Halobacteriales > Haloferacaceae > Haloferax > Haloferax sp. Atlit-10N. The sequence continues at coordinate 1,306,556 of NZ_PSYX01000001.1, forward strand.
CGGGAGGAGCCCCGGATGCTCCGGTTCGGGCCGGACTTCGTGGCCTACCGCGTCATCGACCGCATCGTCGACGAGTACTTCGGGCTGTTGGACGAGGTCGGCGAGGAGATAGAACTCATCGAGGACATCATCCTCGAGGGTCCCGACCCGGAGGTGCTCGAGGGGCTGAACGCGGTCCGGCGCGACCTGCTGTCGTTCCGGAAAACCGTGTGGCCGACGCGGGAGGCCGTCGGCGTGCTCGCGCGCGGCGACCCCGACTACGTCCGCGAGTCGACGGAAAAGTACTACCGCGACGTGTACGACCACCTCGTCGAGTTGGTCGACCTCACGGAGACGTACCGCGACCTCGCGCGCGGCGCGCGGGACATCTACCTCAACACGCTCTCGCAGTCGACGAACGAGGTGATGAAGACGCTCACCGTCGTCGCCACCATCATCCTCCCACTCACGCTCGTCGTCGGCATCTACGGTATGAACTTCGACCCCGGCGCGTCGGCGTTCAACATGCCCGAACTCGGCTGGGCCTACGGCTACCCGGCGACGATGCTCGGCATGGCGCTCGTCTCCGCCGTCCTGCTCGTCTACTTCCGACGGGAGAGCTGGCTCTAAGCGACGAAAGAGATATACTACCCGATTGCTCACGTCTGGCGCTCGGTTCGCGTCGGCGAGATGGCGACAAATCCCCCCACATCGTGCGATTGACCCGCATAACCTCGGCGAAAGGTTTATATGCTTTTCGGACTTACTGATGGTAAGGCCAGTCCAAGCCGGATTATTCTTTCGTCTTCTGTGGTCTTCCCGGCCGAGACGTATCCGCGCCTTCCACCCACCATGAGCGACACCACAACCACCCGAACCTACAGTACCGACGCAAAGGCCAGGGACGTCCGTCCCCGCGAGTCGGAGCGAGACGAAAAACAGCAGGACGAAGCGCAGGTCTGCCCCGAGTGTAGCGGCCACCTCGTCACCGACGAGGAACACGGCGAGACGATTTGCGAGGAGTGCGGCCTCGTCGTCGAGGAAACCGTGGTCGACCGCGGCCCCGAGTGGCGCGCGTTCGACTCCGCCGAGCGCGACAGCAAGTCCCGCGTCGGCGCGCCGACGACGAAGATGATGCACGACAAGGGGCTGTCGACCAACATCGGCTGGCAGAACAAGGACGCCTACGGCAAGTCCCTCTCGCCGCGCCAGCGCGAGCAGATGCAGCGGCTCCGCACGTGGAACGAGCGGTTCCGCACCCGCGACTCGAAGGAGCGCAACCTCAAGCAGGCGCTCGGTGAAATCGACCGCATGGCCTCGGCCCTCGGTCTCCCGGAGAACGTCCGCGAGACCGCCTCGGTCATCTACCGCCGCGCGCTCAACGACGACCTGCTCCCCGGCCGCTCCATCGAGGGCGTCGCCACCGCGGCGCTGTACGCGTCGGCCCGGATGGCGGGCACTCCCCGCTCGCTCGACGAACTGGAGAAGGTCTCGCGCGTCGATAAGATGGAACTCACCCGGACGTACCGCTACGTCGTCCGCGAGCTGAAGCTCGAAATCAAGCCCGCAGACCCCGAGCAGTACGTCCCGCGGTTCGCCAGCGAACTCGGCCTCTCCGACGAGGCCGAGCGGCAGGCCCGCCAGCTCCTCCGCGACGCGAAGGAGACGGGTATCCACTCCGGCAAGTCGCCGGTCGGTCTCGCCGCCGCCGCCGTCTACGCCGCCGCCCTCCTCACCAACGAGAAGGTGACCCAAAGCGAGGTCTCGACGGTCGCAGACATCTCCGAAGTCACCATCCGCAACCGCTACAAGGAGCTGCTCGAAGTCCAAGACGGTACCCTGTTCGCGTAACCGCTCGGTGGGCTCGGTGGCCCGCACTTTTCTCGGTCGTGCTAAACCGTAACAACATTTATCCGCACCCCCGAAGCATATACGGGGTATGGTTGAAGCGTTCGTCCGACTCTTGTGCCCCGAATGTGGAAAGGACTGGGAGACGAATCCGACCGATCTCCCCGCTCACCGCGACAACTACTCGTGTCAGGGATGCGGCGCGACGCGGCGCACGGCCGAGTTCATGCGGACGGAGCGCGACCTCCAGACGCTCAAACAGTTCGAGTAGCGAGGAGCGAGAGAGGGTCGCCTCACGACCGGGGCGGTCCCGGCTGGCGTCCGTTTTTTAGATGTCGGGAATCGACGAGAGCGCGCCGCACGCGTCGCACTTCAGCACGTCGGCACCTTGTTGCGTGACGAACTTCGTGTCCGGCGACCCGCACTCGCTGCACAGGACGAACGACTCGACGTACTCGTCGAGCGCGTCGGCGATGCGGCGCTGGCGGAACTCGCCGGTGAACCGCGCGCGACCTCTGTCGTCGATTTGGGCGCTCGTTCCCAACTCCGTCTGGAAGAACTTCAGGACGTGCGTCGCCTCGCGCGCGAGGCGGTCGTGGGTCGCCGCGAAGTTCTCGTAGACCGTGACGTTCCCCTCCTGGCGGACCGTCGGCTCCGGAACGCTGAAGCGGTCGCCGCCTTCCGCGACGTCCGGCGACTCCGAGAGCGCGCGGTCCAGTTGGTCGTCGTAGTCCATGCGCGACAGTACGCGTACGCCGGGGTAAAATTCTCACGACCCCCGGCGCGCGCGACCGGCGCTCGGCGCGCGCCCTACATAGCTATATAAACCACTCGTGAGATTCCGCCGACGCTCGCTATCGAGGGGGCGAAACAACAAACGAATTGAAAACGTTCGAACACGAAATTTCCGCTGAGACCCCCATAATCGGCGGTTTAAGGGAGTCGGATGCTAACGTGACTCAAGATAATACTATATCCCTCCGGTCTCAAGCCGTGGTTGCTCATGAAGAAGCAGGAACTCATCCACCTGCACGGTCTGCTCGCAGAAGTCCACACCCAGATTGAGGCCTGGGAGGACGAGGAAATCAGTCTCGTCGAGTACAACGAACTCGGCGTACGACCGACATCCATCCACAAGTCCAAGACGGACCACAAAGCAGCCGTGTTTAAACTGGCGAAGGGAATCACCGGAGCGATGCACGAGGCCGAACCAGAGCCGCTCGCACCGCAAGCCGACTGAACCGAGAAAAGAAACGCGTTCTCCTCTACGACCCTACATCCGAGAGCGACCGCGCCGCTCTCTCGCGCGACGACGCTCCCGAGCGACCGCCGTGCCGAACCGATGGATGAGTTCCGCTCGCGGGCAGAAATAGCGTTTTGACGGAGGTGGGTCGTCGTCACGGGCTTTCGATGGCGCTGAGACGTCCCCTCCGCGACGACGATAGGCCGTGCTTCAGCGGTCGTCGACGAGGTCGTCGAAGTCGACGAGCGCGTCGTCGTCCGAAGCGCCGGTCTCGGCGCGGGTGTCCCCCTCGCCGTCCGTCTCGACCGAATCGTCGTCGACTCGTTCGACCGACAGCACCTTCAGCGGGATATTTTCGAGGCGTTGGCCGATCTCCTTGCGGGCGATGCGCGAGGCGTGTTCCTCCTGTTCGACGTTGAAGACGGTCATCTCCAGTTCGAGGGCGACGAGCGCCTCGTCCGCGGCGATGAACGCGGGGGGGAGTTCCTCGCCGCCGGGCGAGCTCCGAGAGCCCATGTTAATCTCGACGTACTTCAGGTCGGGATTGAGCATCTCGCCGGTCTTCGAGATGGCGATTCGGACCGCCTCGTCGACGGTTTCCACGTCGTACACCGGGACCGCGGCCTCGACGACGACTCTGCAGTCCATGGTTACGATGAGGTTGTGTGCCGAAGGGTATCAACCTTCTTGCCACTCCGTCTCCCGCCCGCTCACTCCCCGCCAGAGCGGAGGTAGTGGAAGACGTACGTCTGGGTGTAGCCGGCGTAGCGACCGCCGAGGCGCTCGCGAATGGCCCGCGAGGTGTCGGCGTAGTTCCCCCGGTCGCAGTCGGGGTAGTGCTCCTCGATGGCCGACCGAATCCACGTGTCGAGCGGGACGGCTTCGAGGTAGTCGAGCGAAAACAGCAGGACGCAGTCCGCGACCTTGTCGCCGACGCCGACGAACGTCGTCAGGAAGTCGCGGGCGTCCTCGTAGTCGCGGCCGCGGGCCTCGGCGGGCGTCGCCTCGCCCGTGGCGACCATCTCGGCCGTCCGCCGGACGTAGGGCGCGCGATAGCCGAGGCTGAGGTCGCGGAGTTCGTCTTCGGTGGCCTCGGCCAGACGCTCGGGCGTCGGGTACGCGAAGTACGTCTCGCCGTCGAACTCGACCCGCTCGCCGTAGGACTCTCTGAGCCGCGACTGCATCCCGAAGATGCGCGAGACGCGCATCTGCGCCGAGCAGATGAACGAGACGAGACAGCCGAACGGCGGGTCTCGGACGAGTCGCATGCCCGGGTACGCCTCGTAGGCCCGCCGGACGAGCGGTTCGTCGGGCATCTCCGAGACGATGGCGTCGAGGTCGTCGTCGAGGCGAAGCAGGTGGGTGAGAAGCGGGACGGCGTCGAGGTTCGACTCCCACTCCAGCGCGCCGTCGGTCTGGCGGACCCTGACGACGGCGGACTCGTCGGAGACGCCGTCGAGCGGCGGGACGACCGTCTGGTACCACGCGTCGCCGCCGTGGGCCGCGTCGCGCTCGTACATCCGGCCGTCGGGGCGGTCCCAGAGGTACGACTGGCCGCTCTCCAGCGTCGATTGGAGGTCGAACGCTCCGTCGAGGCTCGCGAGGTCGATGACACCCGTCTCCATCGCTTCGACGTTGGGCGCGGGGGATTTGCGGGTTTCGATGCCGGCGGACGAGACGGGACGACGGGTCGAGACGGCGACAAATCGAGACGGGGCGGCGGCGAGGCGGGTCACGGCGACCCACGTCGCGCTCAGCGGTTGCGGCTCACCGGGAAGCTGACGCGGTCCGGGTGGTCGCCCAGTCGGTCGAGAATGCGCTCGTAGAGCCGGTTTTTGACGCGCTGGGCGCGAGTCGGCGGGACGAGCACGCGGAGTCGGAAGACGACCCACGACTCCTCCTGTGCGACGTTGACGGTCGGGCCGCCGGCCACGTCGAGGTCCAGCGGCGACTCGGCGAGCCTGGCCCGGTAGCGTTTCATCGCGGCGTCCATGTCGTCGCCGAGTTCCTCGTCGGCCACGTCCAAGAGGAGTTGGCGGACGAACGGGAGGTCCGTCTCGTAGGACACCTGCACGGGTACCTCGGTCCAGACGCGGTCGAACAGCGCGCCGTAGTTGACGACCTCGGACGAGAGGACGAGCGAGTTCGGGACGGTGACGGTCCGACCGGACGGCTGGTTCGACGCGAGGGTGCCGCCGGTCTCCCAGAGCGTCGTGACGAGGAAGTCAACCTCGGCCACGTCGCCGGAGACCGAGCCGATGTTGACGCGGTCGCCGACCGCGTACGGTCGCTTCGCGAGGATGTAGAACCAGCCGATGAAGGAGAGAATCGGCTGTTGGAGCGCGAAGGTGACGGCGAAGCCGATGACGCCGAACGAGACCAACAGGCCGAGCCACTGCTCCGTGAACGCCCCGAGGACGCCGACGAGCGCGACCCCGCCGAGCGTGAGTCGGAGGACGTTCCGAACGTCGTGGGCCCGGCGGCGGTCGGCGATGCGCCCGACGAAGAACGCGGCGAGAAACCGGTAGACGCCGTAGGCGACGAGCGCGACCGCGGCGGCGGACAGCCCCTTCGAGAGGAGCAAGTCGGCGTTGGGCACGTCGAAGTCCGAAAGGGGGGTCGTCGCGCGGACGAGCGCCGAGAGAACCGCGGCGATGAGCCCGGCGGCGAACGCGCCGAGGCCGAGGCGGCGAGACATACCGTTGCCGTCGGGTGGGCGACTGAAAAAGGTGTAGTCGAACCGAGGCGAGGGGCGGCGGCCTCAGTTGCGGATGTGGAGGTCCGTGAGGTTCGCGAGGCGGTCGGCGACGCCGTCGTCGAGGCCCTTGCGGGTGACGCGCCACTCCCAGTTGCCGGTCTGCGTGCCGGGGGTGTTGAAGCGGGTCTCGGAGCCGAGACCGAGGAGGTCCTGCGTCGTCGTGAACGCGAGGACGGACGCGGAGTTCCAGACGGCGTCGATGATGGACCAGTGAATCTCCGAGCCGTCCGCGCCGATGTTGTAGTGGAGGCAGTCGCGGGTGCGGTCGTCGAGGTCGCGGTAGTAGCCGACGAACGTGTCGGTGTCGTGGGTCGAGGTGTAGGCGACCGAGTTCTCCGGGTAGTGCATCGGCTGGTACATGTCGCCCTCGCTGCACCAGTCGGCGTACTGCGGGACGCGCATGCCGGGGAAGGCGAACCGGTCGCGGAGGTCGACCAGCGAGGCGTCGAGGAAGCCGAGGTCCTCGACGATGAAGGGGAGGTCGCCCAGTTCGCGCTCGACCGTCTCGAAGAAGTCGTGGCCGGGGGCGTCGCGCCACTCGCCGTCGCCGGGGTCGTCGGAGTCGGCGTCGATGGCCCAGAACTCGTCGAACCCCTTGAAGTGGTCGATGCGGGTCACGTCCACGAGGTCGAACAGGCGGCGGAGGCGGTCGAGCCACCAGCCGTAGCCGTTCTCGCGGAGCGTCTCCCAGTCGTACAGCGGGTTGCCCCAGCGCTGGCCGGAGTCGTTCGGGTTCGGCGGGACGCCGGCGACCACGGCCGGTTCGTTCGATTCGGTGAGGTCGAATGCCTCCGGGGCGGCCCACACGTCGGCGCTGTCGAGGGCGACGTAGATGGGGAGGTCGCCGACGAGGGTGACGCCCTTCTCGTCGGCGTAGTCGGCGAGGGCGCGCCACTGCTCGTCGAAGCAGAACTGGACGAACTCGCGGTAGCGAATCTCGTCGGCGTACTCCTCGCGGGCGTCGGCGAGCGCGTCGGGGTCGCGGGTCTTCAACTCGGTCGGCCAGTCTATCCACGCTCGTTGGAACTCGTCTTTCAGGGCGGCGAACAGCGCGTAATCTTCGAGCCAGCCGGCCTCGCGCTCGCGGAAGGCGTCGAGGGCGGCGCGGTCGTCCTCGGCGGCCTCGGCCTCGAAGCGGTCGAAGGCGGTGCGGAGCCGCGAGCGCTTGTACTCGCCGACGCGTTCGTAATCGACGGCGTGAGGGTCGAAGTCGGGAACGGGTTCGAGGTCGTCGTCGGTGAGCCATCCGCGCTCTACGAGGTCCGTGAGGTCGATGAGAAGCGGATTGCCGGCGAACGAGGAGGACGATTGATACGGCGAGTTCGCCATGGCCGGCTCGGTCGGCCCGAGGGGGCAGAACTGCCACATCGACTGTTCGGCGTCGGAGAGGAAGTCAACGAAGGCGCGCGCGCCGTCGCCAAGGTCGCCGATGCCGTGGGGCCCCGGGACCGAGGTGACGTGCATGAACACCCCGCTCTGTCGAGAAAGTCGCATACCCACAGGGTCCGCGTGCGACCCAATTGGTACTTTGGGTCGAAACGGCGGGACCGAAGGCGAGGCGGCGAGCGCGTCGACGGGGACACGTCGGACCGTCGACCCCACCCTCTGTCGTGCTAGCAACCCGCACGAAATCGGTCGCGAGCGGGCGTCGCTCGCGCTCGTCTCAACAACACTTATTCTCCCCCGTCCGTTCCGTGCGCGTATGAGTGATATCGCTGTCATCCTCCCCGACGGGACGGAACTCTCCGTCGAGGAGGGTGCGACGGTGCGAGACGCCGCGTTCGCAATCGGCCCCGGCCTCGGCAAGGACACCGTCGCCGGCGTCGTCGATGGCGAACTCGTGGACAAGGAGACGCCGCTCCACGACGGCGCGGACCTCGTCATCGTCACCGACCAGTCCGACGAGTATCTCGACGTGCTCCGCCACTCGGCGGCCCACGTCTTCGCGCAGGCCCTCCAGCGGCTCCACCCCGAGGCCAAACTGACCATCGGCCCGTGGACGGACGACGGCTTCTACTACGACGTGACGAGCGTCGACCTCGAACAGGAGGAACTCGAAGCCATCGAAGACGAGATGCGCGACATCATCGAGGAGGACCTCGACATCGAGCGCGCCCTCGTCGACCGCGAGGAGGCCCTCGAAAAGTACGCCGACAACCCCTACAAGCGCGACATCCTCGAAACGGAGGCCGCCGGCGACGACGAACTGTCGTTCTACCAGCAGGGCGAGTTCGAGGACCTCTGTAAGGGCCCGCACGTCGAATCGACGGGCGAAATCGGCGCGGTCAAGCTCCTGAACATCTCCGCGGCCTACTGGCGCGGCGACGAGGAAAACGACACGCTGACGCGGGTCTACGGCACGGCGTTCGAGTCCGAGTCCGACCTCGAAGCGTTCCTCGACATGCGCGAGGAGGCCAAGGAGCGCGACCACCGGAAGCTCGGACAGGAACTCAACCTGTTCGCCATCGACGAGACGACGGGGCCGGGCCTGCCGCTGTACCAGCCGAACGGCAAGCGCATCCTCGACGAACTCGCGGACTACGCGAAACAGCTCAACCTCGACGCGGGCTACGACCCCGTCGAGACGCCCCACCTGTTCCGGACGGAGCTGTGGAAGAAGTCGGGCCACTACGAGAACTACGTCGACGACATGTTCCTCCTCGACGTGAACGACGAGGAGTACGGCCTGAAGCCGATGAACTGCCCCGGCCACGCGACCATCTTCGACCAGCAGTCGTGGTCCTACCGCGACCTGCCGGTGCGCTACTTCGAAGACGGGAAGGTCTACCGCAAAGAACAGCGCGGCGAGCTATCGGGGCTCTCTCGCGTCTGGTCGTTCACCATCGACGACGGCCACCTGTTCGTCCGCCCCGACCAGATAGAAGACGAGATCAACCTCATCATCGACAACATCCTGTCGGTGTTCGACACGTTCGGACTGGACGCCGAGGTCGCGCTCGCCACGCGCCCCGAGAAGTCCGTCGGAAGCGACGAAATCTGGGAGCAGGCCGAGACGCAACTCCGCGCCGTCTTAGACGACAGCGGCATCGACTACGGCATCGAGGCCGGCGACGGCGCGTTCTACGGCCCGAAAATCGACTTCGCGTTCAAGGACGCCCTCGGTCGCAAGTGGGACGGCCCGACGGTCCAACTCGACTTCAACATGCCCGACCGCTTCGACCTCACCTACACGGGCGAGGACAACGAGGACCACCAGCCGGTGATGATTCACCGCGCGCTCTACGGCAGCTACGAGCGCTTCTTCATGGTGCTCATCGAGCACTTCAACGGCAAGTTCCCGTTCTGGCTCGCGCCCGAGCAGGTCCGCATCCTGCCCATCTCGGACGACCAGATGGGCTACGCGAAGCAGCTCCAGTACGAACTCGGTGACTTCCGGGTCGACATCGAGGACCGCTCGTGGACGCTCGGCCGGAAGATTCGCGAGGCCCAGACCGACCGCGTCCCGTACATGGTCATCGTCGGCGGCGACGAGGAAGAAGACGGGACCATCTCCGTCCGCGACCGCAAGGAACGCGAGGCCAAGGACGTGAGCGTCGAGGCGTTCCGGGACCACCTCCGGAGCGAGTACGACGAAAAGCGCCCCGAACCCGACTTCCTCGCCGACGCGGAGTGAGGAACGCGACCGACTCAGGCAGTAACTGATTCTCTGTTCCGGCGGTTCCGCGCCGCCGCGTCCAACTCTCGCCGGACCGTCGTTCGGAACGACTCGTCTCTGATGAGGTTCGCGAGCACGCCGAAATGTCCGCAGTCCCACTCGCGGCGGTTCGGCCTCGGGACGCCCCACTCGTCGAGGAGCGCGCGAGCCGTGGACGCGGGGGCCATCTCGTCGCGAGCCCCGACGAACGGGAAGACGCGTTCGGGCGCGAGACACGGGTCTTTGGGCGGGTTCAACAGCGGCGCGAACTCGTGGAGCGCCTCGCCGGCCCAGCCTGCCGCGTCGAGGGCGGCGTCGATGTCGAGCAGTTTCGTGAGTCCCCCCGCGAGGAGCGTCTGGTCGATTGCGCCGGGCATCCCCGCGGGGAACAGCAGGTCGGGGCGCATCGACTCGGGCCAGTCGCCGCACCGGCCCCCGACGTGGAGCGCGACGGTTCCGCCGAGGCTGACGCCGCCGACGCCGACGGCCGGCGCGCCCTCGGTCCGCGCCCAGTCGGTGAGGACGGCGGTCTCCAGCGCAGCCGCCGAGTAGAGCGTGAACAGGCCGACGGGCGCGCGGGCGATGTAGGGCTCGCCGCTGTATCGACCGAGTAGCTCGCGCCGGCCGTGCCACGGCGCGTCGGGGAGGACGACCCGGTACCCCTCGGGGGCGAGCGCGCGGGCGACGTACTCCTCTTCGGGCCAGTAGGTGAGTTGGTCGTCGAACATCCCCCAGCCGGAGTGGAAGACGAGCGTGGGCAGGTCGTCGGCGGCGTCGACGGGTTCGTACACCCGCGCAGACGCCCGGTCGCTGAGGTGCGGCGAGGGCGACCGGAAGCGAAGCAGATACTCGACGGTTCCCGGCCCTCGAACCGTCGCAGAACGCTCGACTCGAGGGAACTCCTCGGCCGCGCTGGACTCGGCGAAGCCGTACAGTCGCTCGGGTTCGGCGAGTTCGTGGTGCCAGCGGGTTCGCGCGTCCTCGGGCGAGGGCGTCTCGAACTTCACCGCCGGCACGAGGTGTTCCTTCGGGAGGAAGCCGAAGATGCCGGTCGGCTTGGCCCGCCGTTCCGACACCTCGCGGCGCTCGCGCTCGACGGCGACGCGCTCGTCGGGCGTCGACTCGTCGTCGCCCCAGAAGACGCTGTCCCAGCGCTCCATCGTCTCGTCGTACGCGCCGCGGAGGCGGGCGTACCGCGCGAGGGCGCGTTCGATTCGGTCGTGGAGGTGCGGTGCCGGCGGCGAACCGACCTCGCGGAGGTACGCTTCCGGCCCGTCCGAGAGCGCCACGTCGGCCGCGGCGCGAGCGCGGGCGACGCCGAACTCGCGGGGGAGCGAGCGAGTTTTGAACGCCTCGAACGGTCGCGAGGTCAGCAGTCGGCCGGCGGGCGAGGTCAGCAACCGGTGTACTGCCGGGGTTTCGAGATGGTCCATGCCGTGTGATACGAGTGACACGATAATGACCCTAGGCCCGCGTGTCGGAGCGTGAGAACGGGCGGAGTGGTACCGGGACCGGCCTCTCGAACTAATAAATTAAATAGCGCGATATGAAATCCGATTCGCGGGGAAAACAGACGAATCGAAGCGGAACGAGACGACGGCGCTCAGGCCGAGTCGAACCGCCACCGCGTCGCGTCGGCGGGAAAGCCGGACCACGCCAGCACGCGCTCGGGTCGAATCCGAAACACCGGCGTCCCGTGGCGAATCCCGTACTTCGCCTCGTAGGCGTCGTCGATGCGGGCGAGCGTGGTCTCGTCGGCGGTCTCCGCGTCCAGTCGCTCGGCGGCGCCTTCGAGGATGACCACGTCGGTTCCGCTTTCGGTGTGAACCGAGAGGCGCGGGTCGTGCGCGAGGTTTCTGACCCATCTAGTCCGCTCGCCGCCGCCGCAGTGGAACGCGCCGTCGACCCAGACGCCCCAGACCGGGCGGGCGTGCGGTCGGCCGTCGGGGCGGGTCGTCGTGGCCCAGAACACCTCGCCGTCGGCGAACGCGGTCTCGACGAGGTGCCACTCCAAGAGCCCCTCTTCCGATTCGGGGATGCCGTAACTCGGTTCGGTCATCGGGCGGTCGCGGGTCGTCGCGGGCGGCGCGTCGGCGGACATGAGAGAAAGAAGGGACGCGAGAGATTAAACGCGGAGCCCTACCACGTCGTGAGCGCGTCGGTCCCGTGGGACCACGTCAGGGCGGCGAGGAAGGCGAGGACGCCGGTGATGGCCGACGCGCCGCCGACGAAGAACACCCACTCCATGCCGACTTCGGCCATGAGGTAGCCGCCGAGGAGGGGCGCGACGACGCTGCCGGGCCGCCAGAGGAGTTCGCGGATGCCGAAGCTACTGGCGACCCCCGCGCCGCCGGAGCCCTCGTCGGCGAACAGCGCCATGCTGGCCGGTTCGCGGAGGCTGTCTGCGACGCCGAGGAGGCCGGCGAGGCCGACGAGCGGGAGGAACGCGGGCGAAAGCGGACCGAGGAAGGGGACGGCGGCAGGGAGCGCGAGCGCCTCGCCGACCGCGGGCGAGAAGGGGACGGCGAGCGCGATGAGGCCGTAGAGGCCGCCGCCGACGAAGACGAACCGCGCCCGGCCGTACGAATCGGAGATGCGCCCGGTGTACGGCTGACAGAGCATGTTGGTGAACTTCTCGGCGACGACCGTGGCGGCGACGGCGATGCCGCCGTATTCGAGGCCGCCGGAGGCCGCGGAGACCCCGGCGTAGATGGGCACCCACGTCCGGACGAGGGTGACCGCGACGGCGTACTGGACGCGGAACGTCGCCATCGTCAGGATGCGCTCGTTGAGCGCGAGGTCCGTGAACGGAAAGCCGTGGACGCGGGTCTCGTCCGGCGGGAGAAACACCCAGATGGCGACGACGGCGATGGTCAGGAGAATCGTGATGACGATGAAGATGGGCGTGAAGCCGAACAGGTCGTAGAGGATACCGGCGCTGATGCTTCCGAGGATGGAGGCCGCAAAGCGGGCGGCGTTCGCCTTCCCGATGTGGTTCGCGCGCGTCCCCTCGCGGGCGAGTTCGCCGACGAGCGCGAGCGACATCAGCCCCGCGCCGGTGACGGCGACCCCCTGTGCGGCCCGCACGAGAATAAACGAGAGACTGGAGTCGACGAGCGGGAACGCGGCGTAGACGACCGCACCGAGGCCGACCGTCCCCGCAAGCACGAGGCGTTTATCGTACCGGTCGCCGGCCCACGACAGCGGCACGACGGCGATAGTCTGGGCGAGCGTGAAGCCGGTGGTGAACATGCCGATGACGAAGCCGCGAGAGAGGGAGAACCCGCCGAGCGCGAGCCCGCCGAGCGCGAGTTCGGGGACGGCGACCGCACCCGGGTCGAGTTCGTTGATGTACTTCGGGAGCAGGGTGACGAGCGTGATGAAGCCGAAACCGCCGGCGAACCGAGTGAGATACAGCGTCCAAAACCTGAGACGGGTGCGGTCCATGGGCTGTGTGCGGCTAACCGGTGAAAAGAAGTTCCGGAACCGGCCGTCGACGAAGATGACCTAAAGCCCCCGGATAACGGTGGTGAGCTTTATCCCTCACGAAAAGAGACATGTTACCATGGAACTGGTGGATGGTGAAACGGTGGCGAGAGGTGTGGAGACGCGCCTCATCCGAGTCGAGCGGGAGATGAACGACCACGGGGCGATGACCGTCCGCGTGGCCGAAACCGGAGAGCTCCGCACCGTGGTGGCGTGTGCGACCTCCGACCTTCGGGCTCGCCTGGCCTCGGCGACGGTGGGGTCGGAGTTCCCGCTTCGACTCGCGCCCTCGCCGGGCCGCGGGAACTCGTGGGTCGTGCTCGGGCGCTGAGTCAGGAATCGAACAGGAGTTTTGCGCCGACCGCGAGGCCGCCGAAGAGCGTCACGAGCACCGCACCGGCGACGACGTCGGCCCCGAACAACACCCCGAAGTCCGGGGTGAGCGCGGCGACGAACCGGTCGGGGTTGAAGCGCTCCCCGACACCTGTAGCCAGCCCGAAGACGACGGCGACGAGAAGCGTGATGAAGACGAGGACCACTTCGGTCCTGTCGCTCTGGTTCATACTCGGTAGCGTTCGGAGCGGGACATAAAACACCCGAGGGTGGCGACCGAGTCGGTTATCCGACACGAACGACCGAGCCGGAGTCCCGACTGCCGAAGTTGGTCTGAGATGAAGGAATGGGCCGGACGCGATTTGAACACGCGACCGTCTGATTAAGAGTCAGACGCTCTGCCTAACTGAGCTACCGGCCCTTGCAATCTCTCGTAACTGCCGGTAGGTAAAATGACTTTCCTTTCTGTACGACGACGGCAGGGACGCACACGCACGAAACAACGAACAAACGGTGGGTGTTAAGTGGCGGCCGACCGGAGTAGCGGGCAACGATGAGCGCAGGGGTCAGCATTTCCTCGATGTCTACGTACGCGATACTCGGCTGTGGGAGCGTCGGGCACGCGGTCGCCGAGGAACTGACAGACGAGGGAAAAGACGTCCTCATCCTCGACAAGGACGAAAGCCGCGTCGAAGCCTTGCGCGACCAGGACTTGAACGCGCAGACGACGGACATCACCGACCCGGAACTGGCCGGCGCCGTCACCGGTCGCGACGTGATTCTCATCCTCTCGTCGGACGTCGAGGCCAACAAGGCCGCCGTCTCGACCATCCGCGACCGCGGCGAAGACCAGTTCATCGTCGTCCGCGCGTCGGACCCCGTCTCCGAGGACGAACTGACGAAACTCGGTGCCGACGTGGTCATCAATCCCTCCGAGGTCATCGCCGACTCGGCACTTCGGAGCGTCGAGTCCGGCGAACTCGAATACAAAGCCCGCCAACTGGCCGACCTCCTGCGCGACACCGACCACGGGATGGCCATCCTCACCCACGACAACCCCGACCCCGACTCACTCGCGTCGGCGGTCGCCTTACAGGCCATCGCCCGCGAGTACGACGTCGAAGCCGACATCCTCTATTCGGGCGACATGGGACACCAGGAGAACCGGGCGTTCGTGAACATCCTCGGCATCGAACTCACCCCGCGGGCCGACTCGAAGCCGCTCGAAGAGTACGGCGCGGTCGCGCTCGTCGACCACATGAAGTCGGGGATGCCCGACCTCGGTGACGCCGACATCACGGTGTTCATCGACCACTTCGAGCCCGACGACGGCATCGACGCCCGCTTTACCGACGTGCGGCCGAACGTCTCTTCGACCTCGACGATTCTCACGAAGTACATCCAGGAGTTCGACCTCAGCCCGTCGCAGGCGGTCGCCACGGCGCTCCTCTACGGCATCCGCGCCGAGACGCTCGACTTCAAGCGCGATACGACGCCCGCGGACCTGACCGCCGCGGCGTACCTCTACCCCTTCGCCGACCACGACACGCTGGAGAAGGTCGAGTCGCCGTCGATGTCGCCCGAGACGCTGGACGTGCTCGCCGAGGCCATCCAGAACCGCGACGTGCAGGGCTCGCACCTCGTCTCGAACGCGGGGTTCATCCGCGACCGCGACGCGCTGACGCAGGCGGCCCAGCACCTCCTCAACCTGGAGGGCATCACCACGACCGCCGTCTTCGGCATCGCCGACGACACCATCTATCTCGCGGCGCGGTCGAAGGACATCCGCATGAACATCGGGAAGATTCTGAGCGACGCCTTCACCGGCATCGGCGAGGCCGGCGGCCACTCCACGCAGGGGTCCGTCGAGATTCCACTCGGCATCTTCACGGGCATCGAATCCAACGACGACAACCGCGACACGCTCCTCCAACTCACCGAGGAAGCGGTAAAGCGCAAGCTCTTCCGTGCGATGGGCGTGGAGGGCGGCGAGAGCGGAAACGGAAGCTAGAACGTCAGACGACGAGCGACTCTTCGTCTTCTTCGGGATTCTTCAGGCGCTCGATGACGTCGTTGATGAGGATGACGTCACCGACGGCGCGGACCCACCGATACGGGATGAGAACGCCCTTTCCGGGTTCGATTTGATTGCGGAACAGTTCGTCGTTCAGCGCCGTCAACGCGAGACCGGTGACCGTCTCGTGGTCCAGGTCGAGGCGGACGTCTTCGACTTCGCCGACGAACACACCGTTGTTCGAGTAGACCTCCCGGCCTACGAGCGTCGTAATCTCTTCGGGCGTCCCGTCCATATCCGCCAACATGGGATGCCGGGTCTTAATTGTTCGTAGCCCACGGCTCGGGGCGCAGACACGCGGCAGACGGGCGTCCGACGCCGGCGAGAAATCGCCGGACAAAGACGTGTTGTTCGGTTGAGAAGATGGCGTTCCTCGCGTCGCGGGCGACGGCCGAGGCGGGGACCGAAACGGGGGCGCGTTACCGCCGCGGCGCGACCAGCTGAATCGGGTGTTGCGTCGGCCGGCTGAGGAGCGAATCGAGCTGTTCCAGACAGGAGGTGCCGCTGGCGACGACCGTGCGGTCTCTGTTCTCGTCGGTCTGGAACTGTCCCTGTAGCTCGGAGCCGACGTCGACGCTGAGTTCGTAGTACTCGGACTTGTAACCGAACGAGCCGGCCATGCCGCAACACTCCACGTCGGAGGTGGCGACGTCGTAGCCGAGGTCCGACAGGACCGCCTCGGTGTGGCCTTCGAGGCCGAGGGTGCGCTGTTGGCAGTGGCTGTGGTAGGCGACGCCCTCACCCTCGCTCGTCGAGAGCGCGTCGGCGTCCGCGCCGTGTTCCAGTAGGCCGAAGACGTACTCCATGACCTCGTAGCTGACCTCCGAGATGCGCTCGAAGGACTTCTCGGGCAGGAACTTCTCGTACTCGGTTCGGAACATCGCGAGGTCAGACGGCTCGATGACGACGATGTCGCGGCCGTCGTCGATGTGCTCCGCGAGGCCGGCGTACACGTCGTGGGCGTGGTCTTCCGCGGTCGCAATCATGCCCTGCGAGAGCGGGGCGCGGCCCGACGAGCGAACGTCGGGGACGATTACGTCGACACCGAGGGCTTCGAGCGTGCGGACCGCGGCCTTCCCGCGTTCGACCTGCACGTGGTTCGTGTACACGTCGGGATAGAGCACGGCGGTCCGGACCGGGTCGTCGACCCGCGAGGTCCGGTTCTCGAACCAGTCTTTCAGCGTCTCGCGCTGGAAGGCGGGGAGTTCGCGGCGGGCGTCGATGCCGAGGAACCGCTCCATGATGTCGCGGGAGACGCCGAGTCCGGCGGCCCAGTTAGAGACGGGCGCGAAGAAGCTCCCGACCTTCGCGGCCGTCTCGAAGTTGCCGAAGAAGCGTTTCTGGAGGCTGACGCCGCCGGGTTCCTCGTCGGGGGTGAGCCCCTCGACGAGCCAGTCGAGTTCGGAGACCTCGCCGCGGTTGACCCGGTCGCGGACGACCGTGTTTATCCACGGGATATCGATTTCGACCGGGCAGGCGGTGGTACACCGGCTACAGCCGGTACAGAGGTCGTTGAACTCCGCGGCGCTGTCGAGGCCCTCGACGCCGGCCTCCCAGCCGGTGCCGATGCCGCCGGAGTAGGTCTCGCCGCCGAAGGCGTGGCCGCCGACGTGCTGGAAGTTGGCGCAGACGTTGGAACACGCCGAACACCGGATGCAGTAGAGCGTCTCGCGCAGTTGGTCGTCCTCGCGCATGTCGAACCGCCCGTTGTCGATGAGAACGAGGTGGAAATCGCGGTCCGTCTCGGTCTCCGAAAGCGGCGTGTCGGGGGCGTCGAAGTCGACGGTCGGCGACTCGACCGGCGGGGTCAGAAGCGAGATGTAGGAGGTGATGTCCTGTCCCGTTCCCGACTTGCCGATGAGTTCGACGAAGGGACGGAGGTCCTCGACGGTCGGGATAACTTTCTCGACGCCGGCGACCGCGACGTGTGTATCGGGCACGACGGCCGTCTTCCGGGCGTTACCCTCGGAGGTGACGAGCGCCATCGTCCCGGTGTCGGCGGTGATGAAGTTCGCGCCGGTCATCCCCACGTCCGCGCCCTCGATGAGTTCGCCGAGTTGTTCGCGGGCGAACATCGTGAGTTCCTCCGCGGTCTCGAGGGGTTCGTCGGGGTCGAACGTCTCGTTGAACAGGTCGGCGATGGCCTCCCGCGACTTGTGGATGGCGGGCGCGACGATGTGCGACGGGGACTCGTCTGCGACCTGCAAAACCCACTCGCCGAGGTCGGTCTCGACCACGTCGATGTCGGCGGCTTCGAGGTCCTCGTTGACCTCTATCTCCTCGGAGGTCATCGACTTCGACTTGACGACGCGTTCGGCCTCCTTGTCCTCGCAGACCTCGCGGATGTACTGGTTCGCGTCGGCCGCGTCGTCGGCGATGTAGAGCGTGCCGCCGTTGGACTCGACGGTCTCGCGCAGTTGGTCGATGAGTTCGGGGAGGCGCTCGATGGCGTCTTCCTTGATGGCCCGCGCTTCGGACTTCAGCCCCTCGTAGTCGTCGAGCGTCTGGACCGACTGGTAGCGACCCTCGTTGAACCCGCGGGTGCTCGTGCCGACGGCGTCGCCCTCGGTCTCCATCAACTGTCGAATCTTCGCCGCCTTGGCCTCGCGCGCCTTACTCATCGAGAATCACCACGTGGACTTCCTTCGGACCGTGCGCTCCTTTCACCAGCGCGCCCATGTCGGCGGTGGCGCTGGGGCCGGTGGCGATAATGGCCGAGGAGTGTCCCGTGCGGAACTCCTCGCCCAGCCAGTCGAACGCCTCGGGCATGCCGGGGACGATATCCGACCGTCGGAGGACGGCGACGTGGAGGTCGCCGAACAGACTCACCGGCTCGATGCCGTCGGGCGTGCCCTGCACGACGACGCTCCCGTAGTCCGCGATGCCCAGTCCCGCGGCCGTGATACCGGCGTTCGCCTCGCGGAGGTCCGCGGGGGTCGGGTCGGTGTTCACCCAGCCGGGGAGCTCGACGCCGTCGTACGGAAGTTCCACGCCGATAGTCGGGTCCGAACAGAGTCCTTCGAGCACGTCCGCCAGCCTATCGGAAGACGCGTGTGTCCAGCCTACTTCGAGTCGTTCGAGCGAGTCCTCGAACGTCGCAACCGTGCCGGTTGACATACGTTGAGCTAGCGCGTTCTACATAATCGTTCTTCGGGTTCAGACACCTCGCTGTCGGTTAATTATGAAGGATGAGAGTTAGGGGAACCGGCCGGCCGCCTCGTCCGCGTCGGCGACCGTTCCGGCCGCCTCGCGCTTACCGGCGGTGGACTTCGTCACCGCGTACGTTTGCACGACGAAGTAGCCAGCCCAGAGGAGGTAGCCGCCGGTGCCGCTCCCGAGGACCGTCGGAACCGTCCGGAACGTCTCGAGACCGACGGTGGTCAGCCACGTCCCGATGAGGAGGACACTGAAGTAGCCGTAGAAGCCCGTTGCCCACCACATACCGACGACGCGGGCCCAGCCGGGTTGGACGTGTTCGGGGAGCCGAGTCGTGTTCATCACGAGGACGAGCGCGGTGTAGGGCCACATCATCACGCCGGACATCGCGGCCCCGACGACGAGGAAGAAAAACGGCTCTTGACCCTCGAACGGCGAGGAGAAAAGCAGGATGATGACGACGCCCCAGACGCAGAAGGCGGTGAGGAGCCGCCAGAACAGCTTCGGGAGGTCCCAGCCGGCCTCCCGGCCGTAGGACTCGTAGAGGGCGTCGGCGCTGTTGCGGACGAACGACTCGACGATGGCGTACTCGGTGGTGAACAGCGCGACGAAGAGGACGGCGAAGACGAGAACGGAGCCGACCGGGCCGAGCAGCGGGACGACGTCTCCGAGCCACATCTGGATGGCGTTGGCGGTCGACCCCGACGCGTAGCGGATGGCGACGCTCATCAGCGCGGGGGCGACGAGGAGCAAGCCGAGGACGAACGTGAGCAGGTGTTCGAGTTGGACGACGCGCCACCAGCCGCGCCACCGACGGAGATTCGTCAGAGTCGGACGGAACGCGAACCCGTCGCGCTCGATGGGTTCGGGGTCGTCGCCGCGGAGCGGGTTCTTCACGCGCCCCTGATAGTTGCCCATACCGTAGCCCTTCTCCCGCATCCAGAGGCTCTGCGAGAGGTTCAGGTAGCCGCCCGCGCCGGCGAAGGCGAGGCCGCCGAGGAAGACCGCGATGTCGAGCCCCTCGGGGAGCGTCCCGACCGAGCCCGCGGCCGCGGGGAGGTCGGCGAACTCGACCCACGAGCCGGTGACGGCGACGAGCAGCAGAGCCGCGCCGATGGCGACGAACAGGAGGCCGATCTGGAACACCTCGACGGCGTTGTACATGACCGACGACACCTGATACGACAGCCAGATGACGCCCATCAGGACGGCGGCGACGAGCTTCCACGTCGCGAGCGACGCGCCGAAGAGTGCGACCGACCCGTCCAGTCCGAGCGCCGTCGTGGCGACCTGCGCCGCGCCGGCGGCCCAGCCGGGCCAGCCGAGGCTGATGAGGCCGCCGACGAGGAACGCCCACGGCCAGTACGACCCCACGCGTGCGAACGCGCGGAAGATGCTTTCGCCGGTGGCGAGCGTCCAGCGCTGAAGCTCCGTGTTGATGAGGAACTGCGTGAAGACGCCGACGACGAACGCCCAGAAGACCCCCCAACCGTACTGCGCAGTCAACACGGGCCAAAAGAGCGTCTCGCCGCTGCCGAGCGACGCCCCGAGCATGATGGCCGAGGGGCCGACGACGTGTCCGACGCGAGGGACCCGCGGGAGGTCGGCGAGGCGGAACGACCCGCCCTCGCCCGATTCGGGGTAGTCCTCCGAGTCGTCTGACTCCTCCAACTCCTCGTAGCGAAGCGGGAGATACCAGGTGCCGCGGTACTGCTTTCCCTCGACCTCGGAGGCGTAGACGTCGTCGCCGCCGGCGACGCTCGGTTCCGTCGAGGAGGCGGACTCCGGGGGTTCCCCGTTTGAATCGTCCGAATCGGCGGGGGCGTCCGACCGCGCGGACGCGTCCGCGTCTGAACCGGGGCGACCGTCGCTCACGAGACGAGACACCCCGGAACGGCACTATCGGACGGCGAATCCCTTGACATCGATGCGTTTGCCGGGATTGTGGCCCGATGGTGTATAAATTCGTAGGGTGGCTGTCGCGTTCGAAAACCGGACTACCCGCCGAGGAAGTGCCAGATGTGGCCGCGCTCTTCCGGCGGGTCGACGCCGGGCAGTTGCTTGAGCGCCGGCTGAATCGCGTTCCACCAACCCTCGGCGGACTCGAAGCCGGCGGGGTAGTCTCGGTACACGTCCCGCAGGAAGTCGGCCTTCTTCGCCTCCGGGTGGTCCGTGAGGTACTGGTACGCCGCCGACAGCGCCTCGCGGCGGGCGTCCAGCATCGGGCCGCTCCCCGGCAGGTCGGCGCGCTCGATGGCGGACGAGACGGCGGGCGGGTGGTCGAGGCCGTCGGGGTCGTCGGCCTCGCCCGCAACCGCGGTTTCAGGGGAAGAGCCCGGGTCGGTCGAACCCGCGGCCCGTCCCACAGTCGAGTCCGCGTCGGCGGCCATCGGAATCCAGAACACGCGACTCCGAGCGCCGACCTTTCGAGTGGCGAGGTCGCCGCGTTCTTCGAGTTCGTTCAGTTTGTTGTGCGCGGTGCGCCGCGAGCAGTCGAGCGCCTCCATCACGTCGGTGGCGGTCAGCGGACGGGCCGCGTCGTCGCGCGCCTCGAACACCTCCAAGACGGCGTCCAGCGAGATGCGTCCCACGTACTGTCCGTGCTCGTTTCGGGAGCGCGCGCGAGACTCATCGTCCATGAGATGTCCTTTTCACACGACTGCATAAGCCTTTGCACACGAGTGTACTTCCGATTCATTCGTGTGTTATGGCCGAGAAACACGTGTGAAGTGGTCGTTTCGAGAGTCGAGGGTTCGATTTCGGCTCCGAACCCGAACAGACAGAATAGACCATGTAAGACCGTAAATCGGCGTTTAACCGCGTATTTGGCGCAGTATCCACGAGTGTACTGGGTTGTGTACTCCGGGGAAGACGACCGAAACCAGATATGTCATAAATAGCGACGAACGATAGATATTTATCACAAAAGTTGTGTAGCGGATTCCACGATGCACCGCATCAGGCACGAATCTGGAACGGCACAGGCTGGAACGAACTGTGGGGGTGTGCGGCATGGTTAACGCGACCGACGCGCTCATCGCTCTGCTCCCGCTCATCACCATCGCCTATCTGATGGTCGGGCGGTACTGGCCCGCGACGCGGGCGATGCCCGTCGCGTGGCTCGTCGCAATCGGGGCCGGCGTCCTCGGCTGGGGCATGACGCCGCAGTGGGTTATCGCGTCGACCATCAACGGCTTCATCACCGCCTCGAACATCCTGTACATCGTCTTCGGGGCCATCTTGCTCCTGTACACGCTCAAGCAGACGGGCGCCTTCGACGCCATCAACAACGGCTTCGCCTCCATCAGCGAGGACCGCCGCGTGCAGGTCGTCCTGCTCGTGTTCCTCATGGGCTCGTTCATCGAGGCGGCCGCCGGCTTCGGCACGCCCGCGGCAATCGTCGGCCCGCTCCTCGTGGGCCTCGGCTTCCCGCCGCTCGCGGCCGTCGTGGTCGCGCTCACGGGGAACCTCATGGCCATCACCTTCGGCGCGGTCGGCACGCCGCTCATCATCGGGATGATAGACATCTTCGACGACGTGCCGGTCATCACGAACGCGCTCGACGCGCAGGGCATGGGCGTCGAACAGTGGGTGTCCGAAATCGCCGTCTTCGCGGCGATGAACCACGTCGTCGTCGGCGTCGTGCTCCCCTTTATCGGCGTCGCCATGATGACGCGCTTCTTCGGCGAGGAGCGCTCAATCAAGCCGGCGCTCGAAGTCCTCCCCCTCACGCTGTTCGCGTGGGCGTCCTTTTCGGTGCCGTACTTCCTGACCGCCTACTTCCTCGGACCGGTGTTCCCCGGCCTCGTCGGCGCGATGGTCGGACTGCTGCTCACCGTCTCCGCGCTCAAGGCCGGCTTCTTCCACCCCGACGAGGAGTGGGACTTCGCGCCGCAGACCGAGTGGCCCGACCACTGGGTCGGCGACATCCAGCCCGGCGAGACGAGCGAGCGCGGCGGCGCGGTCGCCGCCGACGGCGGCGTCGTCCAGCAGATGTCGCTCTGGAAGGCGTGGACGCCGTACGTCCTCGTCGCGGCCCTGCTCGTCGTCACCCGCGTGTTCGACCCGCTGACGAGCTTCCTCACGTCGAATCTCGTGTTCGAGTACGCCAACATCTGGGGCACGGACCTGACCGGCGACTTCCAGTTGCTCTACCTGCCCGGTGCGGTGTTCCTCGCGGTCCATCTCGTCACTATCGGCCTCCACGACATGGACACGGCGGCGGTCAAAGCGACGTGGGCCGAGACCATCGAGAAAGTCACGCCGGCGGTCATCGCGCTGCTGTTCGCCGTGGCGACCGTCCAGATAATGCTCCAGTCGGGTAACGCGACGGGCACCGACAGCATGCTCATCGTCCTCTCGGAGGGGATGGCCGGCATCGCGGGCGGTGCCTACCCGTTCTTCGCCGCCTTCGTGGGCGCGTTCGGCGCGTTCCTCGCGGGGTCGAACACCGTCTCCGACATCCTGTTCGGCACCTTCCAGTACGGCGTCGCCGACCAAATCGGCACGCCGAAGACCGTCATGCTGGGCGCGCAGGCGGTCGGCGGGGCCATCGGCAACCTCATCGCCGTCCACAACGTCGTCGCCGCGCTCGCGGTCGTCGGCCTCGTCGGCGAGGAGGGTCGCGTCATCCGCCTCGAACTCATCCCGCTTCTGTACTACGGGACCGCGACCGGCGTCCTCACGCTCCTGTTCAGCTACGTGCTGTTCCCGGGCGTGTTCTGACCGGACGGGGGTCCCGACAGGACCGACCTGAATTGTCCCGGCCCGACTCGAACCGGACCGAACCGACTCGGTTCGGGTCGCGAATCGACGCGCAAACCAACCGCGCGCGACCCGGACCGACACCCGTCACCGGGTGTCTTTATCCGTTCACGCAAACCGACATACGACAGAGCTAATCAATGGCATCCAACACGCACGAACCGGCCACCGACCCCGCGCTCGCTGGCGATTACGACTACGTCAGCGACGACGTCGAGCGGCCGGGGCTGGTCGAAGACCTCGAGTCCCTCGTCGAGGGCGACGTGCGCTTCGACACCTACACGAGAACACTGTACGCGACCGACGCGTCGGCGTACGAGCAAGTCCCCATCGGCGTCGTCATGCCGACCTCGACCGCCGACGTGGCGGCGGTGATGGAGTACTGCGCCGACCGCGAAATTCCCGTCCTCCCCCGGGGCGGCGGCACGAGCCTCGCCGGCCAGACCGTCAACGAGGCGGTCGTCCTCGACCTCGTCCGCCACATGGGCGGCGTCGAGGAAATCGACCCAGAGGCGCGGACGGCCACGGCCGAAGCGGGCGTCCGCCTCGGCGAACTCAACGAGGAACTCGCCCCCCACGGTCTGAAGTTCGCGCCCGACCCGGCGTGGGGCGACCGCTCCGCGCTCGGCGGCGCAATCGGCAACAACTCCACCGGCTCGCACTCGCTGAAGTACGGCAAGACCGACTACTACATCGAAGAGCTGGAAATCGTTCTCGCGGACGGCACGGTGACGACGTTCGGCGAGGTGAGCGTCGACGAACTCCGCGAGTCCGGCGACCCCGACGGCGACCTCGAAGCGCGCGTCCACGCGGGGGTCGCGCGGATACTCGACGAGGAGGCCGACGAGATTTCCGAGCGCTTCCCCGACCTGAAGCGCAACGTCTCGGGCTACAACCTCGACATGCTCGTCGACGAGATGCGCGGCGAGCGCCGCACGCCGGACGATACCGGCATCGACGAGGACTGGGAGGCCGGCCGCGTCAATCTCGGTCGGCTCATCGCCGGGAGCGAGGGTACCCTCGGAATCGTGACGAAGGCGACCGTCTCGCTGGAGGAGATTCCGAACACCGCGTCGGTGGCGCTTCTCACCTACGACGACGTCATCGACGCGATGCACGACGTCGCGCCCATTCTCGAACACGAGCCGGCGGCCGTCGAGGTCATGGACGACGTGCTGCTCGACCTCGCGCGCGACACCGCCGAGTTCGCGGACGTGGTCGGCATGCTCCCCGAGGGCACGGACTCGACGCTCCTCGTGGAGTTCTACGCCGACTCCGACGAGGACGGCAAACAGAAGGTGGCGAACCTCATCGAAGACCGCGTCATCGACCCCGCCGGCACCGAGTTCGACCCCAACGAGGGCTCGGCCTCGGTGACCGAAACGGAGCGCCGCGCAACCGACTTCATGGAGGCCCACGACGCCGACACCCGCGCGAAGTTCTGGAAGATGCGCAAGTCGGGGCTCCCGATTCTCCTCGGTCGGACGACCGACGAAAAGCACATCGCGTACATCGAGGACACCGCCATCCCGGCGGAGAACCTCCCGGCGTACGTTTCGGACTTCCAGGCCATCCTCGACGAACACGACACCTTCGCCTCGTACTACGCCCACGCGGGGCCGGGCGTCCTGCACATCCGCCCGCTCGTCAACACGAAGACGGTCGAGGGCGTCGAGACGTTCGAGGCCATCGCCGACGAGGTGACGGACTTGGTCGTCAAGTACGGCGGCTCCGTCTCGGGCGAACACGGGGACGGCCGCGCGCGGACCCAGTGGAATCGCAAGCTGTACGGCGACCACCTCTGGAACGTCTTCCGCGACCTCAAGACAGCGTTCGACCCCGACTGGCTCCTGAACCCGGGGAACATCTGCGGCGACTACGACATGACCGAGAACCTCCGATTCTCGCCCGACTACGAGTTCGAGGCCGGCTTCGAACCGGCGCTGAACTGGGACAACGACAACGGGTTCGAGGGCATGGTCGAACTCTGTCACGGCTGTGCGGGCTGTCGCGGCCAGCAGTCCACGGTCGGCGGCGTCATGTGCCCGACGTTCCGCGCCGCCGAAGAGGAGATTCAGGCGACCCGCGGCCGCGCCAACATGCTCCGGCAGGCCATGAGCGGCGGGCTCCCCGAAGACGAGATGTTCACCGACGAGTTCGTCGACGAGGTGCTCGACCTCTGTGTCGGCTGTAAGGGCTGTTCGAAGGACTGTCCGAGCGAGGTCGACATGGCGAAGATGAAAGCAGAGGTCGTCCACGAGTACCACCAGCGCAACGGCTCCAGCCTCCGCGACAAGCTCTTTGCAAACATCGACTCGCTGTCGAAGCTCGGGTCGGCGTTCGCCCCGCTCGCCAACGCGGCGACGAAGGTGCCGGGCGCGCGGACGGTCATGGAGAAGACCGTCGGTATCGCCAAGGAGCGCTCACTCCCGAGATTCCACTCGACGAGTTTCGTGGACTGGTTCGAGAGCCGCGGGTCGGCCGACATCACCGAGGCGCAGGCCGACCGCAAGGTGCTGTTGTTCCCCGACACCTACACGAACTACAACCACCCCGAGGTCGGCAAGGCCGCCGTGAAGGCGCTGGAGGCCGCGAACGTCCACGTTCGGATTCCGGAGGGCGTCGCCGGCTCCGGTCGGCCGCCGCACTCGAAGGGCTTTCTCGACAAGGCCCGCGCCGACGCCGAGCAGAACGTCGAGGTCCTCGCGCCCTACGTCGAAGAGGGATGGGATATCGTCCTCTGTGAACCCTCCGATGCGGTGATGTTCCAGTCGGACTACCTCGACTTGCTCTCCGGCGACGACGTGGAGACCGTCGCGACCAACGCCTACGGCGTCATGGAGTACGTCGACGCGTTCCGGCTCGACGAGTCGCTGTCGTTCCTCCCGCAGGATGAGTACCTGACGTACCACGGCCACTGTCACCAGAAGTCCACGAAGAAGGACCACCACGCGGTGGGCGTCCTCCGCCGCGCCGGCTTCGAGGTGGACCCGCTGGACTCGACGTGCTGCGGGATGTCCGGCTCGTTCGGCTACGAGGCCGAACACTACTCCATGTCGAAGGCCATCGGGAACATCCTCGAAGGCCAAGTGGCCGAGAGTCCCGGCGACGTGGTCGTCGCCCCCGGCGCGTCCTGCCGGACCCAACTCGAAGACATGGACGGCGCGGACGACGATCCGCCGCACCCGGTCGAGGTGCTCGCGCGCGCCATCGACGCGTAACGCGGACGCCGCGGCGGCGCTCCGACGGCGCGCATCGCGGGCCCGACTCGGACGCGACGCCGGTCGTCGTCCCACCTCGTTTTTCGTCGCAGATACGTTTAGGGCGCTCCGCGGTCAACCGCGGGACGACCGAGATGCGAGTGAACCACCAATGACACCGATGGAACTCGACGACGTTCGCGTCGACGCGTACATGACGACCGACGTGGAGACCGTCGGGCCCGACGCGTGGGTCACCGACGTGGTCGACCGACTCAAGGCCGGCCCGCAGTACGGCGGCCTCCCGGTCGTCGACGGCGACGACCACCTCCTCGGGTTCGTCGGCGCGATAGACCTCTTGGAGGTCAACGGCGACGTGCGGGTCGAGTCGGTGATGAGCCGCGACCTCGTGGTCGTCCGCCCGGAGATGACGGTGAAGAACGCCGCGCGCGTCATCTTCCGCACCGGCCACCAGTTCCTCCCCGTTGTCGACGACGACCGGGTGCTGCTCGGCCTCTTTTCGAACGGCGACGCGGTGCGGAGCCAAATCGAGCGGACGACGCCCTCCAAGGTCCAGAGCACCCGCGAGATGCTCGAACGGACCCACGACGCGTCAATCAGTGTCGCCGAGCGCGAAGTCGAGGTGGACTCGCTGATTCCGACTCAGCGAGAGGTGTACGGCGACGAACTCGAAGGCCGGAAGTACGAACTCCAGAACGGTCTCGCGGAGCCGCTCATCGTCGTCTCCCACGGAGCCGAGACGCTCCTCGTCGACGGCCACCACCGGGCGATGGCGGCGAGACGCCTCGATATCGACCGGATGCTCGCGCACGTCCTTTCGGTCTCCCCGGAAGAGGTCGACGAACTGGGCCTGCGGAGGATGGCCCGCGTCGGGGGCCTCCAGTCGCTCGCGGACGTGGAGGTCAACGACTACCTCCAGCACCCGCTCATCGAGAAGACCGAGCAGTAGACCGGAAGCGCCGCCGGGAGGTACGAGTCGGAGCGGTGGCCGAGTTACTCGGCGAGGTCGTCGAGCGCGTCGCCGAAGGCGGCGAGTCCGGCTTCCATCGCCTCGGGGTCGCCGCCGAGGGAGATGCGGAACGACTCCGGCGCGTCGAAGAAGCGACCGGGGACGACGAGCACGCCGCGGTCCCACGCGGCGTCGGCGACCGCGTCGCCGTCGGCGGAGACGTGGTCGAGGAAGGCGAACGTCCCGCCGGCGTGGATGCGGCCGTCGAGTTCGTCGCGCTCGGCGACGAACGTGGCGAGGAGGTCGTGGTTCGCCGAGAGGTGTTCGCGGGCGGCGGCCTCTATCTCGTCGCCGTGGTGGAGCGCGCGCCGGGCGAGTGTAGTGCTCGGCTCGGCGACCGCGGGGAGGTACATCGACGCCGAGCGGGCGCGGGAGACGACTTCTTCGGGGCCGATAATCCAGCCGACTCGGAGCCCACCGAGGCCGTAGAACTTCGTCAGCGACCCGGTGACGACGGTGTTGTCGAGGCCCGACGCCGTGATACCTCCGAAGGGACCGTCGGCGGCCGGGTCGACGAAGGGCGCGTACACCTCGTCGACGAGGAGGTAGCCACCGGCGTCGGCCGCGGCCGACGCGACCTCGGCGAGTTCGGCGCGCGGCGTGAGTTTGCCGGACGGGTTGTGGCGGTTGGTGACGATGGCGTAGGCGAAGGCGTCGGTCGAGGCCCCGTCGAGGCGGTGGGGTTCGAGTTCGTAGTCGTACTCGGGCGGGCGGACGAAGCGGTCGACGCGCGCGCCGAGCGCTTCGGACGTAGCCACGAGCGGCTGGTAGCCGGGCTTTTCGACGAGCACCTGCGGGCGCGAGGCGTCAGGCTCGTCGTCTTCTTCTTCGGCGTCTTCCTCGCCGGTCGCGAGGCCGAGGAGCGCGCAGGCGGCGAGGAAGTTCGCGTTCGTCGCGCCCGCGGTGACGAGGACCGACGACTCGGAGACGCCGTAGCGCGCCGCGAGCTGGCCGGCGAGCGTCGCGTCCTCGGGGTCCGAGCGACCGGAGAGAACCGGCGGGACGAGGTCGTCGCCGCGCCGGGACGACCCGAGGTCGCTCGTCGCGAGGTCGTGGGCGGCCTCGTCCGCCCGGTCGACAATCCACTCCAGATAGGGGATTTCGGGGAACGTCGTCGTCATTGGGACTCCTTCGCGGTGGCTCCCGTAAGTCGTTGGGGTCTCGCGGACATCGGCCGCGGCCGCGGGGTCGTCAGCCCCCGTCGACCGGCGGTCGGGGGAGCGACGAGGCGTCCGCCCGACAGTCTTCGATGCGCTCTCTGGCCCACGCGACCGCCGCGGGCGAATCGTTGTAGACGACGCCCGCGAGGCCGCGTTCGGAGTACGCGACCAGGAACGCGACGGGGCCGTCCGGGAGGTCGGAGACGACGAGACTGTAGGGAAGCGATTCGACCGACCGGAGCGAAAAGGAGCTGACCGACCACGCCTCGGCGAGCTGCGGCCGATAGGCGGTGACGAGCCGTTGGACCACGTCGTCGGTGGCGACGAGGTCGACCGGGGTGCCGTCTTCGACGACCGCCCGGTGGTAGGCGTCGACCTGCGAGGGAAGCGCCCCGCGGACGAGGCCGCGTATCGACGTCGAGCCCTCGACGAAGGACGTGAGCTTCGAGAGCACGGGGCCGAGGCCGTCATCGGTGGCGACGACCTCGCAGCCGTCGAGGAAGACCGGCGCGAGCGGCGCGTCCGAATCGAGCGAGTCGAGCACTGCGGCGGCCGCGTCGATGTCGTCCAAACACTCGACGAAGTTCGAGTACGTGTCGAGCGCCATTCGCCCGGCGAGCGTCGGGCGGTGGACGCGGTCGCTCGTCTCGACGAAGCCCGCGCGCTCTAACTCGCGGAGGCCGCGGTCGACGGTCGAGCGCGACACTGGGAGCCCGCTCACGAGTTCCGCGGTGGTCCGAGGCTGGCGAACGACGGCCTCGAGCACGTCAGCCCGCGACGCGAGCACGTCGAACACCTCGTCAGCCTCGGACCGAACCATGTCGAGCTACATGAACGTCGTACTACTTAAAGAACAGGAGAATCGGCCACAAGAATATAAAGAAACATCGTATTTATATATGCCAAGTCACGGTATGACTGAGTGATGCGATGGGTGAAGTAAAGCGTGTAGCAGCAGTATGAGGGTATGCCGGGGTGCCTCTGACAACCGGCTTTTCGTCCGAACCGGGGTGCCCGGTCCGGTTCGGGCGTCAGAGGGGGGAGACATCCCCCTTCACATTTTGCTTCGAAATGCTGCTTCGACGAGCGGTGTCGCCGTCTCGACCGAGTCACCGCGCGCGAGGTGCGCGTCGCACGAACAGTCCGACGAGCCGAAGCCCTCGATTGGGGTCGAACCGAGCGAGGACGCGAGTTCGGTCGCGACCGCGCACTCCACGTCGCGGTCGGTAACGCAGACGACGCGCGCGAGTTCGACGGCCGGATGGCCGCCGAGGTAGTCGACGTGCCAATGGCGAGCGTCGTGGTCGCCGGCCGCGACGCGCCGATGGCGGAGGACGCGTCGCAATCCGCCCGTTCCGAACGCGCTCCCGACGTAGACGTAGGCACCGGCGGAAACGCGGTGCTCGCCCAACGCGCCGACGTCGATGGTCGCCGCGGGCGCGTCGAAGACCAGCGCGTACGTTCCGGCGGGCGACCGAGAACCGAGGGCCAGCGGGTCGTCGTCGGTGCCGAGGACGGCGGGGTCGAGCGTGTGGACTGTCGGATTCTCGTCGGTCGAGTTCCTCGGGTCGTCGTCGGTCGAGTTCCTCGGGTCGTCGTCGGTCGAGTTCCTCGGGTCGTCGTCGGTCGAGTTCTTCGGGCCGGTCATCGGTCGGAGTGCGTCGCCCCGACTACGAAAGCTCGGCGGGTCGCGGTTCGGCGTTGTCGAGGAGGGACGAAAACAGCTCGGCCGCGTCGGCGTCGAGGTCGTAGACGCTGTGGACGTCGTCGGGGTCGCGGCCGCGACCGCTGGCGGCGCCGACGACCTTCGCTATTCTGTCGTAGTTGTCGCGGACGAGACTGCCGAGGAGGCCGGGCATCCCGGCCCGGTCGGTGAGTTCCTTCGCGGCGGCGCGGCCGGCGTAGACGCGGCTCTCCCGCCGGTCGACGAGGACCATAGCGAACGGCACGTCCGCGAACTGGGCGTCGAGGAACGCCTGCGCCGCGTCGTCGTACCACGAAATCGCTTCCACGTCGTCGAGGCGCTTCAGCGCCGACGCGGCGACCGAGCAGTAGGCGCACTCACCGTCGTAGATGAGGACGGCGTCCGCGGATTCGTTCATGCGCTTCCGTCGGGACGCGAAGAACAAAAACGGCGCGGCTACCGTGGCTCGTGCTACCACCTCAGAACTGCGACAGCGTTAGGGCGGCCACGTCCGCAGTAGGCGCGTGGACGACCTCATCGAGTGGCTCCGGACCAGACCGTACTACGAGGGGCAGATTCGGTCTCACCGCCGGTTCGAAGCGCGCGAGCCCGCCTTCGTCGACGTGGACCTCGAACCGCGACTGGCGTCGACCCTCGAAGACCGCGGCATCGACCGACTCTACCGCCATCAGGCCGAGGCGGTCGAGGCGGTCCGCGACGGGAACAACGTCGTCTTGGCGACGCGGACCGCCAGCGGCAAGAGCCTCGCGTACACGGTGCCGGCGTTCGAGCGGGCGATGGACCACGGCGGCCGGACGCTCTATCTCGGCCCGCAGAACGCGCTCGTCGCCGACCAACTCGACACGCTGTCGGACCTCGCTCGCGGCCTCGGCTTCGGCAGCCGCGTCTCGGTCGACCAGTACACCGGCCGGCTGTCGAAGTCCGAAAAGCGCGAGGTCAGAAAGCGGATGCCGACGGTCCTACTTTCGAATCCCGACATGGTTCACTACGCGCTTCTCCCGCACGCCCATCGGCTGTGGGAGTGGTTCTTCTCCTCGCTGGAGACGGTCGTCATCGACGAGGTCCACGGCTATCGCGGGGTGTTCGGGAGCCACGTCGCGCTGCTCCTCCGTCGGCTCAAGCGCGTCTGCGAGCGGTTCGGCTCCGACCCGCAGTTCGTCTGCTGTTCGGCCACTATCGGCAACCCCGTCGAGCACGCCGCGCGCATCACGGGCGAGCGGGAGGACACCTTCGCGCTCGTCGACGAGGACACGAGCGGGACCGGCGAGACCAACTGGCTCCTGTGGAACCCGCCGGAGTACGAGAACCCCGAGGCCGGCGGGTCGGGGCGGCGGCACTCGGGCCACGTCGAGACCAAGAACCTCTTCGTCGACCTCGTCGCCCGCGGCCACCAGACGCTGGCGTTCACCCGCGCCCGACAGGCGGCCGAACGGTACGCCTCCGAGAGCGCGAGCGACCTCAGAAGCCGCGGCGAACACGCGCTCGCGGGGGAAATCGCGGCGTATCAGGCCTCCCTGACTCACGACCGGCGGCGGGAGATAGAAGCCGGCCTGCACGACGGCGACATCACGGGCGTCTGGAGCACCAACGCGCTCGAACTCGGCGTCGACGTGGGCGGGCTCGACGTGGTGCTCATCGACGGCTACCCCGGCACGCGGATGTCCGCGTGGCAACAGGCCGGACGGGCGGGTCGCGGCGATAGGCCCGCCTTGGTCGTCCTCGTCGGCGGCGAAGACCAACTCGACCAGTACCTGCTGAACCACCCCGCGGAGTTCTTCGACGGCGACCCCGAGCGGGCCGTCTCGGACCCGGAAAACGACCACCTGCTCCCCTCGCACGTCGCCTGCGCCGCCGCCGAGAACTGGCTCTCGACCGGCGACGAGTCGTACTTCGGCGGGTCGTTCCCCGGCGTCGTCTCGGGCCTCGAAGCCGACGGAACGCTGGCGCGCCGGGAGACGGACGAGGGGCTCCGGTGGACCCACGACGGAAGCGAGAGCCCGCAGCACGCGATGAGCCTCCGGACCATCACCGACCGCGAGGTCCAACTGATGGACTCGCGGAACGACGAGACCATCGCCACGCTGGCGTTCGACGACGCGCTTCGAGACGCCCATCCCGGCGCGGTCTACCACCATCAGGGACAGACGTACGAGGTCGCGGAGCTCGATTTGGACCGCGACGTGGCACGACTCCAGCCGACGTGGGCGGACTACTACACCCGCGTTCTCCACGACAAGCACATCACGGTCGAACGGGACATCCTGTCGAAGCCGCTGTCGACGCGGTCCGACGTGGAGGTCCGGTTCGCCGAGGTGACGATGCGCAAGCAGATTACGGGGTTCGAGCGTCGCGACCCGAAGCGCGGGACGACCATCGGCCAGCAACTGCTCGACCTGCCGGAGACGAGCCTGCGAACGAAGGCGCTGTATTTCACCGTCCCCGGCGACGTGGAAGCGGAGATGCGGGAGCTATCGAGCGACCGCGCGGAGGGGCGCGACTACGGCTTCAACGGCGGCATCCACGCCGCGGAACACGGGATGATTTCGCTGTTTCCGCTCCGGCTCCTCTGTGACCGCGGCGACATCGGCGGGCTCTCGACGCCGTACCACAGCCACACCGACCAATCGACAATCTTCATCTACGACGGCCACCCCGGCGGGGTCGGCATCACGCGCGCCGGCTACGACATCGCCGAGGGACTGATGCGACAGACCGCCGAACTGATTTCCGACTGTGACTGCGAGGACGGCTGTCCCTCCTGCGTGCAGTCGCCGCAGTGCGGGAACGCGAACGACCCGCTGGCGAAGGATACGGCGGTCCTGCTGTTGGAGTCGCTGACGGGAACGCGAGCCTGAAGCAGCGAGACGGGCGTGAATCGCCCGCCCTCGCCGACCCGCCGAACTAATTATCACTACATCGCCATTTCAGGCCCGCTATTCGGAACCAACAGCTATTTTTGGGAAGCCTAAATTCATAGGAGCAATGAACGCGGACATCTGTGTGGTCGTCCCGACCATTCGGGAGTACGAGTGCATGCGGTCGTACTTCGACAACGCGCGCGAACACGGGTTCGACCTCGACCGGCTCTTCGTCCTCCTCGTCACGGAGGACTTCTGCGACGCCGAGGGAATGGAGTCGATGCTGGACGACGAGGGCGTTTCGGGCGCGGTCTTCGACGGGGCCGCCCGCGAGGAGTGGTACGACGAACACGACGTCTCGGAGTACTCGCATCTCGTCCCGGCGGCCAGCCACGCCCAGACGAGTTTCGGCCTGCTGTACATGTGGGCGCACCCCGAGTTCGACTACGGCGTCTTCATCGACGACGACACCCTCCCGCACGACGAGTGGGACTTCTTCGGCCGCCACATGGCGAACCTCGACCGCACCGACGAGGTGGAGTCGGTGTCGAGCGACGAGCGCTGGGTGAACGTCCTCTACCAGAACGCCGACGAGCACGGGCTGTACCCCCGCGGGTACCCCTACTCGGCGATGGACGAGACGGTCGAGACCGGGACGCGAGAACTCCGCGACGTGGTCGCCTCGCAGGGGCTGTGGACGAACGTCCCCGACCTCGACGCGGTCCGCATCCTGATGGACGGCGACCTCGAGGGACAGGCCCAGACCCGGACCGACTTCGACGACTTCGACGGCGACTTCGTGGCCGAACAGGGGCAGTACCTCACCGTCTGCTCGATGAACCTCGCGTTCGAGCGCGAGGTCATCCCGGCGTTCTACCAGCTCCCGATGGACGACAACGAGTGGGAGGTCGGCCGCTTCGACGACATCTGGTCGGGCGTGTTCCTCAAGCGCGCCGCCGACGTGCTCGGCAAGGACGTGCTCACCGGCTACCCGCTCTGCGAGCACAACAAGGCCGCCCGCCCGACGTTCGACGACCTCAACAACGAGGTGCCGGGCCTCGAACTCAACGAGCACCTCTGGGAGGTCGTCGACGCGGTCGGCGACGACGCCGACAGCTACGCCGGCGTCTTCGAGGCGATGGCCGACGCCCTCGCCGACGGCGACTGGTCCGACTACCGCAACGGCGACTTCTTCAATTACGTCGGCGAGCACATGCGCGACTGGCTGGACTGCCTCGACGCCCTCGCCGCGCCGCGGGCCGCCGCGCCGGCTGACGACTGATTGACCGACGGCTGACCAACCGGCCGACTGCTGACCGGCCGCCGCGCGTCGCCGGACCGACCATCGTCTCTTTGTCCGGCGATTTGCTCGATTTTCCCGACGAATCGGCAGGTATAAATGGTTTAGGGAGACCTAAATCAATGTATGCAAGAACGCGACCGAGAGCTTCGCGGCCACAGTCGTCGCCGGTTCATCGCGACGACGGCGGCCCTCGGGGTCGGCGCGCTCGCCGGCTGTACCGGCGGCGACGAAGAGACGGAGACGACGACCGAGTCCGGTACCGGCGGGGAGGTCGAACAGATCGGTTCCGGGCGCTCCCCGTTCGGCGACCGCGACATAAGCGGCGGCGTGTCCGTTGCCGAGATGCCGGACCTGTCGGGTGAACTCACGCTCTACTCGGGCCGCGGTAAGGCGCTCGTCGGCGAACTTATCTCCTTTTTCGAGGAGTACTACGACGACTTCACCATCCGCCCGCGGTACAACTCGGCGACCGAGTTAGTCAACCAGATTCAGACCGAGGGACAGAACAGTCCCGCGGACGTGTTCTTCTCGGTCAACGCCGGGTCGCTCGGCGCGCTGAAGGACGCCGGTCGAACCCAGGACCTCCCGAGCGAGGTGCTCGACCTCGTCCGCGACGAGTTCCACGACCCCGACGGGCAGTGGACCGGAACCTCCGGTCGCGCCCGGACCGTCCCGTTCAACACCGACCAGTTCGACGAATCGGGGATTCCCGACGACATCATGGCCTTCCCGGACACGGAGGCGTTCCGCGACAACATCGGCTGGGCACCCACGTACTCCTCGTTCCAGGCGTTCATCACGGCGATGCGCGTCCTCGAAGGCGAGGAGGCCACGAGAGAGTGGCTGCAGGGGATGCAGGACCTCGGCGTCACGGAGTACAACGACGAGTTCCTCGTCTCGCAGGCCGTCGCCGACGGCGAAATCGGCGCGGGCTTCGCGAACCACTACTACATCCAGCGCATCCTCGCCGGGCGGACGAACGCGCCGCTTTCGACCGCCTTCACCGCGGGCGACGCCGGCTCGATTTTCAACGTTGCGGGCGCGCTCGTCCTCGACACCGCCGACGACTCCGAACTGGCGAGCAACTTCGTCCGACACCTGCTGTCGGCCGAGGCGCAGGACTACTTCGCGCGGACGACCTTCGAGTACCCGCTCGTCTCGGGCGTCGACCCCATCGGCGAGCTGCCGGGCATCGACGAACTCAGCCCGCCGGAGGGCCTCGACCTGACGCAGCTTTCGGACCTCGAAGGAACCGTGGAACTCTTGCGTGAGGTGGGCGTTCTCTGAGGTAGCTCACTCATGGCGACCGAACAGCAGACGGGGACCGGTGGGGGAGACGACGAGCAACCGCTCGGCCTGACCGTCGCCAGCGGGGCCGTCGCCGCCGCCGTCGTCGTCCCGCTGTTGTGGCTCGTCAAGACCGCGCTCGAGGTGGGGTTCGCCGAGGCGCTGGCGCTCGTCACTCGGCCGACGACCGTCGAGGTGTTCCTGAACAGCGCCGTCCTCGTCACGCTCGTCACCGCCGCGTGCATCGGTCTGGGCGTCCCGCTGGCGTACCTGACCGTCCGGACAGACCTGCCGTTCAGACGCTTTTGGACCGTCGTCGTCTCGCTGCCGCTCGTCATCCCGAGTTACATCGGCGCGTTCGCGTTCGTCTCGGCGTTCGGCCCGCGGGGCGCGTTCCAGCGGCTCTTGGCCCCGCTCGGCGTCGAGTCGCTCCCGGAAATCTACGGACTACCCGGTGCCGTTTTGGTGCTGACGCTCTACACGTATCCGTACGTGTTCATCACCACCCGGGCCGCGCTCAAGTCGATGGACACCACGCTCATCGACGCCGCGCGGACCCTGAACCACACCCGCTGGGAGTCGTTCAAGCGGGTGACGGTCCCGCAGATTCGCCCGGCGGTGGCCGCCGGCTCGCTCCTGACGGCGCTGTACGTCCTCTCGGACTTCGGCACGCCGGCCATCATGAAGTTCGACGCGTTCACCCGCGTCATCTACGTGGAGTTCGGGACGTTCGGCCGCGACACCGCGACGCTCCTGTCGCTCCAGCTCATCGCCGTGACGCTCCTCATCTTGACCCTCGAATCGCAGATTCGCGGCGACGAGCGCACGACGACCGGCGGCCGCTCGGGAAGCCCGATGCCGCTCGGGAAGTGGAAGTACCCGGCGCTCGGCTTCGCGGCGCTCGTCGCCACCGTCGCGCTCCTCGTCCCGCTCGGCATCCTCTTTACGTGGCTCGCGCAGGGGGTCGCCGCGACGAGTGGCTCGCTCGCGTTCCAGCCCGAGTACGCGCTCAACTCGGTCCTCGTCGCGGCCGCGACTGCGGGCGCGGCGACGCTCGCCGGCCTTCCGGTCGCCTACCTCGCCGCCCGGCACCCCTCGCGGCTCAGTTCCGTCTTCGAGCGCGCGACCTACGTCGGCTACGCGGTGCCGGGCGTCGTCCTCGGGCTGGCGCTCGTCTACTTCGGTAGCTCGTACGCGACGCCCATCTACCAGACGCTCTATCTCCTCGTGTTCGCGTACGTCATCCGTTTTCTCCCGCAGGCCATCGGGTCGCTCCGGGCGTCGTTCCTCCGGGTCGACCCCGCGCTCCCCGAGGCGGCGCGGACGCTCGGGGAGACCCCGTCGGGAGCGTTCCGTCACGTGACGCTTCCCCTCGTCGCGCCCGGCCTGTTCGGCGGCGCGGCGCTCGTCTTCCTGACCACGATGAAGGAACTGCCCGCGACGCTCCTGCTGCGCCCCTCGGGGTTCAGCACGCTCGTGACGCACATCTGGACGGCCTACGAGCAGGGCTACTTCGGCCAGGCCGTCGTGCCCGCGTTCATCCTGCTTTTCGTCTCCGGGCTCTCGATGCTCGTCATCATCACCCAAGAGGGATACGATGTCAAATAGCACACTCACGACCACCGACCGCTCGAACCGCACAGAATCCACCGGCTCCGAGGCCGAGGACGCGGACGCCGGCGGCGTCCTCGAACTCGACGGCGTCTCGAAGTCCTACGGGACCGAGTCGGTTATCACCGACCTCTCGCTCGGCGTCGAGGAGGGCGAAATCCTCACGCTTCTCGGCCCCTCGGGGTGCGGCAAGACGACGACGCTCCGGCTCATCGCCGGGCTCGACCGCCCCGACGGCGGCGAGGTCCGACTGAACGGAAACGTCGTCTCCGGCGGCGGCACCTTCCGCGCGCCCGAA
This sequence comes from Haloferax sp. Atlit-10N, assembly GCF_003586325.1. Classification (NCBI taxonomy): domain Archaea; kingdom Methanobacteriati; phylum Methanobacteriota; class Halobacteria; order Halobacteriales; family Haloferacaceae; genus Haloferax; species Haloferax sp. Atlit-10N. The sequence continues at coordinate 1,344,304 of NZ_PSYX01000001.1, forward strand.
GAGCGCGGCGTCGGCGTCGTCTTCCAGGAGTTCGCGCTGTTCCCGCACCTCACCGCGGCCGAGAACATCGCCTTCGGCCTGAAGGACCTCGACGAGGCCGAGCGCGACGAGCGCGTCCGCGACCTCCTCGACCTCGTGGGACTGGAAACCCAAGGCGACAGCTACCCCGACGAGCTCTCCGGCGGCCAGCAACAGCGGGTCGCCCTCGCCCGATCGCTCGCGCCGGAGCCCGCCATCCTGCTTCTCGACGAGCCCTTCTCGAACCTCGACGTGGACCTCCGCGTCCAGATGCGCGAGGAGGTCCGTCGCATCCTCAAGGAAGCCGGCGTGACGGCCGTCTCCGTCACCCACGACCAGGAGGAGGCGATGTCCATCTCCGACCGCGTGGCCGTGATGAACGACGGCGACCTCGAACAGGTGGGCGAGCCCGAACAGGTGTTCCAGCACCCCGAATCGCGTTTCGTCGCCGGCTTCCTCGGCTACGCCGGGTTCCTGCCGGGACGCATCGCCGGCGGTGTGGTCGAGACCGAACTCGGGTCGGTCGCGCGCGACCAGATACACGGCCTCGCGCCCGAGTACGACGACACCGACATCGACATCCTCGTCCGCCCGGACGACGTGTCGGCCCACCCCTGCGGCGACGGCGGCGAGGGCCACGGCAAAGTCGTCGGGAAGCGCTACCTCGGGCCGACCATCCTCTACGAGGTCGAACTCCACGGCGGCGACACCCTCCTGTGTATGCACAACCACGACGAGACCGTCCCGACCGACGGCTGCGTCGAGGTGACGCTCGACGCCGGCCACGAGCTCGCGTGGTTCCCGCGCGAACAGCGCCCCGAAACCGGCCCCTACTCGGACTGAGGATGGGTCGACGAGACTCGAACACAGGCGATTCCCTCCCGCTGGTCGGGCGCATGCGAGCCGCGGTCCGCGGGCTCGCGTTCGACGTCGACTTCACCATCGACATCGACCGGACGCGAACGCGTCGACGACTCGCAGCGCTCTGCGTCTCGCTTCTCGTCGGACTCGTCGTGACGTGGTTCGCGGTCGACCTCTTTCCGTACCACACCGTCAACGACGACGAGGGCGTCTATCTCACGCAGGCCGCGATGCTCCTCGAAGGCAAGCTGTTCCTCTATCCCGGCCCGCTGACGGAGGCCGTCAGACCGTGGTTCTTCGTGGTGCAGGAGACGCCGAGCGCCCCCGGCGGCGTCCAGCTCTACTCGAAGTACTCGCCGGCCGTGCCGGCGCTGTTCGCGGTCGGTCTCGCGGTCGGGCTTCCGAACCTCGTGTTGGGAGCCATCGCCGCGATGTCCGCCGCGTTGGTCTACGCGCTCGCCGCCGACGCGTTCGACCGGACGACCGGAGTCGTCGCGGCGGGGCTGCTCGGGCTCTCGCCGCTGTTTCTGCTCACTTCGTCGACGTTCCTCGCGTACGCGCCGACGACGATGCTCAACCTCGGCTTCGCCGTCTGCTACGTCCGGGCCGCTCGTCGCGACTCCTCGGGCTACGCCGTCGTCGCCGGTGCGCTCGTCGGCGCGGCGTTCTTCGCCCGCCCCTACACCGCCGTGCTGTTCGCCCTGCCGTTCATCGCCCACTCGCTGTGGGCGCTCGCGACAGCCCGCCGCGCGGGGACTGGCTGGGTCGTCTTCCGCCGGTACGCCGCCATCGCGCTCCCCGGACTCGCGTTCGTCGGCCTGACGCTCGCCTACAACGCCGTCGTGACGGGCGACCCGCTCACGTTCCCCTACATCGCCTTCGCCCCGCGGGACGGCATCGGCTTCGGCGAGCGGGCCATCCTCGGCTACGAAGTCGTCTATACGCCCGAACGAGGGGTTGAGACCGCAATCGAGGCGCTCGACCTGCTCGTGACGCAGTGGGGCCCGATGGGCTGGCTTGGCTCCGTCGCCGCGGTGTTCGGCCTCGGCGTCACGGCCCACCGCTGGTGGGGTCACAAGACCGGCCGGAACCTCCGCGGGAGCGCGAGACGACGACACCACGGCCTCGGTGGGCGCGACCGCGCCTTCACCGAACTCTCAGACGACGCCCTCGCCTGCGTCGTCGCGGGCGTGTTCGCCTCGGTGTTCGTCGGCAACGCCGCCTTCTGGGGGACGCACAACGGCCTTCGAAACGGTCTCATCGACCTCCTCGGGCCGTTCTATCACTTCGACGCGCTCGTCCCGCTCGCGGTGTTCGGCGCGGCCGGAGTCGTCGCCGGCGCTCGCCTCCTCCGCCGGCTGGCCCACCGCCGCTTTTCGGCCTCGGAGGCCCGGGGCGTCGTCTTCTCGGTGCTCCTCGTCTCGGCGCTCGTCGCCGGCGGCGTGACGGTCGGGGCGGTCGAGGAGCCCTACGACGAGAACCGACTCCGAACCGAGAACCTTGCGGCGACCTACGAACCGCTCCTCGACGCCGGCTTCGAACACCCGCCGCTGACGCCGTCGGTTCCAAGCGTCGGTACCGGCGGTCTCGGGAGCGGTGGCGGCATCGGACTCGGAGGTGACTCGGCCGCGACGGGCAACGAGACGAAGGCGCTCGTCTTCCACCCCGACCCCTACGGCGACTGGTCGGCTCATCCCTTCCAGACACTCCGCAACGACCCCGGCTTCGACGGCCCGGTGGTGTACGCCATCGACGACGGGGCCGAACAGGACTTCGCGGTCCTCGACGCGACGAATCGGACCCCGTACCGGTTCACCTATCGAGGGACGTGGACCGGAGCGGTGGACGCCGTCGAGCCGGAACTGACCCGACTCGACGTGCTGTCGGGCGAGCGGGTCGACGCGACGACGACGCTCGGCGCGCCCGAGGGGACGAACACGGTGTCGATTCGCGTCGAGACCGACGAGGGCTACGCCCGCTACGACGCGGCGATGGCCGAGAGCCTGACCGTCGAGTGGTCGTTCTCGCCCGACGGCGTGGCCGTGACGAACCGCCCGCTCGCCGCCGGCCCCCAGCGGCTGTCGATTCCGCCGGGCGCGAGCGAGGTCGACCTCGCGGTGACCTACGTCGGCGACTTCGGCGAGACGGTCACGTACCGACAGACCGTGACGGTCGAGCGCTCCGGCGACGAGGTTCGCGTCGTCTGGCCGCCGGAGACCCGCGTCTGCCGGCTGACCACCGACTGTGGGACCGAAGGCGAGTGGGTCGGTCCCGACGGCGACTACCTCGACGGCGTCTCGGTCGAGACTGACGCGCGCGTCGCCTGAGCGAGAGCCGGGAGCTCTCGGGCGCTTGGCGTCGGATGAAAAATGAAACCGTGATTCGGTTCGAGTTCGTTCGGTTCGTCCGCGGTCGGTGCCGCGGACAGACGTGTCGCGGTCGTCGCAGTCGGCGACTCAATCGTCCGCCGGGCCGGTCGCGCCCGACGAGCCGAGGAAGCCGTCGATAGTCGCGCGCTTCGCGATGTGCGGGCGGTAGACCCACGCGTTCAGGAGGACGATGGGAACCATCGTCGCCGCGACGAGCGCGTAGCCGACGTGCAGGTTCGGCAGGAGCACCGACGAGTAGACGAGCGGGTAAGCGATGCCGCCGATGGTACCGACACCGCCGACGACGCCCGCGACGGCCCCGGAGCTGTTGGGGAACATCGCCGGAACCTGTGCGAAGATGGCACCTTCCGCGAACGCGCAGGCCATGCCGACCATGAAGCCGGCGGCCACCGCGATGAGGACGGCTCCGGAGAGACCGGCGAGCGTCATGGCGAGCATGGAGACGATGATGAACGAGAGCGACACGAACGTCCACTGCTCGCGGTAGCGGCCCTTGAACACGGGCAGGATGTCCATCTCCCTGCGCGCCAGCACGTCGCTGACGTAGCCGCCGATGGGACGGAGCAGGCCGGCCGCGATGGAGAACGTGGCCGCGAACGTGCTCGCGAGCACGAGGTTGTTCGTGTTGAACGCCTCGCGGTAGTAGGTGGCGAGCCAGCCGTTCATCGAGAGTTCGAGGCCGAAGCTCATGACGTAAGCGAGCGCGAGCGCGACGGTCCCGTACCGGGTGGCCGTGTGGACCCACTGCTTGAGCGTCGCGTTGTCGGCGGTCGCCTGCCGACGCTCGTCGGTCGCCGCGGCCTCGCCGAGGACGTAGTAGGCGACCGCGAGCAGAATCGAGACGATACCGGTGTAGAAGAACGCCGCCCGCCAGTTGCTCTGGAAGAGCGGCCCGCTCCAGTCCGCGCCGAACACGCGGGGCAGGATGAGCGCACCGCCGGCGGCACCGGCGTTCCCGACGCCGGCGTAGATTCCCTCGGCCATGCCGAGGTTCTCCTCTTCGAACCACTCGGAGACGTGCTGGATGCCGATGACGAACGTGATGCCCGCCGTGGCGACGATGAGGCGTTCGATGAAGAACACGGTGTAGCTCTCGGCGAAGGCGCTCGCCATCGAGAACACCCCGACGTAGCCGAGGACGATAGCGAACACCACCGGCGCGCCGAACTTATCGGAGAGCCAGCCGGTGAGGATGCGGCCGAAGGGCGCGAGCCAGATTGCCGCGCTCGCCAAGATACCGATTTCCGCGAGCGAGAGCCCGAACTCCTCCGCCATCGGCCCCGTGAAGGGCGCGAACGAGAACCAGATGAGGAAGGAGAAGTTGAACCCGATAGTGGCGAGAAGCAGCGTCCGCCACTTGGTCATCTTTACGAGACCCATACGCCCACCCCCGACACAGTAGCACAATCGTGTATTATTCTACCTTTTTCTTGCATTGATTTGGACATCATGTAGCGGATAGCACAGAGTTCTAATTGAAAAACTCTGCCCACAATGTCCCATAAACACTTATCGAATGTTTAGAGAACTGGACCAGATAGAAACAATATTACCAATATTATTCGATAATATACCGAGTTGTACTGTGGACATACGTCCAAAAACACTCTGAGAATATGAATCTGGTGGTGAGTTCTCGTCGGTCGTTACGGGTCGCGACGCCAGACGACGGCCGCCCCGTTGGCGAGTGCGACCGCGAGCGGGTCGGACGGGGCGGTCGAGTCGTCGGGTTCCTCGACGCCGGGAGCGACTAACGCCGGCTCCCAGCCGTCGGTCGGAATCGCGGGCGCGTTCTCGTCTTCGGCGGCGTCGTCGGCGAGCCTCGCTGGCGACACCTCGATGGGGACGCCCTCCATATTGGCGGCGAAGAGCAACTGCTCTCTATCACCCTCGTCCGGGGCGGTCCGGAAGCCGTAGTAGAGGACCGTCCCGTCGGTCGGGTGGCGGTAGGCGAAGTAGTCGTCGTCGTCGTCGAGGTCGGCGATGAGCCACGGGCGGTCGTGGCGGAACTCGCGGGTTTCGAGGCGGAAGGCGGTCCGCTCGTCGTCCTGTTCGTCGCGCCAGTGGTCGAGGTTCGCGAAGTCGTGCACGTCGCGCATCCACGCGTCGCCGTATGCTTCGAGGTCCGCGGCCGAGAGGTCGTCGCCGAGCGGTTGGTCCATCGCCGAGAGCATAGCCGCCATCACGTCGAGGTCGTAGTCGGTCGCGCCGACCGCCGAGGAGAGGGCGTTCATGAAGGTCAACAGTTCCTCGCGGGAATCGAAGCCGAGGCCCTTCACGCGCCGGAAGAAGCGGTCGTCCTCGAAGTCCTCGTCGCGCACCTGCCAGTAGCAGAACTTCGACTCGTCGGAGACGACCTTGACGTTCCACGTCGGGTCGGTGTCGCGGACGAACCCCCACGGCGCGCGCATGTTCGCGTGGACGAAGTCCATCGGGACGCCCGGCAGGAAGCAGTGAAACAGCATCGACGACGCGGCGTTGTCGTACGCCTCGTCCAGCGTCTCCGGGTAATCGTCGCCGAGGTAGGGGTTGACCGGCGACTGGTTGAACTCGACCGTCGGGTCGATTTGGGTCCCGCGGCGGACGGTGTCGTGGTTGGCGACGCCCGTCAGCCAGTTGCCGCCGAACTCGCCGACCTCGCGGACGCGCCACCACTTCGTCGCCCAGAAGGTGAGGAGCGCGGGGGTGTTGTGCGCGAAGGTGATGGGCGACCACTGGAACGAGTGGGGATGTTGCTCGATGAGCGCGCGGTACGAGGAGGCGAGTTCCCAGTCCTCCCGCGGCCACGGCCGCCCGTCCTCGTAAATCATCCACGGCCGGTACTCCGTGCCGGCGACCTCCTGGGTCACGCGGTCCATCTCCGCGAGGAAGTCGTCGTCGTGGTACATTTCGCCCGTCTCAGGGTCGTGGGAGGTGAAGTCCTGCGCGCCGTCGACGCGGATGCCGTCGGCACCGAAGTCCATCTTGCGCCGCTGCATCTCCAAGAAGACGGCGCGCGCGGTCGGTTCCGTGTAGTCGAGGTGCTTGCCGTACATCCCCGGACCGAGGACGTACCGGTCCGAGAGGAGTTCCGCGCCGCGGTTGTCGGCGTGCCCGAGCGCGATGTCGAAGACGACCTTTATCGGTCGCGGGAGGTCGTGGCACGCGGCGATGAAGTCGACCAGTTCGTCCGGACGGCCGGTCTCGAGGACCGCCGGGTTCGGCGCGGAAAAGGCGCTGACGACGATGTCGTAGCCCCAGTTTATCAGTTCGGGACGGGCGACGTCGACCGTCGCCTCGGCGGCCGAGTCGTCGGCGACGCTCCAGAAGTCGTGTTCCTCCTCGTTCTCGGTCAGCGGCTCGACGGGCATCAGCTGAATCCCGTCGTAGCCGGCGAAGGCGCGCTCCCACGGGACGAGGTCGTCGCCGGCGCGCTGTTTCGCGGCGATTCCCTCGTACACCTCGGCGAGGCCGGCGAGCGACCCGCGCGCCGTGGCGGTTCCGGGGTGAATTTCGAGCATGCTCGTCGCGGGGTCGATGCGCGGGAGGCCGCTGTCCTCGGTCGTGGCGACCCGCTCGTCGTCGGTCCCGAGCGCCTCGAAGTAGTCGCGGTCGGCGCGGGTCTCGTCCAGCCTGTCGAGGTCGTACACCTCGGCGGGCGCGAACGCCCCGAACGGGACCGAGTACGCGACGGGGTCCTGAACCGTTCGCTCCTCGCCGTCGTCGCCCTCGTAGACGAGTCGGTAGAGCGCGCCGAGGGTGTCGCGAGTGCCGGCGCGAACGCCCTCGACGGCCGCCCAGTGGTACTCGCCGACCCGGCGCATCGGGACGCGGTGGCGGTCGAACGCCACGCGCCGATGGTCGGTCTCGCCGGGGTCGAGGTCGGCCGGCGGCGTCAGGAGTTCCAGTTCGACCGCGGCCTCGGAGACGCCGGCCTCGACGAGGTCCGGCGTCCAGAAACCGAACTCGACGACACCGTCGTGAACGTGCGCGCCGAGTTTCGTCGTCAGCGCCTTGGCGGCCGCGAAGTCGTCGTCGTTGCTCTCGACGACCGCCTCGTGCCACGAGGCGAGGACGTCGGTTCGGTCGGCGTGCAGGGTCGGGGTGGGGGAGTTCGTGCTCATGGTGAATCGGGCTGGTCGGGCCGAACGGAGGCAGAGGTGGAGTCGAAGCCGGAGCGGCGACCGAACGATGGGCGGGAACCGGGACGCGAGATGGGAAATCCGGGATTCGAGACGGTCGAAAAACGGGGCGAGAGACGTTACGCGAGCGGGCAGACGACCACGTCATCGACGCGGATACCACCCTCGACGGCGACGGAGTCACCGGAGATGACGTCGGTCGCGTCGACCGCGAGGTCGCCGACGTCGACCGTGGTCGAACCGGGTGCGAAGTTGAGCGCACAGAGGTACGAGCCGTCGTCGTGGTCGCGGACGAACGCGACCGCGCGGTCGGAGTCGGCCTCGTAGTCGATGCGGCGGAACGTCCCGTCGTACCGGAGCGCGGGCGTCTCGTCGCGGAGTTCGATGAGTCGCTCGTAGTGCTCGCGGATGTCGTCGCGGGCGTGGTCCCACGCGAGGGCGTCCCGACGGCCGCGCTGGCCGATTTCCTGTCCGCCGTAGACCATCGGCACGCCGGGGAGCGTAAAGAGCGCGCCCGCGGCGGCCAGCGCCTCGTCCTCGCCGCACTCGACGATGTAGCGCGTCTCGTCGTGGTTTTCGAGATAGAGCATGAACGCCGCGTGGTCGGGGAAGCCGACCTGCGTGCGCTGTTCGACGGCGTCGAGAATCCGTTCGGCGGGCTCGTCGCCGCGGCCGACCTGCCGGAGCGTGAAGTACAGCGTCGTGTCGAAGTGCATGTCGAACATGCCCTCGTGGAAGTCGGCGATGTACGGGATGGTCTCGTCCAGAAGCAGGAACTCGGGGTCTTTCGCCTTCACGCGGTCGCGAATCTCCTGCCAGAACGTGTCGGGGACGGCCCACGCCATGTCGCAGCGAAAGCCGTCGACCACCTCGGCCCACATGTCCACCGCGTCGAGCAGGTAGCGCCGGACTTCGAGGTTCCGGTGGTCGAAGTTGGCGATGTACTCCCAGTCGAAGTAGGTGCCCGGCTCGCCGCTCTCCTGCCACTCGTACCAGTCGTAGTACTCCGAGTCGGGGTTCTTGTAGGCGTCTTCGAAGAACGGGTGGGCGCGGGCGGAGTGGTTGAGCACGAGGTCGAAAAGCACCTTCATGCCGCGGTCGTGAGCGGCCTCGACGAACTGTTCGTAGTCCTCGCGGGTGCCGAGGTCCTCCGCAATGTCGTAGAAGTCAACGATGTTGTAGCCGTGGGGCGCGTGGTCGTTCTGGAGGACGGGCGTGAGCCACAGGCAGTCGACGCCGAGCGATTCGAGGTAGTCGAGTCTGGTTTCGAGCGCCTCGAAGGTGTTGTCGACGCCCTCGACATCGGAGGCGTAGCCGCGGACGTAAATTTCGTAGAGCGTCACCTCCTGTGCCCACTGCGGCGGGTCGTTGGGGCGGGAGACGGACGCGCTTCCCGCGCCGGAGCCGTCTACGTGGCCGGTTACGTCGGTCTGGACCGCTTCTGTCTCCGTCTCGGCGAATCCGCCGTCGGCGACGGCCTCGCGCTCGACGGTGACGGTGTCGGGCACGCTGTACGTCTCGTCGAGGGCGACCGCGTGGACGCGGAGTCGGTCGCCGACCGCCGAAAGCGGGACCCGGAGTTCCCAGCCGTCGGTCTCGACGGCCGCGTCGTCGATCTCGTCGCGGTCGTCGACGACGAACTCGACCACGAGGTCGTCGCGGCCGGTGTCGCTGTCGGGGTTCGGTTGCGGGTCCGCGCGGACGACGACGACGCCGTCTTCGACGGTCGCGTCGAGCCTGATGCGCGGCCGACCGCCCCGTCCCCGCTGGGCGTCGCCGGCACCGCTTCCGGAGCCGGACGCGCCGCCGCTGAACCCAGTCGGGCGTGCGGAGCCGCTCTGTCCGCTGTAGCCGCTCATCCCGCTCATCCCGCTCGCGCCGCTCCTGACGGAGCCGGCGGGCAGGTAGGAACCGGGGAAGACCCGGACAGTGAGCGTGTGCGTCGCGTCGGGCGCGTCGAGTTCGACGACGTAGCGGCCGGCCGCGTCGGGCGTGAACTGTACGACTGCGGTGTCTTCGTCGAGTTCGAGACTGCTGGCGACCGGCGCGCTCCGAACCCGCCACGAGTAGTCGGCGTCGGGGTCGGGGTCGCGAGGTGCGAGTTGTACTGACTCGCCGACAGCCATGAACTGCGGCGGTCCTGGGTGTTGCATACTCACAATCAACGTGCCGGGTGACTTTGAGTTTACCCCTGATGGACCCGAGGTTCCGGTTGGAGACGGGTTCTACCGAGTCGCCTCGGCGTCCCCCGAATTCGTCGGTTTGCAGGCATAAATGATGGAAGATGGGCGGCCAATACTTATGGTTCGAGACCCTCGTCTACCTCTATGCGACTTCGGACCGCCTTAAACGAATACAAACGCGACCGGGGCGGACGCTTCCCAGAGGAGTGTCGGACCTCGGACGGGGCGTTCTCCGGTCACGGGGACCGGCTCGTCTACGTCGGCCTCGATGGGTCTCTCCGGGATTACTCTGCTTCGCTTTCGGGCCTCTACGGTATCGACCGCTCTCGGTTCGGCATCGAGGCGGACGGCGAGACACACTGGTTCGACGAGTTGGAGTCCGTGCGGCAGCACTACTACCGGGAGACGAGCCTCGTCGAGACCGAGTACGACGCCGGGGAGTACACCGTCCACCAGTACGACCTGACGCTCGGTCGCGCCCACGTGACTCACGTCGAGCTTCGCGGCGCGATTCCCACCGACGCCCACCTGACCGCCTTTCTCACCTTCGCCCCCGAAGGCCGAGAGACGCGGGTCGGCCGTCTCATCCACGAGGCCGGCGGCCCGAACGACACCCAAGCGGTCGAGGTGTTCCACCGAAACGAACACGACTACGTCACCGCGTCGACCGGCCTCACCGACGTTCGCGGCCAGATACCCGAGCGGTTCGACGAGATTCTCTCCGACGACAGTTTCGACTTCCCGCGAGAGGCCGTCCTCGACCGCTACGAGGACACCCACCTCTCGGGTGACGTCGTCGTCAGCGCCCCGCTCGAACAGGAGGGCCGCGCCGCTCGGACGACCCTCGTCACCCAGCTTTCGGACCACAACGAGATGGCTCGGACCGACGCCCTCGCCGACCTCAGATACTGTTCGGTCCAGCACGCGACCGCCGACGCGCTCCGAGAAGCCGCCCGCGAGCAGGCCGAGGTGTTCGTCCCCGACGGGACGCCGCGCGAGCGAATCGTCCGCGCCGACCTCCGGGCGCTGTCGCTTCTGACCGCGCCCAGCGGCGCGCGCATCGCCGGGCCGGAGTTCGACCCGTTCTACGCCCACTCCGGCGGCTACGGCTACACGTGGTTCCGCGACGACGCCGAGGTCACGCAGGCGCTCGCGCACGCCGACGACGCCTTCAGTCTCGGCCTCGGCGACCGCCTCGGAACGAGCGCCGAGTTCTACTGCAAGACGCAGCTCGAAGACGGCACCTGGCCTCACCGCGTCTGGGCCGTCGACGGGACCGTCGCCCCCGGCTGGGCCCACGGCCGCGTCGAAGGCTCCGGTGACGAGGAGTACCAGGCCGACCAGACCGCGAGCGTCGTCGCCGCGCTCGCGTCGCTCCTCGCCGACCGCCGCGACGAACTCGACGACGAACTCGTCGGGCGCATCCGTTCGACCGTCGCGGCTGGCGTCTCGGGGCTCGACAGCAGTCTCGAATCCGACGGACTCCCGAAACCCTGTCAGAACGCGTGGGAGAACATGAGCGGCCGGTTCACGCACACGGCCGCGACGTTCCTCCAAGCGTACGCCACGGTCGCCACCGCGCCCGTGAACGACGACCTCCGCGAGCACGCCGCCGAGCAGGCGACCGCGGTGTACGAGGGACTCGACGAACTGTGGTCCGAAGAGCGCGAAGTCTACGCCCTCCGCATCGATCGGAACGGCGAACTCGACGACCGCCTCGATTCGGCCACGTTCGCCCTCGTCGACGCCATCGACGCCTACGCGGACATCGAGGAGGTCGAATCGAAGACCGCGAACCGGCTCGTCAAACACATGGCTGCGACGCTCAAGGGCCTCTACCGCAACCCCCGCGGCGACGTCGCCGGGCTGGTCCGGTTCGAGGACGACTACTGGCGCGCCGACGGACAGGACGGCGAGAAGGTCTGGTCCGTCTCGACCGCGTGGGGCGCGAACGCCGCCGCGAAGTTCGGCGTCCTCTGTGACCGCATCGGCAAGGACGGCCGCCGGTTCGTCGAGCGCGCGACGAATCTCTACGAACTGCTCCAACCCGACGGCCCCCTCACGACCGAGGCGGGCTACCTCGCCGAACAGGTGTTCGACGACGGGAGCTTCGACAGCGCGACGCCGCTCGGATGGCCCCACGCCATCCGGATGGAGACGACGGCCATCCTCGCCGACATCGACGCGCTCCCAGCGCCGAAGCCCGCGCCGACCGGTCCGGAGAACCGACCGCGGTGGACGACCGGCGAGAAGTACGGCATCGGCACCGTCGCCGACCACTACGCCGAAGACCCCTCGCGCGTCTGGTTCACCCTGACCGAGGGCGCGCTGACCGAGGTCCGCTTCCCGCGGGTCGACCTGATGAACCTCCGAACGCTCGACTTCCTCGTCGTCGACGCCGACCCCGACGACGAGTACACGGCGCGCACTCACAACGAGACCCGGCGGGACGACCACGCGGACACGGTCAAACGCCGGGCCGAAATCGTCGACGACGACGCGCTCGTCTTCCGCCACGTCGTCACCGAGACGGGCGACGGTCGCGGCCACGAGTGGGAGCTCACCGTCGAGTACGTCATCGACCCCGAACACGACGCGATGCTCGCGGACGTGCAGTTCGAGTCAATCGACGGCGACGACTACGAGCTGTACACCATCGCCGACACGGCGCTGGCGAACACCGGGACGAAAGACCGCAGCATCCGCCTCGGCCAACTCGGGAGCTATCACCTCGTCGCCCGCGACGCGGGCGCGTTCGACGCCGGCGACGGCCACGAACCGCTTCTCATCGACCAAGACGGCAGGGAGTACAGCGTCGCCATCGCGCTCACCGCCGCCGGCCGGTTCGAGTGGGCCACCGTCGGCGTCGCCGGCTCGCGGTACCTCGCGGACTTCTTCTCGAAGGGCGAACTCCCGAGCGCCCAAGAGCGCGTCGACGACGAGAACGTCGTGCTCGTCGGACGCATCGGCACGGGCGACGAACTCGGCGAGACGCTGGCGCTCGGCTTCGCCGAACACGCCGACACCGCCGCCGCGCTGGGCGAGGCGGCCGGCGCGCTCACCCGCGGCTACGAGACGGCCCGGGCGGCCTACACCGACTCGTGGGCCGAGTTCCTCGCCGACAAGGAGCTCCCCGGCTCGGTCGACGACGACGGCGAACTCGCCGCGCAGTACAAGACCTCGCTCATGAGCCTGCGGGCGGTCGAGGACAAGACCTACCTCGGCGCGGGGCTCGCCTCGCCGTCGGTGCCGTGGGGCGAGGCCGTCCCCGCCGAGGAGGCCAAGGGGTACGGCTACAACTTCGTCTGGTCGCGCGACCTCTACCAGGTCTTCACCGTCTTCGAGGCCGTCGGCGACGTCGAGACGGCCATCGACGCGCTGGAGTACATCTACACCTACCAGCAGGACGACCGCGGCTTCATCCCGCAGAACACCTACCTCAACGGGCGGACCCGCTGGGGCGGCGAGCAGATGGACAACATCTCGTTCCCGCAGGTGATGGCGTACATGCTCAAAGAACGCGGCGTCGCCTTCGACGACGTGGCCTACGACTACGAGAACGTCAAGTACTCCGCCGACTACGTCGCGCGGAACGGGCCGCCGACCGCACAGGAGCGCTGGGAGGAGGAAGCCGGTTACTCGCCGTCGTCCATCGCGGCCGAAATCGCCGGCCTCGGCTGTGCGGCGTCAATCGCGCTGGACGAGGGCCATACCGAGGACGCGCTCGTCTGGCTGGCGCTGGCCGACGACTGGACAGAGCGCGTCGACGACTGGACCGCGACGCGGACCGGCACCGACCGCAACACGCACACGCCGTACTACGTCCGCGTCACTCGCGACGGCGAACCCGACGCCGGGCACCTGCGGACGCTCGCGAACAACGGGCCGACGCTCGACGAGCGCGAGATCATCGACGCCGGGTTCCTCGAACTCACCCGCCTCGGCATCAAGCCCGCCGACGACGAGATAATCCGGAACTCCGTGAAGGAAGTCGACGAGACCATCCGCGTCGACACGCCCCACGGGCCGGCGTTCTACCGGTACAATGGCGACGGCTACGGCGAGCGCGAGCGCGACGAAGAGGGCGCGCCGTGGTCCGTCGACGCCAAAGGGAAAGGTCGGCTCTGGCCCATCTTCACCGGCGAGCGCGGCGAGTACGAACTGCTCGCCGGGACCGAGGAGGGCGACCTCGCGCCGGACAACCTGCTGCGGACGATGGCCGCCTTCGCCAACTCCGGCCGCATGCTCGCAGAGCAGGTCTGGGACCGCGAACACGCGACCGACTACAACTGGGAGTTCGGCGAGGGAACCGGCAGCGCGACGCCGCTGGCGTGGTCGATGGCCCAGTTCATCCGCCTCGCCCACGGCGTCGAGGCCGGCGAACCCGTCGAGACGCCCGCGTTCCTCCGCGAGCGATACGCCGAGTCCGACCGCCCGAACGGGCCGTCGCTCCGCGTGAGCACGCGCTTCAAAGGCGACAAACTCGTCGTCACCGGACAGACCGACGCCGCCGTCGTCGCGGTCAAGACGCCCGGCGAGACCCGACTCGTCGAACCCGACGACGGGACGTTCGAAGTCGAAGTCGCCATCGAGTACGGCGAGAACCAGGTGACGGTCGCCGCGGCGACCCACGAAGACCTGACGAAAGCCGGCACGACCGTCTCGCGCTTCACCCTCTGAGGCGGCGCGAGGCGACCGGCCACCGACTCTCGCGGTCGGCGATTTGCTTCCGTTTTTGACCGATTCCGCCAGCACCGCTTTTCCGTCTCCAGCCTAACGGTCGGGTATGCCGGTCTACCAGCGTCGAACTCGAATCGCCGCCCCGCTCGAACGCGTCTGGGAGTTCCACTCCGCGGTGTCCGGACTGGAGGCGCTCACCCCGGCGTGGATGAACCTCGAAATCGAGTCGGTCCGCGGCCCCGACGGCGAGGAGGACCCCGACGAACTCGTTTCCGGGACGGAAATCGAGATGTCGATGCGACCGTTCGGCGTCGGCCCGCGCCAGCGATGGACCTCGCGCATCCTCGACCGCGAGTCGGGCGAGGGAACGGCGTGGTTCCGTGACGACATGGTTGGCGGCCCCTTCTCGCGGTGGGTCCACACCCACCGCTTCGTCGCCGACGGCGACGAGACGATTCTCGAAGACCGCGTGGAGTACGAGTTGCCGTTCGGCCCGCTCGGCGACCTCGCGGGCGTCTTCGGCGGCGTCGGCTTCGAGGGGATGTTCCGCGCGCGCCACGCCGAGACGAAGCGGCTGTTGGAAGAAGAATAGAGACGGGCAGTCGGACGCGCCGACGGTTCAGTCGTCGCTGAGCGAGAAGCGCGGTTCGACCTCGGAGCGGACGCCGCCGATGTCGAACTCGAATCGCGCGCCGCCGAGGTCGGGTTCGGGCGCGGTGGCCTCGATGTCCCAGCCGTGGGCCTCGACGATGCTCTCGACGATAGAGAGCCCGAAACCCGTCCCGGACTCGGAGGTCGTGTGGCCGTGTTCGAAGACGGTGTCGCGCTCGTCGGTCGGGATGCCGGGGCCGTCGTCGGCGACGTAGAAACCGGTCTCGGTGGGGCCGACGCGGACGGTCAGTTCGTCGGTCGCGTCCTTCGACGCCCCGTCTGCGGAGGCGTCGCCGGGAGCATCCCGGCGGCCTGTGGAACCGTGTTCCACAGCGTCACCAGACGTAGTCTGGTTGCCCGTCGAGCCATGCTCGACGGCGTTCCGAAACAGGTTCTCGAACGCCTGTTGGAACCGGCCTTGGTCGGCCTGCGTGTTCCCGAGGCCGTCTTCGACGACGAGGACCGCGTCGTCGCCGGTGTCGACCGCCTTCCACGCCCGCTCGGCGACGTTCCCGATGGCGACCGAGCGCGTCTCCCCGACCTTTCGGCCCTGTCTGGCCAGTTTGAGCACGTCGTTGAGGAGCGTGTCCATCCGGGTGACGCCGTCGAGCGCGCGGTCGAGGTAGGTCACGTCGTCCTCCTCGCGGGCGAGTTCGACGAACCCCTTGGCGACGTTGAGAGGGTTTCGGAGGTCGTGGGAGACGACCGATGCGAACTCCTCGAGACGGTCGTTCTGCCGCTGGAGTTCGCGCTCGCGTCGCTGGCGTGCCAGCGTGTGCGTGACGTTGTTGGCGACCGAGCGCAGGAGGTCGACCTCGGTGTCGGTCCACGAGCGACTCGTCTCGACCACGTCGAAGACGACGAAGCCGACGAGCGCCCACTTCGAGACCATCGGGACGGCGACGAAGCCGCCGGTCTCGGCGTCGGTGAGCACGCGCTTCGTGTCCGACGCCTCGGGCGGGAGGTCAGAGACTCGGTGGAGCCGGACGTTTTCGAAGCGATAGAGCCGTTCGACCAGCCAGCGAGCGTCTTCGAGGGCGACGCGCGCGGGATGCTCGCGCGGGTCGCCGCCGCGCCAGTCGTGCATCAGCGCGGCGACGTTCGTCTCGTCGTCGTAGAGGTAGACCGAGCAGCGGTCGAGGTCGGCCACCTCGCCGACGGACTGGAGCGTCCACTCGATTTTCGTCCCGATTTCGTCGGTCTCGGCGCTCATCAGCGAGGTTGACGTGTCCAAGACGGCGTCTTTCAGGCGCGTCTCGTAGCGCAGGCGGTTCCGCCGGCGGCGGCGCTCGGTCACGTCCTGTAGCGTTCCGATGACCGCGGGCTCGTCGTCCTCGGTGGGACGGAGCGCGAGGTGTCCCTCGCACAGGAGGTCGTCGTCGTGCGGATACGCGGAACCGGGCGAGAGCACCGTCTCGAAGCGTTCCGTGTCGGGGGCGTCAGGGGCGACGACTCGCTCGAAAGCGGCGCGAATCTCGTCGTCGGACTCGGCGGCGAGGTCGGCGAACTCGCGGCCGATAATTGCTTCCCGGTCGTAGCCGGTGAGCTCGCAGAAGACGCCGTCGGCGGAGGTGAAGCGACCGGACGAATCGAGCGAGTAGACGCCGCTGTCGAGCACCTCGATGGCGGTGCCGTACCGCTCGGAGGCCGCCTTCGCGCGGTACTGCGAGACGGCGTTGACGACCCGGTTGGCGAGGACCGTGTACTGGTCCGTGCCGGTGTCTTTCTGCATGTAGTCGGTCGCGCCGACGCGGAAGGCGTCGCGGGCGACCTCCTCGGAGCCTTTGCCGGTAAAGAGAATGAAAGGGAGGTCGGGGTGTTCGGAACGGACCGCGCGGAGGAACTCCAGTCCGTCGATATCGGGCATGTCGTAGTCCGACACGACGCAATCGACCTGTTCCTGTCGGAGTCGTTCGAGGGCGTCCGCCCCCGAGTTCGACGTCGAGACCGACAGGTCGACGTCGCCGGCCTCGCGTTCGAGGTAAATCGACACGAGGTCCGTCAGACTGGGTTCGTCGTCGACGTGGAGGACACGTACGTCTGCCCCCGACCCGTCGTCCATACGGAGTAGCGACCGCTCACCGTAATGAGCGTTGTGACGCGGTTATCAGCGTCGATAACCAACACGGAGGCTGGAGTGAACAGGCGCTTCGGCGGACTCCCATTCGGAGGCTGGACAGCCCTCTCGTGGCGGGACAGGTCAGGACGCGCTGACGTAGATACCGCCGAGGACGATCGCCCCGCCGAGGACGGTCGGGAGCGTGGGAATCTCACCGAGGAGAAAGAGCGCGAGAATCGTACTGCCGACGGGCTCGCCGAGCAGAGAAACGGAGACGACGCTCGATTCGAGATGGGCGAGCGCCCAGTTGATGACGGTGTGGCCGAAGATACCCGGGCCGACCGCCATCCCGAGAAACAGGAGCCACTCGCGGGCCGGATAGCCGGTAAGCGAGTCGCCGCGGCCGACCGCGACGACGAGGAGCGCGGCGGCACAGACCGTGTAGACGACGACCACGTAGGGGACGAGCGAGACCCTGCTTCGGACGCTCCGGCCCGTGAGGACGTAGGCGGCGGCCGTCACGGCACCCACGACCGCGAGCCCGTTTCCGAGAAGCGGGCGCGGCGCGCCGCTGGCGGTGAGGAAGTCGGAGACGGACATGAGCACCATGCCCGCGAGCGCGACGCCGATGCCGACAGCGGTGCGGCGGCTCACGCGCTCGTCGAGGACGGCCCACGCGCCGACAGCGACGAACAGCGGTTGGGACTGCACGAGCGTGACGCTCGCGGCGACCGTCGTGTGGTTGAGGCTCTCGAACCACGACGCGAAGTGGGCCGCGAGCGCGACGCCCGCGCCACCGGCCGCGAGGAGGTCGCGTCCCGAGATGGTCGCCAGCGCGTCGCGGTGGCGGACGAGCGCGACCGGCGCGAGAAGAGCGACGGTGAACAGGACCCGATAAAAGGCCTTTATCAGGCTCGGCGCGGCGCTCCAGCGCACGAGGATGGCGCTCGTGCTGACCGCGAGGACGGCGATGCCGAGCCCCGCGAGCGGCGAGATGGGAGCGTCGAAGTCGGGCGTTGACACACCCCCACGTCGCGGGGGGTCCGCTTACCGTTTGTGGGTCTCGGTGAGTCGCAGTCGGCCGGGGTGGAGCGGGGGCGGGAAGCGGGGTCGGGTCGGGTCGGGTCGTGGGTTTCCCCGACAGAGCTACTCCTTCCGTGCTCGAATCAGCGCCTTCGGGTTGGCGAACGAGACGACCTCGTCGCCGTCGAACACCACGTCGAACAGCGCTTTCGCCTCGTCGGGCGCCTCGCGGAAGCGCCGTTCGAGTTCGGCCCGGTCGTCGGGCGAGACGTTCGTCCGCTCGGTCCACGGGTCGAATTCGAGGCGTATCGCTGCGGTCTCGACCGCTTCGACCGACAGGCCCGCGGCCTCGAACCACTCGCGCCACCGCGAAACCGGGTGGAGTTCGACGTGGGTCGGGTCGCGGAGCACCTCGACGCCGTTGAGGAACTCGGCGAGAGTCGCGTCCTCGGGCGCGACGTTGTCCTCGAAGGCGAGGACGCCGCCGGGTTCGAGGACGCGAGCGACTTCCGCGACGAACGACTCGGGGTCGGGGAAGTGGTGCGCGGCGATTCGGCAGGCGGCCGCGTCGAAAGAATCGTCCGCGAAGGGAAGGCGCTCCGCGTCGGCGACGACGCCCGTGACGGGGTATTCGCGGACCGCGGTGGCGACCATCTCCGGGGCGGCGTCGGCCGCGACGACCGAGGGAACGCCCGCCTCGGCTATCGCGCCCGCGGTGTGGCCGGCCCCGGTCGCCACGTCGAGCGCGCGGGTCGCGCCGCGGCACCACGACGCGAGCGTCTCCCGGTCCTCGCCGAGACGGTGGACCTCGCTGTCGAAGTACGACTCGGCGGCGCTCCCGAACTGGGCGGCGGTTCGGCGTTTCTCGTCGCTCATGACCCGAGATTCGCGCAGGTCGGTGAAAAAGGGGAGCGAGGAGACAGGTAGAACGGCGGGCGGAGTCTATCCCCGTCGTCGGCGCACGGGGGCGACGCTACGCCGCGTCCGCGTCCACGTACTCCGGGCGCTCGGCGTACGGAATCGGGTCGCGCTCGCCGAGGTTCTGGAACGCCTGCAGGCGGAACGCACAGGAGTCGCAGGTGCCGCAGGCCGGTTCCTCGGCGCGGTAGCAGGACCACGTGTGCTCGAAGGGGACGCCGAGTTCGAGGCCGCGGCGGGCGATGTCGGTCTTCGAGTCGTGGACGAACGGGACCTCCAGCGAGATAGTCGTGGCGGGCTTCGTGCCGACATCGACCATGGCCTCGAAGGCGTCGAAGAACTCGGGGCGGCAGTCGGGGTAGCCCGAGTAGTCCTCGGAGTGCGCGCCGACGAAGACGGCGTCGCAGTCGTTCGCCTCGGCGTACGAGACGGCCATCGACAGGAGGTTGGCGTTGCGGAAGGGGACGTACGAGGTCGGAATCTCGTCGGCGTCCATGTCGGCGTCGGCGACGGCCATCGAGTCGTCCGTGAGCGACGACGCGCCGATTTGCTTCAGGTGGCTCGTCTCGATGTGGAGGAAGTCGCGGGCGTCGAGTTCGTCGGCGAGCGCGCGGGCGCAGTCGAACTCCTTCGACTCGGTCTTCTGGCCGTAGGAGGTGTGGAGCGCGTAGAGTTCGTAGCCGCGTTCCTTGGCCTCGTAGGCGGTCGTCGCGCTGTCCATGCCGCCGGAGAGGAGGACGACGGCGCGCTTTTCGTCGGACGTGGTGCCGGTATCGGTCTCGGTAGTCATCGTTGTCGTGGAATGGTTCGGGGTGCGTTCGGAGTGTATTCGGGGTTCGTTCGGAGTGCGTTCAGAGTGTATTCGGGGTTCGTTCGGAGTGCGTTCAGAGTGTTTTCGGGGTTCGTTCGGAGTGCGTTCAGAGTGTTTTCGGAGGTACTCAGGTCTCGGGCGCGTCGTTCCAGAGGTCGACGTGGAGTCTCGGCGTGTAGCGGTAGCCGAACGCCGCGGCGAGGTCGGCGACCTCGGTCCGGGTTCGGACGAGTTGCTCGCGGGTCTGTCCCTCGGGCATGAGCAACACGTCGCTGTCGCGGATTTCGCGGGCCGCGACGCCGCGCACGTCGGCGACGAGCGACTCGATTTCGTCGATGTCGTCGCGGCCGGTGACGACGAACTTCAGTTGGAAGTCCGCGGCGTGTTCGACCAGCGAGGCGAGCGCGTCGAGGTCGACGCGGGCGTTCTCGTGTCGCTCGGTCCAGACGCCGGGGTCTACGTCGGCCGGGGCATTGTCGGGCGTCGGCGTCGACGACGCGAGTTTCGGGCTGATGCTCGCGAGGTCAACCGGCGCGTCGGTTTCGAGCGTCCCGTTCGTCTCGACGGTCAGGTGGTAGTCGTCGGCGAGCGCCGACAGGAGCGCGTCGGTCTCGGCGTGGACGAGCGGTTCGCCGCCGGTGACGACCACGTGATCGGGAGAGCGCGACTCGACCTCGGCGACGATTTCGTCGAGGGTCATCCACGCGTGAGTCGGCTCCCACGAGGTGTGAAACGAGTCGCAGAACCAACAGCGAAGGTTACAGCCGCTGGTGCGGACGAACGTGCTCGGAACGCCGGCGAGTTTGCCTTCGCCCTGAAGCGACGCGAACAGCTCGTTTATCGGGAGGCGGTCGCCCTCGGCGTCGGTGTCGTCGCGGGCGACGGTATCGGAGACGGGCATCAGAAGCCTGCGCAGAGTTCCGAGGTTTCGCTGACCGAGACCGAAACCTCGGAGACGGTGTCGGGAAGCGCCGACAGGAGCTTCTCTTCGAGCACGACGGCCATCACCTCGGCCGTCGGCGGCGCGTCGAGGACGACCGTCCCGTCGGCGTCGCCGGAGCGCTCGAACGCCTCGACCAGCGGGTCGCCCGACTCGACGAGGAAGCGGTGGTCCCACTCGTCGATGACGTCGGTCACGACGCCCTTGTCGACGACCCAGCCCTCGTCCGTGAGGTCGCCGACGACGCGAACCGAAATCTCGTAGTTGTGCCCGTGCGGGCGGCTACACTTGCCGTCGTGGTGGAGGAGGCGGTGGCCGGCGCTGATGCGGATGGGCCGGTCGCGACCGATGTGGAGGACGCGCTCGCCTGCTCGGGACAGCGGGGTCTCGTCGTCGGCTTCCGCCGACCGTGCGTGCTCTAGTGTTCCCCGAGGCATACTCGAGGATTATCACGAGAGTATTTAATTCTCCTGTCTCGGCACTGTGGGTCGAATTCAGCGACTCACGAGCCGCGGACCGCCCGGAAAAAGGAACCATCCCGGCGGTAGATGACCGCCGACGACGAGACGAGTGGACCGAGCTACGGTTGGTTCGCGATTGCCTCGCGCCACTGGTCGGGGACGCGGGTCGGGCGGCCCTCACCGTCCATGGCGACCTGGACCGTCTCCCCGGTGGCGACGACCTCGCCCTCGTAGGAGAGCGTGTAGTAGATGGGGAAGCTCTTGCCGCCGGGCTCGCCGGCTTCAACCTCCACCTCGACGGTACCGACGCCCTCGATGGGGGCGCGATAGTCGAGTTCGAGGTGTGCGACGACGATGTGTGGGTCGGAAAGCGGCGTGTCCATCACTTCCTCGAAGAAGCGGACCCGGGCCTGCTCGCAGTAGGTCGCGTAGACGGCGTTGTTCACGTGTCCGAACGAGTCGTGGTCGCGGAACCGGACTTCCACCTCGGCGACGAAGCTCATTGCGGTGCGCGACACAGGCGAGAAGTATAGCACCGACGGTTTGTCTCCGGTGGACCCGGTGAACGAGAGGCGGACGAGAAGACGAGTGAGAAGACAGCGGGGCGAGTGAGGGGAAGGAGACGGGACCGCAGACGCCTCAGTTCGCCGTCCGAGCCGACTGGTCCGCCGGAGCGGACTGCCGACCGTGGAGTGCGACGGCCTTCCAGACGTTCGAGCGCGAGCCGGCGCGGACCATCTCGACCGGAACGCGAGCGCCTTCGGAGAGGGACGCCAGGGTGTCGCGGATGCGCTCTGACTCGTAGGCCACGAGGTGGCGCGTTTCGTTCGTCTCGTGCAGTTCGACCGTCATCGTCTCGTGGTCGTTCATCTCGACGCGGACGTTCACCAACACCGGCGCGGACGCGAGGGTCACCATCACGCTCACCTACGAATCCGCCCGGCATAAGCCGTTATAATACTGATATCTTCGGATATGGACTCTACATAGACGGCTGGAACCCACCGGAGAGGCGTCAGTGAGTCCACTGGGCGAGGAGCCAACCAGAGGAGTACACCCATGTCGAGTCGGGCCTAACGACCGACAGATGAGCGACCGTGAGTCTCACCCCGAACGCGACCCGGCTGACTCGGCCGTCACGGTCCGCGTCCGCGGTGGCGACCCCGACGACGAACGGGACAGCGACACCGACGGCGGCCGTGTCACCGAGGTCAGCGTCGAACGCGGGACCGTCCTCCGCGATGCGCTTCTCGACGCCGGTCTCTCGCCGTACACACGGCTCACGAAGCGGGCGAACTGCGGCGGGCGCGGCCTCTGTGCCACGTGCGGCGTCCGGATTCGTTCGAGCGAACCGACGGCCGACCACTGGCACGACGACCTCGCGGCGCGGTTCGGCTACCCGCGGCTCTCCTGTCAGATTCGCGTCGACGAGCCGATGACCGTCGAGCTGGTCGAGAAGACGGTGTGGGGTGGGCGGGAATAGGTGGCTGGTGTCGGGTGGGCGAGAGTGAGGAGGTGAACCGACCAGTACGAGAGAAGACGGTCCGCCCTCCCCGATTTGAACTCACTCGCAACGCTCCGCGTTGCTCGCTGCTCAAATCGAGTCGAGGAGTCTTTCACATGCAACACGGCTCGCTGCGCTCGCGGGTGTTGAAGTTCAGTCCGCTCTCCCCGATTTGAACGGGGGACAAGCCGATCTACAGTCGGCTGCTCTGCCAGGCTGAGCTAAGAGCGGTCAAGAGAATCTCAATCTACGGTTAGACTTAAGAATTCTCATTCCGGGCGGCCAAGCGCCCGACGACGGTGCGGTTACTCGTCGGGCATCGTCGACTCGGAACCGTCCGCAGACGCTGAGTGCTCGCCATCTGAGTCGGGGTCACCGTCACTCGCCTCGGTGTCGAGGTCGTCAGAACTCGTCTCGCGGACGCGAATCCCCTTTCCGGCGAGGTGTTGCATCTGTCGCTGGGCGAAGTCCTCCTCGCTGGTCCCGCGGGTGGCGAGCACGTAGACGAGTGCGCTCCCCGTCGGACGCATGGTTCGACCGGCGCGCTGGGAGCCTTGCCGACGAGAGCCTCCGAGGCCGGAGGCGACGATTGCGAGCCCGGCGTTCGGGAGGTCGATACCCTCGTCGCCGATGCGGGAGATGACGAGCGTGTCGAGGTCACCGTCGCGGAACGCCTCGAAGTACGCCTCGCGGCGGTGGTGACGGGTCTCACCGCTGACGAAGGGTACGTCGAGCGCCTCGGAAATCGCCTCGCCCTGGTCGAGATAGTCGACGAAGACGAGCGTCTTCGAGTCGGCGTGGCGGGCGCGGAGCCGACGAATCTCGAATATCTTTCCGGGGTTCATCGCGGCGAGCATGTGCCGCTCGCGGCCGTCGCTGGAGGCCCACTCGTTTCTGGCCATATCGTCGCCCCAGCCCACGTAGCGAATCTCAACTTCCGGCTCCTGAACGTAGCCGGCGTCGAAGAGCTTCCCCCAGTCGGTCCCGATAGGCGGACCGATGAGCGTGAAAATCTCGGCCTCCTTGTCGTCCTCGCGGATGGGCGTCGCCGACAGCCCGAGGCGGTGTTTAGACTGGAGGTCGGCGCTCCGCTGGAAGACGCGACTCGGGATGTGGTGGGCCTCGTCGTAGATGATGAGCCCCCAGCGACGCGAGTCGAAAAGCGACCGGTGGCGGTCCATCCCGGCGGTCTGGTAGGTCGCGATGGTGACGGGTCGAATCTCCTTCGCACCGCCGTGGTACTCGCCGATTTGGTCGGCGTCGAGGTCGGTCGTCGAGAGGAGTTCCTCGCGCCACTGGCGGGCGAGTTCGCGGCTCGGGACGAGAACGAGCGTCTCGCCGCCGACCGCGGCGAGCGCGCCGATACCGGCGATGGTCTTCCCCGCACCGGGCGGGCCGACGAGGACGCCCGCGCGCTGGTCGACGAAGCGGTCGACCCAGTCTCGCTGGTAGTCGCGGAGGTCGACGTGAAGCGAGACGTCGAGTTCCTCGCCCTCTTCGAGGTCGCGGTCGTCCTCGACGGGGTACCCCGCGTCGTAGAGGATGCGCTTTATCGCCGCGATTTCCTCGTCTCTGACCCACGCCTCCGTGTCCGAGATGGGCGCGTAGACGTGGTCGTCGTCGAGTTTCTGGAGCGCGACGTTTCCCATGAGGCTCTCCGTGGCCGCTTCGAGGACGGTGTACCCCTCCTCGTGGGAGTAGAGGCGGAACTGGTGGGCGCGCTTCCACTGGTCTTCGACCCACGCTTCGAGGTGCGGCGACCGCTCGGGGAGGACCGACCGGAGCATCGAGAGGAGCGAGTCGACATCGTCGAAGGGCGCTTGCCACACGTCTTCCTGCCGGATTCGATAGAGGTAGCCTCGGCCTCTTCCCTCGCGGTCGCCGGTGGTATCGACGAGGTGCGCGAACTGGGAGAGTCGCGCCCGCGTGTACTGGGTCGGGTTGTCGACGACGATTTCGCGGCGCTTCGGGAAGAGGACGACCCGCTCCCGCGAGGCGAGTTCGCCCCACTCGGTCGGATACCAGACGGTCGGGTCGGTCTCGACGTTCACCCGCTGGACCCGACCGGCATCCGCGAGAGCGTCGAGTCCGTCCATCGCGTCCGCCTGCGAGACGCCGAGACGCCGCGCGACCTGCTGGGCGGTCACGACGGGTCGGCCCTCTGATTCGAGCGCCTCGTAGAACGACGCGAGCGAGACGCCGTCGTCGCCCTCGCTCGTCACCTCGGCGGCGGTTGGCGACGCGTCGGTCGCGTCTGCCAGTCGGTCGAGCACGTCTGCGGAGGCGTCGGCCTCGTCGGCCTCGGCGTCTCCGTCGGGAGGACTCGGGTCCTCGTCCTCGGCAGTCATCGAAGGCGGGTACGGCCGCGACGGGGAAACGGCTTGCGACACCGAGAGCGACTCGCACTATCGAGAACGAGGCGGTTCGCCTATCGGGACGTACTCGACTGCGCCGGAGCCATCCGGTCGAACACGGACCTGAAGTCGTCGCTGACGGTCAGGAACTCCGGGAACTCCTCGAGCGTCCGGACGCCGTCGAGGTAGACGTATTCGACCGGTTCGGGCGGAATTTCCTCGAACACCTGAACCGGACCGCGTTCGGTGAGGCCGACGAACGGCCGTCCCTCGGGGTCGGTCTGCGGAGTCAGTTCGTGTTCGAGGTACAGTTTCGCCATCGCGAGCGCGCTCGCGAGCGGGACCTGTCCGGGGGTCAACTGCCACGTGACCCCGCGGTCTTCGTAGTGGACGGTGGTCACGTAACCGTCGTCGAACCGGAAGCAGTCGACTCGTTCTCCCGAACGAGACCACCGCGTCTCCGTCGAACGGGATCGCTCGAGGGACCACTCTCGGTCGTCCCTTCGGCCCGACACGGCTTCGCTGAGGCGCACCCACACGCGACTGAGCGCACGCATACGGTATCGGTTCGTTCCCCTGGGTAATTGCATTGACGCCACGCTATCGACACAGTCCGTCGCGGGAGAACGTTCCGAGCGTGGGCGAACCGGGGTGCGCGTGAGTCGCATGCACACCTCGTTTCCGGTGAACGGGAGGACGAGACTCGAGTTGCAGACCTCGACAAAAGTCGGCGACGGCAGTCGGTCGGCACCGGTCAGTCACCGACCCGTTCCCGCGGGAAGTACCACACCTCGCTTCCGGTGAATCGCAACTCCGCGTGAGACGGTCAGAGACACCACGTTTCCGGTGAATTGGTCGAAATATACGAGGCCGAAATCCGACCCCGACGGCGAGGATATCTCGAACTGCGAGTGTTGGGACCGCCGGTCGAGACCGACGGCTGAACGTCGCGTCGACTGAACGGGGTATCGGCAGCCGTTGCAGCGGTGGTCCCGCTTCGGAGTCAGCCGATTCCCGAGTCAGCCGCTGCCAACCGACCGAGCGGAGAACGTAGCAGCGCTGACAGACACCACGTTTCCGGTGAAATACGACACGGTGGGGGGAGGCAGTAATCACGTCGGGATCGGTGTCGGCTCGCCGGCGAGCTACGAGAACGGAGTCACGCGCACACCACGTTTCCGATGAACTGGCCCGAGCGTCTCTCGGTGGGGAACGCGCCGAACAGCGGCCGTTGACGCCCGTGCCTTCTCCGTAGTTTTCGGCCTGAACTGAATCGGTCCACTTATTACCAACACACCACGTTTCCGGTGAAATACGACGTGAGAGGCGCGCTACTATCTATATCAACTCGAACCCCCGGAACGGTGTGAGACACTACATTTCCGGTGAGCGAGTGGGCTGTGTCAACTACCGACGGTCAACTGACCACTTTCTCTGGGTCGGTGGCACTGGAGCCCACGTATAACAACAATTAAATAGTTTATTTGTGTTACCGACCATTGATACACTCGCGAACAAGAATATACTCGATCCTCGAGTATTGGTCGACCCGAACGATACGTCTCGAGGCGCGTGTTCTCGGTGTTCTAACCGCTCCTATCGGTGCTCGCGGGTCTCTGAGATCCTGTGCTACTGGTCGTATCGACGGTTACCGCGGGCGACGTTCATTGAGTTCTGTTACGACGACAACGAGCACGTTCAGCGTGGCTACCACCGGTATTGTCGGACTCTCGGACCTCGTCTTCGTTTTCGTCCTCGTTACTGGACGAGAGACGAGCCGAGATTCCTCGACCCTCACTGGGTCAGGTAGACTCCCTCACACCGTGTTTCCGGTGAATCAATACCTCCGTTTCGTGTGGACGGGAAACCGGGGTTCGTGGTCGTTCACCGGAAACGTGGTGTGTGTGTGCTGCGTCGAATGGTAAGTCCTTTCACCGGAAACGTGGTGTGTTGCGAACATGCCTAACGCCAGCGACGACCTCTTCACCCGGGAGGACCCCATCTTCGCCAACAAGGAGTTGTTGGAGATAAACCACCTCCCGGGGGAGGGTCGCATCGTCGGTCGCGACGACGAGATCTCGGATCTCGCGACCGCGGTGAACCCCGCCATCTTCGGACAGAGCCCGAGCAACGTCCTTATCTACGGGAAGACGGGGACGGGGAAATCGCTCTGTGCGAAGTACGTCTCCCAGCGACTCGTCGAGACGGCTGAAGAAGAGGGAGTGAAAGCGACGTTCGCCTATGTTGATTGCGCGCAGGACACGACCGAGACGCAGGCCGTCCAGACTATCGCCGATAGCGTCAACGACACCGCGATTACCGGAATCAAAGTCCCCGACAAGGGACTCTCGACGTCGACGTACTACAAACGACTGTGGCGTATCCTCGATTCGCTGTACGACGTCGTCCTCATCATCCTCGACGAAATCGACAAACTGAGCGACGACGACATCCTCATGCAGCTCTCGCGAGCGGGAGAGGCCGGCAAAATCGCCGGCTGTAAGCTCGGCGTCATCGGAATCAGCAACAAGATTCAGTACAAAGACCGGATGGACGAGCGGGTGAAATCCAGCCTCTGCGAGCGCGAATTCGTCTTCCCGCCGTACGATGCGAACCAACTTCGCGACATCATGGACGCGCGGAGCGACGCGTTCCGTGACGGTGTGTTGGACCCGTCGACGATTCCACGGGCCGCGGCGCTCGCCGCCCGCGAGCACGGGGACGCGCGGAAGGCTATCGACATCCTGCGATACGCGGGTGAGATTGCCCAATCTATGGGGGCGAGCACGGTCAGAGAGAACTTCGTCACGCAGGCGCGACAGCGCGCGGAGACCGACCGCTTCCGCGAGTTGATTCGCGGGTCGACGCCGCACTCTCGCTACGTGTTACAAGCGCTGGCGATCCTCTCGCTTTCGAACCAACAGCAGGACGGCTTCCGGACGAGTCGCGTCTACGAGGTTTACGAGAACATCTGTCGGCAGCAGGGTTCTGATAGCCTGTCGCTTCGGCGGGTCCGCGACCTGCTGAAAGAACACGCCTTTCTCGATATCATCGAACAGTCGAAACACAGCGGCGGAAGTGCGGAAGGGAGCTACACTAAACACCAACTGCTCGAAGATCCGGACGTAGTCAAAGACGTTCTCATCGAGAACACGGACACCTGACGGGGAATCAGGGGACCGACCGAAAGCACGTAAGGGCCGAATCGCCTAGTGGGGGACGCTGCACCGCTGCAAGTACACCTCTGTCGAGCGACCTCTTATATTTTATTGCAGTGGCATGTGATTGGAATTATCACGTGTGACCGGATCGGTCACACCATCGGTTGTCGAGGGCGAGTCACGATTCGAGTTGTTCGAGCGGGACTGATGTCGAACAGACGGATTCGTACAGGCTCTCGACCCACGAGACGACCTCCGGGGCGTCACCGTCGACGAGGGCCGTCAGGTTACCGTGTTTGTCGTAGGCGGAGACGGCCCCGTGGCCGTCGACCAGTAGGAGGCCGAAGTCGAGGTCCTCGTCGGTGACCCGGAGTTCGAACTGGTCGAGGTCCTGTGCGCGCTCGAATGACTCGGGGTAGGCGTCCATCGACCGTTCGAGGACGTCGCGGTCGACGACGAGCTCCATCCGCGTGTCCGGGCCCAATACGTCTTTAGCCGACTCGTTGAACACCCGACTCACGATGGGCGTGACACCGCGGAAGCGGTCGACCGGCTCGTTTCCGACGATGGTCAGGTATCTGTTGAGCGGTGCGTGAGGGTCGTTGTCGGCAGCGGTGGTGATGTTCATCTGGCTGAGGACGCCGGACGGTGCGCCCTCACATATTTCCGCGGCGTTCGCCAGGAACTCGCTCATCCGATCGGCGCACTCGACCGTACCGATGAACTCCGCGTACTGGTCGTGGACCATTACGCCACCCGCGGTGAGATGATAGAACCCATCGGTCTTTTTGACCCACCCGCGGTCACAAAACCCTGCGAGTGTCCGCTGTGCCGTCTCCCTCGCACAGTCACAGCTGTCTGCGAGGTCAGTTGGTCGACGCGGCTCGACTGCCAGCGCTTGGAGAATAGCCTCCCTGCTTTGCGACCCGACGAGGAACGCAACGTCCTCCCGCGCACTCATGTGCCATCCGTTGGACTGTTCTGTATTTTACACTTGCGGGTGTTCAGGTCCGTACGCGGCGAAAAATCGATAGTTCGGGAGCGTCTATCCGAGCAGTCCGAGTGCGTCGATGCGCTCGACGATCTCTTCGACCGCGGTCTCCGCGTCGTCGGTCCGCTTTCCGCCGGTAATGACGATTTTCCCGGAACCGAAAAGCAGGATGACGACCTTCGGCTCGTCCATCCGATAGACGAGGCCGGGGAACTGCTCGGGCTCGTACTCGACGTCTTCGAGGCCGAGACCGATAGCCAGCGCGTTCAGGTTCAGGTTGTGTCCGAGGTCCGCGCTGGAGACGATGTTCTGGACGGTTATTTCTGGCTCGTCATCGACGGGAATCTTCAGCTCGCGGAGCTTGTCGAAGATGATTCCGAGTGCGTCGTGCACGTCGTCGATACTCTTTGCGCCCGTGCACACGATCTTCCCCGAGCGGAAGATGAGCGCAGCGGCTTTCGGGTCCTGGGTGCGATAGACGAGGCCCGGGAAGTTGTCCGGGTTGAAATCTGCACCGGGGAGGTCGTCGGCGAGGGCTTCGAGGTCGAGCTCCTGACCGATCCCGGTCGATGCGACTACGTTCTGAATCTCGATGGAGTCTGCCGGCCCACTCATTGCTCGCACGTGAATCGTACCTCCGGCCTTATAAAGCGACCCGTTATAAACCGACTTCAACGGGTCGATTCTATCGACACCTCGCACGCACGCGAAACTAATACATTGATTTCTCGCTCAGTCTAATTGATGTCACAATTGACCGCGCGTGAAGTTATGGCACGCCTCGTGTCTATTTTTCTCACAGAGCCACTAAATCAACGGGGTTAAATGTATCCCCGGCATTCGGATTAATGCGAAGAAGCGCACGGGGGTACTCCCCCCGAAAGCTTCCACCGAACGCCCCGACCCCAAGGTCGTCAGGCGCTCACCGGGATGACACACCTTCCCGGGGGCCGCCACGATACGACGGCCTTAAGTGGTCCAAGGCATTTCGGATGAATGCGAACGACACACCGCGATTGCAGGGCGATTCAACGCGTCCTGCCTCACCGGACCAGAACCCACGGAGGTTCGAAGGGTTTATACCCACGAATCGCCTCGGTTCAGGTCCGAAGGAAATGAGGATTCCGCCCCTGCGGTACGCCGCAAGACGGTATCTGATGTTAGCCCTAGTAGTTCGG